>NZ_JAHLDU010000001.1 GCF_018861905.1 Clostridium sp. DSM 17811
AACCCCACTAACTGATGATGATGCAACCATTACAGCTATTACAAACTTTGATAACCCCGCATATAATTTTTTCTTTTTCATTAGTATTTATCCCCCTATATTATAATTTAACAATACCATGATATATAATAAACTTTTAAATAAATTTAAAATTTTACCTTAAACTAAGCTAAAAAAATTAGCTTAGTTTAAGCTTAGATTTATGGATGTTGAGTGTCTTTGCAAACAACTCTAGATTACTTCATGTCTCAAGTTTTAATTATTGACCGTTTACTGATATAACCTCAGAAGTATCTCCCTCACTTGTACTATTATAAGCTTTTACAACATAATAATAGGTGGCTAGAGTATCAAGTCCAGTAATCTTTACCCCAATGTTCTCGTTAATGCCATTAGCATCACTGGTAGGCGCCTCCTGTACCATCTCTTGAATCTGTCCTGCTACATTTGTTCTATAAATTCTAAAACCTTGTTCATCTCTAGATTTATCTTTAATAGTTAGAGTTATTGTTCCATTAGCAATAGAACTTGCTTTTGCTATTGGAGCATTTAAGCTCTTGCCAGTTCCATAGTATGGATTAACTACAGTCGCTTTAAAAGGCGCACTCTCTACCATTAGAGTAGGATCGTATACTGTAAAGTATCTTACAAATTCAGCATCATTTTTGTCTATATCAATGTTGTCTTCATATTTTTGTGAAGATGCACTTACGGAGTCTACTAATTTCATATCCTTATCATATAATTTGATTTCAGTTGAGGTATCGCCCTTTTGATACCATCTCCAAATTATTTTTTCTGATGTTATTTCGTTAACCCTTGCAAATATTACAATAGGTTTAAGTTTAAATGCTTTTGTTTTCACAGAAGCTGGAAGTGAAGGATCACTTTCTACTATTGTTCCCAAATCATCTACAGTGTAGGCAGATACAGTTCTCTTATATTCTGTGTTTGGATTAAGCCCAGTTTCTGTATATAAATTACTATTTGCTTTATCTATTTTTTGAATAGTTTTACCATTCTCATCTTTTATTAAGAAGCCCGTTTCATTAGTGCTATTATCTGTCCATGTCCACTTTATGGAGAAAGATGATAATGAAGTTCCTTTTAACACTGTTGGCTTATTAGGAACAACAACAGGTGTTGGAGCAAATTCAGCTGTTGTAAATTTCCATGAGACTTTATTAGGAAAGGGTTCCTCATCCTTACTATTCAAGTCTTGTGAAACAACTACTGTATACTCAGTATTATATTGTAAACTTGAATACGGATGAACTGTTGCTTTAGTTCCATTCAGATCTAGTTTTACACTAGCTGGAACTCCTACACCGTTTTTATCAAGAATATAAATTGAATTTTCATCAGCAGTTAAGCTGTAAAGTTCTTTGGAAAATTGAATTATTATGTTTGAATCCACGGTCACATTTACAGCGTCTTCACCTGGATTCATAGCTATAATTTTAAAAACATCGCCATCTGATTGTGAAGTTATATTAACTATATAATTTTTTACTGCTCCAGACGGTGTTACAACCGATATAGTTACTGTGGCATTTCCAGTGCTATCTAAAGAATTCCCACTTATTCTAACTGTATTTGTGGTATCTACTGAATTAGCTTGTATATTTAATGACTTTATTTGGTTAGATATAGTTACATTATAATTTAGGGTGTTTCTATCAAATTCTGATATTTGTTTACCATTCACACTAATGTTTTTCAAATCAGAACTCTCAGTTGCAGTTTTCGCAACTACAGTTATGTTATATGTCTTTATGTCAGAAGGATTTTTTGCTGACATAACTTTAATTGTAACTTTAGCAATACCATTAGCATTAAAACTACCTTTATCTATATTAATAGAATCATTGCTATCAACTGTTGTTGCAGCTACAGTAAGATCACTTATTTTATCTACACTAACACTATAATCAAATAGACTAGAACTCGCTATAACTACTTTACCGCTATTTATAGTGAAATCCTTTAAACCAGAAGTTGCAACTGGAGCATCTGCAAATGTTATACTACCACTTTGAGCTGTAACATCAACATCATTAATCTGAACTTGTTTAATAGTTACAGAAGTTGGGTTTACTCTTTTTAGTACTTTGAATTTTAGATTTAGTATTTCTCCATCGGATTTTAATCCATTTGTACCAAATCCCGTAATAGTTATAGCGTTATTTTTTTTATTATCAAAATATTGGAAACCAGTTGTCCTACTTGCTACATCTACACCTTGATAATCTAAATTGATGTTATCATATTCAAGTTTTAATAATATACCTTGCATTGAGTTATCACTAGTAAGACCCATAATTTTTACAGGAACTATAAGTGTGTCATCAGTTGAAGCAACCGTTGTATTTGCAAAATATACTTTCGTATTATTTGTTGTATTTCCAGAGGCAACAGATATAACTCCATTTTGAATATCCGCATTAATATCATTAGCTTGTGCCTTAACTATACTAATATTAATAGGGTTATTTTTATTCAATATTTTAAACTTTAATTTTAGAAGTTCTCCATCTGTTTTTATAGAAGATGCTCCAAATCCTGTGATGCTAAGATTATTTGAGGTATTGTTATCAAAGAATTGGAATCCTTGTGCTTCTGTTCCATTTTCATACCCTGTATAGCTTACTGTTTGTCCATCATAAGATAGTTTTAAAAGAATTCCTTCTATAGCTTTGTCTGAAGTAATTCCTTTAATCTTAATTGGCAATACAAATTCACTCTTATCCGCTGCCACATTCAAATTGTCAAAATATATACTATTCTTAGTTGATGTTTGAGCTACAGGAACTGAAATAGTCCCATTTTGAATAGTTGTGGCTATATCATTGATTTCACATTTGCTAATTTTAAAGTTAGGTGATAAAGTTTTGTCTTTTATATCAAATTTTAACTTTAATATGTCGCCATTACTTTTTACACTACCTGCAGAAAATCCACTAATTTTAATAGTATTTCCACTTGGGTTCGCACTATATTGAAAGGCTGGCGCAGAGCTTCCACTTTCTAAACCAGTATATGTTAATTTAGTGTTATCATAAGAAACTTCCATGTATATTCCATCTAAAGTATTGATATCAGAAAGACCATCTACTTTTACAGGGATAACTATAGATGTAGCATCTGTTTTAACTTGGATATCATCAAAATAAATTTTTGTAGTATCACTTGCAAAGGTTTTTATTGTTCCTAAGTTTATTATGGATAGAACCATTGAAAATATTAAAAGAAAAGATAATATTTTATATTTTTTTCTCATAAATTACTCACCTCCTTGTTCTATGACTATTACTTTTATTTTGTTTGTATCAGGGTCTATTAGGACTGTTGCTACATCTTCCCTAGATACTGCTTGTACTAAATCATTTAAAACTCCCTGTTTTACGTAATTACCTGACTTATCACATAAAACTACTAAAACATCAGATGCAACGTCATAGCTTCCAGTTATATTAGAAAACTTAAGTTTTGATTCCTTATAGTCAAATAGATTGTCCTGTTTAAAGTTTTTACTATCATAAATAAATAACTTATCACTGCTGTCCAGCATTACTATACTATTATTTTCATAATTTGCCCATTCGTCAGTATAGTCATATTTAACAAGTCCTTTTCCTAAAATATTTACTATTACTTGACCATTCTCATCATCCATATTTTGTATTACACCGTAAGAATATTTAGATGTTGAAGTATTTGAACTTGAAATAGTGAAATTCATTTTTATATTTTTTGCTAAAGAAATTCCAGTTTTAGACTTCATGTTTTCTACATATAAAGTATAAGTTTTAGAAGCTTCATAAGATATTAAAGATTGTACCAACACTGTTTCATTATCACTAGATAAAGAAAGCGTCACAGGTACCACATTATTGCTTGAATCTTTCACATATATATGAGCATCTGTTACATCAGCTGAATTAGCCTCTGATGTAAAACTTACAGACCATATTTTATTAGATGAAACCGCTGTTTTACTTGTCCAAGTATCGTAGGTTGTAGCTGCAAAGCAGACTGTTGTTATACTAAAAAAGAAGATAAAAAATGGAACTACAAGTAAGTATTTTTTAATTTTCAAGTTTTTGCCCCCTATGGTTAGTCTTTAATGGATTGGTTTGTAGTTTATTATTTTCCTACTACAAATAATGCAATCTTTTGAGCATCCATAATGGTAACTTTTCCATCCCCATTAAAATCAGCAGCTAGTATCTGAGTATCAGTTAAAGTTTCAGAACCTATAATATATTTTGCAATTTTAACTGCGTCCATAATAGTAACCTTTGAATCTCCAGTTACATCACCTTTTATAATGGTTCCTCCAGTGGATGTATCTGACTCCTTAGTTACATTTACGGTATAAGTATTTTTAGTTATTCCATCCTGAGCGGTAACAATTATTTTAATAGTAGCAGATCCATTAACAAGAGTATCTCCTGATACTGATACGGATGCAGTACTATCATTGTATTCTTTAACATCTAATTTATCCGATGAAGTTGATTTTGGTAATGTAAGACTGTATGTTTTATTAGATGGAATAAAATTAGGAATAACAGTTCCATTTACCGAAATAGATTTTAAATTTGCATCATTAGAGGCTACAGCAGTACCAACTGTAATTGAATTATTGAATTTACCACTTTGGTATGTAGCTACATCTACATAAGTAATGTTATTATAGTCATCAACTAAAGCAAGTAGAGGAAGCTTGTTTACTCCTGCTGCATCATAATGCATTGCTATAGAGTAAGTATCAGTTTTATCATCATAAGTAAATTGATTGTTCTTAAAGAAACCTGATGTTTGATCCTTTACCCAGAAAACGCCGAAGATATTAGAGTCGTCTGTAAGTCTTACCGATAATGCAACGTCCTCATTTATTCCAACTTGAGTTTTTGATGGAGTATAAGCTTTTAGTATTGGGCCTGCTTCATCGAAAGTTAAGTCTTTCGTGATGTCAATTAGGTTATTGGATACAGGGGCGTAGACTGGTATTGAGTTGGTAGTTTCTCCTTTGGGATTATAGTAAGTAGTATTATAATTATTAGCTTTTAAATTTGTTAAACCATCCTTTTGTACGATTACAGCAGTGTCGTTTAAATTATTATGATGAAATGAATTATTATTCTGTTCAAGATATAAAGTGAAGTTATAGGTTGGTGAATAAAAAGTATTTTGTATTATGTTATTATAGTTCCCTTTTATATGTGGGTAACCATATATATAACCCTGATTATAAGTTTCATTAGCATAAAATTTTAAAGTAGATTTCATAATGCTATTATAATCACCATTTATAAAGGTATAGATCCCATCGCCATATATGTTCAATTTGCAATTCAAAATTTCGTTTTTGTTACCTTTTAGAGTAAATCCTCTATAAGCACTAGAACTGAGATAAGTAGTATCATTATAAGTTTTTAAATTAAGAAGCTTGTTTCCATCTCCAGTAATATACATAGATCCGATATTAGAGTTTTGAATAGTAGTATTACTTCCATTTAAAGTAATAGGAACCTTGCAATCTATATTTTCAATAGTTTGGCCATTAATGTTATTAAAAACAATTCCACCTGTAACTTTATCTGTGGCATACTGCAGTGTTATTTTGTTATCAGTAGTTCCCTTCATAACTAAATTACCATAAACACTTAAGTCACATGGATAGTATTCATCAGCAAAATAAACTGTTACGCCTGGTTCTATAGTAAGTATAGCACCCTCTGCAACAGTTATTTTTCCTGTAATATAGTATGGGCTCTTAGAAGCAGTCCATGTAGTGTCACTATCGACATACCCCCTCACCTCTGTTTTTAATTCCCCACTACTAGCATCTGCAAATACAACTGTGTTAAATCCAATTAGTATTGTAAATACAAAAATCAGAAATGAAATAGTTTGTTTTGCTCTTTTTGTCATTATTTAGTCCCCTTTTTGATTTAATATTCCTTAAAATACAATTATATACTAAAATTTTATTTTAGTATATTGTTTTTGTGTATAATTCACTACTATTTGAGCTTTTACGCGAGTATATAATAAATCTATAAAATTCAGCGGTTTGAATATAAAAATAGCACCCACCCTCATTAATTAGAGATTAGATGCCTATATGCTTCTTATATTTTTTTATGGTCCTATTTACTACATTCTCCGTTAAACTTCTTCTAATTCTTAATAATTAATTCTAGTAAATGTTATACATGTTATCATTAATGCCAACCAATATTGCTAGTATTCCCCAAAGACTACAATCAATCTGTTCATACAACATACTAAATTACTCGCCTTCGAAATCATTACTGTGAAATAAAAAATAACCACCCGCATCATTTTATTATTCATTAAATAGTACAGATAAATTCTCTAGTTTAAAATTAGATTCTGTAATTTGATCAGAATTAAATGATACCTTTAAAACTCTCGCCTTTAATGAGTCCACCTCCAAATCCGTTGTATTAAATGTTCCTTTAGATACTATTCTACTATTTGCATTATTTTTAATAATAATAGGTATTTTTTCTATTTTCACTTTTTTATCTGACCCATTTCTTATTATTAAAGCAACATCTAATTGTCCATTTTCAGCCTTTTGAATTTCATATAAGGATATATTAATCTCTCCTGAAGTCATAGGTGGAAGTTTATCCAAATATCTATTCAATTTAATAAACTCAGGTTTATTAGGAATATTATCAAATTTAATCTTGATAGTACTATATGCTTTTATATTTGTGTCGAAAACTATATGCAATTCATCTTTAATCGATATTGCATCAGTAAAAACATTTATTTTATCAAAATAGAGTTTCCATGGCACCGCTGAATAAGCTGGTATGTCACCCACATCTCTAAGCGTAAAAATTTGCTTAGCCACAACCTCATCCTTTGAATTCATTATCTTAAGCGGTACTTTATCAAAATTTATCACTTTAGAGAGAGCATTTCTAAAATAAACACCTACTTCCACTTTATCTCCTAAATCAAATACATAGGTAGTGCTTATATTTATATCACCATTGCTAATATCTGGTAGTGATTCCAGTTCATCACTATAAAATTCTTTCTTTGAAATGGCATGCGCAGCTTCATGTTCATCATTTACGTAAAGCTCTAATTTGGCTTTTTTTACATCATCCTTCATAATTGTCCCCCTAAATTAAAATGTGAATTAATTATGTAATACTAAGCTTTGTATTACAGTCTTATTCTTATATAAATACAAGCATCCAATTTAAACTAGTCATAGTTTTATTAGATTGGTAGAACTCACTCTATTTATCATTTATAAAATAATTCTTTACCTCATTATACTATTAGTACGGATTTAGCACAATCTGCATAGCTAAGCTAAAAGAATTCATTTCATTAAAATATTGAGAAATATATATTTATATTTCGTTTAAATATTCGCAATATTTTTTAATTAAATTGAATTAATATGAATTGCGTACAATTAAATCCACACTTTCTTCTACTTACCTTATTATTGTTGTTGCATTGTGTAGAAAATTGTTGTATGCTAGTATTAATAACATATACTGCTGTTTATGTTATTAAGCTTTGTTACTAAAGCGTTTTGTTTATCAGCAAGGAGAAATATTATTTTAGTATTTCTCCTTGCTGATGTTTTGATTTTTTGACATATGTAGATCTACTATCTAAACGTTAAATATCATTATATAGTAGCCATTTACCATCTTTTTTAATAACCATCCAATAGTTTGCATATTTTTTTCATTTTCACTATTTATATCTTTTAGGTAATATATCTTATACAAGTTGTCCTTTTCTTTTTCAGCTTTCATATGATTCATAATCCCATTAATGCTATCTGAATTATATTTAAATAATTGACTAGGATTATATGTTTTTCTATAAGCCGCAAATTTCCCTTCAGATAATACACTTTTAGGATTTGTTGATAGTGCCACATAATCTGAATATGTCCCCTTGTCAAAATGTTGTATTTTAACTAGTTTATATATTGGTTCAAGCAAGCACTTTAGCTCCTCCACTAAATCCAATTTCATTTACATCATAACTTGAATAATTTGTTATTTTACTTTACAAATGAACAGACTTTCCCCCTCCCCATTACCCCAAAGTACCATTGCTTACTATATTGTCTATATACTAAGTAGTATTAAAAATTAACTCTTTATTTTCCCTTAATAAATATAGCTCTTTAATTATCAGCCTGATTACTTCTTTCTGTGATTTTATAAAACTTTTAAGTCTTCTATTTATAAATAATTGCATTAGATTTGATGCGATTATCATTAAATATGATATGGCCTCTATTGCGTTTATATTATGAACAAAACATCTATCTAAGGCAGAATAAGTTTTCAAATTATTGAATACACTATTCTCTATATCCCATCTTGCACTTATTATCTTATACAATACTTTAAGTGGAATTTCAAAAGATGTTGTTATAAGTAATACTTTTGAATACTCTTTGTCGTTTTTCTTCTTTGTAAATTTTACATACCTTAATGGCCTGTCTACATTATCCATATAGAAACTTTTTTCGTAAGCTTTAATCTCTAATGCTCTATTTTTATCATACCAATTTTCTTTTTTATCTTCTTTATTTGTTTCTATTTTTATTCTTTTTATGCTCTTCACATTATTTTTTTTAACTTGAACTACAGCAATTACGTTGCATTTATAACAATGATTTATCCATACTGAATTACATGCCAATGCATCATAAACCACAATATCTATTAGATTTTTATGTTCATTAGTTACTTTTTCGAGTAGCCTCTTTGCTACAGTTAGTTCACCTTCAGCCTTTTTTGAGCTATCCACTCCAGCTTTGTATAGTTCAAAGTCTAATACAAGTCTTGGCTTTTTTCCTACAGTAGATATAAAAACTGCACTATGTGAATAATGCTTTTTCTCCCCCTTGACTGTAACTATACATTCCTCACAACTCTTTTTATTACTTCCAAATATCTTGGTTCCATCTATAGCCGCTACCTTATATCCTTCAATTGTTCCCTTTCTAAATACTTTGTTTTCTACAGATTTTTTTATTATTCCTACATTTATGTCATCTAATCCCTGTACATTTATACCTTTCAAAGTATCTCGTATTGTATCTATAAGTGGAATTTTTGTTTTTCTAGAAACAAGTCTTCTAAAATCATTGCTCTTAATTCTATTATTTAATTCATTGAAACTTTGGATTCTTATCATGAACCCAAATAGTACAGGCAATATTACTTCGCCTGTACTATAAATTGGTTTTCTTCTTTTATCTCTTAATTTACTAATCCCTCTCTCTATTTTATAGACTTCTTTAATATATTTCACTAGTTTTGCTAAATACTTTATCCCCATTTTATACCTCATTTCCCTCTAATTATTTTAATAGGAAATAAACTATATATCAAGCGTTTTGTCGGAATTTACTACTACTTTCAAATACTGTTTAATCTGTTGACTTTTATGGGTTCGTCTAATAGTGAAGCGAAACTGCTGCCTCATTTAGTATTCTTCTGCCAGTAGCATTGTTGAATAACCTTTTCCTATCTCATCTTCACCATCATTAATAACAAATACCTTTGCATTTACAGTTTCTTTTGCTAGTATTTTATATGTCTTATTGTATTCTGGCACCTCTTCTCTATGTTCTATTACCTGGTAGAATATATCATCAGCTTTATGCTCCGTTAGCTCAAAAATTTGTAAATAATCACGTTTGAGCCCTTGCTCTTTTAATTTATCTATACAACACCACATAAATAATTGTAACTCCAATGGTATATCAGCTTGTACTCCTCTAGTGATGTACCTATTATTTTTATCAAACATCTTAACCATCTCCTTCTCCTACAACATTCCTTTTTCTTTCAGGCTGCAGTAGCTAAATTCTTTCCCTATGACAATATGATCGATAATCGGTATGCCAATTATCTTACCTGCCTCAACTAATCGCTTAGTTATACTCACGTCTTCTGATGACGGAGTTGTATCACCTGAGGGGTGATTATGTGCAAGAATAACGCTTGCGCTGTTGGATAATATTGCCACTTTGAATACCTCACGTGGATGCACTATTGAAGCATTCAATGAACCAATACTTATCGTACTGACTGAGATTGGCTCATTCTTATTATTAAGACAAATTAGTATGAGCTCCTCCCTGTCGCAATTTTCTAAGAATCCTCTAGCAAGTTCTGCTCCTTCTGAGGGGGAATTAATTCTTCTTCCAGCATATAAAATGCTACTTTCACACACCATCTTTATTGATACTATACTTACTCTTTTAGCAGGTATCTTCTTTTCTATATCCTCACACACCTTCATTACCAATTGATCCCCTATGTTTTTACCTATGCAATATATTGATTTTCCCATGATATTCTCCCCCTTTTTATGTGTGGTATCATTACATTATTTATTAGATTCTCTATTACTATTTCTACTGAATCCCACGCATAACTGCTAATGTACCATCTGTCTTTACCTTCAAATTCAATGGTTACTTCGTATTTACCATCACTTATCTCTGATACGGCAACATATGTATCTTCAATGATTACTCCCTCCACTATAGTTTTGTAGAAGTCCCCTATATCACAACCTACAACTGAATCTACTGTATATTCCATTAGGTTCTCTATACCAAACTCCTCTATTGCTTTCTTTGTTCTTACTTCAAGATATTCAAAGTCCATTGATGATAATAAACTTTTTATCATTGTTTTCATTCCTCTCCTACTTAATTTTGGGTATAAAAATAGCACCTAGCCTCATTTATTTGAGATTAGATGCTATTGTTGATTTCTGTGTTCTAAATGGTCTTATTTACTATCATTCTTTCCTACATCCAAAGAGTCCTTGCTACCCATTTTCTAAATACTACACCCACTATTCCACCAAAGATTATTCCTGAACCGATACTTGTTCCTGTCATTACTGCTGCTATAGCTCCTACTACTGCACCACCTATTGCCCATTTTACTATCATATATAATTCCTCCTTTTTATGATCCTGTGTGTTCCTAAGTTACTTTCCATTTAATATGAATGTACTAAATTTATAATATACTATTATTTTCTAATTTAAGCCATTTATCTTGATACATCCCTAATTGTATCACTTGAGGCAACTGGCATAAGAAAATCCCCTACATCTTTTATTGATGTAAGGGATTCCATATTATCTATTATACTATTGATAAAACACATACCATTCTTTTAAAATTGTATTAAAGTCTTTTCCTAATTTGCTTTCAAGTACTGACTGCACTGATGGTCTAGGGCTATTATAAAACTCGTATTGAATCTCTCTGCAAATTTCTTTGCCATATGTCTTCCAAATATAATATTCAACACTAGCCAATTTATCATAATGTGCTTGCCATTGAGCTGAGGTTGTTAAGTTTTTATTATTATCTGCAGTAAATTCAGACCAATCTAATTTTGAGACATCTGTACCCACTGCTAATTGAGGAACTGTTGCTTTAAAATATGATTTCAAATCCGCATTTATACCTGTAGCAAAAGCGTATACATGGCCGGATATCTCCTGATTATCTGTATCTGAATCACTATCATGGGCCGTTAAAGTATGATTTGCTATTACATGATTAAGTTCATGAGCAAATGTACCTACTAAGTCATAATTGCCACCTTGTGTATTTTCAGAATTTCTTACAATACTTAAACTGTAATCTTTAAAACTTTGATAGCCTCCACTCTTTTCTCCTGTTCCTATTTTATCTGTTCTATTTATAACTAGCGGCCCTTCTTCCCATCCATCAACACAGTATACTTTAACTTTTTCTGTTGGCACGATAGTGTTGAAGTTCCACCATAGAGTATTTATAAAAATAGCATCAGCATCTTTTGTCAATTTATCTACTTCTGATTGTGGGAAACTATCTTCATAATAAACTTTTGCATATTTTGTTTCAACTACATTAAGAGTTTCATCTATTGAAGCTACATATTCTTTTACTGGCTGTGATGGGTCAATTACTACTTGTTTTGGTACTAGATTTGTTATAATATTTATTATATTAGTCTTTACTTTAGCCATTGCATCTATTTGAATGTTGTTATCATTTAATGAGTCTAAATTATCTCCATATCTTATAAACATACTAGGTATATTCTTTTTAAAGAACTGATAGTTGTTACCAAAAGGATAATTTACTTCAGATGGCAAATCAAATACATATTCTCCTGACTTAGAAACAGCATTATGTAGTGCTGTATAGTTTTTGTCAATTGCATTAAATACTGTAGTATTACTTTCAGGATTACCAATGTCATATACATCAATATTTGCAATTACATTGCTGATATCTGAATAGTTATTAACAAAGTATTGAGAACCCTCCATTAATTCAGCTTGACTACCAAATGCAGCGAATAGTATATTACATTCAGGCTTTGTAGTTGTATAATATTTTGCTAAGTCACATAAATCACCAACAGCCGCCGCATTTGTAGATGCACCGTTAGCAGTTCTTCCATCTGGTAAAGAACCATATCCATCAAGACTTGCACTAACAACTATAGTTTTAGATTGATCATTTCCTTTAATCATTCCTAAAACATTGTAAGAGTCTGCACCAGCCGTTTTAGTTAAATCAATATTGCCTTCAACTTTAACACTAGATATATCTCCTATTGAAGCTGAAGATGTGTTTATTTCTAAATAAGTACTAGAAGCGTCTTTAGATAAATAGAAGACAGGAAAAGATACGCCTTCATATTTTATAGGTTTTTCGAATGTATATATAGGCATATACATATTAGGTATAATTAAAACTGATGCCGCTCCTTTAGCTTTAGCAATTACTGCTCTGTCCAATACTCCTAAAGGTTTATTAGGTAATATATCGCCTAGGAATAGAACAGTTTTACCTGTGACACTTAAGCCTAAGTAATTTTCTTCATAACCATTTCCAACAAATACTGTCTCATTACTATTTATTATACCTGAGCCAGTATTTCCGTGAAGTTTAAAATCTTTTAGAAAAGTTAATTCTGTACCTTTAATATTTAGAGTTGGTATACTTGCATACTCTGCGATGTTCATACCATACCTTTGTAGATAAGTATTATTATCTCCTGATGCAGTTAATCCAAGTGATTGAAATACATTTGATACGTAATTTGCAGATGCAGTATATCCTTCAGTACCTGCTAGTCTACCTTTGTATTTTGAATTAGCTATTTCTGTAGCAACATTGTAACCAAAAGAACTTGAAGTGATATCAGGAACTGCCCCTATAGAAATTGCGGGAGTTGTTTTATCTTCTACAGTTAATTTAGTGGTTACATATATTTTGTTTGTATTTACTACTCCATCGACCATTATTAATGTACCTGTGAATATAAATTTCCCTGCTACACTTGTATTTCCTATCTTATCCCATGTTACATAAAAATTTTTAGTTGTTCCATTAGATAATGTTGCTAGTACTGTTAATGGTAATGTATAAGCATCACCTGTACGTTTTGTAATATTAATAGTACTAACAGAGCTAACTGTTAAGTTTGTAACTGCTGGAGTTGTGTAGGTAGTCGTATCCACTGTTTTTGTAGGAACCTTATCAGTTTCTACTTTAATAGCAGCCACTATTGTAGCAGCATTATTTTTAATGTACGTTTTAATTGCTGTTGGATCTTTAAAATCAACACTCCCTGCTTTAAGTAATCTAGAAACTTCTGCTGATTGTGCAGCTGCTTTATCAGATGGATTATAGTACTTTCCATAAGTGTCTTCTTTTAAAAATACATCATTGCCCCCATCTTTCAAATCTGAAATCAAAGCTTGTATATCATTAGAAGAAGTAACATTATAAATCCTCTTATTTGTAGTGTTTATAATCCCCCCTGTTGCAGCATTCGCTATACTAGTGCTAGCTGTCACAATTACTAATACAAAAGAAATGATTGTTATTTTTATATCTTTTATGTATTTCATCATATATCCCCCTTTATTTCTATATAATACCATCTTTATTCTATCATGATTTTACATTTTATTCTACAATATTTATATATATAGATATTATCTATATACCTTAGAGAAGTTCCACAGCATCTCTCTTGTCTTTACTTGATGTGTTTATATAAAAGTTTGCGGTGGTTTGTATACTTGCATGACCAGCGAGCTTTGCTACTGTAGTCAATTCGACCCCTTTCTTAATTAGTGTAGTACAAAATGCATGCCTAAATTTATGTGGATAGAGTCTTATATCCAGCCTCTTCTCCAGCTTGTTTAGGATCTTGTTGATAGCATCTCGATCCATTTTGGCTGCTCTGTTTGTTAGGATTAGGTATTCGCTTTGAGCAAACTTATTGTCTTTTCTTTCTCCATCAAGGTATTCTTTTATTGCTTCTATGGCTTCTCCCTTAAGAGGAACTTCTCTTCTTTTTCCTCCCTTTCCCCAGGAAATAGTTAGATTCATAGATAGAAGGTCTACATCCTTTAACTTTATATTTACTAGTTCAGATACACGAACACCTGTATATAGTAGCAGTAGTATAATTAGTCTATCCCTTGATGTTACTTCCTCAGATTGAATATAAAACAGTAGCTTTTCTCCCTCTGCATCTGTAAATACTTCTACCTCTTTTTCACTTCCTGCAGCTATTTTCAACTTATCCCTGCATAAGTCTACTACTTTCTCCGTTAGATATTTTTCATCTATTAGGAATTGATTGAATGATTGCAAGCTATTAATTTTCTTATTAATAGTGTTTATCTCATAGTTATTTTGTACAAGAAAATTTTTATAGGCTGTAACATGGAATCTTGTTAGTTTACCTGTGAAAATGTTCCCCTTAGATTCTAGCCATTCGACGAAGCTTCTAATGTCACCCACGTAGCTTTCAATAGTTTTAGGTGCTAGTCCATTCTCAAGTAGTGCTTCATAGAAACTAGATACTAATTTTTCAGATAGTATTTCAGTATTATTATCATTCATGACTATTCATCCATATACTTTAGCAGTTCTTTAGGAGTTAGACCTTTTGGAATAATGACACTTATACTATAATCGGAACTTAGGATCATAAGGGAATTAGTATATATCTCACCATTGGAGCAGATTATTTTATCCACGAATTCTGGTAAAGTACAACCTAAATCTATTTTCTTTCTTATTGTCTCCACATCTTTTTCATCCTCAGCAATTAAAATATAGCCACCCAGGTCAAGGTATTCATCTCTTGTATGCCCATAGCAATCATTTAGAATTGTTGCTATCTCTACTACTTTGGCTACTACCTCTGCTGGTAGACCACTTAGTGTTTCTAATTCTGTTTCTGTTTTATGAGCTATTTTAATCATATATATCCTCCTTTGATTTTACTTTTTTATATTCAAAGAAATAATATATGGTTAAATTTAGCATTGTTACAGGTATAAAAAATGCTTAAAACAGATTTTACTCCATCTTAAGCTTGTATATTTTTACTATATTAACATCTCTACCTACTATATATCCTATTTCCATCGTTTTTTATCCCTACTTACATCCTGTTATTTTCCAATAGTTAACCATTTAGTCTTATCATCTATTTTTTTTCCTATTATCCTTCCCTTTTCTCCAAACAAACCACCGATCTTCTCTGCTGCATCTTTTATTACAATGGGACCTATTTTTACAATTACACCTTGAGACATACCTTTTAAAGCCATAATAAAACCTCCAATGCTATTTTGTTTTTATTTTTCTACATTATTAACTTTTATAGAATAAAATATGCTTATTTCTATTTTTTGTAAAAATACTTTAGTTCTATTATTTTGTTATTGTACCATTTCACTGCATTATTTAGATTATGCCTTGAAAAATTGATTGTTGAAAGTGGCATAAAATGTTGATATGACTGGAAGGGCGATTTAGTTAGGAGCAACAGAATACTTTTGCAGTGAACAGAAAAGAAGAGAATCGCCACCGAAATGACAAATCCCTCCTCTTATATTTCATTTTCAGTTCACCACTATAGCAAGTATTTAATATTTTCTGTACATAGTAATTGATTTAAATCTTTATCGTATCTGAAGCAAAACTCTGCTTTGTAAGCACTTGTACTAAATCTAAATCCCTTTTTACATCTGCTATTGTAGTATAGTTCCTATTGCTTTTATATATAAATAAATCTAGTGCTTTTTTTCTTCTTTTTTGCCTTAAATTTATATAATCTACATCGTTATTTTCCATTATTGCATTGTCTATTTCTTCTGACGAGTTACTGTTATTTAGTGTCCATAAGCAATTGTGATTTTACTGCTTGCTCTAATGACTCCTTATCACAGTTTAATAATTCCATTAGTTTACTTCCTATGTAACTTTTTATGTTACTCAGTGCGTTTATTTCACCCATTATGGCATCCTTTAAGCTATTACTTGAAACAAATTTTATGTTTTTTTGGAGACTCTCTATTTGCTTTTTAATTTCTTTATATTTTTCCATGTTATCGTCTAAAGATTTAAAATCATAATCTACTTTGTTTAATAACTGCCCAAATTTATCATTATGTATTTTTATAAGCTTAACTTCTATCTGTTTTAGATTACTACTTTTACTGACTTCCATGTATTTGTTCATTAATGAAAATATATTCTCTATTTTTGTAATGCTATCTTCTTGATTTATATTATTTTCTAAACTCTGTTTTTCATTTACTTCTTTACAAAAATCAATAGTTACTACCTCCTCCTCTTTCATAGTATAGAATTGTGATATATCTATAGTTAAAGTATTATCGTATTGTAATGAATTTGTAGTTGTAAGATATCCTTGTGCCATATAATATTTCCTCCTAGTGTAGATAGTTTTTATACTTATTATATCATTATTTATATCATTAATAGATACTGTTTATTATTTGTTTGGTTCCTTGAAATTAGAATATATGGTATGGTTCATGGAAATGTAATTGTAGAAGTATTGTTTAGTGAATTATTTTTATAATTAAGCAAATCATAAAATAACATAAGTCATCATACCTAACTAAATAGATATAATGACTCATATTATTTAAAACATTAAATTTATATCCACAATATGTTTTGTGGTGTAGTCAGCGATGAGATCTGACTTTACTTAAGTTGTAACTGAAATGATTTTAAGTCGATGAGATATATTTTTATGAAATGTTATTCTCTAAAATTAGGATTAATTAATTTGAGAAGAGCAGTTCTAAAACTGCTCTTCTCTCATATTTGTTTTGATTGCTTAGTTGCCTTTACCAGCTCACCGTTTGCCTCTGAAAATTTTTACACTGGGGCATAGGAGATGACTGAAAGTAGGCTCCTTGCCACCTAGCTTATTGCTGCATATCCAACAGTAATTGTTAATATGTGACCTGCTCCACTTACAACATAAGTTGCTGAAGTAGATCCTGCTATTGTAATAGCTCCTGTTGCTGCTATTCCTGTGAATGTATGATTAGCATCTGCTGTTAATACAACTGTTGCTGCTGGTGTTGCTGCTACAAAGTTACCAGTTGCTGGTGTTGTCCAACTAATTGTTCCTGTGTAACCTGTTCCTGCTGCTATTGTAGTTGCTGGTGTTCCATCAACTGCTGGTGTAGCAACTAATATCGTTGATGGTGCAATTAGTGCTGCTGATACATTTACTGTATAAGTTGCTGTTACAGCTGTATTAGCAGTTGTTGCTGCTCTCGTAGCTGTAATTACAGTTGTTCCAGGTGCAAAAATTGTAACTTCGCCTGTTGTTGGATTAACTGTAGCTGTTGCTGGTGTTGCACTTGAATAAGTGATAGTTCCAGCTCCAATACCGCTAGCTGCATTTGTAAATGCTGAATCAGTTGCTAATTTAGCTACTGTTGCTCCACTTCCAAATACGATTGTTGATGGGGCTTGTGTTGCTACTACGATAACCCTATAGGCTGCATCTGTCTTAGTTATTTCAGGGTTTGCAATGTTAGTTACAGTGAACTCACCACTCCATGCTTTTGATGCAGGAGTATAAGTTGAACCTGGTGCAATTGTTACAACGTAAGCTGGGTCAACAGCTGCATTGGCTAATGCCAACATTGCTGATTCAACATCGGCTTGTGTGTTAGCTGTTCCAGAAGGTACTGTTGTTACTACTGCATTTGTAACGTTAGCAAGTTGTGCTGTTGCTCCTGTTACATCTACTGCTACAGCTACTGTTATAGATCTATATGTTGCATCTGTAATAGTGTTTGTATTTGTTACATCATTTGTTACTATTAACTTACCAGTCCATACTTTTGATACAGTACTATAAGTTGAACCAGCTGCAATTGTAACTGTGTAACCTGAACCAACTTTTGCTTGAGCTAATGTAGTAATTGCTGTTTCAACAGCAGCTTGAGCACCTGCACCTGTAGTATTTGTTCCGAAAGGAACTGTTGTTATTGCTGCATTAGTAACCTTAGCAAGTTCTGCTGTAGCTCCTGCTGTAGATGCTGCATTAACTACAGTAATTGTTCTGTATGCATCTGTAGTTGCATTTGCAGCTGTTGTGTTGTTAGTTACTATAAGCTTACCAGTCCAAGATTTTGATGCTGTACTATAAGTTGAACCTTCTGCTATTGTTACTGTATAAGCTTGGTCAACTGCTGCATTAGCTAATTTCAATATTGCTGCTTCAACAGCGACCTGAGTGTTAGCTGTTCCAGAAGGTAGTGTTGTTACTACTGCATTAGTAACCTTAGCAAGTTCTATTACTGAACCTGCTGCAGATGCTGCAGTAGCTACTGTGATTGTTCTATATGTTGCATCTGTAGTTGTGTTTGCACCAGTTATGATATTGGTTACTGTTAACTTACCAGTCCATAATTTTGAAGTAGTGCTATAAGATGAACCATCTGCTATTGTTACTGTATAAGCTGGGTCAACTGCTGCATTAGCTAAATTCACTATTGCTGCTTCAACAGCAATTTTAGTGTTAAGTGTTCCAGAAGGTACTGTTGTTACTACTGCATTAGTAATCTTAGCAAGCTCTGTTGTTGATCCTGCTGTAGATACTCCAGTAGCTACTACGACTGTTCTGTATCCTGCATCTGTAGTTGTGTTTGCAGCTGTTGTGTTGTTAGTTACTATAAGCTTACCAATCCATGTTTTTGATGCTGTGCTATAAGTTGAACCATCTGCGATTGTTACTGTATACGCTGGGTCAACTGCTGCATTAGCTAATTTTAATATTGCTGCTTCAACAGCAACTTGAGTGTTAGCTGTTCCAAAAGGTACTGTTGTTACTACTGCTGGAGTAACCAAAGCAAGTTGTGCAATAGCTCCTGCTGAAGATGCTGCAGTAGCTACTGTGATTGTTCTGTATGTTGCATCAGTAGTTGTGTTTGCAGGTGTTGCGATGTTATTTACTGTAAACTTACCAGTCCAAGATTTTGATTCTGTACTATAAGTTGAACCTGCTGCGATTGCTACATGGTATGTTGGATCAACTGCTGCTTGAGCTAATGTTGTCATTGCTGCTTCAACAGCTATTTGAGTGTTAGCTGTTCCATTAGGTACTGTTGTTACTTCTGCATTAGTAATCTTAGCAAGTTCTGTTGCTGATCCTGCTGCATCAGCTGCAGTAGCTACTGTAATTGTTCTGTATCCTGCATCTGTAGTTGTGTTTTCAGCTGTTGTGTTATTAGTTACTATAAGTTTACCAATCCATGATTTTGATGCTGTGCTATAAGTTGAACCATCTGCAATTGTTACTGTATAAGCTGGGTCAACTGCTGCATTAGCTAATTTTAATATTGCTGCTTCAACAGCAACTTGAGTGTTAGCTGTTCCAAAAGGTACTGTTGTTACTACTGCTGGAGTAACCAAAGCAAGTTGTGCAATAGCTCCTGCTGCAGATGCTGAAGTAGCCACTGTGATTGATCTAGCTGCTACGTCTGTAGTAACCGCAAGATTCGTATTATTAGTTACTATGAACTTACCTGTCCATACTTTTAATGTAGGACTATAAGTTGAATCTGCTTGGATTGATACAGTGTAACCTGTGTCAACTGCATGATTAGCTAATACAAGCATTGCTGCTTCAACACCAACTTGAGTGTTAGCTGTTCCAAAAGGTACTGTTGTTACTACTGCATTAGTAACCTTAGCAAGCTCTGATTTTATTGCACTAGTTACTGTTAATGTAGCTGAAACAGTTACATTGTTTGTGTTTACTACACCACTAGTTGCTGCTAAAGTTCCAGTAAATGTGAAGCTTCCTGCTACTGTTGCAGAAGCTACCTTGTCCCATGTTACAGCTATATCTTTAGTTGTACCATCAGATAATGTTGCTTTTACAGTTGTTGGTAATGTATAAGAATCACCTGTTGCTGCTGTAGCGTTAATAGCACTAACTGATGAAACTACTGGAAGAGCTGCTGCCTCTGTTAATACTTTAATTTGAGCTTCTACTGCTGTTAATGTATCAAGCTTTGTTACTAAAGCTTTTTGTGTATCTGTTAATGCTGTATAAGCTGTTTTTGCTGCTGTTACTGCTGCTGAGTCAGTTAATTTCAAATCAGCTACTGCTGGTAAAGCTGCTATTGTAGTATCTACTGCTGCTGCTTTTTCAGCATCTGTTGTAACAATTACTGGAGGTGTGTAAGTAGTTATATCCACTGTTGATGTAGCAACTTTATCTGTTGCAACTTTAACTGCAGCTGTTATACTTGCAGCATTAGCTGTAACATATGTTTTAATTGCTGTTGGATCAGTAAGGCTTACATTTCCAGCTAAAAGATATTTCGCAACTTCTGCTGATTGTGCAGTTAATTTAGCATTTGAATCAAAATATTTTCCACTAGCGTCTTCTATTAGGAATACATCTCCACCAGCATCTTTTAAATCTGCAATTAATGCTTTTATAGTTTCTGAAGAAGAGACAGCATAGATTTTTTTATTTGTAGTATTTATAATGTCCCCTGTTGCTGCATGAGCTAAGCTTGTACTACCTGCTGCAATTGCTAAAGCAAAAGAAGCCATTGCTATCTTTTTGTAAGTGTTACTTTTCATTATATTTCCCCCTTAAGATTAGACCGCTTTATTATTTATGCTCGTCAGACCATAAATTGTATCATGTGTACATTTTAAGTTACTTATAATTTTAAATATAGTCGTACTGTTACGCACGACTATATTAAAATGCTTATTTATTTACTTATTTATTTAACTATTTAACTATTGTGTAACTATAGATGCTGCAGCTCCTGTTTTAATTACCTTTGAACTTGCATCGATTATTTTGTAAGAATATGATCCTAACAAATCAGTTCCAAATCCTGTGATAGTAAATGTTCCATCTGCTGCAATTGCTCCAGTTTTAAGATCATTTCCCATTGTATCTCCAACTAATACAACTTTTAAACCAGTTAGATTAGTACCTGATACTTTACCATCTAATATTCCTAATCCTGGGTTAAATGTATAACCAGCATTTAAAGTAGCATCATTTGTTACTACTGGTGTATCTGTTAATACTTTAGTTGCAGTTGTTAATGCTGTATTTGCAGTTGCTAATTTTGTTGTTGCATCTGTTATAGTAGCTGTAACATTTGTTGCTACTGCTTTATCTAATTCAGTTTTAGCGTTTGTTACATCTGTGTAAACTGAAGCTGTAGCAAGTCCTTTTGCTGCTGTATAAGCAGTTTGTGCTGCTACTACTTTACCAGTTTCTGCAGTTGCTGCTGCTTTTGCATCTGTTAATGCTTTAGTTCCATCTGTTAATACTTTAGTTGCAGCTGTTAATGCTGTATTTGCATTTGCTAATGTTGTTGTTGCAGCTGTTATAGTAGCTGTAACATTTGTTGCTACTGCTTTATCTAATTCAGTTTTAGCATTTGTTACATCTGTATAAACTGAAGCTGTAGCAAGTCCAGTTGCTGCTGTATAAGCAGTTTGTGCTGCTACTACTTTACCAGTTTCTGCAGTTGCTGCTGCTTTTGCATCTGTTAATGCTTTATCTACTACTGGTGTACCAGCGAATACAATCTTAATTGTCTTATTAGGTCCACTTTGAGCAACACCAGTAACTGTAATGAAATCACCAGGTTGTGCAGTACCAGTTATTGTTCCATCAAGAGCAACTTTAAAATCTGATCCAGTTGCAAATTTAGTTTTAGTTATATCATTGACTGTTAAGAAAGTTGATAACTCCATACTATCTTGACCATATTGATCATTAGCTCCGATATAAACATTTTGTGTAGATGCTTTAGCTCCGTTTGGAAGGTATTGAGATAAAGAGTTTCCTAACATATCTGCATAACTATTACCAGCAGACTGAGTAAGAGTTATAGTATCGTTATCTTTTGAAATACCATTTACCTCTGTAGATACAGAAGCATATATTGAAGAAGCTACTGGGTCTACTGTTGAAGATGTAATATCTGCAGTTTTTACATATATAGTTTTATCAGCACCTTGAATACTTACTGTTAATTTAGTACTTGATCCAGTTTTTGCAGAATCTGCAAAGTCTAGTGCAACTACTTTAAGAGCATCATAAGCGCAAGATCCTGTTGCTGCAGGTCCTTTTGCAATTACAAAGTCTTTACTATCAACAGATGCAGCAATTATTGGGTTACCTGCTAACAATACTTTTGATCCGCTTGAAGTTGTACCATAAACTTTTGGGTTAGCTTTATAATCTATTTGTCTATCAGAAACTGTTTTAGTATTATGATCAATATCAGCATATATTGGCTTAGTTACTGCATCCAATACATAATCTTTGATATCTTTATTATCTAATACTGTGAATGTTTGTGATTGAGAATCAACTGGTGAAGCTATATCTGTTGCAGTTCTCAAAGTAATACCATCAGATTTATATCTATCAGTGTTATACAACTCAAATGTAATTGTTGCTGATCCTGCTACTCCTGCTTTAAGTGCAAGATATTTATTTCCTGTAGCTAATGAAGTAGCTGTTGTATCATTTTTGTCCTTATCTTGATAAGAAACGCCAACAACTGTTGGTGCAGAAGAAACTGCTTTAACATAATATTGACTTATTGTATTACTACTATCAGCACCTGTAGTCATATCAATTACTCTATCATATTGATCTTTAACAGAAAGTCCTTCTTTATCCCATCCAAAATCAACACGTTGAATTGCTGCATCAGTACCTTGTACAGCTTGCATAATAGTCTTATATTTTGAAGTATCTAAAGTTAATGTATCAGCCATAACTTTTTTCTGAACATTTACAGTTATAGTGCTATATTTACCTGTTGATGATGCTACTGAAGCTGTTATAGTTCTTTGTCCATCATTTGGATATCCGATACCTCTACCTGTATCTCCAACTTGATCTCCAATTCTTAATACAGCATCTCCATTAGCATCTTTAGACCAGAATGCACCTGAAATTGAAACATCTTTTGTAACTACATCTGCATATTTTGTTAATACTTTTCCATTTTGATCTAATGCTACAAATGGAATTATTTTGTCTTCTCCAGTAGCTATATTATAAGCAGGAACTTGTAACTGTATTGAATCTACTTTTGCTTCTCTTTTCATTATTACGTTAAGTATTGATGATTTTCCTGTATAAGTCATAGCATTAATTACTATTGGCATATCTATTGAATTAGTATCTGTTGCACTCTTAACTTGAACTTGAATAGCTGCTTTCTTTGAATCAATTGGATCATGTACAACTTTAGTTGTTATATAAGCATTTGTTCCAGTTAATTCATCAGTACCGTCAATTAATATTAGACCATTTTTTACTATATCGTAATCTGTTGTAGGGTTACCACTTACATCAGTTGCAGTATAAGTAAGATAGAATAAGCTTGAAGTATCTTGTGCTGTTAAAACTTTACCATCTTTATTTGTTATTGCTGAAATATTTATGTCACTTAATGTACCAACTTGTGAAGTTACAGCTAATGTAGCACTTTTGTTAACTCCAGTTGTTGTATCATAAGCACTTATTACAACTGTACTAAGTTGTAAAATATTCATATTTGCAGATGGTGTTACTGTAATTACGCCATCTTTTCCTGTTGCAGAACCTACTCCAGATTGGAATGTTAAACCGTTAGCAAGAGAAGAAGTTGTAATATCATTTCCATATTGATCTAATACTTGATAAGTTGCATATCCAACTCTATCAGCACTAGTACCACCCTTAGGTATATTACCAAGTCCTAATTTAGTTGAAGTTATATCAATTTTAGCAATTTTTTGTGAAGCTACATTTATAGTTGATGTTCCGAAATCTTTTCCGTCATTAACTACGTTAACTGTATAATCTGATGGTGGTAAATTTGATGCATTAGTTAATGTAGCTTCTGTTTTAGCAGTATTCCAAGTAGCTGTCATAGTTGAAACTACAGCTGATCCTTGTTTAACTGTAAATACAACTTTTGATGTATCAGCTACTGTACCATTAAATGTTGCTTTGAAGCTTTTAGCGTTAATAGCTGCTGTTGTTACTGATGTAGCTGCTGTAACAGTTGCATCTCCAGCACCAATTTGAGTTGTTCCTGTAGAATTTGTATAAGTTACTGCTGGTATAACGCTTGCATTTATTGATGCGCCTGTAAGATTGTCTATCCAATTACCATCGAAATTTTTAACATAAACTGTTCCACCTGCAACTACTGCAGCAGCGATTTCTGTTGCGTTAGCTGGGTCATTAGCATAAGCTAAGTCATAAGCTTTAGTTCCTATTACCACTGTACCATCAGCCATTGCTGCGAATGCTGAGAAAGATGTTGATCCTGCTATCATTAAGGCAGCAAGAGCTGTGCTTGTAATTTTCTTGTTCATATAAATATACCTCCGATTAATTTTAGTTTGTTTTTTTATTGGCAACCCTTAATTAATTTTAATTAAGGGTTAATTCCTTTTGAAAGTTATTAGTTTGCTGCTGTTAAAACTACATCACTTGTTCCAACTATTGTTCCAGCTGCATTTGTTAATTTAATTGTAACTGTATCTCCAACTGATTTAGCTGGGAATAATGTAGTAGACGCTCCTAAATTAGCTATTGTTGATAATTTACTTGCACCACTAAATACTTGGTATTGAGTTGCTCCTGCTTGACTTGAAGTAGCAGTTATTACTGCTCCAAAGGTTGCAGATTTTACTGTAGCTGAAATTGTTGCTGTTCCTGGTACTACTACTACAGGTGCAACATCAATTGTTCCAGATTGTCCTAATTTTACATCTATTGCTTTAATTTCATTGTTACTTGCATCAAGTAATTTAACTGTTACTGCATCTCCTGCAACTTTAGCTGGGAATACTGTTGTAGCTGTTCCTAATGCTGATTTAGCTGTTAAGTTGCTTGTACCAGTAACTATTTGATATTGTGTAGCTTTTGGGAAAGCTTTAAGGCCATCAGCTGTCATAGTTACGTTTCCAACTGCTCCAAATGTTGCTGCTTTGATTGTAGTATCAAATATTGTTGTTGATGAATTTGTTACTTTTACCATTACTGTTTTCCAGCCTTCATATCCTTTTTTAGCCCATGTTGTTGATTTTGCTGTGTTAACATGTGCAATAAGCATATAAGTTCCTGGTGTTTTAAATGTCATTGAAGGAGTTGCAGAATAATCTGCTGGTCCGTTTAACCATGTTCCTGTTGCTGTATCCATTGCGAATAATTGATAAAGGTATGGTCCAGCGATTCCGCCTATTTGGCTTATTCCGTTGAATTTAGCTGTTAAGCCAGTAACTGCAACGTCTGCTGCTCCATTTGTATATACTCTGTTGTTATCATCTTTGCTTACGCAATTAAGTCCTGCTACATAATAACTATCAAAGTTACCAGTTGCATTTGATTTAACTCCAGTTTTTCCTGCTGTTTTAACCCATATTGAAACTTTATATTTTCCTAATGTTAATGCTTTTGATGCTGGTAACACATAAGGTGTTTTAGAATTTACTGCAGCTGTGTATCCAGTTGTTAGCTCAGTCCATTTACCAGCTTCGTTTCCAATAAATGCTCTGTATTGAACATCTCCTGAAAATTTTGCAGCAGTTACTGTAAATGTTTCAGTGTCCCCAACCACTAGTGGTGAATGTTCTATACCTGCGTAGTTAATTGTTGGTGTTGCTACTGTTGCTGCGTTTGCTGTAACATTTGTTAAAGATCCAACTGTTACAAATAATGCTACTAAAGACATACTTAGTATTTTTTTAATCTTTATCATGTATTTTGTCCCCTCCCATATTGTTATATGTTTTTATAATTTTGAAAATAAAAACCTAATTATTATTGTAGTCTTTTTATAAAGAATACAATTTGTTCTTCTTTAACTACACCCCCTAGGGAGCTATTTTTTTTGTTACTATAAAACAACCTAAATTTGTTTTAAAGTAACATAGTAATTAAAGACTTTAATTTGCATGTAACCATTTTCTTGAATTTCTAATTTCTTATCAAAACATCGAATGCAGTATAATATTCTGATAATTTGAACCTATTTACACAAAATTTACGATATTTATATTATATAACACTTTTGGTTAAATCTCAATATGTTAAATTAAATTTAACATGTTTACTTTATTCTTCACATATTTCATATTTCTTCACACATTTCATAAATTTTCATATTATTCATGTGTTTTCATATAATTCATGTATTTTCATTGGTTACACTTATATAACGTTTATGGTTATATTTTAGTTGCAAGTTTTAAGAGTTATTTTACATTATTTAAATTTTATAAATAAATTTAGTATAAATAACTCATTTATAATTTAGATTGGTTGATATCTTTTTACATTCTTTTCACTTATATAACGCTTGTCCCTCTACTTTAGTTGCACTTTTCAAAATTCTTTTTAATATTATATAAAACTTAAACATATAAACTAGAATATATTCTTTATTTAATATAGATAACTTACTTGATATAAGCGCTTTTATATGTTTATTATAGTATTCATGATTTATTACAACTTATTTTCTACTTTTTCTTTAGATACTTCATTTTGGTTTTTATTTGCCTTCTCAAAATTAATTACCTTACCCTCATTCTTGTAAACTACAGCTGGTATAGCACTCACATTGATAATCTCTCCTGTAACATTTTCTATCCAATTTCCATCATAATCTTTAACATAAACTGCTCCGCCTGCGACTATCATTTTAGAAATTTCTTCCTCATTGTTTGCGTCATTAGCATAAGCTAAATCAAAAGCCTTGTTTCCTATTACAACCGTACCATTTGGCAATGCATCAACCGTTGCTAATGTTGTAGCTTTCGCCATCATTAAATCAGTGTCAACTGAACTTGTAATTTTATTATTCATATAATTGCCTCCCATCACTCGTAAGTTTTACTTCCGTGTAGGTTTTACTTACGTGTAAGTTTTATCTCTGCTGTATTTTTAATCTTTCCACACTGTATAACGGTTCTCCTTGTAATATAGTTGCACTTTCTTAAAAGTTTTTTGTTAAACTATGAAATAATACTTTAAGTGGCTATTTAACAATTTAGTAACCTTATATGATATTGCTTCATATATTAGTATAGTAAAAATGTTTGAAGGGAGCCTTTTATGTTTTATTGTCCAAAAAATTATAATGATCCGTATTCTTTATATAGAGATAACCTTTTTTATAGGGATAACTCTCTATATAGGGTTGCGACCATGAATTCGTATATCAGAGTTCTTCATTCTTCCCCTAATTCCCCCGCTGTTGATGTGTATATTAATGATATATTAAAGTTCAGAAATCTTACGTATGGTACTTTTACAGATTATGTGGAGGTTATATCCGGTGATTACAATATAAAATTGTATCCTGCTGGCACTAAAATCACACCTGTACTTAATAAGAATATTTTTATCCCGAAAGAAAAGATTTATACGGTCGCAGCAATTGGGACTTTGCCAAACATTGATTTGCTCTTAGTTTTAGAACCTAAAGTTAATAATCCTTCTAATAATGCTTATATTAAATTTGCTCACTTATCACCCAATGCAGGAGCTGTTGATGTGACTCTCCCGGATGGTAAAATTCTTTTTAAGAACGTTAAATACAAAGAATCTACTGATTATATAGAAGTTCCACCTGGAACCTATACATTAGAAGTTAGACCTACAGGTACTCAAACTATTGCTTTATATGTCCCAAACGTAAGATTAAAATCTCAACGTTTTTATACTGTATATGCTATAGGACTTGCAGGCGGTCACCCAGGCCTTCAAGCTTTGATTCCACTAGACGGTAGTTCTTATTTAGATTTTAGGGAAGACTAACCAAAAAGACAAGCGAATATTCGCTTGTCTTTTTTGGTGCTACCTAGTGCCACCCACGTGGCAAGTGGCATGTCGGATTATTTTATTATGATGCTAGAGATTTTACTCTTATTAAATCTGAATAAGCACTATATACCTTAACTCCTTTTACTATCTTATATGATCTTATACTATAGTAATAGTTTTTATTTGAAGTAAGACCAATACTATTATACTTTGTAATCTTTGGAGCTGATATTAATACGTATGGACCGGCACTTGCTGTTGCTCTGTAAACCCCATACCCATTTGCCCCGGTTACTTTATCCCAGCTAATACTAATACTATTTTTTGATGGTACTAGTTTTATTGCTGTTGGTACATCAATAATATTAGTTGAAGCATCTTGCTGAACCTTAGTTGTTGATATTTTCCAATTATTTGATAAAGTAGGTGTTATCGTCCCTTTATCTTGAACGTATTTGAACATAATGTTTCTAATCTGTCCATCATCTCCTAGTACTTTTGCTGAATCATAGAAAGTCGCGTCTATTGTAGCTTTACTTCCAGGTGTAAATCCAGCAGCTGCCATAAACCCACCGCCACCATTATATCTATAATTGTTAACCGCTACCTTTAAAACCTGCGAATCCTTAACTAGTACTCCATTAATTTTTAAATTTTTTATTCTACTACCACTGGTTACTTTTCCTTTTGAATCTACGGTGCAAGCTTTTTGTGTTAAGTCAATATCATACGTTGCTCCATATAATTGGTCAAGATTATAATCTGCAATATTAAGTACTGAGTCTTTTACTATTGGATCAGTGGATTTTGCTACTTGTGCATAATATCTTACTGACCATTCAAGCCAATCTTTAAGCTGGCTACCCGTCATTTTTAATCCAAACAAGTAGTTTTCAAAAACATAAACTCCCATAATATCTTGCCTTTTAACATCGCCCTTTGGTACTTTTGCAGATAAGCTTAATGGCGCTGCTATTGAAAGCGATGTACCTGCTGCATTTGCTTGCACTTTATTTACAAGTTCCATTATTGTTGAAGGCTCCGTTAATTGTTTTTCTCCTTCATATAATGCTGTTGATTTTCCTATCACTGTATTTGTATATTTAAGTGTAGCATCTTGGTATGGCTTTGCGATTGCAAGTATTTTAGGATCAGGAGTTGTAGTCGCAGGCATGGTAACATCATATGCATCTACCCCTACATAATTACCCTTAGCGTCAATATTAAGATCTATCTGACTAAAGATTCCATCACCATTCTTTGGTTCAACTACAGGTATTACTTTTCCCTCTGGATTTGTAAATGAATAAGTTTTACCAGTATGCGTGTGTCCACAAAGAATTGCATCAATTCCTGATACTTGCTGTGCTACCGCATCTGTTTGATTCTCTGGAATTGTATCGCTGGCTCCCTTTATTCCACTATGAATTGATGCTATTACAACATCTGCTCCAGCTGCTTTTATTATTGGAACCCATTTTTGTGCCTCTATTACCAAGTCGTTAAAGTGAAGACCTGCATAATGAGTTGGATCTTCCCAACTTGCTATAGTTTTAGTAGTAAGTCCTAGTACTGCGACTTTTGTTGTTTTACCATTTACAGTGAATGACTTCATTATATAAGGCTTAACATAATTTGAATCATCCGATTTATAAGTGTTAGCTGATAATACTGCTATCTTTTCTTTATTTGCATCGCCTATAATTCTATTAAGAGTTGTTAACCCATAGTTAAATTCATGGTTACCAAGTGTCCATGTGTCATATCCCATAGCTCCCATTACCTTCATCATTGGATACTCAGATGTAGTATCTATCATGTCATAATAATATGATAGAGGTGTTCCTTGAATTGTATCGCCAGCATCTATTAACATTGTATTTGGATTAATAGCCCTGACACTTTTAACATATGTTGAAACCTTCGCAAGTCCTACATTTGCCGCAAGTCCTGTATTATAATCTAGTGGGTATATTGCTCCATGTACATCTGATGTTCCTATTATTGATATTTTACTAATTACATTATCTATTCTATTGTTCATTATGGCTGAAATTTTGCCATTAGCACGAACATCATCATTTAAAGCATCTCGAACTGTGTAATGAGAATCTACTAAAGTAGCTTTTATAGTAGGATTCACGAATCCAGTAAAGCTGTCTCCACCTGTTGCTACGAAATCAGGTGCATTGACTTTAATTATATCTGTATCTTTTACAATACTGCCGTCACTTTCTCTCACTATGTTTTGTACCCTTTTTCCTAATACTTCTGGTGAAATCGTTCCATCAGTCGCTACTTTAGCTGATACGTATGATTGTTTTGAAGAATCATAGGTGAATTTAACTCCAGAAATTTGTATACCTACTCCATCAGTTTTAACCGCTTGCTCAAATATATATTTAAGCTGTGCTCCGGTCATTGTCGTAGTACAAATAGTGTTATCAAAAGGCATAATATTAAATATTGTTCCAACAGTTACATTCCCCTGTGCAATTGGGCTTAATCTTATACCTCCGTTATTTACTATTCCCACTTCTGCTTTCGATTTTGAGTAGTTTTTCACAACGTCTGCCATCCAATTCCCAAGTTGTGACTCGCCATAAGGTGAATCAACTTGATCTTTAGTTAAAGCAGTATCATCCTTTCCAATCACTTCATTAAATGTTGGTAATAATGCTGCACTTGCATCATCAACAATCTTCTTAGCTGTAAGGTCTATTGCGGAAGTTTCCGTTACCGTAATCGGATTCCAATTTGTACCTTTTGGTGAGAAAGCTATGATTTTTTTATCATTCCCTACAGTGATTTTCAAATCAATATAACCTTTACCCACTGATGATGCTGTTAATGTAGGAACATCCTTATTATCAGCATCCTTGTTTACAACATCCCCAATAGTATGTGTATGTCCACCAAATACTGCATCTACTCCATGTAATTTATTAACTGTAGCATTAAGTGATTCACCACCATCATGGACATCTAATAATACAATATCTGCCAAGCCATTATCTCTTATACTTTTAGCTTCCTTATTAGTTTCTGTAGCTACATCCTTAAAATCATAAGGAGCTACTCTTGATGGCATAATTATATTTGGGGCATCTTGAAGTATTGCTCCTATTACTGCTATCCGAACTCCGTCTTTAGTAATTATCTTGTATGGTGCATAAGGTCTCTCACTTGTGCCTTTTTTGTACATATTAGCACAAACAATACTGTAACTTGCGCCAATCATTGTTTTATCTATAGCATCAAGTCCCCAATCAAATTCATGGTTACCAAGGGCCGTAACTTCCATTCCCATGTCTGAAAACACCTTTTGAACAGGAAGTCCACGAAGCACATTAGATACTGGAGTTCCTTGGTACAAATCTCCTCCTCCAATGACGAGTGTTCTATCAGGATTTGTAGCTTTTACGTCTTTAACTATTTTAGACAATGCTGCGCCTACGGGTTTTTTATTAGTTGAATCTAAAAGTTGACCATGAAAATCTGTAATATCTACTATATCAAATATTTTATTTGTAGTTGCTGTTACCGCTGTTGATTTTGATCCTGTTGTTGTTACCGTCTCTGCCGTTGATGTTATTATGGGATCTGCCTTTACATTTCGGGCTCCCAAAAGCCCATTAAAATTAAATAGGACTAATGTTAATGTTATTACTAAACTAAGTAATTTTTGATGATTCTTTTTATGCATTTAAATTCCCCCCTTAAGTAAATTTTTGACATTTCATTACATATAACATTATACCATATGATATAATATTTTACAGTTAAGAGTCTAGATTTATATGTTATTTTTATTTAACATAAGTGCCACCCACGTGGCAAGCATCAGTTATATCTGTATATACACAAGTATATATACAAAGGTATACATCTATGATAGTATACCTTTATGTAGATATATTATAATTATTTATGGTAATACTAACACAATCTATATTAATGCTACAAAAATATATTTCATATCCATCCACATTAAATTTTGTATTTTATTAGGGGGAAATCATGGAAAAATTCAAACTATTTGCGAAGAAAATCTTTAAAAGAGACTTTATCGACGCGCTTAGCGCAATGGCCTTAGGTTTATTTGCATCATTAATTATCGGACTAATTTTAAGTCAATTATCAAAGATACCTGGACTCACCTTCCTTAAAGAGTTTACAGAAATCATTTCATCTAAATCCCCTGTAGTTGGTTGTACCATAGGCGTAGCTGTAGCTTGGGGCTTAAAAGTTACTCCACTTACAATGTTCTCCTCCGCTGCAACTGGTGCTTTCGGATATATGTATATGGGTGGCGGTCCAGTTGGGGCATTCGTTGCAGCCCTTATAGGTGCAGAACTCGGGAACCTAGTTGCTGGTAAAACAAAACTTGATATTCTTATAGTTCCAATTGTTACTATTGTTGCTGGAAGTATAGCAGGTAAATTCGTAGGCCCTTTTATTTCAGCTTTTATGACGCATTTAGGTTCAGTAATAAACTCTGCAACTACTCTTATGCCTATTCCTATGGGTATCGCTGTAGCTACTTTAATGGGCATGACACTTTCATCGCCTATTAGTAGTGCTGCAATTGCAATCTCATTAAACATGTCTGGACTTGCAGCCGGAGCTGCAACTGTGGGTTGTAGTGCTCAAATGATAGGTTTTGCAGTGGCAAGTTTTAGAGAAAATAAGACAGGTGGTTTAATAGCTCAGGGCCTTGGTACCTCAAAGCTTCAATTACCTAACATATTGCGCCGGCCTCTAATTTGGATACCTCCAACACTTGCCGGTGCAATACTCGGCCCCTTATCTACCACTGTTTTTGCTATGAAAAATAATTCCATAGGTGCAGGTATGGGTACAAGTGGCTTTGTCGGTCAATTTGGAACCCTTGCCGCTATGGAAGGAAGCGCACCAACATATATTATAGTCTTAAAAATATTATTATTACATTTTATAGCCCCTGCTGCTCTAACCCTACTTTTCTCAGAAATTATGAGAAAGAAAGGGCTTATAAAAGAGGGTGACATGAAACTGAAACTATAGTTCCACTGCCACGTGGCGTGGCAAGTTCTAAATTTATAAAAGATAAGGAGATGATTTCCGTATTTGACGGAAATCATCTCCTTATAGTTTTCTCCTTTTATAACTTGAATTTATTACCTATATCAAGTATTTCTCCAGTCATTGAATTTAATATATGTGCGGTAGCCGCAACCTCCTGGGATGAAGCATTTAATTGCTCTGACGCAGCCGCAATTTCCTGCGCAGAAGCAGATATTTCTTCTGCAATTGCAGAGCTCGACTCTATCTTATCAATAATAATATTTTTATCTTTATTTATAGTTGAAATTGAGTCATTGACTTCCACAATTTTAGGAATTACGTCACTCACAGCGACTAATATTCCTCTAAAAGAATCAGTTGCGGAGTTAATAACTATAACTTGATTACTTATTTCTGATAACATTATATCTGTAGAACTAGTAATAATCTTATTTTCATTAGAAATAGTATTAATAAGTCCATTTATGCTCTCGGATGATTCCTTTGATTGTTCTGCAAGCTTTCTAATCTCATCAGCTACAACAGAAAATCCCCTACCGGCTTCACCAGCTCTAGCTGCTTCTATAGCAGCATTCAATGCCAATAAATTTGTTTGCTCGGAAATGCCCTTTATATAATCTGTTATCTCATTAACCTTATTTAAATTAACCCCTAAAAGATTAAACCTTGTGGTAAAATCGTCAAAAGCATCCTTAACTTTTTTAATTGAGCTTATTAACGATTCCATTCCTTCACTACTTTCACTTGCCATTGTATTTATATAACCAGAAGATTGATTTACATTGCTAATTTTCAAAGCAATTAATTCTATTTCATCTCCAAAACTATTTAATAAGGAAGTAATGCTCATCATATCACTGGCTTGATTACCCGTACCACCAGCAACTTCTTGAATAGAATTTGCTATATTTTCTGACACAGAACTCATTTCGGTGGAAATGCCCAATAAATTAGAAGAGGAAGAGTCTACCATTTTAGAACTATCTTGAAGTTTTTGAACAATTTCTTTAAGATTTAGGATCATAGCATTAACGTAATCCGCAATTTCACCAAATTCATCTTTAGATTTTACTATACACGTGCCTTCTAAGTTACCCTTCGCAACTGAATTTAAAGACGTAGAAATTATATTTATATTTTTCTTAAGTGTGTTTACAAAAACAACTACAAGAATAATCGACAATATTAAAATCACAATATTTATCATTAAGATTTTTAACATTAAACTAGTAATATTATTATTAATACTTGCCTTGCTAACACCTACAAACCAAATACCAACTACCTTACCTGTACCATCCTTAATAGGAACGTATTTTGCTTGATATAATTCATTAAGAATTGTAGCTTCGCCAACGTACACTTGTCCACTTTTCAGTACTATATTCGCCACTTTATCAGAGACCTTTGTTCCTATTGCTCTTGTACCATCTGCTTGTAGGACATTAGTTGATATTCTTGTGTCCCCTGAAAATATTGTGGCAAGGTTGCCTGTACCTTTTTTAACAATATCAACAAAATCAGTGTCACCATTTATGATTTTATCACCCTTATATAATTTGTCTCCTTCTAATTTCCATTCTCCTGGATATTTTTCTGACAATAAGGAATATCCTATATCACTCGATGAGTTTAACGACCCATTAATATCTTTGAAAGCCAATGATTTCATTTCTGTATAAACTATTATAAGAACAAGTATACTCAATAATACTAAAAGTGAAATAAATATGCCTAAAATTTTACCTCTTAACTTAATTTTAAATTTTGTCTTCATCTTTGAATTTCCCCCTTTTTTAACCCGCCATTATATTCTACTATTCTACTTATACTACAGATTTCCTTCAAATTTTATATAAATTAGAACAAAATATATTATAATATAAGAAAAAAGAGTAAAAAAGCTGCAGGTTTGAGTTCACCTGAAGAAACATAGTGCCACCCACGTGGCAAGTGGCATGTTTATAAGTTAAAGAAAGCCCGTACAATACAGTTAATGTATTGTACGGGCTTTCCTTGTGTTAATTCAAACTTTAAGCTTTCTTATATATATGATACTTTGTTATACTCTATAAAATATATTTTGTTGTAACCTGCCAGCTTGATGCTATTCATGGTCATTTAATAATGACATATAATCTCTCTTACCATGTAAAATTCGTTGAATTGATACTACACTCTGCTCATAAATATAAAAAATAATATACTGACCAGAAATAATATATCGGTACTTACTCTTAAGTCTTATTTTGTACATTAACATAACTCCCATCTCTGGGTAATCCGCTAAGGTTTCAATTTTATCAATAATATCTTTAACCGTTTTTATTCCTGCTTCAATACTATCTTCAGATATATATTTTTTTATTTCCTTCAAATCAGTTGTAGCTAAAGGGTTAATTCTAATATTAACTATCATTTCTAAACCCCCACGCTATTTTTCAAATCATTTAATGTCTGCCATTCGTCTCCTGTTTTAATAACTTCTTCAGCTTCATTTAATTTTGTAAGAAGCTTCATAATGGTTTGTTGTCTCTCATACTCTTCTATATCAACAACAACATATTTACCTCTTCCATTTTTAGTAAGGAACACAGGTTCACCATTTTGGCAATCCTTTAAAACCTCATTATAATTTCTTAGATCTGATATTGGCTTTATATTTGGCATAGAATCACCTCCGTATAATGTTGTTATTATTGTATGCTAATTTTACTTAAAATACAACAGCAAATTAACAATTAGCATTTTATCTGCTATTACATTAACATTGTAGATGTATGCTAACTTTTGAATACCTTTTATATCACTCACTATTTTTTATTTTCTTTCTTAATCATATTTTTTTGTATTAAAAAGGTTGCAGATGAACCTATTATAATTCACCTACAACCTTTAATATTTTAATTATACAAATCATTATAAATTATTTTAAATACTTCTAGAGCTTCTTCAATCTTATCACGTAGTAAGTATTTTTTATTTTCTAATTCTAATCTACCTTGCTCTGTGATTTTGTAAATTTTTTGTGCTTTTTTAGATTCGTTCCACTCTCCAACTACTAGTTTATCTTTTTCCAGTTTTTTTAAAAGAGGATATATTCCGCCTGTACTAGGAATCCAATGACCATTTGTTCTCTCGCCTATTTTATGAGATATATCATTTCCATTAGTTTCTCCGAGGCTTAGAGTATATAACACATACAAAGGTAGTAATCCTTTTGTGAATACTTGACCCACTGCTTCTTTTTCCTTTTTATCTAAGGTTCCTCTATGCAAACCATTCCTACCAAACCTGGTCCACTATGAACACCTGATACAGGACTTATATATCCTACAAATTCTGTGGAAATAGCATTTGGATGTTTGCCTATTTTCTCCATTACTTGTTTTGTCTCATCCATTGCATCACCATGCAACATATAAACCCTACATTTCTTCTCATCCAAAATTTTATTTGTAAGTTCTATAAGTTTATTAAGAGACTGTTTTCTACCTCGTACCTTTTCGACGGTACAATACTTACCATCCTCATCTAGTGAAATTATAGGTTTGATATTTAAAAGCTCAGCTATTGTTCCTGCAACTTTCCCTATTCTTCCACCCTTTTTTAAGTATTCTAGAGTACCTACTAAAAAGTATAGATGGATTCTTTTTTTAATAGATGGAATAGCTTTAACTACTTCCTCAAAACTCTTACCTTCTTGTATAAGCTTTCCACACTCTGTAACTATTAATCCCTCACCAAGTGCTATGGATTGTGAATCACATACGTGAGTGATAATACTTGGGTGATTCTCACTTGTAAGTTTCATCGCATTATATATACCAGATAAACCAGTAGATAAAGTTATTGCTATCGCATGAGTGTAACCCTCTTCTTCTAATCTTAAAAATAATTCCTCCATATCCTTCATTGATGGCAATGAGGATGTAGGTACTTCTATCTTCATATTATCATAAACATCCTGTGGCGTTATATCCACATTATCCAAATACTCTCTATCAGAATAGATAATCCTAAAGGGCAATACATTAATGCTGTATTTCTCTATTAAGTCACTTCTCAAATCGCTTGTAGTGTCTGTTATAAGCGCTATCTTGTCCAAACTAACCCCTCCTACATTAAATATTATCATCATTATATCACTATAATTTATGTGTATCAATACTGATACATATGTAATCATTTATATATTAGTTTGTCCAATAAACATAAATATATACAATCACTAAAATGTGGGGGACGGTTAACAACTAATGCTTGTCTTAAACCCTTAAATATGAGGGACAGTTAATAACTATCCCTTGTTTTAAATCCTTAACCGTGGGGACGGTTAACAACTAATGCTTGTCTTACTTATAAACTGGAATATCAAATGTTAACTTAGCCTCAGGACATAAGTCAAAATATTGTTTAATAATTTTTGTTTGACTATTTGCCCAACTAACATCTGTTGCATATTGATGATTAACATCTAAATTATTCCATCTCATTTTATAAATCGTATTTTGGCCTTTGCTTATATATTTTCCTGAAATAAATGCTGCTCCTCCATATATCGCAGAGTCTATATCTGTCCAGGCATTTTTGTATGCTGTGCTTGTCCCCGCTGCATTCGCATCACTATCAATTGCACCAATTCCAAACAAATTATATACAGGCATACCATAAGTATACTCGCCAGTAACTTTTTTTGTACCACCATTTGCCAAAAGTGAAGTACCATGTCCTGTTTCTAGTATTGAATGACCTGCTAAGTATAGGGGATTTACATCAGATTTTTGTGCTGCATCAATAAATACTTGACCTTTTCCACTTAATGCATTATTCTCTCCAAACATTGTGTTTAATGTATCAGCACTTACACAATCAGAATAATTAAGTTCTACAAATTGATAAACTTTAACTGGATCATTTCCTAAATTTATTGGGTTTATATTGCTTGTAAGTTGACTTTTAATGCTATTATAATTCGTTGGAGAATTTACCCATGTATTGTTACCTTCTAATGTATACCCAAGTTTTCCACCTTTTATTGCCGCATAAAGCCACTTGCCACCAATACTAGCTGCTGGAGTATTTCCCATTTCTTCGTTAATAAAATCATCTAATGAAACATCATATGGTGTTAATTTAAATGTATTATTTCCCTTTGATACTATTTCATCTAATATATTAATGTTAGATATTCTCTCACTAAATTCTGCTTGTTTTGCAGCATTTTTAACTGCTTGTATAAGTCCATTTGCTTTAGTAACATCGACATTCATTTTTGATTTCTCAGCAATGCTTACTGCTGCTTCTTCCGCAACTTCTGCTATTTTTTCATCTGCGTTTGCTTGAAGATCAGCTATTTTACCTTCTGCTGCTACTAGTGTACTAAGTTTTGTAACTAAAAGCTTTTGTGCACTAGTTATTGATGCATAAGCATTTCTAACTGCTACTACGCCTGTTTTATTTGCTAATGTTAAAGCACTTAATGCTGGCAATGCTATTATTTTAGTATCTACTGCTTTAGCAGAAGCTATATCAGCTGCATTAGGTTTTACACCAACTACAACATTAACTTTTATTGATGGTTTTGTTCCAGTTACGCCACTTGGAAGTGCATAAGCACCAGTAAATATGTATGTTGCTGTTTTAGTCCCATCATAAGTAGAGCTTGTCCAAGTAACGCTTACGTCTTTAGTTGTATTATCACTTAATTTAAGTGTTACTGTTGTTGGTAGTCCAACATTTGCAGCTGTTCCCCCGTATATTACATTTTTATCAGCAATAGAACTAACAGATTGAACTGTTATTATATCCACATGGTCTTTATCTCCAACATCAAAATTAGATGTCCCATCATCATTTTTATAAGTTACAGCTGGTATAATATTTGCATTAATTATTGATTCTGAAATATTACTTTTCCAATTTCCCTCAAAATCTTTAATATAAACCTCTCCGCCAGCTATTATTGCACTAGCAATCTCATTAGCATTTGCCTGATCATTAGCATACTTTAAGTCAAAAGCTTTGTTACCTATAACAACACTACCACTTCCCATTGCTGCAAATGTCGTAATGGATGTTGAACCTGCTATCATTAAAGCAGCAATAATTGAACTCGTAATTCTCTTATTCATTAATATATACCCCCATCTTCTATGCTCTAATTTTGTTATTCTTTACTTAATACCCCAATAAAACATTAATATTAAAATCTTCTTCATAAGTTAAAAAATTATAAACTTTTTCAATTGTTTACACTCATATAACGCTTGCAATTGTAATTTAGTTGCATTTTTATATTGTTTTATATAAAATTTGTAAAAAAATACAAGATATTTATTCGCATGCTCTAATAAACCATTATTCTTATTATCGAGATTATTTAAGACAACTTAACATATAATTTTGCTCATTTGTCACCCTATTTTCATGAAAAAAGCATATAAAAAAATACGTATAGATCAAATACTTTTTTAAGAGTATCTAATCTATACGTATAAGTTTATGTTAATCATTTTTTGCTCATAAAGAAACCAAATTTTATTCAGTTACTTCCATTAAACCAGAAACATATTTTACAACTTCTATCTCACTATAAAATACTTTTGAATACTCCATAGGTTTTCTTCCAATTATAAATGCCATTATATTATTATCTATAGCAGCTTTTATTTTATCGTAGGTCCCACCTTGAACTCCGCTATCCTTCATAAGTATGGCTTTGGCCCTATATTCATTAATAAAGCCGCAATTCAGTTCATATCCCACTGGTCCCTTCATTGCCACTATATCCTCAACCCCAACACCTAAGTCTAACATCTCTACTAATACTTTAATTGATGGCAACACCCTATGTATCACCCTATTCTTTAAATTAAAATCTAGAATTTTACCTATATTTCTGCTACCTGTGGTATTAAGGATAGTTCCATCTATCGTTTTAAGATGCTCATATAGACTCTCATAATCTTCCACCATAACAACATTTTTATTATCCTTAAACTTCTTAAGAAGCGGTGGTCTCTCATATCTAACATATTGTACTCCATAGACTCTACAAGCTTCAATTGCATTTTCTGTAATTTCTAGCGCATATGGATGAGATGCATCAATTAGAATTTTTATATCATTCTCTTTTATAACTTCCATAAGCCCAACTAAATCTAATGGTTTTTCATTAAAAACTTTATATTTATAATCCTTCAAAAGCTCTGCACCATATGCTGTAGCTGTTGATATGAAAATATTCTCTGTAAATTTATTTAACCCTGAGAGAATATTTTTCCCCTCTGAAGTACCTACAATTAAACCTATCATCATCATTCACTCCTGTCACCCTTAATAGTGTTCGTGGGAAAACAAGGAAAAATAGTGGGGACGGTTAACAACTAAGTAGTGTTTATGATGCCTAAAATCACGGATAAAGCGGTGGTTAAAAGCGAAAAAAGCAGACAAAAGCGGGGACAGTTAATAACTTTCCCCTATTTATTGTTATGCTAAAAACTTATTAGTTGTTAACCGTCCCTCTAATACATCCCTCACCTTCCTCTGTTATTCTAAACGTTATATCCTCTTGGTGTTATAAATTTACCATCTTTTACATAACTTTGACTGTTACCAATTATAACAATTGATAACATATCAGCTATGTTATCGTCAAAAGTATCTAGTGTTGAGATACTTACTACTTGTCCATCTCGAAGTGCATTTTTAACTACAGCTATTGGAGTAGTTCCGTCTCTGTGCATTTTTATTATATTTATACACTCTCTTAAATAATGAGGTCTCCCTTTGCTTTTAGGATTGTACAACGATATAACAAAATCACCTTCTGCGGCTAGATTTACTCTATTTTGAATTAATTCGTAGGGGGTCATTAAGTCACTTAAACTAATATTACAGTTATCATGCATTAATGGTGCACCAAGTACCGACGCTGCTGCAGATGAGGCCGTAACCCCTGGAATAACCTCAACTTCTTCATCCACTCTTAGCTGAAGAATTAATCCTGCCATTCCATAAATTCCAGAATCACCAGTACTTACTACGCTGACTATCTTATCATGGCTAAGTTCTAACGCTTTTTTGCATCTCTCTTCCTCACCCTTCATGCCTGTTGAGAATATTTCTTTGCCAGCGAGTAGAGGTTTTATCATATCTATATATTTGTTATAACCTACAATTATATCGCTTTCTTTTATGGCGTCCATTGCTCTTATTGTCATATGTGGAAGTCCACCCGGGCCTATTCCAATTACATATAATTTTCCCAATTTATCTTCTCCTTCACTCCCTATTTTTTTCCTTCACGGAACATATGTGTAAATGTCTTATCGTATAATAGGCTCTTCTCATATTCACAATCTATGAAATCACCTACAAGAATTTGAGCACATTTTGTTATTTTAGCTTCTTTTACTTTATCTGCTATATCATCCAAAGTTCCAATAATAGCTCTTTCATCTGCCCATGTAGCTCTCTCAATAACAGCTATTGGAACATTTCTTCCATAACCTGCCTTAAGTTTTGCGACAACTTTATCTATCATACTTATAGATAAGAAAATGGCCATTGACGCCCCAACAGAAGCAAGCTTTTCTAAATCCTCAGTTTCTGGCACTGGAGTTCTGCCCTCAACCCTTGTAAGAATAAGGGTTTGAGTTACACTTGGTAGCGTAAATTCTTTTTTGATAACAGATGCTGCTGCTGAGAAGGAGCTTACCCCTGGCACAATAGAATAATCTATATTTAATTTATCTAACTCATCCATCTGCTCTTTTATTGCTCCATATATAGCTGGGTCCCCGGTATGAAGTCTTACTATGCTTTTATTCTCTCTATCTGCTTTTTTCATAACATCGATAACATCCTCGAGAGTCATGGAAGCTGAATTGTGAACTACTACATCTTTTTTGCAAAATGTGATATGCTCTGCACTTACAAGCGATCCCGCATAAATAACTACATCTGCAGTCGATAATATATTTCTTCCCTTAACTGTAATTAAATCCACATCACCTGGGCCTGCACCAATAAAATAAACCATTAAATTCACCTCTCCTTTTAGAATAATTATTAACTGTCCCTACCTTTTGCTCTGATTAATTATTACCTGTCCCCGCCTATTGTTTTGAGGATTAGTTCTTAACTGTCCCCGCCTTTACTCTTTCTTAAAGATTAGTTGTTAACTGTCCCTACCTTTATTCTTTCTTCGCAATTATTAAACTCATATATTCTTTATTTTTTAATATATCTTCGCGACATCGAAGGACTTCTTGTCCCTCTCTACCAGCTCTTTTAACATATACATATTTATAACCCTTTGCTTCTAGGCAATCTAAAACTTCTTCTTCGATTTTATAAACCTTCATAATTACTAGAAATTTTTCATCCTTTATAGTATCAAGCCTTGATGCTGGAAGTATTAAAAGCGGTTCGTTCCCAATTACTAAATATTCATTAGCAATGCTTGCGCAAGCACAAAATGAGGTTATACCTGGAATTGTCTCAACTTCGTATCCACTTTCCTTAATATAATTTAAAAGATATATATATGTGCTATATACAAATGGATCTCCTATAGTTAAGAAAGCTACATCTTTTCCAGCTTTTAATTTCTCTTCAATAGACTTAAAAGCTTCATAAATCTTCGCTTCCTGCTCTGCTCCACCCATAGGAAAATGTTTAACTAACACTTCTGAGTCCTTGTTAATATACTCCTCTGCTATTTCATGGGCTATGCTTTTCCCACCATTCATAGCACTCGGAACTACTATAACATCACATTTCCCAATAGTTTTTATTGCCTTTATCGTAAGCAGTTCCTTATCTCCAGGTCCTACCCCTACCCCATATAATTTTGCCATTATAAGCCCTCCATCTCCAGTAAAATAGTCTCTAGCCATACCTTTTTAATCGTCACTAACAAATTAATTATAAGTCAGTGCTTTAATATATTATCATGTAGCTAATTAATTTATATTTTCTATGACAACCACACTAAGATCATCAAAAATTTTATCCTTAATTTCTTCAACTGTACCTTTTATTATTTTTTCATCCGCATAAGATAATTCTAGGCCAACATAAATCGTAGCTTTAATATTATTATCAAAAAGTTTTCTACATAAAGCTTGTGGTGAATTACTTTTATCAGTAAGCCACACAGATATCTCATGACTTTTCACAATCTCTATAAAATCTTCTTGCCTACCATGCATACTGCCTAGATGAGCATTTTGCCATGGTTTTTTGAGCTTACACATTAAATATTGAAAAGAACTTATACCTGGAACTATCTCTGTTTCACCTTTAAAGTTATTATTTATATAGTTTACTATACCATAAAAGCACGGATCACCCGATGCTATTATTGCGATATCTTTATCAATATTTTTTGTTATATAATCCATAATATTCTTTAATGTTTTAACTATTATCTTTTGAACCTTAGTTTTAGGTATACTCGCTACAGCTCTTTCAAACCCTAAGATTACATCAACCTTTTCCATAGTCTCTATTGCCAAAGGAATAATATATTTTGGGTTTCCAGGCCCAATACCCACTATATAAACCATATTTTTTGCAACCTTTCACTATTTATTCATGCATTAGTTGTTAACTGTCCCTGCTTATTTGATTGATTACTCATTTGATTCCTTATTCGCTAGGACAAGCATTATGCTCATTAGTTGTTAACCGTCCCTACTTATTTGATTGATTACTCATTTGATTCCTTATTTGCTAGGACAAGCATTATGTTTATTAGTTGTTAACTGTCCCTACTTATTTGATTGATTACTCATTTGATTCCTTATTTGCTAGGACAAGCATTATGCTCATTAATTGTTAACTGTCCCTACTTATTTTCCCTAGTGTCACACAAAATCCCTTTATTCATAGAAAACATAATAACTTCTGCTGGAATAGTTTCGTAAGTATACTGAAATAATCTTTTCTTTACTTTATTTGCAATGTTAATATATATTTCATTATAATCATCCTCTAATAACTTTATTGCACCCTCAGTAGTTTTTTCCTTATATACCTTAGCTACAATATCAGTAGGAGCGCCTATTAAAGCTAGTTCTAGTGCTATTACTTCTAACCTCACATCACATACCCTACTATGAGTTTGAAAACATCCCGCTGCTATTTTGCATGCTTTTCCGATGTGTCCTATAAGCAAAATGTTTTCTATATGTTTTTCCATGCAACTATTTAAAGCAAATCCTATATAGTTTGAAACCATTACTATATTATCTGATTTAAGCCCTATCTTTGTTGCCATATCTTCTCCCATGTTACCAAAAACCAAAGTGAGATTTTTATGCCCTTGCGCTATTTTTTGAGATATTTCTATATTAATAGATTCTGTAAGTGCTTCCTGTGACATTGGTGTTACAATGCCTGTTGTTCCTAGTATCGATATGCCACCTTCAATTCCAAGCCTTGGATTAAATGTTTTCTTGGCTACCTCTTCCCCCTTGGGTACGAATACAGTTATTGTAATCCCAGTGTCTTTTGGCAACACTTTCCTTACTTCCTTTTCTATCATTTTTCTAGGAACTGGGTTAATCGCCCATTCACCCCTAGGTACATATAATCCTTCTCCCCTAACTATCCCAACGCCTTTTCCACCTTTTAAGGTATATCCTGAATCTGATTTTTCAGCCCTTGACCAGATTTCCATGCCGTGAGTTGCATCAGGATCATCTCCACCATCTTTTATAATGCAACACTCAACAAAGTTTTCCCCTTTTACTACCTTATATATAGGAAGCAATAATTCTATACCCTTTGGGGTGTCTATCTTTATCTCATCTATATCAGTATCATAAAACAATATTTGCGTAGCTGCTTTTGCGGCCGCAGCAGCGCAAGATCCAGTTGTATATCCACACCTAAGTTTTTTACCATTAAAATTAACATATAAATCAAGCATTATCATGTACCCCCTGCTAAGGTTGTCCTTTATTTTAGGTTATCAACATAATCTTTTGCTTCCTTTAATCCAAATCCAGTAACCTCTCTACATTTTTTTATCGCCTTAATTTTCCCATCTTTTTCTATGATACTTTTTAACTCATCATTTAAAGGATCTTCTGGAATTCCAACCTGCTTTGCGATCTTAATTATATTCGAATTCATGCGAGTTATATGTTTTTGCAATGAATCAATCTTACTTGTAAGTATTGAAATGTAAAGTACGATTATACAGAGTATTAGATAATTCATATGATATCTGCTCTCCCCTATTATAATAATTTAGAATTTTAAAACAAAGTTCTTAAACTACATGCTAACCTCTATCTACTATCATATACATTAATGCATTTAATATAGATGCAGCCACTGTACTTCCACCTTTTCTTCCCCTAACAACAATCATTGGGATGTCCAATTTTTCAATTTCTATTTTAGATTCTGCAGCTCCCACAAAACCAATAGGTGTCGCTATTATAAATTTTGCATTACATTTTCCTTCCTCAATTAATTCCTTTAATCTAAATAAAGCTGTAGGTGCATTACCAAAAATAAAGAACTCAACACCATCTTCTACTGCCTTCTCCACCGCTGCCATAGAACGTGTTATGTGACGTGCTTTAGCAATTTCAGCCACATTTTCATCACTAACAAAACATAAGGCATTACAATTTAAATCTTTAAGAGCTTTTTTATTTATACCTGCTAATGCCATTTTTGTATCAGTATATATTGTTACTCCTTTTTTAAGTAACTCTACAGCCGCATCTATTGCTCCATCTCGAATATATAATATATTTCTATAATCAAAATCTGCTGTAGTATGTATTACTCTTTTAATTATTGAAAGTTCTCTAGGTGAGTATTTATGCTCTCCCATTTCTTGTCCAATAATTTCAAAACTTCTCTTTTCTATGTCCATAGGAATTTTTATGTAATCCATATTTTAATCTCCTTTTGTTTTAGAATCAGATGGGGACGGTTAACAACTAATTGACCCAAAAGTTGGGGACGGTTAACAATTAATTGACTTAATTCACCTATTTGAAAATTTTTCTAAACCATAATAAATTTCCAAAAAAATGTACATGTCCATATATCGCTATAGTGTTTTTTTTAATATATCCACATAACCAATTTTTCTTGCTTCCGTCATAAACGTCTTTAGAAAGTTTAAATATTTTTTCTTCTTGTAAATCAACAAACGATTTATGAAACTCATGGCAGTTTATGCTCATATCTTTTGGCAAAATAGTATTTTCTAGCTCTACCTTAATATTTGCGTATCCAAAATTCTGAAGTTTTGTGGTTAAGGAATAATACCCATCAAAAAAGCCAACAGTTTTAAATGTTATTTGTTCTTCACCTAATTTTTTTTGTCCTAAAGTAAGGTACATTAACCCCCCGCATTCAGCGTAACAGGGTAGTCCACCATCTAGAGCTTTTTTAATGCTATAAAGCATAGACGTATTTTCAGATAACTCCTTTATAAATACCTCAGGGTACCCCCCACCTAAATAAAGAAAATCAATATTGCTTGGTAGTTCATTATCAATAAGTGGACTAAAGTATATAACCTCTCCGAATTCCTCTAGAAGCTCTAAATTTTCTTTATAATAGAAGCTAAAAGCTTTATCATAGGCTACAGCTATTCTTTTCCCCTTATTTTCAACATGAAAATCATCTACATATTTCTTACTTTCCTTAAATTGTTCTAATAATAGATTCATATCCAAATGTTTTTCTAATAATTTTGCACAAACTTCAATTTTTTCCTCAAGATCCTCTATTTCACTACTTTGAATTAATCCTAAATGCCTACTTTTCAAAGATAATCTCTCATCTTTAGGAAGATACCCTAAAACTTTTATTTTACAATTTTTATCAATTGCCGATTTAAGCAAATTATAGTAACTCTCTGTTATGTTATTTAATATTATGCCACGTATATTTGCCTCTTTAAAATTAACTATTCCATTTATTTCTGCACAAAAGGTCGCTACCTGAGCTTTCGGAGACAGTACAAGTATAATAGGTAAATCTAAAACCTTAGACACATGATATGTAGAATATGATGTATCTATGCCTTTGCCATCATATAATCCCATTACGCCTTCAACTACTCCTAAATCACCGTGACCTCTAGAAAAGCTAGCCTTAACTCCGGCCTCTCCCATAAGATATAAATCCAGATTTCTTGAATCTTGGCCCGTTATTTTTGAATGAAAAGCCGAGTCTATATAATCAGGCCCTACTTTATAACCCTGCACATTGAAGCCCCTATTTTTTAAGACTTTCATAATACCAAGGGTTACTGTGGTTTTACCACCACCACTTGCATTTGAAGCTATAACTATACTCTTCATTTACACTCACATCCTTTTATGGACTGGCCCTTAAAGTCAATTAGTTGTTAACTGTCCCTCAGTTTTGACTCACCCTAAAGGTCAATTAGTTGTTAACCGTCCCCCAAGTTTTGACTCATCCTTAAGTTCAATTAGTTGTTAACCGTCCCTCAGTTTTGACTCATCCTTAAGTTCAATTAGTTGTTAACCATCCCTCAGTTTTGACTCACCTTTAAGTTCAATTAGTTGTTAACTGTCCCTCAAGTTTTGACTCATCCTTAAGTTTAATTAGTTGTTAACCGTCCCTTAAGTTTTCCCTTCCCTAAAGTTCTAATTTTTTTAAACACACAATCAACTTTTCATTTCTGACATCATCCTTAATAGCCAGCCTTATAAATTGTTTGTCCAGCCCCCTAAAATTGTCTGCTTTTCTTATAACAAAGCCTTGATCCAAACATAGTTTATAAAGCTCATCTGCATCTACTTCTTTTAATTTACATAACACAAAATTACCATAGGTTAAAAAGACCTTATCTATAAATGAGATACTATTTAACGCTTTTAAGAAAATAGGTCTTTCATCTCTTATCCATTGTTTGCTTTTTTCAATATACTCGACATCCTTTAGCACATTAATTACTGCAACTTCTGCAAAACAGTTTATATTCCAAGGATTTTGTTTATCTTTAATTTTTTTTATTAATTTAGCATCACTGCTAACTCCATACCCAAATCTTATGCCTGGCATTGCAAAAAATTTTGTTAAAGCCCTTATTACAAATAAACATTTATAAGTTTTAACACTCTGCGCAAAACTGTGAAAATCATCTCCCGTAAATTCTATAAAAGCCTCATCTATTATTATGATTTTGTTATTACTCTCACAATAATCAAGAATTTTTTTAAACTTAGCTTTATCAATGATATTACCATTAGGATTATTAGGATTAGCTAGGATTACCCCTTCTACACTTCGTAATTTATTAAGGATATCATCATAATCATAAGAGAGCTGCCCATACTTATGCTTTAGCAAAACAGTCCCATTAAAATTCTCTTTTAAGAAAGAATATTCTATATTACAAGCCCACTTTTTAGCGTCAATTTCATACTCTACAAAGGAAGGTACTACAATTAGTACACTTCTAAGGCAAGATATAACTAAATCAATTATTTCTGCTGCCCCATTTCCTAAAACAAAATACTCCTCTGGGCAACTACTGTATTTGCCGAGTGCCTTTAATACATTTCTATATTGAATATCTGGATATCTAGTTAATGCATCTACAGCAAAACTAATATTGTCAGTAAAACTTTTAGGAATGCCAAGTGGATTTATATTAGAACTATAATCTATTAGTTCTCGTCCCTCAAGTAATCCATTAGTATAAATATCTCCACCATGTATCATAAATACCTTCCTTTCTCCTTTTGGGATCCCCCTGTACTTATAATTTCATCTACAAGTAGTCACAAATGATTTTAAATACCCTTATGTGTTTTTCCTACATTTTTAAATTTTTCATTAATTACATCATTAATATGTTGTATATAAATATCTTGTACAGCAATATTTTCTCCTAATCCATGTAGGTATATTCTTACTTTAAATCCCTCTGCTTCTAAAATATTTTTCCATGACTCTTCCTTTTCTCCAACCATATCATTTTTAACATGATCGCCTGCAACTAAAAGCAGTGGCATCAGAATAACCTCTTTAGTTCCCTGAACAATAACATTTGGTATTACTCTATCCAAAGTTGGATATCCCTCTACTGTAGCCACATGAACATTTTTAAATCCTCTATCCCTTAAAACACTTTCGAAGCAGCAATATACAGCATTAGCAATATGATTTGTGCCATGCCCCATTAAAATTACTGTGTCATCTTTTGGTAATTGATTTGATAAAGCGTCCACCATTATTGTGTAATCATCCGGCACGCCAGCCTCTTCTCCCTTAAAACATATAAGTGGTCTTCCTACCAAAATATTGTCAAATGCATTGCATTCTTTATATTTATTAACTACATTATTTACATAATCAAATTCCGCTCCTGGAATAACATGCAAAGGCTGAACAATTACCTCATTATAACCTTCATTTTTTAGTTTTTCCAAAGCTTCTTCTGGTGTATCTATATAAATATTATCTCTATTTTTAAGAACCTTAAGAATAACATGCGAAGTAAACGCTCTTCTTATATCATAATCTACAAAGGTATTTTTTATTTTATTTTCTATTACATCAATAGTTACTTTTCTTGTGTCTTCATATGTTGTTCCAAAACTTACAACTAAAATTGCTTTCTTCATTGTTTTCTTCCACCTTATCATGTATTTTTCGGAATTTTGAACTCTATTTGCTCCTAATATCTTTTCAAAAAAACAAAAGTAGTTCACTTAAGATAGCGACTACTTTTTAATTAATTCGTAATAAAATTAACTGCATTAAAAAGTTCTTTCCCTCCGAAAGCTTTGTTAACATCATTTAGGCAGGTCTCCTGGCTTTTGATTTCTCAATTACAGTAGCGGGGGCTGCTGTGGATTTAAACCACATTCCCTTTTCACCTAATACTCTAGGCACCTAAAATTATATTCTATTGTACTATTAGTTTATTATAATTAAGTGGCGGTGTCAATATCATTGTAAAACTTAAGGGTTGGAGGGTTATCTTTAGTCCCAATGGAGAAAGTTGAGGGACGGTTAACAACTAATTGCTGTCTTAGATAACATCTAAGGTGGGGACGGTTAACAACTAATGAACATTAACCTAAAAAAATGAATAGCATTATACTCCATGGGAAACAATTAAAATAATACTTTATAAGGAGAGGTGATTTTTGTGCCAAGAACGGCAAGAGTAAAAACAGATGAGTCGATATTTCATATCATGTGCAAAAGTATAAGCGAAGTAACTTTATTCAAAGATGATGAAGATAAGAAACGGTATTTATTGCTTATAAAGAAGTATAAAACCCTTCATAATTTTAAGCTTTACGGGTACTGTCTTATGGATAATCACGTACATTTAATGATTGATGCTAATGGATGTGATATATCAAAAATAATGCATGGTATAAATTTTTCTTATGCAATGTACTTTAATAGAAAATATAAAAGAGAAGGACACCTTTTTAAAGATAGATTTAAGAGCAAAATAGTTTATAGCGATAGATATTTAAGGACCTTATCTCTTTATGTGCACAATAATCCTACAGACATAATCGAATATAAAGATTCTCCTGAAAAATACGCTTTTTCTAGTCTATCAATATTTTTAGGAAAAACAACTGATTCTTTTAACTTAGTTGATTATGTATTTGTTATGAGTCTCTTTGGTGATAACCTTAAAGGTGCAAGAAAAAATTACTATAACCTTCTATTTAGGTGTAATGAAGAAAAATTAGAACAGGAAATGGAGTTTGAAGATGAAAAAACAGATTATAATAGTGAAAGGAACATACTGGTACGCAATTTTAAATCAGATGACATATTAGATTTTATAGCATTAAAGATGAATATGTCAAAAATCAATTTTTATACAAAGTACAGTAGAAATTTCGTTAATGCAAAAGCTTTAGCTGTTGTTTTAATGAGGAGTCTATGCAATTTTAAATCAAAAGATATATCTAACATACTTGGTAACATTACACAAGCCAGAATATCTAGATTAAGCACTATTGGTATAGGTTTAATTGGGTCAGAAGAAAAATATGGAAAGATTATTGATGATTTTATTAAATGTTATGCTTAATTTTTATTAATTTTCATATTCATGTAATCAATAAAAATTTCAGAATGACAGCTAACTATATTTATTAGGCTAACATTGGACAAGCATTGTAAATAAAATATTTATTAATATACATAATAAAAATGCTATATTAATTAGTCAATTTAGTCGTAAAAAGGTGCAAATTTTAAAAAAATTTGCACCAAAATATAAGCTAATTAATTGTTAACCGTCCCCACCTGAGGCCTCCCTAAATTACTGCTATAAACAATATCATTGTTAAAATCTCAACTAATTCATTGTTAGCTCCCAAACTGTCACCTGTGAGTCCTGTAATTTTGCTCTCACAGAATTTATTAAATAAGAGACTTAAAAATAGCGCTGGAATTATTAATATAACACTATTTTTGATTCCTATTAATAAAGTTCCAAGTATAATAGTTATTACCCCTGCAATTACTAGTCTTTTAACATCAATATTGCCAATAAATATATTACCTGAACCTGTCTCTTTAGCATTTTTACCTATAAAAGATATAAATACTACAGTAAATCTTGCAATTATTGGAGCCGCAATTAATATAAGTGGTAAATCAATTTGTATGATAGTAGTCACCGCCGCATATCGTGCTAACATGTCAAATACTATAGCTATAGTCGCGAAAGTACCAACTGAGCTATCTTTCATAACTTCTATAATTTTGTATTTATCACCTTTTAGCGAAAAGAAGCCATCACATGTATCTCCAAGTCCATCAACATGCAATCCTCCAGTAATAATTATTGGTATTATAACTACAAATACTGCTGTAATGTTTACTGGTAACACTTTTATCAATAGATAATATACTATCCATTGAACAACTCCTATAAATAATCCCACTATAGGAAAAAATATAGATCCCCTCTTAAAATTTTCTTTCTCACAGTTTAAACTTTTATTTATAGGTATTCTTGTAAAAAACTGAAAAAATAGCAAAAAATCATTTAAATATTCTCTCATTTTATTGCTTGCAACTGCCTACCATTGCAAGGTTCACCTCTTTCCTAGATAATAATATTCATTTTAATTTTAAAGGTAACCCACAAGAAATTAGATATACCTCATCACTTTGACTTGCTATGTATTGATTTACAAACCCTGCTATATCCCTAAATACTCTACTAAGCTTATTCTCAGGTACAAGCCCAGAACCTACCTCATTAGTTACCATAACAAAATTAATATTTGCTACCCTCGCCTTTAATATTAGCTTTTCAAACTGAGTTTTTATATCATCTAATAACTCATCTATTTTCCCCATAGATATTTTATCAAAATCTATTTTTTCCTTAAACATTAAATTAGTTATCATAATTGTAACGCAATCAAGCAATATATTATTTATATCATAATTCCCTATAGCCTTATCTAAATCATAAAAGCCCTCAAAGGTTGTCCATCTTGCATTTCTAGAGTCTATATGTTTTTTAATTCTATCTCCCATTTCCTCATCTGTAACTATTGCTGTTGCAATATATAAAACATCATCAGTATCTTTAAAAATGTTTTCAGCAAAAGTGCTTTTCCCACTTCGACTTCCACCAGTTACTAAAATTATTTTGCCCATTTATGCTCGCCTCCTAGATATGCATAATTGCATCAATATATAAATTACCATATTCATATTTAATAATGCTTATATCGCCATTTTTACATCCAAATTTCCAAAATAAATCTATATTCCCATCCATAATATAACAATATATAGCTCTTATAACTCCAGAATGAGCACATATTAAAATATTATCAAAATCTAACTTTTTAATATTATCCATAAAACTCTTAACTCTCATGCATAACTCAATATAACTTTCACCCTCTGGTGGTGTAAATTGTTTCCAATTATCCATCCAACATAAACATTCTTTAGGATAAAGTATTTTAATTTCTTCGTAAGTTTTACCTTCAAAGTCTCCGAAATTAGTTTCATTTATTCTACTATCTTGTATAATTTCCATTTCATTCAAACCTAAAGCTAATTTTGCCATTTCCAAAGTTCTTTTTTTATCACTAACATATACTTTATCTAATTTAATATCTTTAAAGAAATCTTTTGCCTTATTTCCTTGAACTACACCTATTTCATTTAGACTTATATCCAAATTACCATAATAAGATCCTTTTCTATTTTCTTCAGTTTGACCATGTCTTAACAGATAAATATTCATAACTCATCACACCCTACGATATTTCTACGGGGTTCTCCCTTATATCTATATACTTTTTACTATCAAGCTTCGCATCTTCGAACGTCCCCATATTATCCATTGTGTACAAAGCCGCCTCAATAATATTAAAAGCCAGAGGACACCCTGAGCCCTCTCCTAGTCTCATGTTCAAATTTAGCATAGGTTTTAATCCAATTTCTTTCATTATAAAAGCCGCTCCAGGTTCCGCAGACAAGTGCGATGCAAAAATATACCCTATTACTAAAGGGTTTAATTTATAAGCACAAAGCGCCGCCGCTGATGCTATAAACCCATCAATAACAATAGGCACCCTATTTTTAGCAGCAGCTAAGAAGCAACCACATAATCCTGCAATATCAAATCCCCCAACTTTTGAAATAACATCTATAACATCATTTCTATCTGGATTATTTACTTCAATAGATCTTTTAATAACCCTTTTTTTATTAATGAATTGCTCCTCTGTTATTCCTGACCCTTTACCTACTGACTCTTCAACTTCAAGTCCAGAGAAAACACTTAAGATTGCTGCACTTGTTGCAGTATTCCCTACACCCATTTCTCCAGTTCCAAACAAATCGTAACCATCGAGAATTAAATTATCAACTGTTTCAATCCCAACTTCTATAGCCTTAATTGTCTGCTCCCTAGTCATTGCAGGACCCTTCATCATATTCATAGTACCATATGCTATTTTTTTATTTATAACTTTAGGATTGTTTAAATCAGCATCAATGCCCACATCTACGACAGTAATATCACTTCCAGAAAATTTTGATAACACATAAACGCCGGTTATCTTTTTAGTGAAATTATTAGTTACTGTAGCAGTTACACTTTTAGGGCAGTTAGATACATCTTCTTCCACAACTCCATTATCACTGCACATTATAACGACATTCTTTTTATTAATTTTATTATGTATGTTTCCAGTAATTCCTGCCATCTTAGCTATGATATTTTCCAATTCACCAAGACTTCCTATAGGTTTTGATAAACTATCCAGTCTATCCCAAGCCTTTTTCATTGCTTCCTTATTTAGCGGTTCTATAAATTGTAATGTTTCTTTTAGAAGTCCCATTTGTTTATCCCCCTGCTCATCTAAGTTTATTACACTAATAGTATTCCAAAGGAAAAACTTTTTCAAGCAAAATAACTAATTAACATCAAGAATGTTCATTAGTTGTTAACCGTCCCTCACTTTAAACACCCAAACAACATTCATTAGTTGTTAACCGTCCCCCACTTATTCTTCTTTAAGCCAAAAGAACAGGCACACCAAAATGTACCTGCTCCTTCTCATTATTATTTTTCCTAGTATATATCATTATCATCTATAATTGGTAAACTTTCTAAGTTATTTGCTTTATTTTGATCAGGTAGACTTCTTAAGAATTCTTCACCTTTTTTAGAAGTTGAGACAGAAACTCCACTTATATTCCCTTGCTTAGCAAGTGAGACGGCTTGTTCTTTAGAAATTATTTCTCCATTTTCAAGTTCATATGCTGTTATTTCTCCTTGATTGTCTTTCGCCACTTTACTAATTACATGAGTTGAGCCTTCGCTTTTATTCATAATAACACTACCTTTCCTATTATATTAAATGCATAACAAAACGCATTTTTATTGATAGATAGATACTAAAGCAATATTAGCTATTATATAAAATAAAGTATCTTCATATACAGTTTTACCAATTATATAAATTTTATGATATGTATTATTTAATTTTTTTGGCAATAATATGGAGAGAGTTCTTGCAAGTTATTCGCATTTGGGTGTATAATATCTGTTGCTACTATTATTTTAATCATATAATTATTGCATAATTGTATGGTTAATTTTGTTATAACTAATAAGGAGGAAATTGATGATTAACATAAAGAATTTATGTTTTACATATACAAATTCAAAGCCATACATACTAGATAACGTCAATCTTAAAATCGAAAAAGGCAGCTACGTTTCAATTTTAGGTGAAAATGGTAGTGCTAAAAGTACCTTACTTAAATTAATATTAAATTTATTAAAACCTAATAGTGGTCAGATCATTATAGATACATCAAGAATAGCATACGTTGCACAAAAAGTTGAAAATTTTAATGCTCAGTTCCCTATAACTGTTTATGAAATGCTAAATTGTCATAGGAAGGTATTAAAACTTAAAGATAAAAGCTTAATTTCAAAAAGTCTTAAAGCAGTAGGGATGGAGGATCATACCCATACTCTTATTGGAAATCTCTCCGGAGGTCAGCAACAAAAAATTTTTATAGCTAGGAGTTTAATTGGAAATCCCGAGCTATTGATTTTAGATGAACCTTCTACTGGAATAGACATGCAAAGCATGGAAGATATATATGGAATTATTAAGGGTTTAAATGTCAACCTAGGAATCACAGTTGTCTCTGTAGAACATAATTTAAAAGCTGCATTAGATAACTCAACAGATATTTTCGAAATGAGTAACAGAAATGGAATACTTTATACTATTAATGATTATAAATATAAAATAACCCAGGAAAGGGGCTAACTTTACTTTATGTTTGAATATGGTTTTATGCAAAATGCTTTAATTGCCTCAGTTCTAATTTCTATACTTTTTCCAATTGTAGGTGTTTTTCTTGTGCTAAAAAGGTATTCCATGATGGGAGATACAATGGCACATGCCTCCTTGGCCGGTGTTGCTATAGGCCTTGTTTTTGGTTTCAATCCTATACTTGGCGCTTTTGCTTTCACAGCCCTATGTGGTTTATCTATTGAATTTTTAAGAGATTATTACAAAAAATACGCAGAATTAATTCTAGCAATTATACTTACCTTTAGTGTAGGTATTGCAATAACCTTAATAAGTACAGGTAAAGCAGGTGCTAATGTTAATTCTTATCTATTCGGAAGCCTATTAACTGTTACACAAACTGACTTGTACATAATGCTTGTACTTAGCATTGTTTCAATAATAACATTGTTTTCATTATACAATCAATTACTATATATTACTTTCGATGAAGAAGGAGCTAAGGTTTCTGGCGCAAAAGTTAAAGTAATTAACTACATCTTCGCTCTACTTGTGGGTGCCACTATTTCAGTATCATTAAGAATACTTGGAATCCTTGTCATGTCATCCATGATAGCCCTACCTGTAGCAACAGCATTGCAGCTAAATAAAGGTTTTAAGAAAACTTTGTTTTGCTCTATAATGTTTGGCTTCATTGACATAATTTTAGGGCTTGTTATATCTTACTACGTGAATTGTGCCCCAGGAGGCAGTATTGCTTTGACTTCTGTTTTTGTATTAATTATTGTAATCAGTAGTAAAAAATTATTATCAAGGGGTTAGATGCTTGAAATACTACTGATAATATAAGCTAAAATCACACTGGAGGTATTTATTATGTTGCAGGCTATAAAACTAAGAAAGTCCATAAGAAATTATAAAGATTCAGTTGTATCCCCCCAGCATATACAAAATATCAAAACTATTATAAATGAAGCTAAGCCTTTATTTGACAATATACCAATGGAAGTATTATTGATTGAAGATGGTACAAAAATTACGGATACATTTAAGGGGCTTATTTCTAAATATACAAAAGTAAAGGCTCCTCACTATTTAGCCTTTACTTCTGAAATCCAGGAAGGTCATTTAGAGAACATAGGCTTCATTGGCGAAGAAATAGTTCTTAAGCTAACCGGACTCGGAATTGGGACATGTTGGTTAGGTAGTGCTATTAAGCAGGATCTATTCAAAACACTATTTACTGTACGCGAAAAACAAAGTTATATAATTCTAGTTGCTTTCGGTTATCCTGTTAAACCATTAGAACAAGTTGTTACAAGGAAAAGGTTCGATAAAAGCAAACTAATTACTAGTACTTTTGACCCTAAATATGAACCTATAATACAATCACTTATTGATGCTCCCTCATCAATTAACTCTCAACCTTGGAAATTGGCAATTAACAATAATAAATTTGACCTACTTTTAGAAAATAGAAATATTTTAAGTAAAAAGATTCTTAAAGACACAAATCACATCGATATGGGCATAGGGCTTAGTCATTTATATAATTCAGCAATTGAACTTGACTACAAAGTGGACCTTAAAAAGGCTTCTCATAAAGATATAGGAAGTTCTCTTTACATTATAAGTGCTATCTTAAATAAGGATTAAAAAAAAACTATGAAAGCGACTTATGCTATTCATAGTTTTTTTTAATAATTTTTAAAATTTCTTGTAAAAGCATATTCTCATCATATTTTTGACCACCCATTAGCCTAAAAATAATATCATCTCTTTTATATCCTACATTATTTTGATTAACAATAATAACAGCTTTTCTAACCCCTTTGATCTTGAGTTTATAATCCTTAAAGAGTCTTTTTATCATTCCCTTGTTTATTTTAAGCAAGACTTCTAATTCTTCAATTGAATAAATTTCTTTTACTAAAATATTTTCAAGTTTTCTCTGCATATCAATTTTGTATTCTAAATCTAATCGCCTATTCTTATGAGGACCTGTTTTCCCCCTATGATGCAATGTACAAAGATATCTAAAGTTAAGTGGAAATTCAATGCCACCTTGGCTTTTATAAACTATATGATGTTTATCCGCTGGATTTCCACAGACTTCACACGTAAGCAATATATTACCCCCTTAAAGTATTAAAAGACAAAACAATTATTAGTTGTTTTGTCTCATAATATTTACTTTAATTTAGATCTTTATGATATGGAATTTTTACTAGAATTTATAGTTTTTAAGTTTATCTCCTAATATATCTCCTAGAGTTAATCCACTTTCTTCTTCTTGCTTATAATCTGAAAAATCTTCATTTCCTCTTGCTGCTTCTCTAATGCTTAGGCTTATTCTTCTATCTTTTTCGTTTATTTCACCGATTTTAACTTTTACAACTTCTCCAACTTTTAATACGTCAGAAACTTTTGCAATACGTTCTTCTGATATTTCTGATAAATGAACTAGTCCTTCAACTCCTGATTCAAGTTGTACAAAAGCACCGAAATCCATTAATTTAACAACAGTTCCTTCAACTATAGCACCAGGCTTGTAGTTGCTTGTTATGTTGTTCCATGGGTTTCCTTGTTCACTCTTAAGTCCTAGAGATATTCTTCCTTTTTCTTTATCAAAATCTAAAACTGTAACTTCTACTTCTTCGCCAACAGATACTACTTCTGATGGTTCTTGAACTCTTTTCCATGATAATTGTGAAACGTGAATAAGACCATCAATACCACCTAAATCTACAAATGCACCAAATTTAGCAAGTCTAGTTACAACGCCTTTTCTCTTTTCACCTTTTTTAAGTTCATTCCAAATTTGATCTCTTTTAACTGCATTTTCTTCTTTTTCAATTACTCTTCTAGATAGAACAATATTTTTATTTTCTTTATCAAGTTCTATTATTTTAACTACTAAAGTTTTACCTTTATAGTCTTCTAAGTTTTCTATATATGAATCTGATATTTGTGATGCTGGTATAAATGCTCTAACTCCTTCTATGTAAGCTGTAGCTCCACCTTTTACTATATCACTAACTGTTACTTCTAAAGTTTTGTTTGCATCTAAAATTTCTTGGAATTCATCCCATATTTTAAGACCATCTGCTCTTTTCTTAGATAAAAGCACATTTCCTTCTCCGTTATTAACTTTCATTATATATACAGAGATTTGATCTCCAACTTTTACAACATCTGCAATATTTGCTTCTTTATCGTTTGATAATTCTTCTTTTGTTATAACACCATCAGTCATATAACCAATGTTTACTAGTACTTCTTCTTCACTTACAGAAAGTACAGTTCCAAGTACAACGTCTCCACTATTAATAACCATAGTTTCTGCAGTATTTTCCATAGCATCTTTCATTGTAACTTCTTCCTTAATATCTGTTGTCATATAAATACACTCCTCTAATTTCATAATTGTTGTTAAATCTATTCTTAAATTATTTATAGTCTACTATTATATATTCTATAAATATTCATTGAAATCCTTCTTATTTTTAATAACTCACTAGATTACTCAGCATTTATCTAAAAACACCTTCTCTATTATATCATACTTCCCCTATGCATAAGGTCATACCATCTAATTTCATCTTAATTGTCATAATTTTCGCCCCACTAAGTTCAACACAAGGCTCACAAACAGCTCTAACTCCAATAGTTTTCTCAACAAAATCACTTCCGCTGAATTTATGTTGTACCTTCTTTATATCTTCTGTCGTAAATATTTTAAGCTGACATTTAAAATAATCTGCTAATGCCTTTATTGCTAATTCATCTTTTTTAACATTAACTGTTGCTATAGACTTTATAGCCCTAACATCTATATTGTACTGCTTAAGCACCCTTATTACTGTCTGATTCATTTTATTTTGCGAAAAGTTTTTTCTACATCCTATTCCAAGTACGATATTTTGTCTTATTAATTTAAGCGTTGGTACATTATATTCCCCTAACTTAGAATTAATAATATCGTTACTAGAAATATACAGCAATCCAGAAATATTCTCTAAACTACTACTATATCCAGCTGGTGTTTGTATTATTCCTTTTTCATCAAAAAATCCAATTTTTTTTCCTTCTACTAAAAGTGCCGCTATGTCTTTTGCTTTTTTCAAATCTTCAATAACAAATCCATTATCTTTTGCTATCATATCCGGGGCATAAAGGCCTAAATTATCCGTTGCTGTAGTTATTATAGGTTTTGCATCTAAAAGTTTACTTACCTTTAATGCAAGTTCATTCGCGCCTCCTAAATGACCACTTAAAAGACTTATAACATAATTACAAGAATTATCTATAACTAATACTGCCGGATCCAGATTTTTACTTTTTATGTATGGTGCTATTGATCTAACTGCAATACCTGTAGAACTTATAAAAATTATACCTCTATAGTTCTCCATTACTTTTTTACTAACCTTTGCAAAATCAAAATTGCTATGTTTTTTCTTTGAATATAAATCAATATTAAGACTTGAGGCTAAAATTTCCGCTATTTGATCTCCCTTTTGGGTAAACGTAACAACTGCATATTTCATTTTGTCACCATTCCTACTATACATCATACTATAGTTGCACACAAATTACAAAGCAATTGCTAAAACAAATGAATAAATCAAAAAAAGCGAAAAAAGTTGGGACGGTTAACATTAATCATCTAAACATCAATTAGTTTTTAACCGTCCCTCAACATTAATCATTAAAACATCAATTAATTGTTAACCGTCCCCCAACATTAATCACTAAAACATCAATTAGTTGTTAACCGTCCCTCAACATTAATCATCAAAACTTCAATTAGTTGTTAACCGTCCCTCAACATTAATCATTAAAACATCAATTAGTTGTTAACCGTCCCCCGGTTAACCCCCAAAATCGCCCAGCTTGTCCCACCCTAAATCTCCCCCTCTAATCAGATCACCTTTCTTCTCTAAAATAAGGAACTGAGAGTCCAGCTGGTGGTGAGTTTTTACCCGATTTCCTCATTGATACTATTACCAGAATAACTATTGTAACTACATAAGGTAACAAATCAATAAGATATTGCGATATCTCAAAACCCGGTAACCCCTGAAGTCTAAATCCTAATATATCAAGCCCACCGAAAAGGTATGCTCCAATTATTGCTTTTTGAGGTTTCCATGTTGCAAAAATTACAAGGGCAACAGCAATCCATCCTCTACCTGCTGTTACATTTTCCTGCCAAGCTGGTACATAAACAAGGGATAAATATGCTCCACCAAGGCCACAAAGAGCTCCTCCGATTAATGTGTTAACATATTTATAAAGACTAACATTTATACTAGCTGCATCGGCTGCTGCTGGATTTTCTCCAACTGCCATTGTGTTTAGTCCCATAGCTGTTTTATATAAATATATAAATAAAAGGATAGTCATAATATATCCAAAATATACAAACACATCATGATTAAAAAATATATCTCCTATAAAAGGTATGTTTCCTATTATTGGGATTCTTATAGGTACAAAGAAATTTTTAATTGTATTTGGTGTAACTTGCCCTATCAAATTTTTACCTACCATGCTTGAAAAACCTGTTCCAAATATAGTTAGTGTAAGACCACATACAACTTGATTCGCCCTGAGTGATATGGTTAAAAACGCATAAATAAGAGCACCAAAACCACCTGCAATTGCTGCAGCTACCATTGCTATTATTGGATTACCTGTACTTACTCCTGCCATAAACCCAATAACAGATCCCATAAGCATCATGCCTTCTACCCCTAAATTAAGGTTACCTACTTTTTCAGTTAATAATTCTCCGAGCGTTGCAAAAAGTAGAGGAGTACCAGCTACTACTGCAGCGGCTAAAAATGTTGTTATACTATTCATTTTTATTTACCCCCTTTAGTTTTCCCTTAGTTTTAAAATTTATTTTATACTTAGTAAAGAATTCACTACCTAATACAAAGAATAAAATTATTGCTTGTATTAATTGTGCGGCAGCTTCTGGTATTCCAAACGCTGTTTGAATAAATGATGCACCTTGAACAAGTGCCGCAAATAGTATAGATACTATTACTATAATAGGTGCAGAAAGTGATGATAACCATGCTATAATTATAGCTGTAAATCCTACTCCACCCGCAACATCCGCAGAAAGCGTTCTGCTAACAGCTGAAACTTGAATTACGCCTGCAATTCCACATAAGGCACCACTTAAAAATATTGCTATAAACATAGTTTTTCGAATTTTTATACCTGCGTATATAGCTGTTTTTTCACTTTCTCCAAGGACCGAAATTTCATAACCCTTCTTAGTATATTTGATAAAAATATATACTAGAATTGTTAATATAATTGCGATTATCCATCCCATATTTATACCAAAAACATCTGGAAGTGTTGCATTTGCAGCAAAACTAGGTATTTTCGGGAAGCCCATTGCGTTTTTATCTCTCCAAGGTCCATATTGAAGATAAGTTATAAACTTTATTGCAATATAATTTAACATTAAGGTTACAATAGTCTCATTAGTATTCCATTTACCCTTAAGTAATGCTGCAATTAATGCCCATAATCCCCCACCGAGTATTCCAGCGCAAAACATTATTAAAAGCAATTGAACCTTAGGCATACTCGGAAATTTCAAAGCAAAATAAGTAGCAGCAAATGCTCCCATAAGTATTTGTCCTTCTCCTCCAATATTCCAAAATTGCATTCTAAATGCTATAGCTATTCCAAGAGAACTTATAATAAGTGGTATAGCCTTAATAAATGTTTGCTGGATGCTATAAGTTGAACCAAAACTACCCTGAACAATAGCTGCGTACACATCTATTGGATTAAGGTTAATGATTATCAAAAACATAGCAAGTACTACAAGTGATATGAGTATTGCAATACACCTAATTTTAAAATTATCTGTTTTGCTGATTTTAGACCTTTTAACAATCTGAATCATCTATACCACCTCCGTATCATCAGTATTTCCAACCATCATCATACCGATTTTTTCTCTAGAAGACTCTTTTGCATCAACTATTCCAGTAATCTTGCCATCACAAATCACCATAATCCTATCACATAAATGAATTAATACGTCGAGGTCCTCTCCTATGAATAAAACTGCAGTTCCTTTTTTCTTTTCCTCACTTATAAGGTCATATATCGTATAACATGTATTAATATCAAGTCCACGAACGGCATATGCCATAATAAGTATTTTAGGATGCATGCTTAATTCTCTTCCAACTAATATCTTTTGAATATTACCACCTGATAAATATTTTATAGGATGATATATATCCGGCGTTTTAATCTCAAATTTTTTCACCATTTCTTTTGCTTTTTTAATGACTGGCTTTCTATCTATGAATATTCCTTTTTGAGTGTGGTAATCCTTAAGCAAAAGATTATCCACCATACCCATAGACGCAACAAGTCCCATTCCTAATCTATCTTCTGGTATAAAACTCATACTTATACCTTTATTAATAATATCTCTTGGAGATTTCCCTACAAGGTCTTCCCCCTCTAAAACTATTTTGCCACTCGCTACCTTCTCAATACCTGCAATAGCTTCACATAATTCTCTTTGTCCACTACCCGCAATTCCAGCAATACCAAGAATTTCGCCTTTTCTAAGACTGAAACTAATGTTTTTAAGAATCTCTGCTTTTTCAGCATTTACAACTACTAAATCAGATACCTCAAGCATTACCTCACCAGCCTCTTTATCTACCTTTTTTATAGATAAATCTGCTTTGCGGCCCATCATTAGCTCTGTTAATTCCTTAGGATTGGTTTCTTCTTTTTTAAGCGTCTTTACAGCTTCACCTTTTCTTAATACAGTAATCTTATCGCAAATCTCCATTACTTCATTCATTTTATGACTTATGAATATAATTGCTTTGCCTTTCTCTTTCATACTTCTCATTATTTTAAATAATTTTTCTGTCTCACTTTCTGTAAACACAGTAGTAGGTTCATCTAATACTAAAATATCAGCACCCCTATAAAGCACTTTAAGTATTTCAAGATTTTGCCTCTCACCTACTGGCATCTCTGAAACATATTTATTTAAATCCATTTCCAAATGAAATTTTTCGCATATATCATTAATCTTTTTAATTTCCATCTTATTATTAAAGAAAATCCCACTTGTTTGACCAAGTAATATGTTTTGTTTTGCAGTCATTTCCTCAACTAATTTAAAATGTTGATAAATCATTCCTACACCAGCTTTAATTGCATCCTTTGGACTATTAAAGTTAGTATTTTTTCCATGAATAAAAATAGAACCGCTATCAGGAGTATAAACTCCTGATAACATGTTCATAAGGGTACTTTTACCTGCCCCATTTTCACCTAGTAGTGCATGGATTTCTCCGCCATGCAAAGTTAAATTCATATTATTATTAGCTATTACTTTCCCGAAGGTTTTACTAATATTTTCTATAGATACATAAGGGATTTTATCCATATTTACCTCCTACTTTCTAGCGTATTTATTAGATCATATTGCCCACAAATTTAATAAATATAGCAACCATAATATCATGTTTGCTATATTTATCAACTTTAAAAGACAATTTTATATTATTTTTTTATTTTGCTATTTTTCCTTCTACACCTTTAACAAACCAATTAAATGATAATAGTTCCTTATCTGTCATAACTATACCTTTTGCAACTTTAACAGCTCCACTTTGATCTATTATTGGTCCTACAAATACTTTATTTTTACCTGATAGAATATCAGCTTTTGATTTAGCAACAGCTTCTGCTGCTCCTGCTGGTGCATTTTTTGTAAGTGGTGCAAGACTAACTACTCCAGACTCTAGACCTTTCCAGTAACTTCCTGATTTCCAAGTCCCAGCTTTAATAGCTTTTATTTGCTCAACATAATAAGGCGTCCAATTCCAAACTGGAGCTGTCATATATGCTTTAGGTGCTTTAGCACTCATGTCTGTATTGTATCCAATAGCAGATATTCCTGCCTCTTCTGCTGCTTGAAGTGGGCCTGCAGTATCTTGATGTTGAGTAATAACATCCACACCTTCTGCAATTAATGCTTTCCCTGCTTCTTTTTCTTTAGCGGGGTCATACCAAGTATTAGTCCATTTTACTTTTACTATAGCTTTAGGATTAACAGATTGTACTCCTAAAGTAAATGCATTAATTCCTCTTACTACTTCTGGTATTGAGTATGCAGCTACATATCCTATTTTATTAGTTTTAGTCTTCATGCCTGCAACTATACCTGAAAGATATCTTGCTTGATATATACGGCCAAAATATGTAGACATATTTGTCGATGTTGTGTACCCAGATGCATGAAGATATTTAACATCAGGATGTTTTTTAGCTGATGCAGCCATTCCATCCATAAAACCAAAACTTGTTCCTACAATAACAGTTGCTCCTTTATTAATCATTTCCTCGCATGTTTGTTCTACATCCGCTACATTCTCTTTTACAGATTCCTTATATAAAGTCTTTACACCTAACTGCTTTTCAAGCCCTTTTCTTCCCATATCATGAGAATAAGTATAACCTCCGTCACCTACAGGTCCTACATATATAAATCCTACTGTCATGTCCTTTTCTTTCGTAGCTGTTGTATCATTTTTTTTCGCACTGCCACATCCTACAAGTGCTAAAGATGTGAGTAATGTAAATGCTAATAATAAACTTCCTAATTTTTTCTTCATTATTAATGCCCCCTTTAATTCTTTTACGTCAAACAACTATTATTTAAAATTTTTTTATTTGTTAAAAACTACCTTGTTATCTTTTAAAGATTTTATTATTGCTAGTGACTCTACTTTAATGCCCTCCTTTTCTATGCATTTCCTACCATTTTGGAATGCTTTTTCAATCACAATTCCCACTCCAACAATACTAGCCTCAGCATCACGTGCGATTTTTATAAGACCAAGTGCCGCATTTCCATTTGCTAAAAAGTCATCAATTATTAGGATTTTGTCCCCTTTATTTATATATTTTTTACTAGTCCTAACTTTATAATTTTTGTTTTTTGTAAAAGAAAATACATCAGCCTCATATGCATTATTATCCATTGTTGTGGAATCGTGTTTTTTTGCAAACACTACAGGTACGTTATTAAAGTATTGTGCCACAATACATGCTATTCCTATACCTGATGCTTCAACTGTTAATATTTTTGTTATTTCATCCTTTGCAAATCTTTTTTTAAACTCTTGTCCTATTTCATTTAACAGTTTTATATCAATTTGATGATTTAAAAAACTATCAACCTTTAAAATCTCACTACCTATTACTGCTGCTTCACTTAATATCTTATTCTTTAGTGCTTCCATACATTTTCTCCTTCGTCAATAAATTTTTGCGCATATTATGTAATATAAAACAATAACCCCTTAGATAACGCGTTAATACGTTAACTAAGGGGTTTATAATAAAATCTTCAATAAAAATAATTCATACTAAAATTATTATTACTTTATTTATCAAAACACCCATAGTCAAGTCTTTTAAGGTTACTTGGTAGAAACGCTTAGACCATATTTCTAAGCTTATATGAGTTTGCGAATATAATTTTTTTTTATCATTTCATTGTTCGTGTTTATACTTGTTATTACAATATTACAACATTTATTTTATTAAATCAATATCTATTTTTAAAATTGATATGGTTCGACTTTTTTCTCTATTACTACAGGGAAGTCAACTGAACCATTAAGCACTGTATTCTCACACATAATTACATTTCTATCCACAATTACATTAGTGAGCTTACACCCCTTTTTAATTTCACAGTTTTCAAATATTATACAATTCTTAATTTCTACTTCCTCATGTATGGTCACCCTTCTTGAAATTATACTATTTTCTATTTTACCCTTCAAAATACATCCATTTGAAATTAAAGCATTATTTACTTTTGCTCCATTAAAATATTTAGTAGGAGCCGCATTTTTACTCTTTGTATAAATTAACCCATTGCTAAAAAATAATTCTTTGGTTACCTTAGTATTTAACATATCCATACTAGCAGTATAATAATTTTTCAAAGAATCTATACGCTTAATATATCCTTTAAATTCAAATGCATTTACGTTGAGTTTCAAAATATGTTCATAGATAACTGCTTTTATTGAATTATGATATCCTGTTTCTTTACTTTTTTTCACAATATCTATAAGAGTGCTTTTTTTCATTATAAACATTTCCATTGATATATTTATCTTATCAGATGACCCTATGTTTTTCCCAACACTTAAGATTTTATTTTCTTCATTAATATATAATGTACTACAACTTAAATAATCACTCTTCCCACTATTTGTTTTTTTATATAATACTGTTACATCACTACCCGATTGCTCATGATAAATAGCCGCTTCATTGTAATCCATATTACATAACATGTATGAAGAAGATATTATTACGTATTCCTGCTTTGATTTATAAATATATTCCATATTATCATTTAATACATCTATATCCCTTAACTCCGATCTTTCTGATGTAAGATTAAATACATATAGTCCATTTAGTTTTCTATCTAAATCCCAAGGTTTCCCTGAACCTAGATGATCAACTAGTGACCTAGATTTTGTATTAGTAAATAGACCTACATTATGAATACCCGAATTAACCATATTTGAAAGTACAAAATCAATAATTCTGTATCTTCCACCTATAGGAATAGCTGCTATCGGTCTTGATTTTGTAAGGCTTTTAATATTATCTTCTCTCTCGTTTAGCATTAGTATTCCCATATAATTCTCAAGCATTTTATCACCTCGTTTATTTTATAATTTAGTTAATATCTTTGAATTAGCTTTAATTTCGGCCCCTTCTTCTATAACAATAATATCGTTTCCATTTCCAATATATGAATCACGTCTTATGGTAACATTACTTCCTATAATAGCCTTATCTATAACCACATTATTTCCAATTTTAGTATTAGGCAGAATAACTGAATTAGTGATTTTAGTATTTTTCCCAACATGTACTCCTTGGAAAAGCACACAATTATTTATTTCTCCATACACAGTACAACCCTCATTTAACAAAACATTATTAATACTTGCATCCGGCCCTATATATTGCGGTGGAAGCATTGGATTGACTGTATATATCCTCCATTTGTCATCATGTATATCAAGCTCATTATTGTCAGATATCAAATCCATATTAGCGGACCAAAAACTATCAATAGTACCAACATCTCTCCAATATCCTTTGAATGGGAATGCATATAATTTTTGATTATTCTGGAGCATTTTTGGTATTATATTTTTTCCAAAATCATTACTAGATTGTTTATCAAGATTGTCCTCTTTTAAAAGTTTTTTAAGAACCTGCCAGTTAAAAATATAAACTCCCATAGAAGCTAAATTGTTTTTAGGTTTCTTAGGCTTTTCTTCAAATTCAAATATTCTGTAATCTTCCCTTGTGTTCATTATTCCAAACCTACTACACTCATCATCTGGTACTTCTATCACTGCAATAGTAACATCACTGCCTTTTTCTTTGTGATAATCTAGCATTTTTTCATAATTCATTTTATAAATATGGTCCCCCGATAAAACAATGACATATTCTGGTTCAAAATCATCAATATAATTTATATTTTGAAATATAGCATCGGCTGTACCGTTGTACCAATTGCCACCATCTTCACTTTGGTAAGGTGGAAGGAGACTTACTCCACCGTTTCTCCTGTCTAAATCCCATGGAGCCCCTATGCCTATATGTGCGTTTAATGCTAAAGGTTGGTATTGAGTAAGAACTCCCACTGTGTCGATACCTGAATTAGAACAATTGCTTAAAGAAAAGTCTATAATTCTATACTTTCCTCCAAATGGGACTGCAGGTTTTGCTATCATTTTTGTTAATTGTTTTAATCTTGATCCTTGACCACCTGCCAGTATCATTGCTATCATTTCTTTTTTCATGATAGTATTCTCCTTTCTACATTTTTTAGATCCTATATCACACAAAACATGTCAAATTCTATTTCATTTTATCAAAATCATAGATTAATATATACAATTTGTCAACAACGATTATAAAAAAATGCCATACTAGATAATTGTCTAGCATAGCATTGTAGTTAAATTACAACTTAATATTAACAGGTGGCGTATCCCAAATTTCTTTTGCATATTTTTTTATAGTATTATCACTAGAGAATATACCAGATTTGGAAATGTTTATAATTGACATTTGTTGCCAAATAGCTTTTTGCCTAAATAACCTATCAATCTCACTGTGAGCATTAACATACGCATCAAAATCTTTTAGCACAAAATACTCATCATTATTAGTTAGCAAACTCTCATATAAACCAGCAAATTCCGTTTTAGGTGTTTCTAAAAATCCATTTACCAATTGATCTAATATGGTTTTTATTCTCAAATCATTGTTATATATATCATAAGAATTATAAGTTTTATTCTTATAATACTCTATTACTTCTTGGGAGGTAAGACCAAATAATATAATATTTTCTTTTCCAACCGCATCAAATATCTCTACGTTTGCTCCGTCTAAAGTAGCTATTGTTATAGCACCATTCATCATAAATTTCATATTGCCAGTTCCTGAGGCTTCTTTTGATGCAGTTGATATCTGTTCACTTACATCTGCGCAAGGAATGATTTTCTCGGCAAGTGACACTCCATAATTTTCAAGAAATAATATTTTTATTTTTCCGCGAACTATAGGATCATTATTTATCTTACTTGCCAAAGTGTTAATAAGCTTAATAGTCTGTTTTGCTATATAATAACTAGGTGACGCTTTTGCCCCAAATATAAAAGTTCTTGGAACCATATCAATATTTGGATTTGCTAGTATCTGGTTATATAAATACATTATATGAAGTACATTTAAAGTTTGTCTTTTATATGAATGCATTCTTTTTACATGAACATCAAATATTGAACTCGGGTCTATTGAAGCTCCATACTTTGATAATACATGATTTGAAAAATTTATTTTATTATTTGTTTTTATAATTTGTGTTTTCTCTTGAAAAGCTGAATCCTTTGCATAATCCATTAATTTATTAAGATCATTCGGAGTTTTTATCCAACTATCACCAATAGTTTCTGTTATAAGTTTTGCAAGCTGAACATTGGAATTTAGTAACCACCTTCTATGAGTTATCCCATTAGTTTGGTTATTAAACTTTTGCGGAAAAAATTCATAAAAATTGGAAAGTTCTTGATGTTTTAATAATTCTGTATGAAGTTTTGCTACTCCATTAACAGAGTGTCCCCCTACAATTGCAAGGTATGCCATTCGTACATATCCATCATAAATAATAGACATATTATTTACTTTGCTCCAATCACCATTATACCTATGATAAACTTCATTACAAAAACGCCTATTTATTTCTTCAACAATCATATAAATTCTTGGAAGTAATTTTTTAAACATATCCACAGGCCATTTTTCTAATGCTTCTGCCATAATTGTATGATTCGTATAGGCTGTAGTTCTTGTTGTAACGTACCATGCATCATCCCAAGATAAGTTCTCCGTATCCATTAGAAGTCTCATTAGCTCGGCCACCGCTACTGCAGGATGAGTATCATTTATTTGCACTGCAACGTGTTTATGAAACTCAAGGAGCGATATTTTCTTCTTTTTATAATTTTTTATAATACTTTGAAGCCCAGCACTTACAAAAAAATACTCTTGCTTTAGTCTTAATAATTTCCCTTTTTCATAACTATCATCCGGATATAAAATTTGTGAGATAGCTTCTGCTGAATATTTATTCTCTCCAGCTTTTACATAGTTACCTTGACTAAAGGATGAAAAATCAAAATCTTCTTCCATAGTTTCGGCACTCCAAAGCCTTAAAGTATTTACAGTATTATTTTTATACCCTTTTATCGGAGTATCATAAGGCACTGCACGTACACATTCATAATTTTTATGAATAACTTTTGTTACCCCATTCTCATCCTCTAAATGCACATCTCCTCCAAATCTTACTTCGACAGCCTTATTTTCTTTTCTTATTTCCCATGCATTACCATTTTTTAACCAATTATCAGGAACCTCTACCTGATAACCATTTTCTATTTTCTGTTTAAATAATCCATATTTATACCTTATGCCACAGCCATGACCTGGTACCTGCGTCGACGCCATAGAGTCTAAAAAACATGCTGCTAGTCTTCCAAGTCCACCATTACCAAGCCCAGCATCTGCTTCTATATCCTCTACCTCAATCAAATTAATTCCTAGTTCGTGAAGTGCCTGCTCGCATATATCCTTAAGCCCGAGATTAACTAGGTTACTATTTAATAATCTACCAACCAAAAATTCCATAGAAAAATAATATACTTGTTTTCCTTTGTTTTTTGCATATTCCTTATTGCTTTCTATCCAAGGCTTTGCACAATAATCTTTTATGAGTGCACCTAACGCATAATATTGATGCAAAGGGGAAGCATCAACTGCTTCTTCTGCAAACATTGTTTGTAGTTTTTCTATATAATCCATTTTAAACATCTTTTTATCAATCACCACAACATTCACCACCTAAAATTTTAGATTTCGCTTATGTGCATAACATATTAAAAAATAAACATTATTTTTTTAAATGCTAACCATTATTTTTTTAGATTACTATATAATTTCATATAATTTTTAGCCGAATTTTCCCAACTATTATTTGAACTCATAGCATTCTGAACTAATTTGTTCCACGAATTTTTATCTTTGTACAAATCGAGAGCCCTATTTATAGTCTCAAGTAATTCTTTACCAGAATAATTATTAAAAGAAAATCCATTACCCTTACCAGTATATTTGTTATAAGGAATAATTGTGTCTTTAAGTCCTCCAGTTTCGCGTGTTATTGGGATACTTCCATATTTCAACGCTATAAGTTGACCTATACCACAAGGTTCAAATAATGATGGCATCAAAAACATATCTGAAGCAGCGTATATCTGCTGTGCTAATCCTTCATCAAAAATAATGTTTGTGGATATTCTACTTGGATAAATAGAAGCATAATACTGAAATATATCCTCATAATATTCATCACCATTACCAAGTAATACTATTTGAATAGGAAGACTAAGGAGTTCTTGTAATTTCTCCACAATTAGATCTAAACCCTTTTGTTTTACAAGTCTTGTAACAATCCCTATCATCGGTATACCCTCAGTTACTGGAAACCCTAGTTTTGCCTGAAGCTTTAATTTATTTTTAGCCTTTTGTTTTACATTTTTAATGTCGTAATTATATAATATTTTTTTATCAACTTTAGGACTATAGATTTCATAATCTATACCATTTACTATTCCATATAAGTTACTTGACCTTGAAGATAATAATCCATCTAGTCTTTCTCCATAAAAAGGAGTTTGAATTTCTTTTGCATATGTCTTACTTACTGTAGTTACAGCATCTGCGAATACAATTCCACCTTTCATAAAAGAGACAGAGTCATCAAATTTCATTTCATTTTCATTAAAATATTTCCAATCCAAATTTAGTAGATCGCCTAATACTTCTTTTGGAAATATTCCTTGATATTGCAAATTGTGTATAGTAAATACACTCTTTATCTTATTATATATATTATCTTCACTATACTTGTCTTTAAGGAGTATTGGTACAGGACCACATTGCCAATCATTGCAATGAATTATATCCGGTTTAAAATCTCCCATATATTTTATTGCTTCAAGCACTGCTTTGGAAAAATAAGCAAACCTCTCACCGTCATCATAATCTCCATAAATGTTAGGTCTTTTAAAATAATACTCATTATCTACAAAATAATAAGGAACTCCATCGTACATTAAATGTTCTAATCCACAATACTTATTTCTCCATCCAACCTCTACATTAAAAGAAGCTATGTTCTCCATGCAACTTCTAAATGATAAAGGAATGTTACTATATTTAGGTATAATTACCCTTGCATCTATTCCAATTTTTCTTAAAGCCTTAGGTAACGCATATGCCACATCCCCAAGACCTCCAGTTTTTATAAAAGGATACGCTTCCGACGCCACAAATAATACTTTCATATAAACCCCCCACTTTAAACAAACAAATAACATATTATTGTAGTTGTTTGTTTGTCTCCTAAATTTAATGTTTTTACGTTCTAATTTTTTTCTCTATAACAACTGGGAACTCTTCATCACCCTCAAGTACTGTATTCTCACTTATAACAGTATTTTTATCAATTATAACGTTAGTGAGTTTACAGCCTTTTTTTATTTCACAATTCTGAAATATTATGCAATTCTTAATAACAGCACCAGCCTCAACAGTAACCCTTCTTGAAATTACACTTCTTTCTATTTTCCCTTTCAAAATACATCCATTTGAAATCAAACAATTATTAACTTCTGACCCATTAAAATATTTAGTAGGAGCTTCATCTTTACTTTTTGTATATATTCGGCCATTGTTAAAAAATAATTCCTTGGTTATTTTAGCGTTTAACATGTCCATACTGGTTTTGTAATAATTCTGAATCGAATTTACACACTGAAGATAACCCTTAAACTCATATGCATTTACGTTATATTTTGATACTTCATTATATATAGCCGTCTTTATTGAATTATAACTTCCTGTCTGAATACACCTGTTTACAATACTTATAAGGGTGGTCTTTTTCATTATAAACATTTCCATTGATATATTTAATTTTTCCTCAGAACCTATGTTTTTACCAATGCTCAAAACTTTGTTATCTTCATCAATATATAATGTACTACAATTCATATAATGTTTTTTTCCATTATTTGTTTTTTTGTATATTAAAGTTATGTCACTGCCGGACTGCTCATGGTACTTAGCTGCCTCATTATAATTCATGTTACATATCATATATGAAGAAGATATTATTACATACTCTTGCTTAGTTCTATATATATATTCCATATTACTACTTAATACGTCTATATCCCTTAATTGCGATCTTTCTGATGTAAGATTAAATACAAATAATCCATTTAGTTTTCTATCTAAATCCCAAGGTTTCCCTGAACCTACATGATCAACTAAAGACCTAGATTTTGTGTTTGTGAATATACCTATATTATGAATACCCGAATTAACCATATTTGAAAGCACAAAGTCAATGATTCTATACCTTCCACCTATTGGTATAGATGCTATAGGTCTTGATTTTGTAAGACTTTTAATATTATCTTCTTCTTCATTTAACATTAACATTCCTATATAGTTTTTAAGCATTTTGACACCTCCTTAATTTTATAATTTACTTACTACCTTTAAATCAGCTTTAATTTCACGACCCTTTTCTATAACAATAATATCTCGACCATTGCCAATATATGAGTTACGTCTTATAACAACATCGCTTCCTATAATCGCTTTATCTATAACCACATTATTTCCTATTTTAGTATTAGGCAAAATAACTGAATTGGATATCTTCGATCCTTTTCCAACATGTACATCTTGAAAAAGAACACAATTATTTACTTCACCAAGTACCGTGCACCCCTCATTAAGCATTGCATTATTTATAATTGCATCAGGTCCTATATATTGTGGTGGAAGCATTGGATTAACTGTATATATTCTCCATTTATCGTCGTGCATATCAAGTTTATTATCATCAGATAATAAATCCATATTAGCCGACCAAAAACTTTCAATAGTACCAACATCTCTCCAATATCCTTTGAAATGATATGCAAACAACTTCTGTTCATTGTTTAACATTTTTGGTATTATATTTTTACCAAAATCATTACTAGATATTTCATCACGGTTATCATCTTTTAAAAGTTGCTTAAGTACTGGCCAACTAAAAATATAAACTCCCATAGATGCCAAATTACTTTTAGGATCTTTGGGTTTTTCTTCAAATTCAAATATGCTACCATCTTCAAGAGTATTCATTATTCCAAATCTACTACACTCATCCCTTGGGACTTCTATTACCGCAATAGTGGCATCGCCACCCTTTTCTTTGTGATAATCTAACATTTTTGAATAATCCATTTTATAAATATGGTCTCCTGATAAAATAAGAACATATTCTGGGTCAAAGCTATCAATATAATTTGTATTTTGGAATATCGCATCAGCTGTCCCCTTGTACCAATTACCACCGTCTTCACTTTGGTAAGGTGGAAGAAGACTCACCCCTCCATTTCTTCTATCTAAATCCCAAGGAGCGCCTATTCCTATATGAGAGTTCAGTGCCAATGGTTGGTATTGAGTGAGAACCCCTACTGTGTCAATATCAGAATTAGAACAATTACTTAAAGAAAAATCTATAATTCTATATTTCCCTCCGAATGGTACTGCAGGTTTTGCCGTCATTTTCGTTAATTGCTTTAGGCGTGATCCTTGACCTCCTGCGAGTATCATAGCTATCATCTCTTTTTTAACCATTCTAATCTTCCCCCTTTTATACTTAAGCTATCGTGACCTAATATATACTTGTTTTTAATAAAACATCATGCTTTTCTTTTTTTATAAAAATTATAGATAATGCTGGCAGCGTAATATTTATACAATAAGGTTTATTGTTTAACTTATTATTACCACCAAACATACTGTTATCACTATTAAATACTTCCACGCAATTTACTAATTAAGTAATATATTCTTTAATAATCCAATGGATGCTCCATCACAGGGAGCAATTCTATATGAGCATATCCCATGTATATTACACAACTAAGAAGCTTGTCTGCAATTTCCATATGGGTCAGCCTTAAAAAGTACTTTTCCATCATTTGTTATTATTTTATATTTATATAAATCACCATCTTTGATCTCTTCGATAAAAATGTTAAAGAAACCTGATTTTCCTATATTTTTCATGGAATGCTTATACCCATCCCAATTATTAAAATCCCCAACCACCATCACGTCTTTTGCATTTGGTGCCCATACTGAAAATTCAGCTCCCCTTTCGCCATTTTTTATTTTAAGTTTACATCCCATAAATTTGTAACTATTAAATTCATGTCTATGAGATAAGAAAGCCTCTACGTTGTTCATATCTCCCCCCTTCAAACCCTAAACAAATTATAATTTATACGAATCTTCTTTGATTCCTATAATAGTAAACACATCACTAAAGTATAAATATCATATGTTAAATTTTTATCAAACAAAATTTTACTTTATTTACTTTTATTTATTTAAAATGTTTTTAATAACATATTTACAATATATTATAAATTATACCATATAAATTAGTAGATGTGTGGTAAAAATTGTAATTAATTTTTTAAAATAATTATAGAATTAATTATTTTTATTTCAATAAATTTTGAAATCGTTTAGATAATAGAGTAATTTTTATTATTCAAGCACATTTAAATATTTAACAAAATCAATTAATTGTCATTTATTTAAATATGCTTTTTATGTGTTTTCTGTATGTTTTTATATATTATTCCTACATATTTTTAATATAACATTAATATAACATTAATCATTAGAAATATCCATACCATAAAATATTTCTTTCATTTCTTTTTCAAGTTTTGCAACAATACTCGCTTTTTCATCCTCATTTAAATCTTCTTGTTTAATCTCGAACAAATAATTATCAAGTTCAAAGTCATTTAATATCATTTTTGTATGAAATATATTTGATTGATATATATTCATATCCATTAAGGTATACCTATCAATTGTTTCTTTAGCAATATAATTTTGTATAGAATTAATTTCATGATCTATAAAATGTTTTTTACCATCCATATCGCGAGTAAACCCACGAACTTTATAATCAATAGTAATAATATCTGAATCAAAACTATCTATTAAATGATTTAGAGCTTTTAATGGTGAAATTTCACCACAAGTAGCTACATCTATATCAACTCTAAAAGTACTTATATCATTTTGAGGATGACTTTCAGGATAAGTATGAACCGTTACATGACTTTTATCTAAATGCCCTACAATATTCTCCCTAATTGGAGTTAGAATCCCCCTATTACAAGAAGGGTCTACCACATATAATGGAATTTCTTCCTCTGAAATAAGTAATGTTACACTTGCTCCTTGTGGATCATAATCCTGCTTCGCAATATTTAATACACTAGCACCTATCATTTGCGTAACATCCGTGAGAATTTTTGTTAACCTCTCAGCATTATATTGTTCATCAATATATTCTATATATTTCTTTCGATCCTCAGTTGTTTTTGTATAACAAACATCATAAATATTAAAACTTAATGATTTTGTTAGGTTGTTAAATCCATATAGTTTTATTTTGTTTTTGTCATTTTTAGCCAACTTTATTCCCCATTTCTTTTAGTCTTTTTATGGAAAATTATATGACTTATTACTTCATTATAAAGTCATAAATTTTTCATCCATAACCATTCTATATAATAAATTGCTTGAAGTATATACTTTTTAACATTATAATCATTTATAATAGTAACATATAAAATTTTTATGTTTATTATTACTATTCCCAATATAACATGAGTATGAGTTTATTCATGTGCAATATTTGTAATTTTACACATTTATACATCATTAGAATCGGAGGTATTAATACAATGAAAAAACTAAAAGTCGGATTATTAGGTGGAACTGGATTTGTTGGTCAACGTCTTGTTACACTACTTGAAAATCACCCTTATTTTGAAATAGCTGTTATTGCTGCTAGTGAGAACTCTGTGGGTAAAACTTATTTTGACGCAGTAAATAAAAGGTGGAAATTGGATGTTCCAATGCCTGAAAACGTCAAGAATATAGTAATAAAAAACATAAACGAAGTAGATTTAATAAGCAGTGAGGTAGATTTCGTCTTTTGCGCTGTTAATATGCCAGCAAATGAAATAAGAGCAATTGAGGAAAGTTATGCCAAAGCTGAAACTCCTGTAATTTCAAATAACTCTGCACATCGAAGTACTCCAGATGTTCCAATGGTTATTCCAGAAATAAATGCAGACCATTTCAAATTAATCGATGTACAACGGAGGAGACTGGGAACTAAGAGAGGTTTTATTGCTGTAAAACCAAACTGCTCAATCCAAAGTTATGTCCCTGCTATAAGTGCTCTTCTAGAATACAAACCTACAAAAATATTAGTTTGCACATATCAAGCTATATCTGGATCAGGTAAAATTTTCTCAGACTGGCCAGAAATTATTGATAATGTTATCCCATATATAGGTGGAGAAGAAGAAAAGAGTGAACAGGAACCTCTAAAGATTTGGGGTCATATAGAAAATGATAAAGTAGTTAATGCAAAGGCACCTATAATTTCAACTCAATGCATACGGGTTCCTGTGGCTGATGGTCACTTAGCTGCTGTCTTTGTTTCCTTTGAAAAGAAACCATCAAAAGAAACTATTTTAGAAAAATGGGCAACTTACAAAGGAAAACCTCAAGATTTGAAGCTTCCAAATGCTCCTGAAAAGTTCTTAACATACTTTGAGGAAAATGATAGACCTCAAACGCGCCTTGATAGGAATATTGAAAAAGGTATGGGAATATCACTTGGTAGACTACGAGAAGACAAAATATTTGATTATAAATTTGTTTGTTTATCCCACAATACTCTACGTGGTGCAGCTGGTGGTGCAGTGTTATCTGCTGAGCTTCTAATGAATGAAGGTTACCTAACTTCTAAATAAAAAGTGTAATCCAATGAACTTCCTCTTACGCGAATTGAAATAAAAGTTTGAAACATGAAATTCCTTTAAGAAATTCTAATCTTTTGAAAGTAAAAATTCTCTATCGCTCACATTCGGCTTGCAGCCGGTTCGCTAGCCTGGCCTTCTGCCAGGCTCACGTGGATTTTTACTTTCAAAAGAAGAATTTCTAAATGGGATTTCAATTGTTTCTGCTCTTCTTATTTCAATCCACTTCCAGAGGAAGTTCATTTTATTATGTGTTGCTACATTTAGAAAAAGGGGCTCTTCCGTTCCTTTGGAACGGAAATCGTATAGTAACAAAACATGGTAGTAAAACATAAATTTTTAAAAACAATAGTTGGGAAAAGCTAAGGACAATCGGCTCAGACTCGATAGGATATCCGATGGTATGTATTTTAGAAATAAAAGATAAGCGGAAGGGTATGTTAAACCTTCTGCTTATCTTTATTATTTTACAACCTATAAAATGATAGCTAAATTTTAAGTTTCCTTTAATTCAAATTATGGGTATCGCCAACATTTCTACTCTTCTATTCATAGCCTATATTTCTTCTACTCGATACCACAATTCACAAAATTCTTCGCCTTTATTATTCATACAATACATTTCGAAGTTGCCACCATCTAAAATTTTATATTTTGCAGTTTGAATCCATTCTGAAAAAATACGTTTTTTCAACGTGGCTAAATCTAATTTACCTGGTTCATAGGTATTTGTAGGGAAAATAGCTCCATTTAGCAAGTTTTTAATCTTTTATTATGTACATTTCAAAGCAAAGTTTTCGTCCTGATTCAGTTTTAAAAATTTTATTATAAGTATTTTGTATAGTCTCTTTATCATTTTGATTTTCATATAAATTCACAAGGAAATCTGCCTCTACTAGAATCTGATAATCAATCCCATCAATATTTGAATAAGTATGGTGGTGAGCTACCAAATAACTTACCCTCTCAATTACCTCCTTCTTAAATTCAAGTCTGTTTAACAATTTTTCTGCGTAAATAGGTCCTTCCTTTTCCTGAAGCTTACCATTACATTTTCCATATTTTTTCATAGAAACTTTAATCCCTATGTCATGAACAATAGCGGCCACCTCTAAAATTTCCATGTTATAAGATGAAATTTTCTCCATGCTACCAATCAGCTTTGCAAACGCATGTACCTTTATAAAATGTTGGATTAATTCTGGCGCGCCTTCATCAAATTTAAACATTTCTAAAATTAAACAGTTAATTTTATTCATATTAATCCTCCCTAAAATTATAAAACCTTATTTCTTGATTTTGATTTATATAACCAAAGCAACTTAACTGTAATTATTGATTATGCTCATAATCCACAAATGAAATTATTTATTTCTTTGTTAACATCATCATAATTATCCGCATTAGAAAAATGTGACGCACCTTTGATTATATGAAGCGGATAGCCCTCTTTTTTCGACCACGCTTCACAATACTGCTTTACTTTTCCTATTTTGTCATATTCACCCACCAAAATTAGAACAGGGAAATTATAATGTACTGATTCTTTTCTATCAAAAACTCTACCATAAGCTATGCCCATTTGTTCAACAATATCTGACTTGCTCAAAGGCTTTAGCATTTTAAGCATCATATCATAAGCATATTGTGTTTTTGAAACAGATTTTGCAATACTATTACGCAACCTTTTATCAGTAAAACATCTTGCTATGGGTTCAACCTGTTTCAACCACCATCTGTCTAATACAGAATAGTAGCACAAGCCTAATGGTGTAGTATCTAAAGCAATAAACGCAGTTACTTTACCTGGATATTGTATTGCAAATTCTTGACTTGGGTATCCACCCATTGACATGCCAACCAATATTACCTGCTGAATATTCTCACCATCAAGTATTGTTTTCAATTCTATAGCAGTATTTTCATAAGAAAAATTAGTATAAGGACGAGATTCTCCATGCAAAGGGACATCCCATGTAATAACAGTATATTTATTTGAAAAATAGTCAACCTGTTTATCAAACATCATATGATTCGCAGTTAACCCATGTGTGAAAACAATGCATCTTGCATTTTCAATTTTGTTTATCCAATAATGAGTTGTCCCACGCTCCGATTTTACACTTTTATGTTCCATATTTAATTTACCTCACTTTAGCAAAATATAAATAATATTTAACTCTCCATATCAATAGGTTTGGATTCATAAACACATATAGATTATTATTCTTTTATATTATTCGAAAAAAGTTGTTGCAGTAAATCAAGATATTTCTCTGGATAGATTAGACTTATTTCTCCATGTCCACTTTTCTTTATTATCTTCAAAAAACTGCCATTAATAGTTTCATGAAGTAGCGAAGCAGATTTTTTCATTATTGATAATTCTTTTTCACCAACTAATATTAATACTTTTGCTTTTGTATTACACAAAGTTTTCGGCATTGGATAATTCCCATTACTTTTAGTAATATTTATTAATGATTCCTTCGTAATTTTTGAACTTTCTTCATAATAGGTCTCAAACAAATCATCTGGTACGTTTAGTGTCTTGGCCTGTAGCTTTGCAAACCACCTTTTTTTAGTTAGCCCATAACACATATTATATATTGGTACAGCTAATGCACTTGCAAGCTTCATTGGATAAACTAAAGCACTTTCTATAACAGCATTATCCGTAATATCTTTTTCTCTAGAAAGTATTTCAACAGTTATTTGAGCACCGATAGATAGACCACAGATTGCAAAAACTTTTCCATTATAATTGTCTTTTATATATTTAATAACCTGCTCACCCGATTTTTTTATACTTATAAAATTGGTATCAAATGCATCGCCTTGTCCATCAATAATAGGTGTTACAATATAATATTTTTTTTGTAAAACCTCAATTTGTGGTTTCCATGACCACCAAGACAATCCACCCCCATGAAGAAAAATAATAACAGGCATACTTCTATTTCCAAACTCTTTAAATATCATGTGCTCTCCCCCTCCATAGATTACCCCCATTTTATTGAGCTACTCTACCTCTGCTGAGATATAATAGGTTTAGAATTGATAATATCCTACCATTTTAAGAACGTTAATAATATTATTTATCAACTTCTATTAAGTTTATAAATTCAATAACATTACTTTATATATTCAGTAACTAAATCAGTAAAAAGAATGCCTTCTAAATGATCTATTTCATGGCAAAAACATTTTGCTAAATCTCCTGTACCAGTCAATATAATCTCATCACCATTTTCATTCAATGCTTGCACAGTAACCTTTGCAGGTCTTTTTAACTTTCCAAATGTATTTGGAATGCTTAAACATCCCTCTGTAACTTCTTGAATACCTTCATGCTTAATTATCCTTGGATTAACTAGTTTTATAAGTCCTTGCCCCATATCTATTACAACTAATCGTTTTAATATTCCTACTTGTGGGCCTGCTAATCCTCCACCATTTTCTGTATTATACATAGTTTCTGCCATATCACTTAGTATTTGTCTTATTTTATCATCTACCAATTCAACTATTCTGCTCTTTTTTCTTAATATTTCATCATCGAAAAGTCTAATTTGTCTTAATGCCATTTAAAATACACCCCCTACTTTGTTGTGCTCTTGATTTTCTTACACTTTCTTTAAAGAGAAAAATTTCCTCTATAGGACTGTGGAAGGTCTTACAAATATCATAAGCTAACCATATAGACGGCTCAAATTTTTCTGTTTCAATGGAATTAATTGCTTGTCTTGATACACCTATAAGTTCTCCTAATTGTTCTTGTGTTAATCCAAGTGATTCACGAAATTCTTTTACTCTATTTTTCATTAATTGACGCCTCCATAATGTTAACATTATATTGTAAAATATAACATTATTTTATTTCCATATCAAGTCAACCTTACATAATATAGAATAGTTAAACTTGTTATCTATAACAAACTTCGAGTTTATCTACAATGATATATGCATCGCTCTTTTATGCTTTAGATAACCTTATACAAATAAAAATAACATGCTAATTAATTTTATAATTAGCACGTTATTGCCTTCTGCTTCTCTTTTATATTTTACAACATTTATGAATTTTTATACTCCCCAAATGAGAGTTCCTACATACATAAGAATCATTGGCCAAAATAGTAATATAACATTAATTGCTATTAAAAATACCCCTAATTTTGTTTTATGTTTAATTAATCCAATTATTGAAAGGATTCCACCAATAATTGCAAATATAGATGGTCCGAAATATAATAATAGTCCTTCTAAACGTGTAGAATGAGTCGGTATTAGTTGAATAAACTCATTTACTAATACCAAAAGGGATACTATTAAAATGCCTAATGAACATTTTGTAAATATACTTTCTTTTTTCACAGACCCATACCTCCTTAAACTATAAATAGTTTCACTTTTTCACAATTTAGTTTATTATTTTTTTATGTATTATCACTCTTAGGTTATTATTACGATGCTACATACTAATATGACTTTCTCGGTCAGTGACTCAAAATAAGAAGAGCAGAAACAATTGAAATTCTATTTAAAATTCTTCTCTTGCAAATATAAAATTCTCGTGAGACTGCTACAAGCAGTCTAGCGAACCGGCTGAAAGCCGAATGTGAGCGAAAGAGAATTTTCTATTTGCAAGAGATTAGAATTTCTCAATGGAATTTCATGTTTCAAACTCTTATTTGGATTCACAAAAACGAAAGTCATAGGAATACCCTATATTTTTTTCCCAGTTACCACAAATATAGGATTATTAGCCATTAACATATAACTCTTTCCTTTTGTTTTACTTACTTGAATTTGTACACATTCTACTTCATATTTTAACCCTTTTAAAGCTTCCATAGCCTTGTATACATTATTTATAGTTATAAAGTTTAAAACAATATTTTTGCCTTTTTTAAGTTTATCTCCATACTTTTCAATAATGTCAGCTATATTTCCACCACTTCCGCCTACAAATATAGCGTCAAATTCTCCTATTATGTTTGACTCTATCTCCATAGCCTGGTCATTTATTATTTCTAAGTTACTTGTCTTAAACTTTTCTTTATTTTGTTTTAAAACCTCTAACGCCTCATTATCTTTTTCTATAGCTATAACTTTACCATTTTTACAGATCTGCGCTATCTGAATACTTACAGATCCTGTTCCAGCGCCAATATCTATAACTCTATAATTATCTTCAAGTTCTAGCTTTACTACACTTAATATTCTTACTTCTTCCTTTGTCATTGGGCAATTGCCCCGTATAAATTCATCGTCTTTAATAAACCTCATATTTTTGGACCTCCTGATTTATTCCACTACAATATATATTTCTATTATACAACAGAAGCATATATTTCAGAAATCTTCTTTTAGTTTATACGGAAATTAATTTTTTACTTTTCACTATGTTTTACAACCGCCGCTTCCCCAGCCTCTTTATCCGTAACTTGCTTTATTTGCCTAGATAATCTTCCACCACAGTTTCTACAAAAATTATCAGTTATATTGTTCACTTCACCGCAGTTCCAACAATACGTAATTTCTTTAACGTTGTTTTCTTGATGTGGTTTTTTTCTTTGTTTGTTAAACAACTCTACCACCCTATTTTTAAAACTAACGACACTTTCTGATTTAAAAAAATATTTCAATGCTATAAATGAAATGAATCCTGTAATTACTGTATCAATTAATACAATAGGTAAATTATCTGCAGAAGAAGGTATCATTACTAATTTCGAGATTGTAACAAATGAAAAAGCTATAGCAATGGCATTATATTTTTTTCTTGCAAAACATAAGATGCCTATAAATAGTAATAATGAAATATTACCATCTCTTAGTCCACTCGCCATGAATAAAGGATATATAATTACTATGAAGCATGCAAAGTATAAAATATATTCAACAAATGGCATTATATATTTTAGAATTTTAATGGAATATAATGCTCCCTCAAGATTCACTGATACTTCATTCAAGGTTAGTCCATTTGTTTTTTCCATAACAATTAAATTTTCTATTTCAATTTTATTTTTTACCTTTTCAAAAAAATTGCTACTTGATTTCATTGATGAGTCCTTTATTGATGAAACAATTAGCGTGTTATTTTGTGAGTTATCTTCATTTACAATACTAATTTTCTTATTTGTTGCAAATTGCAATATCATTCCAAATATAGCAAACAAAACACCTATAATTATACTAGTTGCAAAACTGCTTATGTCTAATATTTTAGCTAAACTTATTCCCGCAATTAATCCACCTGATAAACTTGTGGAAACAATTATTACTGGTCTTACAAAAAAAACACTTAATACCCCTAAAACCAATGCCATAATAATTCCTAATGTAACCGCCTGTGTAATTACATAGCCTAATAAAAATCCCATAACCCCACAGAGTATAAAAATACCTACTTTATACAATTTAAATGTTATAAATGCGCCTAGCAAAGCAGATAGTATAACAATTAACATCGCCATACCTGCATTGCCCGAGCTAGTATTAACAACTACTCCACCCATTATTCCAAATGTAAAAAAGCCACAAACAGTAACCCAAAACTTAAACAGCTTATACCCTAAAAAACATTGTAAGAATGTAAATAAAAACGTTACGACTGCAATAATCCTTATACATTCGCTAGCAAAACCACTGATTCCAGTGGGATCTTCTACCATAGAATTAAGCTGTTGTAAAACAGCCAAAAATCCAGATATTCGCATAAAACCACTCCTTTTATAATAATTTTGCATATGGTATATGAGATTATTTTTATATCACAATTTGTTTTCTCTTAATAGAGTATTCAACTTAATAAGCATATATTTATAACTTTTGGAGAAATCAATAATTAAATCATCTCCTGGGTCGCTGTAATATTAAATAACCTATGTTTATTAAAAAAGTGCTCAAGTGATTTAAAATTAATCACTTGAGCACTTTTTTAGAAAAAATGAAACAGCAAATAAGGTTATTCTTAACTTCTTATAATTCAAAACTCCTAAATGCCTCTAAGAATGATTCAATATCCTTATCCATATGTTTAGTGCATAAGAATATTGCTTCAAATTGAGAAGGTGCAATATTTATCCCACTTTTTATCATATGTTCAAAATATCTTGCAAATAATTTTGCATCACAAGTTTTAGCATCCTCAAAATTCTTAACTTCACTCTTCTTTGTAAAGAAAGCTGTAATCATTGAACCACATCTATTGACTACCATAGGTATCCCTTTTTCTTTTGCAATTTCTAGTAATCCCTTTTGAAGTTTTTGTGATAGCTTTTCCATGTTTTCATAAACACTTGGATTGTTATAAAGCTTAGTTAAGCTTGCATAACCTGCTGCCATTACAACTGGATTTCCAGACATTGTACCAGCTTGATAAACTGGTCCCATAGGTGATAACATCTCCATTATTTCTTTTTTACCACCATAAGCACCACAAGGAAGTCCGCCTCCCATGATTTTTGCATAAGTAATTAAATCAGGTTGTATTCCATATATGCTTTGTGCCCCTTTATATGCTACCCTAAATCCACTCATTACTTCGTCAAAAATAAGTAGACTCTTATATTTATCACATATTTTTCTAAGTTCTAATAAAAACTCTTTCTCTGCTGGAATAACTCCCATATTACCTGCTACTGGTTCAATAATTACGCAAGCAATATCATCACCATATTTCTCAAACAAAACTTTTACACTTTCTATATCATTGTAATTTGCTATTAATGTATTTACAATACTTTCTTTAGGAACCCCTGCAGAACCTGGTATTCCCTCAGTAAGCACTCCTGAACCTGCTTCGACTAAAAATCCACCAGCATGTCCGTGATAACATCCTGCAAATTTAATCATTTTATTCTTTTTTGTATAACCTCTTGCAAGTTTTACTGCACTCATAGTAGCTTCTGTACCTGAATTAACCATTCGAATCATCTCTACGCTGTCTACAGTTGAACAAATATGTTTTGCAAGTTTTAATTCTATCTCTGTAGATGCACCAAAAGCAATCGCCTGGGCTGCAGTATTTTGTATAGCTTTTACTACATCATCATCACAATGCCCAAGTATCATAGGACCCCAAGCACATACGAAATCTATGTATTTATTACCATCTTCATCATAAATGTAAGCCCCTTTACCTTTTTTAATAATCGGAGGAGTTACAGCTACATCTTTATATGCTCTTACTGGACTATTAACACCACCAGGCATATACTTCTTTGATTCATTAAATATATCTAAATTTCTCATAGTAATTTCCTCTTTTCTAAATATTTGATTTTAATTCTTTCCCCTCAATAGATATTTAGGACTCAATTATCTATAATAAATTGTAAACCTCAAGTTCACAATTACTCTTTAAGCCACTTACATAAATCAATTGCATAATAAGTAATTATCATATCTGCTCCTGCTCTTTTCATAGATAAATGCATTTCCATAGCTATAGCTTTTTCATCAATAAAGCCCATCTTTGCAGCAGCTTTTACCATTGCAAATTCTCCACTAACACTATAAGCGGCTACTGGAACATCATGTCTATCTCTCGACCATCTCACTACATCTAAATATGATAATGCTGGTTTAACCATTATAATATCTGCGCCCTCTTCAACGTCAGCATCTATTTCTCTCATGGCTTCTCTTATATTTGCTGGATCCATTTGATAAGCTTTTCTATCTCCAAATTGTGGCGTTGAATTAGCGGCTTCTCTAAAGGGGCCATAAAACGCTGAGGAGTATTTTGCACTATAAGCCATTATTAATACATCTTTATATCCATTACTATCTAAAAGTTCTCTTATTGCAGCAACATGTCCATCCATCATATCAGATGGCGCTACCATATCAGCTCCAGATCGAGCATGAGATAATGCTATTTCTGCTATATATTTTAGACTCTTATCATTATCAACTTTCGTTCCCTCTAGTATTCCACAATGTCCATGACTTGTATATTCACACATACATACATCAGTTATTATAACTAAATCTTTTGATATTTCGCGAACTTTTTTAACTCCTCTTTGAATTATGCCATTTTTATCGTAAGCACCGCAGCCTACTTCATCTTTATGATCCGGTAATCCGAATAAAATTACTCCACGTACTCCTACCTTGATAACCTCTTCAATAATCTCATGAAGCCTATCTAAAGAAAAATGATAATTCCCTGGCATTGAAGATATCTCTTCTTTAATATTTTCACCTTCTACTACAAATATAGGAAATATAAAATCTGATGGAGTTAATACTGTTTCACGTACCAAATCTCTTATATATTTTGTTTCTCTTAATCTTCTATTTCTTTTGAACAAAGTTATCCACTCCTAGTTAAATATATTTTAATGTTATCCACAATTTATTATTAAGTAATCACAAAATTGTTATTAAATAATCACAAAATTGTTATTAATAATCATTTTCTCTACTATTAAATCATTATTACATTTCTAAAAGTTTATTTATAACACCTTCTACGCTATAAACATCACATATAGTTGGGTTCACTCCTACGTCTATTAGTGCTTTTGCAGTTATTGGTCCTATAGCAATTGCTTTTTTAGATTGTATAGTTTCAATTCCTACCATCTTAATCATATTTTTAACTGTTGATGGTGAAGTAAAGACTATTACATCTACATCTTCAATTCCATTATCAGATTTTAATTTACCACAAATAGTTTCATAAGTGAAAACTTCCTCAACAATGCATCCGATATTTCTTAATGCTTCAACTAAATAAGGCCTTGCATCTTTTGACCTAGGTACTAACACCTTGTCATATTCTTTTACATAACCCCTCATTTTATCAAACAAACTCTCAGCAACAAAATGATCTGCCACAATATCTGGTATAATGCCTCTGTTTTCAATAGCCTTCGCAGTAGCTGGTCCTATTGCTGCAACTTTAGCTTTAAGTTTTCTAACATCAAATTTGATATCTCTTAAGTAATCAAAAAAGTAATTAACTCCATTTACACTTGTTAATGTTATGAAATCATAACCCGTAAGCCTCCCCTTGCATTTTTCTAAGTTAATTGAAGTATCTTTAAATTCAATAGAATTTATTTCAAACACCTCTGCTCCTAAATCTATCAATTCTTCCCTTAATTCTTTTGCTTGAGCTTTTGACCTAGTTATACAAATATTCTTACCAAATAGCGGTTTCTTCTCATACCAATTAAATTGATCATTAAACTGGATTACTTCTCCTACTACAATAATACAAGGAGAAGATATTTCTGCTTCTTGAACCTTGCCTATAATATCTATTAAAGTTCCTACTACCTTTTTTTGCTTCGATGTAGTTCCTCTCATTATTACTGCGCAAGGTGTACTTTTATTTTTTCCATTAAATATAAGATTTTGTGCTATCTTTTCTAAGTTTTTAAATCCCATCATAAACACTAAAGTTCCACCAAGGCTTGCAACTGCCTTCCAATCAATCTCTAGTTTTTCCGCACTCATAGCAGTGAATACATGAAAACTTTGAGCTATTCCTCTATGAGTTATAGGTATTCCAGCATAACTTAGTACTGCTATTGGCGAGGTTATTCCTGGTATAACTTCGAATTCAATATTTTCGCTAAGAAGAGCTAAGGCTTCCTCTCCACCCCTTCCAAATACAAATGGATCTCCGCCCTTAATCCTTCCAACAATGTTGCCTTCTTTAGCAAGAGTTACTAACATATCATTTATTTCATCCTGAGTTTTATAATGACACCCTGGCTCTTTTCCACAATAATATATTAAGCAATCTGCTTTTAGATATTTAAGTATACTAGTACTCGCAAGCCTATCATACATAACCGCTGTACATTTTCCAAGCATTCTTATAGCTTTAAGAGTTATTAACTCCTCATCTCCTGGGCCTACTCCCATTAAATAAACCTTTCCCATTGTATCCACTCCTTATTTTTTCATAAGCCTATTTGTTTTCAAGTATCTTCTTAGCTAAATCATCTCCTAATTTTATATAATCATTTTTATCTCCCGATAATTGTTTTTTAACTATTTTTCCATTTACTCTATATACTCCAGTCATATGCATAAGGTCATTATCAAGATAAGCATATGCTCCTATACAATCGTGACAATCTCCATTAAGCGTTGCCATAAAACTTCGCTCAGCATCTACACATATTCTAGCATCATAACAATCTAATTTTTTAATCATATTTATTTGTGGATGATTTTTAACCATTTCTATTCCTAGTGCGCCTTGAGCTATTGCTGGTACTATCTCATCTATGCTAAAATAATTAGTAATTATATTTTCCATGCCTAGCCTTTTTAGACCTGCCGCTGCCAGTATTATTCCATCTAGATTTTCCTTTTTTATCTTTGCTATTCTAGTCTGTACATTACCCCTTATAGGGACAATTTCTATATCTGGTCTTAAAATTTTAATTTGTGTACCCCGTCTTATACTGCTGGTACCTATTCTTGCACCCTCATGTAAATCATAGAAGCTGATGTTATCAAATGCAACAAATGCATCTCTAACATCTTCCCTCACTGGGATTGCGACTATTTCAAACTCTTTTGGAACATCATATGGAACATCTTTCATGCTATGTACTGCCATATCAGCTTTTTGCTCTATCATTGCAAACTCTATTTCCTTTACAAAAAGTCCTTTACCGCCTATTTTATCCAAAGTAACATTTAGAATTTTATCTCCCTTTGTTTCAATTAGCACCTTCTCTGAATCAATATCGAACTTTTCTTTAATCATAGCCATAATTGTATTTGCTTGAACTTGTGCAAGTTCACTTCTTCTAGTTCCTATATTAATTTTCAAAATCTTGCCCTCCTCAAATCCTTACCTTCCGACATCACCCCTGGGGTAGATACCGATCCAATTTCATAAAACATTTCTAAGATAATATTCTGGACATCCTTAGTATAGAAAAAAAAGAAATCCTCACTACATACAAAATTCATGATTTCTTTTTTTTCTGACCGCATCTTAACTATATTTCTAATACTACAAGTATAATCTATAAAATTCGAATACTCATAAATTTTATCTTCTATAATTTTTGACATAAAAAGTGATGTTTTTGGACTACCACCTTTAGTATGTAATGCAAACTTCATATTAGAAGTATCCCTTTGAACTGGTTTAACTACTAACCCCTGCGTGAAATCTTCACAGTTTAAATATAACTTACACTTCTCATCACAATAATTTTTTATAGATTCATTTATAATATTATTATTTGTTGCAATAATTACAATATGATTAATATCAACATAAGACTCTTTATACTCATCTTTTATTAATTTTATATTAGAAACATCTTTTAACTTATAAAACTTTTTGTTAAATTCCTTTGAAACTACTGTAATATTACAGCCTTCCTTTGAAAACGTTCCACATTTTATAAAAGCAGCCTCTCCCCCACCAACAATAAGTATGTTAACCTTACTAGATAAGAGTGAAATCATGGTATAATTTATTGCTGAAAAATCCTGCTTATTATATCCACGCATTCCTTAGACCTCCCCTTCAAATGTTCCTCCTTTAAAACCTGTATAGCCTTATTTACAAAGGCGTTTGAAGTGCTCTTTAATAAAATCTCTGCTAATTTTTCATTATCTTTTGTCTCTTTTTTATGCTTAAAGGTTGCAAGTCTTTCCTTATATATATCCTCACCATTATGTTTTATCATTTTAATAAAAGGAGACAACTCTTCTATAGTTTTCCACTCTACAAATTCCCTTATGGCTTTATCCACAATATATCTATTATTTTTCATTGAATCCTTACGTATTTTAAAATTTGCATCATGAATATCCCTTATCTTATCTATATCATAAACTTCATATAAAGGATTTCCACTTACTATTTCCTCAATGTCCCTTGGCACAGCTAAATCAAACAATAATAAGTGCTTACTTGGCAACTCATTCAAACGAACCACCGTATGAGGAGCTGTGGTACAAGATATAACACAATCTACCTTTTCATAATTTTTTTGTATATCATTAAAAGGTATTATTTTCACTCGTGGGTCCTCTATATCAACCTTTTGAGCATCCCTAACCGCAATATATAGTGAATCTATTTTTTCTGCTAGTATATATTTTGTAGTTAATTGTCCAACCGTACCATAACCTAATATCATAAAATTTTTGTATCCCATATCTATTGCCTTTTTAACTACCATTGATGACGAGGAAACTGGTATTTCACCTGTTTTAGATTTAGTTCTAAAATTCTTGCCACAAGCAATAGCATTTTCGAAAAGCCTCTGAAATTCCTTTTTAGTCGCCCCAGAGTCTTTCGCCACTTCATACGCATCCCTAACTTGACCTAGTATTTGGTCTTCCCCAAGTAATAGTGAATCAAATCCACAAACTACCTCCATTAAGTGCTGTACTGCTTTTTCTTCCTTATAATTAAATACACACTTTATTAAAGTCTCATCCCAATTTAGTACATTAAATATTTTCTTAACAATATCTTCATCTTTTGACTTAAAATATATTTCTATCCGATTACAAGTACTTAAAATAACCGCCTCATCGCAAATATTAACAAGAGCCGCAAGGGACCTTTCTTGACGTTTTGGTATAATTGAAAGTTTTTCTCTAATTTCTATTTTAACATCATGCTTTACCCCTATAAGTTGTATCACTATATCATCTCCAAAAATACTTAACTATTGATAATTCTTCATATTTATTATTTATATATATTGGCACATATTTCGTATATTACACATATTAATGTTATATAAAACAATGATCCATACATTAATTTTATTGTATCCACAATATGTTCCCTACCTAAATCTTTTATTCTATTTCCTATAGTTGGTTTATACATTTTCTCTCCAAAATATACGTTTGTTCCACCTAATTGAACCCTCATAGCTCCTGCCACTGCACCTTCAGGATAAGCACAATTAGGGCTTTTATGATTTTTTCTATCCCTTATCATGACTTTTATACTATCTAAAATATTTCCCCTAACAATTGGAGCTGCAAGACAGATTAAAAATCCAGTTAATCTTGCAGGCACATAATTAAATACATCATCTGTTTTTGCTGGAAAGAATCCAATATACTTATATTTTTCATTCATATATCCAAGCATTGAGTCCATAGTATTTATACCCTTATACATCATAGCTAGTGGCGCTCCCCCTAGTATTGCATACAATATGGGAGCTATAACACCATCCGCCGTATTCTCCGCAATGGTCTCCACATCTGCTCTAACTATTTCATCCACGCTAAGGTCTTTAGTATCTCTTCCTACAATATACGATAATTTAACTCTAGCGTCATCAATATCATTTTTAACCAAAGCATCATAAACCTTAATACCCTCCGTGTGGAGGCATCTTGTTGCTATTGTTGTCCAAAGCAAAATGATATTAAGAATATTATATACCCAAAAGAACTCTTTGGATATTCTTAAAATTATAAATGGAACTAAAAAACTAGAAAATGCTACTATAACTACAATTACTCCTCCAAATATTTTAATTTGCTTATTAGTTTTACATAACTTTCTACCTAATTTATCTAAGACCCTAATAAGTTTGCCTATATAAATCACCGGATGTTTAAACCAATACGGATCTCCAATTAATAAATCTAACAAAATTGCTGCTATTAAATCCATTATATTCATTTGAAACAACATTTCCATTATAATTCCTCACTATCTTATTTTTCCTACTATTAGTTCTTAACTGTCCCCGCCTTTTAGAAACACTGAATACTAATTAGTTATTAACCGTCCCCACCTTTTAGAAACACTAAACACTAATTTGTTGTTAACCGTCCCCACCTTTTAGAAACACTAAACACTAATTAGTTGTTAACCGTCCCCACCTTTTAGAAACACTAAACACTAATTAGTTGTTAACCGTCCCCGCCTTTTAGAAGAACTAAACACTAATTAGTTGTTAACCGTCCCCGCCTTTTAGAAACACTAAACACTAATTAGTTGTTAACCGTCCCCGCCTTAAAAGACTTGTCTCTTTTTTCTATCCCTATGATCTTATAAATCATATTCATATCTATATTGTTTCTTACTATATCTGCAAGCTTGTCTATTTCTTTTTCTCTTAGGCTCTCATAAGTCTTAGATTTTTTAGGTTTTATAGATTTTTTAACTCTTAAGCCATTAATAATAAACTCTCTAAATTCAGTTCCATCAAATACCCCATGAATATACGTACCCATAACATTTCCGCCTTCGTTAATTGCTCCATCAAAGGATAAATTGTGGTTACCTTGCACGGAAGTATCGTCACCGTTTCTATCATATATTTCAAATAGAGGTTTTGCCTTTTCCCCATAACTACATTTACCCATATGTATTTCATAACCATATGTCTTAACATTACTAGTTTTCATGTTAATGCTACGAGCCTTTACTCTTGTAGTTATTTTCTCATCTTCAAATAATGTATCTATATCTAAAAGCTTCATTCCTTCTACTTTATCAAAACTTCCCTCTACACCACTTGGGTCACTTAAACTATTACCTAGCATTTGGTATCCTCCACAAATGCCTAATATTGTTCCTTTGCCACTGTATTGTTTTATAGCGTCCATAAGTCCTGAATCCCTTATGGTAATTAAATCATCAATAGTATTCTTTGTTCCAGGGATTATAAGTAAGTCTGGATTTCCGAGTTCCGCTTTAGTTGTAATAAATCTAACTGATACATCTTCCTCTGCCTTCAATGCATCTAAATCTGTAAAATTTGATATATGCGGAAGTTTTATTACTGCAATGTCAATAGGTGCAGTAATTTTCTTGTTAAATTCTACTGCGCCATCCTCATCTTCAAGGTCTAATCTAAAGTGTGGAACTACCCCTGCGCAAGGAATATGTATAATATCCTCAAGCATTGTAAGTCCTGGCTTTAAAATTTCTAAATCTCCTCTAAATTTATTTATAATAGTAGCTTTAACTCTTTTTTTCTCATCTGCCTTTAGTAAAAGCATAGTTCCTGCAAGTGATGCAAACACACCACCTTTATCTATATCTCCAGCAAGTATTACAGGGGCATCTATAAGTTCTGCCATTCCCATATTCACTATATCTCTTTCCCTTAAATTGATTTCTGCAGGACTACCTGCTCCCTCCATTACTATAATATCAAACTTCTTTTCTAATTCTTCAAACTGTGATTTTAACATATCTTTGAATTTTAGTTTCATATTATGATACTCCATAGCTGTACTATTTCCATAAACCTTTCCATTAACTATAATTTGACACTTTTTATCCGAGGTAGGTTTTAGAAGTATTGGATTCATAAATACTTCCGGCTCAAGACCTGCTGCATATGCTTGAAGCACCTGTGCACGTCCCATTTCTTTTCCATCCAATGTAATATAAGAATTTAATGACATGTTTTGTGACTTGAAAGGACATACAGAAAACCCATCTTGTTTTAAAATTCTACATAACGCCGTAACTAATATGCTTTTCCCAACAGATGAAGCTGTTCCTTGAACCATTATTTTAGCCATTACTTTTTCTCCCTTCCCTCTTGTTTGTCTTTGATTCTTATTTCCATTTTTAAAAATAAAAAACAGCAAGCTATCACACCTGCTGTTATATGCAATTTTTTATTGCACTAACTTAAAACCTACAAGTTCTTTCCCGCCGAAAGCTTAATATTGCTAATTTAGGCAGGTCTCCTGGCTCTTGATAATCACTCCCCTATTACTTACCTTTTTAATACACTAGGCAATTATAAAGTTTGCTGTCAATTACAGTAGCGGGGGCTGCTGTGGACTTACACCACATTCCCTTTTCACCCTATCAATCATCTACTAGTGTAGCTCATCTACTAAAGTAGTTAATCAATAAAAGGCACCTAAAAAATCTATTTAATTTTTACTAATATTTCCAACAGAATAGTCACTTTGATTCTGAAATTTATATATTTCTACAAAATAAGTTTATAACATTAGCTTAGTTATGTCAATAAATATGATTGTAAACCTTTAACTTTAAAAATCCCATTATTAATCAACAATGTAGACCATTCATTTTTTAATCATTGTTGATTATATTCCCATGATTTATTATTTCAAAAAGCTCTTTTTTATTTCTAGGTATTGCTGCCTCTGAATCTATTTTTCCACTGCTCCTAAGCTGCTCAAAAACTTCAAGGATAAATGGCTTTTCAAGGTAACACTCATGAATTAGTTTATCATCCGAAAAAATTTCATAAGGTGTACCTTCCTTAGCTATTTCGCCATCTTTAAGTACTATAATATAATCTGACCACGCATAAGCAAGCTCCACATCATGAGTTGATAATATAACAGTTATTCCTTTTTTGTTTAAATCATCAAATATTTTCACAATTTGTTTTGAATGCTTAGGGTCAAGACTTGAAGTAGGCTCATCGAATACTATTATTTCTGGGTTCATAACAAGTATATCTGCAATTGCCACTCTTTTTTTCTGTCCATAACTTAAAAAATGTACTGCTTTATCTTTATAATCATACATGCCCACATCCATAAGTGCAGCATCCACCCTACGCCTTACTTCTGTCTCGTTTAGCTTTAAGTTCATAGCACCAAATGAAACTTCTTGATATACACTTGCAGAAAATAATTGATTCTCAGGGTCCTGAAACACTATACCTATATTTTTTCTTAATTCTAATAATGACTTTTGATTATACTTTACTTCATTTCCTTTATATATTACATTACCTTTAGTTGGTTTTAAAATACCATTAAAATTCAAGAAAACAGTTGATTTACCTGAACCATTAACCCCAACAAATGATATCTTTTTACCTTTTTCTATTTTTATATTTATATTGTTTAATGCTTTAGTTCCATCTTGATACTTATAACTTAAATTTCTTGTCTCCAATATATATTGACTCATTATATAATCTCCCTGGGGGCTTAAATTTTACAACCTTGAAATATCTTCAAATGATTTTTTTATAATTAAACTCTTTACGAAAATATAATGTTTTTACTAAAACTTACAATTATTAAAAACACCTCTACTAATATAATTAGGGATATATTTTTGTATGAAGTCACATAATGATTTTCCAATAAATTTATATCTCCATCATAACATCTTGATTCCATAGCCATATAAATATCTTGTGACCTTTTGTACGCACTTAAAAACAATGAAATAACTAAATTTCCTAATGAATTGAACCCTCTTCTAAATGTTGAATATCCAAGCCTTGAACTTTGAGATATATAAATCATATTAGCAGTATCTAATAATACAAAAATAAATCTATATATAAGACCCATTAATTCAACAAATAATTTAGGTACTTTAAGTTTTCTAAGCACTGATAAAACTTCAAAAACTGGCGTTGTTAGTGTTAAAAAATATAAACAAGAAACTGCTGCTAGTGACTTAAAAAATAATCTTGCTGCAGTTATTAGGCTATCATAAGTACATCCTAATGTAACATTAAAAATACTAAAACTAAATATTAAGCCTTTACTACTTGTTGCTACATTTATTGCTATTGTTATAACACCCATTATCAAAAAAACTAATGGTATGGACATTAACTCAATATAATTTTTTAATGGTAATTTTCCCTTAAAAACCGTTATAAAACTCATAAGTAATAATATTATTATAGAGTCAGCTATGTTATTAAGTGATATACATACAATTATCGTAGCCATTGAAAAAATAAATTTTTCCATAGGATTAACATTTTTAAGTTTCGAAATATATGCTAACTTGTCTATAGAAATCAATTTTTCTCACCTTCAATTGTTTTCTCTTTCACTTCTATCTCTGCCCTTGCTTTTGCTTTTCCTTTTGCATACCCAAAGAAAAAACATACAACTCCAGATCCGATAGCTGCCTGTAGTGAAAATATAAGACTCTCTATTTCAGCGCTTGGCGGTGTCCAGATTGATGAGAACCAAGGTTTATAATTTGCAGCAATTTTTGTTATCTCATTTTTGGCCAAATCATCTGAACCAGTGAAAGCCGCATGTTTTAGAAATAATAGGGGAATAACAGCAATAGCAACAACAAGTACAGCAAGTATCAAATTTTTTTTAAGCATACTATTATTCTTACTTTTTTTATCGATACTCATCTTTACTATTCCTCCTCTGATAAAACATTTAATTCTTTAAGTTCTTCCTTATTATATTTAGTTAAAAGATTAAATACTATAACTGTTAATATCCCTTCACTTATTGCAAGCGGAAGTTGTGTTACTGCAAATATACTCATAAATTTTATAAGCGATGCCACAAACCCTCCTATTTCATCTGGAAATGCCACTGCAAGTTGAAAAGAAGTTGTAACATATGTCATTAAATCACCAAGCATTGCGGCAGAAAATATAGATATTGATGTTGAAACATTTAATTTCTTTAAAAGTTTGTATACGCCGTAAGATACTATTGGTCCAACTACAGCCATAGAAAAAGTATTAGCTCCAAGAGTTGTGAGTCCTCCATGTGCAAGGAGTAAGGCTTGAAAAATCAAAACTATTAAGCCAAGTACACTCATTACTGTAGGTCCAAATAAAATTGCACCAAGGCCAACCCCTGTTGGATGCGAACAACTTCCTGTAACTGATGGTATTTTAAGTGCTGATAGAACAAATGCAAATGCTCCTACCATTGCAATTAACATCTTAAGTTTTGGATCTATCCTTATTTTTTCCTTTATAGAAAAGTAACCAACAACAATAAACGGTATACATATTGCACCCCAAGTTATACACCATTTCGGCGGTAAAAATCCTTCCATTATGTGCATTGCGAATACATTCCTCGGTATAAACAGCAACATCATTAAAACTCCGAGTGTAACTTGGTATTTCTTTAACATAAAAGCGCCCCCCATATTATTTTATCTGATTTATTTTTTCTTGTAATTTTTTCAAAATAAAAAAAGCCCTTTAACTGGAGCGTTAAAAGGAAACGATTTAAAATTATGTTTAACCATATAAATCAGCAAACAAATTTCTATTACAAAGCCCTCCCTATCACTCGTAGAGTTTATGGTGCAAAACATAGGCAGATATTCTGACTCAAGAATCATTATTTAAGTACGCCTTCCCCGTTTCCGAGTGACATATTGTACTTAAATTCATCTATTACAGCTACGAGATAGTTCAGGATTTTAACCTGATTCCCTTTTAATTAATCAATTTTAATTAAACCTATATTTTATTATTTAATTTTAATAACAATTTAATATGAATACTTACAATACAATAATATCATTATTAATACAAGAAATCAACTACGTAAATTGTCCACATTAATCCATAATTTTATGGAACTAATGTGGACAACTTTGTTAATAACTTTATTTATCTTTTATTAAACTTACTAATTTTCTTTAATTAATTTAGCCCTTAAAAACATAGCTTTCTTACCTATACTTGCAAATTTAGCTTCATATTCCGTAATTACATTTTCTTCAAAACCGCTCTTATGAAGATCATATGTTAAAAATAATATTTCAAAACCACATTGTTTAAAATATTCTACAGAGTCTTCAAACAAGTCTGTATCATCTGTTTTGAACCAAACTTCAGATCCAACTTTTAAAAATTTCTTGTAATTTGTTAAGAATTTAGTGTGAGTTAATCTTCTTTTATTATGTCGTTCTTTTGGCCAAGGGTTACAGAAATTTATATAAATTCTACTTATCTCATCTTTTGCAAATACATCATCAATAAACATAATGTTTAAAGGCATAAGACGTACATTTATATTTTGCTCTGCCTTAACCCCGCGAGCTTCTATAACTTTTCTAAGTGCAAACACTAGTACCTCATCTTTTAAATCTATGCCTACAAAATTAATGTTATCATTTTGCCTAGATTTTTCTGCAATAAAACTGCCCTTACCACATCCAAGCTCTAGATGTATTTCATTTTCATTTTTAAATTCTTCACTCCAATTTCCTTTATGATCATATTGATCTGTTCTTACAATATGGCTGGCTTCTAGTTCCGGCCTAGCCCAATATTTTTTTCTTAAGCGCATATATTTTCTCCTTACATTTATAATAATAACAATTTTTAACTTTACTTTCTTATTGAAGCATTAACGCGATGTTCATAAAAATATTATATACCCAATTAGCTGGCACTTGCACTATATAAGTGAAAACTGATTGATTACCAGGTAATATAGGTAATATTAAAACCAAAAATATCAAAAATTGATATCTAGTAAATGTATCTGACATATTGTAAAAAAACTTTGGAAACAAATCCCTAATTATATGATATCCATCGAATCCTGGCACTGGAACTAAATTAAGAAAAAACAACATACAATTTATAGATACTGTAATCTTTAATATTTCTATAATAATGGTAAGTACCGTACCGTGAATAGGTGAGAATTTCCAGAATAGCACCGTTAAAATTGCAAATACAAACCCTATAATCAAATTTGCAAATGGACCAGCAAATGAAATTTTTAAATCATCCCTATAATAATTTTTATAAGAACTAGGATTTGTTTCAACGGGTTTCGCCCATCCAAATCCCGTTAATATAATCAGAATAAATCCTATTGGATCTATATGAGCAATTGGATTTAGTGTAAGTCTTCCTTGAAATCTAGGAGTTTTATCGCCTAACCTATCCGCTACAATAGCATGTGCATACTCATGGAATGTAAATGCTATTAAAATTGCTGGTATCATTAAAATTTTATACAATATTTGCTGTGTATCCAAATTTACTCCCCCTCACATTCATTTTTTATTAAACTCACTAAATATCTAGTATAAACTTTTAATTTCAAATTTCTTAGTAAACAAAAGACTATGCCAAAGGCATAGTCTGGATCCACTTATTACTTGAAAAGCACAAAAGATATTTTGTTATTTACAAGAGATACTACTCCCTTATTATACAATTGCACAAATTTACCTTTATAGCTAGTTTGAGTTCCAGAACTTATATCTTTTATGACACCTTTTAGTGGATCATTCTGATATATTTTACCGCCAGTTGATAGAAGTAAATTTTCTTTAGCGCAAGGTGTTTGTAAATTAATGGTTTTCCATGTACTAGTATCTTGTGACGTTTTACCATAATAAACTTTGCTTATCAAATTATCTTTTAATTGTGCAAGATAGATATTATCATCATCAGCAGCCCCAATTAAAGTAAGATTATCAACATCACCCACACTTATAGCATTGCTTTTACCGGTAACATATATTTTATTATACACCGAGCCTTCATAGACCAATTTATCTTCATGGCGAATCAATGCGATATTACCCACGAGTTTAGGTATTGTATCTATTTTTGACATATCTGGGTTTCTATCAATTCTATAAATGCTGCTTTTATTAGCATTGTTTGATACCTTCACGTAAATAAGTCCTGTTAAAGTAGATGTTTGAATATCTTCTACTTTAGGGTTAGTACCACCCCAATCTAATTTTATTGTTTTTACTTTTTCACCTTTTACTACATCATAAGAATATAATATTAAATCACTAGATTCATCATCACTTTCTTTTTCTACGAAAACCATTCTATTTCTACCTGGAACCCATGTAGCAAAAGAAACGTTACATCCATCTTCCGACTTTATGTTTTTAGTTTTCCCAGTCGAACAATTAACAATTACCAATTTTTCATCATCGTAATAAGATATATATTTGGCATCATAAGATGCTAATATATTTTTTGCATTTGCTGGTATATTAATATCAACATCTTTGACTTTTGCACTTATATCTTCGACAACTTTTTTGGAAACTGCCTTTGAATCAGTAGCTAAAAAATAATGATCAATGTAAAAGAGACCTAAACATTGCAAAGATAAAGATACTACTATCCATATGCTTATTCTTTTCGTCCAACTCATATTTTTTCTCCTTTAACTTCAAAATATCCTATACTTAAATTTTATACTTATTTTCTACTCTCTATATACATAATTGAAGGTACTGACCTTTCTCCCAAACTATCTGATGGGCTATTAATTATTTCATCATCATAAAATAATGTAGAAGAAGAACCTCCATCTAAGTTAGTAGCGTTAACAGCACCATAATCATATAATACATCTTGTGCTTCCCTTAAAGTAGCTCCTAAACTTTTTGCCTGTCTACCGTCAATTACTAAAAATATTATCGCTCCATCTTTTCTTTGCGCTACACATGTTCTAGGTGCAATACCCCAACCACCATCACCTTTAGTAATAGTTTTTTGTCCATTAACTATAAGTGCTGGTCCAAAAGATACTGCATCAGTTACTCCAGCTGTTTTCATCTCAGAAAGGCTATGAGGACCAACTAATAATTTTCCTGAACTAGTCATTGCTACAACCTCTGTTTTTTTATCTACATCAGTTATATCATTAAAAGCAGTTTTTCCATTGGCCATTATAATTCCAGTTGGATTTGCTCCTGTTCCTGTCCATTTCGATCCATTATCCTCATCTTTAAATCCACCACCATTGATTGCCGCAATTGCATTGTTATCCTTTGCAATATCGCTAGTTATCTGCCCTTCCTTACGAAGCATACTACTATACCCTACTTTTAATCTAGTTGGGTCATTAATTATTAATATGTAACCTTTAAATTTATTTCCTGTTACATCATATCTTTCTATACTATCATCATTTTTATTTTCTACCTTTACACCATCTAAATTATTTTGAACTAAAGTATCCACTGTTTGATCGCTCATAATTTTTGCTATTGCTTCTTTAGATAAAAATGTTGTTGCAAGCCATTGTAATGAATAAGTAGTCATTGCCGCACCTACCACTGTACTCTTCACATTTTTAAAGGGACCATAATAAAGCATAAATGGGCCAGTAATTGTTGTGAAAATCAATTCGAATATTACAAATAACAAAACAAGTGTACTTGTACGCTTTTTGGTTTTTCTCCGTTTTTTTATTTTTCTCATACTTCCCATCCTTTTCTTTATTATGTACTTTTATATTGTACAGTATAATCATATAATTTAATACAACATTTTTATGTTATTTTTGTAAATTAAACTAATATATGATAATTTAATACAAAAGAGAGTATAAAAATTTATACTCTCCTCTATACAAAATCGAGTATAAAAAAAAGAGTATAAATTTTTATGCTCTCTTCTACACAAAAGAAAATATAAAAATTTATACTCTCTTCTATACAAAAGAAAGTATAAATTTTTATACTCTCTTCTATAAATCCCCTTATTATAATTTTTTTGATCCTTCAAATGCTAGAGGAGATCTCTCACATTCATCATATTTTAAAGTCACCTGATAACATAAGTCACTGCCCTTCATTTTTTCGGATGCATAACATAATCCATTTGATCTTTTATCTAGAAAAGGATGATCTATTTGTTCTGGATCACCTATAAGGATCAATTTGGTTCCCTCTCCAGCCCTAGTTATTATTGCTTTTACTTGTTTTGGTGATAAGTTTTGGGCCTCATCTATTATTACCCAATTTTTCACTATTGATCTTCCTCTAAGGTAAGCAACCGCTTCAGTAGTTATAATTCTCCTATCGAACAAGTCTTTTATCTTATCTGATAATTGTTTTTCATTCTTATAACGCTCTTTTTCATCAGATTCCACAAGTATTTCTAAATTATCAAATATTGGCCTCATAAATGGCGAAATCTTTTCTTGCTCTGTACCAGGCAAAAAACCTATTTCTTCATCCATAGTAACATTGGGCCTGCAAATTAAAATTCTTCTGTACTCTTCACTACCAAGGAGTTGTTCACCACCATGGTGGTGTTCGCCACTTTCTTGTAATATCTTTTGAAGGCCTACCGCTAATGAAAATAGTGTTTTAGCAGTTCCAGCTGGACCTTTAATAATTACAAGTGGTGCTTTTACTGAATCAATACTTAAAGATTCTAACATAAATCTCTGCCCAACATTTCTTGGTATAACTCCTAACGGTTTACTGTCTTTATAATAAAGCGGCACTACATTTCTTCCATCATACCTTGCTAATGCAGTTTGTTTTGGATTTTCCATTGAATGCATTATTAAAAATTGATTTGTGTATAAAAATGGAGTAGTATACTCTTCTAACTCCTCATTATATTCAAGCAATACAGTAGCCTCTATACTTTTTTTACTAAAAAACTCCTGAAGCTTTTCTGGAGACACAAATACCTCTATCCTCCCTGTATACTGATTGTCATACTCTGGCACAAATTTTTCATAATAATCTTCTACATTAATATCCGCAGCATCCGCCTTTATACGTAGAAATATATCCTTGGTTATGAGCCAAACATCTTCACCTTGCTCCTTAATACCTTTACATACTTGCAATATTCTATTATCAGCTTTTTCTTTACTCCAAGAAGCCGGAATTTCGGTATCATATTGATTCATTTCAACCCGTAATATTCCTCCACTTTCTAAATCAATGCCCTCGTTTAATTTCCCCTGTTTTCTGAGTTCGTCAATAAGCCTTGCTGAATATCTAGCATTAGCTCCTAAATCACTTTTATCTTTCTTAAAACTATCTAGTTCTTCTAATACTACTTCTGGTATTATTACATCATTATCGCCAAAGGACAATATCGCACTCGGTGAATATAAAATAACATTGGTATCTAGTACATATGTTTTTTTCAAAGTATTAGTTCCCCCTCTCTCTCTATTACTAATATATGTAATTAATTCTATAAATGAATAAAAAACAAAATAAAATTTTACTTTTTATTACTTTTTTATATAATAATAATTTTGACAAGTAATAGCTTTTATTATATAATAAGTTCTATATTATATAATAATATTATAGGATGGTGTATATGGAGAACATTACAACAGTTTTTAAAGAGAAAAAATTAAAGCTTACACCCCAACGCATTGCTGTCTACAAATATTTACAATCTACAAAAGAACATCCTTCAGCTGAAATAATTTACAAAGCTTTACAACCAACATATCCTACTATGAGTTTGGCTACAGTTTATAAAGCATTAAAAACTCTTATAAGCGTTGAACTGATTATAGAACTTAATGTTGGTGAAGGTAATTTTAGATATGATTGTAATATGCTACCTCACCCTCACATACAATGCGTGAATTGTGGTAAAGTTGATGACATAGAAGGTATAAGTTTTTCAAATGTACTTGAAGATGTAAAACAATATACTAATTACGACGTAATAGCAACTAGACTTTATTTTTATGGTTTATGTGAAAATTGTAAAAAATAAATCATTAAATAAAAAGAAGTATGAAATTTAATTTCATACTTCTTTTTATTTAATAATGTACCTTTGAAACATATTTTTTTGTATATTAATATCATTTATAACTTTCCTTTAATATCTCTTCCCACTCTTTAGAACTATAATTTCCATCTATGATCTTTTTCAAGGTCAAAAGTACATTGGTTTTTATCTTTTTAGGTAAATTATATAATATAGGTATGCTATTGTCATTAGCCTTATACATATGTTGAACCATTGATTTACCAATACCTAATATTTTATTATTTGCAACTTTATTTCCAGTTATAATTCCCTTTTGCACAAGTCTTGCTTGAGCTTCATCACTATATACATATTGAATAAAACCATCTGCACTATCCCTATTTTTTGCATTTACAGGGATACTTAATATAGAGTTAATTATAATAGGCATATTTGCCCCAAACTTTGAATTATTATCATAGTCTTTAATTACACCTATATTATTTCCATTAAGTTTAGGATTATAATATGAAGCACACATGAGTAGTGGTGAATCACCAGTATTAAAATTAGTAACACTTTGCTCATTACCTAACTCAAAAGAATCTTTTGTAATTCCATTGTTTTTAGTAAGCAAGTTAAATTCATCAAATACTCCTTGCATATTTTTAAGTTTCTTATAGCCTTGCTCACCACTATCATAACTTTCCTCAACCTCATGAGTATTTATGCCTGTGCTAGCTATTAATGAAAACAAAATACCACTCGCATCTATATCTTCATTTAGTACGACAGGTGTCTTCAATCCCTTACCATTAATTTGCTTTAACACATTTAACCACTCTTTTAAATTATTAGGATTAGCTATTTTTAGCTTTTCTAAGTTTGCTTTATTATAAAATAATTCAATAGAATATGGTACAACCCCTATTCCATAATATTTATCACCTATTCTTCCATAAGAACTCATAATATTAAAATATCTACTATTAATATTGTTGTCCTCATATGTTCCATCCATATCACTTAGAACTCCCTTTTTACTAAGTTCAATAAAATCATTTCTACTCGTGAACATCACATCTATTTCTGTACCCAAATTAATTGTATCCATAATGTTACTTTTATCACCTATTATATCATTTAATTTTATTACAACATCTGGATTGTTTTTTTTGTAATCATCAATTAAAAACTTATTTATTTTATAAGAATGTTCATCTGTCGTATCTAGAAATATATTTAATTTTTTTTGATCTTCACTCTTTTTATCACTTCCCCATTTGCAAGATGACAAACTAAACACCGTAATTAGAATTAAAAGAACTATACATATGTTTCTTAAAAATTTATTTGATTTTCTCATAAGTTCACCTCATTATATTATTAAATGTTAATTTTTAAGATTTATTAAATATAAATTAATTAAATATGCAGTTGTTACATATAATTTAAGGGGGGGTGGAATAAATGAAGATACAGATAATATTTTTAAAAAAGAAATATATTTATTATGTTTTAGGCATTATCATTTTTACCATATCGCTTACATTTTTATTTCTTTTCAAAACAAGTGCAATAAGTACATTTAATATCGTAAATGAAGCAAAAATGATGCAAGTTGATTTAACAGGTGATGGAACTAAGGATATACTCTACATAAAAACAGATGCTGATAAATACTTTATTCAAATAAATTCTGGAGACAAATCCTATTATTTAGAACCTTCTAAAAAAATCAACACCGTTGGCAATTATTATCTGCAGTGGCCTATGAGACTAACATTAATGGACATATCTAGAAACAACGTACCTGAAATATTTACTCAAGCATCTGTAAATAATAAAGCAGTGCAGCATGTTTTCCTTTGGACTGGTGAAAAATATGAAGATATATTTAGCAGCACAAACAATATTTTAGGTTTTGTAGACAGTAAAAATAATAAAACACCTAAAATGTTATCTGGGAATATCAAAGATGGAAAATTAAATCTTATTAGTTATATTTTTATTCAAGATAGTTTAAAATCTTTTGACTACAACTATGTTGATAATTATATGGGTAAAACCACAGTACTCGGTTTCATAAATCTTATGGCAACCTTTCCAGTTTCTGAATTAACTATACCAAAAGACCTTTTTACATCTGATTTAAATGGTAATGATATTTCACTCTTAAGTGATTTATCCAACAAAAAAGTACAATTAACTTTCCAAGATGGTGTTTTTAAAGATTTCAATTGGGACAAGGATGGTAATGCTAGCGATGTTTTATGGACATTAAATTTTAAAGGAACTAATACAAATGATCTATTAGACCCTAAGGTAAGCGATTTAAAAGAAACAAGAAACTATACTATAGAATTAATTTTAAAGCTTATCCCAAATACTAATAAAGATCCTTCTTTTAAAATTAGCTCTATAGATATCAAGTAAAAACATAAAACTATTACATTATGTATAAAATATTAATATCACTTATAAACTTACAAAAGGGACCGTATTACCGGTCCCAAGGGGGGATGGGGGTTACGCATAAAATGTTTTAATTTTATGCAAATGGAGATTTAAACTCCGATTACATTTATAATATTAACCTTTTTACTTAGTTTTATTCATTATAAATGATAAATTAAAATATTTTTATATAAAGATGGTTTACTACAAACCTATTATGTATATAGGTAATTTAAAATATAATATAAATTGGGGGAATCGTATATGTTTAATAATAAAGAAAAAGATGTAAATAGAATTGAAACTTTAATTGGCCAGCAATGTTCTATAATTGGTTCTTTGAATGGAAATGGTCTTATTAAAATAGATGGTTCTATTGATGGAAATATAATTTGTGAAGATGATATAGTATTAGGTGAAACAGGCAGAATAGAAGGCGATATTACCTGTAATAATGCATATATAAATGGAATAATAAATGGAAATGTCTCTTGCACAAACACCTTAACTATAGAAAGTTGTGGCAAAGTCCGAGGTGATATTTCGGTGAAAAAATTAATGATCTCCGAGGGTGGAATTCTTGATGGCAAATGTACCATGGCAAATTATGAACAACCTGATGACAACATTGATAATTTATAAACATTTTAAATAAAAAAGTAACACATAAGTTTTAAATTTATGTGTTGCTCTTACTAATTTTTATCTATATAATTCTAATGTCTTAAGTTGGAATTTTCCTCTACAATTCTATTTAGCATTCCAAGCTTTTGCTCATCTACTAGATGAGCTAATATATATATAAGTTGCCCCTTATCTTCATCTTCTAGGCCTTCTAAAATACTATGTGTACTTTCCTTAGGACTTGTATGTTTAAATTCAACGTCGTTATTCTCAAAAGAATCATCATTTACAAAAGAATCATTATTTGATATGGAACTCATCATATCATTAAAATCAGAACTATTTAAATCTAAATTATTTAAATCTATTCCAGATAACATATTTGAAATTTCACTTAAATCTATATTTCCCATACCTGAAAATATATTTGTAAATACATTGTCTTGATCATTTTTATTTGAACTTACTATATCATTGTTTTCAGTATCATTGTTTATATTAACCTTATTGTTACTACTACTATTGGTTTTATTATTCTTTGCAACATTTGGTGTAGATTTTACATTACCCGAGTTAGAAGCATTATTTGAGTTTACTTTCATATTATTACTTTGACCACCTAAACTATCCATAAGATTGCCTAAAATATTGTCTTGACCACCTAAACTACCAAGTAAATTACCTAGAATGTTACCGTCCTGCCCACCTAACCCACCTAGTAAATTACCTAACATGTTATTATTGTTACCTCCTAACCCAGAAAGTAAACTCTCAATCATATTTCCACCATTACTAGTCCCATTACCAGTACCATTTCCTGAAAGAAGGCTAGATATTAATCCCACCAAAGGATTTGCACCGTTTCCATTAATCATTTGTGCTAGTTGATTATTAGCATTGTTATTCTGATTATTGTTATTACCATTTCCATCATTACCATTGTTGTTCTGATTATTATTATTATTATTATTATTATTATTATTATTATTCATGTTATTATTATCCATATTATTTCTATCACGCTTATGATGTTTTGACATGTTTATCACCTCATTTATAAATGGGAGAGCATTTAAGCTCCCCCTTATTTTTAAATTAGCATCCGCAGCTCTTCACTGCATTTCCGCCACATCCACCTTTACAGAAACAAAAACCTAGGAATAACAATATTAATAAGAAAGCATTTTTGTTTTCAAGTAGACATGTTCTTTGAAGTATAATTAATAATATTATCGCACAAATCGGATTTGTGCATAGATTTCCTACTGGGCTTACTACAGGTGCTACAGCTACATTTCCACAACATCTTTTTTTAGACATATAAAACTCCCCTTTCTGGGCCAAATTTTAATGTGTTACATATTTCAACTAAAGTTAAGAACATATAATTTATCTATTGTTTACTTAATATATATTTTTCACATATGATTAATTTTCCTAGTTATTCGTCGTCGCAGCCATCTAAATTAATGATATTGTTCGTACATCCTTTGTTTTGTCTTCCATTGCCACTACATACCAATAAAAGAATTAAAATTATTATCCAAATACCACTACCGCCGCCACATCCGCCACCGAATCCACCTAAACCAAAGAATCCATTACCATTACCACTTGATCCACATCTGCAAAGCTCCTTGCAGTGTTTTGGCTCACATCCGCATACAGTACCACTATCTTGTCCTTGACCTTGGCAGCAAAACAAAAGTAATAAAACGATTATCCAAATACCGCTGCCACCACCGAATCCACCGCCACAGTTACCACCATTGTTACATCCGCCGCCATCATTGTTACAATTGCAGCTTTTATTGGAACCATTCTTTTGAGATTCAGCCAATCCACTTAATAAGCTATTCATATCCATCTAAATACCCTCCTTTTAATTGCTCCTTTTAATTACTTTTCTTAATTTACTTTTAAAATCTTTTTCTTTTGTTTCTAATATATACTATTCTCCCAGAAATAAATTGATACAAATTTTCATATAAATACTTATGAAATAAAATGTATCCATATAACTTTCTCCTGCATTCCTTGTAATAAGAGATTAAAACGTGAAATTTCCATTTACAAAATAAGAATTTCTAAATGGAATATGAGAGAAAAAATTGAATATTTACACTACTCTGTTGTACAATTAAATACGGACGCAATATTAGGATAAGGTTTATTAATCACAGAATTATAATTAGTAAACAATAAGGAGTAAGATATGAAAAGTAGTAAGGAAGATTTGAAAAAACGTGGTTATATAGATAATGCTGATATTACTAATGATTATAAATTACTGACAATTGATGAATTATGTGTTTTGTTAAAATCAAAAAAAGCATTAGAAAGAACTATTGCTGTAAGGTTGTTAGAAAACTGTAATAATATTTCGCAATTAGATTTAGGTATTATTTTATTAGAAACTCTTGTGAAAGAGAAATCCCTCTATACAAAAATAGAAATATGTAGTTCATTAGAAAAAGGAGATAGTGAAATTGCGAAACAAATGCTTAGTTATGTGGGTAAAATAGGGAAAAATCAACATATTAAATTACCTAATAAAGTTTCCGAAAAAATAAGTTATCCTTTGCCAAGAGATATTATCGCAAGGGTAATGGGGAAAATGAATAAATCGGTATTGCCTATATTAGTTGAATCCCTTAACGATTATGATGTTTTTGTAATTCGAGAGGTTATTGATGGCATAGGATTTTTATGCTTTTATAATGATATTCCTAACGAATGTTTTGTTGTTAAAAAACTTATCAAGTGTTATGAAAAATATAAATATGATTACATTCTTCGTTGGAAAATTACAATGGCATTTTCGGCTTTTAATATTGAATTTGCAACCTCTGAACTAAAAAAAATAATACGCAATGATAATGAAGACCTTATCATAAAAGAAGCATATAGGGCATTAAACCTGATTGAAAAACGGTGTAAATAATTTAAGGAAGCCATTTTTGTCTTCCTTTAAAAATTGTCATATTACCAACACTGTCGTTAAACATTAAAATTAATATAAAATGGAGTGTTAACGAAAAATAGACCTTATTACGAAGTGTGCAAGTAATAACTTGCACACCGTAATATAGATCTATTTTATATCTCTACTGAAATTTTTTTCTTATTATAGTATTGGATTTCCATTAGAAGTTAGTGGTTCATCTTCTGAACTGTCGTTAAACATATTTCCTAAAAGTTCTTTGACCCCTATTTTTTTAAGTGATGAGATATTTATAATCGCCTCACTTGGATCTAGTTGTAAAGTTTCCCTTATTAACTTATTATTCTTTACTAATTCTGCTCTGTTTAGTTTATCTTTTTTAGTTGCAACTATTACAACTTCATATCCAAAATGTTTAATCCATCCGTACATTAGAAGGTCATCTTTAGTTGGCTTACGTCTACAGTCCACTAGTAATGCTACCTTTTGTAGTTGAGGCCTACGAACTAAATAGTCCTCCATCATTTTTCCCCATTTAGCTTGTTCAGTTTTGGATACTTTTGCATATCCGTAACCTGGCAAATCTACAAAATAAAAACTATCATTTATTAAAAAGAAATTTATAAGTCTAGTTTTTCCTGGTGTTCCACTAACTTTAACTAATTTTCTTCTATTTGTTATAGTATTTATCAAAGATGACTTGCCTACATTCGATCTTCCAACAAAAGCATATTCTACTCTATTATCTGTTGGGTACTGAGCAGGTTTTACTGCTGATATTATAAATTCAGATTGTTTTATCTCCATTATTTATCTCTCCATTTAATGTATTTTCAAGTAATGCATGTTCAAGTACATTTTCTACTTTACTTGCAAATATAAATTTTAGTTTGTCCTTAATACTCTTTGGTATTTTTTCTGTATCTTTTTCATTCTCACAAGGAATTATAATTGTATCAATACCTGCTCTATATGCAGCTAATGATTTCTCCTTAAGCCCTCCAATAGGTAGCACTCTTCCTGTAAGCGTAATTTCGCCAGTCATTGCTACATTATGCCTTACTTTTCTATTAGTCAATGCAGACACCATTGCAGTTATCATAGTTACACCAGCCGATGGTCCATCTTTAGGTACTGACCCCTCTGGAACATGAATATGGATATCCTTATTTTTATAGAAGTCTTTATCTATATTATACTTAGAAGCATTAGCTCTAACATAACTATATCCAGCTTTAGCGGATTCCTTCATAACATCCCCTAGTTGTCCTGTAAGTTCTAGCTTACCCGTTCCATCCATAGCACTCGCCTCAACTGGTAATGTAACCCCACCAACTTCAGTCCATGCTAGTCCAGTTACTACACCAACTTTATCTTCAGTTTCAGCTTTGTCATAAGTAAACATAACTGCACCTAAATATCTCTTAACATGAGATGCTGTAACATTAACACCCTTTTTGTTTTTCTCTACCATTTCTGTTATTGCCTTTCGAATTACAGAAGCAATTTGTCTTTCAAGACTTCTAACCCCTGATTCTCTTGTATAGTTTTCAATTATACAAGTTATTGAATTGTCCGAAAAGGTTATACTACCATCATCCATATTATGTTCTTTTAACATCTTTGGAATAATATGATTTTTAGCAATATGAAATTTTTCCTCTGATGTATATCCTGATACCTCAATGACTTCCATTCTATCTAATAAAGCTCTTGGAATAGTGTCCAATTTATTTGCAGTAGTTATGAATAAGACTTTTGATAAATCAAAATCTAATTCTAGGTAATGATCCCTAAAGCTAGCATTTTGTTCACTATCCAATACTTCTAAAAGAGCATCTGCAGGATCGCCTTTAATATCACCACTCATCTTATCAATTTCATCTAATAAGAACAATGGATTCTTTGATCCGGCTTGTTTCATTGCATATATAATCCTACCTGGAATTGCTCCCACGTAAGTTTTTCTATGCCCCCTTATTTCAGCTTCATCTTTTACTCCACCAAGTGACATTCTAACAAAGTTTCTATTTAATGCATTTGCAACAGACTTCGCTATAGATGTTTTACCAACTCCTGGTGGCCCTACCAAACAAAGTATAGGTCCCTTAAGCGTCTTGCTAATTTTTTTAACTGCTAAATATTCTATTATTCTTTCTTTAACATCCTCAAGCCCGTAATGCTCTTTATCAAAAACTTCTCTGGCCTTACTTATGTCAATGTTATCTTTAGTCGATTTATTCCAAGGTAGAGCTAATATCCAATCTAAATACGACTTTGATACTCCACTATCGGCAGAATAATTTCCTGAACTTTTTAATCTATTTAGCTCATAATTTGCTTTTTCTTTTGGCTCTTTAGGCAGTTTTGCCTTTTTTATTTTGATTTCATACTCAATTATTTCTTTTTTGTTTTCGTCATCTTCCCCTAGTTCCTCTTGTATAGCTTTCATTTGTTCTCTTAGATAATATTCCTTTTGAATTTTATCTATTTTACCTTTAACCTTGCTTCCAATCTTCTTTTCTATTTTTAAGACTTCAAGCTCATTCTTTAATATAAATAACAGTTTTTCAAGTCTCTTAGTAACATCTAATATTTCAAGCAATTCTTGTTTTGTTTGTGGCTTTAATATTAAATAGGAACTTACAATGTCACAATATCTTCCAGGTTCTTCTGTTTCTTCTAAACTGAATAACGCATCAGGAAAACTGTTAACCGATAAATTTATGTATTCTTCAAAAGCTTTATCTATAAGTCTAATATATGCCTTACATTTTTTATCATCTGCGCTTTGTTCATCGTAAATAAGCTCTACTTCCACACTTACAAAGGGTTCCTTATCCTTATACTCTGAAATTTTTCCTCTTTGCATTCCCTCAACTAGTACTCTAATTGAATCTCCCGGTAACTTTAATATTTGTTTAACGTTACAAATAGTACCAATTTCATATATATCCTTTTCTTCTGGCTCTTCGATTTTCGATACTTTCTGTGAAACCAGAAAAATTTCTTGATTATTTAGCATAGCATTTTCTAAGGCAAGTATAGATTTTTCTCTACCAACATCAAAATGCAATACCATATATGGAAATATATTCATACCCCTTAACGGAATTAACGGAAGAAGTTTTGTTGTTTTATCCATTTTTCTCCCTCTTTTCTATATTATATTAATCGTCGTTTATAAATATAAAATTATTATTTTAATTTTATATAAACTCCATATCATAAACTATAAATACTTATTTGTTTTATTTTTATAGTTACACTACATTTACATAATAGCAGTATATAAATATAGCAACACTATATTACTATAGTGACACTACTATAGTATACCTATAATATAATTATTTTTCAATACTACAACCTTTAAAATAAAAAAGGTAATCCACTATATTTTAAAATGGATTACCTTTTTAAAAAAAATGACAAACTAAATTTTTAATGACTTTGCCGCTATAACGTCTACCTCTGGCTCGAATGTAGTTTTAATATTTTTAGGTATTTCTAGAAGCAACGCTTCTTTTATTACCTCACTAATGTTATTAACTGGTATGATTTTAATATTTTCTATGGTATTAAAACTATCTTGAAAGTTATCCCTTGGAATAATTACTTTTGTGGCTCCTGCTTTTTTAGCCGCGGCGATTTTAGCATTTACACCACCTATTGGCAATACATTACCATGTATTGATATCTCTCCTGTCATAGCAACCATGTTATCCACGGGTATTCCTTTTATCGCACTGTACATTGCAGTTGTTATGCTTACTCCAGCAGAAGGTCCATCCACTGGTGATCCACCTGGGAAATTAACATGAATATCATAATCGTCACAATCTATGTTAAAATATTTTTCAAGTACTGTAACTACATTTTCTACTGAAGATCTTGCAGTGCTTTTTCGTCGAAGTTTTTTATTACTACTACTTATTTCCTCTTCTTCAATAATTCCTGTAATTTTAAGAATGCCTTTTCTAAGCTTTACTCTTTTGGCACTAGCTTCAATTTCCATTACAGCTCCTATATTAGCTCCATAAACTGCAAGCCCATTTACATAACCAATTTGTGGTTTATCAGATATCCTAGACTCAACCCTAGGGGAATATTGACCATTTTCTATAACCCACTCGATATCTTCAATACTCACTTCATCTCTTTCGTCATTAATTGCCATTCCACAAGCTAGTTGAATTAAATTAACAGTATCACGTCCATTACTTGAGTATTTACCTACAAGGTCTAGTGCCTTATCGCAAATTTTAAGGTCCATTTTACTTATTGAATTTTTGGCAATTTGTTGTAACTCTTCAGGTAATAATGCTCTAAAAAATATTTCTATACACCTTGATCTTATAGCAGGCATTATTTCTTCTGGATTACGTGTAGTTGCACCAATTAACCTAAAATCAGCTGGCAGTCCTTCATCAAACACTTCCTTAATATAAAGAGGCATATTAGGATCCTCTTCATTATAATAAGCACTATCTAAAAAGACTTTTCTATCTTCTAATACCTTAAGAAGTTTATTCATTTCTATAGGATGCAATTCCCCAATTTCATCAATAAATAGGATGCCACCATGTGCTTTTGTAACGGCACCAGGCTTAGGTTGAGGTACTCCGGCTACTCCGAGTGGCCCTGCTCCTTGGTAGATAGGATCATGAACTGATCCTATAAGTGGATCTGCTATACCTCGTTCATCAAACCTAACAGTAGTACCATCTATTTCAATAAACTTCGAATCTTCCTTAAAAGGAGATCTTGCTCTTTTTTTAGCATCTGCAAGCACTAATCTAGCAGCTGCTGTTTTCCCTATTCCAGGCGGGCCATAAATTATGACATGTTGAGGATTAGGTCCACATATCGCTGCCTGTAATGCCTTAATTCCCTCTTCTTGGCCTATAACCTCTTCAAATTTTGTTGGTCTGCTTTTTTCCGTAAGTGGCTCCGTAAGGCTTATGTTTTTCATTTTTCTTAAGTTTTCCATTTCTTTTCTATTTTCCTTACTAACGACCACCTTACCACTTTTCTGAGCTTTTAATGCATTAAAAAAATATAACCCAATAACCACCGTAAAAAAGAATTGTACTGCCATGAGAATTTTAGTTGTCATATTAATTAAAGTTTAATGATGAAGCTATTAAACTAATCCTCCTTTCGCATATTAAATTTGCATATTTTAGTAAATATTGCATCTTTTGATATTATGCTCAAGTAGGATTAAATGTATTCACTTTCTTCCATATAATATTATTAATTAATATAATATTTTGCTTTTAAATTTGTATTTTTATAATTAAACAAAACACAAAAAGACGGATATAATATCCGTCTTTTTGTGTTTTGCAAAGATTCATTTATGCTGATTCTGGTCCTTTTTTACTTTTAATTTGTTTTGTAATTTTTATTTTTTCTCTTTTTCCACCTTCAGCTAAAACTAGTTCTGGATTTCTAGTTTGAATAGTATCCGCATTAATTATAACTTTAGCTACTTCTTCATTTGATGGAATATCAAACATAACTTCCTTCATCGTGTCTTCTATAATAGATCTAAGTCCACGAGCTCCAGTTTCTCTTTTAATAGCCTCTTTTGCAATAGCCTTTAAAGCTTCTTCTTTAAACTCTAATTCCACATTATCCATCTCAAACAATTTTTTATATTGTTTTACTAATGCGTTTTTAGGTTCACTAAGAATTTTAACTAATGCCTCTTCGTCCAATGCTTCAAGTGTAACAACTATTGGAAGTCTACCTACAAATTCTGGAATTAGTCCAAATTTCAATAAATCCCCAGGCATTATAGACTTAAGTAACTCTCCTACATTTGCTTCATGTTTAGATCTTATTTCAGCTCCAAACCCAACTGATGTAGTTCTAGTCCTTTTTTCTATGATTTTATCAAGGCCATCAAATGCTCCTCCACAGATAAATAAAATATTAGCAGTATTTATCTGAATAAACTCTTGGTGAGGATGTTTTCTTCCACCTTGTGGTGGAACTGATGCTGTTGTTCCTTCTAATATTTTAAGTAATGCCTGTTGAACTCCTTCTCCAGATACATCACGAGTAATAGACGGATTCTCAGATTTTCTTGCTATCTTATCTATTTCATCTATATATATAATACCTTTTTCTGCTTTTTCTACATCATAATCAGCATTTTGTATTAATTTAAGAAGAATATTTTCAACATCTTCTCCTACATACCCTGCTTCAGTAAGCGTAGTTGCATCCGCTATAGCAAAAGGTACATTTAAAAATTTTGCTAATGTTTGAGCAAGCAAAGTTTTACCACAGCCTGTAGGTCCAAGTAATAGAATATTACTTTTTTGAAGTTCAACATCACTCTCATTAACATTTGAGTTTATTCTTTTATAATGATTATAAACAGCTACTGCTAATGATTTTTTAGCTGTATTTTGTCCAATTACATAATCATCTATATAGTTTTTTATTTCTGCAGGTTTTGGAAGTGCTCCTAAATCTAATTCAACATCACCCTGGAATTCATCTACAATTATTTCAGAACACAATTCTATACATTCATCACAAATATATACTCCTGGTCCCGCAATTAATCTTCTAACTTGTTCCTGGGTTTTACCACAAAAAGAACATTTAAGTTGTTTTTTTTCATCAAATTTTGTCATATTTTCACCTCTACTAACCTTATTTCTTTTTAGTTATAACTTCATCTATTAGACCATAATCCATAGCTTCTTGTGCACTCATAAAATAATCTCTTTCAACATCATGTTGAATTTTTTCTATTGGTTGTCCGGTTCTTTCACTGTATATTCTATTTAATGTATCCTTAGTTTTCATGATTCGTTTTGCATGAATATCAATATCAGTTGCCTGACCTTGAAATCCTCCTAAAGGTTGATGTATTAAAATCTCACTATTAGGCAATGCAAATCTTTTTCCTTTTTCTCCAGCATTTAATAAAAAAGATCCCATAGATGCTGCCATACCTATACAAATAGTTGAAACTTGTGGTTTGATATATTGCATTGTGTCATATATAGCCATTCCGGATGTAATTGATCCACCTGGACTATTTATATATAAATAAATATCTTTATCAGGGTCTTCAGATTCTAAAAACAATAACTGAGCAACGATTAAACTAGCAGTTACATCATTTACCTCTTCTCCTAGAAAAATTATTCTATCTTTTAATAATCTTGAATAGATATCATAAGATCTTTCACCTCTATTAGTTTGTTCAACAACCATTGGTACTAAACTCATATAACTCACTCCTTTGCTCTAATAATATTACTGCCTTAACAGGTAACCTTTTCCTTAATTATATCCTAAATATTAGCTTTTTAATCATTTAGTTTTATCCTATATTTAAAATTAATTGCCAGATAAATATCTGGCAATTAATTTAAATCTATATTATGCTATCACTTTAGCATTTTCAACTAACATTTTTATCACTTTTTCATTTAAAACATCAATTTTTAGATATTGTTTTTGTGCTTTCATAATTAAATCTGCAGTTTTGTCTATATCTTTGTCTCCGTATTGTTTTGCAACTTCTTTAGCTTTTGCAAGCATTTCTTCATCGCTTGCTTCAACCTTTTCTTTTTTCGCTATTTCGGTTATAACTAAATCAGTCTTAACTCGCTTTTCAGCTGATTCTTTCATAAACGCTCTAACTTTTTCTTCAGTATTGTTTGTATACTGATAATATGATTCAAGATCTAATCCTTGTTGTTTTAATTTCATTTCTAAATCTTTAAGCATTACATCAGTTTCTCTTTTTACCATAATTTCTGGAATGTCCATTTCAACATTAGAGCAAGCTGCATCTATTACTGCTTCTTCAAATTCTTTCTTTTCTCTATCTTTACCTGATTTTTCAAGTGCATTTTTAATGTCATTTCTTAATTCTTCTAAAGTATCAAATTCTGATATTTCTTTAGCAAATTCATCATCAATAGCTGGTAATTCTTTTGCTTTCATGCTTTTAACAGTCACATTAAAAGTTGCTTGTTTACCATTTAAGTCTTCTCTTCCATATGCTTCTGGGAAGTTAACTTTAACTTCTTTAGCATCTCCAGCTTTTAAACCAACTAATTGTTCTTCAAAAGTATCAATAAATGATCCTGAACCAATTTCTAGTTCAAAATCTTTTCCTTCTCCACCTTCAAAAGCTGTTTCTTCAATAAATCCTTTGAAATCTATAATTGCTATGTCGCCCATTGCAACTGTGCCATCTAGTTTATCTTCTATTCTAGCATTTTTTTCTTGCATGCCTTTTAGTTGACTTTCAATTTCATCATCTGATACATTATATTCAACTTTCTTAGCCTCTAGTCCTTTATATTCTCCAAGTTTAACCTCAGGTGCTACTTCGACTGAAGCTGTGTATATAAACTCTTTTCCTTCCCCTATTTGAATAATATCAATTTTAGGATAGTCCAAAGGATTTATATCATGTTCTTTTAAAGCCTCTGGATATGTATCATCACAGCAAAAATTTATAGCATCTTCAAAGAAGACATTTTCGCCATACATTTTCTTTATTATATTCATTGGAGCTTTACCTTTTCTGAATCCTGGTATATTCATTGATTTTGAATTTTTTGCACTAGATTTCTTTAAAGATTTATTAAATCTTTCTGCTTCTACCGTTATTTCTAATTTAATAATATTTTTTTCTAATTTTTCCATTTTAATGTTCATTATATTACTCCTCCTAATCACTCACAAATGCTTATTTCTATATATATTATAACATAACTTTTAACGTATTTACAAATACTATTAAGCATATTTGCTCAAATAGTCTAATATTATGATTATACCCAAATTTTAAATAATTTACAAGATAATTTTATTTAATAATTGCTTTAAATGATATAAAACATTTATCGTTTAATGGTCTTCTAGGTCGCTGCAACATCGCTAAACTTTTTCGAAACAAAGTCCTTCACCTTTGTAAGTTCCTCGTAACTTGAAAAATTGTTACTATACACTTCTATAATTCCTTTTCCACTATAGTTAACATTTTTAAGATTTCTTGCAATGTCATCATAGTCTAAATTTCCTTTTCCAGGTAAAAGACAAGGTGAATTATCATCTCTATCATTAATATGAAGATTCACAATGTTACTTCCCATAACTTTAATATACTTTTCTATAGGAATATTAGCTTTGCATGCTTGTTTCAAATCCAGAGTGTAATATGTTGGATATTTACATTTTTGTGACAAAAGAGTTAAGAATTTTAAATCTGATGACATGCACCATGAGACATTTTCCTGTGCCAATTTAATTCCTGCCTCTAGAGTTATATACGAAAGTTCATTATATATATCTACAATAAATTCAGTATCAAGTTCATTAAAATCAGCATACCTCATACCATGAAATGTATAGCAGCTTGCGCCTAAAATCTTTGCTGCCCTAACAACTTCTTTGAATTGTTTTAACACATCTTTACGTCTTCTGTCATATTTATCAAAAAGATATGGTTCAAAAGAAGCTGAAAATGCATGAACTGAATTTACATTGAATTCATATAGCTCTTTTTTTTCCAATAGCACTCTTATAAATTCCTCTTTATACTCACTTTGCGTATTTAAAAATATTTCGCCAAAATTAAATCCTAACTCTTTCATCGTTTGCATACTATGCTCTGTATTCAATTTAGGATAAAAACATGCTGAAGATAATCCTATATTCATGTTTAGCCTCTTTTCGCTATTTTGTTACTTCACCTGATGCAGTTACATAAACTACATCTCCATCTATGTTTGCCTCTAGCCCCTTAGCTGTTGAATCTCCAAAAGTAATTTTCATGCCCGATGCTGGTTGTACCTGCATATGTACATTGTCTTTTAAATTCAACTTCCATATATATTGTACTTTTTTTTCATTCATCCAAGGTAACTCACTAACATACGCAATATTATCTTCATCAATGAACTTTGGTGTAATTGACCATATATAATCCGGATTGTTTTTAAGTTGGTCTTCTTTTGAATAATTTTGATTGTTACTAGATGTATATATTTTCCTTGTTATATCTTTGCTAGCTTTATTTATGTCAACATATATTATATCTTGATTTTTTGTACTCTGTATAACAATCAGCTTCTTGCTTGGACTTATATCATATGATACATCCTTAGCATTTGATATTCCTTTTATAATCTTATTTGCTGATGCTCCATTATATTCAATAGTTACCTTTTGACCATCAGGCATTGTAGCTATAAAAGATGACTTGTCTGCACTTGCTTTTGCTGCTTTTGCAGTTTTTGCGGCAATTGCTGCTTGCGTAATCTTATCCTTCTGCGCATTTGTCTGTTTCTGCGAAACTTCTTCTGATTTTTTCTGAACTTTATCATCTTTTGATGAGGTAGTAGTTGTACCTTTATTTATTAAACCTTTAAAATCTATATTTAAAAATATGATTAGCCCTATTATAGGTATAATAATTAGTGATAATATTACCTTTTTTCGTTTTTTTATTTTTCTATCATAATCCTTACTAAATATACTAGGTTTCTTCATATGATTTACCTCCATTATAATTGATACGCTGTTATCGCTCATATATTCTGCGTACATAGTTTTTAATCAATAACTATACACTTTCTATTATACCTCATTACAAATGAAAATAATATTGTTTTCTTTAATGGTACGTTATCCTTTTATAGGTAACCGATTTGCATTTCACTATATCCATATTGTGTATTTCAGTATAAACTAATCACAAAATCACTTTAGCATTCAAACTAATATAATTTATTATTTTTTGAATAATTCAATATCTCCTCTGGCATAAAATTACAATTTGCAGTTGTTTCACTTTAAATTACTCCTGTTACTATTTATTTCATTAATTATTTTTCATTATAAAACCCTTATATTACAACGCTTATAAGATTATCTAAATATTTTTAATATTTAAATATTAATAAACCACTTGAACTGTTTCACTTTTAATATTACAATATGTATATCAACAAGATCCATTTACACAAATAAATATTAAATGTTAACTTTATTATTTATTTTATGACTAAGTATTAACAAACATAACAAAGTATTGTATAATACATTCATATAATACTTATTGTTAAACAATATTTATTGTTGATTGCATGATTGTTTAATTACATAACAAAATGATCATATATAACAACATTTTAAAAACAGTATATTATAGGGAGGAAAAACAATGACTAAACAATGGAATGGTTTCAAAGGAGATTCATGGAAAAATAAAATAGATGTGAAAGACTTTATTCAAAAAAACTATACCTTATACGAAGGTGATGATAGTTTTTTAGTAGGAAAAACTGATAAGACCAATAAAGTTTGGGACAAAGCTAATTCCCTTATATTAGAAGAAATCAAAAAAGGTATTATAGATGTTGAAACTAATGAAATTTCAGGAATAGATAACTTTAAACCTGGATATATTGATAAAGAAAATGAAGTAATTGTTGGATTACAAACGGATGCACCACTCAAAAGAATAGTAAATCCATTTGGTGGCTTTAGAATGGTAGAACAATCACTTGAGGAATATGGCTACAAATTAAACAAGGATATAAAAGAATTTTTTCCAAAATACAGAAAAACTCATAATGAAGGAGTTTTTGATGCCTACACCGATGCTACTAAAGTTGCAAGAAATGTAGGGTTATTAACTGGACTTCCAGATGCATATGGGCGTGGAAGAGTAATTGGAGATTATAGAAGAATTGCTCTTTATGGATTAGATTTCTTAGTACAGCAGAAGCAAAAGGATTTAAAAGAACTTACAGGACATGCGTCAGATGATTTAATAAGACATAGAGAAGAAGTAAGTATGCAAATAAGAGCACTTGGTCAAATAAAAAGCATGGCTCTAAAATATGGTGTTGATCTATCGACACCATCTACTACAGCTTGCGACGCTGTTCAAGCAGTTTACCTTGGATATCTTGCAGGAATAAAAGAAAATAATGGTGCCGCAATGTCCCTAGGAAGAACTACTACTTTCTTAGATATTTATTTTGAAAGAGATCTAAAAGCTAGATTAATAACAGAAGATGAAGCTCAAGAAATCATCGATCAATTCGTAATTAAACTTAGAATGGCAAGACATCTAAGAACCCCTGAGTATAATGATTTATTTGGTGGAGACCCTAATTGGGTAACAGAATCTATTGGCGGAGTTGCACTCAACGGTACTCCAATGGTAACAAAGAATTCTTTTAGATTCCTTCATACATTAACAAATCTAGGATCAGCACCAGAACCTAATATGACAGTGCTTTGGTCAGAAAAGTTACCAGAAACTTTCAAGAAGTATTGTGCTAAAATGTCTATTGAAACTGATGCACTTCAGTATGAAAATGATGATATAATGAGACCTATTTACGGAGATGATTACGGCATTGCTTGCTGCGTTTCTGCTATGGAAATAGGAAAGAGAATGCAGTTCTTTGGAGCAAGAGCTAACCTTGCAAAATCATTATTACTATCACTTAATGGTGGAGTTGATGAATTAAAAGGTAAACTTGTAGTACCTGGAATTGAAAAAATAACTGATGAAGTTCTTGATTACGAAAAAGTTAGAAAAATGTATTCAAAGGTTTTGGAATATGTCGCTAACATGTATGTAGACACAATGAACACAATACATTATATGCATGATAAATATGCTTATGAAGCTGGCCAACTTGCTCTTCATGATACTGACCTTAAATACTTCATGGCATTTGGAGTAGCAGGACTTTCAATTGCAGCCGATTCATTAAGTGCTATAAAGTTCGCTAAGGTATCTCCAATAAGAAATGCTGATGGCATAACCATTGATTTTAAAACTGAAGGAGATTTCCCTAAATACGGTAATGATGATGATAGAGTTGATGATTTAGCTGTTGAACTTATCAAGGAATTCAGCAATGCTCTAAAGAAACATCCTGCATATAAGGGAGCAGAACACACCTTGTCAGCACTTACCATTACATCAAATGTAGTTTATGGTAAAAAGACAGGTACAACTCCTGATGGCAGAAAACAAGGCGTACCACTTGCGCCCGGAGCAAACCCAACACAAGGTAACGATGAAAATGGAGCACTTGCATCATTAAATTCAGTTGCTAAGATTCCTTATAGAACCTATTGCCAAGATGGAGTTTCAAATACTTTTTCAATTGTACCTGCTGCACTTGGAATAGACGAACCTACAAGAATAAATAATTTAGTTTTCCTTTTAGATGGTTATTTTGCACAAGCTGCACATCATCTAAATGTAAATGTATTAAATAGAGAAGTTTTAATAGATGCTATGGAAAATCCAGACAAATATCCAACATTAACAATAAGAGTTTCAGGATACGCTGTTCATTTCAACAGATTATCTAAAGAACAACAACTTGAAGTTATAAGCAGAACTTTCCATAAAAAAATCTAGTTAATTTTAAAATATTGTATAATATGAGAGGTACTTATTATAAGTACTTCTCACTTTATATAAAAATTTAACTTCATTTTATATTAAAGCAAAAAGGCTTTCAGTTTTTGTTTTAATATGAAATGAACACAAATAATCTATACATAAAATTGTTTCATTCAAGGCTAAGGAGGAATTTATATGGTAAAAGGTAAAATTCATTCTATAGAAACTATGGGACTAGTTGATGGTCCTGGAATAAGAGTTGTAGTTTTCTTTCAAGGTTGTAAATTGAGATGTGCCTACTGCCATAATCCCGACACTTGGCAGTTGAGTGGTGGTACAGAAATGACGCCTGATGAAATTGTTAAAAAAATAGTTCGTTTCAAACCATACTTTAACAGATCTTGCGGCGGGGTTACTTTCTCTGGTGGCGATCCACTGCTTCAAAGCGAATTTCTACTAGAGTGTTTAAAATTATGTAAGATAAATGGCATTCATACAGCTCTCGATACTGCTGGTTTTGGTGATGGTAATTACGACGAAATATTAAAGTACACAGATTTAGTACTTTTAGATATAAAACAAACAACAGGTAAAGGTTATGTTGCACTAACTGGAAAAGATGCTACAGATGTTAATATATTTTTAGAATCTCTTCGAAAATCAAAATCAAGAGTTTGGGTAAGACACGTTGTTGTTCCTGGTATTACCGATTCAGAGGAACATATAACAAAACTTGCTAAAATTATTAATGAAGAAGTACCTAATTTAGATAAAGTAGAACTTCTTTCATATCATGTTTTAGGAGTTAGTAAATACGAAGAGTTATCTATACCTTATAAACTTAAAGGGGTAGATGCAATGGATAAAGATAAAACTAAAAAACTCCAAATATTAATTGATAGTTTGCTTAATATCAAATAATAGGGTGCATCCATATGAAACTTCTCTCCTGCGTGACCTGAAATAAGAGTTTGAAACATGAAAATTCATTAAGGTATTCTAATCTTTTGCTCATATGAAATTCTCTAACAGCTCACATTCGGCTTACAGCCAGTTCGCTTAGACTTCCTTTCAGGAAGTCTTACGAGAATTTTATATTTGCAAAAGAAGAATTTCTAAATGAATTTTCAATTGTTTCTGCTCTTCTTATTTCCGGTCACTTCCGGTGAAAGTTCATATTGTTATATATTTGAACTGAAATATTTTTAAAATCAACCTCTTACAAAAGAAGAATTACTAAATCAACTTTCAATGTTTATGCTCTTCTTGTTACAAGCCACTTCTGGAGAAAATTCATACTATATCACATTTACATTAAAATATTTCTACGATCAACCTCTTACAAAAGAAGAAAGGCATGTCCCAAGATGATTTTATAATCATTTTTGGATATGCCTTTTCTTCGGTTCAACTATAACCTTTGTTATATTGTATGCTATTTGTGCTTAAATTTATATTTATCAACTATGGTTTCACTAGTAAAATGGATGCTACCTCAATTATCCAAAACACTAATGATTATGAAAATTTATTAGTTATTAAACTCCTAGAAGAAAATCCTAGGAAACGTTCTAAAATTTTAAGATGCTTTAACCAACTTTTTTTACTAGATAACCATCAAGATATCTAGTTATGATTCTTGATACTACGGACTCTATATCCATAGAGCCATTGCAAAGACACCACTCAAAGACAGATCCTTTGATGATTGTACACAAGTCTTTACAGACCATATGTAGATCTGTTCCCTCCACTATCAGTTCCAGCTTGTAAGCCTTCTCCATTTCATCTTCGCTTTTTGCCAGGATGGAATTCATCTGGAACTTTCCATCAGTTTCTGTCATGTACGCAGACAATGCCAAGTTATTATTGGAATAGAAGCTCTTCATAAATGGAAGCCCAAGTTCCCGATAATGATTGATCAAGGTCATATAAAGCTCGATGATTCTGCCAGTAATATTGTTTTCAGGTGACCTAAGGTCCGCATCATAAAAGCCTTCAGATACGAAACAAAACATAAGATCATCCTTGTTCTGAAAATAATAATAGAAAGTCCCGACTGCAATGCCCGCTTTCGCGCACACATTCCGCACAGTAACCATTTCAACACCTTTTTCTTTTAGAAGTTGAACGGTAGCTTCCAATATTTTTGATTTATTCTCTATTCTGTTTAATTTCTGCTTTATGATTCTTTCATTAGCCATATTCCATCTCCATAAGTGCTTTATAATTTTATATTATACAGTCATTTTCTGATTTCTTCAACCGTATATATCAAAGTATTGTGGCATCACCTCATAATAAATATTGTTGTTTATTTTTGAGTGTCAGATTTTCAGTGCCGTAAAGAATCCTGACTCTATTGCTTTCTGAATGTTGGCCGTTGAAACGGCATCACCTACCATATAGTATTCCTGGAATTTCGCTTTCAGACTGTCCTCCAGATAGCGTACTGGTTTTGTTCCAAATGCTAGCACTAAAGTATCAAAAGATAATTCCTTAGTCTCGTTATTGTTAATATCCAAAGCCGTAAGCTTATTATTTTCTACTTTCTGAATCTTGTGACTGGTGTAAACTTCGATTCCGGACTTTGCAATAATAGGAAGGATCGTAAGTCGCGTCAGAGGTTCCTCATTCATTGCCAGTTCTGGAAGCAGTTCTACGACGCCTACTTCCATCCCTTTCTCTCTAAGGTAATGGGCAGTTTCTATACCTATCTGACCGCCACCTGCGACCAGTACCCTGCCTGTAGCTTCAGATTTTCCAATAAGTACATCGTCAGCAGTCACTATATTCTCTCTTAGGGAAAGACCCGGAATTTTCGGAATCACCGGTTGGCCTCCAGTAGCAAGAACAACTGCATCTGCCTGAAGAGATGCAATTTTCTCTTCTGTCATCTTATAATTAAAATGAATTGTTAAATTTTCTATTTTAGAGAACTGTGCATTGTAGAAGCGTTGAATATTCGCTAATACGCTCTTTCCAGGAGGACACATAGCAGCCTTGATCTGGCCTCCGCATAATTCTCCTGACTTTTCATATAAATCAACACAATGGCCGCGCATTGCAAGCATGTATGAAACCTCCAGTCCTGCAGGGCCTGCACCAATAACAACAACATGTTTCTTCTTTGCTGCCATTGGAATGCCATCGCCATATTTTAATTCTCGACCTACTGTCGGATTCAATGTACAGCGAATCGTCAGATTGTTGAAGATACGGTTTCCGATACAATGGTTACATGAAACACATCTTCTAATACCTTCCTGATCGCCAGCTTTTATCTTATTTACCCAATCCGGTTCAGCAATCCATGCACGGGACAAGGAAACAAAATCTGCCTTTCCATCTGCAAGCACCTGCTCAGCAAGTTCAGGATCCTGCAGTCTACCTTGAGCGATTACAGGAATACTCACTGCATTCTTAATGGCTTCTGCCAGAGGTACTAAACAACCTTTTTCATGATATATGGTCGGACAGATAAGTGGCATGGTCATGAACAAACCTGCTCCGCAATCGATAGCCGCTACTCCTGCCTTCTCAAGCATCTTTGCAAGTTCGACGGTCTCTTCCACTCCTCTACCAGCTTCACCGATATATTCATCAATTGCCATTCTTACAACAATCGGAAAATCATCTCCAACATTCTTCTTACATGAAGCAACCAGTTCAAGAAGAAAACGAGCGCTATTCTCCAAGCTTCCGCCGTATTCATCATCCCTGTTATTAAAATATGGTGAAAGGAATTCAGCTATCAGATAACCGCAATGTGCATGAATATAGAATGCATCAAAGCCGGCAATCTTGGCACGTCTTGCACATAAACCAAAGACCTCGACAGACTTCTTAATTTCATCTACAGTCAGCTTTCTTACTTTTTTCTGTGCTACAGGACACTGAATCTCACTTGGACCTACATTAGGGATATCATAGACACCCTCTGAGCCACTATCATATGGTGTCCCAAGAGCCTGTGCACCACCGCCCGGTGAAACTAATGGAGCAATCTTGGCTCCTTCTAGATGTACAGCTTCTGTCAACTCGCAAAGCATTGGAATGTAGGCATTGTCGTCAAGACGTAGTGATCTTGGATATGGATCAATAGGGTCAAGCTTTGTATTTCCCGCTATCTGATGCGTAACGATAAGGCCTACTCCACCTTTTGCCCTTCTGACATAATAATCAATTTCACGCTGAGTAACTTGGCCATCAGAAGTAGCAAAATGCGTTTCTGTTGGCCCCATGATGACATGATTACGAAGTGTCATATTACCGATCTTACCTGGTTCAAGTAAATGTTTAAACATGTTTTAGCCTCCTTATTTTTATTTTTTCGAACGTGTTCTAATAATATCGTATTAGTAATATTATATATTGTCAATATATTAGAACATATTCTAATAGTACTGAGAAGTTTTTATTAACCACTTACTGTATAGATCTCATAAGCCTTATATAATCTATTTGTGCATCATATCACTTTTATTCATTTATAAAGTAAAAAGCTAAAGGAAGCATCCTTTAGCCTATATCCCTAATTCAGAATATGTAGTTTTTAAAGCTTTAAAATTCATTTAAATACTATATTAAATCATCTCCTGTGTCACAAAATAGCTTTATATCAAAACAAATTTATTAGGACATAAAGCTATTATAATACCATGTAACTTCAATCATATTTTGTATTTTTCAAACGTCTTACTGTTGTTGTCTTACCATGTCCTGGATAAAGTACAGTGTCTTCCGGCATCGTTAAAATTTTATGTTTAACTTCACTAATCAATGTAACTAAATCTCCACCATAATAATCGCTTATACCTATCTCACCATTATAAATACTATCTCCTACAAATGCTGCTTTTTCATTTTCACTATAAAAAACTACCCCATCTAAAGTATGTCCTGCCACATAAATAACTCTTAATACTATTTCAGAATTAGCTTCTAATTTAATTAACTCATTATTTTTCATGTAATTTGTTGCTTCTATAGTAATATTTTGTCCACAACTAGATGATAAATTCCATATTGTGTTTTGGATATATTTTTTACCATCTTCATGTACATAAACTGGTATATTTAGCGCCTCACTTATTTCTTTTACTGCACCAATGTGATCAAAATGGCCATGTGTTATAAGAATTTTTTCAATTATTAAATTATTTTCTCTTATATAATTTAATAATTTACTAGCTTCTGCACCTGGATCAATTAGAAATCCATGATTACTTTCACTATCTATTAAAAAATATGAATTTGTTGTAAAAACACCTGTTACTGGTAATTCTATAATCATTTATATGCTCCTTATAAATCATAGATTATGAGCTTTATTATTAAAAATAACAGTAATAGATAAGTACTATTTATTATTTGGAATACTACAGCCGTCACTATTACAAACCCTACCGTCTAAATTATCATCTTCTACATTTTCCAATGTTTTTTCTTCTTGTAATGCTTTTTCAATAGCCTTTTTAAATACTATTGATGATTGGGCACCTGAAATTGAATATTTTTCGTTAATCAAAAAGAATGGAACTGCTTGTATTCCAAGTTTACCAGCTTCATATTCGTCATTACGAACATCCTGTGCAAACTTTTTACCATTTAATATATCTTCTACTTCTAATTTATCTAAACCAAATTCAATAGCAATATCAGTTAATACCTTATGATCACTCATTTGTTTATTTTCAGTAAAATATGCATGTAATAATTTTTCTGAAATTTCTATTCCTTTTCCTTTAGTTTCTGCATATTTTGCAATACGATGAGCATCAAATGTATTTGTATACTGTACTGTATCATAATTAAAATCTAGTCCAACGCTTTTAGCATATTCAGTTATACTATCTATCATCTGCTGTGCTTTTTCACTACTCATACGATATTTTGCTGAAATTCTTTCTCTCGTATTTGTTGTTATTTTATAGCTGGCACTTGGGTCTAGTTCAAAACTTTTAAAACTAATCTCTATATCTTTTCTATCCCGAAAATTTTCTAAAGCCTTTTCTAACCTATGTTTTCCGATATAACAGTATGGACATGCATAATCTGACCATATTTCTATTTTCATTTATAAACACCACTTTCGATTAAATATTTTTTTTATAAATGTACATCTATTAATATTAACTCGAGTTAAATCTTACTTGCAAATTAAATTATATACATATATTCATATCTAACAAGTACGCAATAAAATTATAGATACTATAATAAAATATAGTATTGTGTATTTATCTGTATTATAATAGGTATCAAAATTATATATTAAAGGGGAGTTGATTAGATTGAGCGAAGACAAATTCTTACTTCCAGATTGTCCACTTGAATATGCAACTAATATTATGGGTGGAAAATGGAAAATAAGACTTATATGGGAATTATACGAAGCAGACTATGTTAGATTTAATCAATTAAAACGGCAATTAAATGGTATTACAGATATGATGTTATCTAAAATTTTAAAAGAACTAGTAAAAGAAGATATAGTTAAAAGGGTTCAATATAATGAAATTCCTCCACATGTGGAATATTCATTAACTCCAAATGGCTTAAATTTAGTGAATGCATTAAATGAAGTTATAAAATGGTCAAAAGGAACACATAAAGTCAGTAATTTAAAATAACTATATTTATGAATATATACTAGACTTAAATCCTTCAAGTACATAATTTATCAAGGTTTCTACAAAGGTACTATCTATTACTTCTCCAGTTATCATTAATCTATAGAATACAGGTCCCCAAATTAAATCAATGTTTACCTCTATATTCAGATCTTTTCTCAATTCTCCTCTTGAAATTCCACGTTCTAAAATTTGTTTTGAAATATTTCGGCGAGGCTTAAAATATACTGTACGATATGCCTCAGCTACCTTTGGATCAGATTATCCTTCTTCTATTATTTCATTAAATACATTTCCTTCCTTGCTCATTAGGAACGTTTAGTATACTATATAATTATAGAACACGTTCGGTTTTATTCGAACTACTTTATTAGTTTAAATAAAAAGTTAAATATAAGAAGGAAAAATATTCACTAAATTTTATCAGATATTATGCAAGGAGGAATAAAAAAATGAATTTAATAACTGTAGATCAAGAGAAATGTATCAAATGTGGAATTTGTGCAAATGAATGTCCTGAACAGATATTAAGAATTGGAGAAAATGGTCCAGAAGCTATTTCCGAAAAATGTATTGCCTGTGGACATTGTGTAGCTGTTTGTCCTAAAAAAGCTATTAATAATGTAAAATCGCCATTAGTCAATCAAAAAAATGCAAAAGAATTTCCAAAATTAAGTCCTGAAGAAGCAGAAAACTTTCTTCGTTCAAGACGTGCTATTCGATCTTATAAAGAAACTCCTGTCCCAAGAGAAAAATTAACGGATCTGGTTAATATCGCACATTTCGCTCCTACTGGACATAATTTGCAAGGTATATCTTATATGATCATAGATGATAGAAATATACTTGATAAAGCTGTTGAACTTATTGCTAAGGAATTTGAACATGATAAATTATTAAGTGAGATATATGATAGCTATATTAAATCTTTTCGTAATGAAGGAATTGATGCTATTTTGAGAGGGGCACCTTGCCTTGTTCTAGCAACCGCTGACGTAGATTTTCCACGAGGAAGAGAAAATTCTATTTTTTCATTAGCATATATGGAACTATATGCCCCAACACTTGGATTGGGATCGTGTTGGGCTGGAGTATTTGAAAAGATTGCACTTAAAGATAATTCGCCTATGCTTAAATTACTTAATATTCCTAAAGGCAAAAAAATAACAGGTGCCGTTATGGTTGGATACCCAAAATATAGTTATCCAAGGTTAGTAGATAGAAATCCATTGCAAGTTACTTTTTATGAATCCAATATCTAATATTTGAATTTGTAAATCAATTATAAAGGAGAGAAAATGAAAGATTTCTTAGAAAAGTTTAGTTTAAAAGGAAAAAAAGCTATTGTAACGGGTGGTACTAAAGGTCTTGGTTATGGAATGGCAGAAGGATTATTAGAAGCTGGTTGTGAAGTGGCAATTATTGGTTCTTCTGATAAAACAAAGTCGACAGCAGCAGCTTTTGTTGAACAAGGTTATAAATGCCATGGTGTAAAAGCAGATTTAAGAAACACACAAGATAATTATCGAGCATTTGATGATTGCTTAGCAGCACTGAATGGTGACTTGGATATTCTAGTAACAGCAGCCGGCATTCAAAGAAGACACAGAGCAGAAGATTTCCCCATCGAGGAATGGGATGAGGTTATGAGTATTAATCTTCGTTCTGTATTTATTATGTGTCAATTGGCTGGAAAAACAATGTTAAAACAAAGTTCAGGAAGAATTATTAATATTGCTTCTATGACCTCGTTTTTCGGGAGTGAACTGATACCTGCGTATGCGGCAAGTAAAGGTGGAATTGCGCAATTAACTAAAGCACTTTCCAATGAATGGTCATCAAAAGGGGTAAATGTAAATGCAATTGCCCCAGGATACATGGTAACAAAATTAACGGCAGATATGAAAGAAAAAAATCCAAAACAATATGAAGAGATTACTGGAAGAATTCCAAAACATCGCTGGGGACAAGCGGAGGATCTTAAAGGATTATCTGTATTTCTTTCTAGTGAAGCATCTTCTTATATCACAGGTGCAATTATTCCAGTAGATGGAGGATATCTAGGGAAATAATATAAATAACAAAATGAAAAGACATTGTATGCCTTAATATTAAGCGTATATAATGTCTTTTCATTGTGTTTTATTTGATAAAAGAAAGGTTGATAAAAATGAATGCTATAATAGCAAAAGCACTAACCTTGATGGCAATTATACTAATTGGATATATATTTAAGAAGGTAAACATATTAAAAAAACAAGATTTTGAAGTAATTTCCAGTATTGTTTTAAAGCTAACATTGCCATGTGCAATTATTGCAAATTTAAATGGAACAAAACTAAGTTTTGAAATGCTGTTTATTATTATCATTGGATTTGGTTTTAATATTTTTCTAGTGATAGCTGGATATTTTATGAGAAAAAACAAAACAGATAAAAGCTTTTCTATGCTGAACTTATCAGGATTTAATATCGGCAACTTTACTTTACCATTTGTAAGCGGTGTTTTTTCTTCGACCAGTGTACTTGCAACTTGTATGTTTGATGCAGGAAATTCTATTATGTGTTTAGGCATGACATATGGATTTGCTTCAGCAATACAGGATTCATCGAATAAATTTGATTATAAAATTGTATTTAAGAAAGTAGTATCCTCAGTACCTGTGTGTACTTACATGTTTATGATAGTATTATCTATATGTAATATACTCATTCCATCAAACTTAATCATATTTGCACAAACCATAGGATCAGCAAATACATTTTTATCTATGCTTATGATCGGGATCGCCATTGAAGTACATTTTAATAAGAAAATTATCGCTCTAATATGGAAGCACATAATAGTACGTTATAGTATTTGTGGATTATTAGCATTGTTTATTTTCTTTATGTCTCCAATTTCTTTAGAAATGCGACAAACAATTGTTATTTTATTATTTTCACCAATTACAAGCCTAGCAACTGTTTATACACAAAAATTAGGAGGTAATACAGAGTTATCTGCATGTATTAATTCTGTATCTATAATTCTTTCAGTTATTATAATAACTGTATTAATATTATTGTTTTCATAATATTAATACAGTTAGGTGTTATACTTTGTCATGAGTGAACTGAGCATGTTACATAGTTAATTATTTTAACCAATACGTTGGGCGAGTTAGTAATATTGGTAACTTTGTATTCCAATCTCCCTTAGCTGTGTTGATTTGGGATTGAGTAAGAAATATACTGTCTGTAAGATTAGCTCCACTCAGATCGGTATCTCTTAAATCAGCCCCTATAAGGTCAGCACCACTAAGATCGACTCCTTTAAGATTTGCTGCAATAAGGCATGCTCCTCTTAAGTTTGCACCTCTTAGATTAGTTTTTCTAAGGTCTGAACCAATAAGATCTGCACCTTGAGCCTTTGTTTTCTGATGCTTTGAAGGGTTCTTCTGTCCCCTACATGCTTTAGCTCGAACAAGTTCGCTAGTTTTAAAAAGTAGAACATTAACATTGTCCCTGTGTGATTCTACATCCAGTCCTATAAGAGAATCTGGACTAAGATTAGTAAGACGTATAGTCTCATTTATTATAGAATTGAGCTTCTCTTTTTCAGAATGAGCCACTTGTAATCTGCTTGCCTCTTTCAGATACCATAACATTTCATGAAGTTGCCTCATTATTAGAAATACCTCAAACATTTGTTTTGCAGATTCTGGAACCAGCCTCCAATCGTGTCCACTATATGTAACTTGAGCTACCTTTTGACCTGCACCAAAACAATCATACGCAGTGCAACCCTTAAGACCCTTATCCCTTAAATTTTTGTGAACAGAGCAATTAAAGTCCGATTGTAGGTTTATGCAAGGCCTACCAGCATCTTTGTCGATTGGAAAGCCTTCAGACGCTGAAAAGTACAATGCAACGCAGCACAATCCAAAACATTTTTTACAGTCAACTCTCAAATTATCGAGACTCGCGTCAATAGAAGATACAAATTCTTTGTTATTTCCAGATAATTCTTGATCATACTTATTTTTATATGGATATATCATATTTATTCACCTCATAATTGTAAAACTTTAATAAATTTCACTTATTAAGTATAACATAGGCAATATATTATTCAACTTCTAAAAACATTCTTATAATTTTATTGTATCTCATCAGGAACTTTTAAACTTAAGGAAATAATTTATACTTATCCATGTTAAATATTTGAATAATAACACTACTATCTTGTATAATTAAATATGAACACAATAGCAAATTATTGGGTATATAAATAGAAAACTTTCAAAAATATACTGGAGGAGTTGATGAGATAAAAACAATACCAAATTGTATATCTTTTAGTAGAATAGTTTTTTCTCTGATCTTGATTTTTGTTAAGCCATTAAGCATGACCTTTTATGTAATATATATTATTTGTGGATTCAGTGATATTGCGGATGGATTTATCGCAAGAAAGACAAAAACAACAAGCACACTTGGTGCAAAGATTGATTCCATAGCTGACATGATAATGATAATTGTATTATTATCTATACTTTATCCAATCGTAAATCCTTCAACTGAAATCATACTTTGGATTATTTCAATTGCTATTATCAGATTAGCATCAATGCTTGTAGCCCTAAAAAAATATAAAACCTTTGCAAGTCTTCACACTTACGGGAATAAAATCACCGGCATAGTTTTATTCATATTTCCAATACTTCTTCCTTATATCCATACAACTGTGTTGATGTATATACTTTGTGCTGTAGCAAGCATATCAGCAATTGAGGAATTAGTTATTCAGCTGACATCAAGTCAACTACAACTAAATAAACAAAGTATATTTGAAAAATGAGCGCAATCATTAGATGTGGTAATAAACGTATTATGATAGCCCATTATCTACGCTGATAAATTCCTACATAATCCGATCATTAAATTGTGACTTATAAATTAAAAGGAGTAATATGTATGAAAGAAAAAAGGCCTGTATTAGTAACTTATATTGTTGATTTAAATTTTTTAAATGTTTTTTTACTGATAATATCATTATTCCCAAAGTTTACTGAACAATTTGGAATTGTTACGGCAACACCTACTTTTTCTAATGTTACAATTAAAGCCTTATTCCTTTTAATTCTATTAACAATATCTTATGGATTATTAAGGCTTAAAAAATGGGGTTATTGGCTAATGATAACCTACAATATGTTTTTTCTAATATTATCTATTATTTATTTATTAAAACTTACCGGACCATCATCTTATAATCAAGGCTGGATATCTTCCATTTTAGGACTATCTCTTATATTTTCAGCGAAGCGATACTTTATTAAATCATCTCCTGAGGAGCTATAATATTAATAATTTTAATAAGGTAAGCCCCCCATTTGGGACTTACCTTCACACATATTACTCAAAGGATACTCACCGCCCTTTCACCGAACTAATTAGTTTTCTTCGTCAATGCTAACAAAAGTATATATATTGCGCAAAATGCGTTCGAACAAATCGTAGTAATTCTTAATTTATTTTATTTCCAATTGCGTAAAGAAAAATGCATGTTTGAACGCAGTGAGTTTGCATTTTTTAGCAAATGGAAATAAAAGAAATTTTAGAATTACACGATAACGTGAGCGCATTTAAGCAATATATACTTTTAGTTATAGCATTGGCGAAGAAAATGGATACCTTTTATTTTATGTTGCGGCTTCCAGGCTTTATGTATGGTGATCCACTTTTACAAAGTGGGCAATCTGCTGGATCGTAACTTTCAATATCAAGTTTTATAGCGCTGTATATAGGATAATCAATAGTGCTACTTCCTCTATCTACTATACAACATATACCAACTACTTCAGCTCCAAGTCCTTTTAATACTTCTATTGTTTCTAAAGAAGATTTACCGGTAGTCACTACATCCTCTGTAATTAAAACTTTTTGTCCCTTTTTAATTTCAAATCCACGCCTAAGTTCGAAAGTGCCATTTACTCTTTCAGTAAATATAGCAGGTTTTCCAGTTTGTCTACCTACTTCATAAGCTACTACTATTCCTCCCATTGCAGGTCCTACTACTATATCAAACTCTATATCTTTTATTTTGTCAGCAACTATGCTAAGTACTTTTGCAGATTTATCAGGATATTGAAGAAGTTTTGCACATTGGCAATATCTATTGCTGTGTCTTCCTGATGATAACAGAAAATGTCCCTCAAGTAGTGCTCCTGATTCTTTTAATATATCTAAAACATTTATATTCATATAATCTCCTCCTATTTTAAGTACATGGCGCCTAAGTTTCCTTATATAATTCCTCTAATTTCACTTAAATCTTTGATACCTTCTTTGATCATATACTTCTCAATTCCCTCTATTATATCTATACAAACATCAGGTTTTATAAAATTCGCAGTTCCAACGCTAACGGCCTGTGCTCCCACCATTATAAATTCTATAGCATCTTCGAATGTGGATATACCACCCATTCCCACAACTGGAACGTCTACGGCTTTGCATACTTCATGCACCATTCTAAGTGCCATAGGTTTTATTGCCGGTCCTGATACCCCTGCATATATATTATTAAATATTGCACGCCTATTATGTATATCTACTGCCATACCTTTAAAAGTATTCACTAAAGATAATGCGTCCGCTCCAGCTTCGCAGCATTTATATGCCATATCTACTATATCCTCAGCATTTGGTGATAACTTAACCATAAGAGGTTTTTTGCATACACTTTTAACCTGGCGTACCACATCATATGCTACCTTTGATTTAATTCCAAAAGCCATACCTCCACATAATACATTAGGACAAGATATATTTAACTCAATTATGTCTACGGCCTCGTTATTTAATCTTTCTATTGCAGCCATATATTCCTCAACGCTACTACCACCAACATTTGCGATTATAGCTGTATTGTATTCTAGCATCAATGGAAGTTCTTTAGTTATAAACTTTTCAATACCTGGATTTTGAAGCCCTACACTATTTAACATTCCACCACGGGATTCATAAATTCTTATTCCATCATTTCCTTGTTTACTATGTAGCGTAAGACCCTTGCCAGATATACCACCAAGTCTTCCTACATCGTAATAATCTTTATATTCCTCACCAAATCCAAAAGTTCCAGATGCAGCTATAACAGGATTTTTTAAAACTACTCCACATAATTCTACTTTAGTCATTAAAGATCAAATCCTTTCCGTTAAACACTGGGCCATCTTTACATGTCCTCTTATTTCCACCCTTGGTTTTACAAGTGCAAACAAGACATGCACCTATTCCACAGGCCATATGATTTTCCATAGACACATATACTGGAACGTATGCATCATTACACATAGTTATAACTTTTCTCATCATAATTTCTGGTCCACAACAAATAACTGTTCTATAATCTTTTGGATTTAGTATGTCTGTTATGTATCCTTTATGACCAATTTTACCGCTTTCTGTGGATAAGTTTATTTTATTTACATATTTTTCCACAGAATCCACAGAATAATCCACAGTTTTAAACCCAGAATACAAATCTATTTCACAACCAGTAAGCTTTTTGATCAAATAAACAAGTGGTGCTATACCAATTCCACCAGATACAACAGCAATTTTCCCTTTAATCTTATCTACCTCAAATCCATTTCCCAGTGGTCCCATTATCTGAAGTTCATCATTTTCCTTAAGTTTACTAAGATGTTTTGTTCCTTGCCCTACTATTTGATATAAAAAACTTATTTTCTCATCATCTACATTATATACACTTATAGGTCTTGGTAATAGTGGTTCAAGTTGACCCGTTTTTAACATAAAAAATTGTCCTGGTTTAATGTTAAATTTCCCTTTTATAGAAAGCTTATACACACCCTCACTTATTAAAACATTCTCATATGTCTTCTCGACTGAGTATTTCAAATAAACCCCTCCAGTGCTTAATAAAAATCATATATTATTTATTAGCTGCTTTTCGTATAGCATCTCTCATTTTTATAGCTTCTGCCCTAGCACACTGCTCAAAATGACTTCCACCATTTTCAACTTTTTTATAAGCAAGCAATATACTTCTAGATGCATTCACAACTCCGCCATTTCCGTTTTTCAAATAAATAGCTACGTCATTTGCGGCTCCACCTTGTGCTCCATAACCTGGTATTAAGAAAAACATTTTTCCAAGGTCTTTTCTCATCTTTAGTCCTTCATCTATATGAGTACATCCAACAACCCCACCTACAGAGCTGTAACCACATTCTCCCATAAATTCACTACCGATCTTTAATAATTTTTCTCCAACTATATCATAAACTTTTTTATTCTCTTTATTCTCTATATATTCTATATCTTCTGCACCTTTATTCGAGGTTCTTACTAGAGAAAATAATCCTTTTTCATTGTTTTTTACATAAGGTAGATATGGCTGAATACTGTCCATCCCCATATATGGATTAACAGTTATAAAATCACTTTCAAAGTCTCCTTCAAAATGTGCTTTAGCATACATTTGAGCAGTTTTAGCAATGTCCCCTCTTTTAATATCTGCAATTGCTAAACATCCTTTGCTTTTTATATAAGTTAAAGTGTCCTTATATACTTTTAGACCATTTAAGCCAAGTGCTTCATAATATGCTATTTGTACCTTATAACATGCGGCGATGTCATATGTAGCATCAATTATCATTTGATTAAATCTATATAATGCGTGTTCATCATGCATAAATTTATTTCTAAACTCTACTGGTAAATACTCCAAATCAGTGTCAAGACCTACACACACATTACCTTTTTTTTCTACGCTTTCAAATAATCTATCTATAATCAATCATTATTCCACCTTTGCTATCTTATTTGCTTATCCACTCTTCGTTTTGTCCCACTTTAGCTTTGTAAATTATTCTTCCTGCTTTAATAGTACACATCACTTTACCTACTACACTCTTACCATCAAAAGGAGAATTATGTCCTTTTGATAAAAATTGTGAGCAATCAATATTGTACTTAGATTTAATGTCTAAGAGAACCAAGTCTCCATCAAATCCAATTTTAATTTCACCCTTATTTAGCATCATAATTTTAGCTGGGTTTTTGGACATCAACTCAGAAAGTTTATTTATAGTAATGTGACCTTCTTCTACCAGCTTAGTGTAACATACTGGAAAGGAGGTTTCTAGCCCTGATATACCAGGTGCTCCATTTATTTTGTCTTGGACGCTGTGTGGTGCGTGATCCGTTGCTATAACATCCACAAAGCCATCTTGCATCGCCTTAATTATAAAGTTTACATCCTCCATTTTTCTCATAGGTGGATTTACTCTATACTGCGTTTCCTCTGTTAATGCTATATGATGTGGTGTAACCTCGCAGGTAACTCGTGCCCCCTGTTTTTTACCATCTATAACATCCTTCATAGCTTCTTTCGTACTAACATGAGCTAAGTGAAGCTTGCAACCAGTGAATTTTGAAAGAGCGATATCTCTCCAAGTCATCATATTTTCTGCGAGCCTCGTATCAATATCTACTAATTCTTCATTTTCAGCATGAGATATTATTGTTAAATTCTTCTCTTTAGCTGCAACCATCGCCTCAAGCATTATACGACTATTAGAAACACCCTTACCATCATCGGATATAAATCTCACTTTCGGTGTTAGCTGATATAAATGATCTATAGATTTTCCAAGTAAATCCTCTGTAATTGATGCACATTGATGAATATCAACAAGATCTATTTCGCTCGCTTTTTCAAGAACCTTATCTATTACGTCCATTGAGCTACATACTGGCTTTGTATTTGCCATTAAATTTATTGCAGTATAACCACCCCGAACTGCTGCTCTACTTCCTGATAACAAGTCTTCTTTATACGTATATCCAGGTTCTCTAAAATGACTGTGAAGATCTATGAAAGAGGGTGATAAAACATATCCCTCTCCATCTAGTACCTCACAGTCTTTTTGCAAATCTTTTCCTATTTCATATATTATCCCTTTATTTATATACACATCGAAAATAGAATCTTGTGATGAATCAACTACTCTTGCGTTTTTTATTAATAATTCCATTAGTTTATCATCCTTTCACGCTTTATTTAAACTGAACATACCTTTTAATTCAAATTACGTGTTTATTATGATATATTATTTGGGTTATTAATCTCATCACAATACATACATCTATATTCGCCTTTTTCTCTATTCGATAGATAAAAACTATGTTGAATTTCTTGTTCTGTAGATGTAATACATCTTGGATTAATGCATTTTATTATGTTTTCAACATTGTCAGGTAATTTTAATTTAATTTTACTTTCAATTTTTTCTCCAGTTATTATATCTATTGTTATGTTAGGATCTATAAATCCTAAAACTGTATAATCTATATCAATCTCGTTTTCTATTTTAATTATATCTTTTCTCCCAAGTTTACCACTAGGTGCATTCATAATGAGCGCCACAGTAAATTCGGCTTTATCTAAACCTAAGTAGTTGAATATTTTAAGTCCTACACCAGCTTTAATATGATCTATTACTATTCCTCTTTTTATACTATTTATACTTACCATTATTTATCAGCCCCCAAAAGTTTAGCAATAAGTGCCATTCTTACATACATACCATACTTTGCTTGTCTAAAGTAACATGCCCTTGGATCAGTATCTAATTCCACAGCTATTTCATTAACTCTAGGAAGTGGGTGAAGTATTATCATATCTTTCTTAGCTTTTAGCATTTTTTCTTTGTTTAATATATAAATATCTTTAAGCCTTATATAATCTTCCTCATTAAAGAATCTTTCTTTTTGAACCCTAGTCATATACAATATATCAAGATCTCCGATTACATCTTCTAATTTTTCAACCTCTTCAAATTCTATGTTATTTTTCTCAAGTACTTCTTCTTTAATATATTTAGGAATTTTTAATTCATTTGGAGCTATTAATATAAACTTAACATTTTCGTATCTTGACATGGCTTTTATTAATGAATGAACTGTTCTACCAAACTTTAAATCACCACAAACTCCTATTGTTAAGTTTGATAATGTTCCTTTAATATTTCTTATGGTTAAAAGATCTGTTAATGTTTGAGTTGGATGTTGATGACCACCATCACCTGCATTTATTACTGGCATTTGAGAATTCATAGCTGCAACCTTAGCTGCTCCTTCTTTAGGATGTCTCATTGCTGCGATATCAGCATAACACTCTACAGTTCGTATAGTATCAGCTACACTTTCTCCCTTTGATGCCGAACTAGATTGTGCCTCAGAAAAACCTAACACCTCGCCTCCAAGTCTTAACATTGCTGCTTCAAAACTTAATCTTGTACGTGTGCTTGGTTCATAAAACAATGTTGCCAAAATCTTTCCATCACATATGTGAGAATAATCCTTAGGATTTTTAATTATTTCATCTGCATAATCAAAAATCTCCTCTAGTTCTAGTAGTGATAAATCCATTGGGTCAATCAAATTTCTTCCTTTTAACATATTATATCCTCTCCTTCTCAGTCTCTCGGACTAAATTTAAAGGTACATTAGCACTCTTAATATTGTGTTCATTTTATGACTTTTTTATAAACAAAAAACGCCATCTCTGTTATGAGAAGGCGTAGTAATAACACTTTAAATATCTACTTCCTTCTCGATCTCTCGGACCAAATTAAAGGTAATTTTTTATCTATGCTTTTGTCTTATATTACTATATAATTTAGTCTTTGTCAACATAATTTGCAATGCAGCTGTATTAACTTTTGTGTCTAGCATATAAATTATATTATTACATTTAGTCACCAACTATTTGAACATACTGTTCTAAAATATATCATTCACACATACAATCTAATTAAGAACAATTCAGATATAGACAAGCCAAAATAAATAAGCATAATTGAAAATATACTTTAACCGATTGAGCATGTTTTAATACATTTATACAGTATAAATAATCTATAAATAGGGGGATATGACTATGGATACTGGGATTACTCAATCTATTGCAGAATTACAACAAGCTGAACAAAACTTTAAATATGCAGATCCTGAGTTTGTTGCCATTGCAATAATGCAGCTATTAGCTGCTAGAATGAAAGTTGATATCTTATTAAGACTAAAGAAACAAAACGGAGCCACTTCAATTGATCCATGAATCTAATCTATTTGGTGATAATGTCTTCATTATATAAATGCTTATCGTATAATATTTATGACATTTTATGAAGACATAATTTCTTAACTGCCTCTTCAATTCGGTGTAAACCTTTACCAATACTACTGTCTACGGCTATGGTAATTGCTCCTTCAACTAGTGCAACGTCTAAAACCTTCACATTTTTCTGCATCTCATCTGTTAATGATTCAATCGCCATTTGAGCATTCATGCATGCACTACCAAGGTCAAATAACACAACAACCCCGTCCTCTGAGTACACTTGTTTTATTGCTACAATTATTTTTTCTAAATCCGTTCCAAGTTCATTATCGCTAGTCCCTCCAGCGGATGCAATAGGTACATTTTTTGCCATTTGAAGCGCTAATTCTTTTACCCCTTCCGCTACCTTACTACTATGTGAAACTATCACAATTCCTACCATTTATTACACCTTACTTTCATTTATGTTTTTTACTTCTTCAAAAATAGTATTTAATATTAAATAACTTGAAGTTGCACCTGCATCTTGATGACCTATACTTCTTTCGCCAAGATAACTAGCTCTTCCTTTAGTAGCAATTATAGTTTTTGTATATTCAACGCCTTGCATTGCACCATCTTTAGAAGCTTTTAGAATCCCAAGTGCTGTTTGTCCTGCATTCTCTGCTTTTTTCATAGCAACAATTGCTGGCGCCAAGGCATCAATCATTGTTTTTTCTCCCCTTTGAGCTTTTCCACGCATCATAACTCCGCCAAGGGCAGCTTCGAGTATCTTAATATAATCTTTAATATCAATATCCGATTTACCATTAATGGCGGCCGACGCTTTCATAAATGCTGTGCCATATAATGGCCCTGCTGCTCCTCCGACATTCGATACTAGTGCCATACCTGTTTTCTTAAGAATAACTCCGATATCAAGTCCATCATCATCCTTTAATTTTGTTACAACTGCATTAAACCCTTTATTCATGTTTATTCCATGATCCCCATCACCTATAGCTGCATCAAGCTCACTTAAATAAAGCTTGTTTTTTTCAAGTACTTCTGCAATTTTATTTAAAATTAATATTACTTGTAATCCTGTAATGCTCATTTTCTCACATCCTTCCTTATATTTAAGCGTTTTCATTTTAGATATCTTAATTTGTTATGTTACTATAACACTTTTAATGCTGGTGTATCTGCCTGTGCATCCAAAAGAACTTTTAATTCATCATCTAGTTTTAAAAGCGTAACAGAACATCCTGTCATTTCAAGAGAAGTCATAAACTCACCAACAAAAGTTTTATAAACTTTTATCCCCTTTTCTTCTAACATCTTATAAACTTTTCTATTGACGATATATAACTCCATTAGTGGAGTTGATGCAAGTCCATTGACCATAACAGCAACCTCATCTCCGCCCGTAAGTGTCATATCAGTTAATATTTTTCCTACCATATTATCTACTAGTTCATCAACAGGTTTAATTGTTTGTCTATGAGTGCCTGGCTCTCCATGAATACCGATACCAATTTCAATTTCATCCTCAGCTAGTGTAAAGTTAGGTTTTCCAAGTGCAGGGACTATGCAAGGTGTTAGTGCAATTCCCATACTTCGTACATTATCAATTACCTTTTGTGCTACCGCCTTAACTTCTTCTAAACTCGCTCCTGTTTCTGCTTTTGCACCAGCTATTTTATGCACAAATACAGTTCCAGCTACCCCACGTCTTCCTGCTGTAAAAAGACTATTCTCAACTGCTACATCGTCATTAACAACGACACTTGCAACTTTTATATCTTCCATTTGTGCCATTTCACTTGCCATTTCAAAATTCATTACATCTCCTGTATAGTTTTTAACAACCAAAAGAACTCCTGCTCCTCCATTAACGGCTTTTATAGCTTCATATATTGGATCTGGAGCAGGTGACGTAAATACCGGCCCTAAAACCGCTGCATTTAGCATTCCATGTCCTACATAACCTGCATGTGCTGGCTCATGACCACTTCCCCCTCCACTAACTAAAGCAACTTTCCCGGATATTGGTGAAACTTTTCTAACAATTACGTTCGCATTTTCAAGTTTTCTAATATAAGTTGGATGTGCCATTACCATACCTTCTAACATCTCTTCAACAACAGATTCTGGGTTATTAATTAATTTTTTCATTTATATTCTCCTCCATTCATTATAAAGTTAATCATACCTTATATCTTCTACAAATGAGTGAGCATTCCTCCAAATATTCAGACTATTTATTTTAAAGTTTGAATATGTCCCAAAAATGTTAAGGCAAGAATAATTTTATATTATCGTCGCCTTAACATTTTGCATTTATGTTCAAAGATTTTTAATTTTACTTAGAAGCTTGTGTGCTCTTCATAGCTGCCTGCACCTTTGTGTTTATTGTATTAGCTTGCACTTGTGTAATCACTTTGCTAGTAACTAATGATGCTAATTGATTATTTTTAGAATTTGATCCTTCTGTTGGTTTTGTACCACTTGGTTTTTCACCCTTAGCAGGTGCACTACCAGTTGGTTTTTCGCCACCCTCTTTAGCTGTACCACTTGGTTTTTCGCCACTTGGCATAGCTTTTGCGACTACAGCAAGAACTTTGTCAGACTGAGATTGTGTTATTGTTTTATCTGTAACTAACGCTTTAAGAACAGTTGTGTACGTCGTTTTCATTGTCGATGAATCAGGTTTTGATGTTTCTGTAGTTGCAGTTGAAGCTGTTGATGTCGTAGTCGCAGCTGTTGTTTTTGAACCACATCCAACAAACATTGCCATAGTTATAGACGCAGCTATTAATATCGATGTTATTTTTTTAGCGTTTTTCATTTTTGCACCATCCATTTTAGTTTATTATTTTTTTCGTGTTTATAATAAAATATTTAATAAGTTTCTATATATTTATAGTAGCAGTTAATTATTGCAAAATTATCAAATAAACATGTAAACTTTATGTGGATTTATATATCTTAAAATTATTTATATTTTACTATTTAATCTATTAAGTGATTAGAATCTGATAAATTGTCTATAATCTAAATAGACCAACCTATTATTTGATTAAAAAACTTAATAAACTGATTAAAACAATACTGCACTAGGTTCCCCCTAAGTGCAGTATTGTTTTTTATTTTATGTAAATTGCAATCAATTTTATATGAAGAAATACAAAAAAAACAGCAAGTTCTACATTTCTGTAAAGCTTGCTATATCATAGTTTATGGTGCGCCCAGAGGGAGTCGAACCCACGACCTTCAGATTCGAAGTCTGCAACTCTATCCATCTGAGCTATGGGCGCATAATAAATTAATTTTTAAAAAGTCCTTAGTATAAATACTAAAGACTTTTTTTGGAGCGGGTAGAGGGAATCGAACCCTCATAATTAGCTTGGAAGGCTAACACTCTACCACTGAGTTATACCCGCGTATTTTGGAGCGGAAGACGAGATTCGAACTCGCGACGTCCACCTTGGCAAGGTGGCACTCTACCACTGAGCTACTTCCGCATGTATAATTTCTAAATAATGACTGCCTTATAAATAGTAATGGTGCAGGTGAAGGGAGTTGAACCCATACACCCGAAGGCGCTAGATCCTAAGTCTAGTGCGTCTGCCAATTCCGCCACACCTGCATATTATTACTATTTTGGTGGCTTACCGGAGAATCGAACTCCGGACACCATGATTAAAAGTCATGTGCTCTACCAACTGAGCTAGTAAACCATATTAATTTATAGCAAACATAAATTTGAAAATGGGGTGGACGATGGGACTCGAACCCACGACAACCAGTACCACAAACTGGCGCTCTACCAACTGAACTACGTCCACCATATGGTGCGTCTTAAGGGATTCGAACCCCCGGCCCACGCCTTAGAAGGGCGTTGCTCTATCCAACTGAGCTAAAGACGCATATTAAGTAAAAATGGAGCGGGTAGAGGGAATCGAACCCTCATAATTAGCTTGGAAGGCTAACACTCTACCACTGAGTTATACCCGCTTGTTAATTTAAATGGTCGGGGTGACAGGGATTGAACCTGCGACCTCATGGTCCCAAACCACGCGCGCTCCCAGCTGCGCTACACCCCGGCAAAATTTAAATGGTGCGCCATCGGGGTCTTGAACCCCGGACACCCTGATTAAGAGTCAGGTGCTCTACCAACTGAGCTAATGACACATATTTTGGTGAATCTTAAAGGATTTAATCCTTTATGCCTAAAACGTTGCTCTATCAAACTGAGCAAATATGCTTGAATCTTTAATATGTAATAACATACTTGGAGCGGAAGACGAGATTCGAACTCGCGACGTCCACCTTGGCAAGGTGGCACTCTACCACTGAGCTACTTCCGCTTGTATGATTTAAATATTAATTTAATTTCAAATAGTAATGGTGCAGGTGAAGGGAGTTGAACCCATACACCCGAAGGCGCTAGATCCTAAGTCTAGTGCGTCTGCCAATTCCGCCACACCTGCATATTATTACTATTTTGGTGGCTTACCGGAGAATCGAACTCCGGACACCATGATTAAAAGTCATGTGCTCTACCAACTGAGCTAGTAAACCATAATGGCTGGGATAGCAGGATTTGAACCTACGAATGCCACAGTCAAAGTGTGGTGCCTTACCGCTTGGCGATATCCCAATGTGTAAATGGGGTGGACGATGGGGCTCGAACCCACGACAACCAGTACCACAAACTGGCGCTCTACCAACTGAACTACGTCCACCATATGGTGCGTCTTAAGGGATTCGAACCCCCGGCCCACGCCTTAGAAGGGCGTTGCTCTATCCAACTGAGCTAAAGACGCATATTTGGAGCGGGTAGAGGGAATCGAACCCTCGTAATTAGCTTGGAAGGCTAACACTCTACCATTGAGTTATACCCGCTTATTAATTTAAATGGTCGGGGTGACAGGGATTGAACCTGCGACCTCATGGTCCCAAACCACGCGCGCTCCCAGCTGCGCTACACCCCGATATTCATTAAACATCCATAAAATCATTTAATGTTCTAAATTAACTTTCTCGTCTTATTCATTGTATTTAATGAATTTTTCCGACGACATGGATTATTTTACACCATATATATTAATACGTCAATACCTTTTTTATAACTTTTATATATTTTAATAAGAAAACAGTATTATTATGCAAATAAATGTTACATTTCATACTAAGTTCACGTGTAAATACTCTTCTAAATTATTAAGTTAAAATCTTATCACCTTCGGTTTTATAGTTCCCTTATTAATACTTATAATAGCGTAACTCCTATCCCCATCTCTTGGAAGTGATGCGCTACCAGGATTTATATACCATATTCCTTCTTCAAAATCCATTTTTGCAATATGTGTGTGTCCATATAAAACTATGTCAGCCCCTGTTTCTAATGCTTTATATCTAAGTCCAGACAAATTTTCTTTTACGCCATATTTATGCCCATGTGTTAAAAAAATCTTTTTCCCACCAACTTCTAAAAGCCTATCACTTGGTACACTTCCAGAAAAATCACAATTTCCTTTTACATTTATTATATCGCCCTTATAATACTTTTTTATAGCAGCTATGTCGTCTACATTATCGCCTAAGTGGATTAATACATCTACTCCCTTTATTTCCTTCTCTAGCCTCTCTATGCTACTAATAACCATATGTGTATCACTTATAACACCTATTTGCATTTTGAATCACCCTCTTCACTAATAAATCTTACTTTGTCCTATTCTTTTTTATGCTTATGATAATTATATTTACTATACTAAATCTTTAAGTTCAATCTTTAATTTATTTAATGCCCTTCCCCTATGACTAATAGCATTTTTTTCATCAGCGTTCATCTGAGCAAATGTTTTTTTGTATTCTTTTACATAAAATAATGGGTCGTACCCAAACCCTTCCTCACCTATAAATTCAGATGTGATTACTCCATCCACTTCGCCCTGCACTTTTATTATTTTATCTACATTAACTATAAGTACCATTACACAAATAAATTTAGCCTTCCGCTCATGCTCACTTGCACCATCTAGAAGATATAATAATTTTTCATTATTTGCTAGATCGTCTCCATGAACACCCGCAAACCTAGCTGAAAAAACTCCTGGTGCTCCATTTAACGATTCCACAGCTAAGCCTGAATCATCCGCGAGTACCATGTTCCCGTCAGCTATCTTGTAAATTTCACTAGCCTTTATGTATGCATTGTCAATAAATGTACTTCCTGTTTCGTCTACATCTATATTGATATTAGCTTCTTTTAAAGATAATATTTCAAAATCAAACTCTGATAAAATCTCCTTTATCTCTCCAATTTTATGATCATTATTACTGGCAATTATTATTTTCTTCATACTTATCTCCTTTATCTATACTACCTATAGTTCTCTTTTATTATTATCTATAATTTGTTTTAAGTCATCCCAATTTAATTTTGAAGCCTCATTTAAATTCTTCCTTCTAATTTAATAAAACTAGCACATTTTAGTAAATGTAATCATATTATCTATATAAGGACTAATATATGGTGGTGATATAATGAATTTTCTAGGACCTTTTTTAAGAGTCAATACATTGAACAAAAATAACATAAGAAATCAATTTTTCTACTTATCAAAAGAATCATTAAAAGATATAGTTTTCGACTCCAAATGTGGTGTATATATTCCGGCACGAGATTTAAGATCTAAATCTTTTTCTAAGATTGATATTAACACAATTAATTTAAATTCTCCACTTTTATGTGTTTACAAAAAAGCAGATGCTAAATTAAAAATGAAAGAAGGAACATTAACTTGGAATGAAAGCAAGGTTAAAAAAGAAATAACCATTAATAGCAATGCGTTCATGACTTTATCATTATTAGAACTCGTAGAATATTATCGTAGCTTTAAGAAAATAGATGATACGAAATATGACCTAAGCTCACTTTATCTTAAATTATGCAAAGAACAACTTGAATTTTATGCTTCTAATTTTCGAAATAAAGATGGACTTTTTGTAGATAAAAAAGATATAACAGATCCTATGCAGGAAGACTTTACTTTTGAAGATAAAAACGCCAAATTCAAGTTTTCTGATCAAGCTTTTATGATGGCTGCTTACTACAAATACTATTCTTTTGACAATGATGAACAAGAATATGAAAAATTTGCTTTAGACATCCTTGATATGTTCACTTTGTATAAAGAAGAAATTTACAATGTTTCATTTGAAGAACTCAACAAAATATGCTTAGCCCTAAACATTTTTTACAAGTACTCCGGCCTCGAGAAATGCGAAAATTTACTAATAGATTTTCTTGATTTACTTATCGATCAATATAATACTAAACCGTCTTTAATTATTAATGCTAAATTAGATTACTCCTGCATGCTTTTTATAAATTGTATACTTATGTATAATTGTACTTCCATGCATAAATTTAAGGATACTAGTGATGATTTATATGAAAAGCTCACAAAATTATATGATGGTGAAAAAGGTTTATTACTAAAAGAAAGCTCCGAAAAAGAAGTAACTTTTACCTCCGATGAGATAATGCTCTACATTTATAGCTTTATGTTATATTCTGATTCTAATACTATAGATGATAACTCAAACATGCTTCAAGATATTTTTAAGCACCAAATTTTGGACTCCGGCATAGTCTTAAGTTGGCCTGATTCTCCATCACTCGATGATTCAGAACATTACAGAAATTTCTCTCTTAAGTCTGAAGATTTGATCCAAGACGATAATTTCAGAGTGCCAGAGGCTCCAACACCTGAAAATAATGAATTAGCATCAATATTCATCAAAAATATAGTATACAACAAACGTAAAGAAAACTTTAAACAAAGTAAATCATCTTTTGATAGTAGCAAAAATATGTTTATATTTTTCTTAACAATATTCTTTCATAATCAATGATACTATAAATAGTTTTTCTCATATTATGCTATAACTAAAGGTATATATTGCTGGAATGCTTTCACTTCACCTTGTAATTCTAAAATTCATTTAATTTGCATCTGCTAAAACTCGCAAACTCGCTCCGCTCAAACATGCGACTTTCTTACGCAACTGCAAATTAAATAAATTAAGAATTACTAAGGTTTGTTCAAATGCATTCTACGCAATATATACTTTTATTAGCATAATCCGAGAAAAAAATTTTAGTTATCTAAAACCAAAGTATAAAAAGATTCTAAAATTCAAAATTATCACATTTTGATTAAGTTCATAAGATTATTGCTTATTATTTTGCAGCTGTCACATTCTCCTTATAAGCATAATCAAATTTTAGATTTCCACCTTTAGTTGTATAGATATCTTTAATGTTTTCTTTTTTACATATCACTGTGTTTGCTATATACACAGGTATACATGGTAAATCTTTTGCTAGTATTTCTTGTGCCTGATTATAAATTGTTATTTTTTTGTTATTATTGTTTTCCATCAACGCCTTGTCTACAGTTTTATCATAATTTGCATTCTTATATCCATATATATTATCTTTTGAATTAGCTATCCACTTAGAAAAGAATTTATAACTGTCTCCGTATTCTTCATCATTTCCTGTAAATTCTATGTTGTAATTCCCAGAAGTTATTACTTTTTTAAGATCATCTTTTTTATAACCAGTACAAACTACATCTATATTTAAATATTTTTTGATACTTTTAGCTAGCTCCCCACTTATCTTGGTATCAAAATTTTTATTTTCATACACCATAACTAATTTTTGTTCTTTATCATAAGTACTATTTTTCAAAAATTCTTGACCTTTGCTTTTATTTCGAGATTCATCAAAAATTAATTTATCACTATTATCATTAAGACTAGTATAGGTAGTATAATTCATTGTCGGAACCGCCAAGTCTTCTGATAAAGTTTCTATTATTAATTTTCTATTTATTATTTCATTTATTGCATTTCTAAAGTTTTGGTCTGCTAGTCCTTTATCTTTTAAATTAAAATTCAGATAATACCTACTTTGTGTAGGTCTAACCTCAGTTTTCTTTTCATCACTGAGAGTACTTATTTCACTTGTTGGTGGGCTTACAAAGACATCAATTTTTGAGTTTGCACTATCTCCATTAGTTTCAAAGTCAGCAAGTGCTTTCTCATCTCCAATTACTGAAGTGAACAACATTTCACTGCTAACAATTTTATTTGCCCTCCAATACCTTTGATTTTTTAGTAATGTTATTTCGCCATCTTTATTTATGTTTTTTATAATAAATGGACCGCTATACTCAATTTGCTTATAGTTGTCTTGCCAATTTTTCATATTCATACTATCATCTCTTAAAGTAAAAACCGGATTACTAAGGATATTAATAAAGTTATCCTTTGGGCTATTTAACCTTATCTCTAGACTTAAATTATCTTTCGATGCTACTATCCCAACTTTATCAAACGCTACTTTTCCCATACTAAAGTCTTTAGCTCCAAATATACAATATAGTTGCTCTGAAAAATTGTTTCCTTTTTTCAACAAAATATCATGAAAAAATCTTACAAAATCTGTAGCTTTTATATCTGTTCCATTACTGTAATGGAGATCCTTTCTTAATTTAAATGTATAACCTATTTTATCTTTTGAAATCTCATATTTTTCTGCCATTCCTGGCACTATTTTGCCATCTTTATCTTCTCTTACTAATCCTTCAAATAAAACTAATAACAAGTCTTTTTCTCGAATATTATCATTATCTACCATTAACAAATCTGATGGCAATTCTCCTAAGTTGTAAACTATATATTTTCTAGATATGGAAGTTATCACTTTTTTTTGAACACATCCACTAGTAAACATTATCATAAAAATTAAAATTACACATAACACTTTTTTCATACCTACCCCCACCTTAGGTGCATCTAAATAAATAGCAAATCCATATCCTCGACTATTTTTATGCACCTTATTAGAAGTATTAACTTTTAATATATGAATTATTCAAGTTTACTTATTTCTCTTATTTACAAAATAGCATCATACACCATAAATTTCTTGTTAATTGGTTGATATCCATTTTGTACCAATGAGTTAATACGCTTAGAATCATTCGGAATTGCTTTTGTGAAAATAGATTCAACCTTACAAATTAATTTTTCTTTAGTCTTCTAAAAGAACAAAAAAAATAACACCGATATTAAATCGATGTTATTTATAAATATTTATAATAAGCTGAATAAAAGTTAATTACCACTTAATTTAGAAATTACTATAACGACATTTCAGCATCTAAATTAATTTCATTGTTCTCTATTCTTTTCTTTAAATCCTTAACTTTCTCTTCAATTTTCTTAGCTATTTTTATGAATTCCTCGTCAGATTTCCCAGTAGGGTCGTCTAATCCCCAATCTTCCTCATACCTATGTGCAACAATTGGACAAACTACATTACAACCCATTTTTATTACAATATCGGCCTCTGGTATATCATCAATTAATTTTGAAGAATGAGTCGCATTCATGTCTACTTTATATAAATCATTTATTATTCTAACTGCATCTTGATTAATTTGAGGTTTAGTCTCCGTTCCTGCAGAATATGATTCAAACACAGATGACCCAAACTTTTTTCCAAGAGCCTCTGCCATTTGAGATCTACAAGAATTGTGAACACATATAAATGCTACCTTTGGTTTCATAATATAATTCTCCTTTATATAAATATGTAGTAATTTATAATTTCCCCCAGAGCTATTTTAATTAGCCTGAGGGAAGATAAATTCATTTGATTAATATACTAAAATTAAGCTTTCTCTTTTGGAAAATACTTCTTTTTCCAATGTAATGCTACATTAACTAGACCTATCATTACCGGAACCTCAACAAGTGGTCCAATAACTGCTGCAAAAGCTTCCTGGGATTGTATTCCAAATACGGCTACTGCAACTGCGATAGCAAGTTCAAAATTATTACTTGCAGCTGTAAAAGCAAGTGTTACTGTTCTTTTATAATCAATTCCTTGTTTATAACTAATATAGAATGACACTGAAAACATAATAACAAAATAAATTAGGAGTGGAATAGCTACTTTAATTACGTCTAAAGGAAGTTGTACAATATATTGTCCTTTATAAGTAAACATAACTACTATTGTAAATAGCAATGCAATTAAAGCGAATGGACTAATCTTTGGAACAAACTTCTTTGTGTACCACTCAGTTCCCATTTTAGGTTCTAGAACTGCTCTTGTGAGAAATCCGAGTGCAAATGGGATTCCTAAATAAATTGCAACTGATGAGGCTACCGATCCCATTGATATATTAACTTTATACCCAGTAAGTCCAAATAGTGGTGGTAATACTGTTACAAAAACATATGCAAATACTGAATAGAATATTATTTGAAATATTGAATTAAAAGCCACTAATGCAGCAGCGTATTCACTATCTCCACCTGCTAAATGGTTCCAGACTATTACCATAGCAATACACCTTGCAACACCTATTAATATAAGTCCTGTCATCAAACCCGGATCTGACCTTAAGAAAACTATTGCAAGAATAAACATTAATATTGGTCCAATAATCCAGTTTTGAACTAATGACAAAGTTAAAATTTTCGGACTTTTAAATACTTTTCCAAGTTGTTTGTAATTAACCTTTGCAAGTGGTGGATATAACATTACTATTAGTCCAATTGCAATAGGTATTGATGTGTTACCCACTGATAGTTTTGATAAAATAACTGATGCTCCCGGCACTGCCCAACCTAATAAAATACCCACTGCCATTGCAAGGAATATCCATAAGGTTAAGAACCTATCAAGTAATGCTAGTCTTGGTTTTTGATCCATATTAATCCCCCCTTTTATTCTAATAATTCATTTAACTTATCACCCTTAATTTCATCAGGGCTCCAAGGAATAACTGCAAATTTTCCCTCTGCATGTGCATCAACTTTGTTAATCCACTCAATTTCATTACTTGCTTTTGCGGCTAGTAACTTATTGGTTGAACTCGACTTGTATAAAGATGAATTAATAACCCACCATTTAGCCATAATCTTTGCACGTATTAAATCTTCTTCTAAACGCAATGCTTCATATACCGGCGTGGCTTCAGCAAGTGTCACTATTATAACTTCGGTTTCATCTGCATTTTTGAGTCTTGGTAATAATTTTTTAACGGACTCTGGTATATCACCTTGTGAGCGTTTAATTTCTTGGTTATAACTTTGTGTTGAATCAAGTAACAATAAAGTATGCCCTGTTGGAGCAGTATCAATGACAACAATTTGATCTTCTGCTTTATCAACTATTTCGGCAAAAGCTCTAAACACTGCAATTTCCTGAGTACATGGAGATCTAAGATCCTCCTTAACATATGCAATATCTTCCTCTGCCATGGTTTCTCTAGCTTTTGATAAGACCTCATCTTGATATTTTTTAAGCTCAGCGTGCTCATCAATGTGACTCATAGTAATGTTACTGTTTTCTTTAATAACATATTTAAGATGGGCTGCAGGGTCAGTTGTAGTAAGGTGTACCTTTTTCCCCTTTGCTGACAATCCTAAAGCAATAGCTGCTGCAATTGTAGTTTTACCTACACCACCCTTACCCATAGTAAATATCACTTTTTTATTGCCTTTACATAAGTCTTCAATAACATCTTTTAGAGTTGGAATGGTTTTTGCATTTATTTTCTCACGACGTAAACTATAATTGTCTTTGGTAAGAAGTGATCTAACATTATCCATTCCTGTTATATTGTAAGCTCTTAGTGGTACCATATAAGTCCTAATTTTTTTTAAACCTTCTGGCATCTCGATTAAAGATTTTTGTTGTTTTTGATAAAGACTTTCAGATACACTATCATCGAAAGAACTCATTACACCATTTATTATCATTGTTTGATTATTAACGCCGATTTCAGATAATTCTTTTGATGCTCTTTCCGCTTCTTTAAGGGGTGTCATTTCTGGCCTAGAAATAAGCACAAGTGTTGTTAAATCTCCATCTGCTAAGGTTTCTACTGCCTTTTTATATATTTCTTTTTTGCTCTCAAGTCCTGAAAGCTGGCCTAAACATGAGGCACCATGTGTGCTTTCGCTAATAAAGCTGCTCCATGCTGATGGTAATTGAAGCATTCTAAGTGTATGACCAGTTGGTGCAGTATCAAATATAATATGGTCATAATCCTTTTGGAGTTTTTCATCTGTTATAAATTTTGAAAATTCATTAAATGCGGCAATTTCAACAGTACATGAACCAGAAAGCTGTTCTTCCATATTTTTAAGAACAACATCAGGTAATTTGCCACGATAAGGTGCAATTACACTTTCTCTGTGCTCAGCAGCGGCCTTAATTGGATCAAGGTTAGCAACAATAAGATTTGGTACTTCCTTAATTGGAACACCCTTATTTGTAAGTTCTGTGTTAAACACATCCTGTAAATTTGATGCAGGGTCAGTACTTATAAGAAGCACTTTTTTTCCTCTATCAGCGAGGTTAACTGCTGTAGCACAAGCTGTTGAAGTTTTTCCTACGCCGCCTTTACCTGTATAAAATAAATATTTTGTAAGTTTAATATTTAAAGGATTAAAAATTTCCATGTTATTAAACACCTCCCGTTTTATTATTAATCTATTTCTGTATTTTATTTTCCTTAAATTTTAATATTAGCAACATCCACCATCACAACCGCAACCTTTTGATGGCCTTTTTATAGATGGTTTTTTTATAACTGATTTTAGTAAACTTACTGGCACATCTAATAAACTTGAAAACTCTTCGTCCGTTGGATATATCTTTGTTTTTACAACAACATCATCCACCATTGTTACTGGAAGTACCTCTACTCCGGATTCATTTAATATTTTATTTATCGTTTTATTATCAACGAACATCTGTGGGTTACTAGACAAGTTATATCTTTCAACTAAAATACCATTATTTTTCAAGTTATTTATTATCGAAGAAACTCTTAATAGTTGTCTATCAACTCCTGGTCCACAAACTCCTGTTGAGCAACACATAGCTGGTTCAAATATTATCATTTTTTTCATATAAAACACTCCTTTATATTTATTATTATTTGCATTCACATTTAGTCTTATCATTACATATACATTCATCTTTATCTGTAACAAGATTCATAAAAAATAATATAAGTTTATTACAGTTATTATTGTTTAGTGAGTAGTAACTCCATAGTTTCTCTTTTCTGCATTTTACAATTCCATTATCAACTAATACCTTCATGTGATGAGAAAGTGTTGGCTGTGTAAATTCAAAATGCTCTAATATATCACAAGCACACTTTTCCCCACAAGACAAAAGGTCAATTATCTTAAGTCTACTAGCATCTGAAAGTGCTTTAATAATTTTTGCATTAGCATCATAATTATTTTTCACTTTATCACCCCTTACATTCACGTTCATCTATATATAATATACACCTCCATCTATGTTGTGTCAATATACTAATGTATATATTGGTTATACACTTACTATTATATTTACATTCTTCTATATATACATTTTATTCATTACCTCATTAAGTGTTCCCATAATTTTTCTAAAATAACCTAGACATTCAAAAAATCTAATACTATAATTATAAAAGGCAAATCATATTAGATAATATGGTTTGCCTTATACCTCAGGTTATAAACAATTATTATGATGAAGATTAATCTATTCCAATTACAGTGCTTCTACGTTCCATAAAAACTACATCGTGCCAATCACCATTTTCTATTTTAGCAACTTTTTCTCTCCTTCCAATTTCCCTAAACCCACATTTTTCATGTAATTTTATACTTGAAATATTTTCTCTTATAATTCCGGACTGCAAAGTCCAAAACCCATTTTCTTCTGATAATTCAATCAAACTTTTTAAAAGATTTCTCCCTATTCCTTTACCTCTATGATTTTGTCCAATATATATACTTACTTCTGCTACACCCTTATAAACACATCTACTTGAAGCTTTACTTAGTGCGCCCCACCCTAAAACATCATTACCTAATCGAGCTACTAATCTGCATGTCTTAACATGTCCATTATTCCAGTCTTCAAAGGTAGGCACTTCAGTTTGAAATGTTGCTTTACCTGTATTAATACCTTCAAGATAAATCTTTGACACCTGCTTCCAATCTGATGATAACATTTTATCAATCTCGTAATCCATACTATTCTCCTTCCTATTTTATTCCTTTTACCAATGCTCCAGCGAAAGCACTGTCAGCCATTTCTATATCAGAGCTATTATATTTATCCTGTAAATTTTTGCTTTTTATAATAGACTCAATAGTATCTTTGGTATAAATATTAATAGGATTGATTTCAACATTCTTAAATCCAACCTTTAATAAAACATTTCTATATTCTTCAATTGGTAGCGCTCCAGCAATACATCCAACCCACATCTGCGCATCATTCTTAATTTTTTCTGATATATCTTTTAAAATAACTATATCTGCAATTGCCAATCTTCCACCTGGCTTTAAAACCCTATAGGCTTCACTAAGTGCCTTTTCTTTGTCTTCACAAAGATTAATTACACAATTAGATAATATAACATCAATTTTGTTATTGTCTATTGGAATATCTTCGATATATCCTTTGAGAAATTCAACATTTTCCACTCCCATCTTTTGTTTGTTAGTATTTGCTAACCTGAGCATTTCATCCGTCATATCAAGTCCATATACTTTACCAGTGGAGCCCACATATTTTGAAGCAATAAGAACATCAATTCCTCCTCCACTACCTAGATCTAAGACAGTTTCACCATTCTTTAGTTCACCAAATACTAAAGGATTAGCACATCCTAAAGAAGCATTAATAGCTTCTTGTGGTAAATTATCCAAGTAGTCTAAGTCATAAATATCAGAATTATTGTTACTACAACAAGATGAAGAACATTTGCAATTACCTTTTGCCTCTTGATTAACTCTGCTGGCGATTCCTCCATAGTATTTTTTAACTTCTCCTTTTATATCACTCATAGTCTTTTACTCTCCTTTTCATTACAACATTTATTTACATTAACTACATCAACTAATATTTGTAGGCTCTCCAAAACTTGCTCCCTCTTATCCGCAGGAACTAAAGAAATTACATCAGTATAATAATCTTCCATAGTTTTCTCGATTTCTCTAAAGATTTCTTCTCCTTTTTCAGTTAACTTTATTTTTATATATCTTCTATTCTCAGTGTGAATTTCTCTAAGTACTAAACTTTCATTTACAAGGTTATTAATAGTTCTGCTCATAGTACTTTTCTCTAAATTAAGTAATTCTGCCAGACTATTTAAATTTATTTCCTTCGCTCTTCCGATTTCTACTATTGCATGACACTGAGCAAGTGTTACACCGCAACAACAAGACTTGTTTCTCTCAAGTAAACCAAGATTTCTAACCAATATTCTTACAATCTCCCTTAAATCACTGCTCTTTACGTTATTCATAATCTTCACCTCTAATATATTGTATAACACAACAGTTGTATATTGCAACATTAATGTTTATCTTTTTTTCGACATAAGTTACATATTCTTATTAAATATTTTAATTAGGTATCTAGGGTAATAAATCTATGGTTTCTCTCACTAAACATTCTCCAATAATTACTTGACAAATAAGTTCATAAGGAATAATATGCTTATATACTCACATGGGCATATAAGCATAATGTCGTTGTAATTAATTTAAAGGATGTGAAAGCAATGGAAAAATTAATGAACTTATTTAAAGTTTTATCAGATGAAACAAGGCTTAGAATTTTAGTCATGTTATATCATAAAAAACTCTGTGTATGCCAAATGCAAGGAATATTAGAAGAATCTCAGCCTAAAATTTCAAAACACTTAGCTAAACTTAGAGATATGGGATTTGTAAAAGATGAAAGGCAAGAACAGTTTATATATTATTATATTAACAAAGATAATGAACTTCTAAATGAATTATTAGAAAAAATAATTTCAAATTCAGAAAATTACGCAACGATTCAAAAGGATCTAAAAAAACTTGATAAGGGTGATCAATACATTGAAATTTTTAAAACTAAATGTAATACTAATAACTAATTTTATATCAATAATCCAAAATATTATGCAGGTAGGTGATAATAATGAATGTAATATCGCAAATATTTACTTGGCTAAATAATGAGATTTTAAAAATGACTTGGCTCTCAAATCTTATTCAAAGCTTTGTACAAAACGTATTTGGCCTATCTATTAAAGAAAGACTTGGTGGAAGCGTACACTTTTTTATCTATGATACTATAAAAATATTTATACTATTATCAGTGTTGATTTTCCTTATATCCTATATTCAAAGTTATTTCCCACCAGAAAGAACAAAAAAAATTCTTGGAAATATTAAGGGCATAAAGGGAAATATATTAGGAGCCTTACTTGGAACCATCACACCATTTTGTAGTTGCTCTAGTATCCCAATATTTATAGGATTTAACTCAGCAGGACTTCCACTTGGAATAACTTTTTCCTTCCTTATATCTTCACCACTCGTAGATTTAGCATCTTTATTAATCTTAATGTCCTTCTTTGGCGCTAAGATTGCTATAACGTATGTTGTTGTAGGCTTGATTTTAGCAGTTATTGGTGGAACTATTATTGATAATTTACACCTTGAAAAGTATGTAGAAGGTTATGTAAAAGAAATAAAAGATGTTGATGTTGAAGTAATTGAAATGACAAGATCTGAGCGAATATCTTATTCAAAACAGCAGGTTAAAGATACAGTTCATAAAGTTTGGCTATACGTATTAATAGGTGTTGGTATTGGTGCTGCGATACACAATTGGATACCTCAATCAATAATCGAAACTGTAGTTGGAAATAACAATCCTTTTGCAGTGCTACTCGCAACCGCTGTAGGTATCCCAATGTATGCTGATATATTTGGCACATTACCAATAGCAGAAGCATTATTTCAAAAAGGGGTAGGGATTGGTACAGTGTTATCCTTTATGATGGCAGTAACCGCACTTTCACTTCCATCAATAATTATGCTTAGTAAAGTTGTAAAACCTAAATTATTGACTATATTTGTAGCTATAGTTGCAACGGGTATAGTTATAATAGGATATTTATTCAATGCATTTTCATTCTTATTTGTTTAAGAAATAATAAATTATAGGGGAGAAATATTATGATAATTAAAATTTTAGGTTCAGGATGTTCTAATTGCAAAAAACTAGAGGAAAATACTAGAAAGGCAATAGACGAGTTAGGTATTGTAGCAACTATAGAAAAGGTTACTGATTTTAAAGAAATAATGGCTTATGGAGTTATGAAAACGCCTGCTCTAGTAGTCGATGAAAAAGTGAAAATTATGGGAAGAGTTCCATCACCCGATGAAATTAAAAAATATTTATAATTTTATAACAAAAGGAGCACAATTGTGCTCCTTTTGTTATTTATTGATGATGATGTTCTCCATGATGATTGCAAACTACATCTTTATTTTCTAATGTTCCATTAATATATTCTTCAATTACCTTTGAATATTCACCAGATGCTCCTTTTATTACCTCAAGACCATTCTGTTCTAACCCGCTGATTGCTCCTCCACCAATTCCACCAGTAATAACTACTGTCGCTCCTTGATTTTTGAGTAAATCTGCTAATCCTTGATGCTCATGTTGAAGCTCAGCTGCTGATATTTCTTCAGTACTTATAACTTTTTTATCTTCTATAGTAACAATTACAAAACTTTTGCTCATTCCAAAATGTTGATTCACCATACTACCATTATTAGGTATTGCTATTTTCATAAAATATTACCTCCACTTTTTATTTTTTTGTCTTTTTAATAATTTTATTAATAATATTTTCAGTTATTTCTGTTAATTCATCATTTAGCTTGTATTCGCCTTTATTAGAAATATTAACTATTTCCCTACACATTGGAATTTCTCCAAGCAAATCTAAATCATTTTTATTTAAGAATTCATCTATGTTATCTGAATCAAACATTTTTATTTTCTCCGTGCATCCTGGACAAATAATATAACTCATGTTCTCTATTAATCCTATTATATCGATGTCTAACTTGTGTGCCATATTTACTGCTTTCCCAACAATCATAGATACTAAGTCCTGTGGTGTTGAAATCATTACTATACCTGTAACTGGTATTGATTGCATTACTGTTAACGCAACATCACCTGTACCAGGAGGCATGTCTATAATTAAATAATCAAGCTCTCCCCATATAACATCAGTCCAAAACTGCTTAACAACACCAGAAACTGCAGGTCCCCGGAAGATCACTGGATCATCTTCATTTTCCACTAAAAAATTCATTGAAATAACATCAATACCCTCAGTAGTTTTAACCGGTATAATACCCGATTCATTCATAAAAGGTTTAACATCTTTAATACCTAATAATCTTGGTATACTTGGGCCAGTAATATCTGAGTCCATAAGACCAACTTTATATCCTTTTTTATTAAGTTCCTGTGCAATAAGAACGGATATTGTTGATTTACCTACCCCACCTTTTCCACTCATAACGCCTATAATATTTTTAACTTTGTTTAATGGATTATTTTCTATACCACACGTGTCTTTATTATCACATTCACCATTTGATGGACAACTTTCACACTCAGCCATACATAATCGCCTCTTTCTCTTATTTGTCATATGCCATTTATATTGTAATACTTTTGTTCATTATTGTCAAATGCCAATAATTGTAGCCTTGTTTAAACAAATAATAAAACTATTTATCAGAAGTAGTGTTTTTATTACATTGTCTCTGACAAAAACTACTTCGTTTATTACAAGTCACTTGCTCAGATCCACATGCTGGACATATTTTTCTATCTTCTTCATATTTTATTTCGTAAGTATTCTCGCAAGATAAACATTTAAATTTACATACATTTCTTGTATAGTTTCCACCACTTATATTTATTGCTTTCCCCTCTATTAGAGCTATGGCAATCTTCTTCCTTGCACTATCAATTATGTTCTGAAAAGTTTGTCTTGAAACAAGCATTTTCTTTGCACATTCTTCCTGATTTAAATCTTCAACGTCCTTAAGCCTCATGGCTTCAAACTCTTCAACCTTTATGAGTATTTCTTCAATTTCACATTTTCGTCTTCCTGCTGGTACAAAGTATGTATACTCGGGTAAGTTCTCTACACGTCTATTTTTCACTGGTCTTGACATAAATATTATCCTCACTTTTCAAATACTATTTTCAGTGGCATATGCTATATAAAATTTTACAACTGATTAACATCAATGTCAAATAACAATGATAGGATATCAAAAGAAGAAATGATAAAATCTGTGCTAGCGCTAATTTTGCACATCTTGAGGATGTATTTATAAATATGGACCATTATGGGCTAAAATTCAAATTAATATAATTTAATTTAAAAATATGCAACCTTTATTGATAGCATATTTTTTATAGAGAGGAGTAACCTATTGAATAAATACACAAACCAACAACACCTGTCCCAATCATTATAAAAATGGGATTTACCTTCCACCTTCTAAGAATAATAATTGCAATAGTAAATAGTCCTACCGATATAGCATCTATATTTTCAGGGTTACTTGATATACCCTTCCCATTCCAGAATGCTAATATTAACAAAATTAAACCTGCGGAGCCTATCATTGCTATAACAGCCGGTCTTAGTCCATTCAAAACCCCTTGAACTATGGATAAACTTTTATATTTGTAATATAGATATGCCAGGAAAAGAACAATAACACAAGATGGGAAAACGCATCCTATCGTTGCCACGATTGCACCTGGCATTCCTGCGATTCGTGTACCTACAAATGTAGCACAGTTAATAGCTATTGGCCCAGGTGTCATCTGAGATATTGTTATAACATCTGCAAATTCATTCACTGATAGCCAACTGTGTATAGTAACAACCTGATTTTGTATTAATGGCATAGCAGCATAACCACCACCAACACTAAATAATCCAATTTGAAAAAAGCTCCAAAATATTTTTAGGTATATCATTTTAAATCACCGACCTTTTCTATGTACTTTGAATAATAAATAGAAATAGCTCCCATTATACCGCTTGTTAAAATTATTATAATAACATTAATATTTAGAATAAACGTAGCTATAAAAGCACCTATCATAATCATAATAGGTAATAATTTTTTTTCTTTAAAAAGAGAACTAGCCATACTAATTACTACATCAATAATAACTGCTGCAACTCCTGCTTGCATTCCACGCAGTATATATTTAACAATTAAACTATCCCTAAATGCTGTGTATGCTACCGATATGATTGATAATATAATTAATGGCGGTAATACTGTGCCTATTATTGTTATCATAGCACCTAATACTCCTGCCAAACGATAACCTACTATTATTGCTGCATTTACTGCTATTGCACCTGGTGCTGATTGTGCAATAGCTGCTAAATCAAACATTTCTTTTTCTTCAATCCATTTATATTCATCCACAAATTTCTTTTTCATTAAAGGAATAATAACAAAGCCTCCACCAAAGGTAAATGAACTTAAATATAAGGTTGAGGTAAATAACTTTAAATAGAATTTCGCATCTTTTTTCATTTAGTTCCACCTCCAATGACAATTATAACTCTTGCAAAACTATACGTAAAATACTATTATATAATAATATACATAACCAAACGGTTATGTATATGGGGAGGATAATTAATATGAACTTAAGACATATGAAAATATTTGTTGCTGTTTGTCAAAATAGTAGTATTACACTAGCTGCCAAGAAAATGTATATTTCCCAACCTGCGATCAGTACCGCAATAAAAGAAATGGAAAATTATTATGGTGTTAAACTATTTGACCGTCTATCTAAAAAGCTTTATCTAACCGAAGTTGGAAAAATGGTATTAAGTTATGCTCTTCACATAACATCTCTATTTGATGAATTAGAAACAACTATTCGAAATTCAGATACAATTGGGGCCCTTAGAATCGGTTCTAGTATTACTATCGGTACTCATTTAATGCCAAACTATATAAAGCAATTTTCATCTAAATACCCCAATATTCAAACCTTTGTAACTATAAACAATTCTGATATAATAGAAAATTTGGTATTAGACAATAAATTAGATTTTGCTCTTATTGAAGGAGTAATTCACTCCAAGAATCTCATTTCTAAAAGTTTTTTAAATGATGAACTTGTAGTTATATGTAGTTTAAATAATCCTCTTTTAAAAAAAGAAGTTATTTCGGTTAAAGATTTGGAAACTCAAAAGTTTTTAATGAGAGAAAAAAATAGTGGCACACGCGAACTTGCTGATTCTGTCTTACTACTTCATGGCTTTTCTGCTATTCCAATATGGGAAAGCATAAGTACAGAAGCTATTATAAATGGTGTATCTAATGGACTAGGCATCGCAATACTTCCTTTACGCTTAGTTCAGAATTTTATAAAAAAGGGCACTATTAGCAAACTAAATGTAGTGGATATTAATTTAAAACGCAAATTTTATATTATTTATCATAAAAATAAATTTTTAACCTCTTCATCTATAGAATTTTTAAAACTATGCACAGAATAATTATGTGATTTTTTTATAATCTAAGACAAAAGCAATAAAATACCACACTTCTATAACAATTATAGGAGTGTGGTATTTTAAACGAAATCTCCACGTAATTGGAGTCATTTCAATTTTTTATATACTTTAATATTACTAGTATCTATACATATTTCTTAAGCTTATCCTCTAACACATTTTTAGGAGAGAAGCCTACAAGTTTATCTTCTACTACTTTATTCTTGAATACCATTATTGTAGGTATGCTTGAGATACTATACTTTGATGATATTTCAGGATTTTCATCTACATCAATCTTTACAAATTTTATTTTACCATCATATTCCTTATCAAGTTGTTCCATAACAGGTCCCAACATTTTACAAGGTCCACACCATGGTGCCCAAAAATCTACAACTACAGCCCTATCAGAACTATATACTTCACTATGAAAGCTTTTATCACTTATTTCTTTTATCATTTTAACCTCTCCCTTTTCTTATTATATAAATAGATTTACATTTGAGTCTTCAGTTTGACCTAGGTAATAACCAACTCCGCCAATTTTCACTCCGTCAATAAGCTCTTCCTTTGTAATCCCCATAACATCCATGGACATTGAGCAAGCAACCACTTCAACTCCACTATCAATTGCTGACTTTATTAAATCTTCAAGAGAATCTATATTTTTGTTTTTCATTACTGATCTAATCATTTTAGCTCCGATTCCCATCATGTTCATTTGAGAAAGTTTAAGTTTTCTGCTTCCTCTTGGCATCATAAATCCAAACATTGAATCAACTATTCCTTTTTTAACAGATACTTTTTCAGGTTTTCTTATAATGTTAAGACCCCAGAATGTAAATAATATAGTAACTTTACTACCCATTGCAACCGCGCCATTTGCAATAATAAAGGCTGCAATGGCTTTATCTAAATCACCACTAAAAACTACCATGGTTTTATTGTTTTTTTCACTTACCTCTGATGGAAAAGACCTATTTTTCGAGGCTACCTTATTATCTTTTTTTTTTATAAAGGCATAAACCATACCTTTTTCTTTTCTTAAATCTAGTAATTCATTATTTGTTTTAGTACACCAAGCTCTAATGTCCTCATAAAAACCAGGGTCTGATGCTGTTACTTTTAATATTTGACCATCATTTAGCTCATCTATACTAGCCTTAACTTGAATTAATGGGCCTGGGCAACATAATCCACATGCATCGAGGAGTTTATCATAATTATCATTTTCTATAGCCACTTCATCTTTTATAACTTGAGTATCAGGGTCTATTTTCTGCCTTTTTATTTTATCTAAGTCTGACATTTTATTGGGTTTAAAATTTGAACTTAAAACTGATTTATATCCTCCAGTCAAATTTTTAACCTTAAATTCCTTTTGAGCTAAAATCCTAGAAGCTACGTATCCTCTTAACCCTACCTGACAATATTCAATAATCTCTTTGTTTTTGTCAAGTTCACCAATTCTTTCGCGAAGGTTATCTACTGGAATATTTATAGCACCCTCAACATGTCCATTGTTATATTCTATTTCTGTACGAACATCTAATACTACAGCCTTTTCTCTATCATAAGCCATAAATTCATCTGTAGTGAGTACTTCCATTCTTCCTGCGAGCACATTTTGAGCAACAAATCCTGCCATATTTACTGGATCCTTAGCTGATGAAAAAGGTGGTGCATAGGAAAGCTCAAGCTCTGTTAAATCATCAACTGTTCCTCCAAGGCGTATAACTGTGGCGAGCACATCTATTCTCTTATCAACGCCATCATAACCAACACCTTGAGCTCCAAGTATTTTGCCTTCACTATTAAAAATAAGTTTTAAAGTCATAGGAAGAGCAGCTGGATAGTAAGACGCATGTGAAACAGGATGAACAAATATAACTTTGTAAGGTATATTAAGTCTAGTTAAAGTTCGCTCATTATTACCTGTACTTGCTGCTGTAAGTCCAAAAACCTTTAAAATTGCAGTGCCTTGAGTCCCGTTATACTTAGAGTTTAAACCTGCTATATTATCGGCTGCAATTCTTCCTTGCTTATTTGCAGGTCCAGCGAGTGGTATTGCCGTATTGGTCTTATTTACAAAATCTATAACTTCTATAGCGTCACCTACTGCAAATACTCCCTCTGCACTAGTTTCCATTTTATCATTTACCAAAATATGACCCTTGACGCCTAATTTAATACCAGCTTCTTTTGCGAATTTAGTATCAGGAAATACTCCTATTGCAAGTATTATCATATCAGCGCTTAATTTTGAACCACTGCTTAATGTTATTTCAACACCATTTTCAGTATCTTTAAAGGCTTTCACTCCATCATTTAAAATTATTTCCACACCGTTATCTGAAATTTCTTTTTCAACGCTTAGAACAATATCAGTATCAAAAGGAGCCAATATATGAGGTGCCGCTTCTACTAAAGTAACGTTAAGTCCTCTTTCTTTTAAGTTTTCAGCCATTTCAACCCCAACATATCCTCCACCAATAACTACAGCACTGTTAATCCCCAATGTATCTACATATTTTTTTATATTATCAGTGTCTGGTATATTTCTTAAGGTAAATATTCTTTTACTATTTATACCCTCTATATTAGGTTTAATTGCTTTTGCACCTGGTGATAACACTAAATAATCATAACTTTCCTCGTAGGTACCGCGAGTTTTACTATTAACTGTTACAACCTTTTTACTGGTGTCAATTGCAACTACTTCACTGTTGTTTCTAACATCTATATTAAACCTTGCATTCATACTCTCAGGTGTTTGCACTAAAAGCTTATCTCTATCTTTTATTACGTCACCGATGTAATAAGGCAGTCCACAATTTGCAAAAGAAATATATTCATCTCTTTCAAACATAATTATCTCTGCGTTTTCATCAAGCCTTCTAAGTCTAGCTGCCGTTGAAGCTCCACCTGCAACGCCACCTACGATTAATGTTTTTTTTATCATAATTATTTTCCTCCTCGTATTCTCGTAATTTATTTATTAGCTTAATAGTAAAATCGAATTTATTAACTTCTTTATTCTTTCATCTCTAATTTTATAGTTAACCTCAAGACCATTTCGATGACCCTCTATTACACCAGCATATCTTAGCTTCTGTAGATGTTGTGATACAGTCGATTGAGGAACCTTTAGACAAGTCTGCATATGGGAAACATTACATTGCCCTTGATCTAATATGCTTTTTACTAAACACATCCTAATAGGATGCGCTAATACTTTCAGGATATCCGTAATTTCAATGTATCTCATGTAATCTGTATCCATAACCCATCCTCTTTCCTAAATTCCAATCTAGACATTATCTAGATAAACTATATCTCCAAGAACCTATTCCACGACTTAGATGGTAAATATTTTTAAAATCATTGTTTGCCAAAATTTCCACTGCTCTTGGGCTTCTTCCACCAGATGCACAATAAACAAGTAATGGCTTATCTTTATAAACACCCAGTTCATTAAGTTTCATAGGAAGAATCTGCACTGGAACAAGTTTCGCTCCTGGAATGTGTCCATTATCATATTCTTCTTTAGTTCTTACATCTATTATAATAAATTCTTTATCTTCATTTATAAGCTTATATGCCTCTTCTGCACTAACATTTTTAACTCCTGAATTAAACATAATTTATGCCTCCTTAAAATTTAGTTCATATTATTATATCTTAATATTACGATATAATAATATAATAACACATTCAAAATAAAAAGCAATAGAAATTTACTTAAATATTTTTTTAACCACTTAATAGAAAATGATACACGAAATTATCCATGTACCACTATATTTATTACTTTTCATACTATTTTTTCAACATATTATTTTATTTCTTCTAACATTACAGAAAATTCTTCTGAATTAATTTCACCTTTTACGTACCTATCAACTAAAATTATTACTGCTGAATTTAACCCTTCTAATCCTTGTATTACGGTTCTTTTTTCTCTAAACTCATTAGCATTTACCTCCTCCCTAACATACCTTTCTTTTAATATTTCCATGCTTTTTTCAAAAGAATAATTTTTCTGCCTTTTATATAAAAGAAATACTATTAGTGATGCTATTATCAAAATAACTAAAATCGATAATATGTAGGAGCCATAAAATCCATATCCCATATAACGTCCGTGCCTCATAAAATCACTCCTTCCTTGTTTACTTTCCATAATAATAGCATTTACAAAAGATTAAACTGTGGACTAATTGTGACAAAACGAAAAAAATAAATCCACCTAATTTATAAGTGGATTTCATCTTCAAACTTTAAAAATTCTATTTTAATTTGTGTTCCTACATTTATTTGACTTTTTATTTCAAGTTTACAATTTAAAATCTCTATTAGATGCTTAGCAATAGAAATACCTAGCCCAGTACTATTACCAGAGTATTTTCTAGCCTTATCTGCTTTATAAAATCTTTCCCCTATAAAAGGAATATCTTCCTTACTAATTCCTATACCATAATCGGTTATTGTTATTGAAAGAGTGTCCTTTTGATTTATGTTCTCTAAAATTATAGCTAACTTTATTTTGCTATTTACATGTGAAAACTTAATTGCATTGTCTATAAAAATTATTAATAGTTGCTTAAGTTTATCATAATCACTCCAAACCGGTGACAAATTACCATCATCAATTAATTCTAATTCTATGTTTTTTGCTTTTGTTATTGGTTTTAATACCCGTGTTATATCTCGTAGTATTTCTTTAAGATCAAGCTTTTGTAAATTTAGCTCTACTTTACCAGATTCTAATTTACTTAGACTAAGCAAATCTGATACCATGACCTCAAGTCTTTTGGTTTCTTTAATTAATGTATAATAATTATCATGATGCTCTTCCATTGGTATTACTCCATCATATAGCCCTTCAAGATTGCCTCTTATTATAGTTAAAGGTGTTCTAAATTCATGAGATACATTTGCTACAAAATCTTTTCTCATCTGCTCCAGTTTCTCTTGTTGCCTTATGTTATATTCCAGCCTTGATGATAATATATCAAAAGAAGTTGATAACTCTCCAATCTCATCTTTTTGATATATATTGGTCTTAAGTTTAAAGTTTCCTTCAGTCATTTGCATAGCTGCTTCATTAATTATTTTAATAGGTTTTGTTATATTTTTAGAAAAATAAAAACCTAATAAACCCGCAATTATAACTTCACCCAAAACTGCAGCAATCAAATAAATAAAAAATTCATTCATAGAATTTGATAAATCTATCGTTGAAGAATGCACAATGATAACTCCAATTATGCTTTTATCACCTTTTACAATTGGTACTGCAACACTCATCATATTCTCGTCGTAATAAGCATTGTATCCTTGCATCGATTTTAATTTACCACCTAATGCACTTGTAATAATTTCTGAGTAGACCCCTTGAGGGTCTGGGTTTTTCTTTAAAACTTTATCTTCATTTTCATAAATTGTTCTAATCTCACCTTTTAAGTTAATCATCCATACTTTTGTGTTATCAAATGAACTAACTCCCTTTACGATATCTTTATACTCCTTTGAATCCATACCATTTTCAATGTAAGGTTCTAGTACACTTTCCAATTTCTGAGCATGTAGAGTTATATTTTTTTCTTTCATCTCAAATATATTATTTCTAAATATGTTTATTCCAATTATACCTATACATAGGGTAGATATTATTATTATTAATACAAAACCTATTGTTAGTTTAGTAGTTATACTTCTTTTAATCATAATTAACCTCAAATTTATATCCAAGCGACCATACAGTTTTAATATTCCAGTTATATTGATTCTCTAGTTTAAGCTTTGCCCTAAGCCTTTTAATATGAGTATCAACAGTCCTTGGATCTCCAAAATACTCAGTTCCCCAGATACTATCCAGTAGCACATCCCTTGAAAGGATTTTGTTGGGTGAATTTGCAAGCATCCATAATACTTCTATCTCTTTTTTTGTTAGATTAATAGTATTATCGTTTATTTTCACAGAATAATTTCCTATGTCAATTTTAAGTGAATTATATTTAATTACAGTTTGCTTCTCAGTCTCACTTGTGACAATTCTTCTAAGGACAGCTTTAACTCTTGCAACAACTTCCCCTGGACTAAAAGGTTTTACTATATAATCATCTGCTCCAGTGTCTAAAGCCATTATCTTATCCCCATCATCACTTCTTGCGGTAATCATTATTATAGGTACAGTTGAACTCTTTCTTATCTCAGTGCAAACCTCTAATCCATTTTTACGTGGCATCATAATATCTAAAAGAATAAGTACGGGCATGTATTCTGAATTTTTAACTAAAGCTTCATTTCCATCATGTGCTGTTATTATCTCAAAACCTTCCTTAATTAGATAAGGTTTTAAAATTTTTATAATCTCTTCATTATCATCTGCAACTAGTATCTTCTTTCCCATAGGGTTACCTCCAGTAAACATTTCTTAAATTATACCATTTATTAAACACGCACTTGTGTACTAATTGTGGCAAAAAAATAAAATCTTTTTAATAGAAATGACACAAAAATAACACTTTTTAAAACCATAATTTCGTTATGATATAGTCATACCAAACAAAATAAGAATTTAAGGAGGAACAAATATGAAAAGTAAAAAATTATGGGTTGCATTAACTTTGTCGTTAGTACTGGTTACAAGCGGGGTTGTATTCGCCGCTGAAACTTCTACAACTGTCCCAGTAACTACAGTAGCTCACAAAACTCTTGTCCTGGCTAGGACCACAGGGCTTAGAGGATATGACTACGTAACCTCTGTGCTTAAAACCAAAGGATTTACAGACACCCAAATAACCGCTGGACTTGCTTCGGGAAAAACAGTATATGATCTTGCTAAAGAAAAAGATATGAGCGAAGAACAATTTAAGGCTGCTCTACTCGCTGAAAAATCTAAAGCGATAGATGCTTCTGTTACAAAAGGCACTATAACCAAAGAAGAAGGTACTACTTTAAAGGAAAATATAAAAACTAACACGGCAAGTTGCTCAGGCAATTTCGGTGAAGGAAATAAGAATTCAAACGGAACAGGTAATGTTCGTGGAACAAGCAATACTCATGGAAATGGTGGTGGAATGATGGGTAATGGACGCTAAATTTCAAAATAAGAACACAAATAATATATTATAATTTAATAAAAAAAACATGCTAACTTTTTAATAGCATGTTTTTTTTATTAAACAAATTCAGAAAATCTCTGGATTTTTTCTTTTAGTTCTAGAAAATTAATGTATCTTGCTTGTCTTACTATCTCTTTTCCTTCTAAAAATATAATAACTGCAGGAATAGTAAATATACCAAAAACACTAGCTACAGATGGGATGTTTTGAATTTCTACATGTCCACTCACAACTTTAGGCTGTTTTTTAAGTAGTTCTTCAATTCTTGGTAAAACATCATCACACACGCTACACCCATCTGATGAAAAATACAACATAACAAATTTGTTTTCTTTAATAAAATCTTTTATATCATCTATAGAATTTAAATTCTTCATAGTTTTACTCCTTCTTTATGCTTTCTTTTTTATACTCCCCTAGGGTATATTTAAAATTATAAGTGCACCTATCCTCCTTGTCAAATATCAATTTAATTTTTCCATAAACTACTTTAACGTATATAAAAATATTTAAAATATTATATTGAAGTTTTTGAATAATGATGATATTATATACCCACTGGGGGTATGTAATGTCATTTACTTTAAAACCCTAAAAATAAATTTCACAGTTAAGATACATATTAAAATCGTACTTTATTAATTGAAAGAAGGGAAAATCATGAATACTATATTAACCATAATATTAATCTTTGTAATAGCTTATATAATATATCCTAAAGTAGCAATTAAATTTAATAAAAATGTAACAAATATTTCTGGAGATGAAGCCCTTAATCTTATAAAAGAAAATAAGGACCTTATTGTTTTAGATGTAAGAACTAAACGCGAATACCAAACAGGACATATAAATGCTTCTAAGCTAATGCCTGTTAATGAGATTGCTTCAAGGATTAAAGAACTAGAAAAGTTTCGTGGCAAAGCAATTTTAGTACATTGTGCATCAGGTGGAAGAAGTCCTAAAGCCGTTAATGTATTATTAAAAAACAAATTTAGTCCCATATATCACATGAATCATGGACTAGCAGATTTTAATGGAAATTTAAAAAAATAATTAATTATAAAGATAATATTAAAAATAATTGTGGAAATCCAACTGTAATTGGTATTGTATTTTATAATAAAATAGTAATTACTTTAAATCCAAGATCTATAAAATGATTTATATGTTTATAGAACAATCTGCTAACAAATGAGAATTCACCTTTATTCCTTCAGGAACCCATGTTAAGTCTGGACATGTAATCGTTCATGTACAAGCTAAGGCTGATGATTATCATATGGGTTGGAAAGTGTCCATGAATATTATTGAAATACTCTAAAAAAGATTGATTATAACTTAATCAACCTTTTTTAATACTCTGATTAAAATTTCAATAGTTACACCTACCCCAATTCCTATTGTGTATGCTAATAAGTCACTCCACAAAAATCCATATCCAAGTGTCAATCCTCCAATTGTTGTATTTCTAATAGTATCTATCCAATTAGAATGATACAACTGGCTTGATTCAATAAGATAACAAAATAATATCCCACTTATTGCAACTGACTTTGTTTTCATCTCTCTAAAAACAAATCCAAAAACAAGAAAAATCATTAATGCCCACAAAGCATCCCCCAAATATATATTCAATAAATCTGGAATAAATTTAGCCATCTTTCTTGAACCTAATCCTAAAATAATTACAACCATTGTCATCGCAGCATACAATAATCTATTACGTTTATATATCATAATTTATTTATTCCCTCCCTACGTAACTATAATTATAGGTGTTTTTTTACCTAAACTAATTGTAACGCTTTTTTGATAATAATAGACCTACATTTTTTATTAATATAACTAATGCAAGTAATACAACTGAAATCAATGCAGTTATACCTCCAGGCGCACAATTCATGTAATATGAAATAAATAGTGACAAGAGTATATCTATAACACTAAAGAGTACTGAGTATAAAAGAGTTGATTTAAATCCTTTCCCTAGTTGCATTGCTTTAGCAACAGGCAAAGCAATCATTGAGCTTAAAACCAGTACCCTTAGTAGGAGACAAGAAATTTAATATTAATTTTACAAGAGTACTTTTACCTGAACCATTATCTCCTAATATCGATAGGTACTCTCCGTTATTTATAGTTAAACTAATGTCATTAAGGATATATGGTGCCTCCGCTTGTATAAGAAAAGAATAAATTATTAATTTGAATCATAATTGTCCTCCAGTTTATATAGTTTTGTCACTTTATCAAAGCATTAATATACTAATTTAGTAATAATTAAAGTTATTGCTATTGACAAAGGTGCCATTTATACTTGTATTGTAAGTGATAATGTAAATGATTTTCAAGAAGAAATTTTAAGGAGCGATAAAAATGTCAATATTCATTTTACTTATTTGTACAATAGTAACCTTCACAGCCTGTGGTAGTAAGAAGGCAGAAACTACTACTGTAAAGACTCAAAACAAAGTAAAAGTTGTAGTTTCATTTAATGCAATGAGAGAAATTTCTACTGCCATATGAAAAGATAAGGTTTTAAAATCTGTAGACAATAAAAATTTAATAACAGTTGAGGCATCAAAGGGTTCAACCCCAATTGAAAATACAGACTCTGCTGAAAAAGAAGAACACGGTCAATATGACCAACATCTATGGATTAGTTTAAAAGGTGCAGAAAATCAAGCTAAAAATGTAAGAGATGCTTTAATAAAAGCAGATTCAGCTAACAAAGCTTATTATGAAAAAAATTATAATTATTTTGCTTTAAAGCTTGATACTCTTTAGAATGAATACAACAAGAAATTTAAAACTGTTAGTAACAAAAACTTTGTAACTGGCCATACCGCTTTTGCATACCTTTGCAGAGACTTCGGACTAAAACAAAACAGCGTAGAAAGCGTTTTTGCAGAAGGTTAACCCAGTGCTAAAAAATTAAAAGAACTAACAGATTATTGTAAAAAGAATAAAATTAAGACTATATTTGTTGAGGATATGGTAAGCACTAAGGTTTCAGATGCTCTAGCTAAAGAAGTAGGTGCTAAAGTTGAAAAAAGCTTTGAGCAATGGATACCACTTACGTGGCATCCAAATATTTATTATTAGCCCATAGTCTATTTTTTATATTAACCATATAAATTTCATACTAAAAGAGCATAATAAAAGTCTTTGCAGTTCTAGGATTCTTAGTTATATGCACATCTAATCCATAAACCTGCTTAAGTATATCTTGTGTTAATACTTCCTCTGGAATTCCCTCTTTGTAAACTCCACAATCATGCATTAGTATCATATGATCGCAATATGCCGCCGCTATATTCAGATCATGTAATACTGCAATGATTGTAATTTTTTTATTTAAATTTAATTGTTTTAATTGATCCATTATTTCAATCTGGTGATGAATATCTAGGTGTGAAATGGGCTCATCTAAAAGTATTATCCCCGTTTCTTGCGAAATCGCTCTTGCAACTACCACTCGTTGTCGTTCTCCCCCACTTAATGTATTTATACTCTTATTTCTAAGTTCCCAAGTGTTTGTCGCTTTCATAGCCTTCATGGCAATTTCCATGTCTTTTTCACTTTCTGAGGAAAACCTAGAAATATGAGGCGTTCTTCCCATAAGAACTATATCTTGTACTGAGAAATCAAATTCTATCTCTGTACTTTGTAAAACCACAGCCATTTCCTTTGCTAACACTCTTGGTTTTATTTGGGTTAATTCCTTTTCATTAATAATAATCTTTCCTTTATCACTATGGAGTGATTTAGCTAGTAATCTCAAAAGCGTAGTCTTCCCTGATCCATTTGGTCCTAGTATCGTATAAAATTTACCACTTTCAAATTTTATATTAATATCCCTTAATACCTCTTGTTCAAAAGAAAAACTCACATTATCTATTTCTATCAATTAAATCGCCTTCTTCTTGGTTTTATATAATAAATATACAAAAAATGGAACTCCAAAAATTGAAGTAATAATTCCAACTGGTATTTCTGAAGGAGGCACAACAACCCTTGCGAGAGTATCACACATTATCAAAAATATAGCTCCTCCAAGTGCAGAAAATGGTATAACTATCCTATTGTCAGATCCAAACATCATCCTAATTGCATGAGGCACTATAAGCCCTACAAAGCCAATTATTCCACTTACAGCAACAACTGCCGCCACCATTAATGTACTTATCACAAATATATACTTTTTAAACCCGTTTACATCTATACCAAGGCTTCTTGCACTATCCTCTCCAAGCATCATAACATTTAAATCTCTTGAAAATATAGATATAAATAGAATTGAAGGGACTACTATAACAAATAGTAGAATCACCTCATCCCAATTAGCTGTCGAAAAGCTACCCATAGTCCACATAACTATCTCTTCAATGTTTTCTCTGTTAAATGTCATCATTAATGAAATAATCGAGGATAATAAATAATTTAGAGCAACACCCGCAAGTAGCAGCGTGGTAACTGGGACTTTTGTACCAACTCTAGCAATATTGTATACCAAAAATGTAGTTATTATAGCTCCAATAAACGCACTTAATGCTACCATGCTCATTCCAAAAATATGAATGCTTTTAAGGAAAACCATAGTTATAGTAGCTCCAAGTGCAGCCCCAGATGAAACTCCAAGAACAAACGGGTCTGCCATTGGGTTCTTAAAAATGCCCTGAAAAGAAGTACCAACCACTGAAAGCGCTGCTCCTACAAGGCATGATAAAAGTATTCTAGGAAGTCTTAAATTTAACATTATGATCACAGATGTAGACTTAATTCCATCTAATGACCCAAAATTATTTAATATGGGAATTTTGCTTATTACAATAAATACTGCCTGCCTAAAAGAAATATCCGCCACTCCAACATTTGCCGAAGCAATTATTACAATTAGGAGCAAAAACAATCCCATTATAAAAACTCTTCTATAAAAATTCTTCTTTTCTATAAACGTCATGGCAAAGCAACTCCTTTTATTTGAAAAGTTCAGGATGAATTAATTTAGCAATTGCTTCTAGACCATCTGCAAGTCTTGGTCCCTGCCTAGCAATAATATTCTCATCAACTTCTAATAGTTTTCCACTTTTTACTGCTTTTAAATCTTTATACCCACTTGTATCTTTTATGCCTTTTTTTGAATCATATAACTTTGAGCATATTAGTATATCAGGATTTTTTTCTACCAGCTTTTCTACACTGTATTTCCAACCGACTACATCCTTAGCAGCATTTTCTCCACCAGCCATATCAATCATATTCCCTATAAATGTATCTTTACCTGCTGTGAAATCACCACTTTTACCGAAACCCGCTACATAGTAAACTGTAGGTTTTTTAGCTCCTTTTACCTTCTTAGTTACATCTGCAACCTTCTTTTGCATAGCTGATATTATTGACAACGCTTTATCACTTGCATTTACAATTTGTCCAAGTTTTGACATTGTATCATATACACCATCAAAATTTTCTTCACCATAAAGCACTACAACCTTTATATTAAGACCTTCTAATTTTTTAATAACATCCTTATCAAAATGAGTCGATGCTATTACTACATCAGGTTTTAACTCTACAATCTTTTCTATATTTGGTTTTAATAATCCACCAACAGATGTAACCTTATTGGCCTTAGCTGGATAATCATCATAATCACTTCTACCAACTAGACTTGTGCCTTTTCCAAGGGCATATATTCCCTCTGTTATATTTGGCGCAATTGCAATAATCCTTTTAGGTTCTTTTTCAATAGTAATTGTTCTATTATATGAATCAATCACCTTTAGTGGGTAGGATACAGTACTTGTTGCTTTTTTCGTAGTATTTTGTCCATTATTAATAACTCCATTATTGCCACACGCACTTAGAACAAAACAAAAGACAACTAAAACTATAGTTATTAAATTTTTTCTTTTAAACATAAAAAACCTCCATAATAATTAATCTTCTATAAAAATAGTCCACTTTACATTCCAATTAAGTAGCTTATTTTTAAAAATGATTACATTCTTTTTTCTATACTTTCGGTAATTTGAATAAGCTACTCCAGTTCTATGATGATGGTTCACATCCTTATTCATATTCCACCACCTTTTAATTTTTACCTAATTTCAGCATTGTAGAATAATTTACAACCAAAACAAAAAACCTTCTAACTAAAGCGTTAGAAGGAAACAATCAAAAATATGTTTAATAATATAAAATCAACAAACAAATCTTCATTATAAAGCTCCCTCTATCACTCGTAGAGTTACGGTGCAAAAATATAGGCAGATATTCTGACTTAAGAATCATTATCTAAGTACGCCTTCCCCGTTTACGAGTGACATATTGTACTTAAATTCATCTATTACAGCTACGAGATAGTTCAGGATTTTAACCTGATTCCCTTTTAATTAAATTTAATTAAACCTATATTCTATTATTCAATTTGATTTTAGTTTACACCATGTTAACAATTTAATCAATGTTTTCTATTGAAATAACTTAATTTTGAAAATATTGAAAATGCATACATTAATCCTTGTTTTTAAAAATAAATTCTACTAATTCCCTGACTTCCTCATTACAAATACTATAATTTATCTCTAACCCATTTCTTTTCCCTACAATTATTTTTGCCATTCTTAATTTTTGTAAATGCTGAGATAAAGTAGATTGTGGAATACCTAAACAATCTTGCATGTGACTTACATTACATGCTCCTTTTCCAAGTAATCCATTAATAATACAAAGCCTTACTGGATGAGCTAATATCTTAAGCATTTCTGCAATTTCATTATATTCCATATAATCCTTTTCCATGACAATTACCTCTTTCTAAATGTATTTTCATATTAATATTGTTATATTCATATATTATGATACAAATAACAGATAATATCAATACTAATAAAAAATAACATGCCAATTATATTATCAATTAACATGTTATTTCTTATGTTTTTAAGAACTTCATTTTTTAGTTAACTTATTAATTATTTTAGCATATTTACTAATTCTTCTTCAGATATAACTGCAATTCCTAGTTCCTGTGCTTTTGTAAGTTTACTTCCAGCATTTTCTCCTGCTAACACGTAACTTGTTTTTTTAGAAACGGAGCCTGATACCTTTCCGCCATGGCTCTCTATCATTGCTGTGGCCTCATTTCTACCAATAGTCGCTAATGTTCCAGTTACAACGAAAGTTAATCCATCAAACTTATTATCCTCGTTATCGCCGTCCTCTACAGCCATATTAACTCCATAATCTTTTAATCTACTTATTACTTCTCTATTTTTATTATCTTCAAAAAATTTCAATATACACAAGCCACTTATTTCACCTATATCCGAGACATCTTGCAGTTCTTCTAACGACGTATTTTGCAAGTCTTCAATAGATTTATAATGTTTCATTATACTTTTCGCTGCCACCTTCCCAATGTTAGGAATTCCGAGGCCTGTAAGTAACATCTGTGCTTCATTTCCCTTTGACTTTTCTATAGCTTCTAATAACTTATCTGTATTTTTTTCTTTTCCAATTATACCCTGATCGACAAGTTCCTCTCGATAATTAAACAAAGAATATACATCCGCAATATCTTTGATATATTTCAAACGGATAAGTTCCTTAACATATGCGCTGCCAAAACCTTTTATGTCCATAGCAGTCCTGCCTACAAAATTAATTATACGTCTTTCTAATTGCGCCAAACAATTAGGGTTTATACATTTGATGTCAGCAGTATCTTTTTCACGCACTGTTGGGGCTCCACAAACTGGACAAATTTCTGGAATTTTAAATTCCTTTAATCCCTCAATACGTTTTTCTTTCACTACAGACTTGATTTTTGGGATAATCTCTCCTGACTTATAAACAACAATTATGTCTCCAATCCTTATATCTAAATCATCGATAAAATCTTGGTTATGAAGGATTGCTCTTGATACAGATGTTCCACATAAACGAATCGGCTCGAATATTGCTGTAGGCGTAATTCTACCGGTTCTCCCTACTGATACTTCAATATCAAGTAATTTCGTTTCTTTTTCTTCTGGAGGAAATTTATATGCTATAGCCCATTTAGGAACTTTCGAGGTGTTTCCAAGTTCTTTCCTATCTTCCAAATTATCAATTTTTATAACAACTCCGTCAATATCATATGCTAGGGTTCCTCTTTTCTCTCCAATATCTTGAATAACACTCCACACTTCATCAGCAGTTTTACATTTTACATAATTCTCAATGACCTTTACTCCCTGCTTTTTTAACCATTCATAACCTTGTGTATGTGTTTTAAATTCAATTCCTTTAATATCTTGAATATTAAAGATGAATAGAGATATTCCTCTTTCTTTTGTTATCTTACTATCTAACTGCCTTAATGTACCCGCAGCACAATTTCTTGGATTTGCAAATATCTTTTTACCTAACAACTCTTGTTGTTCATTAATCTTATCAAAGGCATCATTTGACATATATACCTCTCCACGAATTTCAAGGTATGGAATTTTATCTTTCAGTGTCTTTACAACATCCTTAATTACTTTAGCATTTTCAGTGACATCCTCACCTTGTATTATTCCGTCACCCCTTGTAACAGCTACTGTTAAGTTACCATCTACATAACGTAGAGACATTGACAAGCCATCAATTTTAAATTCAACAACAAATGTTGGATCATCCAGTTCCTCAATCATTTTATTTACATAAGCATATACCTCTTCTTTTGCAAATACATCTTGCAAACTAAGCATTGGAACATTATGTTTTACCAGCACCCCACCTTTCCTTTTAGCACTTCCACCTACTCTTTGAGTTGGAGAATCTAAGGTAATAAGTTCTGGGTGATCTTTTTCTATCTCTTTAAGTTCTAACATCATTTGATCGTATTCATAATCTGATATTTCTGGATTGTCCTGATTATAATATCTATCAATATGATAATTAATTATATCTTTAACTTTATTAATTCTATCTTCTTCATTCATCATATCATTCTTCACCTATCCCTCTAGAAGTTGCTTTAATCAAATTTCACTCATATTCATAAACTATAACCTTTACGCAAAACAGCACACAACTTTTAGGCCTTTTGAATAAAATGACTAGCATTCTTACTAGCTATTTTATCCAAAATGCCTCAGTTGCATACACTATGCACAAATTACATTTATGATGCACAAGTTACCTTCAAATAAATATCAATCAAAATACTAGTCTTATTTTACAAACCTTATAACATTTCTAGTGGTGCCTTTGATAACATTAGCTTTTTTATTCCCATGTTATCAAAGGCTATTGAAATCAGAGTATCACCATCAGAACTTGACCTTGACACTATTGTTCCTATTCCAAATTTAGTATGTCTAACTTTTCTACCTACTGTAGCTTCGCTACTTATGTTATTTAATCCATTATTAATAACATTCTCACTATTAATACTTTGCTGACCTGAATTATCTCCATGTGCCGTAGCTGATACATAATCTTGTGGCGCAGTTTTACTTAACAGACCATGTGGATTATATCTTTGTGACTCCTTGGCATTTTTTCTCTTTAACACCTGCGTAGTCCTATTTTTAGCTCCACCTATAATTTCTTTTAAATCCGGAGAAATCTCACTAATAAAATCTGATGGTTGATATGAAACATTTCTACCAAATACCATTCTACTTTCTGCAGAAGTTATATATAGTTTTTCTTCCGCCCTTGTTATTGCAACATAACATAAACGCCTTGATTCTTCCATTTCAGTAGGGTTATTAATGGAGGACATACCTGGGAATATTCCATTTTCCATTCCTACCATAAATACTACTGGAAATTCTAACCCTTTAGCACTATGAACTGTCATCATTGCTGCCGTATCAATGGTTTCATCAGGATCATCAGTGGTTGAACCTAAACTTACACCCTCTAAAAATGTTAGGAGTGATTTATCCTCTGAAGTTCTTTCAAATTCTACAGCATCTGATACTAATTCCTTTATATTCTCAACTCTACTCTCATCTTCTGGTTCCTTAGAGTTTTCGAGTTGCTTTAAATATCCTGTATCTTCTATTATAGTCTTAATAAGCTTAGATACTGATACCTCTTCATTTTTAGCCATAAAATTATTCATAAGACTTACAAATTTACTTATAGATGATTTATTTCTAGTCGTAAGTGTAGGTATATACTCTACATCCAAAATAGCGCTATATAAACATTGCTCTATTCCATTTGCAAATTCTTGAATCTTTTGAATAGTTGCATCCCCTATATTTCTTTTAGGTACATTTATAATTCTCTTTAAGGCAATATCATCAAGCGGATTATTAATAAGCTTTAAATATGCCATTATATCCTTTATTTCTTTTCTATCATAAAACTTTAATCCTCCTACTATCTTATATGGAATTAAATGTTTTCGAAAACTTTCCTCAAAAATACGTGATTGAGAATTCATCCTATATAAAATTGCAAAATCTTTATAACTTCTATTTCCCTCACCCATAATTGTCTTGATCTGATTTGATACAAAATTTGCTTCATCTCTATCTGTAAATGCTCTATACAGATTAATTTTCTCGCCACTTTCTTTTTCAGTTCTAAGAGCCTTATCTTTTCTTTGAGAATTATTTTTTATGACTTCATTAGCCGCCATAAGTATATTACCTTTTGATCTATAATTTTGCTCAAGTTTAACAACCTTTGCCTTTGGATAATCTTTTTCAAAATCTAAGATATTGGTTACATCCGCACCTCTCCAAGCGTAGATGCATTGGTCATCATCGCCAACTACACATATATTCTCTGTCTTATCTACTAAAAGTTTTATAAGCTCATACTGTGCTTTGTTTGTGTCTTGATACTCATCCACCATAATATATTTGAATTTTGAATGATAAAAGTCCAAAACATCCTTATTGTTTTTTAAGAGTTCAACAGCTTTAAATATTAAATCATCAAAATCTAACGCATTATTACCCTTTAGTTTCTTTTGGTAAAGAAGATATACGTCAGCTACTTTATTTTTTCTAAAATCGCCCTCATTTTCTTTTTTAAATTTAGCAGCAGAAATGAGTTCATTTTTAGCACTTGATATTTTGTTTAAAATTTCTGAATCTGTTAGATCTTTATCATTTATATCAATTTCCTTCATGCACTGTTTAATTAAACTTTTTTGATCATAACTATCATATATAGTAAAATTTTTATTATATCCTATTTTATCTATTTCCCGTCTTAGAATTCTAACACAACTAGAATGGAATGTAGAAATCCACATATTATCTGCTATATTACCTACAAGTGATCGTACCCTATCCTTCATTTCACCAGCAGCTTTATTAGTAAATGTTATAGATAAGATTTGTGATGGATATATGTTTAAATCTTGAATCATATGTGCAATTCTATAAGTCAAAACTCTAGTTTTTCCAGAACCTGCACCAGCAAGTATTAGCAATGGACCGTCAACCGTTATTGCAGCCTCACATTGCTCTTTATTTAACAAATTTTTTAAATCCATGAAACCACTCCTTATATTATATTAATACTAGTTACGTCTAGTGTTATTTTAGATCTATCTAACTTTTTTACCACTCCACCTTAAGGCATAAATATACCTATAATTATATCACATTGTGCAAGAACTTAAACACTATAAAAAATATAGACGGTTAATTTATATCACTCTTTTATCATTAGCTAAATCGAGTAAATATATATTAACCGTCACTTTTTATGTTTTAATTCATATTTTAAAATTAGTCACACTTATTTTTTTGATTTCAAACGTTCTAATATAAGTTTATATCCATCGCTACCATAATTTAGTGCTCTATTGATTCTACTAATTGTGGCAGTGCTTGCGCCTGTAGCACCTGTGATGTCCATATATGTCCTTTTATCTGCAAGCATTGTTGCTATTTGAAATCTTTGTTCAAATGCCTTTATTTCGTTTATAGTGCATATATCCTCAAAAAATCTATAACACTCTTCTTTTGTTTGAAGGCTTAAAATACCTTCAAAAAGAAAATCCATATCCTTACTTTCTAATTTTGAACTATATTCGCTCATCATCCTTCACCTCTAATAATCATAGACTGCTTTAACTAATGTTCATTCATATTACTTATATACTAGACATCTTTTTTTATATAATAACTTTTTAAAATATAAAAAAATGCAGTTTATTAAAATTATTTAAATAAACTGCTCTAAAATCTAAAATATTTATTAGTGTACCTAAACTATGATTAATTATTTTACTACATTTAGCATTGCTATACAAAAAGTAAAACAAAGTGCAGAAACTACTGTAACTCGCGCTAGCATTGATTCAGCTGTTTTGGTTTTGTTTTTTGCAAAAAAAGTTTCCGAAGTCCCTCCTATAAGGCCACTTAGTCCATCTGTTTTACTAGGTTGCATCATAACTGAAACAATTATAGCAATTGACGATATAACCAATAAAACCATTATTAAAGTACGCATATGTACACCCCCTGTTTAATAAATACTTGACTATTTTAATATATTCTAAGGTATCTTACAATAAAATGTAATTTATCTACTTACTCCACCATCATTGCAAAAAACATAAAAATATATTTTTATCATTATATTTTTATGTTAATTCTAACACAATTTCATTTAAAAATCCACCTTGACTTGAATAAAAAATAAGAGCATAGCCCTAAAGACTATACTCCTATTTCATTACTAACTATCTTTTTATATTATAAAATGCTTTTAATCCTCTGTATTCAGCTGCTTCTTCCAACTCTTCTTCTATTCTTAGAAGCTGATTGTATTTAGAAACTCTTTCACTTCTAGCTGGAGCACCAGTTTTAATTTGTCCTGCATTCATAGCTACAACTAAATCAGCTATTGAAGTATCTTCAGTTTCTCCTGATCTATGAGAAACTACTGCAGTATATCCTGCACGCTCTGCCATTTCTATAGCATTTAAAGTTTCAGTTAGTGTTCCTATTTGATTTAATTTTATAAGAATTGAATTTGCAACTTTTTTATCAATTCCCATTTTCAATCTATCTGTATTAGTTACAAATAAGTCGTCGCCAACTAATTGAATTTTGTCCCCGATTTTATCTGTTAAGTATTTCCAACCATCCCAATCTTCTTCAGCCATTCCATCTTCAATAGAGATTATTGGATACTTGTTAACAAGTTCTACATAATAATCAGCCATTTGTTCTGGAGTAAGTACTCTTCCCTCTGATGCTAAGTTGTACTTACCATCTTCAAAGAATTCAGATGCTGCTGGGTCAAGTGCTATAAATATATCTTTTCCTGGAACAAATCCAGCTTTTTCTATAGCTTCTATTATGATTTTTATAGCTTCCTCATTTGATGATAAATCTGGAGCAAATCCACCTTCATCACCAACACCAGTAGCAAGGCCCTTACTCTTTAATAATGCTTTTAGTGCATGATAAACTTCTGCACTCATTCTTAAAGCTTCTTTAAATGATGTTGCTCCTACTGGCATAACCATAAACTCTTGAAGGTCTACATTATTATCAGCATGGCTTCCACCATTTATAATATTCATCATTGGAACTGGTAAAACTTTAGCATTTACTCCACCAATATATTGATACAATCCAAGTCCTAATGACTCAGCAGCAGCTCTTGCACATGCAAGTGATACTCCTAGAATTGCATTAGCACCAAGTTTTGCCTTATTAGGTGTTCCGTCAAGTGCTATCATTGCCTTATCAATTGCTACTTGGTCATATACATTCATTCCAACTAGTTCGTCAGCTATTATATTGTTTACATTATTAACAGCCTTTAAAACTCCTTTACCATTATATAAATCTTTATCTCCATCGCGTAATTCTACTGCTTCAAATATACCAGTAGAAGCACCTGATGGTACTGATGCTCTTGCTATTGTTCCATCTTCGAGTGTTACCTCAACCTCAACTGTTGGAAATGCTCTTGAATCTAAAATTTGTCTTGCAAAAATATCAATGATCTCAATAAAGTTTTTCATATTATCTTACCTCCAAATTTTTTATCTATGTTATTATTACCTAAGTTTAATCAATATAATCCTAAGTTAATAGAATTTAAACTAAACTTAGATAATATAATAGTTTGATTCAATTTTCATTTAGTTTAAAATTTAATGATATTTCAGCGATCCAGGAGATTACTTAATTAAAGATTTCCCTGTCATTTCGCTAGGTACATCGAGCCCCATAACTTGTAGCATAGTAGGTGCAATGTCTGCAAGTATTCCACTCTCTTTTAAATCTTTACTGTGATTTGACACATATGTGAATGGAACTAAGTTTGTAGTATGTGCAGTCATTGGCTTACCTGATGAATAATCAATCATTTGCTCAGAATTTCCATGATCCGCTGTTATAAATACAGTTCCGTCTTTACCGAGTACTGACTCAACAACTTTTCCAAGACATTCATCAACTGTTTCTATAGCCTTTTTAGCAGCTTCAAAAACTCCTGTATGGCCTACCATATCTGGATTAGCATAATTTAATATTATCATGTCGTACTCATCTGTATCTAATCTTTTAAGTAACTCTGTAGTAACCTCGCGGGCACTCATTTCTGGCTGTAAGTCGTATGTTGCGACTTTTGGAGATGGAATTAATGCTCTATCTTCATTATCATTTGGAGCCTCAACCCCACCATTAAAGAAAAATGTAATATGAGCATATTTTTCAGTTTCAGCTATTCTTAACTGTTTTTTACCCATTTTACTAACATATTCTCCAAGTGTATTAGTGTAACTTTCTGGTGTATACGCAACATCAACATTTTCTATAGATAGATCATATTGAGTAGTACATACATAATTAAGCTTTAATGACTCTCTTTTAAAACCATCAAATACCTTATCATTTATTGCACGAGTAAGTTCGCGAGCTCTGTCTGGTCTAAAATTAAAACATATTACAGTATCGTTATTACTAATAGCTGCAACTGGTTTATTATTTTCCATTATAACAGTTGGAAGAACAAATTCATCTGTCTTGTTATCATGCATAGCTTTTTTAACTGCCTCTATTGCTGATGTGTCTTTCTCACCTTTAGATAGGACCATAGCATTATATGCAAGTTCCACTCTTTCCCATCTCTTATCTCTATCCATAGCATAATATCTACCACAAATAGAAGCGATTTTACCAAGACCTATTTCATTCATATATTCTTCTATTTCTGCTATGTATTTAAGTGCTGAACCAGGTTGCACATCTCTACCATCTAAGAACGCATGAACATAAACTTTTTTAGCACCTTTATCTTTAGCTAGCTTTATTAGAGCTTTCAAATGATCAATATGAGAGTGAACTCCTCCATCAGAAAGTAATCCTAAAAGATGAATTGAAGAATTCGTCTTTATTGCTTTATCTATTGCTTTGTTAAAAGCAACATTCGCAAAGAAGTCTCCTTCTTTGATTTCTTTTGTTATTTTTGTTAGTGCTTGATATATAATTCTACCAGCACCTATGTTTAAATGACCAACTTCTGAATTTCCCATTTGGCCCTCTGGAAGTCCTACTTCTAGTCCACTTGCAACTAATTTTGTGCTTGGGTATTTCTTTATTAACCTATCATAATTCGGTTTGCTTGCTGCAGCTACTGCATTTCCATCAACGGTATTTGATAATCCAAATCCATCTAAAATCATTAGCATTACTGGTTTTTTTGACATTTATTTTCCCCCCACTAATTGTTTCTAAAAGCAATACACATTTCTGTGTATTGCTATTTTTTGTAATTTGTTATAATTATAATTAACCAACCAATATGGCCAGCTATTTTAGTAGATGAAGCTACTTTAGTAAACGAATTCGCTAAAGTAGCTTTGTCTAAAAAACAACTTAGTAGTTTACTATTCCAGCGAAGTCTTGTGCCTTAAGGCTAGCTCCTCCGATTAAACCACCATCTATATCTGATTTAGCCATTTGTTCTTTTATAGTTGATGGTTTAACAGAACCACCATATTGAATTCTAACTTTTTCAGCTACTTCACTACCAAACATAGCTCCAACAGTTGCTCTTATAAATGCAATTGTCTCATTAGCTTGATCAGCAGTTGCAGTTTTACCTGTTCCTATAGCCCAAATTGGTTCATAAGCAATAACTAATTTTTCCACTTGCTCTTTTATAAGTCCTTCTAAATCTAATTTTACTTGACTTGCTAAAACTTTTTCTGTAATATTTCCTTCTCTATCACTAAGAGTTTCGCCTACACAAAGTATAGGAATGATATTATGGCTATAAGCAGCTTTAAGCTTTTTGTTTACAGCTTCATCTGTCTCATTGAAATATTGTCTTCTTTCACTATGTCCAATTATAACATAATCAACACCAATATCTTCTAACATTCCTGGAGAAACTTCGCCTGTAAAAGCACCACTTTCTTCATAAAACATGTTTTGAGCTCCAACCTTTATATTTGTACCCTTAGTTGCTTTTATTACTGCATCTAAACATAAAAATGTAGGGCAAACCACAACATCACATTTTGCATCTTTAACTAATGGTTTCATTTCCTCAATTAAAGTTACAGCCTGCGCTACAGTTTTATTCATCTTCCAATTTCCTGCAATTATACCTTTTCTCATAAAAAAACCTCCCAATATTTCTTTGTAATCGGTAAAACATATATATTCAAAACTTTAAAGTAGCATAGTTTTATTTACCTATTTATCTGTAAGAGCTTCAATTCCTGGTAATAATTTACCTTCTAAAAATTCAAGAGACGCTCCACCACCGGTAGATATATGAGTCATTTTATCTCCAAATCCTAATTGATTAACAGCTGCTGCACTATCTCCACCACCTATTACAGTAGTTCCATCAACTTTTGACATAGCCTCAGCTACAGCAATTGTTCCTTTTGCGAAGTTTTTAAATTCGAATACACCCATTGGGCCATTCCAAACAATAGTTTTAGCTGTGCTTATAGCACCTTTATATATTTCACAAGTCTTAGGTCCAATATCAAGTCCCATGTAACCATCTTTAATGTTTTGATCCTCTGTAACTACTGGCTCTGCATCAGCTGAAAATTTATCTGCAACTATATGATCAACTGGTATTAAGAATTTAATTCCTTTTGACTCAGCCTTTTGCATCATATCTTTAGCATATTCTACTTTATCTTCCTCAACTAGAGAACTTCCTACAGAGTAACCACCGGCTTTTAAGAATGTATATGCCATTCCTCCACCAATTATTAGTGTATCTACTTTATCAAGTAAATTAGCAATAACAGCTATTTTATCAGATACTTTAGCTCCACCTAAAATTGCAACGAATGGTCTAACAGGGCTATTTACTGCATCACCTAAGAATTTTAATTCCTTTTGAATTAAATATCCACATACTGATGTTTTAACAAACTCAGTTACACCAACTGTAGAGCAATGAGCTCTATGAGCTGTTCCAAATGCATCATTTACAAAAATATCTGCAAGAGAAGCTAATTCTTTTGAAAAGTTTTCTTTGTTTTTAGTTTCTTCTTTTCTATATCTTGTATTTTCTAGTAATATAACGTCTCCATCATTCATTTTAGATACGACAGATTTCACATTATCACTAACAACATTTGGGTCTGCTGCAAAAATCACTTCTTTTTTTAACATTTCGCTTAATCTTTTAGCTACTGGTGCTAAAGAAAGTTCAGGTTTTGCCTCACCGTTTGGTTTTCCAAGATGTGAGCATAAAATTAATTTCGCTCCATTTTTAATTAAATATTCTATTGTTGGCATTGCACCTACTAATCTATTTACATCTGTAATTTCTCCATCTTTTAGTGGCACATTGAAATCACATCTTACTAAAACCTTTTTGCCCTTAACCTCAATATCCTCAATTGTTTTCTTATTAAATTTCATACACATTCTCCTCTCACACTGTTTATATTATAAACTTTTGTACTTTCTATCAAATGTAGTATGTTCTGTGAACCATACTCATATACTAGAATAAGCAATAAAAAGGCCTGGTTCCATAGACTACCTATAAAACCAGACCTCAATACTATACTTACAGTTTTATAGTAAACTAAATTTTATAGTTTATCTGCAACAAATTTAGCTAAATCAGCTAATTTACTTGAATATGCTGCTTCATTATCGTACCATGAAACGACTTTAACCATATTTCCTTCAATAACCATAGTTGACATTGCATCAATAATAGAAGTTCTTTCGTCTCCTTTGTAATCTATAGAAACTAATGGTTCTTCACTGTATCCAAGGATACCCTTCATTTCATTTTCAGAAGCTTTTTTAAATGCTGCATTTACTTCTTCTATAGTAACATCTCTTCCAAGTTCAGCTACTAAATCTACACATGAAACTGTTGGAGTTGGAACTCTTAATGAGAATCCGTTTAATTTTCCTTTTAATTGTGGTAAAACTAATGCTACTGCTTTAGCTGCACCTGTTGTAGTAGGAATCATTGATAATGTAGCAGCTCTTGCACGTCTCATATCATTGTGAGGAGCGTCTAATAATCTTTGATCTCCAGTATATGAATGAATTGTAGTCATTAAGCCTTTAACTATTGTGAATTCTTTGTCTAATATTTTAGCAAATGGTGCTAAACAATTAGTAGTACATGAAGCATTAGATATTATGTTATGTTTTGATGAATCATATTTTTCTTCATTAACACCCATAACTATTGTTATATCTTCATTTTTAGCTGGTGCAGATATAAGAACTTTTTTAACACTAACTCCTAAATGATCAGCTGCTTTAGTAGCATCTGTAAAGAATCCAGTTGACTCAAGTACGATTTCTACTCCAAGTGAACTCCAATCAATGTTTTTAGGTTCTCTTTCAGCGAATATTTTAATTTCTTTTCCGTTAACAACTATAGAATTTTCTTTAGCTTCTACAGTTCCGTCAAATTTTCCGTAAAGTGAATCATATTTTAAAAGATGTGCTAGTGTAGCAGCATCTGTTAAATCATTGATTCCTACTACTTCTAACTCTGTTGAATAATTTTTTACTAATGCGTTAAATACGTTTCTTCCTATTCTTCCAAATCCATTAATTCCTACTTTTACCATTTTGGCAAAACCTCCTAAAATTTTAATTAAATAATTATATGTAAATATATAATTCTCTCTTTAATAAAATCATTATATAGTTTACTCTCTTTTTTCTAAAATATTTATAATTTTTTGTGCGGCCGCTTCATCAATTATCAAAACAGTACTAGAACGGTTGATTTCAGTGGCAATAATTGCTCTAGCTTTATTCTTTCCTGCTGCTACTGCAATTAGTATTTTTTCATGTTTAACATCTTCATTTTTTACCATAATAGTAGGTGTGGAATAAAGTATCTCACCTAATTCATTATAATATTGACCAAATGCTTCACCTACTGCACCTAATTCTTCAAGTTCCCTAATCTTTTTTTGTGGTATTCCCCTTTTAAGAGCCATATCTTTTGCGATACCTATACCATAAAGAAGAATATCAGCACTTCGAATTTTATCAATTATATTTTTTATATCTTTTTCATTTAATATAGTTTCTAATGCCGCGTTGCTTAAATTGTCAGGTACATGTAGTAACTCGTAATTTCCACCAATTCTATTTGCTAGCCTTGCAACCAGAGTATTAGCTTGCATTTCTACATTTCTCGCCATACCACCTCTAGCTGGAAGCACCAAGATGTTTTTGTACTTATTGTTTTTAGGGAAACTATCTACAACTTCTTTTACAGTAGTTCCACCGGTTAATGCAATTATACTATTATCTTCAATGATATCCATAGCATAATTTGCCGCTGCCTTCCCTAGTTCTTTAAGAACACTTTTATCAATTTCTACATCTCCGGGAACAATTATAACTTGCTTAAGTTTCAAGTGTTTTTCAATAGATTTCTCAATTTTAGATAATCCTTTGATTTCATGAATGAATCCCTTTAACTGATGTATAATTTCTTCTCCATCAGATGTTATAAACATACCCAATGCATTAACTTCAATTAAGTTCTGAGACTTCAGAAAATTTATTTCATTTCTTACTATCCTCTCGCTTATACACATATGATTTGATAAAATCCTACGTCCTATAGGTTGATTATAACATATCATTCTTAATATATCATGCCGTTTCTCAAGAAGTTCTATCAATTCAGGCACTATCTTCTGTTCTAACTTTAAAATATTCTCCACTTGAACACCTTTCTGGACTGTTTAAGTCCCAGCATATATTTTCTGCTCCCACTTACATTATAGTTGAAATGCTAACATTTTTAAATTAGTATTTCCAAAAAATATGTTAACATTTTGTTAACGGAGTCCTTAAATAAACAAATTTTTAAAATCTTTTGCGTTTACTTGAGCTTTTAATTTCAAGTTCTTCGCGATATTTTGCTACTGTTCTTCTAGAAATATTCACCCCTTCAGCATTTAACCGATTACAAATAATTTGATCAGACAAAGGTTTTTTTGCATCCTCGTTCTCTACCATTTCCTTAATATTCTTTTTAATATTAATTGTAGATATATCCTCTCCGCCTATACCTGATGTTATTCCATTGGTAAAAAAGTCTTTAATTTTAACGACTTTACCATCATTTATACTTACATATTTTTCTCTAATTGCACGACTTATGGTAGATTCATGCATCTCTAAATTGTTAGCTATTATTTTAAGCGTCATTGGCTTTAGATATTCTTGCCCTCTGTCAAAATACTCCCTTTGAACTTCTAATATTTCTTCTAAAACTCTATGTACAGTGTTTTTTCTTTGTTCAATACTTTTTATAAGAAACATCGCGCTATTAAGCTTATCTTTTACATATTCTACGGCTTCAACATCTTTTTCATCTTTAATTATTTCCTTATACAAATTATTTATATTTAATTTAGGAAGTACATCTTCATTCATAGAAATAACATATTGATCATCAATTTTATTTATATAAGCATCTGGTACAACATATTTAACAGTCTCGCCCGTATAAAATCCTCTTGATGGTTTAGGTTCTAAATTTTTTATTATATCTCCATATTTTTGGACTTCGCTTATTTTAATTTTTAATTTTTTCGCTATCTCACTATATTTATTTTCTGCGAGTAGCTCTAAATAATCATTAATTATTTTACATATATTTTCATCATCCATCCCTAGATTGTACAATTGAATTGATAAACATTCTCTTAGATTTCTAGCTCCTATACCTTCTGGATCTAAAGATTGAAAAATAGAAAGAGCTACTTCTGCCTTTTTATTTGATATTCCAAGTTCTTTACATATATCAGGTAGACTTGCTGCTAAATAACCCTTAGCATCTAAATTTTCTGCCATGTATTTGCATATATTCAAAATATCACTTTTCTGAGTAAGCTCACCTATTTGCTGCTTAATATAATCTTTAAGAGATTTTTCCTCTGCAATATAGTAAAATGGAGAAACTTCATCACCATCATTCTTTGTTGCATGATTTTTTACTTTATATCCATCTTTATCAAGGTATTTAATTATTTCTTTATAATCATTAACATCATAGTCATTACTTTTGCTGTTTTGCAAATCTTTTTCCTCTAGCACTGGATTCTCTTGCATTTCCTTATTAACATACTGACCAAGCTCTTGTGCTGACATTTGAAGAAGTTTAACAGACATTTGCATTTCTTGCGTCATTATTAATTTTTGTTCTTGGACCAGGTTTAAGCCAAAATTAATATTCATTTTATCCATCACCTCATGTAAATCATCTTATAAATATTATAACATAGCGCGAATAGATTATACCTTAAGCTAGGACTAAAAATAAAAAAATTCAGCATATTTTCCTATCACTATAATAAATGGTTGGAAACTATGCTGAGTTTTTTATTGCTTTAAGCTAACCTTACAGAACTTATCTCTAAAAGATTTTACCTCAGTTATTATTTCATCTATATCTAAAATCATTTCCATTACGCTACACTGCTCATCATAAACTGATTTTATGAAAGCTTCTTTAATCTCTGGTTCAAATATATGGTATACGGGGAGCCCTAAAGCAATCCCAGCGAGTGGTCCAACAAAGGTTGGATCTCCTGCAGCTATTGTCTCTGCCGTTATTCCAGATGTCTCAGCTTCTGCTCCTCCAATAACCACTACTAAATTTTCTGCACCAAATTTTGATGTAAGGTCTTTTACCACTTGCTGAAGTTCTATATCCATCGCTCCAGCTAAGCTGCAGGAAAAACATTTCGTTGTTGAAAATACAACTTGTGCTTTAGCAGACTTTACGCAGGTCTCTATTGCAGGTCCAGGTATTCCGTCTCTATCTCCAATTATTATAACCTTCCTTAACTTAAGCATTTTCATCTTCCTCTCGTGCATTTTACAAGTTACTAAATGCTTAATTGCATCCATCTTTCACCATAATCTAAAACATCAAACTATAATGTATTATAGTACTCTTTTATAAAATTTTCTACATCATCTACTGACGAAATTTTATCTGGCGTAATTATGGAGACTTTCTCTGCTCCACTATATATTATCATTGTTGGTAGTCCAAGAACCCTTTGGGCTATGGCTGTTCTTCTTGACATTGATATATTTAAACTGGCAAATTTAATTTTATCAGAATATTTTTTAGAGAGTTCATTTACCCCTGGCATAAGTCTTAGGCAAACTTTGCACTTATCACCCCAAAAATCCACAAATACAGGTTTTTCTGATTTAAATACTTCTTCTTCGAAATTATCTTTGGTGAGTTCTACCATTACTAATGCCTCCTAATGTATTAGTTTTATAATAATAAAACTAATACATTTCTATGATTTGTTTTCAATATAATGTTCAGCATGAGTAGCCGCTATTGCACCGTCTGCTGAGGCTGTAATTACTTGTCGTAATAACTTCACTCTTATGTCACCCGCTGCATATACTCCTGGTATATTAGTTTTCATATTCTCATCAGTGATAACATCACCACGCTCATTCATAGTAATTTTCCCTTTATACAATTCAGATATTGGAAGATATCCTACAAATACAAAACATCCCTCTACTTTTAATTCACTAAGTTCACCGGTTTTAACATTTTTAAGTACTAAACTTTCTAACATTTCTTTACCTTTAGCTTCCTCAACTATGGTATCCCAAACAAACTTTATTTTTGGATTTTTGAAAGCTTTTTCTTGAAGTGATTTAGCAGCTCTGAGCTCACTTCTTCTATGTATTACGGTAACAGTTTTCCCAAACTTAGAAAGGTATATAGCTTCAGATATAGCTGAATCTCCTCCTCCTAACACTGCAATGTCTAAATCTTCAAAAAAGTCAGCATCACAAGTTGCACAATAAGAAACACCCTTACCTCTTAGTTCTGTTTCATTCTTAAACCCACTAAGTCTAGGGAACGCTCCTGACGCTATTATAATAGTCTTAGTTTTATAAGTTTTATCCTTGCATTTGATTACTTTAATATCGCCTTCAAGTTCAACTTCCACTACCTCTTCCCTTGCAAATTGTGTTCCAAACTCTTCTGCTTGCTGCTTCATGCGTTTGCTGAGTGTTGCTCCTGTACAATTTTCAATAGATCCTGGGTAGTTATCAATTTCATTAGTTGTAGCTACCTGTCCACCAAACTCTGCTCTTTCTATTATTAAAGTATCCATTCTTGATCTTGATGCATATAGCCCAGCAGATAATCCTGCAGGTCCCCCGCCAATAATTATAGTATCATAAATATGTTCCATGACTTAATCCTCCTATCTTTTCACCTTATTTAAATTCATTTTTTGTTATGTAATATATACTTACTTACAATATAAAAATGTTTTTCTTTTTACTTCATGCCTTTAAACCCTATCTGTCTAAGTGCCTCATATGCAACGATAGCTACTGTGTTTGAAAGATTAAGCGACCTAGTTGTACTGCTTATCATAGGTACTTTTATACATCTCTCTGGGTCGCTATCACGAACGCTATCTGGAAGTCCTGACGACTCTCTTCCAAATACTATAAAATCTCCATCTTTATATTCTACATCTGTGTAGAAATTCGATGCCTTTGTTGTAGAAAAATAGAAAGTTGAATCCTTATATTTTACGCGTAGTTCTTCATATGAATCATGTAACTCTAAATCTAAATAAGGCCAATAATCTAGTCCTGCCCTTTTAAGTTGTTTCTCCTCTAAACTAAATCCTAAAGGTTTTACAAGATGAAGTTTGCAATCTGTTAAAACGCATGTCCTTCCTATATTACCAGTGTTTTGTGGGATTTCAGGTTGAAATAATACTATATTTAAATTCATAATTAATCCTCCTATTTTTCTATTGTCTCAGCTCTTTTATATGCTGCATCTGTTATTGCTTTTGGATAATGCATATATTCTAAAAGTTTAATTGCATTTCTTGTTTGTGAAACTCCCTTTTTAATCTTATAGTCAAAGCTTAAACCCTTGTGGTTATCAACCTTTTCACTAAAGTAGTAAAACTCATAATTTTCTTTTAAAATATCAACTAATTCTCTATCATGTGTAGCTACAATTGAAATACTTTTTCCATTATTTATATATGTTAATATAGCTGCCGACATAGAAATTTTTTCAATTGGGTTTGTACCTCTAAATATCTCATCAATAGGGCAAAATACAGGTGCTTCCTTTTCTAAAGCTTTGATTATACGTTGTATAGATTCTACTTCTGCCATAAAGAAACTCTTTCCCTTTGTTAAATCATCATTCGGACTAATTGATGAAACTATGTTAAAGAAAGGTGCTTCATAATCTTTAGCCAATGCAAAATTAAAACTTTGTGCTAAAATTATATTTACTCCCATCATTCTTAAAAACGTTGATTTTCCAGCCATATTTGTACCTGTAAGCACAATTCCGCCTTTTTTTATGTTAATTGAGTTAGGAACAGCATTCTCTATAAGAGGATGTACCCCATCCTTTATATTCAAACTAATCGTCTTTGTAAACTTAGGTTTTACACACTGCTCCTTCAGATTATGTTCGTAACCTGAAATTGAGATTAATGCTTCTAATTCCCCAACAATGTAGTAAAGATCCATTAACCTTTCTTTTTCTCTTTTTATTTTATGAGATATAGAGTAATAGGTTGTTTCCTCTAAAAGAAAAATAACAGAAATGAATTCAAAAACACCTCCCCACATATTTATAATTCCTATTGTTTTTGTACTCAAATCTATGTCTTTCATACCTTTAAGAAGCTCTTTTATCTTATCTTTGTAATAAAGAATTTCTTTATCATTTATACTTGCTATTTTTTTAGCTGCCTTAATATTCTTTTGCAAATAGAATATACCATTAGACTTAATTGCCCTTACTTCTGTAGAATTTATAATCATATTAATTGAACCTATAGCAAATAATAATATCATATATTTAGGACTTGCAAATATTGCAAGTAAAATCGCTATCGCTGGTATTACCTTGCCTAGAATGCTGTACACATAATATTTAGTTTTATTTATGATAAGGTCAGTTTCAATCATATCTAAAAAACTATTTTTAGTATCACTATTTAATTCAAAAAAAATACACTGAAGAGTCTCTCGAAGCTTCGTATTTTCTTTAATAGACTGAATCAATTTTCCTCTTTCTTTTAGCTTATCTTCCTTCATTAGAGGATTTCTAAGCATTGAGTATAAAGACGCTTCTCCAGGACTGCTATATGATCTATCCAGCTTTTCATACACCTTATTCATATCTAAATCATCCCATGTCTGATCGTCTATTGTGTATTCACTCCTTTCACGCATGGTAAAAAACTTCTTAGCCTTCTCAATGTTTCTTGTCTTATCCGCATCTTTATTATAATCTTTTCTTATTGATCCTAAATATTTGTTAATCATAGTACAATGCTCCTTTAGATTTTTTTAATGTTCACTTTAGTTTAATCAAACTGCTATTATTTCTTAGTTCCAACTTTCTTAACTTCATTTATAACGTGGAACGTATCTTTATTTATAATTTCAGTATTAACTAACTTTCCATTTTCATAAGTTTTTCTAGTCACTTTAACCTTAAAACCTGCATAACCTGTCTTTACAATCTCACTTTGACCCTGATACATTGTTGGGTCTTGTATAGTTTCTGTTTTAGGGTCCGTAGGTTCCGACACCTCATTTACTATTTCATAAGTTCTTTTAGTTAATGTAGAGTTAGAATATATATTGAAATGTATGTTTCCATTTGACAAAAGGCCTTCAATATATATTGGATACTCCAATGTATTTTTAAACTTATAATCAAGATTTCCATAATCAACTGTAGCATCTTGTCCCTTCGGAATATAACCCGATGATATTGTATGATGAATTCTTTCTACAGAAACAATCGAAGTTGAGAGCATTGCATTATACAAAGTAGATGAGACTTGACATATGCCTCCGCCTAACCCCTGTTCCAATTTATCACCAATTATTACACCTGCTGCCTTGTACCCTCTTAAAGCAGTTCTCTCTCCTACAACATCATTAAAACTAAAAACATCTCCTGGCATAAGTAGTTTCCCATTTATACTCCCAGTTGCTAATGCTATATTTGTCGCTCTACCTTCTGATGAGCTTCCAAAGTTAGTAGTATAACTTGATATTCTTGTATTTATTGTCTTTAATGCAGCCTCTGAAATTTTAGGTTTTATGTCCTTAACCGCAGCCTTTATATAGGCATCATCCTTGGATACGCCAACATCAATTTTGCTTTTAATATCGTTTTTTAATTTGTCTACTTCTAATTGCTTTCCAATGACATCATTTGTAACAACAAATTGTCCACCGCTCTCCTTAGCTATAGTTGCATTCTTTGCCTTTTTATCTATCTCTTTAGCTATTCCCTTTAATATTTTGTCAACAGCCTTATCATTATATTCAAAGGTTAGTTTTATTTGTTTACTCACAGGATGTGTTATGGCTTTGTATTTTTGAAACATATTCCTATCTTTCCCATAAGTTAATGCTTGCTCTACTGCTTGGTCAACATTGTACTTTGCCTCTACCATTTTATAGTCGACTATATATTTTTTTTCATCAGTTACTATAGTAATTTTTTTCTTCATGACCTTACTAGCATATTTGTCATTAATTATCGTTTGCGCTTCTTTCCTAGTTTTACCTGTTAAATCTTCATTTTCAATTTTAACTCCAGGTAAAATCAAAGAATCCCAATATTTCACTCTAATATAAGAGTAGCCACTAAATGTAAATGTACTAAATAAGATTAAAACTCCTATTATTATAATTGCCTTTTTTTTCATCTATAATCTCCTTTTATACTCATAAATATTATACTACAAAGAAGTCGATATTCCTATATGCTACTAACGTCATGCAAATCTAAGTTTGACTTTTTTCTTTTTCTTATTTATCGACTTTAAATTCACAATCTTGTATTAATTCATCATCTTCTATGGTAAAATTATACTTATATTAATCTTATTTTGAAGGAGTGATAATTTGAATTATAATGAAGATAAAATTAAATATTATTTAAAGAATATCCTTTCAATTTCTAGTCCCTCAGGGTTTACAGAGAACATTATGAAGTACATAAAAGAAGAGCTAGACATTTTAAAGGTGCCATATTTTGTTACTAATAAAGGTGCAGTTATAGCAACACTAAAAGGTGAAAACAACGATTTTCAAAGAACACTTTCTGCACATGTTGATACACTTGGAGCAATGGTTAAAAAAATTAATCCAAGCGGTTCACTCTCACTAGACCCTATCGGTGGATATATGATGAATTCAATAGAAGGTGAAAATTGCACTATAGAAACTATTGATGGCAAATCTTTTACAGGCACTATTCAAAGTATAAAGCCTTCAGTCCATATTAGCGGAGATGACGCTCGGGGACTTAAGAGAACCCCTGAGAATATGGAAATAATTCTTGATGAAAAAATATCTACAAAAAAAGAGGTAGAAGATTTAGGTTTAAGCGTTGGTGACTTTATTTGTTTTGATGCAAGAACCATTTTTACTGAAAAAGGATTTGTGAAATCTAGGCATCTAGATGATAAAGCTAGCGTTGCAATACTACTTTATGCTATCAAATATATAATAGATAACAACATAAAACTTCCATATACAACAAATATATTTATTAGCAATTATGAAGAAGTTGGACATGGAGCCTCTGCATCCATACCAGAAAAAACTAAAGAATTTGTGTCTGTAGATATGGGTTGCCCGGGGCTTGATCAAAATTCTTCTGAATACAGTGTATGTATTTGTGCTAAAGATTCATCAGGACCTTATGATCTAAAACTTAGAAAGAAATTAACGCAAATATGCAAAAAAGAAAAAATTGATTACAAGGTTGATGTTTATCCACACTATGGTTCTGATGCATCTGCAGCTTTAAGAGCTGGATGGGACATAAAAGCAGCCTTAATTGGTGCTGGGATTTTTGCTTCACATGGCTATGAAAGAACTCATATGGATTCAATATTAAACACGCTAAATTTAATAATAAAATACTGTATTCAAGAATAAAGTAACTTTAAAAGGCTAGACAATTACAATTGTCTAGCCTTCTAAAATAACTTTTAATTATCTAACTTAAAATTAGTCACGACCCTATCCCCTGTTTCATTATCCACTTTAATAACGTGCACTTCTTTATTATCTAAACTCCAAATACTATCACAATAACTGTATTGACTAGTTGCATCTAACCCACTAGTATCCTCTACATTTCGTATAGCTCCTGACCAAGACTCAGTACTGCTATCTGCAATTGATCCATTATCCGTTATGCTATAAGATTTATCTGCTAATATGTTATAAACACATAAAGTAGAAATTGTTTTTTCGGTAGGTGTTACCTTTGCAAAGCTCGTCATTCTTGAAAAAGTAGCCATTTTTGCAAAACCTGCTGTTTTTACAGTACTTATATCTGGGCTTTGTGTTTCTATTCCTTCTTTTACATAACTAATTAGATTGTCATCATTAGAGAAAGCAGGATACTTACCGTTAGCAACATAACTACTAGTATTATCTTTTAAATTTTGAATAAATATTTGACCTTTAGACTCATACAGTAATTTTTTTCCGTTTTTGGACACCATAGGATTTTTACCATCCGCAATCTTAGTAGATACCTTTCCATTTTCACTAGATAAATAGATAGCACCATTTTCTAGAGCTACTTTATTTGCTTTAAAATAAATTATTTGGCCACTAGGTGTAAAATTGGGCTTATTAACTACTTGTGTCTTATCACTATAGGCTATTAACATCTTCTCGTTTGAAGATTTTAAATCTTTTATATATATGCCGTCATCTTTAACACTAGCTAATTTCGTTGCGTCGATAGAGTACCTTGGATCATATGTTGTTAATGCAACAAGAGGTGCACTTGGAACATCTATCGTTGGTTTTGTAACTATTTCTGGGATAACTGTTTCCGTTATAACAGGTTTAACCTCAGTCCCTTGGCCTTGATTTGTTTGGGCATCATTATTATCATGATTTACAACTCCCGTGATAGCGTTATTAGGAATAATATTCTGTGCCAAAAGATTATTTATAGGCTTCTTAACGTTATTACCACTTAGGACATCACTCACGCTACCTGCGTTTCCTTTTATTACTGCTAATTGTTTGTTTTTATAATTATTATTTATCATATCGTCTAAAATCTTTAATCCATTTGCTTGCTTACTACTATCCTCAAGTGATCCTTTTGGACTTATAGCTGGAATAGCTGGAATAGCTGAATTAGTTATTCCTTTGGACCTTGTAAATATATTTTTATTTTGAATATCAATAGCCTTAAATATTGATCCACTAACAAACACGCAAATTACAAAACCCGAAGCTATTTTAAAATATTTATTTTTCATAAAGTTGCTTTTATGTTTAGGCTGCTTTGTAATATTGTTATACTTATCTGCAAACATTATTTTATTTTTTAAATCTGATTTAAATTCCTCATCAATAACGATCTTTGCTGCATCATTACACAATGATTTCTCAATATTGTTTTCATTTATTTCCAATTACATCACCTCCTAAACTATGTTCATAACTTTTCTTAATTTTCTTTATAGCTCTAGAAATGGTTGACTTAACAGTACTTTCTGTTATATCTACCGCCTCTGCAATTTCCCTGAATTTTAGACCACCATAAAACCTCAAATAAAGCATTTTTTTCGTTTCTTCTGGTAATATATCAATTATTTTCTTTACACCTTCAAATTCATCTCTAATAGCTATATTTTCATATCCAAAATCCTCGTCGCCTCTATCCAAAAAGCTTTCTATAGGAATTACTTTACTGTTTTTTCTATAAAAATCTATAATAGTATTATGAGCTATTTTAAATATCCAATTCTTGCTTGCTTCTACCTCAGTAATTTTATCCTTGTTCTCATATATTTTAGTAAACACAGTAGCAATTATATCTTCTGCATTCCATTTGTTTTTTACAGAAACAAAAATGTATCTATAAACGCAATTGTAGTACATGTCATACAGCTGTTCAAACTTACTTGGCATTAAGCAGTACCCCCATCATAATTTGTTTTCATATAAATACAACTGGTTTTAAAAAAACATTTCACATAATATACGTGAAACCTTATATTTAGTTGCATGCTTTACCAGTTTTTATGTAAAATATGTATGAAATATGTGTTAAATGTTCACACATACTTATTAATATTATACCATAATATTAATAAGTCTATTGTATATGGAAATATAATTATATACTTCCATATTAACAATAACTTATAATAAAACATAAAGTTTTACAACCATTTATAAAAAAGCCACTTGGTAAACTTTATTTACCAGGTAGCTCCTGTGAAATTTATCATGATGATTAATCATCTCCTTGGGAGCTGCAGTGCTAACGACTTCAGAAGGAGATTTAGAGATCCACTTAAGTTTTCATTTTGTTACAGTATATATCCTCACTTATAAAGGTGGGAGACTTTCCTTCTGAAATGTCGTTAAGTTAGCTACAAAATCTATGTTTACCAATTACTTTTATAAGTGTACGTGACCATATCCACTTATTCGTACTTGTCGCAGGATTGAAATAGAATACAGCACCTCCAGAAGGATCCCACCCATTTAGTGCATCTCTTGCAGCCCTTATAGAACTTTCTTCAATTTTTGCATTTATTTGTCCATCCACAATCGCCGTGAATGCACCTGGTTGATAAATTACTCCTGCTATTGTAGATGGAAATCTTGCATCTCTTGTTCTATTTAAAATCGTTGCTCCGACAGCCACCTGCCCCTCATATGGTTCTCCTCTAGCCTCTCCATTTATAAGTTTAGCTACTAAATCCACATCCTTATTATTCGTTACATTTTTGTTAGAAGGCGACCCAGAGGCCTGCGTACTAGACGGAAGACCTATAGCTGCGAGTGTTGAATTTCCTGCCATTCCGTCTACTTTTAATCCATTACTTTTTTGAAAAGACTTAACGGAAAGATATGTACTGTAGCCATATATTCCATCGACACTTTCCTTATAATATCCCCACTTTTTTAATTTAGTTTGAATTTGTTTAACTTGTTCTCCACGCGCGCCATATTTATAAACCTGTGCTATAGCTTGATTAGTATAAATATTAAAATAAACTTCATTTGAAAAATATGCTATTAAGATAATCATAACTACAGCGCTACATCTTTTGAGTAAATGTTTTTTAAGCCTCAAACCTATTCCTCCTTAAATAACAATATATAAATGTCATTAATGGTATTAGTTTGTGCTTAATTCCAAAAAAAATACACTATGCTACTATAAGGCACAGTGTATTTCTTTATATAATTTTTTTAAGTTTTCTTTTCCATCTTGGAGACAATAGTTCTTCAATAATATCATTCATAATTACTATTCCACATAACTTTTCATCAATATCAACTACTGGTAAAGAAATCAAATCATATTTAAGCGCTATTTCAACAGCTTCCTCGATATCTTGACTATCTTTTATTCTAATAACTTCATCGTCCATGATATCTTTAAGTTTCCTCGCAGGAGCTGAAAGAACTAAATTTCTTAAAGAAATGACTCCTTGAAGTTTTTTGTCTTCATCTACGATATATATATAATGTATTACCTCATCTTCAGGCTGAAGTTCCCTTAAAATTTCAATAGTTGCACTAGCCGTAATATTTACATTAAAAGATATAAAATCCTTATTCATTATGCTACCAACAACTTCCTCTTCATAATTCATAAGATTTCTAATTTCTTCTTCATCATCTTTATTAAAATTTAAGAGGATTTTTTCTGCATCGTCTTCCTTCATTTCATCTAAAATATCCGCAATCTCATCATTAGGCATTTCATCTAAGATTTCTTGTGCAAGCAGATTATTAATAGTACTTAAAATATCTGCTTGAACCTCTGGCTGCAATTCTTCTAGAGTATGTGCTGCCAAATCCTTGTCTAGACTTTCAAAAATTTTATTTCTAGCGATTGTATCGAGTCCCTCTAAAATATCTGCAAGATCTGCTGGATGAAGTTTAGTAAGTTTTGAATATGGCTGTGTTAGCTTTAAGCTGTGATCTACCATCTCGAGTGATTGAACACTTTCCCAAGTTATGCTATTATCTTGAGGTTTTCTGCCTAAAATATTATAAAAAATTTTTATTATGCCATCTAATTTATATTTTCTAGCCGCTGCAATAATACCTGATTCTACAGCTATAACTCTTATTTCTCCACCAACTTTCGTCATGGTTAAATCATTAACTTTAACTACTTTTTTTCCATTAACATCTACTATTTGTTTGTTTAATAAATGCTTAGATAAAAGATATGAAAATTTTCTAGGAATTATCTCTTTAACCCCTCTTACCTGTACTGTTATTTTTTTGTCTTCTTTTCCTACTTCAATATTTCTAAATTCATAATTAAAAATTTCGCTTTCCTTTTTAATTTTATATCCTATAACTCTTGGATATCCTTGCTCAGTAGTAACATAAAGATCAAGCAACTTCCCAATATTATCATCAAACTCATCATACACATTTTTATTTAAGATTGAGCTTAAATAAAACACAGAAATTATTTCCATAGATATCCCTCCTCTTATGCAGAGAAACATCAAAATGGAATTTTAACTCATTTACTTATATTCCCACTTTATCTATGTCAACTTATACTTTAAGAAATTCTCTGCATAATAATATTAAATTTTAAAATTAATTTTGACCTTCTACTTCGAGGGCCATTTTCCATTTTTTTTCACCACCTATAATTTTTTTCTTCTATATTAGTAGATTATATTATCTTTTCTTAATTGTAAAAAATATTCTCACTATATAATTATATTATATATATACTTCAAAATGCAACTAAAAAAGTGAAATTCAATTATATTTATAAACTTTTCTAGTTCATATTTTTCTATAGATATGTTAATATTATTATATAACGTAAACACAAGAAAACTAACTTTAGTTTAATTAATAATTATTAAATTAGCTAAAGATTCGACTAATCTCTCAGGAGGATTATATGATAGTAAATAAACAATTTTTACCAATTTGCATGAATGATTTAAAAGAAAGAAATATATCTCAATTAGATTTTATAATAATTACAGGTGATGCATATATAGATCATCCATCCTTTGGTAGCGCTATAATTGGAAGAACTCTAGAGCGAGAAGGCTTTACTGTAGGCATTATAGCCCAACCCGATTGGGAGGGTATTGAAGATTTTAGAAAACTTGGTAAACCTAAATTCGCATTCATTATAAACTCTGGAAATATAGATTCTATGGTTAATCACTATACAGCAGCAAAAAAAAAGAGACATGATGATCTTTATTCTCCAGGTGGTGAATCAGGTCACAGACCAGATAGGGCCGTAATTGTATATTGTAACAGGGCCAGGGAAGCCTTTAAAAATGTTCCAATTGTAATTGGTGGTATAGAAGCAAGTCTTAGGCGATTTGCTCACTATGATTATTGGTCCAATAAAGTAAGACGAAGTTTATTAATTGATGCTAAAGCCGACTTGCTACTTTATGGCATGGGCGAAAAAACCATAGTTGAAATGGCTAATCTTTTTAAATATGGTATGAGTATAGAAAAAATGACTTCTATTAGGGGCAGCGTATATGCTACAAAAGACATTAGTAACCTTGAGGATTATGTAGAAGTTCCTTCTTTCGAAACTGTCTCTACTGATAAACTTGCTTATGCGCAGAGTTACAAATTACAATCATTAGAACAAGATGATATAAGAGGAAAAGTCGTTGTACAAAAGCATAATGACAGATATGTAGTTCAAAATGCTCCACAGATATCTTTAACCCAAGCTGAAATGGATATAACTTATGGTCTGCCATATACCAGAACCTACCATCCTATATATGAAGCTAAAGGTGGTATTCCTGCAATTAAAGAAGTTGAATTTTCTATAACAAGCCATAGAGGATGTTTTGGTAGTTGTTCATTTTGTGCATTAACATTTCATCAAGGTCGAGTTATACAAAACAGAAGTCAAAAATCTATAATAGACGAAGCTACTCTTTTAACTACATTAAAGAATTTCAAAGGATACATTCACGATATTGGTGGTCCTACTGCAAACTTTAGACACAGAGCTTGCAAGATTCAAGAAAAAGTAGGTGTATGCCGCGATAAACAATGCATGTTTCCAACTCCATGCAAAAATCTTATTATTGACCACACCGAATACTTAGATTTATTGAGAAAAGTTAGAGTAATTCCCAACATAAAAAAAGTTTTTATTCGTTCTGGAATAAGATACGATTATTTAATATATGATAAAAACACTAAATTTTTTGAAGAATTATGTGAACATCATATTAGTGGACAATTAAAAGTAGCCCCAGAACACATTAGTGACAAAGTACTAGACCAAATGGGAAAATCCAAACAAGAAGTATTTGATAGATTTGTGAAAAAATATAACGAAACTAACAAAGAACTAGATAAAAATCAATTTTTAGTTCCATACTTTATGTCAAGCCACCCCGGTTGTGACCTCGAAGAATCAATTAAATTATCAGAATATATAAATGAAATGGGCTACACTCCAGAACAGGTTCAAGATTTTTACCCAACACCTGGAAGTTTATCTACTACTATATTTTATACTGGAGTAAATCCCTTCAGTGGTGCAAAGGTTTATGTTCCTACCGAGCAAAAAGAAAAAAATATGCAAAGAGCCCTTATGCAATTTAAAAATCCAGAAAACTACAGCATTGTAAGAGAGGCTCTAGTAAAAGCTCATAGAGAAGATTTGATTGGTTCTGATAAAAAATCATTAATACCATCAAGACCTACCAAAGCAAATAATCATCCAAAGTATCAAGGGAAGAAACATTCTAAGTTTAGGACACCAAATACAGAACCTGGACATGTTTCTGAACCTGCTCCAAGGACTTTTACAAAACCTTCTTTAAAAACAACATCAAAACCAAATTTGAAGACTGCTTCAAAACCCTCTAAAAAACGTACATCAAACCTTAGTCCTAGAAAAAGACAAGGATAAAAAAAGTAAAAGACATATGTAGCTATAATTTTTTATAGCTACATATGTCTTTTGATATTTCACTTTAAATCTCACCTTTTAACTTTATTCAAAGCATAATCCATTGTTAAAATCCAAGAAATATCTCCTAGCAATAAAAAATTGAAACTTGTATTTATTGAAGTTAGAAGGACTGCTATTAATGTAATACTCGCTGATATAACTATTAATGATGCTCCCAGTTTATTTGAATAGCGTCTATTAAATAGATTTATACCCATAATTATAAGGATTGAATTTATTATAAGTGACGCATAATAAAAATAATTCTCTAATTGTAATTTTATAATATGTCCATAAAGATTTGATATAGCAGTATTTGCACTAGAATTATATATGACAATACAATAACCCAAACACAAAATTCCAGATATCAATATAATTCTTCTTAATTTAATCGTATTTTTCCTAGCAAATACAAAAGCTGAGATGATGCCACATATTGGTATACACAAAAAGTTTGTGTATACCAAAGGTTTTAACATATATAAATAATTTTGCTCATTTACAATTAAAAGTATTATTAAGGTTATGTATCTAAATGTCATTAAAGTTAAAGCTACAAAACTTATTATTTTGATTTTTCTAGGAACATAATATAGACTACAAATTATACCTTCATATAATAATAAAATCATTATAAACAGTAGTAAAAAATATATTTTCATTCTTATTCTCCCTAAAATTGCTACTGTTAATATTTATTAATTAGCATATGAAATTATGCATAATTTATTGTATTTTAGATCCTATTACAGATATTCCACCCTTTTCGCAAGTAATAAGTAGAGGAAAATCTGGTCCTCTCTCCCCATCTATGTCTGTAACGATATCCTCGTGACATTCTATTTCGAGCTTACTAGTCTTAAAATAAACAATTCCCTCAACATTCTCAAGGTGTTCATTCCTTAACATTTTGATGAAAATATTTAAAATGTTTTTCATATTTCCAGCCTTTATTATTATTACATCTAAAAGTCCATCGTCCACTTTAGCCTTGTATGCAAATCTCATACTTCCTGCGGTTTGTCCATTAAATACTAACATTAAGTACATATCACCATCAAACAAAACTTCATCTGAAGTGACCTTTATTTTTAATTTTCTAAAATTCGGCAATTGCTCTATTCCCTTTACATAATAAGCCAATTTACCTATAGTATTTTTAAGATTCATATCCATTTTCTGAGATATATCTGTGAATAACCCTGTACTCGCTACATTTACAAAATATTTATCATTTATCTTTCCTAAATCTATCTTTTTTGCATCACTATTTAATATCTGATAACATGCATCATACACATCATGCGGCATTCCTATATAGTTTGCAAAATCATTTGCAGTACCTACTGGAAGAATTGCTATAGGTAAATCGATTTCCTTTTTTTTCATCTCATTTACTACACTATCTATTGTTCCATCGCCACCTGCTATTAAGACATATTTATAACCTTCATCTATGTCAAAAAAAGCATCTGATATAGGATATTCATTACATATTCTATATGGTACTATTGTATACTTATATTTTTGATGCATCATTATTATTTGGTCTAGATCTGATGTTATAGTGCTTTCTCCAGAATATGGGTTGTAAATAAACTTCACCTTATTCATTCCATTCTCTCCTATTTCCGCCTAATTTAACGATTTATTTATAAACATTATACCTCTTTAAAATTAAATCCACAAGATTCCATTTTCTTGTGGATGTTTATTAAATAATATTAGACTTATTACAATTGCCTTTAAAAACAATGCGAACAAGGAATTGAAATTTCACCCAAGACGTCTGTAGTTTCCTGTTTTAAATTTGGTTCTAATGCTAAATCTCCGAGGGTTACGATCCCAATTAATTCATTATTTGAAGTAATTGGCAATCTTCTTATTTGCCTCTCACCCATAATCCTAGTAGCATCATTAACATCTATATTTTCATCTCCTACCACTGGGTTCGAAGTCATAATTTGTCTTATCTTTTGCACTTTAATGTCATTACCTTCTGCTACACATCTTAAAATTATATCTCTATCAGTTATAATACCAACTAATCCTCTACCCTCTGTATTTACAGGAATTGATCCTATATTATACTCTCTCATAATTTGGGCTGCACGTTCAACCGTATCATCTACTGATAAACTTATAACTTCTTTAGTCATTATTTCCGAAATTTTCATTTTATAATCCTCCTCATCTCTCTTTATGTTAGATAACAATTATTATATTTTAACCATAATTAAAAATTTATATTAATGTTTTTTATTCTACTTATATTTTTTTAGAAAACATAAAATCATCTCCTGGGTCGTTAAAACAAAATATAAAATTTGTATATTTTATTTTTATTATAAAATAATGTATAATTAAAAATATCTTTTATACAAATTATATGCTAACCTAGTGTTAAGTTTATAATGCAATTTTATTATTTAGGGAGTGGTGTTTAGTGGAAAAATCTTTTATACCAAATATTCTTACCTTTGGAAATTTAGTTTTTGGTTTGTTATCTTTGTTAATGACATTTCAAGCCAATTACAAGTTATCTATAATTTTTATATTATTAGCTGCTCTTATGGACAGATATGATGGACAAGTAGCACGACTTTTAAAAGTATCTAGTGAACTTGGAAAAGAACTAGATTCATTAGCAGATCTAGTTTCTTTTGGAGTTGCACCTTCTGTACTAATATTTAATTTATATGATTTCATCTCGCTTGGGAATTTAGGTTATATTTGTTTTTTAGTATACCCTGTAGCTGGTGCATATAGACTAGCAAGATATAATAACTCTACGTTTAATAATGTTTATACAGGTATTCCTATTACTTTAGCCGGGATACTCGTAGCACTTTATGCTCTAATTACTTTAAACTCAACGCATAGCTTCCCACTTACTATTATTATAATGTTTATACTCTCTTACCTTATGGTAAGTAAATTACAAATTAAAAAAAGGTGACAAAGATTTGAATTATAATATAAAAATCATTTTATATCTCTGTTATTAATTAAATCACACAAAAATACCTATTAGTTAAATACATTTTTTATGTCTTTAACTAATAGGTATTAAATTAATATTTTCTAATTCACGTAAGATCAAAAACCTTAATCTTTTAACCTTAAGTCCTCATCAATTTCTGATTCTATATACTCTATTTGAAGCTTGCTTTTCATAATTTCGGTTTTCATTTTGCAATAAGACATATAACTATAACTTGCATCATCTAGCACCTTTATTGTCTCATCTATAATATTCCCTACCCCATCCGCTCTTTTAAGCGCATCCTTAACATCACTTTTTTTAGATAATGCAATTCCATTTAGTTCATTTGCTCCGCCTATTAATAAGCGATATGAACTAACTAATTTAGATAAAATATCTGCCAGATTATTTATATCATTGTAATAATTCTGAACCACTCTTCTATGTGCCAAATAATCACCTTTTAGTTTAATTATATTATAAAATAAATTAGATTATGTTATATTTTTTTTATTTTGATAAAATTTCTTTTGCAAGTTTTATTCCTGTAGGAGTAGTTGCAAGGCCACCCATAGCAGTCTCTCTTAATTCACAAGGCAATTGCCTGCCTACCTTATACATTGCAATAACTGTATCATCAAAAGGTATTCGGCTTGTAACTCCACTCATAACAAGATCTGCAGTGGTTAAAGCACTTACTGCCCCAGCTATATTTCGCTTAGCGCAAGGTACCTCAACCAAACCTGCAACAGGGTCGCATACTAGCCCTAGTATGTTTTTTATCACAATAGCTGCTGCATCCATTGCCATAGCAGGTGTTCCACCCATCATTTCGACTACCGCAGCCGCACCCATAGCAGCCGCTGAACCACATTCAGCCTGACATCCGCCCTCCGCTCCTGATAGTGTAGCATTTTTAGCAATTATAATACCTATCCCAGCCGATGTAAATAACGCATTAATTAGTTCATCTTCATTTTTATTTAATTTTTCCCCTGCAGTAATAACTACAGCTGGAATTATTCCACAAGAGCCCGCTGTAGGTGCTGCAACTATTTTACCCATAGTTGCATTTACTTCTGAACAAGAAACAGCTCTTGCCATTGCTTTTATCATAAATTCACCTGTTAATGTATTTTTAGCCTCTGCATACATGTTTAGTTTAATTGCATCGCCTCCTATCAACCCACTTATTGACCTAGTTTCGTTCGTGAGCCCATATTCTGCTGCTTCTCTCATAGTATTTAAATTTTTTCTCATCTTTTCAATAATTTGACTACGCGTAAGCCCACTCTCATCCATTTCACACATTATAGTATATTCCCAAATTGGTATATTCTTTTCCTTACATATATTTAGAAGTTCTATTCCTTTGTCTACGAACACAATTTTTCCCCCTTGTAATATCTTTAGTTAAAAATCTTACTCTTAATTATTCTCTAATATCTCTACTTTTATTACGACTCTACCAATGGTGCAATTTCTCTTATATTATATATATTGCCCATGCTCTTAATTCTGTTTAGAACATCTTTACCAACTATACTATCTGTTTCAAAAACCATAGTGGCATTTAATCCTCTACTATTTCTATATACATTCATAAATGCTATATTAACATTTTCCTCATATAATATAGTACTTACTTTTGAAATCATACCTGGAATATCTTTATGCCTAACTATAATTGTTGGATAATTACCTGTAAACTCAACTGCTTCTCCATCAACACTAAATATTAAAATATTTCCTCCTCCAACAGAGGAGCCAATAATTTCTATTACTCTACCACTTTCTTTCGTTATAACAAACTTTACAGTATTCGGATGAACATCACCCAAATCTGCGAAAGCAAACTCAACATTTAGTCCTTCCTCTTTAGCTATATTCATTGAGTCTTTAAGCCTATCATCCCAAGGATCCATCCCTAAGATCCCTGCAATTAATGCCTTATCTGTCCCATGTCCTTTATATGTTTTAGCAAAAGACCCATGAAGCACAAATTGGACCGACATTATGCCCTTACCCGCAATAATAGAAGCAACCTTAGCAAGCCTCGCCGCCCCAGCTGTATGAGAACTTGATGGCCCAATCATAATTGGACCTAATATATCAAAAGCACTATAATTTTTCATTTTGTCCTCCTTTATCGTCCCTAGACATTTCTATTTCTTAAAAAAATAACTAAGTCATGTATCAAAATTTCTCCTACGTGATTAGCAACCGAATTCAAAACAAGAAATTCAATTAAAAGATTCTAATCTTTTGCATATATAAAATTCTCTTCCTCTGGGTCGTTCTTTGGGGGACATAACAATTATTAATTGTTATGTCGCTCACATTCGGCATCATGCCTCAGGTTCGCTAGCCTGCCTTCCTGGCAGTCTTACGAGAATTTTATATCAGCAAAAGAAGAATCTTTAAATTAAATTTCAATAGTTTTTTAATTTCTTGTTGCTAATCACTTCGGAGAAATATCATACTTTTCAACTTTAAATCTATTGTGTAAAATAAAATTTATAACTATGCTGATGAAAACATGTAAAAGTATTACAAATAGTATATAGTAAGTTTTACAAATTCTTGGTTTACGAATAAATATTTGGCCTAAGCATCCTAGGAAGCATAACAATTATTAATTGTTACTCACCTACACTCCTCCCGGTTGTGCTAGCACTTCTTAATCATTCTACCTTATAGATACCGTTGAAACATTACTTAGAGTCTGCTAACGAACATTCGATGGCATTTAAAATATACCATTGACAACAAGTATGAAGTTTCTCCAAGGTGACTTGCAATACGAAACGAAAAAACAATTGAAATTTCATTTAGTAATTCTTGTTTTGCGAATGTTAAATTTTCGTAGGCCTGACAGGAAGTCAGGCTAACGAACCCGAGACAGGACGTCGAGTGTGAGTGGTAGAAAATTTCACATAAGTAAAACATTAGAATTTCTTAATGTGATTTCACGTTTCGAGTTCGTTTGCAAGGTGTGTAGGAGAAACTTTATACTTTTCATATTAGTATTGATAGAAACAACTTCCACCAGTGAATTCTCTTATTATTGAATTATCTGGAACCAAATCTTTATCTACATCTTTAAAGAAGTTTAAAAAACTTCTTAATTTACTTGCTTCATAATACACTGGACTATCTTCTCCCAATTTATTAAGCTCTTCTAATGCAAATTTCTTAAGCACACAAAGCTCATAGACTGAACTAGAGTTAAACATTACATCTGCCTGCTCTTGAAATACAAAAATATTTTTTTCCTCTCCACGTTTTATAGAAGGCCACATTTTAAGAGTTTCTTCGGCGCCATATCCCCTAGATAAATAATCTCTAACTATTCTCCTAATCATTCTTACCTCTGTTGTGGAAATTCTATTGTGATCATCTACATTTAGTTGCGTTAAAGGACTTATATATATTTTAAACTTACTCTCTTTAGGTATTGAGGAAGTTAAAATTTCATTTAATCCATGTATTCCTTCTACAATCACAATTCCATTTTTGGGCATTTTAATTTTATTATTAACCCATTCCCTCTTTCCTGTTTTAAAATTAAAACTCGGTATTTCGATTTCCTCGCCAGAAAGTAGTAATTCTAAATCCTTGTTAAAAAGTTTCAAATCCAAAGCATATATAGATTCAAAATCATAATCACCATTTTCATCTCTTGGGGTAATATCCCTATCAAAAAAATAATCATCTAACGAAATAAATATTGGTATCAATCCATTTACAGTTAATTGAACACCTAGCCTCTTTGAAAAAGTGGTTTTCCCTGAAGACGATGGTCCTGCTATAAGCACTAGTTTAGCTAATCTTCTCTTATGAATCATATCCGCAATATATGCGATTTTCTTTTCATGAAGCGCCTCAGCCACCCTAATTAAATTAACAATGTCACCATTTACCACTTCATCATTTAGTGCACCGACACTTCCAACCCCTAGTATTTCTCCCCATTGCGCTGCTTCATAAAACACTTTAGCTAATTTTTCTTGTTTGTTAAACTTAGGAATTCTGTCTGGGTCATCAATAGTGGGATATCTTAGTATAAAACCTGGCTCATAATACATCAAATCAAATACTTTTAATATCCCTGTTGAATAGGCCATAGGTCCATAAAAATAATCATATCTTCCATTTAATTCATAAAGTTTTATTTCCTTTGAGTTAACATATTTTAAAAGCTTTACTTTATCTTGCATATTATACTGCGTAAATATCTCCACTGCCCTCTCTTTAGAAAATGTTATTTTTCTTATAGGAGTATCTGCTTTTATTATTTCACTCATTCTATTTTTTATGTCATATATATCATCAATATCAAGTGCTTGCGTTTTATCTATTTCTCCAAACAACCCTTTACTTAAAGAATGTTCGATAGAAATATTAGCGCTTGGAAATAATTCTGAAATTGCTTTTATCAATACAAATTGAAGAGTCCTAACGTAGGTCGTCATTCCTATTTTGCTAGCAATATCCACAGTTTCAAAATTACCCCCATTCATAATAGTGGTTCCTAGTTCATAAATTTTATTATTAATTTTACCTAGAACTACTGGTAAATCATTTTTTAAATTATTTTCTTTAACAATATCATTTAACGTAGTTCCCTCTTTGGCTACTACGTTTCTACCATCATTAAGCACTATATCGAAACTGCCCATTTGCCCATCCCCTATTTTTAGTTATTACTACTATTATACTGTAATTTAAAAAAAATGTATCATTTACCCCTTATAATTTTCGTGATTTAACAAACCATATATATTATATAGTAAAGAGGTGATATTGTGCTTGTTTTAGTAATCAGAACTTTTTTCTTATACTTTTCAATAATATTTATTATGAGGATGATGGGTAAAAAGCAAATAGGTCAGCTTGAACCATTTGAACTAGTAATTGCTTTAATGATTTCCGATCTTGCAACCTTTCCAATGGAAGATATAAGAATACCCCTTTTACATGCTATTATACCAATAATTACTTTGCTATTTCTACAAGTAGCTTCATCTTATATTGAGCTAAAAAGTGAAAAGGCTAGGAAACTCTTAACAGGAACACCCAGCATATTAATAAGAGACGGAAAAATTGATGTCAAAGAGCTAAGATATCAAAGATTTAATATTAATGATTTGCTAGAAGAACTTAGATTAAAAGGATATTTTAATTTATCCGATATCCAATATGCTATTTTGGAAACTAGTGGTGCCTTGTCTATATTACCAAAAACCGGTCAATCTACGGCTACAAAAGATGATTTAAATATACCCATAACTCAAGAGTCTTTACCTATACCTTTAATTATGGATGGTATCATTAATTATAAGAATTTAAAACTTTTAGAAAAAGATGAAACTTGGCTAAAAAACATATTAAAGAGAAATAAAATATCCTATGCAAGTGATCTCTTCATAGGAATGCTTGACTCTAAACATAAGTTTTATTATCAACTTAAAGAAGGGAAAGGTAATAAAAAATGAAAAATGTTTTGATAGCTTTTAGCTTGTTCGTTATAATGATGGTAGGAATATTTTTATCTGTAAATATTATAAACGTCAAATGTAGCAAGTTACAAGATTTAAATTGTACTCTTGAGAACTATATAATTAAAGAAAAGTATCAAGATGCATACAAATTATCACTAGATTACATAGCTGAGTGGAAGAAAACTTCTAAACTTTTAACTATATATACACACCATGAAGACTTAGATAATATAGATAGCGAGATTTTAAAATTAACTCAATATATAAAAATTAAAGATAAGTCAGAAGGATTAGCAACTGTTCATGTTATGAAATATCTTGTTGATCATATAATGTCCCATGAAAAGGTATCTATAAGCAATATTTTTTAATTTATAGATATCATTTATAGTAAAAGGGTAGAAAATAGTCCATTTATAGCTTATAATTATAAGGAATCATAAAAAGTCCCGCAGGGACAATAAATGTCCCTGCAAAATTTGAAAGGTGGAATTAATATGGCTTTAGTTACTACTACTAAAATGTTTGAAAAGGCAATAAAAGGAAATTACGCAATTGGTGCTTTTAACATCAATAACATGGAAATAATTCAAGGAGTTATCGACGCTTGTGCAATTCACAAGTCAGCTGTTATACTTCAAGTATCAGGTGGCGCTATGAAATATGCAAGACCAACTTACCTTAGAAAAATGGTAGAGGCTGCTATAGAAGACACTGGTCTTGATATAGCTCTTCACTTAGATCACGGTTCAGATTTAGCACAATGTAAACTTGCAATAGCTTCTGGATTTACTTCAGTAATGTATGATGGTTCTCATTTTGATTATGAAGAAAATGTAAGGACAACTAAAGAAGTAGTTGATTTTGCTCATTCTAAAGGTGTTGTAGTTGAAGCTGAGCTTGGTAAACTTGCTGGAGTTGAAGATGCTGTTAGTGTTTCAGCAGCAGATGCAACATATACTGATCCAGAACAAGCAGTAGATTATGTAACAAGAACTGGTATAGATTCTTTAGCTATAGCTATAGGAACAAGCCATGGTGCATATAAATTCAAAGGTGAACCTAAACTTGATTTTGAAAGATTAACTTTAATTACAGAGAAATTAGAAGCTGCTGGTCTTCATAATTTTCCAATAGTTCTTCATGGTGCATCTGCTGTAGATCAAGAATATGTTACTATGATCAATGAATTTGGTGGAGAAATGAAGGGTGCAAAAGGAATTCCACTAGAAATGCTTAGAAAAGCAGCTTCTATGTCTGTTTGTAAAATAAACATGGATACTGATTTAAGACTTGCAATGACTGGTTCAATAAGAAAAGTACTTACAAAAAATCTTGGCGAAATAGATCCTAGAAAATATCTAGGAGAAGCAAGAACTAACATAACTAAATTAGTTGAAGGTAAAATTACTAATGTTTTAGGATCTTCTAACTCATCTAAGTAATCTGAATTATTAAATCCAAAAGACCCACAGTATAATATGCTGTGGGTCTTTTGGGTTTATTTTGCATTAAATTTCTTACGCCAAAAAAAAGTATATATTACGTATAATGCATTGAAGCGAGCTTTAGAACTTCTTATTATATTTTTAATTAAGATGCGTTAAGAAAAGCATATGTTTGAGCACAGCGAGTTTATGCTTTTTAGCAGATTAATTAAAAATATAATTAGTAGTTCTTAGCGAAGTGACTGCATTACTAGTGAAATATACTTTTTCTCTTTATTTTTCAACGTAATTACTTACATGTTTGATAACCATATTAATTGTTCCATCACCATTTCTTTGTATTTCAAAGCGACTATCATCATGATATGTTTCTTCATTTACATATAAATCTATATCTTTATCAATCTTAAGTCTTACTCTTTTTAATTTCTTGTCTATCCATTCTTTATCAAGACTAATATTTTCGCAAATTCCTTGCTGTGCTATAAACTCAACAAATTTCTCCTTGTTTTCATTATTTTCAGGAAATATCTGCTGCGACAATTCTTTAACATCAATATTATCTTCTTCTCTAAGTTTTCTTTTTATAGTACTTCTAACAACTTCTGCTTCATCTGCATTTTCTGCGAAAGTATTCTGGGTGAATTTTTCAACTGCCTTTACAAAACTTTTAGTTACATCTCTTTCATTGTCAACAATCGTGCAACCTAAATAATTATTAATAAAATAGTTTGAGTCATTCTCTTGGTTCTCATTATTTGATTCCTTGGTTTTGCTCCTTTTATCAATAACCATTAAATCAAAACTATTTTCCTCTCTAATTGGTTTTATAAAAGCGCATTTTTGTATCCTTTGGGCACTACCAGGTAGACCCGTAAACTGTGGCACTATATCAATTCCTAATTTTTCATCCACAAACTCAATAGTGTGGACATAGTTTTTTATATAATCCATTTTAAATATACCAAGTACTGGACCAAACTCCGTAGTAAAAGATACTACTATTAAATCGCAAGAAGGAATACTCCCCTTAGATCGCATTAAAATAAACATTTGTTTTGCTAGTTCCTTTGAAACAGCGAGTATATTATTCTCACCATTTAAATATTCTTGAGATAAATCTTTTACTATATTTGACTCAGGAGAAAATACCCCATATTTTAAGTCTTCATCTTTTAAGCATTTTTGAATATGTTTAAGTATAAAATTATATTTTTCTTCATCTAAATCTAATGCATATTCATTCAAGATAGGTTCATCTGCATTATTGTCTAAAACATGAATAATAGCCTCATTTATATTAACTTCTTTTATATACTCCAAAAAAACACCACCTTAATAATTATCTAAGGCACATGAAAATAATTCGCAAGTTAAGTCATCTCCTGAGGAACTGTAACATCTCTTAATAGATGCTTCAACAGCTCTGCAAAAAATGAGTTTACTTATTTGAATGTGCTTAACTATTATACTATGTATTTATGATTATAACAAAGTCATATATTGCTATCAAAATTGATAATTTTAATGAATTATTAATGTTACTTTATTTAAGTTATGATATAATCACAATTAATGGTTAATTAATTAATTGATCATTATATACCCTAAAGTATCAAGGAGGATTATTTTGAAAGAAATAGAGCTTAGAATTATAGACATTGATGTTAAGGAAATTCGCCAAAAATTATTAAGTTTAAATTGTTTAAAAGTAAAGCAAGAGGATCAAATAAATAATATTTATGATTTCTCGGATAAAAGACTACTACTCGGTAAAGGCTATGCAAGAATACGTACAGTTAAAGACAATTTAAAAAATTCAACTATTCACTATATCACCACAAAAAAACTTATAAGCCAAGAGAAATATAAAATTATGGATGAGCATGAATCTGAAATTAAAGATGAAATTGCAGCGAGGGGAATATTTGAAGCCTTAGGCCTCGAGCTTATGCAGTCTATTAAAAAATATAGAGAAAGCTATAAATATAAAAATACTCTTATAGAAATTGACATAAATGAGAAGGAATTTTGTCCTTTTCCTTATATAGAAATTGAAAGTGAATCGGAAGCTGAGATTGAAGAAGTTGTAAGCTTACTTGGTTATAGTTTAGCAGATACTACCTCTAAAAGTATTTATGAAATATTAAAAGCCAAAAAATCAATGGAAAAGCTATAATGTTTGGATATGTAACTCCATGTAAAATGGAAATGAAGATAAAAGACTACGAGATATTCAAAGCTTATTATTGTGGTCTATGTAATTCCATAAAAAATGATTTTGGTAATCTTCCAAGACTTACTCTAAATTTTGACATGACATTTTTAGCAGTACTTTTGGATTCCTTATCAGAAAGTAAATATAATTTCGTTAAATTCAAATGTTTAATACACCCATTAAAAAAAAGACTTATGATAAATAATAATAAAGCTTTAGATTACGCTGCTTTTTGCAATGTTACATTAGCTTATTATAAACTAATGGATGATGTCCAAGATAATAAAACAATGAAGAGCAAAATTTATTCAATATTTTTAAAAACCTATTTACCAAAAGCAGAATTATCATATGCTGATGTAATGGAGTATACAAAAGACAAACTGTTACTTCTAAACACTCTAGAGGCAAATCATAATGATATGGATACTTATGAGCATCTATCTATAGATGAACAGCTATCTATAGATGGGTTATCGCATGTCTTTGCTGATCTTACAGGTTTTATAATATCCTTTTATTATAAAGAAGCCTCTTTTAAAGATGATTTATACTGGCTTGGATATAATTTAGGTAAATGGATATATATTATAGATGCTTATGATGATTTAGAAAAAGATATAAAAAGTAATTCTTTTAATGCTATAAATTCATTACTTAATACAGATAATCTGGATTTCAAAAGTTTTTCTATATTAATTAAGCCAAGAATTGATTTTATATTGGCTACTTGTGCATCTTCGTGCTTAAAATATTTGAATAATTTACCTTTGATTAAAAATGAAGATATATTAAGTAATATACTAGAGCTAGGACTCATGGAAAAAATGGATAAAGTGTTTAATAAAGAAACTATTGATAATTTAAAAGGAGTGGAAGATAAAAATGGCAAATCCCTATGAAGTACTTGGTGTAAAAGAAGGAACCTCTAAAGAAGAAATTAAAAAAGCCTATAGAGAACTAGCAAAAAAATATCATCCTGATCAATATGGTGATAATCCATTAAAAGATTTGGCAGAAGTTAAAATGAGAGAACTAAATGAAGCTTATGATACCCTTATGAAAGGCAATGGATCTTCTAATAATAACAGTTCATCAAACAATTATAGTTCTTCTAACAATGGTTCAAGTTCAAATAATGACTACAATAATAACAATATATATCAATCTATAAGAATGGATATAAATAGTGGTAACCTCCCCTCTGCTGAGCAAAAATTAGGTTCCATGAACACAAAAACTGCTGAGTGGAATTTTTTAATGGGAACAGTTCATCTAAAAAAAGGTTGGCATGATAGTGCCTATACTTTTATTAATCGTGCCTGCACTCAAGAACCTAATAATGTTGAATACAGACAAAGCTTTAATCAACTAAATAATCAATCTTCAAATTATAGAAATAACTATTATGGTAGGACAAATAACAATTCCGGCGGCATGGGTAACATGTGCCTTAACCTCTGGTGTGCAGATACCATTTGTGAATGTTTAGGCGGAGATCTTATTTCGTGTTGCTAAGTCTATTAATTTAGGAGATGATTTTATGAAATCTAACCATATTGCTAAAGGTGGAATATTCGCAGCACTTAGTTTGATATTACTATATATATCCTCCGTTATACCTACAAACAGATTATCTGTACTCTGTATAGCTTCCTGCATTATTCCTCTTTCCATTATGCTTACTGGAGTAAAGAATACTGTTGTAGTCTACGGTGCTGTTTCCTTGCTTAGTTTATTTATTATACCATCAAAGCTTATAGGCCTGAGCTATATATTAATTTTTGGTTCCTATGGTTTTGTAAAATATTATGTGGAAAAATTGAGAAATATCCCTATAGAAATTGTACTAAAGTTATTGTATTTTAATATAACCTCAGGTATAATCGTGTTTATATATAAAATGTTATTCCTAAAAATCCCAAATATAAATATAAATCTTTATTTGCTCCTTATTCTTGTGGAGGTTGGCTTTGTAGTCTATGATTATGCACTTACTGCTTTTATAGCTTATGCCAATAAAAACCTTTTAAAGAAATTCAAATAAAAATACCTAAGTACTCATGAGCTTATGGTATTGACACAAAATTTTATTTAAATTATAATGGATAATAATCCAACAATAAACAAACACTAATATAATATATAGCTTTGATTAGGAGTATTAGTATTTATATCATTTTTTAGAGAGCTGCTGTTAGCTGCAAAGCAGTAATGATAAAATATGAACTTACCTATAGACTTACATCGTAAGTAAGAGCCTACTTGTAAAAACAAGTACGGTTAAAACCGTTATATTTGCAAGTGAGGTGTAAAACCTAACTAGAGTGGTACCGCGGAATATTACTTTCGTCTCTTTTTGAGATGGAAGTTTTTTTATTTTTAGCCATACATATTTTTACATTTAATCACAAAAAATCTATATAGAAAAAATAATTAATCATATTTAAGATTTAAACATAACAAGGAGGAATATTAATGGCAAAATATAATACAGGCATCGATGAAAAATGGCAACAAAAATGGGAAGACACGGATCTATACAAATTTGATGAGAATAATACTGAAAGAAAATTATATGTACTTGAAATGTTCTCTTATCCATCTGGAAGCCAATTACATGCTGGACATTGGTTTAACTATGGCCCCGTAGATACTTGGGCTAGAATGAAAAGAATGCAAGGATATAATGTATTTCAACCAATGGGTTTTGACGCTTTTGGTCTACCTGCCGAAAACTACGCAATAAAAACAGGTGTTCATCCAAAAGATTCTACTGAGCAAAACATTATTAATATGAAAAAACAATTAAAAGCTATGGGAGCTATGTTTAATTGGGATCATGAAGTTGTAACTTGCAGACCTGATTATTATAAATGGACTCAATGGTTATTCTTAAAATTATTTGAAAAAGGTCTTGCTTATAGAAAGAAAGCCCCAGTAAATTGGTGCCCTAGTTGTAATACAGTTCTTGCGAATGAACAAGTACTTGCAGATGGTTCTTGCGAGAGATGTGGCACTGAAGTTACTAAAAAGAATTTAACTCAGTGGTTTTTAAAAATTACTGACTACGCTGAGGAACTACTAGAAATGCTTGACACTTTAGATTGGCCAGAAAAAACTAAAGCAATGCAAAGACATTGGATAGGTAAATCTACTGGTGCTGATGTTACTTTTAAGGTATCCGATTCCGATTTAGACTTTAGTGTATTTACAACAAGGGTAGACACTCTATATGGCGTTTCGTATGTAGTTATAGCTCCTGAAAATGATCTTGTTGACATTCTTACTAAGGATGAATATAAGGATGCTGTTGAATCTTATAAATATGATGCCAGGAAACAAACCGATATAGAGAGGCAGTCTATTACAAGAGATAAAACTGGTGTATTTACAGGTTCTTATGCTATAAATCCTATAAATGGACGCAAAGTTCCTATTTGGATTGCAGACTACGTTCTAAACACTTATGGAACTGGTTGCGTAATGGCTGTTCCAGCTCATGATGATAGAGATTTTGCCTTCGCTACTAAATACAATTTACCTATTGAAAGAGTAATCGTTGGTTTTAAAAGCAAGAAAGAAGACGATGAAAAACTTCCTTATACTGAACATGGTAAAATTATAAATAGTGAAGAATTTAATGGTTTATCTACAAATGATGCAAAAGAAGCAATAGTTAAGAAATTGGAAACCATGAACTTAGGTTCCGGTAAAGTAAACTTTAGACTTCGTGATTGGTTAGTTTCAAGGCAACGATACTGGGGTGCACCTATTCCAATAATTCACTGTGACAAATGTGGAACTGTTCCTGTACCTGAGGCCCAGCTACCAGTAGAGTTACCTTATGACGTAGAATTTACACCAAACGGCGAATCACCTTTAGCTAAATGTGAGGAGTTTATTAATGTAACTTGTCCTGTTTGCGGAGGCCCGGCTCATAGAGAAGCTGATACCTTAGATACATTCGTTTGTTCTTCTTTCTACTATTTAAGATATGTAGATAATAAAAATAGTGAAAAAGCTTTCGATACGGACTTAATAAACAAAATGTTACCTGTAGACAAGTATGTAGGAGGTCCTGAACATGCATGCATGCATCTACTATATGCAAGGTTTATCACAAAAGCTCTTAGAGATATGGGATATTTAAACTTCGATGAACCATTCTTATCTCTTACTCACCAAGGTTTAATCCTGGGAGAAGATGGATTAAAAATGAGTAAATCCAAAGGGAACACAATCTCACCAGACAAGTACATAAAAGAGTTTGGAGCAGATGTATTTAGAATGTACTTAATGTTTGGTTTTGGCTATACTGAGGGTGGCGCTTGGAGTGATGATGGTATAAAAGCTATATCAAGATTTGTTGATAGAATAGAAAGAGCTGTAGACACTGGAAGTGACGAAATTTTAAAAAGAACTAATAATGTAACTTCTATTGGTGTTAATGAGAAAGAATTGAACTATTGGAGAAATTTCGCAATAAAAGGTGTTAGCGAAGATACTGAGAAACTTCAATTTAATACTTCAATTGCAAGACTTATGGAACTTACAAATGCTGTATCAAAATATGTTAATTACGAAAGTATAAACAGTAAATTATTAAAAGAAGTGCTTATAGATTACCTTAAGCTTTTAGCTCCCTTCGCTCCTCACTTTTCAGAAGAAAAATGGGAGACATTAGGTATGGATTACTCCATATTCAACCAAAGCTGGCCTACCTTTGATGAAAGTGCTCTTATTAAAGATGAAGTAGAGATTGCCATTCAAATAAATGGTAAGATTAAATCTAGAATAACTATAGCTCAAGGTTTAGATGAAGAAAGTATAAAACAAGCCGCTTTAAATGATGAAACATTCATTGCCGCTCTTGAAGGTAAAACTGTGCGCAAGGTTATTGTAATCAAAGGACGACTGGTTAATATAGTAGTTTCTTAAAAAAAAATGAGTAGAACATTTTATTTAAAATGTTCTACTCATTTTTGATTATGCCTTATACATGTCTAATGTTTTTTGAGTTGCACGAAGTAAACTACTAAGTTCAAAAACTTCCCCTTCTTCTAATAACTTGTTTATTTGTTCTCTATACCTAGTTGCATCCATTAATTTTCCAAGAGATGATAACATAAGTATATTATTCATTATATCCGATACCAAATTAGATTTTACCTCAAACAGTTTTTGTGCATCTTTAATTTCATCTTTAATTTCTAGCATTTGTTCATCTAGTTGAAAAGCAGCATCTGCAGCATTTTTAAGTTTTTTTCTTATATACTCTGGAATATCATGCTTATATTTATAATTTAGAGAATGTTCAACCGTAGCCCAAAAATTCATTGCAAGTGTTCTGATTTGAAATTCTGCGAGTATTTCAGTTTGACCACCAGCTAAGTTCACAGGATATTTTATAATCATATGATAACTTCTATATCCACTACCTTTTACATTTGCAACATAATCTTTTTCATAAACTATCTGCATATCACGTCGCTTGCGAATTAAATTTACCACCTTATCAATATCATCAACAAATTGGCACATTATTCTTATTCCAGCTATATCCTCCATCTCAAATTCAATTCTGTCCAAAGGAATACAGAATTTATTAGCTTTCTCAAGAATACTAGATATCTCTTTGACTCTCCCTGTAACAAATTCTATAGGTGAGTAGTCATTTTTACGTCTATATTCTCTTCTTATACTTCTGAATTTTACTTTTAACTCCTCCACACCCTGTTCATAAGGAATTAGAAATCTTTTCCACTCTCTTATTGCCATATCCTCAGTCCTTTACATAATATTTCATGTGCCTTCTTTTAAGGTTTATAATTAGCATATCAGATTTTTGGAGTTACGTTTTACATTAATATTATATTTATATTAATTTTCTGTTATAATTAATTTACTACTAAATTACTATAATAGCAATTTATTAAGTAAAATATAGTAAATTATATAACTAATCATACCACATTAAATCTAACTTTGAGGTGATTAAATGGATAAAAATATATTTTCCGGTCTAGAGAATATGGGATTTGATAATATTGACCATATTAACATATATAACAAAGAAACTGAAGCCGTAAAAGAAAGCAAGGAAAAATCTTTTCTATATAATAAAGAGGTTACTTGCCCTGTTTGTAACCACGTATTCAAGGCTGCAACAGTAAAATCCTCTGCTTATAGAATGATAAAAAAAGACAGTGATTTTTTTATTAGGTACTCATTAATTAATCCTTATTTCTATGATGTATGGCTTTGTAATTCTTGTGGATATGCAGCTATGAAAACAGATTTCTATACTATACGAAGTATAGAAATAGAGCAAGTCCAAAAATCTATATCAACCAAGTGGCACGGACGAATGTACCCAGAAGTTTACGATGTTCATGTTGCTATTGAAAGATATAAGTTATCTCTTTTAAATTATGTTATAACAAATGCGAAATCTAGTAAGAAAGCAATAAATTGCATGAAGCTTGCCTGGATGTACAGGCTAATAGATACGCAGGCCTCTAGAGAAATCGAACTAGTATTTTTAGGCCAAGCTCTAGAAGGCCTTAGTGATGCATACTACGCCGAAGCATTCCCCATATATGGCATGGATAAATACAGTGCTATGTACCTTATCGGAGAATTAAATAGACGCCTTGGACATACAGAAGATTCTTTAGTTTGGTTTAGCAATGTGATAACAACCCCTAATGTTAAACAAAATTTAAAAGAACTTGCACGAGACATGAAAGATCTAATCAAAGAAGAAGCTGCTGCATTATTAGCCGATACTGATAATTCAAACAAATCTTCTACAGAAAACTTTGAGCCATTAGAAAACACCAAAAAATCTAGTTTTTTTTCCAAATTATTTAAGTAATAATAATAATAAGGCATATAAAAATAAACAAGAAGTCAGTATACTCACATTTTAAAACGTGATTATTTGACCTGTTATTTATCTTTATGTGCCTTTGACTATTTAATAAGTTATCCACATAAACAAGTTTATTTTTCTTAATTATACACATTGCATTAACTTATATTTTATTCTAATATTTTTAAAGGATTAAAATCTAAATAGTCACAAGACGTTACTATATAATCAACACCCTCTATATTTCCTTCATATAACCTATTTAAAGATGGCCCATGCAAGTGACCATAAATTACTTTTGAAACATTATATTCTTTTACTATACTAATAAGTTCAGTTTCCTCAAACTTATCATTAGTAGGTGGATAGTGAAGCATTACAATAAATTTCTTATATCCACTCTTAACTGCTGCATCTAATGAAATTCTAAGTCTTATTAATTCTCTATTATATATTTTTTCATCATGAATAGAAAATTGTTTTGACCCCGGACAATTCCATCCCCGCGTTCCACATATAGCAACATCATTATAATCAAAAAAATTATTTTGAATAAAATTCATATCTTCATAGAGAGCATTAAGCTTCGTTATACCACTCCACCAATAATCATGATTCCCTTTGATAAGTATTTTTCTTCCTGGAAGCTCATGAATCCAATCTAAATCATCCATGCCCTCAGACATATGCATGGACCACGAAATATCTCCCGCAATTAGTACCGTATCTTCTGGAGATATTTTGTTAATCCAATTTTTTTTAATTTTCACATGATGATTACTCCATTTTTCTCCAAATATATCCATAGGTTTATCCGAATTGATAGCTAAATGAAGATCTGATATTGCCCACAACGCCATAATATACCTCCTAATTAACTACACTATATTCTTTTTTAAGCTCTAATTTTTTTTCATTAATGCATCTATATCCATAACATAAGCAATGACCTTCGCTATTGCATCATATAATTCTACGGGTATTTCCGATCCTATATCAACATTTGAGAGCAGATTCGCTAATTCTTCATTTTGTACTATGGCAACCTTACTCTCCTCTGCAGTTCTAAGAATTTCATCTGCAATGTATCCTATTCCAGCTGCCGTCACTATAGGAGCATCATATCCATTTTCATATTTTATTGCAGTAGCTTTTTTTATCTTTTTCATTTTAACACACCTCATATGCTAATCGTCTTAAACACCTTAATTACATTATACCTTTATATTGATTGCATTAAAACTTCTATCATTAAAAAATTCCCCACACTCGGCTAACGTAAACTCGTTAACCTTCTTGTTTACATTAATGCTAACTCTATAACTTAAACTTGATAAATCCTTAACTAACTTTTCCTTGCTAATATCCAAAACTTCGACAAAAATTTTATTGCAATTAATATCAATATTCATACTACTATTACTAATTTTAATATATGCATCAACTGTTCCCATATTTATTGTTTTTATACTAGTAGCAATCTTTACATTTGTACTATCAATCTTTTTGCCCTTATTTCTATCATCTTTAATGATTAATTTAAGTTGATACTCATCATTTTTAACATTTATAGGCAAATCCAAATAATAATACTGCTGAGAAATAGAATTAAATATTTTTATATCATTAAGTTTTTGATTAAACATATCCATAACCTTCTCATAAGTCTCTGGTTTAAGGTTAAGCTTATTTTGAATAATATCCTTAACTATATCTTTAATCTCACCTGTCTTTAATTTGATTTGATCCTTAATAAGGATATCCGTAGTTGTTTTTGCTATCTCCTTTTCTACATTATCTATAACTTTTTTATCTATCTCTGAAAAATTCAATTCTTTTTTTATCATATTTATAATTTCGTTAAGTGAATTGTTTTTACCATAGCCATTAACCTTGGTATTTGTAGAACTTTTATTATCTATTTTACCATCACTAACAGTAGTTTTATCCAACTTATTCAAAGGAATCTCTCCATTTTGCTTTATATTGTCTAAATTTTTACTGCTAGGCTCAATTTCTTTTGTATTTAATTTTTCCTCTAGATTGTCTATAATTTTAGTACTACTATCTGAACTTATTTCTATATTTTCCATTTTTAAAATTTTGTCCACTAAAGTTTTAAGTTCTCCTTTATTAAAACTTCCAATTTGTAATTTCAAATTTTTGCTTGGTTCCAAATTTTTATCTTGTTGTAAATTTTCAACTTGTTCCAATTTTTCATTCGATCCTAAAGTTTCACCCGATCCTAAAGTTTCACCCGTTCCTAAACTTTTAATAGTAGAACTTGATACTATATGATTTAGGCCTAAATTTTTAAGTTCTTTATTTATTAGACTAACTACCTCTTTAAAATTATTATCAGACTTGTTATCTAAAAATGTTTCACTTGTGTTTAATTTTTTCTCTAAATTGCTTATAAGTTTAGTACTACTATCTGGGCTTATTTTTATATTTTCTATTTTTAAAATTTTGTCCACCAAAGTTTTAATTTCACTTTTATTAAAACTTTCATTTTGTAATTTAAGATTCTTACTTGGTTCCAAGTTTTTATCTTGCTGTAAATTTTCACCTTGTCCCAACTTTTCACCTGATACTAAACTTTCAATAACAGAACTTGAAACTGTATGATTTATACCTAAATTTTTAAGTTCTTTATTTATTAGACTAACTATTTCTTTAAAATTACTATTATTAAGCTTACTATCTATAAATGATTCTTCTGTACTAGTTCTTTCATTGTTTTTAGCCATTGTAATACCATTCTGATTTTGGCTTACTGCGGAAGGCTTAATCAAACCTTGCATATCTTTATTTTCTCCACTGCTAAATAGATAGTTGTTAATTTCTTTTAAATTGTTATATATAGCTGAATCGCCCTTGAATAACTTTATAAAGCTTTCAAGATTTTCTTTAGTAAAACCAATATTATTTTCTTTAAATAATAATATCTCATCAACATTTAGGTTCTTTAAAACTACAAAAAAATCTTTTAAAACTTTTGTTATTTCATTTGCTTTAGCACTATTTGGATCAATGTTTCTACTTTCAATATATTTAGTTATAAAAGCATCCTCTTTTTCCCCATTTAAAGATATTTTCCCTTTGAAATCAACTAAGTTTTTTATATCAGTTATATTATCCTTAGTTAGAGGCATATCATGTTTTATCATTTTTTCAAAAAGTAAAGCATCTGTTTTATCAGTACTTAATGATTTTCCACTATGATTGTCTTTTAAAATGTCATTTTCTACGTTTTTACTATCCTCATATACTAGCTTTATTTTAAGCTTTCCCTCTTCGAATCCTTCTACTTCAAAATTCAACACACTACCGCTAGTCCCTTGTTCTAGTGGCTTATCTAGCTTAGCTGAAAATTGCCATCCATCTAATAATTTTAAATTAACTTCTCCCTTTTGCTGGTCTACACTTACTATTCTTGCATTAAATTTTTCTCCAGCTTCGAATGATATTTTACTAAAAGCTTTTTTAGCTAAAGGATTTTGCAAAATTGGATTATTGCTAATTATCGCCATAAGCCACCTCCCATTTGTTTAAGTTACTAATATTTAAAAAGTCATCAATATTTTATTATCGTATATAAACCATTTTTTTGAAGGGGATATTAATAATTTTCTATAAATATTAACTTTCCCTTCAAAATCAAAAGACAAAGCTAAAATATAAATTTTAACTTTGTCTTTTAGAGTGTTTTATTCAATGATCAATGAGTAATATTTTTTCTTTCCTTTTTTAATAAGTACTTTACCATCTTTGAAATCAGTATCTACTAGAGTTGCATTTTTATCTTCAATCCTTTTATCATTGATAGTTAATCCACCTTGTTCTATTAGCCTTCTAGCTTCTGCTTTTGAAGGTAATACTTTAGTGTAGACTAATATGTCCATTAATCCTGTGCCTAACATGCTTTGTGTGATAGATACTGTCGGCACGCTACTCATATCAACTCCAGCACCAAACAATGCTTGTGCTGCGCTTTGAGCCTTCATAGCTTCTTCTTCTCCATGAATAAGTTTTGTAACCTCAAAAGCTAAAACTTTTTTAGCCTCATTAATTTCTTCACCCTTTAAAGCACAAAGCCTTCTAATTTCGTCCATTGGTACAAAAGTAAGTAAGGCTAAACATTTTTCCACAACAGAGTCTTCTATATTCCTCCAGTATTGGTAAAAATCATAAGGAGATGTTTTGTTTGCATCAAGCCATAAAGCCCCATTTTCTGTTTTTCCCATTTTCTTACCTTCACTATTTGTTAATAATGCACAAGTCATTCCATAAGAAGCTTTACTTTCTTTTCTTCTTATCAGTTCCATACCAGCAATAATATTGGACCATTGATCGTCTCCACCTAATTGCATAGTGCATCCGTATTTCTGATTTAACATTAAAAAATCATATCCTTGCATAAGCATATAGTTAAATTCAAGGAAAGACAAACCCTTTTCTAATCTCTGTTTATAACACTCAGCAGCTAACATCTTATTTACTGTAAAATGTACTCCTATATCCCTTATAAATTCTACATAATTTAAGTTTAATAACCAGTTTGCATTGTTTTCAAGTATTGCTTTGTCATCCTTAAAATCTATAAGTCTTGAAAGCTGAGTTTTTATACAACTTATATTATGATCAATTTCTTCCTTTGATAACATTTTCCTCATATCTGTTTTACCAGATGGATCACCTATCATCGCAGTTCCTCCACCAACTAATGCTATAGGTCTATGCCCTGCCCTTTGCATATGTGCCATAAACATCATAGCAATAAAATGACCAACATGTAGACTATCTGCTGTTGGATCAAAACCTATATAAAAAGTTACCTTTTCTTTCCCTAATATTTTCTTGATTTCATCCTCGTGAGTAAGTTGCTTTAAATATCCTCGTTCTAAAAGTGTATCATATACATTTTCCATGATTTGTTCCTCCCTATTTTAATTCTACTTATTTTTGGGGATAAAAAAAACGCCCCTATGAAAGGGACGAAATAATTTCCGTGGTACCACCCAAATTGATTTAACAATCCGCTTTTTCCTTATAACGTAAGGTCAACCCGTCTCAGCTTAATTTAAAAATAACTTTATTTCAGCTTAAAGCTCCAGAATGTAATTCACCATATTCCTTAACTAGTTCACACCTACCACTAGCTCTCTTAATAATTCCTATAGTTACTTTTTTCTTTCATAACTTTATATATATTTTTTTAACTTATATCTATTTAACCATTTATTACGTTTATTTTCAACTATTTTCCCCCTATATATTAAATATATATTTAATATATAGACATTATTAAAGCTAACCTCAAATAAAATGCTTAACTCCTGGAAAAATAGACTTAAAGGTATTATCATCTTTTGAATCCGCAAATATTACTTTACCATACTTAATAAAATCCTTTTTCATTCGTGCAAATCCTTTCCCCGATTTTATAAATCTTTTTTTGTCATCTAAAGCTATTAGCTTATCATATATCCACATGTTTCTTTTTAAATAATTATGAGTATTAACTTCAGTTGAAAATAATAGATTACCAGGGCTAATTACACTTACACTGTTGTAATTTACTACTAATTCAATTTCCTTGTAAAACATAGTATAATCCCTATAAAGTATTGCATTCTTTACGGCTTCATGAACTGCACTTATAGGATAATTTGATGGGAATATCTTTTTTAAAATTTCTTCTACTCTATCTAACATATCTAATAAATTTCCTTGCACAAGTATGACCTCATCGAATTTATTATTTACCTTATTTATTATCTTTATCATATTATGAGGTAAATAAATGCTATTTATTGAGGAAAATACCAATAATCCACCCAGGGTAACTACCCTTTTATTATAATCTCTTTCTATAAAAGTTATCCCTGTATTATCCATAAATTCTAACCTATTATCGTTATTTACTGAGATGCCTTTATTTTCAAAATACTTATTGATGATATTGAAATTCAAACTATTAATATCACTATTCATAATAGGCATAGTCTCAATATTAAGATTAAAATTTTCTTGTAAACAAGAAATTAGTTCTTCTTTCCTCATTGTATCTGTTGTGGACCCTCGTCTTATGTAAAATGCCCCATTTTCCCTTAATTGATAAGGTTTCTGGCCACCATCATATATAGTTATAATTGCCAGGTTTTTGCTTTGATATACTATAAAATCTATGGATACTGGAATAGGTGGTTCACATCTTGAACTAATTATTTGTTGAATTTGTTCTTCTTTAAATTCATTGGCATCAATACCTATAATTCTTTTTGTTTTATCCTCTACCCCAATTATGATATATCCACGTCCTCCACGGGAATTTGCTATAGCAGATACATCTTTAGCTAATTCTTTTTTACCACTTTCTATTAATATATCTATTTTTTGCTTATAATCTAGTTTTGTGCCCTCATCCCTCTTGAGCAAGATGCTAATTTTTTTTAAATTCATACATTTCACCCCAAATGAACTGAAATAATATACTATGTTTGTAGTTATAGATTTTTTAAAATTATTATGTTTATAGTTTACAACAAAAGACGATGGAATACCATCGCCTTAATAAGGCAAAACAAATTATTGGAAGTTCTTTTGATCACCCGTATTCATTATTTGCACTTCTACTTCAACTTTTAACTCAGTTTTTTTAATAATATTATTTGGGATTTTAATTTTTGGATATTTATCGTAGAATTGTTCACTTATGTCAAATATATCAATCCCCATAGTCTTGTACTTTGCAAATAGAGTATTACAAGATTCTACAATATTTTTTTCTGATTTCTCCACAATTTTATTTACATTTTCTTTTGTAAAAACAATCTTTTTTTGAGCTTCTGCAAAATCTACATTAACTTTAATCCGCTTTTTTAGGTGAATAATATTACCATCATAAGTTATATCTGTCTTAGTTTTACTTTTTAAAATTTCTAAAGTTATAAATTTATTAATATCACAGGGGTTAGTTATTTCTAAAGTACCACTCGAGACAACGTTCATTAAAAAATTAAATCCCTGCCCTTCGTCTGCTTTTATTATGCTAACCATTTTATCGTTTTTAATCACTGCTCCACCATTTATTTCGAGTCTTTGCTCTAAATTATCTTTTGGAATATCTATTATTGTTACTACATTTGTTTTATCGCCCATATTCCTTTGATTATAAAAATCATTAAGACTTAATTTCAAAGCTCTTGAAGATGAACCAACATTTTCTTCAAGATGCATTATAAAAAATCCAATATACTTTTCTTGAAGAATGTTTATCTTTATGAGTTTCTCTGGATCCCCTAGATATATTGCAATATATGGTCTAATAAGCAATTCCTGATCTCGATCTAAAAAATCTATGTAATTTTCAAGACCAATTTCTGCGGCATTTCGAGTAAATATTATAGCCTTATTCTGTGTATAATTCAATTTATAACTGGAAGTAGAATTCATATTTCTAACAGCTTCAAAGATTGTTTTTCCTTTTCCCTTAAATAAGATTCTCTCATCCAACCCTTGCGGTGTTCCTCCTCTTACACCTTTATATGCTTCTGAATATATTATAGGATTACCACTACTATCCACATCTATTATTATACAAGTAACAAATAAAAGTCTATTAATGTCTCTATAACTAAAACATGCTGACATATTCAAACAACTTATTATTAAGCATATTATAACTAGTGTTTTTTTATACTTATTCATTATAATCATCCTCATCAAAAATACTATTAGAGATTTCATTAAGATCCCTTCTATATAATACATCCTTAAATTTAAAACTCTCTAGTGTACCCATAGGAAATAAATATGGATATCCACAGCTTTCTAGTCCTGCCATATGTGCTATAAAAATAAAAAAACCAATATAAAACCCTGGAAGCCCCAAAACCGAGGAAAAAATAATTATTATTATATTCCATATGGATAAAGCACCATAAAGCTTAGGCACTAAAAAAGAAGAAATGGACGAAAGTGCCACGATCACTACAGTACTTTGGGAGGCTAACCCTACTCCAACAACCGCATCTCCCAAAATTAAAGCTCCAACAATGCTCATTGCCTGGCCTATTGACTGTGGCAATCTTATTCCTGCTTCTCTAAGTAATTGAAAAAAGAAAGTCATTAATAATAACTCTATTACTGTAGGTAGAGGCACATCCGCTCTAGACATTGTAAACTTTACAGCAAGTACGGATGGAATAATCGAAAAATGGTAAGTCGCAATAGACAAATATAAGCCTGACAATAAACTCGCTGAGAAGAAAGCAACCACCCTCATAAGTCTTGTTGCATTAGCAAAATACACATTGGAATAATAATCATCCGGTGTATGGAAATTATCTATAAAAAAATATGGTGCAGTAATTACAAACGGTGTTCCATCTACTATTATTGCTATTTTTCCTTCTAAAAGCTTTGATGCCACAACATCAGGCTTTTCGGTAGTTCCTATTGTATCAAACGTCGTATTCTTACTTTTTAATTTCTCTTCAATATAATTTGTGTCTAATATAAATTCTAATTTTATATTTGTTACCTTTTTCCTTATATAATCCACAAGTTTCCTCGGGGCAACACCTTCTATATAAGCTATTACAACTACTGTATTAGATTTATTTCCTAAAAACAAAGGTTCAAATTTCAAATCTGGATTTTTTATTTTTCGCCTAATGAGTGATACATTATCTATAAATGCCTCCGTAAACCCTTCTCTCGGTCCTTTGATTACATTTTCTGTAACTGGAATTCCAACACTCCGTCTTACATAACCCTTCGCTTCACAAAATATTGATTTATCTGCAAAAGAAAATATAAGCACCAAGTCTCCAGATAAAATATGTACTATAGCCTCCTCATTACTATTAATATCCCCAATGCTATTAGCTGGTAATACCTCTTTTTTTATATACTCTAAATCTACAGTTGATATCTTATGTCTTATTAGAGGATTAAATATATACTCACTAATAAATTTGGAATCACATAAATCATCAATAAATATGCCAGTTATTGTTCCTACATCACACTGTATCTCTCTATATTTAACATCATAACTATTTTTTAATTTTTCTCTAATGTAATTTATATCTATTTTTCTCATTTTAATCACCTAATTTATTATCTGTCATGTTTAAGTTAATTATTCTGTAATTTTTTATTTTGGAGTTTAACATTTAATAAATAGGTAAATAATACTAATATATGCAAAGTTTTATTACCAATAATTATAGACTCTAAACAAATAGGAGGTGCGATAACAACATGGATAAGCTAAATACAAAACATTTAATATTCATAATTTGGGGAACCTCAATTGTAGCAATGAAAACTTACCCTAATATATTCATTGTAAATGGAGGTAGAGATTCTTGGATTTCAGTTATTATCGCCTCTATTATTCTATTTATTTATTTCATTTTCTTAATATCCGTTTGTAAAAAAACAAAATGCTATAATATGGGCGAAATATACCACAAAGCACTAGGTAAAACTATGGGAAACATTTTTTTGATTTTATTTATCATAACTTTAATTGTAAGCTTAATAGAAAGTTCTTCAGTAGAAGCAAATGCCTTGCATGTAAATATGCTTACAGATACTCCTGTTTGGTTTTTTCTGCTATTCATAGTAATACCAGCCATTTATATAACAAAGAAGGGTACTAGAGCAATAATTATAATTACTATTATCGGTATATCTCTCATAATGATGGCAGGAATAAATCTAGCAATGCTTACAGCTAAATATAAAAAGCTTAAATACTTACTACCTGTAATGGCCAATGGCATAACAACTTCTTTTATTTTATCAGTTATAAAAGCACTTGGATGTTATGGAAGTATAGCTATTTCTATACCATTTTTGTCCAGAGTAACTAATAAGTCAAAAATAATAAAACATTGTGTTATTGCTTTATTGATTGTAATACAAATGGAGATTTTTGCAAGTATCGGCCTTTTAAGCACCTTTGACGTAACTAGAGTCTTGACCATTAATTATCCCAAACTAATACAAACTCAGTTAGTTAGTTATTTTGATTTTTTAGAGGTTGGAGAGTTTTTTGTAATGCTTCAAATGGTAGGTGGGTGGTTTATAAAATATGTATTAGCGCTAAACGCTATACTCATTTTATTAAAAAATATTTCTTTTTTTAATAAATACATGATCTACATTATTACTTTATTTGTATTCATAATTTCCTATTTCATTTCTGCTAAAGTACTATTACTATATAAATTTTTAAACCTTTACGTATATTTTTCTGTGATAAGCTTCATATTAATACCAACAATAGTTTTCAGTATATTTTTGTTTAATGCTAAAAAAAAGGATAAAAATTACTAGGTCACTAAAACATAAAAAGAGCATTACGTTAAATCATCTCCTGCTGAGCTGTAGTTTTAACATAATACTCTCTTTTAAATTATATTATATATTTAGTTTCGTTTTTAAAGATGCTATCAATGGTAGTGCTAAAGCACCACCTACAACTACTTGAATGATATTAGTTGGTATATCCTTTAAAGAAATAATTAATGCTTGCTTAATTGCAAAGTCTTTAGAAATAAATGTTAGTATGATAGTTCCTCCTATATAATAGGCTACAATCATCCATATTCCTGCTACAACAAAAGCCAAGATATTATTTAAAGTGTTATTCCCATTGTAATTTTTTCTATAAGCAATAGTTCCAGCAATATAGCCCATTAGTCCTTTGATAACAAAAGTAAATGGTGCCCACATGGTATATCCACTCATTAAATCAAATAAGCACATGCCAACAGCGGAAGCTATAGCTGATTTTTTTCTTCCAAATAATATAGCTGATAAAAATACCATACTATCTCCCAAATGAAGCACTCCCATAAAAGTTGGTACATGTATAACAGTCGTGGCTAAAAACGTAATCGCTGCCATAAGGCTAATTTGTACTATATCAATAGTTTTAATAGATGTGTTACTACTTTCCATCATTCTCCCCCTAAAATTCTCTCTTAAATATGTTTTTAAAATTCTCTCTAATAACATTATATACAATATTAATTAGTTTTCAAATGTATCCATACGCTTTTCAAAATAATAATTTATATATATTGTATATACATTGTCGAAATACTAAATACTATATAATATTTAGTTATTTTAATAAACGGAGGTATTCATATGACTTTTTTACGATGGCTCGGTGGATTTGTGGTTTTATTCTGGTTAATGGGAGTGCTTTTCAGTAAAGGTGGAAGTTTAATTAATATATTACTAATAGTTGCTGCAATTGTATTTATAATTGACATTCTATTTAGTAAAAGAAAAAACTTATAAAATTTAATATAGAAAAGTCTCTTGAAATATTTTCAAGAGACTTTTCATTTTATTTATTTTTAATTAAGTTACCTAAAATACCTTATCATCTACTTAATCATTATTTTTACTAACATCCGATAAGATTAAACCTTTATTATGCTCTAATGCCCAACTAATACCCCAATCATTTTGGAATAATAATAGATCCCTATCCTTAAAATCCTTAACTAATCTAGCATCACTAGTTAAGTTAAGTTTTTCTTTATCTATTGTACTCTTTTCAATCCATCTTATATTTTTAAATGCTAACCTATCAATTTTAATATCTACATTATATTCATTTTTAAGTCTAAATTCTAATACCTCAAACTGAAGCACTCCTACAACTCCAACTACAATTTGTTCAATTCCTATATGTAGTTCCTTAAATACTTGGATTGCTCCCTCTTGAGCTATTTGTGTTACTCCCTTTATAAATTGCTTTCTCTTCATAGTATCAACAGTTCTCACCCTTGCAAAATGTTCTGGCGCAAAAGTCGGTATTCCTTCAAACTCAAATTTATTTGAGGACGAACATATAGTGTCTCCTATACTGAATATACCTGGATCAAAAACTCCAATAATATCTCCTGCATAAGCTGTATCTACTATTTCTCTCTCTTGTGCTAAAAATTGTTGAGGTTGTGCAAGTTTTATTTTATTACCACCCTGCATATGATAAACATCCATGCCTTTTTCAAACTCTCCAGAACAAATCCTCATAAAAGCAATTCTATCCCTATGAGCCTTATTCATATTAGCTTGAATTTTAAAAACAAATGCAGAAAAGTCTTTACTATAAACATCAATTTTCCCTATGCTCGAATTTCTTGGTAATGGAGGTGATGTTAATTCTAAAAAGCTTTCTAAAAATGGTTCAACACCAAAATTAGTTGAGGCACTACCAAAAAATACTGGTGTAAGCTCCCCATTAGCTACTTTCTCTAAATCGAAATCATCACCAGCTACATCTAGAAGTTCCATATCTTCCATAAGCTTCTTATATAAATCGTCTCCAATAAGCTGGATTGCCTTTTCATCGAAAGCATTAATTTTTGTTTCTTTAGCTTCTATTTGACCATGTTTTCCATCATCAAAAACAATAATTTCCTTTGTACGCCTATCATAAACGCCTTTAAAATCTACCCCACAACCTATAGGCCAATTCATTGGATAAGATCTAATACCAAATTCATTTTCTATTTCTTCCATAAGCTCAAATATATCTCTAGTTTCTCTATCCATCTTATTAATAAAGGTAAAGATAGGAATCTCTCTTATGCTACATACATGAAATAGTTTTCTTGTTTGTGCTTCTACACCTTTTGCACCATCTATAATCATTACTGCACTGTCTGCTGCCATAAGCGTTCTATATGTATCCTCACTAAAATCTTGATGCCCTGGGGTATCAAGTATGTTTATACAAAAATCTTTGTAATTAAATTGCATAACTGAAGACGTAACAGAAATACCTCTTTGTTTTTCTATTTCCATCCAATCAGAAACTGCATGTTTAGAAGCTTTTCTAGCCTTAACTGAACCTGCAAGCCTTATAGCGCCACCATATAATAATAACTTTTCCGTTAGTGTAGTTTTACCTGCATCTGGATGAGATATTATAGCAAACGTTCTTCTCTTTTTAATCTGTTTTATGTAATCCTCCAAGGTATCGCTCTCCTTTTTTATGTTTTAAGTTATGTAAATGCATATATATTCCTACAATCACTTGCTTAACTCCTAGTGATTCTAAAATTTCACCTATCAAATCTCTACCTATTAATTTTAGCTTTTATACACATATCTGTCAACTAAGGTTGTACTTATAAATTGTAGCAGGATAAAATTCTTTTATGTAGAATTTATTATGTATGAGTTTGTGTAAAACATTTATAATTAACTCTAAAGGGGATAAAATATGATGCTTATAAGCTCAGCATTCAGTTTTATTAACGTTTCAATTATTGTAGTAGTTCTAGGATTAGGTATATATACAATGGTCTTATTGATCAAAGCTTTAAAAATATATATTAAAAAGAATTCATAACAGCACACATTACTATGTTATGACGCATCCGTAAAATATTGTTCATAAACAAGAATATTTTTACCCTTGTTTTATTTCCATTTATATCCTTAGTGTGGGTTTGGTCGAATTATGTTGGAGAGACTATATAAATTTAATGGTAAAAGAAGTTATAAATAGATTATTGTGTTGTTAGCTAAGAGTAATAATGAACACATGTGAGAGGGATTATGTTAAATGATACTATTATATATTTTATGCCTAATATTATTGTATTTTATGATTTTATATATTGTAATATGTTATAACTTTAAGAAATCGGTCTATAATAATGGACAAAAAAGTGATGTGATTATTGTACTTGGCTACCATGCAAAAAAAAACGGAAATGTATCGCCAATCTTAAGAGAGAGAATAAACAAAGCCTCAAGGTTATATCATGATGGAATTGCCAAGACTATAATATGTTCCGGTGCAGCCGTTGGTAATGAGCATATTGAGGCTGATGTTATGGCAAAAGCCTTAATAGAATTAGGGATTCCTGATTACAGTATAATTCGTGAAAGACTTTCAAAAAATACATATGGAAATTTGATAAATTCAAGAGAAATTATGCAAAGCAGAGAATTTAACACTGCTGTTATTGTTTCCTCACCTTGGCATTTGAGAAAAGCAAGTACGTATGCGTTTAAGCTTGATATTGATCATACCGTGGAGAAATCTAAATTTCCATATGAATATCTAATAATAGGGGTTGCAATGATTTATCTTTATTATTACACACAGATGTTCATAAACATTTTTCGTTATTATAAAGTTAAGCAAGTAAGTTAAGACGCTATTTTCGAATAAAACGTCTCAAGTTCAAAATATCATTTGCCCCACATTAAAATTTCATTATAATAAAACATAAAAAAAGACCGACTCTTCTTTAATAGATAAGTCGGTTCTTATATGCCTTTTTCCTTAATATTAGATTACTTTTACTATTATCTAGGAATAAACCCTATTTTCTTTTGCATTTTTCTTAATGTCTTATTTGCAACATAATTAGCCTTTTCTGCACCTTTTTTATAAATTTCTTCTAGATATGCTTTTTTACCTATATATTCCTTAATTTTAATCTGTATGGGTTCAAGCTCTGAAACTACTGCTTCTGCTACATCTTTTTTAAACTGAGCATAACCTTGACCTTCATATTTAGCTTCTATCTCTTCAATAGACATTCCAGTTATAGTCATTAATATTGTCATTAAGTTTCTAACACCTAGTTGTTCATCGTTAAACTTAACTACCCCTAGACTATCTGTAACTGCTCTATTTACTTTTTTTCTTATAACTTCTGGTGGGTCCATTATTAAAATAAATCCATTAACATTTTCTCCTGATTTAGACATCTTCTTAGCTGGTTCTTGTAAGTCCATTACCTTAGCTCCTGCTTTCCCTATATATGATTCAGGTATTACAAATGTATCGCTATATGTTTTATTGAACCTCTCAGCTATGTCCCTAGCAATTTCAAGATGTTGAAGTTGATCTTTTCCTACAGGCACTAAATTACTTTGATATAATAAAATATCTGCAGCCATTAGCACAGGATAGATAAGTAACCCTGCTCCTATACTTCCTGCACTATTTTGTGATTTAACTTTATATTGAGTCATTCTGCTTAATTCTCCCATATAAGTAGAACAAGTTAAAAGCCAAGCTGCTTCACTATGAGCAGGAACATGTGATTGAATAAACATGGTGTTTTTCTCAGGGTCAATACCTGCAGCTAAGTAAATAGCTAGTAATTCTAGAGTTCTTCTTCTCAAATCCTTTGGTTCTTGCTTTACTGTTATTGCATGTAAGTCCACCACACAAAAATAGCATTCATATTCATCTTGTAATTTAACCCAATTTTTTATTGCTCCTAAATAATTTCCAAGGGTTAAGTCACCCGAAGGTTGAATTCCACTAAATATTACTTTCTTATTATCTTCCAATATGATCATCTCCTAAAAATGTAAATAATGAACGGAAATCGTATATTGATTCGAATGCAATTCACATCGTTAAGTAATTCTAAAATTAATTATTTTTACATCTGCTAAAAAACACAAACTCGCTATCCCCTTAGTATTCCTCATGGGCGCACAACAATTCTCAATTGTTATGTGCTCAAACATGTGTTTTTCTTTACGCATCTATAAATATAATTAATTATGAATTACTAAAACTTGCTCATATGCTTTCTACTCAACATCTGATTTTTTCATTATTTTAAGTGTGCTAAATGAAAACAAAAAAGCCCTATGGATAAAATCCATAGGGCGAATATACACGGTACCACCTAATACTTAGAAACTATGTTAAGGCTTCTGCTCAAACAGATACACTACGATATCCTACCTTTATAACGCAAGGCTTACGTCAAGGACTACTATACTTCATCCTGAGTCTTAGAGACCCATTCAATTTAAACATAATTATCGTAATCACACCCTCTACGACTCTCTAAAAATCTGTTTTTAAATTTACTTGCTTCTCATCAAAGACTATAACATTATTTAAAATCTCTTTAAATAATATTATACTTATTTCATTGAACTGTCAATAGAAGTCAATTTTATGCTTTCCAAAGACCATGTAAATTGCAATATTCTCGTACGAATAACACTTCTTCTTCTAATTTAAATTCAGCTTCTGGTTTTTCACCTGGTTTTAAAAATTTTCTATATACTTTATTTTCTGTGTGTACTTCAATAAATTCAATATGATGTTCTTCAAGTGATGGATGTTGTACTGCTCCAACCTTAACTTTAATTCCACCCTCTATTTTTTCTGATACAGGAACATGTTTTTCAACTGCTGCATCTGTAGTGTTTTCTACTTGAAGTGTCATATTTTTTCCACAACAAACCAAAGTACCTCCAGCATTATGAACTACCTCAACTATATTACCACATATTTCACATTTATAAATTTGTCTTAATTCAGTCATTATTATTCCTCCTTTAAATTTAGAACTCAACAAATGATAATTATGCTTATTTATTCATAACAATTATTTATTGATAGTTATTATATATAGTATTCTACATTCTTTTAAAATCTCCTCTTTTATAGAAAATTTTATTTATATTTTATCCTAACTCAATTTATTATATACATTTATATTATATATAGTATTCCTAATATTACCTTCATTATTTTTCTTTTATGTGGAACACTATATAACATCAATATAAGGGAGGTACTAATATGTCAAAAAATCAAGTAAAACCATATGTACCATATGAAAGAGATTTTTATGATCAAGAACCATCTGATATAAGATCTTATTCCGAAACTGATTCTACTATGCTCCCCGATCCAGTAACTGACCCCATAGTTGCTATGAATATATCTAATGTAGAATTTGACTATACTTACTATGGTGGAGTGGAGTTTGTTGATGAAGAAGACTAACTTCTTTCTAAAAGAAGACTAATTTCTTTTGTAAAAAAGACTATCCTCTTTATACAAACATTTAACTTTATAAAGCTATAAAATGTTAAAAACAGATGACTTCGTTTTAGAAGTCATCTGTTTTTTTAAATTATAACTTCAACTTTATGAACCCCATCAATAAATGGTACTAACCCATCAATACATAACTTACCATCAAGCCATATCCCTTTTTCTCCAATACGTTTAACCTCAATTACATATTCATAATTATCTTTTTTATAAATAATCTCATAATTCGGCCATTCCTCTGGGACGCAAGGCTTAATAGTAAATCCTTTTCCCTCCTTTAATTTAAGACCTAAAATAGCTTCTATTCCGATTCTATACATCCATCCTGAAGTTCCAGTATACCAACTCCAGCCGCCTCTTCCTACATGAGGTTCTTTTCCATATACATCAGCAGTCATTACATATGGCTCTGTTTTAAATCTCTCACATTCAGGCAGCGTTTTTGTATGATTTATAGGATTTATCATATTATAAAGCTTCGCTGCTGTATCACCTTTATATAGTTTAGCAAAAGCAAGAATTACCCAAGTCGCTGCGTGTGTATATTGCCCACCATTTTCCCTAACTCCAGGAACATAACCTTTAATATAACCGGGCTCCAAAGAAGATTTGCTAAAAGGTGGGGTCAATAGTAATATCATACCATTATCTTCTTTTATTAAATAACGTTCTAATGACTTCATAGCCTCTGTCGCCCTTTCTTTATTTGCAGCACCAGATATTACTGCCCAGGATTGAGATAGAGAATCTATCTTGCATTCTTCATTTTGCGATGAACCAAGTGGCGTTCCATCATCAAAATATGCTCTTCTATACCAATTACCATCCCACGCATTATCCTCTAGATTTTTCCTTATATACTCTTGCATATCCTTATATTTCTTAAGTTTTTCATCATCATTTTCGTATGTGCACGCCTTTGAGAAATCTTCTAATATATCATATAAGAACCATCCTAACCATACACTTTCACCTTTTCCCTTATTACCCACAGTACTCATTCCATCGTTCCAATCTCCACTTCCCATAAGAGGGATATTGTGAGGTCCAAATTTAAGGGCTTTTTCTATAGCTTTTATACAATGTTCATATATACTACCTGTAAAATCTGCCCTTCCCGAAATGTTATATCTTTCATCTTCTCCATCTGCAAGTGGTGTATCCATTAAATATTCCGCTTGTTCATTAAGGATATCAAAATCGCCTGTATTTTTTATATAATCCATAGTGACATATGGTAGCCATAATAAATCATCGGAAAATCTTGTTCTTATTCCACTATCTACAACGGGGTGCCACCAATGTTGTACATCCCCTTCAACAAATTGCCTCGAAGCACTATACAAAATTTGTTTTCTTGTCATGCTAGGCTCAATCATGCTTAGTGACATAACATCCTGGAGTTGATCTCTAAATCCATATGCTCCACCGGATTGGTAAAAAGCAGTTCTTGCCCATAATCTACATACTATAGTCTGATACATTAACCATCCATTAAGCATTAAATCCATGCTCTTATCTGGTGTCTTAACCTGAATCGTATGAAGTATTTTGTTCCAATATCTTTTAACGTTTTCTAGTGCAGTATCCACTTTTTTATAATCTTCAAATTCCTTTACTACCTTTGAAATATTATCCAAATTCTCATTTTCACCAAGCATCGCTACTAATTCTATTTCCATGTTAGGCTCTAGATGAATTTTCGAAGTAACTGCAAGGCATGGATCCAGGCCCGCTCCAACATTATTCGAGAGTCCTATTCTCTTTAGAACTTCCGGATTCTCAACACTTCCTCCTCTTCCTAAAAACTCACTTCTATCACCAGTGAAGCTTTGCTCATAACCTCCCGATAACTTTAAATAAGACTTTAATTTACCAAAATGCTGATTATAACAATTTGTTGCATACATATATTCTTGTTCTTCATTAATATAAGTAACTATGTGCTGAGCCGTATGCTGAGGTACTACGCCCATAACAAGTTCAGCATAATAAGTTATACTTATATCTCTAGCTATATCACTATTATTCTTTAATTTTATTTTGCATAACTTAACATTATGCGACATTGGCACAAACATAGTTACTTCACCCATAATACCAAAAACCTCATGTTTGAAGTTTGAATATCCAAAACCATGTTCTATTAAGTATTCTCCACCATCCCTTATAGGTCTAGGTGTAATGCTCCATATACTCCCATTATTATCATCTCTCAAATATATAGCTTCTGAGCACTCATCACTTATCCAATCATTGGACCAAGTAGTAATTTTATTTTCCCGACTATTACTATTCCATGTATAAGGTGATCCACATTCTGATACATGAAATCCAAAATTACCATTTGAAATTACATTTATCCATGGTGCTGGGGTATTATTAAAATCTTTAAGTAGGATAGTATAATTTTCACCTTTGACATCAAAACCACCGAGCCCATTAAAATACTCTAATGGTTTTATATTGAACTTATGCTCCTTAAACCTGAATTCATTTTTTAAAGTTTGAAGTAATGGTAACTTCTGTACTCTCTTATTCTTATTTTGAATCTGAGATACTAACATTCCCTTACATGAATCTATAACCAACCTAGCTATAGCTATTAATAGCTCTATATCTTCATCTTTAATATTAGCCTTATTAAGTATAAATAATCCACCCGGTTTGTTTTCTTTATCTCTTAAGTGACTTCCACCTACTAAATCCTTAATATCGGCTTGTAGTGGCTGATCATAGGTCGTCGTTTGAAGGTTTATTATCACCAAATCAACCCTTAATCCTTTAAGACTTAAGTATTCATGAGCATTTATAAGTTGGCGAACTAAATCTTTATCTTTACTCTCACGAACTATTAGAAGAATTATAGGTAAATCCCCTGAAATACCATATCCCCAAAGAGTGAATTGTCCCTTTTTTACATTTTTTATATACTTTTCTCTTTGTCTAAATGTAGAATTTAAAAATAAAATTTTGGAAGCTATAACTTGATATAAATTTGCCTGAGTAGATTTTATGCCTAAGTATTTCATATCTACCTGAGTTTGACTCCAAGCTAGTTCAAATACCCTATTTATGTTATGAAATTCACTATATTTTTTAGCTAGACTTATCACTTCTTCTTTTGTATTAGCTATTGACGTAGTGAATGCTATAATGCATGTTTCACCAGGTTTAATTTTAACTCTTCTTCTTATACTTACTATAGGGTCAAGTACAGCTCCAACAGTATTAGATAATACTGAATCTCCCCTCATTGATATAGGATGTATTGTATTCTCACCACGCCCTATGAAATTAGCCCTACTAGTCTCATATTGAATAGTTCCAATAGTATTCCCTTGAGTTGCTACAGTTTGCATAAGCCAAGGCTGTTTCTCTCCCTTAGACCTCGGCCTTCTCGTTGCAATGATACAACTAGGATTATCAACATACTCCGTTTTCACAAACAAATTTCCGAATGCTGGATGTACTATATCAGCATCGTAATGAGCTAGAGTTACCTCAAAATAGCTTGTTATCTCTAAATTTTTACTTTTGGTGCCTTTATTTACAATTGATAATCTTCTTACCTCTGAATTATCCTCTGTAGCCACAGTAATTTCCATACGAGTGGCAATATTTTTATCACTTCTTGCAAACTCAGCCTTGTCTAATGCGAATGTTACTTCATAACTATCACTTGGCTTTTTACAGGGCTCATAAGCTGCACTAAAAAACTCATTTTCGTCAGTATCTTTGATATAAACAAACATACCTGTATTGTCTTTTGTAACATCTTCCTTCCATCTATAAATCATAGTTTTATCACGCAAAGCATATCCTGCTCCACTATTAGAAATCATTAGTGAATAATTTCCATTTGAAATTAAATGTGTTTCCGGAGTTTCCGTTTTTGCTGTAGTGTATTTTCTAACTATGATCTTTTGTTTTCCTACCGGAGTGCCTAATACCTTAAATTTACGTTCCCTATCATATACTACCCTCTTAGAAATCTTCTCTTGTAGTAATAACTCTGTAGCTTTTACTTTTGGTAGTGCATGAAATCTTTTTTGTAGAATGTTATTTAATAATACATTATCTAAAGCCATCAAACTCATACCTTCGTGATGAATCATAAAACACTTGATTATAGCCTTAGTATCATCTTTAGACATTCTGTTTTTAGTATAATCTACAGCCTCATAAAATCCGTAATTCCCCTCAAGGCCTTCACGCGTAAGTCTTTTAAGATTATCGTAAGCTCCTCTAAAGTCAGTTTGGAGTGCCATGACAGTTGAATATGGTGAAATAACCAATTCATTTTCAAGTCCTGACTTTAATCCTACTCCAGCTACTCCAAACGCTTTATATTGATAATTTAAATTTAAATCAAATTTATAAAATGCAGATTCAGATATACCAAAAGGTACCCCTCTTTCACTACAATATTGCTTTTGTGCACCGATTACAGCATTATAAGTTTCATCAAGCATTGTGCCTGGATAATTTTTCATTATAAGCAGTGGCATCATGTACTCAAACATTGTTCCGCTCCAGGAAACTAAACCCTTACTTTTTCCCATGTTAGTCATAGCTCTTCCAAGTTTAAACCAATGTTTTTTAGGAACATCTCCTTTTGCAATAGCAACGAAGCTGGCTTGCCTTGACTCAGAAGCCAATAGATCATAATAACTCTTACCTAGATTATCATTCTCCACATCATATCCAATTCTAAATAGTTCCCTCTCCTCATCATATAACATCTTAAAATCAGTAGCTTCCGCCATAGAATTTAGTTTTTCTTTTAAGCCCTCTATCTTGCTAATAACAGCTTGAGTTTTCTCTTTTGTTTGTTGTAACAAATCTTTTAATTTTGATAACGATTTATCATTTTTCACTTTGTCACCTAACATATTTAATATGTTTGTTGTTTTTTCTGGGATACTAATTATAGCTGCTCCCTCAAGCAAACACCTCATAGACTTAGTAAGTTCCAAATCGGATTCTTTGTCAAAGACATAATCACCCCAAGAAAATAGTTCACTTATTTCCTCTAAATACCCACCTACATCACTTTTTAGTTTTTTATTCCAATATGATTCCATGCAATATTCATTTTTTTCCATCTCTGCAATATTATTAGATAAATCCCTAAGCATAGTTTTCCAACAATTAAAATCTATTGTTTCACTCTCTATTCTATTTAATACGCCCTGATATAACGATTTAACTTTTGGGTATACCTCTGCTTCTTCAGAAGCAAGCCTCATAGTATCTTCCAATCCCTTAATTTGAGCATGGTTAAACAATGGAGCCTTCAAATATTCATCTAACGCCTGTGAAACTACCCAAAGGTACCCAACTAAATTACCACTATCAACAGTAGACACATATCTAGGAAAAAGTGGGGTCTTAGTTTTAGTATCATACCAATTATAAAAGTGGCCTTTGTACATATCCAATTCTTCCATCGACATCATAATTTTATCTATTCTGCTTGTTACATTATTAATTCCAATATACCCTAAATCATATGCAACTAAATTTGAGGTTAATTCCATTCCCATATTGGTTGGCGAAGTTCTATGCGCCACTCCATTATGTGGATCTTCTTGGTAATTATCTGGCCCAAGCCAATTGTTTTCATCATTTATAAAATCCTCAAAATAAGCCCAAGTTTTCCTGCTAAGTTTTCTTAAGTAATTCTTTTCTTCACTAGTAATTTCAAAAGATTCAAACTCCCTATCACGACTTATAACATAGGCAATTACGGGACTTAAAAACCAAATCACACAAGAAGGTATGCTAAGAAATCCAACACTCATACTTGCATTAAATGATATAACTAGAATTAAAACTGAAATTGCACTACCAACCCACATATCTTCTATGAAATTTTTAAGTTTCTTACCAACTTTTACTTCAACATCCGCCGCTGACCGCCACTCTAATAAGTTTTTTTTACTTATTAGTACTCTGTATAGTGTTCTAATTATAGCATCCGTCATCATATATGCTTGATAAGGTATAAAACAAAAAATCAAAAATACCTGTTCGATAGCCATCTTACTATTTTCAATTTTGCCAGATAAACTTACCCCTAAAGCAGGAGAAACTACAGCTTCGCTTACGTCAAAAAGTATAGGTGCTAAAATAGCTACGAAAGCTGCAATAACCCATTTATCCGTACTATCTGGCAATACTCCGCCTAAAGCAAGTATAAGCAAAATCGTAACGGAAGGTGCAATTAAACTTCTTCTTAAGTTATCGAATATCTTCCATTTAGATATTTTGTTTAATGGTGAAGACTTTTTAAGCCAACGTAATAATTGCCAATCCCCTCTAGTCCATCTGTGTAACCTCATAGCACTAGCGTTATAATAAGATGGGTATCCATCTATAAATTCCACATCAGTAACTAATGCGGTCCTAACATATGAACCCTCAAGCAGGTCATGACTTAATACAGCATTTTCAGGTATTTCATCCTTTAACATATAGTTAAAGACATCTACATTGTAAATACCTTTACCAGTAAAAATGCCCTCCCCAAATAAATCTTGATATACATCAGAGACCGCGGTAGTATAAATATCTATACCTGTTTCACCAGAAAAAATCTTTGAAAATATAGTTTTGTTTGCGCTAAGAATAGACACTCCTATTCTTGGTTGCATTAGACCATATCCTCTGATTACTCTCTTTTTATTATTGTCTATAACAGCATTATTAAGTGGATGTGCCATAGCCCCTATTAGTTTTTTCGCAGAGTCCCTTGGAAGTTTTGTATCTGAATCTAAAGTAATAACATATTTAACCATTCTGAGATCCTCTGCATTATTACTCATTACATTGTAACTAGTATTCTGCTTACCTCTTAAAAACTCATTAAACTCCATAAGTTTTCCACGTTTTCTCTCAAATCCTATCCACTTATTTTCTTTTTCATTATATTGCCTTAATCTATTTAAAAAGAAAAATATTTTTTTACCTGAGATACAATATTTTTTATTTAATTTCTCTATTTCTAAAAGTCCAACATCAACTATCTCTTTATCGGATACTTCATCTTTAGTATCACTATCCTTAAAGTCACCAAGAAGTGCAAAGAATAGATTGCTTTGCGAATTCGCTAAATAGTATATTTCTAAATCCTTTACTAATTCAATTACCCTAGAAGCATTATTTAATAAAGTAGGAATTACTACAACTGTACTATATTTTTCTGGTATCCCCTCTTCGAAATCCATTTTAGGAATAAATGAGGTCGTACATAGAAGACTTATGCTCCAGTTTAAAATTGAGATTGTTATTTCACTACATGGTACTAATATAACAATTACAGCTAGTATATATCTCCATAACTCTTTATCATTATCATTTAATAAGCTGCTTAAAATAATTAAACCCACTATTAATAAAGTAACTATACCAATAGTACTTATATAAACATTATCTATATTTTTATTTTTGCAATTTATCAGTTTTTCCATACCAGTACTTTTATACTCTATTTTTTTCTTTAATTCATCTAGTCCATCATCTATTAGATAATAACCTACATGGTTTTTATAAGTATTATTTTCTGGCATTTCCGTATCATAACAACATTCAATTGCTTTTTTTGCTATATAAGATTCTGCAAGTTTTGTATGTTTAGATAATTTTTCTATTTCATGTCTATATTTATCCCTTGACTTAAAATCCATTTTTCTATAAATGTGTGCAGGGTCTTCTCTTAAAATAACCTCTACAGGACTTAACTTTTCGAAATATTTTTTCCAATTTAAACCTTCAATAACTCTTATACTGTTAATAGAGTTTGCCATAGAAATTTCAAAATTAGCCTCTATTTGATGTTCTAATGCTATGATTTTGTCCGAACTTGTGTCCTGCGCTCCAAGTCTTTCATCTATAAAATCATAAACCTCCTTAGAATCAATCCCATTGTCCCTTAACAATTTAAGTAATCTTTCCGTGAAGTGCAATGTAAATATATTTTTTTTACTATTTAAAAGCGATAACTCTATATTTATTTTATCTTCGTTAAAAGCATTAATTAACCTCTCTGCAACTAATTCTGCCTCTTTTTTATCTTCCTCTGCTTTAACAATTTTTTCAGTTATCTTACTAATATTTTGTATTAATGCTATTCGTAGCATTATAGGTATAGCCCAAAGTTCACCAGATGCCAGTATGGTATTCTTTTGATATGCGCGAATAAAGTCTTCAATTACATGTTCATCCATTCTACCATCAGTGTGAGATACTATTTCAATGGCAATATGATAAACCCTTGGGTATCCCTTAATAACGCCCTTGTATATTACCGGTAAATCTTTATAATATGTTTGTGGCATATTATATTTTATACTTTTGTATTCTTTTTCTATTAAATAAAGATTATCCAAAAGCCATTCTGCAGCAGGTAACACCTCTTTTTTATTTTTACATTCTTTGTCTATTTTCTCGTATCCTTCTAAAATTTTTGCGTAGCTTCCATCTAAATTACTAATAAGCTTTTTTTTGCAATTAGTATTTTTTACATCAGAGTAATGACGTGCTATTTCGAAAGCATGTTTTTCCAAATCTTCTCTATTAACATTTATGGTTGGTACATCTTTCAATAAATTTTCTTCTTCATAATGATTTAAATTTTTTCTTACAACTATATAAACTAAAATACTTATTGCAACTATTGCCCCTAATATAACATATGGCATTATAAACACCCCTTTAATACTTTTTGTTAATAATCTTTGTAAAGTTTTAGAACTAGTTGAAATTATTATCTCCAACTAATTGTTCAATTATTAGTAAAAACAACAAAAAAACTCACAATTAAATATTGTGAGTTTTTTATATGGATGTTAATTAGCTAATTAATCTTAGATTTTATAAAATTCTTCAAAAGATCTTGTTACATAAAAATGATCTAATACCCCACCTAATTCTCTTATTGAATGCATAGCCAAAGTTGGACTTCCCATATCTACTGACCGTATATTTAAATGAGTTGAAGATATCGGCCCTATAGTTGAACCTCCCCTAGCATCAGAACGATTAACAAATTTTTGAATCGGAACGCCTGCCTTTTCGCAAATTAATTCATAAACTGCATCTGAGTTACTATCAGTTGTATAACTTTGACTGGCACTAATTTTTATAACTGGACCCTTATTAATATATGGTTTGTTTGTTGGGTCATTTTTTTCTGGACTATTAGGATGAACAGCATGTGCATTATCTGCAGATATTATAAATGATTTAGATATAGCTCTAAAAAACTCTTCACGATTTTTATGGAGAGAAATTGTAATACGTTCTAAAATATCAACCAACATATTTGAGTCAGCTCCCTGCTTTGTTGAACTTCCCACCTCTTCGTTATCAAAACAAACTATTACATTTGTCGCCTGGACAGACGAGTCCCTAGATATCGCACTTATCCCAGCATGTACCATCGCTAAATCATCCAACCTTGAGCTTGATATAAATTCATTATTAAGTCCGATAATTGATCCCTTTTCGTACTCATAAAGGAATAAATCAAAATCTATAATTTGCTTAAGATCTACAGATAATTCTTTCGCAATGGCACTAATAAGATAATTGTTTTTTTCTAGATTTTCATTAACCATTGAAAGTAATGGCAATAGATCCTTTTGCTTATTTAGCTCAATACCAGTATTAATATTTCTATTCATATGAATAGCTAAATTAGGAATTATCATAATTGGTCTTTTAATATTTACTAACCTAGTTTCAGGATGCAAAATATCATCACTCTTTAATGTTACTCTACCAGCTATTGATAGTGGCCTATCCATCCATGTATTTAATATAGGACCACCATAAACTTCTGTATTTAATCTTACATACACATTATCTACTACCATTTCGGGGCTCGGTTTTATTCTAAAGCTTGGTGAATCTGTGTGTGCTCCAATAATTTTAAAGCCACTTTCCTCAATTTCTCCCTTTCCAACTACAAACGCAGTTAGTGCAGAATCATTTTTAGTCACAAAATATTTTCCACCTTTTTTAAGCTCCCATTTATCTTCTTCTTTAATTTCCACAAATCCGGCTTTGCTTAAATGCTCTTTAGCCTTTGATACAGCATGATATGCTGTTGGACTATCATAAATATAATTAATAAGATTTTGGGCAAATTTTAATTCTTTAGACATATATATTCCTCCAATTAATGCTAAGACATATAAGCACCTTGCTTATCTCTATTATTAGTATAACAAATTTCTTGCATAATATTTCTATAAAAGCTAAATAACTGCTATAATTGCTTGTAAGAATTATATTTGAATTTTTTTTCAAATTATACAATATAACTAGAGGTGTAAATATGTTATCAAAATTTTTAATTTCAAAATTCGTAAAAAATTATCAAGATACTACTAATAAAAAAGTAAGAGATGATTACGGTTACCTAGGTGGCTCAGTTGGAATTATACTAAATTTAGTACTTTTCACTACAAAATTAATTATAGGAATAATATCAAATAGTATAGCAATTACAGCAGATGCCTTTAATAATTTATCGGATGTCGCTTCATCAGTTATTACAATTCTAGGTTTTAAACTCGCTAGTAAACCAGCAGATAGAGAACATCCCTTTGGTCACGGAAGGCTCGAATATATTTCTGGCCTTATAGTGTCGTTTATAGTAATTCTAGTAGGTTTTGAATTTATTAAAACCTCTTTTGATAGAATAATTCATCCATCCAAAGTAATTTTTAATATTGTACCCTTTATATTAATATTAGCCTCAATAGGTTTTAAACTATGGATTAGTGGGTTTAATAAGATTATGGGCAAAGCTATAAACTCCTCAGCACTACAAGCCTCTTCAACTGATGCATTAAGCGATGTAGTAAGTTCAAGCTGCGTTGCAATATCACTGTTTTTATCTATTTGGATTGATTTTTCAATAGATGGATACATAGGTATCCTGGTATCCCTTATTATAATATATGCCGGATATTCGCTTATAAAAAAGACAATGAACCCGCTTCTTGGTGAATCTCCTGATATAGAACTAGTAAACGGTATTCGATCAAAATTACTATCCTTTGATCATATTACAGGTTGCCATGATTTAGTTATCCATAACTATGGTCCCGGCCGATGTATGGGATCTATTCATGCCGAAGTTCCTTGTGATATGTCTATAGTGAAAATCCACGAAATTATAGACGAAGCTGAAAAAGAAATTTCTGATGAATTTAGTCTATATTTAGTTATTCACATGGATCCTATAAATAAAACGGACAAGGAAGTTAACGCATCGCGATTAGAGCTTTTAAATATATTAAAATCCTTTTCTATAATAAAATCAATTCATGACTTTAGAATTGTAGGCGAAGGCGATCATAAAAATTTAATATTTGATGTCGTAATTGATTTCGATCCTAAATTTTCAGAAAGTGATGAGCTTAAACTTCAAGATGATATTAATGTAGCTCTTAAAAAATCTTACCCTTATTATAATGCTGTTATGACAATTGATAGAGATTATATAGGTGTATAAAATCAAAAGATATATTTTGCTACAAATGCATTTCACGTAATTTATACCTTTTTTGCGTTTTGAATTATTATTCCTATACAGTTATGACAGATATATATAGCGAATCCTACACACTCTTATATTATATAATTATATTGCTTTTAATTTAAATTATGTTATATTCAGTACATAACAAAGTATAATTTAACATCCATCTGTGTTTACCTAACAAATTAAAGGGAGGTTATTTTACAAAATGCCTAATTTAAATAATGTTGACCCAATGGGATTAGTCCTATTTACTTTACCACTATTAATATTTGTACTATCTATAGCAATGCAATTTATATTTAAAAAAAGATTAGTTATTTTATTTACTACCTTTGTATGCTGTTTAGTTGCTACATTTACTATGTTTAATTCAAGTTTTTTAATTTACTGTTTTATATATACATTGATTTCATTACTTGGAACCCTTCTAGGAGATGTAATTCTTAAAACCAAAAATAACTTTATTAGAAAAAGAAAATAAACTATAATATGCTGAAATACAAATCAAAGGAACCCAAAATGGGTTCCTTTGATTTTTTCATATTATTATCTTCTTTTGCGAATGTAGAATTCTCGTGAGCCTGACAGGACACATAACAATTAATAATTGTTATGTCCCCCAGAGAACTGCCCAGAGGTTCAGGCTAGCGAACCCACAGGACAACCAGGGTGAGCGGTAGAGAATTCTACATAAGCAAAAGATTAGAGTTTCTTAATGAAATTTCACGTTTCGAGCTCGTATTGCAATGCATGCTGGAGAATTTAGATACTTTTGTTATCTATAAACATACTTCGTTACTAATCATTTCTTTGTATGTTTGTCTTTTGCATATTATTTTGTGATTACCTTCATTAACTAAAACTACTGGAGCCTTAGGTATTTTATTGTAATTACTACTCATTGAATAGCCATAAGCACCAGTTGATAATAAAGCCATAAGATCTCCACTATCCACCTTTGGTAGATTAACACCCTCAAGGAGTATATCCCCACTTTCGCAGCACTTACCTGCAATTGTAACTACCTCCATACATGGTCCACTTATTTTATTTGCAAGCACACATTGATATTGTGCATTATACAAAGCTGGTCTTATATTATCAGTCATTCCACCATCTACTGCCACATACTTTCTAACGTCTGGAATATCCTTTATAGCACCTACAGTATATAGTGTTATCCCTGCATTAGCTACAATTGATCTACCAGGTTCTATAACAAGAATGGGCTGTTTTATTCCATATTCTTTGCAACAAACTTTAGTCTCCTCAAGTATAACTGAGCAAAATTCTTCTATTTCCTTAGGCTCATCACCCTCATCATAATAAACGCCAAATCCTCCACCTAAATCTAATTCTTCTATATCATAATTAAACTTATCTTTTATATGTTTAATTACAGTTGTCATTATATTTACTGCTTCTCTATAAGGTTCTACTTCGAAAATTTGAGACCCTATATGACAATGAAGTCCTGCTAGTTTTATACTAGGTAAACTTAAAGCAATCCTTATAACTTCTTCAAGCTCATTTTTTAATATAGTAAATCCAAACTTTGAGTCAATCTGTCCAGTTTTTATGTAATCATGAGTATGGGCTTCTATACCAGGAGTTACTCTAAGAATAACCCGTTGAATAATACCTTTTTCCTTTGCATTTTCATTGATAATTTCCATTTCATGAAGATTATCTACCACAAAGGTTCCAACTCCAAGTTCTATTGCCATTTTAATTTCATCAATTGTTTTATTATTACCATGAAAATATATGTTTTCTAGTGGAAATTTAGCCTTATAAGCAGTATATAATTCTCCTCCAGAAACTACATCTAAATATAAACCTTCACCTTTTATAATTTCACACATTGCAATAGTTAAAAATGCTTTCCCTGCATAAGCTACCTTATTATGTTCGCTCTTAGCTTTAAAAGATTTATAGAATCTTCTACAATTATCTCGTATAAGCTGTTCATCCATTATGTAAAGTGGAGTACCATACTCCTTTGCTAGTACCTGTGCACTTACACCTGCAATACTTAACGTATTATTCTCATTTTTTACGTTGCCGAAAAATCTCACATAAATCCCTCCTTATATCAATATATTATTTATAGATTAAATTCCTTTGCAACAAGCTTTATAGCCTTTAGTTTGTCACTAGTTTTAATTGCACAAGTAATTCTTATTTCTGATGTAGTAATCATTTTAATCTCGATATCATTTTCACTAAAAACCTTAAACATTCTAGCAGCTACTCCAGAGGTTGTCTTCATCCCCAGACCCACCATAGAAAATTTAGTTATATCCTCATCAACTATAACTTTATTATCAACTGTTAATTTTTCTATGATTTTCAAACTATCTTTTAAGCTTTCTTTAGGAATTGTGAACGACACACTCACCATTCCATCTACAGGTGATGATTGACTTATCATATCTATATTAACCCTTTTACTTCCTATAGCTTCAAATATCGTTGACAATATATTTACATCTTTAGGTATATTCTTAAGTGTTACTGCAACATCATCATCACTTGTCGCAATACCAGTTACTGGTTTACTTTCCATATTCACGTTTTTTACCTCCTTAATTACAGTTCCTTTAATATCACTATCACTTAATCCTACATATATAGGTATACCATATTTTTGAGCAAGTTCGATTGATCTTGAATGCATTATCTGAGCCCCTAAACTTGCAAGTTCAAGCATCTCTTCATATTCTATTTCATCTAATTTTTTAGCCTCGCTATAAGCTCTAGGATCTACACTATATATACCGGAAACGTCTGTATATATTTCACATCTTCCATTAAGCTTTACTGCAAGCGCAACCGCGGTAGTATCAGAACCACCTCTACCAAGAGTGGTAATATCACCTTCTCCATTTATTCCTTGGAAGCCGGCAACTATTACAATTTTACCATCCTTTAAACTTTTTTTAATTTTGTTTCCATGTATATCCTCAATTAATGCCTTACCATATTGCCCACTAGTCTTAATTCCAATTTGGTATGCAGTGTAACTTATTGCATCATATCCAAGACCCTTAATTGCCATAGCAAGTAATGCACTTGAAATTATTTCTCCCGTTGAGAGTAATGCATCTAATTCCCTTTTATCTGGCTCTTCTCCTATCCCTTTTGATAAGGATAATAAATCATCTGTAGTATCTCCCATAGCTGATACTACTATTACTAAATCCGTATCTTTATCTTTTCTTTTTATTATACTTTGTGCGATCTTTTTAATTTTTTCTGTAGTACCTACAGATGAACCCCCATACTTTTGGACAACTACTGACATTATTAAATCACCCCTAATATAATTTACAACTTTTATGTATTCCTTAATCTGTCGCTAATATTTTATTTTTCTCTTTTGCACTATTAATACATGTCTCCAAAAAAAAATAATGCAGCAAAGGAACACCCTTGCTGCATAAAATTTATATTTTTACACAAACTTCGTGTACCTTGTAGCTCTCCACTAATAAATTAGTGACAACCCTACACATATTATGTGTAAAACCAGAAAATAATTTTACCAAATATATTTTCTTCGGCCATAACTCCTTTTCTTATTCATCCTCGCTTGCATGCTCCAAATAAGTACTAATAGACACAGCACCTCTACCCTAGGTAGTTTATTATTTAATTAGTCTTTAGTTTATCATAGTATGTTTAGAAGTACAAGTGTCAATTATCTGAGTTTTTACTGAATTCTAAATTAACCTATACTATTTGTATACACCATTTAAACTAAATAACATAACATATATATGACAATGTTATTTAAATTTAGGAGATGATAAAATGTGCGGTATTGCAGGATGGATTAATTTGTACGCTAATATTGAAAAAGAAAATAGAATTCTTTTTAAAATGACCGATACATTGAAACAAAGAGGACCTGATGCCGGCGGTTTTCATTTTTCAAAGCATGCGCTTTTAGGTCATAGGCGCCTTGTGGTTGTTGACCCAGAAGGTGGATCACAACCTATGACGAGAAAAATAGGCAGTAATACCTATACTATCGTTTATAATGGTGAGCTATATAATACAGAAGATGTACGAAAAGTACTAAGAGATAATGGATTTAGTTTTACCTCATATTCTGATACTGAAGTGCTTCTAGTAGCCTTTATTTTCTGGGGAGCCGAATGTGTTAAACATATAAACGGCATTTATGCCTTCGGAGTTTGGAATGAAACACATCAAACATTATTTTTAGCAAGAGACCCTCTAGGGGTTAAGCCACTATTTTATACACTCAAAGATAATTCATTAATTTTTGGTTCAGAGATAAAAACACTTTTAGCTCATCCATTGGTAGAACCGATTCTTGATAAACAAGGCCTTACTGAGCTATTTGGCTTTGGACCTGCAAGACCTCTCGGTAGTGGTATCTTTCAAAATATAAAAGAATTACCACCATCGCATAGCTTAATTTATAATAAGGAGGGTATTAAAACAAAAGAATATTGGAAGCTTACTGCTAAAACACATGATGAGAATTTATCTACAACTGCAGAGCACATACGTTCATTGCTTGTAGATTCAATAGAAAGGCAACTAGTTGCTGATGTTCCAGTGTGCACATTTTTATCTGGCGGCCTTGACTCAAGTATAATTTCGGCAGTAGCCTCTACCTACTTCAAGAAAAATAATATGCCTAACTTGAACACCTATTCTATAGATTATGTTGATAATAGAAAGTTTTTTAAACCTACAGAATTTCAACCAAATACAGATGCAGACTGGATTTATAAAATGGTAGACTATATCGGCTCTGATCATCACGATATATTAATTGATACACCCGAGCTAACATCATATCTTAAAGAAGCTGTTATTGCTACAGACTTACCCGGCATGGCTGACGTAGACTCATCATTATATCTCTTTTGCAAAGAGGTAAGAAAAAATTCTACAGTTGCTCTTTCAGGTGAATGTGCTGATGAACTCTTTGGTGGTTATCCATGGTTTAGACGTGAAGAAGATATTAATGCAACTACATTCCCATGGTCAAAATTCGTAAGTGATAGAAAAAGCATACTCTCTCCTGATCTTCAGAGTCTTCCACTAGAAGAGTATGTTCAAGATAAATATGATGAAAGTTTAAGACAGGTTCCAGGTGTTCCTGGTGAAAGTCAAAGAGAGCATAGAATGAGAGAATTATTCTATTTAAATATAAAATGGTTCATGATAACCTTGCTTACAAGAAAAGATAGAATGAGTATGGCGAATGGCTTAGAGGTAAGAGTTCCTTTTGCAGACCAAAGACTTGTAGAATATGCCTATAATATTCCTATGGATATGAAATATTATAAAGGACGTGAAAAAGGAGTGCTACGCGAAGCTCTCACGGGCCTTCTTCCAGATGATGTACTTTGGAGGAAAAAGAGTCCTTATCCAAAAACTCATAATCCAGCTTATACTATGGCAGTTCAAAAGCTTATGAATAATATACTAAAGGATAAATCATCACCAATACTACAACTAATAGACCAGAAGCATGTTCAAGAAATAGTTGATTCTGGTGGTAATGCCTATAAAAATCCTTGGTATGGTCAACTTATGACAGGGCCTCAGCTTATAGCATATTTAATTCAAGTAAATACTTGGCTTAAAGAGTATAACGTTATACTAAAATAAAAATATTATTATACGCAAAAAAAGTATATGTTACGTATAATGCATTGAAACAAGCTTTAGAACTTCTTATTTTACTTCTAATTAAGTTGCGTTAAGAAAAACATATGTTTGAGCGTTATAGCGAGTTTATGTTTTTTAGCAAATTAATTAGAAATAAAATTAGTAGTTCTTAGCGAGTTGAGTGCATTAATAGTAATATATACTTTTTAAAATTTTATGTAACTGGCTCCCCGTAAATTGGGACTACTCTCGTCCAGCCTTTCATTTTTCCATACTTAAGATATTTGTCGTAATACGCGAGCTCGGCATCAAGTATATCAGTCCATAACTTACGCAAGGATTCGTTCCTAATAGTCTCAATTATTGCTCTAAGATGAGCATCCAATGCAGATAATTGCCAGCTTAAAATAATTCGATACATAAACTTATCCGTAATCATTTCTGGGTCTATTGGAGTCTCTACCGGTAGTGCCGATCTATTAGGCAACGGTATATTAAGCTTTAGTGCTAATTTTTCAAGCTTGTTGACCTGCTTGTTGTAAATATATACCCCATGTTGAAGTATCACTTTAAACTCAGTATCATGAGCAAAACCCGAGAATATACCAATTATTTCAATTTGTTCATACCTCATAACAATATGATCCCAAATATGAAACGCTTCTGAAGTGGAAAGCTGTTCTTTTTCCTGAATAATAGCGGTTTTGTAAGTAGGATACGTCTCCTCCCAGCCTTTCAATTTACCAAACTTATAAAGGGTATCAAAATCCTGAAAGTGAATTTTTAGATCTTCTATAATAACACTTCTTAAATTGTCATTTGTACTGGTTGAACGAACCGCATGGCTAAGAGACATTAACTGTGCTACAAGGTCATGGTATATCTTTTTATATATATAATCATCTGTTATGTCATTAATCCGAGTTGCAAATTTGACGTCTACCGGAGGTCTATTTGGCATAATGATACGGAATTTTTCACCTAATTTTTCTAAATTATTTATTTGATTTTCAAAATTTTTCTGAAATCCACCTAGGATTACTTCCCAATCTACGTCATGAACAAAATTCTTAAATAATTGAACTGTTTGAGTGCTGACATATCTTGCTCTTAAAAGACTATATATATTAAATGCCTCCTGGATATCTACAACATCTTCTCTCTTATGAACTTTCTTAATTAACGAAATTATATCCAATACCTTCACCCCTCAGTTTTAAATATTGTTATTACTATGTGTAAAATAACTTATATATATACCTCGAGGGATGAAATTTTTATAACTTACTGCTCCTGATCAATAGACGCAGCAACTTCTCTATGACATCGTTCTTCTTGATCCATCAGCCTATTATTTGCAATTAACAGCTCGCCATCTTGATCCTCAATACGCTTTTGCAAAGCCAATTTCGATTTACTGAGCTCCGTCTCTATCGTTTTTAATTTAGTGATATTTACAAAAGTGATTACTACACCATCACTTTTACCATTCAACGTGCGATAAGGCAGGATGGACGCATTAAACCAACTACCATCGCGAGACAATATCTGTTTTTCAACTGAAATCAGCGTGCTTTGCACCTGCCTAACATCCTCTGTTAGTTCCGTATAAATAAGATCTGACACGATGTCAGTAACTGGCCTTCCTACGTCGCTGGGTATAAGCCTTGAGACTACAGTCATTTGATTGGTAAAGCGTTTAACAAGCAACTCATTATCCAAAAATAAGGTGGCAATCTTAGTGCTATCCATTAGATTTTTCATATCATTTGTGACAAGTGACAGGCCGTCTAACTTATCCTGTAGTTCAAAATTGATTGTCTTCAGCTCTTCATTTGAGGACTGTACTTCTTCCTTGGTTGTGGTAAGTTCCTCGTTCGTCGACTGAAGTTCTTCATTGCATGACTGCAGTTCCTCATTACTTGATTTAAATTCTTCTTTAGATATCTGCATTTCTGCATTGGTAGCTTGCCACATTTGTCGAGCTTGTAGTAGTTCTAGCTCTAGTTCCCCATCCCGCTTATTACTGATAGGCTTTTGTCCTGTTGCGCTTATTTTTTCGCATACAGTAGGAGTTACTACGTCGGTAAAAACAATCATTACCATTCCTCGCAGCGTCTCTGGCTCTTTAAGCGGATTTACTGTGATATCTACCCTCAGCTCTCCACCTTCATTTAGCACAACAGCATTCTTGGACGTAATCACTTCTTTTCCACGAACAGCCTTGTAAAAAGCATCATTCAGTTTATAGTTTAACCCTTCACGGGCCATGACAAAAATATTCCAATTAACCTTACCGGCAGCAGGTTCCAGGTACTTACCCGTTCGCCCAGTAATGTAGAGGATATCACCTTTACCATTAACAAGCACTGCAGCTGGTGAATAATATTGCAAAACCAGTTTATCAGCTAGCGACTGCATATTTTGAACCTCTTCCGACGGCTGGTTCGCTTCTGGTTGATACGGTGCAAAGGAGTTAGGAAATTCTATAGGCTCCTTCTGAATTAAAGGCCTAAGCCTCTGATAAATTCGCGATTTGAGATCAAGTGGTTTAAAAAGATCAGTAAAGTTCCCTACTGACTCCGCACTTCCTAAAAATAAAAATCCACCACTATTAAGACTGTAATGAAAAAGAGGAATTAACTTTTTCTGAATTTCTGGTGTCAAGTAGATAAGTAAGTTCCTGCAAATCATTATATCAACCTTTGTAAATGGAGGATCCTTAATCATGTTTTGCTGAGCAAATATGACCATATCCCGAATTTCCTTAATAACCTGATAGCCATGGTCCACCTTGCTAAAATACTTACTTAGGCGTTCGCTCGACATATCTTTTGTGATATTTGCAAAGAAAACCCCTTCCCGTGCTTTATCAATAGCTTTGGAGTCTAGATCAGTAGCAAAAATCTGAATAGAAAAGTCTTTGAAAGGCTTTAATTTGTTTATCACCTCTTTGAAGACAATTGCTAAAGAGTAAGCCTCTTCGCCGGTAGAACAGCCAGAGATCCAAACTCGAACCGTATCAGTTGGTGACCTCTGCGCTAAGAGTGCCGGTATAACTTTGTCTTTTAGCAATTCCCACTCCACATGTTCACGAAAGAAATTGGTAACCCCAATTAAGAATTCTTTAAATAGCACTTCCAATTCTTGAGGATTCTTCTTTAAAAAGCTCACATATGTAGCTATATCATCAAATTGGTGAATACCCATGCATCGTTCAATCCTACGTTGTATAGTGTTTCTTTTATACGAAGAAAAATCATGCCCTGTGTGTGATCGTAACATAGCTATAATACTGTCGAAGTAACCATTTAGTTTTTCTGTCTGGTCCTGACCTTCCATAACCATATTTGTCTTGTGTTCTATATAAGAAATAATCTTTGAAGGCATTGTCTCTACAGTCGATATACCATCTGCTAAACCTACTTGGGCTGCACTACGAGGCATATCATCAAATTTAGCAGAAGACGGTTCCTGGATAAATACGCCTCCGCCCTTTTCCTTAATCTCTCTAATTCCTACTGTACCGTCACTACCCATACCTGATAGTATAACACCAATACTCCTCTCCCGCTTATCATTCGCAAGAGAGCAAAAAAAGAAATCTATAGGCAGATGCAGAGCGTGAGACTGCCTATAATCAGAAATATGTATCACGTTATGTTTAATAGTCATATCCTTATTTGGTGGAATTATGTAGACTTTGTCCGGCTCCACAAATACGTTTTCATAGGCCTGTACCACTTCCATACTTGTTTCACCCTGAAGTAACTCCACCAAAATATCCTTACTATCATTCTCCATGTGCTGAACTATAACATAAGCCAAGCCGCTATTTTCAGGCACATTAAGAAGAAAATCTGACAGAGCCTCCAATCCCCCTGCGGAGGCACCTATGCCAACAATTGAAAAGTCTGTTTTTGATGTATCTATTTTAATAGCATCACTACCATAATTTTTAGTCCCTACTTTTGCGTAAGTGTTCTCATTTTCTTTCATACTAGCCCTCCATTAACAGATTTATGTACATATTATTATATCTTATTATAACAAATTGTTTGTAACCAAAGTATAATAGTCTTTAAACTTCTATATTTTTTAAAATAATCTGTTTTGATGACATATACACAATTCTGTCTAATTTAAAGAGTAAATATCGGAAAACTCAATATGTATCTTCTCAATTCGTTCTTGTGATTGAGTTTCAAACACTCCACATATATCATTTTCTTTAGTAAGTTCTGTTACTGGAAGTACAATGATAAACTCTGTCCCCCTGCCATATTCACTAAGTACTGAAATTGTGCCACCATGTAACTCGACAAGTGATTTTACTATGGAAAGCCCTATACCACTGCCTTCCTGTCTTCTTGTAATTGACCTATCTACCTGTCTAAATCGATCAAAAATAATATTTAACTTATCCTTTGGAATACCTATGCCTGTATCTTTTACGGATATTATAATGTTTTCTCCTTTATCGTACATATTTACCATCATACTTCCACCTGCTCTTGTAAACTTTATTGAATTGGAAAGTAGATTTAGTATCACTCTTTCAATCTTTTCTGGATCAAAGGACATTATACACTCCTCTATATCAGTATCAAAAATTAATTTTATGGACTTAGTTTTGATATATTCGGCCACTGACATAGTAACGCTCTCAATAACATTTACAATATTGCAGTTCTGTAAATTAAGATCAAGAAAACCTGCATCAAGTTTTGTAATATCAATCATATTATTTACAAGTCTTAATTGTCTGAAACAATTCTGCTTCATTATACCGCTATACTTTTGAAATTTCCTTTCTTTATCATTGAGTTCACCATTCATTGTATATGTATCCAAAAGCTGCAAGGTACATAAAATTATATTTAGTGGCGTTCTCAGTTCATGGGAAAGATTACTGAAAAACTCCGTCATTAAATTTTCGGATAAAATTTTTTCATCTAATAATTTCTTATTTGTTATATTCACAAGAGATAAGACTACCCCCTTAATTAAATTCTCACATGTACAGTATGGTGCGCACTTCAGTAAATACCAGCTTCCATTTTTACTTTGAATTTCCTTCTCATATAACATATGACTACTTAATACTTCAATTGCACCTATATTTAAATCATCATTGATGAGATTATTTGATATATCCTGCATTGGACGCCCAATATCTTGCACCTTAAGATTTATCTCTTTAGTAATGCTAGGCGTAAACTTTCTTATACAAAGTTTTTCATCAAGAAAAATAGTTCCAATATCTGTACTATTTAAATAGTTTGTCACATCACTATATAGATCGGACAATTCTTGATTTTTATGTTGATACTGGGTATTGATTTTTAGTAATTCATCATTTACTGCTTTAAATTCTTCGTTTGCACTCAGTAGTTCTTCATTATAAACAAGATGTTCCTCATTTGATGATTGAAGGCATTCTTTAGTATGCTGCAATTCATTTTCAAGTCTCATGATTTTTTCATTTAATTTTTTTTCCAAATCATATTTGTTTATATCTTCATATTTATCTACATTGTGATCCATACAATCTAGACTTATACTTGGCATTATATTTTTCATGATGCGCACCTCCTTTTTTTATTATTTAAATGATGATTTTAATCATATTATTAATCATAACATAAGTCTATTTATTCTTTAATATATATATTTCTACAAATATACATAACTTCCTTTAATTATAGTGCTTTTACCACTATAATTCATTCGCAACTTTCGTCAAACTCTGCGTATATAAAGCCAGGATATATAACTTTTTTAAATTTAAAAAGCCACGTCGAAATTAATTTCAACATGACCTTCAATGCATAAATCTTATATTAAATTTTTTCCATTTGTTCTTATTACTTCTTTATACCAATTAAAGCTTTTTTTCTTGTATCTTTCTAAAGTACCCGTTCCATCATTATTACGGTCTACATATATGAAACCATAGCGTTTCTTAAATTCTGCAGTTGATGCACTAACAAGATCAATACAGCCCCATGAGGTGTACCCCATTACATCTACCCCATCTTCTATTGCCTTGGCTACCTGAACCAAATGATCATTTAGATATTTAATTCTGTAATCATCATCAACCGTTTTATTACCATCTTTACCAATTACCAATTCATCAACAGCACCTAACCCATTTTCAACAATAAATAGTGGTTTTTGATAACGATCATAGTAAAGATTGAGAATATATCGCAATCCCTTTGGATCTATTTGCCATCCCCACTGCGAAGATTCTAAATATGGATTTGGAACTCCTGAGATTATGTTTCCACTTGCTCCTTTTGCCTTTGTTAAATCTGAGGTTGCACAAGAACTCATATAGTAACTAAATGAAACAAAGTCTACTGTATTTTTTAGAACTTCAGCATCTCCGGGTTCCATAATAATTTTTATATTATTATCTTTAAAATATTTATCCATATATTTAGGATATACTCCCCTTACATGAACATCTGCAAAATATAAGTTTTCCCTATCTTGTTTCATTGCTTCAATTACATCACTAGGATCAGGAGTTAATGGATAATTTGGTACTCCAAGAATCATACACCCAATTTTTGCACCAGGCATCATTTCATGTCCAATTTTAACTGCCATTGCACTTGCTACTAACTCATGATGAATTGCTTGATATAAATCCTGTTTTGTCAACTTTTCTTTATCTGTAAATATACCACCGCTCATATATGGTTGGTGCAATACTGAATTAATCTCATTAAATGTAAGCCAATATTTCACTTTATTCTTGTACCTATCAAAGATTGTTTTGCAATAGTTTTCAAAAAATCCTATAAGCTTTCTGTTTACCCAACCATCATAATTCTTAGATAAGGCAAGAGGCGTCTCATAATGAGAAATTGTAACCAGTGGCTCCATTCCATATTTTAAACATTCATCAAATAAATCATCATAAAATTGTAACCCTCTCTCATTAGGCATGGCATCATCACCATTCGGAAATATTCTAGACCATGCAATAGATGTTCTAAATGTCTTAAATCCCATCTGGGCAAATAATTTGATATCCTCTTTATATCTATGATAGAAATCAATACCTATCAATTTCAAGTTATCTTCTGTTGGTTCTTTTGTGATTTTCCCAATGATGCCTCTTGGTGCTATATCCTGTGTTGACAATCCCTTACCATCTTCATTATATGCCCCTTCACATTGGTTAGCAGCAACTGCTCCACCCCACAAAAATCCTTTTGGAAATCTTTCTGTATTACTTTGCATTTTTAGTTCCTCCTATTATTTGTTATTTTTTACTTACTCATTTTGTATATTTCAAATTATTTTTTAACTATACAATAGTTAATAGTGTTTCACCCTTTTTAATTTGTTTTATGTTACTTGCCAAAACATCTGAATAATTGCCAGTATTTGTTATAATAATAGGCGTTATAACTTCATATCCCGCTTCTTTTATTTTATCTATATCAAATTTAACTAATATGTCACCTTGTTTCACTCGATCTTCTTGTTTAGCTATTTGAGTAAAATATTTTCCTTCTAATTGAACCGTATTTATTCCAATATGGATTAATATCTCTACACCTTCATCAGACATAATTCCAATAGCATGCTTTGTTGGAAATATTGCTTTAACAATGCCATTTACAGGCGATACAACCTCACCAATTGTTGGCTCTATAGCAATCCCTTTTCCCATTGTTCCTGCTGAAAAAACAGGATCATTCACGGATGATAACGATTTTACTTCTCCAGTTAATGGGCTGACAATAACTTCTTTCTTTAATAACAATGATTCATCTCCATTATTTAACTCATCTTTAGCTTTAATTCTTTTATCTTTACTTTCATATCCAAATATTATAGTAAGAAGTGCTACTATAATAAAGGGAACTGCCATAGCAATTGCGTACATAGACATCGGCGAAAATGCTGGAGTTGATAACGCACTAGGAAACGCAAAAACTTTTTCCTGTACTCCTAGAATTCCACTAATTGCTCCACCAACAGCTCCAGCAACTGCAACGTATGGAATTGTACGCTTATAACGTAAAAGTAATCCATAAACAATAGGTTCTGTTACTCCAGAGAGTAACCCCGGTAGCAATGTAGATCCTGCAAGAGTTTTTAATTTTTTATCTTTTGTTTTTACAAACACACCAAAAGCCAAACCCATTTGAGCAAAAACAGCAGCTGCGGCCATTGCAATAATTGGATCACCACCAGATGCAATATTTGCTAAAATAATAGGTACTAACCCCCAATGAAGGCCTAGAACAGTTAAGAATGTCCAAGCAGCTCCCATAACAGCCCCTGTTAATATGCCACTTTTACCACTTAAAAATGTAACTCCTGCTCCAATAGCATTTCCAGCATAAACACCAAAAGGTCCAAAGGCTATTACAGTTAAAGGTACCATAACCATCATAGATATCATAGGCACTAAAAACATCTGTACATCTTTGTGTATAATTTTCTTAAGTAGTCTTTCAAACACTGCAAAAATACTAACAGCAATAAAAATTGGAAACACAGTAGATGAATAATTCATTAATACAACAGGTATTCCAATAAACGAAGTCGTTTTACCTACAAGGAGCAATGCTGTAATATTAGGTTCTAAAAGAGCTGCTCCAATAATTCCTCCCACATATGCATTAGCCTCTAATTTAATAGCACAAGTAATTCCGAGGAATATTGGTAAAAAATAGAATATAGCATTTGCTGCTGCAGACAAAATACTATAAGTTCCACTATGAACAGATAACAAACCTGTCATTGTAAGAACTGTAAGTAATGCCTTCAACATACCTGAACCAGCAAGTGCTGGAATTAGCGGCGAAAAACTCCCTGAAATAACTCCAAAAATCTTTGAAGAAACTGATTCCTTTTCTGTTACTACATCTTCTGAATCAGACTTCACGCCAAAACTTGCAATTTTCATTAGTTCTTTATAAACATCGGAAACATCACTTCCAATAACTACTTGAAATTGTCCTCCGCTTTCAACTATACTTAAAACACCATTTGTTTTCTCGAGTTCAATCTTATTTGCTTTTTTCTTATCTCTTAATTTAAATCGTAATCTGGTAGCACAATGAACAACACTTAATACATTTTTTTCTCCCCCAACTAACTTAAGAATTTGACTTGCTAAATTATTATAGTCCATTTAATTCACCCCTTAATTTAATTTTTCTAAAATTTATAAAAAAAAGACCTAAACTGTAAACTAAACATTCCAAGTAATTATCATGCCTTTTGATTTCTAAAAGCTAATAATATTAAATGGATTATTTAGTAAACATTTTAGGTCTTGCCTGAATCTCAGTCACAATCCTCATTTATTTACTTTATTTATATTGATATTTTATTTAATTACATCTCGATTGACAACTCTTTGAATATGAATAGTAAGATATGTCATTTCTTCTTTTGACAATATTAAGTTATAAGCTTTTTTTAAATGAGTCTTTATTTTATTTACACATTTATACGCATCGTCATACTTTTCTATTACAATTTCATATAAATATTCATCATCACCTTTAGATGTAGTTTCATTCATCATTCGTTGAGCAAAAAACTTTAAATGAGTTACTAATCTATGGTAGCTTAATGACTCTTCATCAAAATCCATTTTAAAGTTATATCTAATTATATTAAGTATTTCCTGAATAACCTTTGTCATAGCTACAACCTTCGGCATATCCTGATTTAGTTCTGCATTCACAATATGAAGAGCGATCGAGGCTGCCTCATCCTCTAGTAATGTTATCTCAAAGTTTTCTTTTATAATATTAAGTGCAATAAGTCCAATTTCGTATTCTTGTTTATAAAATCTTTTTATCTCCCAAAGCATAGGATTTTTTATGTTTAACCCTTGTTTGTTCCTAGTAATTGCAAAGCTAATATGATCTGTTAATGTTAAATATATATTTTCATTTAGTTTTTTCCCTAAGATTTCTTCTGCATATTTTATTATTTCTTCTGAAATTTCCACATACTTTGCAGGAATTTCACTAATGAGATTTTTTAATCTTTCAGATACCTCTTTATTCTCTAGTGTAAATACCCTCTCAATTCTATCCTCTTCAAGTTCATCTCCAGCTCTTTTTTTAAAAGCTAGTCCTAGACCCATAACAACTATTTCCCTATTATCATTATTCATTACAGTAACTGCATTATTATTCAATACTTTTTTTATTTTCATTATTAACACCACTTTATATAATTATATTTAATTGTTTTTTAGCATTACAATTTTAAAAATAAAAAACCCAAATTAAAATAAAACACTTATAGACTCTCTATACGTATGTTTCACATTAACCTAGGTCTTGCCTGAATTATCAGTCACAATCCTGTTAGACATTATTTAGTTTATAAACTTATATTATCACTTAATGTAAAGGTTGTCAACATAAAAATACACCGTAGAATTTTTCTCTACAGTGTATTCTTGTTTACATTACTTCATTATCTAAGTTTGCACCAGCAAACTGACTATTATAAAGATCTGCATAGAATCCATTTTTAGCTAGAAGCTCATTATGGTTACCCATCTCAATGATACTTCCTTTATCCATAACTAAAATTAACTCTGCATCTTTAATTGTAGAAAGTCTATGTGCAATTACAAAACTTGTTCTATTTTGCATAAGTTCTGTCATAGCCCTTTGTATATAAACTTCTGTTCTTGAGTCGACACTACTTGTAGCCTCATCCAATATCATAATAGTTGGATTAGCAAGTATTGCGCGAGCTATAGTAAGAAGCTGTTTTTGACCTTGTGATATATTAGAAGCTTCTTCATTTAGTATTGTATTATACCCTTCAGGAAGAGTCTTAATAAAGTGATGTGCATGAGCAGCTCTTGCTGCCTGCATAGCTTCTTCATCTGTTGCTCCCTCTCTACCATAAGCAATGTTCTCCATTATAGTCCCATTAAATAACCAAGTATCCTGAAGTACCATACCGAACATACTACGTAACTCTCCACGTTTTATATCTCTTATGTCAACTCCATCAATCGAAATTTTACCAGCATCTATCTCATAGAACCTCATAAGCAAGTTAACAAGTGTAGTTTTACCAGCCCCGGTTGGTCCAACAATTGCAATTGTGTGGCCCCTCTTTACATCAATATTCATATCTTTAATAAGTGATTCTTCTTTTTTGTAACTAAAATCAACATGCTCAAACTTAACTTCGCCTTTGGGAAACTCAATTACCTTAGAATCCGCAGTTTCTTCAATCTCTTCAACTTCATCTAGTAATTCAAAAATACGTTCAGCAGATGCTACTGTTGATTGAATAATATTAGCTATATTTGCAGTTTGAACTATTGGTTGAGTAAATTGATTAGAATATTGAATAAAGGCTTGAATATTACCTATTGTGATTTTTCCTTGTGTTGCTAGATATCCACCAACAACGCAAACTACTACATAACCTATATTACTAACAAATCTCATCATAGGCATTATTATCCCAGAAATAAACTGAGCTTTCCACCCTGCATTGTATAACCTATCATTAATATTTCTAAACTCTTGTACTGAGTCTTTCTCATGTCCAAAAGATTTAACAATTTTATGACCAGTATACATTTCTTCAACATGACCATTAAGTTCTCCAATTTCCTTTTGTTGCGACGCAAAATATTTTTGTGATCGTTTTGCTACAAAAGCTGTCACAACAATATATAATGGTAATGTTAAAATTACAACTAAAGTCATAAGTGGACTTATTGTAAGCATCATAACTACAATACCAATTATTGTAACAATCGACGTAATAAGCTGAGTAAGACTCTGTTGAAGCGTTGTTGATATATTATCAACATCGTTTGTTACACGACTTAATATCTCACCATGAGTTTTTGAATCAAAGAATTTAAGTGGTAATCTTGAAAGTTTATCTTCAACTTCCTTACGTAAATTGTATACAGTTTTCTGTGCAACTTCAGCCATTATATATTGTTGAAGAAATCCAAAAATCGTACTTATTACATATAATCCAAGTAATAAAAGAATAATGTTTCGTATATAAGTGAAATCTATCATTCCACCATTTATATCCATTATTTTAGATACTCCAGCCTTAATTTTATCAAGACCATCAATTACCTTAGGACTGTTTGCGGCCCCTGGATTAGCTTTTATTACAGCTGCTATTTTATCTTGCTGAGCATGCAACTGAAGCAATCCATATTTATTCATCATACCTTCAACTAATCTAGTTATAGCTTTTCCTGAAATCTTGGGTCCTACTATTGTAAAAACGGTACTGAAGATTGCAAATATAAAAACTAAGATAAAATTGGTTCTTTGAGGTTTTAAGTAACTTAAAAGCCTTTTTAATGTACCTTTGAAGTCTTTGGCTTTTACTTTAGGACCTGCAAAAGATCCCATTGGTCCACCACCCATACCTCCACTTGGTTTATTGTTCTTATTTTTTTCACTCATGATAATTCCTCCTCTGAAAGCTGTGAAGATACAATTTCATGATATATCTTACAACTGGTTAAAAGTTCCTTGTGAGTTCCTATGCCTGCAATTAAGCCGTCATCTATTACTATAATCCTATCTGCATCCATAACCGTTGCAACCCTTTGTGCAATAATTATTACAGTAGATTTTGATGTTTCTTTTTTAAGTGCTGCTCGCAGTTTTGCATCAGTTTTAAAATCAAGTGCTGAAAAACTATCATCAAATATATATATTTCAGGTTGTCTAACTAAGGCACGCGCTATAGATAGACGTTGTTTTTGTCCACCAGAAACATTTGTACCGCCCTGGGCAATAGGATGATCATACCCTTCTTTCATTCCATTGATAAAGTCAGTAGCTTGTGCTACTGTAGCTGCATGCTTAATTTGCTCAATAGTAGCATTATCTTTACCATATTTAATATTCTCTGCAATAGTTCCAGAAAAGAGAACAGTATTTTGAGGAACAAACCCTATTTTAGATCTTAGGCTTTCCTGACTCATTTCGCGAACATCTACCCCATCAACTAATATTGCACCACTAGTAACATCATAAAAACGTGGTATTAAGTTTATAAGAGTTGACTTACCAGAACCAGTACCACCAATAATAGCGGTTGTTTCACCTGGTCTTGCACTAAATGTTATATTACTAATGGCTGGTTGATCTGCACCAGGGTAACTAAATGTTACATCCTTAAAATCAACATATCCACTTTTTTTATCCGCTAATTTAGTATTCTTTGGATCAATTATTTCTGGCTCCATATCTAATACTTCATTAATTCTTATTGCAGAGGCTTGTGCCCTTGGTATCATTATAAATACCATAGCAAGCATTAAGAATCCGAATAAAATTTGCATTCCATATTGTATAAATGCTATTAATGAACCAACCTCCATGCCTCCAGTATCTATTCTTTTAGCACCAAACCAAATAATAGCAACTGTTGTAACATTCATGATAAACATCATTATTGGCAATAAAAAAGCCATGATCTTATTTACCTTTACAGCATTATTCATAAGATCAGTGTTAGCATCATCAAATCTAGCCTTTTCAGTCCTTATACGATTGAATGCACGCACAACCCTAATACCAGTAAGTGATTCACGTAATACAAGATTTAATTTATCTATTTTAACTTGCATTAATTTAAATAACGGCATAGCGAATTTAAGAGTTATTCCAATAATAATTCCAAGAAGCGGAATTACAACTGCAAAAATCCAAGTTAAAGTTGCATCTTCTCTTAAAGCCATAACAATACCACCTATTGCAGTTAAAGGTGCAAAAAGCATGATTGAAAAAATCATTACGGTTGCTGTTTGAACCTGAGTAACATCATTCGTAGTCCTTGTTATAAGTGTTGCAGTACCAACCTTATCAAACTCATGTAGCGAAAATCCTTCGACTTTAGCAAATAATTTATTACGAACAATTCTACCAAGTCCAACAGAAGTTTTAGACGATAGGAATGCAGCTATAATTGAACATATAACACCACCTGCTGAAATTATCAGCATAATAGCACCTATTCTCATAATATATTCTATCCCTTTATAAGCTCCACTATATCCTAGGAATGAAATATTTTGAACTACATTTTTCTGAACTATACCTTTATCTATTATATCTGCCATTAATGTTGGCAAATAAAGATTCGCAAGTACCTGAATAAAAATTAATATAACTATTGCAATTATGTGTATTGTGTATTGTTTAAGAAATCTAAATAATTTAATCAAAAGTGTCATCTCCATTCATTGTTATTGTTTTATTTTTCTTGGTCTTTTAAAAGTTTTTTTAGTACGTCTAAGCCCTCAAATATTTTATGAATCTCCTGTGCATCTCCTTTACTCATTACGTCTGCAATATTTTTTTCAAACTGTTTATGGAAAGTTTTATGCATGTCTTCAAAATTTGGCGCTATACTTACATAAACTACTCTCTTGTCCTTCTCACTTCTTTCACGTACTACCATTTTCTGCTTCTCAAGCCTGTCTATAATTCCAGATACTGTACTATTTGATAGACAAAGATCATTGCTAAGTTCAGTTATCTTCATCTTCTTTTTTTTACTTAAAAGTCCTAAAACCATACCTTGAGGTGCAGACATGCCTGTATCACATAATACTTTAGTCATACTATGTTTAAATAACTGCATAACCTCTTGAAAAAGCCTCGCAACTTCTATACTTTCATTAAATATTTCCACTTAATCACCACCTTGAATATATTTCGAATACAAATGTTTCGTGTACGTATATTTAGCTTACGAAGTATATTATAATCCCATAAATATCTCATGTCAATACATTTTAAAAAAATAAATGGACACACGCTAACGTCTGCCCATCAAACGGTTTACAGCTATATACTGTAAACATTTCCAAACATTTCATCGAGATTTTTTAATCATAAATAACTATTTTAAGCTTTCCTTTTAATCCTCTAAAACTATATTATGTAATAATTTCTAATTATGTTCGACGTTATTAATACACTTAACAAAAAAAGATAATACCTTGGGGGTAAGCCCTTAGTATTATCTTTTTTTACTTATAGTTATATCAGTGTAACACTCATATCTTAATAAGCATAGTAATCCCACCGGAGTGACTTGCAATAAGAAACGACAAAACTATTAAATTTCATTTAGAAATTCTTCTTTTGAGAATATAAAATTCTCGTAAGCCTGACAGGAAGTCAGGCTAGCGAACCTGAGCCAGGAGGTTGAATGTGAGTACATAACAATTGATAATTGTTATGCGCCCCAGAGAACTACCCAGAGGTTGAGAATTTTATATAATCAAAAGATTAGAATTTGTTAATTGAATTTCTAGTTTTTAGTTCTTATGCAATTCACACAGGTGATTTCTTGCTTTGTTATCTTAGTATTCAACGCCTCTTAAAGCTAATCCTTTAGATTTAGCCATTGGTATATATGCCGATGCTTCTGTATCAATTAATAAATTTTCAATATCAATTGGTTTTATATTCCCTTTACCTACTTCTAGAAGACTACCCACAATAATTCTTACCATATTCCAGAGGAATTCATCAGCATTAATTTCTATCTCAATAATACCTTCTTCTAATTCTATTATATTAATATAATTAATAGTTCTTATAGTAGACTTAATATTTATAGGTACTGTGGCTAAATACTGAAAGTCATGAGTACCAACTAAATATTCTGCTGTATTTTTCATTTCTTCTAAATTAAGTAGCATCTCGGAGTTATAAACATATTTTCTATTAAACACGTTTCTTAATTCACTATTACTTATTTTATACACATAAGTAATTGATTTTATATTATATCCTGAATTAAATTTTTCACTTGCACACTCCATAGACTTCACTGCTATATCATCTGGTAAATCTCCATTAAGATAATCCATAATAGCTTCTATACTTAAATCACAGTCGGTATGAAAATTTGCCACATAGTTCTCGGCATGCACACCTATATCTGTTCTTTCGCAACCTGTAACTTCTATAGGTTCCCCTACCATTTTAGATAAAGCACTTTCAATTTTACCTTCAACCGTTAAATCATTATCTGGTTGTTTCTGCCATCCCTTATATCTACTTCCATCAAATTCTAATATCATTTTTAAATTTCTCATATATATATCCACCTTTACCTTATTTCTTAACCAACTCTCCTATTTTAAGTTGTTTTACTTTTCCTCTGCACGTTCAAGTATAAATTACTTTCTTTATGAACATATTAAGCGCAAATTTCTACGAAGTGACTTGCAATACGAAACAACGAAACTATTGAAATTCGACTTAGACATTCTTGATTTATAAATGTAAAATTCTCGTAAGCCTGCCAGGAAGGCAGGCTAGCGAACCTGAGGCAGGACGCCGAATGTGAGTGATAGAGAATTTTCCATGAGTAAATCATTAGAATTTCTTAGTCAAATTTCCAGTTTAAAGTTCGTTTGCAAGTCACATAGAAAAAATTCAGGGTTTATCATGCTAATGTATTGGCTCTTGACTTTGCATAGAAAACCCATCAACCATTATATCTAATCTTTCCTGCATATCCTCTATTATCTCTACAGGCTTTAGTTTTTTTATTATTCCAAAAGGTTCCTTTAATGATAGTTTATCACCACGTCCCGATATAACCCACAATGTTTTGTAACCCTTTGGTAATACATCCAGTTTTTCTTCACCTTTTCCATCTGTAAAATATATTAGTATATTAGTATCTGTACCATTTACATATTTAAACACAGGTGTAAATTTCGTACCACCACGACTAGTACATCGCTCTCTTATGCTATTAATAGATTTAACCTTATATACCTGCCTTATTTGCGTATCACATTCAATCAGAGTTATTTCATGTTTATAAGTTTTCACTATATTAAACACTTCCTTTATTGCTCCCTTAAACTCCTCATCGCTTATACTACCGCTTACATCTATAGCCAAGGTAATTCTAGCAGTATGCCCCCTAAGTTCTCCTCTTAGATCCAATCTATTAGGTTGACGCCTACTTCTTCTTGCAACAGTCTTTTTTTTATCACTTTCCAATGTCCCCATAATCTTTTTCAAATACAAATTCCAAGGAATTTCACCTTTTTCGTTTTTTAGCCCCTTCAAAATACCCTCTAAATAAAGAGGTACTTTGCCTTTTTCTGAAAGCATGGCATATTTCTGCGTAAAATTTTCAAGAGTTTCCTCGTCTACTTCTATAGATTCTTCCCATAAATCATGAGTTTTTCTAGCATCATATTCTTTTTCTATATGCTTATCCTTAGAGTCATCCACTTGACTTTCATCATCTTCCTCTAAAAGATCCAAAGCTTTCTGAATCTCCTTTGCATAATATTCCATACCCATATATTGTTGAAGATTTAATCTATATTTTGAATTTATACTGTCTATCGTTATAGAAAATGGTGGAAGATAGTTTAAATATTGATTAACTACTATATCCATTGCCATATTAATAGCCAAGGTGCTGTATTTTGTTTTAAGGCCTCTTGCACGTTTTAAATGAAATGATAATATGTGATAAATCTCATGTTTTATAGCGCTCTTCATCTGCTCTGCTGTGAGGTTTAAGAAAATATATGGATTAAAGTAAATAACATACCTAGATAATTTAAAATTCACAGCTGTTGGAGAACTTATATCATATTTTATCTCTCTAGACATTTGAAGCAAAAAATAGCCATAAAAATTGTCCTTATCCTCTATTAACATAAAATTAACCATTGTAACGAGTTTCAAGAAGTCATTTGTAAAATTGCTTGGCATATCCCTTATGCTTTTCACATTAGAAATTTCATCATAAAGCTCACTTTTAAGGATTTCAAATTTTTTTCCCATAATTTCACCTAGCCTTTTATTTGATTATAGGCCTTAAAATACATTTCAACGAAGGCTTCATTTTCCAAACACAGCTTATAAACATTATTACTGCTTTCTTTAATATCCTGCATAATTCCTACCCCTAAATCCACAGGATAAATGCCCAATAATTCTATAAACCGCCTTATATCGCTGTCTAGAATCACTTTATTATCCAATGTATATATAATATTTTTTGATGTTAAATATAATCTAGTGTGGGTTTCATTTTCCACCTTAGTTATTATTTCTTGTGATAATACCTCACCTGCAAACACATCATCAAAAGAAATTAATGGCTCATTATCTTCCTGTGTAAATGACATAAACTCATTCGCTATTCTATTACCTAAATTTCCTTTTATTATATTAAGAAATATTCTTTTAGGAATAGTATCTTTATTTTCCTTATATATTTTATAAACTTTAGAAACCCGCTCATAACTTCTTGGGGTCGCTCTTATTTGCTCATCCTTTTGATTATTTAGTAAATATTCAGGAAATGTAGCTATGAATTCTACAACCTTTTGCTCTAAGTTATTTTCTATAGCCCATGAAATCCAAGCTTTTGAGTCACATTCCATATGTAATAAAACAAATCTATTTTCTTGCGCGGCATCCATATCAACTACTTGATAATCAAAATCTTCACCATACTTGCTAGAAGGGTTCATTGCTGCTAATATTTTTACTTTTTTATCTAGTTTATATCCATTTATCTCTCTATTTAATATTAGGTTCATAAGTTCCTGCTGCACTGTGTGTTCACAACGATTTATCTCGTCAATAAATAAAAACACTTCTTTGCCTTCATTTACTAATTTATCTATTTCTTGCAGTTTTGTATGAACTGCATAAACAGTATTTTTTGATTGAACCTCCTTGCCACTTATATCCTTAAAACTATAATCCTCAACTGTTGGAAGGCCGCCTATCTCTCCTTCTTTTAATAGGTTACCATCTATAATAACCAAGCTCCACCCTTTATTTTTTGAAAGTGTTTTCGCGAGTGCAGTTTTTCCAATACCACTCTCTCCTACAATTAAAGGCACTTCATTCGTTTCTATAACAAGTTCTACACTTAACATAGTATCTTTTAAATTCATTAGTTCATCCCTTCTTACATCATATTCAGTTTTTCATCAACTGCTATTTTTTTGCATGTTTTACTACCATATTTATAAATAAAGACTATTTTATCCATAGATATGTTGCCATATCTCTCATTTATACTATCACAATTTATGAAATCTCTCACATATTTGTCTGATACAGTTTCTTTAGATAACACCTCTTTAAAAGCCATCTCTACACTATCCCTTGAGAGATCATTAATAATATATTTCATTACAAATGCGTTGCTTTTTAAAAACAATATCTTTTTATTATCATCTATATTTTCAATAAACCTTATAGCTGATTCATTTTCGCGTATTGCCAATATCTCAGCACTTAATGTTGCATTTTTTATATACCTTAAAGCAACATAATTTATTCTTATAGCAAAAAATTGTATTTCTTCACTTGGGTTTTCTATATATTTTATAGAATCATAATCTTTTTCTATAGCCATTTTTTGAAGTTTTTCACTTGGATTTTCAGCGTATTTTATTGCATATCCCTTTTGCTTCATACCTATTATTATCAATTCTTCTGAAGGATTTTCAATAAATTCTAGAGCATTCCATAGCTTTGACACAACATGTTTTTTCATATTATATGTTGGTTTCTTTATAAACTCAATCACCCGTGGATTGTTTTGTATTGCTAAATATTCCATTTCACTTGTAGGATTTTTTATATAGCGTATCATTATACCATCTTTTTTTATCGCCATAAGTTTCATCTCATCACTGGGATTTTCAATATTTTTTATAACAATTGGGTTAATCTTTATCATCTCAAGAACTTTGTCTTCTCTCATATTACTGCACCTCTTTGCAAGACATTGTGCACTTACTGCTTTTTCAAAATGTCTTATTACTTTATATTAATTATAACATAAAAAAATTAAATTATAATTTAAGAGACACTAAAAAAAGAGATATTTCTATCTCTTTATAAATTAATCAAAATTTTAAAATCATTAATCCAAAATACCGTTGCCCCAATTTTTACACCTATCTTTATGATAGGTGGGTGTCCTCAGAGATGTATAACAGTCCTTGCCAATTAAAAATTGGTCTTATAAGCCAAATGCACATCTAGATCTCGAACTCCCGTATAAATATTGTAGGTTGAAAATAAGAGCTTGACGAATACCCCAGAAATCTAATTTTTAAAATATTTGAATACGTTTAATTTGTTTTGTTAATTTTATTATATCAGAATTAAATTAAAATTCAATAGTATTTTATGATTTTTTAAAAATAATTTTACTTGGTAAAATACTCCTCATCAATCGCGCTTTCTAATTTTATATCACAATAATAATTATAATTTCTACATAAATACAAATTATAAATATGGAGATACTACTACTAAAGAAGGTGTTATTATGAATGAAGGTCTAATGGTTCTTGTAAGAGGAGTCATCGGCTTTTTTACGTTATTGATATTTACTCGTGTTCTCGGAAAACAACAAGTTAGTCAGCTAACTTTTTTTGATTATGTAGTTGGTATAACTATAGGTTCCACAGCTTCTACTTTAACTACAGATTTAACTAGTAGAGCTTGGCCTCACTGGGTAGGCTTAATTACCTGGACTGTCTTATGCCTTATCCTTCAATTGATAACCATCAAATCAAAGACTGCCGAAAAATTTTTAGATGGGGAGCCTTCCATTATTATAACAAATGGAAAAATACTAGAGGAGTCAATGAAAAAATACCGTTATACCATAGGTGACCTTCTAGCACAGTTAAGAGATAAAGGTATTTTTGACGTAAACGATGTTGCTTATGCAGTACTCGAGAAAGATGGTCAATTATCAATTTTAAAAAAGACTGAAAGTGATCCAGTTACACCAAAAGATTTAAATATTAAAACTTCTGCTGCTTGTATTGATTATGAAGTCATACATGACGGCAGCATTGTACAAAACAACTTAATAATTATTAATAGGAATGAAAGATGGTTAATGAACAAACTAAAAAAACAAAATATTACTGATGTCTCTGAAGTATTTTTAGCTATATATAATCAAACAAGTGGTTTACATGTAGATCTTTATAACGATCATATAAAGCAGACAAAAAAATAAAATATAAAGGAGTAACTTAAACTATGAAAAAATTTATAACTTACTTTATACCTATAGTTACTTTAACAGTTTTTGTATTAATTATGCTTGGGGGTAACTATTTAAAAAAGCCTCAGAATCCTTCAGAAGATGTAATCACTTTTGTAAATCTATCCATAAAACATGCAGAAGTTGAAAATTGGAGTAAACTTGAACAAGATATCGCTAGTATTGATATTGCATGGAAAAAAGTTATTCCCCGCATACAATTTAGTGTTGAAAGAGATGAAATGTATAATATAAGTTTAAACCTTGCTAGTCTCCGTGGATCTATAGCTAGTAAAGATAAAGCTAGTACATTAATTGAATTAAATGAAATGGTTGAAAACTGGGATGAACTTACAAAATAATATGTACCCTCGAATTATAGATTATCAACTTTTCTTAGAGGATATAGCAACAAAAGGATATATCGCTATAACTGCTTTCGCTTCGCTAAGAAATTCTAATATTTAATTTATTTACAGATGCTAAAAAATACAAACTCGCTATCGCTCAAACATGTATTTTTTTAAACGCATCTTCAAATAAATTAAATAAAGAATTTCTAAAGCTTGTTCAAACGCATTTTACGTGATATATCCTTTTGTTAACATTCTCTAAGAAAAAAAGTTAAAAGTTTTTCTTAATCACTTGAAGTTCATGTAATGCTCTAGTTGCCATCACATACCTAAGTTTATCTTCTTGTTTATATTCACTTAAGGTATTATCTACTTTATGCTCACTGACATCTTTAGGCTCATCTAAGACCATAATTACTGCATCAAACTCGAGTCCTTTAGCAAAATATGATGGTAACACTACAATTCCGCTATGATATATGTCATTTTCCTTATCTATAATTTTAACATTTGTATTTTCATTAATCAGCCCAAATATATCTTCTGATTCTTTTATATCTTTACATATAATCGCAATATTTTCGTAAGTTTTATTTTTAAAATCATCAATTTTATCTAGTACAAATTTTTTAAATTCATCTCTGTTTGAAATTAATATTTCTCTTACGGGTTCACCACTTCTTACTATTGGAACAATGGGATCAGCCTCTAAATATTTATTAGCATACTCCATAATTTCTTTTGTAGATCTATAACTAGTATTTAATCTAAACTCCTGAACATTACAATTGGGAAGTATATTTTTCATATCATGCATAGGTAATTCTCCATCAAATGGTATTAACCTTTGGTTGCTATCTCCAACTATAGTTAAAGAACTACACCCTGTTAATTCCTTTATGACTAAAAACTGAAGTTCATTATAATCCTGCGCTTCATCTATTACTACATGTTTTATTTGCTCAGATACTTTTGTTCCTTCAAGCTTAATCTTGAAATATAAGATACCACCTAAATCATTTTCAGTTAATCTTTTATTTCCATTAATATTGTTATATAACTCAACACAGTTTCCATTATTGAGCCAAGTAAGGCTTCTTTTTAGCAAAAGTACTTCTTTTATGACTGCTCTAATATTAAGTCTTCTATTAAAATCTAAATCATTTATTTTTAAATCCTTTTCCTGCGCAGACAAAGCAAAAACAGTCTTTTCATATTCCTTTTGTATTTCTCTAACTTTTTTATCCCTAGCATCACTAATTTTAGAATAAATAATCCTTCTAATTTTCTTACTTCGCCTAAATAAAGGCATAGTTTTATAATCATTGTGGAACATTTCTTTAATATCTTCTTTAGATACTATTAATTCATCCATAAAAATTAAATCTTCCATCTTAAAATATTCATTATCCAATTTTTCTACAGCTCTATCAATAAAATTCTTATAATCTATAGAATTTTTATATGTTATGTCCTTTGCAAATTCCTTTTCTCCACTAAGTACTTTTTCCATGTATTCCTTTAGACTCATTACTTCTTTAAGTTCTAAGATATCAAAAGCAAAGTCTCTAAATGTTGTTTGCTTAACCCCTGATTCACCAAGGCTTGGTAAGACTGTTGATATATACTCTATAAATACATTATTAGGCCCTAATATTAAAACCTTATCTTCAAGTATTTTCCTATAATTATAAAGTAAATATGCAACTCTATGAAGTGCTATAGTTGTTTTTCCACTACCAGCAACACCATCAACTACAATAGTTTTCGTTCTTGGTTGTCTTATTAAATCATCCTGTTCCTTTTGTATTGTCATTATTATATCTTTGAGCTTTTCACCCGCATTCCCACTAAGCACCATTTGTAGTATTTCATCCTTTATATCTAGTGCTGAGTCAAACATTCCTTTAAGCTTTTCTTTCTTTATTATATATTGCCTTTTAGCTAAAATATTAACTGCTATCTTTTCTTTTGGTGCGTCATAAAATGCCGCTCCTAGAGACCCAGTGTAAAATAGAGATGCAACAGGAGCCCTCCAATCTACTACTAAAGGTTCATAAGTATTGTCTGGCGTAACCCCAAATCTTCCTACATACATTTCATTTATACCATAATCTTCTTCAGAAAAATCTATTCTTCCAAAATAAGGAGAGCTTTTAAGTGCCGTTAACTCCTTAAGTCTTCTATCAATAGTTTTAAACGCTTCTTCTTTCACATATATCTCATGATCAAAATACTCTATTACCATATCTTCATCATCTCTATAGTCTTCAATTACTTTTTTCCTATATTCTAAAATATATTTTGTGATTTCCTTCCTCTTCTCAATATATTTCAAAATTTCTTCACTAATAATATCAACAACAGACTTTAATTTATCTTCTTCTATATTGAACTCTAACTGCTTCTTTAATTCGACTTCCACCGAACCAGTCTCTATATCATATTCATTATTATTCAAAACTACCACCTCATTTGCTTGTTATTTTTTATCTACTTAACTCTAAAATAAATATACATATATCTAAGAAATTTCATTCCATCCAATGATATCTGAAATTCCAAGACCCGGGGAATCGTTAATAGTTATAGTATTACCTTCTACAGCTGCACCACCAACTATTGCACACTTATCAAAGTACAACATAGTGTCCAAATCCGCTTTAACCAAGTTAGACTTTGATGCTGCAAAACTAGCTGCCGCCGTTATGCCTATCCTATTTTCTAACATACATCCCATCATGCATCTTATACCCATATTTTCTGCCATATTATATATCTTTATTGCATTATTAATGCCTCCACATTTCATAAGTTTTATACTTATTAGATCTGCTGCTCTTTTTTCAATTATCTTAAAGGCATCTGATGGTCCAAAAACTGCTTCGTCTGCAAGAATCTTTGTAGAAACATTGTCTGTAACATATTTTAGTCCATCTATATCCCAGGCATTAACCGGTTGCTCAACAAACTCAATATCAAGCCCCATATCTTCAAATTTTCTAATTATACTTACAGCTTCCTTAGGTCTCCAGCCTTGGTTAGCATCTACCCTTATCTTTATCCCACGCCTTACCGCTTTTCTTACTGATTTAACTTTCTCTATATCAAAATCCACATGGTTCCCAACTTTAACCTTTAAACAAGTATAACCATCCATTACAGCTTTTAAAGATTTCCCTACCATTTGCTCTACTGTATCATTTACTATAGTAAGATCTGTAGTTAACGAAGTCTTATATCCGCCCAAAAATTTGTAAAGTGGTATTCCATATTTCTTGCAAAGCAAATCATATATAGCTATATCAATAGCGGCCTTCGCGCTATTATTACCGTGAATAGAATTATGAAGTACCTTCATAATTTCTTCAATATTTTCAATATCTAAGCCTATAATTTCAGGTTTAATATAATTTATAGCTCCAATTATTGAATTATCTGTTTCTCCAGTTATAAACGGTGTTGGTGCGGCGCTACCATAACCTATTTCCCCAGTATCAGTAATCATTTTTATAACTATCTCATCGGAAAATGTAAGTATTCTCTTGCCTACTTTATATCCGTGTTTCAGCGGAGTACTAATTCTACCCATCTTAATATCTTGTATTTTCATAATTATCCCTCGCTAAAAATCTATATTTTTTATAGTTTTTATATTGTTTAACTTATTTATACAATGTTATAAAAATTATTTATAGTATAATATTCTATTATACCTCTATGTACAGTTTAATTCTATGGCTTTATATAAATTCACAATTAATTTGTTTTATAAAATTCAACCTTATAAGAATACTAAAACCTATATCTTATTTTATAAGACATAGGTTTAAAGGTTATTTATTATTTACTAAGATATATATCTTGTGAAATAATGTATATATTTATTTTGCGAGTTCATACAATGCATGGGCATATATTTTAGCATTTTTAATTAAATTATCTATTGTAATATATTCATTTTGTTTATGAATAGTATCTGGTTCTCCTGGAAACATTGGTCCAAAAGCTACAATATTAGGCATTTCTTTAGCATAAGTGCCTCCACCTATAGATACCAATGTGGCTTCTTTTCCCGTTTGCTCAGTATAAACTTTTTGGAGTGTTTTTATAATTGGACTATCTGGTGGAAAATATAATGGCTCTTGGTGTACAAATTTCTCCACTCTTAATCCAGTTCCTTTTATTTTTTCATTAAATGGAGTCATCATATCCTCCAATTTGTTTGTTACAGGATACCTTAAATTCAATGTTACCGTAGCAGAATTCTTATCCATATTTATAACTCCAACATTAAATGATAACTTTCCTGAAATCTTATCCTCAAGGCAAACACCAAAAGATTCACCATGCGTCTCCGTCCCTATATTTTCATTTAAAAATTTTACTAATTCTGATGCATCATTTGAGTCAAGATTTATGGTTCCTAGAAATTGTAATAATTGCATTATTGCATTTTTACCAAACTCTGGTGTACTTCCATGAGCTGCTTCACCTATAGATTTAATTATTATAAGATTTGTGTTAACCACTGCTGATAATTTATAATCAGTATCTTTTATAAAAGTCCTTAATAATTTAACTATAACATTAGCATTAGTAGAAATAATTCCTGCTTCACAATAATCAGGTACCATATTAGAAACTTGACCACCTTTGATATATTTTATAACGTTTTCACCTTTATTTATGTTATTAAAATCTTTTACAATATCAAAAATAGTTATACCCTTTTCTCCATTAATTATTGGATAATCCGCATCTGGTGTAAAACCAGCAACTGGTGGTTTTTCTTTTTCTAAGTAATGGTCAAGTTCCTTGCTTCCTGTTTCTTCATTAGTACCAAATAAAACTCTAATTCTCTTAGATACAGGTAATTTTGCATCTTTTATTGCTTTTAACCCAAATAGCGTTGCCATTATTGGTCCTTTATCATCCGTAGTTCCACGTCCATACATTTTTCCATCATGAATTTCTGCGCCATAAGGTGGGTAAATCCATCCATCACCTTCAGGAACTATATCTAAATGCCCCAGTGCCAAAACATAATCATCACCGGTGCCATATTCTGCATACCCTACATAACCATCTACATTGACCGTATGAAGTCCTAATCTCTTTGCAATGCCTAACGCACACTCTAATGATTTAGCTACACCCTCACCAAATGGCATCCCAGGTTTAGGTTCACTTTCTACACTTTTAATTTTTATAATTTCTTGTGTTGATTTAATAATGTCCTCTTTCATGCCATCAATTAATTTATTTAATTCCATATTCTTTCCCCTCTCTTAATAATCTATTAAGTAGATTATTTTTGTTTTTATTATTAAACATAAATGTCTCCTAAAAAACAGTTAAGAGCCATAACGGCTCTTAACTTATATTTTATATTTATTATTTAATCTATTATTTATTCCGTAGTTAAATTATAACATTAAATAGTTTTCATGTCTATTTTTGTAGCATACACGTCTCTTCTTCTACCTTAAACTTTCTAAGCTGTCTTTTTCAACCATGTCCTAGATTACTAATATCAAAAGATGGCAACTACAATGCAGTGCCATCTTTTGTATTAAATCATCTCCTGGGTCACTGCAACAACTTCTAAAATGTCGTTAAACATTTGTTTTTTCTATATAGTGACAATTAACATCGATATGGTTTAAGAACAACAATAATCTTTCATAAAGTGGGTGAGCTTTATCTCCATACTTTAATTCTAGATTTTCTCCAATATCTTTTACAGTTTTCTTACCATCTATTTGTAAAAACACACAACTTCCATATTCATCTAAAGAAGTTTTTTTATACTCTGGAATCCTGAAATTAAGTTTTCTAAAGAACTTTTGGACTTTATGATCTTGTTTTTCAAGTATAGTCACAATATTTTCTTTATTTATTTCATACTCTAAATCATCAAAAATTTTAAATATTATATTTAAAACATCTTCATTATTTTTCAGCATTACTTACCTTACTTTTCATTATAGGTATTATAGTAGCAATTACTAGAACTGCTAATATTACAAATGCCATTCCATTAGAAGCCGCAAATCCACTTGGTCCATTTCCTTTTATAACTTTCAATACTTGAAGTATTATACCTATAAGTCCAATTATTGAACCACCCGCAACAAGACCAGACGATAATCCTATACCATTTTCAATTTTAACTTCTTTTTCTTCTTTAGATTTAGAAGTTTTCTCTATAAATAAACGAACTAACGCGCCTACTAATATTATAGAATTTGTAGCTATCGGTAAGTAGAATCCTATAGCAATTGTCATTACAGGAAGCTTTAATATATATAAAACAATTCCCATAACAATACCAGCAATTACCATAACCCAAGGTAATTTACCTGACATTATACCAGCAGTTAACGTTGCCATTAAGTTAGCTTGAGGTAATGCAAACGAAACGTTATCTCCAGTCATTGCAAGTTTACTCGAAAGTAATAATATAGTACCAATAACTACTACAACACCTACTATACCAGCTATAGCATAATATTTTTGCATTTCATTTTTGTCGCCACCTACTATGTAAGTAACTTTTTGTGATTGGCAATAACCAGCTGCTACAGATATAACAGTAACTATAAATGTACCAAATAAAAGTAGTGATTTGTTGTTTGCAGGATTTTTCCATCCCATTACAACAAATAATAATGTTACAACAACTATAGAAGCTATAGTCATTCCAGATACAGGAAGATTTGAAGTTCCTATAGTACCTGTTAAACGACCAGAAACTATAGCAAATAGTAATGATAAGAATAATGATAAAATAGAAGCAGTTATCGCCATTAATATATTACCACCAGATATCATGAATCCTCCTATAAAAGCTATCACTATACCACTAATTAATATAATGTTTCCAGCAGATGAACTACCAGCACCCTTTGAAGTCTTAGCATTCATAGTCTCCTTTATGGAAGATATTATGGTAGGTATAAGCTTTATAGCACCTATAAATCCACCAGAAAGCATCATACCAGCACCGATATATTTCACATAACTACCTGCTATATCTTTAACTTGCATAGCATTTATAGCAACGCTAGGATCATTCCATACAGTTGCTCCATCTCTTCCAAGATTAATGAAATATCCTATTAAAGGCATAATACCGAAATTAGATAATATAGAACCAGCAAACATAGTTAAAGAAACATCTATGCCGACTATAAATCCTATACCTAATAATAGAGGATTAACTTCGACTTCAAATTTCCACTTGTAGAAAGATTCATTTACATAACTTATAACGTTGTTAGCTACATTTAAAAAAGAACTAGTTACAACAGTTATAATACCTCCTATTCCAAAGCCTATTCCCATGTACTTCATGGTTTCGCCAGTTCCTTCTGAAGCAACAAGTGTTTCAGATATAGCCATTGATTCAGGGTACATTAATTTACCGTGTTCTTCAACCATTAAGTAATTGTGAACAAGAGAAGCTATCCCTATACCGAATAGAACTCCGCCCACACCAACAACCAAACCTTCGAGGAAAGTAACTTTAGAACCTATTAAAAGAATTGCAGGTAAAACAAATATTATACCACTAGCAACAGATTCTCCACCACTTGACATGCCTTGTAATAAATTTTTCCCAAGTATACCCTTTTGCTTAGCAAATAAAGCTATAAATGCTGAACCTATTATAGATCCGGGTATACCAGCCGCAACTGTAAGCCCTGATTTCATACCTGAATAGGCAGTTGATGCCGCGAACAAAGCAGCTAAAAAAATACCAATTATTAATACGACAACGTTTCCACCAGATTTAGAACCAGTTGAAACGTATGGAACATAATCTTTACCAGATACGCCACCGTATGCACCCTTTGACAATTTATTATTCATAAGATGTACCTCCTTTATATTTATTGACCATAATCATAACCTAATTTACCTAGTATTATTGATATTGCTATTATTTTTGGAATTGCTTGACTAGCTGGTACAAATGTCAAATAATCTTCACCTTTGATTCCACCATACGCTATATGAGAAACTTTTTAGATTTCTCCATAATATTCCCCCTTATAATTAATAAATTCAATTAACAATTTATAATACCATATGTTATAAAAATGTCTAAATATAAAACTAGTTGTTTTTTACGAAATTTCCATATTATCTTTGTTTATTACTCAAATATCTACACAATACTTCATTTATCACGATTTAATACCGTTGTTGCATAGTCAATTCACTACTATATTATGACTTTTGAAAGTACAATTATATTCTCATTCGTTTTTATGATTTTTGTCATGTATATATATTCTTTCCTAATTCTCATAAAAATACTAATAGTTTTTTTCCAGATATACCATAAGTTTATTTTAACCTTACAGTGGCTTTTACAAGGGGAATTTCATATAAAATTACCATTTAACACCAGTTAAATCATAGTATAAATCGATCAGTACTGAATTTTCAAAAAATTAAAATAGCGGATATGTAAACTTGCATTTACACTCCGCTATTTTATTATTTTAATTTTCCAAATTTGCTAAAAGGACTAATTCTAATTCTTGCCTTACCCATTATATCTTTCCCAGGTATATAAGGTTTATCCCAGTACCTTGCATCTAAAGAATTAATTCTATTGTCTCCCATAAAGAAATAACTATCTGCCGGCACTTTATATTTACCTGTTTTACCACCTGGATATTTAACATAACTTTGATCTATTTTTTTATTATTTATGTACACAGATCCATCTTCTTTAACTTCCACCAAATCATTTGGCAATCCAATAAGTCTCTTTATTAGATCTTCGCCTAGTTCATAGGAGTGAAATACTACTATATCTCCAAGTTTAAGATTATTTCGGTTATGAACTCTTGTTACTAAAATCTTATCATTTAGATTTATTGTTGGCAGCATTGAACCAGTCGGAACAGTTACATTAAAGAAAATGACCTTATTTATAATAAACGCTATTATAACTGCTGCTAATATCGGTAATATCCAATCTTGAAATATCTTTTTTGCTAAATTCATTTTTATCCCCTCTCAAATATTATACATTAATATTTTATCACAATATATATATATAGTCTCTATTAAAAGTTTATTATATGTTAACATTTGATAAACTTTGAATGATTTAATTTAGGAATATGTACAAATGAAATTGCAAAAGCTCCTAACATTTTAACATGTCAGGAGCTTTTTTCATAAATATAAAATTTAATTACATCTGAATATTTTTCACTTCTTCATTAATAACTTTTCCATTTTCATCAATTATCTTTATTTGATCATTGTCTATTCCATCAAGATTATCATTCCATAGATATTTCTTAGTTTCACTAACAATTACAGGACTTAGTAATATTAAAGCTATTAAATTTGGAATAGCCATTAACCCGTTAAACAAATCTGCTAGATCCCAAACTAGATTAAGCGAGAACACTGAGCCAACAAAAACAAATATAACCCAAAATATCTTATAAGGAACAATTGCTTTTTTACCAAATAAGTATTCAATTGCTTTTTCCCCATAATATGACCAACCTAGTATAGTTGAAAATACAAACGTAAGAAGTCCTACAGTTAAAATTATAGGTCCTATAACTGGTATTGCACCGAATGCTCCTTTAGTAAGTGCAGCACCCTTTAACCCCTCCTGCCACAAGCCTGAATTTACAATAACTAAACCTGTCATTGCACATACAACAACGGTGTCCCAAAAGGTCCCTGTGCAAGAAACAAGAGCTTGTTTGACTGGATTTCTTGTTTTTGCTGCAGCTGCAACAATTGGTGCGCTACCAAGACCTGACTCATTTGAAAAAAGCCCCCTTGAAACACCATATCTCATTGCCATCATAATTCCTGCTCCGGCAAATCCACCAACTGCAGCCTGAGGTGAAAATGCATCCTTAAATATCAATACTATTGTACTCCCAATTGTTTTATACCCTATTATTAAAATTATAATGCATCCAAGCACATAAAATATAGCCATGAATGGAACTAGAATGTCACAAACCTTAGCTATTTTCTTTATTCCACCTAATATAACAATTGCTACTAATATAGCTATTACAAGTCCAGTAATCCAAGTTGGAATTTTAAATGTTTCATATACCATTGATGATACCGAGTTTGCTTGTACCATACACCCAATACCAAAAGCTGCAACACTTGTAAATAATGCAAATAATATTCCAGCCCATTTCTGTCCGAGCCCATGTTCTAGAACATACATTGGTCCACCTGCCATGGTACCATCCTTAGTTTTAACACGATATTTAACAGATAGTAAGGATTCAGAATATTTTGTAGCTATTCCAAAAACGCCTGTTAGCCAACACCAAAGAACTGCTCCTGGTCCTCCAAGACCAACTGCTGTAGCAACACCAACTATGTTTCCAGTTCCAATAGTCGCCGCAAGCGCTGTTGTTAACGCACTAAATTGACTTACATCACCATCACCAAAATCATCTTTTGTTACTGAAATTTTTATGGCCTTGAATATATATTTTTGAATAAATCTTAACCTAAAAGTTAAAAATAAATGCGTTCCAAATAATAAAGCGATAAGTGGTATGCCCCATACCCATCCATCAATTTGAGATATTAGTTTTGCAAATGACTCCATATATATTCCCCCTTTTTACTATTTCATAATTATATGTCATTTGTAAATTTTTATCAATTATAATTTTTTTCACAATTGACGTTAATAATGCACCGTCATTCATTTCCTCTTATTTGCTATCTTTTTTACAACATCATAAAAAAGCCACCAGACGTTATGCCTAGGAGCTTTTTAAGTTTTATAATTTTATATATATAAGTTTATCCACACATTATCATACACTTTTTGCAAAGTGGCCCATAATCTTCGCCCAAATACATTGTGTTTCAAGAAATTCACCGTAATGTTTTTCTACATTTTTATTATATTTTTCAAGTTCTACCAAAATGTTCATAAATTCAGGTTTTCCAAAATATTCACAAATTTTAGGCAACGTAACTTTCAATTCCTCTCTCATTTCTTTAATTTTTTCCTCATAACGGTCTGGATGTGTTATATATAGCAATAATGGTTTATAACGAATCCACCCTATACACGCATTGTAAAACCTTGTAGTAACCTTCTCATTATCAGCCCTAATAAACTTAAGTCTTATTGGAAGAACACCCTCTAAAAGACTATTATATGTAGAAAATCCATCATGAAATGTGTAACATGGCACGCGTAGAACTTTTCTATCACTTAGACATGTAGCTAAGAAAGTATCTTCTCCTCTAGCTCCGGGTGGATTGTAAAAGGGGAAAACGCGCTTAGGATTTGTAAGATTAATGCATAAATTCGCCCCTGATATAAATTTAGAATGATTTTCTTCCACAACCTCTACAGCATCATGGCTAGTAAGTATACTTGTATCGGCATAAGTTATTCCTCCATTTTTCATAACTGCTTTTAAACTATCCCACTTAACAATATCGTTACTTATCGCCTCGATAAATGATCTGAAATCTCCTTCAGTCATAATATCATTAAACTCCATATACGGTATAGGAGATATATACCCGCAGTGATGTCCGTGGGTAATGTCAGCATTCTTAATATTTTTAAGATGCTCTGACAAAATAAATTGCCCTCCCCAAATTGCAGTATCACGTGTATTAGTTACTGCCATTGGGTACTCATCATCATCTAGAAACACTAAATAATCCATATTCTTTTTTATTGCATTATATAGCACAGCATTACGTTTAGCTGCATACCCCCTACCAAATATCTTTTTAGTTTCTTCAAGGGTAAGAACATTCTCCCTAATTAAATAGTCAATTTCTTCTTGTGTTGATACACTTCCAATAAAAGTGCTACTATCAATTTTCTTAACTAAATCAGGATGTATGTTTGTGTAATCAGTTACTTTAGTTTTATTATAATGAAGATCATATGCCACAAAAACATTTAAACTTATCCTTTCGTTTTCCACCAAACCAGATTCTTCCCAATTGCTTATGTTAGTTCTAAGTACCTTCTGGAAGCTTTTTCTTCCAGTTGCAAAACCTATTCCAACTTTAATTTCATTAATCTTTTGCACTTAATCGCTCCCTTTCTATGTAAAATACGAATATTCATACTATTATATTATACCATAATTAATACATATAATATTTATTATGGTTTATTGATAAAGCATTTCTTCTAGGACATGTTTTATATATAACTACTCTTAAATTAAAAAATTCCCCCAAACTCTCGTCTGCGGGAACATAAAAGACACTTCAATTTTGCTTAAAATCTTTAACATGCCACTTGCCACGTGGGTGACACCTTATTTTTTTTCTATCCTTGCAACGTTTTCTATGTGCGCCGTCTGAGGGAACATATCTACGGGCTGGATCTCTTTAGTAATATATCCAAGTTCATTCAAAATTCCTAAATCACGAGCTAATGTACCTGGATCACAAGAAACATAAACTATAGTTTTAGGGCCCATATCACTTATGGCTTCTAGTAGAGTTTTATCACAACCCTTTCTTGGTGGATCAACTACAACTACATCAGCAATTACTCCATCATTTATAAGTTTTGGAATAATTACCTCTGCTTCTCCTACTAAAAATTCTGTATTTCCTACATTGTTTACTTTAGCATTTATTTTAGCATTTTCAATAGCCTGTGGTACTATTTCAACACCATAAACTTTTTTAGCCTTCTGAGATAGAAACAATGAGATAGTGCCTGTACCACAATAAGCATCCAGCACAACTTCTCCACCGCTTAAATTTGCATACTCTAGAACCTTATCGTAGAGTACCTCTGTTTGAACTGAATTAACTTGAAAAAATGATAGTGGAGAAACTTCAAATTTAAATTCTCCTATGTAATCAGTTATTGTATCTTTTCCCCATAACGTAACACAAGTTTCTCCCAGTATTACATTAGTTTTTTCACTATTAATATTTTGTATTACACTCACAATACCCTTGATCTTTTTAGTAATTATCGCTATAAATTCTTCTTTATAAGGAAGGCTTTTACCATTTGTAATTAGCACAACCATAACCTGTCCTGTTTTAGATCCTTTTCTAATCATAACGTGACGTAAAATTCCCTGATGATTTTCCTCGTTATAACATTGTATATTAAACTCTTTTATCCACTTTCTTGTAAGTTTTACTACAATATCTGCTACGCTGTCTTGAATATAGCAGTTTTCCATATTAATTATGTCGTGACTTCTTGCCGCATAAAACCCAATTTTCACTTCCCCATTTTTATTGCTTGCGGGTAATTGAACCTTATTTCTATAATTATATGGAGACTCCATCCCGAGTGTTGGATGCACAATTACTTTCTCTAATTTCCCTATTCTATTTATAACTTGATTTACTCTATTGGTTTTAAAATCTAATTGGGATGCGTAATCTATATGCTGCAAGTTGCACCCTCCACAGCTTTTATATATGTCACATACTGGTTCTATTCTGCTTATCGATTTCTCAATTATCTCGAGCAACTTTCCAAAGCCAAAATTTTTAGATATCTTAACAATTTTTATTAACACCTTTTCTCCTACTATTGCACCCGCAACGAAAACGGTAAATCCATCAATCTTACCTACACCTTCACCCTCATACCCCATATTATCTATAGTTATTATATAATCTTCATTTTTTTTAACAGGAATAACATAATTCTCAAGTTTTCTTTTCATAAATTCTCCTCCAACCTTCTATCTACTGCTATTTTTCCCATGCTAAAGGCATCTAGATTTTTTTCTAGATGCCTTTATAACAAATGCAAAGAAAAAATGCTTATTCCACAATCTTAAATTTTTCTTATTCTTTAAACGTCTGACATTCTGTTTTTTCACTACTTAAAGCATCTCTACCATTTACCATAATATTATGAGCAACACATTCTTCATCCCTATTATGCACACAGTTTATAACTTCACATTCAATTTTGGGACTCATTTCTATTTTGTCATTATTAAATGCTTGTTTAATTTCTCCAATAACATTCATATTAAGTACATTATTAAATGAATTCTTTAGTCCCTTTTCAGCAAATGTTTCACACTGTGTCTCCTCTTTGCTATGAACATTTGACCCTAAAATATTAATAGTACTAGCTGAGCATATCCCCGACATATTATTAACACAATTTGTGGCAGTACAACTTAGAGTCCCTCTCATATCTACCCCTCCAACTATTTAATTTTACTATTATATTTAATTATAATTCCTTGCTTTACTTTTTATTATACTACAGATAAAAAAAAAGCACCATATAGGTGCTTTAAAAGAAATCAGTTGCCATGTTGTTTGCTTGTACTTATAATTGTAACCAAGTTTTTTTTATTTATACATAATTACTTAAAATATTTTATATTCTTATAAATAAGAAAAAGGATTGCCAATTATATGACAATCCTTAATATTTTTTTAGTTCTTTACATTAGCCCTACCACTATACACAAGGCCTCTAGCTGCATCCATTGTTATAAAAGAACCAGCTTTAATAATATCAACTGCTCCTTTTGCATTGTATATTATTGGAACTGCTTTTGCAGTACCCTCAACAACAACATCTGATCTTGTTGCATCTTCTTCAACAATAATTCCTGAAACTCTATCTAATAAATCAGTATATTCTTTAGTTAATGCTTTTACTACTAAAATATCACCATCACGCATAGTTTCATTTGCCTCTTTTGCATTTTGTGCAAAGCAAGCTGTACCACAAGCTGATGCGCTTATATTTCCTTTACCTTGAAGTAATATATCACCAACAATATGAACCTTCATCATGTTTGTACTACCTACAAAATTGGCAGGAATTCCAGCAGCAATAACTACTAAATCTCCCTTTTGTACATACCCTGCTTTTAATGCAATAGCTACAGAATTATCTATAAGTTTATCTGTAGATTCTATTTTATCAGCACATACTGAAACAACGCCCCAATTTAATGCTAAACTTCTAGCTACTACTTCATAAGGAGTAACTGCAATAACTGAACATTCTGGTCTATAAGCTGAAACTTTTCTTGCTGTAGTACCACTTTGAGTTGCAGTAATAATAGCTGAAGCGTTTAATTCCATAGCTGTAGTACAAGTAGCTAAACTAATAGCATTTGGTACATTAGGAATATGAACTGCTCCCTTATTCTTTAAATTCTCTTTGTAGTTAAGAGCATTTTCAGCAGTTTGTGCTATTTTAGCCATTATAGTAGCTGCTTCAACTGGGTATTTACCATTAGCAGTTTCACCACTTAACATTATAGCATCTGTACCATCAAATATTGCATTTGCAACATCTGAAGACTCTGCTCTAGTTGGTCTTGGGTTTCTGATCATAGAATCTAACATTTGAGTAGCTGTTATAACTGCTTTACCAGCAGCATTACATTTAGCTATCATCATTTTTTGAACTATTGGAACTTCCTCTGTTGGAATTTCAACTCCTAAATCTCCTCTGGCAACCATGACAGCATCAGATAACTTAATAATATCATCAATGTTATCAACACCTTCTTGATTCTCAACCTTAGAAATTATTTGTACTTTTTCTCCACCATTTTCATTAAGAACACGTCTTATATGAAGTACATCTGATGCTTTTCTTACAAATGATGCTGCAATAAAATCAACACCTATTTCGCATCCAAATTTCAAATCATCAATATCTCTTGCTGTAAGTGCAGGAAGATTTATTGCAACTCCAGGAACATTAACGCCTTTATGATTTCCTACCATACCAGTATTTGCAACTACGCAATGTACTTTTTTACCTTCAACGCTTTCTACTGTGAGTCCTACTAAACCATCATCTATTAATATAGTATCGCCAGCAACAACATCTTTATATAATTCTTCATAAGTTACAGAGCATATAGTTTCATCTCCAATAACTTCTTCACCACAAACAACAGTAAATTTAGATCCTTCTTGTAATTCAACTTTACCAGCTGAAAAATTTCCTGTTCTTATTTCTGGTCCTTTAGTATCAAGTATTATAGCAATATGTCTATTCATTTCTGCTCTAACTAGTTTTACTTTATCAATTCTTTCTTTATGTTCTTGATGATCACCATGTGAAAAATTATGTCTTGAAGCATCCATTCCTGCATTTATTAAAGCTTTTATAGTTTCCATACTTCCACTAGCTGGTCCTACTGTACAAATCATTTTAGTTTTTTTCATTAATTATTCTCCTCTTATTGTATATTATTTTATATTTAGCTTTTATATATAAGCTTTCTTATTAAATCCCTTTAGTAAGAAAGAATTTTAGATATTTCATAAAGTTCTTCATTAAATTTTCTTGGTATTTCTAGTGCTTCATTGATGTCTTCATCAACTATTTTGCCATTTTTCATACCAATAACTCTTCCTGATCTGCCTTCTATAAGTACTTTTACAGCAGCTACGCCCATTTTAGATGCAAGCATTCTATCAAATGCACTTGGACTTCCACCTCTTTGAATATGACCGAGTATTGTAGCTCTTGATTCAATTCCGGTTATTTCTTCAACCTGCTTTGCAAGTTCATTGGCACCGCCCACACCTTCAGCGAGGATTATTAGATTGTGCATTTTGCCTCTTAGTTTACCTTCAAATATAGTTTTGCACAAAGAATCTATTTCATACCCTTTTTCAGGTATAATTACTTCTTCAGCTCCTCCGCCAATACCAGCATATAAAGCTATATCTCCACAGTTTCTTCCCATTACTTCAACTACGCTAATTCTCTCATGAGAACTTGAAGTATCTCTTATTTTATTTATAGCATCAAGCACTGTATTTAGTGCTGTATCAAACCCTATCGAATATTCACTATATGGAAGGTCATTATCTATAGTTCCTGGTATACCTACAGTTGCAATACCAAGGTCTGATAAAAGTTGTGCTCCTGCAAAGGAACCATCCCCACCAATTACTACTAGTCCATCAATACCAAATACTCTTAGTACATTAACTGCCTTTTTTCTTCCAGCCTCAGTTTTAAATTCTTCACAGCGTGCAGTTCTAAGAATAGTTCCACCTCTATGAATTATATCTGAAACCGAATGTCTATCCATATCAAATATTTCACCATTTATAAGTCCACTATACCCTCTTTGTACACCCATAACTCTTATCCCTTTGAATATAGCCATCCTAACTACTGCTCTAATGGCTGCGTTCATTCCTGGTGCGTCGCCTCCACTTGTTAATACCGCTATTGTTTTCATAACTATTCCTCCTTATAACTCTCTATAGAATAAACAATTATTAATTTTTTCCCCTTTATAATTCTTTGAGGTATAAAACAATTATTAATTGTTTTCCATTTCTGTACCATCGGGATAAATCTGCCCCACCGTGGTCATAATATGTCCATGTTACCAACAAAAATATAACTATTATTAAAAAATACCCTTTATACTCTAATATTATACAAAATTCTCGAAACATTCAACGGTTTATAGAAATAAATATTTATTTTTTAATAAACGACCTATTACTAGTGTAATGTAATCCTTTTAATGGTTATATTTAAGCTAAATATATATATATTACCATTTATCAAGATAATATTGTTATTAAAGATAACAATATTACCTTTAATAACTACCCCTATAATTATACAAAAATATTTTATTGTATTTTTATATTATCTTGGCCAAACATTTTTCTTAAAATTTCCATAACATCAATTTCTTCACTGAGCCATAAAGCTTTATCCACAGCATACATTTTTCTCGGCTCTTTTGTACACAGATATATAGGAGTACTTCCCCTATAAATAGCTAAGTTTTGCTTTATTTTCTTTAATGCATCTTTCATCATAACATCATTTTGGACTAAGATATAAATTTTTTCGCTGTTAATTTTCACAAGTGGCTTAATATCTTCGCATAATATCTTTGGTTGTTCCTCTTCGCGAATACTAACTCTGCCTTTAATTATTACTATTTCATCTTCTTCAACAAGTGACTTATATTTTTCAAATGTCTTTGGAAAAACTATTACTTCAACACTAGCATATAAATCCTCTAAATTAATAAATGCCATCATATCATTATTTTTAGTAACTTTTTTACTAACCGATGATATTATACCACCAATTATAACTTTATCACCATCTTGAAGTTTAAAACTTTCACTAAGCATTTCATTATCTTCTTCAAGACTCTCATCTACCACAATATCAGATATTCTAGTATTGGTCTGTATATTAAGGGTTTCTTCGTATTCATCTAGCGGATGACCGGATAAATATATTCCAGTCATTTCCTTTTCCATAGCTAAAATATGTTTCTTTTTAAATTCTTTGATATTAGGATACTCTATTTCAAAATTATTATAATCATTATCAAAATCTAAAAATAGATTTATTTGTCCTGAAATATTTCTCTTTCTATCATTATTCACTCCGTCTAATACCTTCTCGTAAACTGCTAGCAGTTGTGATCTATGAACTTTAAAATCATCAAATGCTCCTGCCTTAATAAGACTTTCTACTGCTCGTTTACTTACACAAGATGTGTCTATTTTATTGCAAAAATCCATAAAGCCTGAAAACTCGCCTTTCTCTTCTCGATTATGTACAATGCTCTCTATTACATTTACCCCTACATTTTTAAGTGCTGACAGGCCAAATCTTATAGTATCACCTTTTACAGTAAACTCAGCAAAACTTTCATTTATACTAGGAGGCAACACCCCTATATCAATTTGAACTGCATACCTAGTATAAAAGGCTATTTTCTCAGCATTTCCTTTTACACTATTGAGCATTGCAGCTATAAATTCTGTAGGATAATAACACATTAAATATGCAGTCTCATAACCTACAACAGCATACGCCGCAGCATGTGATTTATTAAATGCATAAGATGCAAAATCCATCATTTGATCAAATATCTTATTTGCTGCCACCTCAGTTATGCCATTTCGAAGACAACCCTGTACTTCAATATTTCCAACCTCATCCACTATTCCATGGATAAAGTTATAACGTTCTTCTTCCATAACCTTGTGCTTTTTTTTAGACATAGCACGACGAACAAGATCCGACCTTCCCATTGAGTACCCAGCAAGTTTTCTAACTATTTCCATAACCTGCTCTTGATATACCATTACCCCATAAGTAACGCCAAGGATTTCCTCAAGCTGTGGAGTAACATATTCCACCTTATCCATACTATTTTTATTTCTTATATAACGTGGAATTTCAGCCATTGGGCCCGGTCTGTATAAACTTATACCAGCAATAATATCCTCCAAATTGTCAGGTTTTAGTTCCTTCATAAAGCTAGTCATTCCTGCAGACTCCAGCTGGAATATACCTACGGTTTTTCCTTCTCCAATCATTTTATAAACCTTATGGTCTCCAATATCCAAATCATCTATATCTATAGATACATTTCTGTTTTGTTTTACAAAATCTACACAATCCCTCATAACTGTAAGTGTACGAAGTCCAAGGAAATCCATCTTCAAAAGACCAAGTTCCTCAAGGGTCCCCATAGGGAATTGTGTTACTATCATTTCATCGTTTTTCTGAAGAGGCACATAGTTTACTAATGGCTGTGACGCAATAACTACTCCCGCCGCATGGGTAGAACTATGTCTTGGAAGCCCCTCGAGTGCCTTTGCAATATTTATAAGTGCTTCAACACGCGAATCATCTTTATATAAGGAATTAAGTTCTGCATTCATTTCCAGAGCCTTATTTATAGTTATATTAAGCACAGATGGTATCATCTTAGCGATTCTATCCACCTCTGCATACGAATAATTCATAGCACGTCCAACGTCTCTTATACAAGCTCTAGGAGCCATTGTTCCAAATGTTATAATTTGTGATACATTAGTAGATCCATACTTTTCAACAACATAATCAATTACGTCTTGACGCCTTTCATAACAAAAATCTGAATCTATATCTGGCATAGATACTCTTTCTGGATTTAAGAAACGCTCAAAAATAAGACTATACTTAATAGGATCAATCTTCGTTATATCTAAAGTATAAGCAACTATTGAACCTGCTGCTGATCCACGCCCAGGGCCTGTTGGAATACCATGATCTACTGCAAACTTAATAAAATCCCATACTATAAGGAAATAATCTACATATCCCATTTGTTTTATTATATTAAGCTCATATTCAAGTCTATCCACATACATCTTAGCAATTGGACTCGCTTTAGCTATTTCATTTATGTATTCTATAGAGAAACCATTGGTAATTACATCACTAAATACCTCATACCTAGGTGCCAACCCCTCGTAACAGTGTTCTCTTAGAAATTCATAAGGATCTACCCCGCCAGGCAGTGGAAACCTTGGAAGTTTCGATACATGAAATTCATAATCAAAATTGCACATCTCTGCTATTTTGACTGTATTACTAAGCGCCTCTGGAACATAGGCAAAAGTCTTTTGCATCTCTTCTGGGGACTTTAAATAAAACTGATCTGATGGATACCTCATTCTATTTTCATCATCAACAGTTTTTGCTGTCTGAATACATAAAAGAATATCATGAGCTTTTGAATCCTCCTGCATTATGTAATGAGTATCATTTGTACAAATTAGTGGAATCCCCGTATCCTTAGATAATTTTACTAAAAGTTCGTTAACTTTAAACTGGTCTTGCATACCATGATATTGTAGCTCCAAATAATAGCCATCCTTGAATATATCTCTATATTTCAATGCTATTTCTTTTGCTTTTTCGTAATTGCCTCGTAGAAGAAGGCTTTGAACCTCTCCACCAAGACAAGCACTACTAGCAATTATTCCTTCACTGTACTTTGATAGGAATTCATAATCAACCCTTGGTTTATAATAAAAACCTTTAATGGACGCTGCCGACACTATGTGCATCAAATTTTGATAACCCTTAGCATTCTTAACTAAAAGTATTAAGTGGTGGGTAGCATTGTCTCTATCAGTTTCCTTTATATTCATAGATTTAGCAGCTACATATATTTCACAACCAATAATAGGTTTAATTCCCTGTTCTTTCGCTTGTTTATAAAATTCCACACATCCATACATTACTCCATGATCTGTTATAGCAATACTTTTCATGCCTAGCTCTTTGGTCTTAGCTATAAGTTCTTTAATTTTTCCGGAACCATCAAGAAGGCTATACTCTGTATGCACATGGAGATGTACAAAATCCCCTAAATCATCCCGCTTTTTTATCTTTAGTTTCTCCGTCATTTTTTCACTTCCTCTCAAACCATAATTTAATTATATATATTATTTACCAAATATTTTTGCAGAAATCATAGACTTTGCAATAGGCTCATTATTCTTATTGTACATATTTATTTCTACCTTAGAAAAACTCCTACCTTTATCAACAATTTTTGCATATATATCTATATCACTACCCATTTGCACAGGTTTCATAAAGTATGACATAATACTATCCACTGAGATATTAATGTTATTATTCTGCCTTAATGACATTATCCCCATAGTTGATAGGAGCATATTTAGTGAACTCCAAGAGGCCGTTCCAAAAGGATCTAACATCTGAGGAATAATTTGGCCATTAAAATGTAAGCTATTATCATCGTGCACACATGTAAAATTCATTAAAATAAGGTCTTCTAAAGTTTCAGCTACTTGTGGTTGCCTTAGTGCAAACTCCATTGCTTTTATAACATGTTCTATAGTTAAAACCCCTACAAGCTTCTTCTTATCAACTACAGGACAAATTTTAATTCCATCCCAACCCATAATATGAGCAGCATAAGCTATAGTTGTTTTAGGTGTTACACATACAGGATTCTTATTCATAATTTTATTAATTAGTTCGTCATCATCATTACATCCTTGTAAATCTCTTAATGTAACTATCCCAATAATTTTCATATTCTCATCGAGTACTGGGTATCTCTCATGATTAGTTTCTAGCATTAGTTGCCTCCAGGTAGCCACAGTGTCGGTACCCATGAGACAAGTAGTATTGGTATCCATAACATCTTCAACTAAAATAATTTCCTTTTTAATCATAGTTTCATAAAGCGCCTTGTTTATCATACTAGCTACTGTAAAGCTATCATAAGTTGAGGATAATACAGGAATTCCTTTTTCATCCGCAAGTCTCTTTACCTTTTCACTACAATCAAACCCTCCAGTAATCAATACTGCAGCCTCATTTTCAAGGGCAAGCAGTTGTGCTTCTTCCCTATTTCCAACAATAAGGAGGTATCCTGGCTTTAGATATCTAATTATTGATTCAACAGCCATTGCTCCTATAATAAATTTATTTAAACTTTTATTTATGCCTTCTTTGCCACCCAAAATAGTAGCATCAAGAATTCTTATAACTTCAGCATAAGTAAGACTATCAATGTTTTTTTTATATACCTTCTCAACTCTTACCGTTCCCACCCTAGGAACGGTATTAACAATACCCATATTTTCTGCTTCTTTTATCGCTCTATAAGACGTACCATCACTAATGCCCAGTTCAGAACTGATACCTCTTACAGATATCTTAGTTCCAATTTGCAGGGCAAGAATATGATTGACTATCTCCTCATGTTTTGACATTCTCTCCTTACCTTCCTTCTTTCCTTAATTCTTCAGCAATTTTTTCTATTCTTCTTAATCTATGGTTAATACCAGATTTCCCTACTGGTGGTTCAAGTATTGCTCCAAGTTCTTTTAAAGATTCGTCAGGATACTCAAGCCTTAGCTCAGCGATCTCTCTCAAATTCTTAGGTAATCTCTTAAGCCCTATTTCTTTTTGTATTAATTTTATACTTTCTACTTGTCTTACTGATGCATTTACTGTTTTACTAAGGTTAGCCGTTTCACAGTTCACAAGTCTATTTACATTATTCCTCATTTCTTTCATTATTCTTACATTTTCTAAGAATAGTAATGAATTATGTGCTCCAATTATGTTAAGAAGATCAACAATTTGTTCACCCTCTTTAATATAAATAACAAAACTGCTTTTTCTTTGTATTATTTTTGAAAATAATCCATAGCTATTAATAAGTGTGCTTAATTCCTGTGCATAATCACTATCATGAGTCACAAACTCTACATGATAATTTTTTTCAGGGTTGCTAATACTTCCACCACCTAAAAAGGCCCCTCTTATATATTTACGTTTGCATTCCTCAGCATCAATTAACCTGCTTGGTATAGTATAATCTATTGAAAAAAAGTTTTCATCCTCAAGGACTGCCACTTGCTTTAATAAGTCTTTAACACCCATTTCTTCCGTAATTATAACAACATATACATTTTTTTTCTTTAGGGAGTTACTTCTCTTAACTAATAATCTAGCGTGAATACCAAAATGTTCCTTTAATAATTTAAAAATAAGTCTTGCTATCGCAGGATTTTCAGTTGTTATTTGAAAATTTATTTGTTTGTTTGATCCAAGTCCAATAGTTCCACTAACCTTCATTATAGCCGCCATTTCAGCCATGGCCTCTTTCTTACTCATATCTGTAAATCTACAAATTTCATTTTTAACCTTAGACGAAAATGACATTATTCTACTCCTTACTGCGTTTATTTTCTAAAGGAACATAAAATTAAATAATTTTTACTATTTATTTTCCTTAAGCCTTTGTGATAAATAAAAGTACTCAACTATTTTCTTTTTATCGTTAAATAACTTCTTCTCCATAATTGTTTCTACTAAAATGGTTGCAAGCTTGTCTGTATCATGTCTTATATGACCTTTTCCTATTTTAACAAAATCACTCCTAATCACTCCTACACCAAGCTTTTTAATTTCCTCTTCATTTACAATAACCATATTAGAATTATCATTATGATATCTTAGTTCTAGTTCACTACTTATTTTCCCTGTATTTACTAAAACGTAATCAACAACTTTGCCTTTAGCATGCCGATTTATAGCCTTTATATGATCATCAACAGTATAATTATCGCTCTCACCTGGTTGGGTCATTATATTTGACACATAAATCCTTATTGCCTTTGTCTTATACAATGCATTTCTTATTTCCTTTACTAATAGATTAGGAATAATACTAGTATAAAGGCTTCCAGGTCCTAAGATTACTGCATCTGCTTCATTTATAGCAACCAAAGCTTCCTTAAGTGCCTTAGCATCTTTAGGTTCTATAAAAACTTCATCAATAGGACTCTTATTTTCTATTACGCCTCTAGGAATATTTGATTCTCCATCAATTATATTTCCATTTTTAAGCTTTGCCTTTAATATCATATTATCTAAAGTAACGGGGATAACACTACCTGTTACAGCTAGTACCGAACTCATTTTCTGTACAGCCTCTTCAAAATTATTTGAAATCCCATCCATCGCCGCTAAAAATAAATTACCAAAACTTTGATCCTTTAGTCTTCCATCTTTAAATCTATACTGTAATAATTCGTCCATTAGCGGCTCCGTATCTGCTAACGCCAAAATGCAATTTCTAATATCTCCAGGAGGAAGGATGCCTAAATCTTCTCTTAAAATACCTGACCCCCCACCATCATCTGCTACTGTAACTATCGCTGTTATATTATTAGTATATTTTTTAAGCCCTCTAAGCATTGTAGATAAACCAGTGCCTCCACCAATTACTACAATCTTAGGTCCCTTTATAAGTACTCTCTTTTCATATATTAAATCTTCCAATTTTCTAGAACTTATAGCTACATCAATACTACCTGTATTAACTAATATAATAAAAAATTTTATAATTTGTATTATAGCAACATATATTATCAAAGCTCCAAGCACTATAATCAGCGCTGATAAAACTATCTTTGGCAGAGAGTGATATTCTTTATTTATTAGTTCGAAAATTCCAAATACTAAAATAGAAGCACCTACAATACCTAGAAGAATCCACCTTTTTATATTAATTCCAGGCTTCAGCAAATTCCTTAGCATCATAGCTTACCATCACCTCTATTTACATCTTCATTTATGTCCCTGTGATCTATATTAACATCATATCCATTACGCCCAAGTATTTCATAAATTCTATTTGCTATAGCAACTGACCTATGTCTTCCCCCTGTACATCCTATAGAAACTATAAGTTGTCTTTTTCCTTCTTTTTTATAATTTGGGATAAGAAACTGTAGCATATCTTGAAGTTTTTCTATAAATACCTTAGTCCCTTCAAATTCTAATACATAATCACGAACCGGTTGATCATTACCTGAATACTTCTTAAGCTCTGGAATATAAAAAGGATTCGGCAAAAATCTCACATCAAATACCAAATCCGAATCCACAGGTATTCCATATTTAAATCCAAACGAAAGCACAGTTATAACAAGCTTAGTTTCTATCTGACCTTCCTCACCATAGATATTATTTATTTCTTCTGTAAGTTCTCTTGCAGAAAGCTTAGATGTATTAATTATATGGTCAGCACGCTCACGTACCTCCCTAAGTTTGCGTCTTTCAGTTTCAATTCCATTTACAACTCTTCCCTCTGGCGCTAGGGGATGTTTCCGCCTTGACTCTTTATATCTTTTAATAAGCACTTTATCTGAGGCCTCTAGAAATAATATTTCGTACTCATACCCTTCATCTTTTAGGTATGTTAAACTTTCAAATAAATCATCAAAAAACTTTCCACCACGAATATCTATAACTAAAGCAATTCTGTCAATATTGCCATTAGATTTATAACATGCCTCAGCAAATTTGGGAATTAAAACAGGTGGCAAATTATCCACACAAAAAAAACCTAAATCCTCAAGGTTTCGTACCGTTTGTGTTTTTCCAGCTCCCGATAACCCCGTCAATATAACAAATCTCATCAAAAAAAACCCCCTCTACAAAAATCAAGAATTTCTATTATACTAAATATTAAAATATTACTACTAATATTTTAATATTATCAATTATTCACTTTAAATGTTTGTCTACTTAGTTGTACTAATACAGTTTCATTTTTAATTATAACACAAATAATCATAATTATAGATATGTAAGTATAAAAAAACGCACAAAGATTTATCCTATTGTGCGTTTTAAAATTCAATTTATTTTATAATTTTTTTTAAATATTAAACTCACTTTTTTACCTATAAGATAAAATAATTTAGTAAGAAGATGACCCAGCTTCGCAGGGAGATGTTCCCTCAAAAGATTCTTTGTCCTCTCCCCAAATCTTTACCTCGGTATCAAGCTTTATACCAAATTTTTTTTGCACTTCATCCTGTACAAGCTTGATTAAATCTAAAATATCTGTCGCACTTGCACTCTTTTTATTGATAATAAAACCAGAATGTTTAACAGATACCTCTGCATCACCAACATGAGTTCCTTTCAAATTTGAATCTTGTATAAGTACACTTGCATAATGACCTTCAGGTCTTTTAAAAGTACTACCTGCCGATGCATATTCCAAAGGTTGTTTATCACTTCTTTTTTTTGCAAGGTCATCCATTCTAGCTTTTATAACTTCCTTGTCACCAGGCTGTAATTTAAGAGTAACGCTTATAACTGCATATCCATATTTAAGAACAGCACTACTTCTGTAAGATAGCTCCATAACGTCTTTGTCTATTGTTAATAATTCTCCATTCTGGTCTATTGCGAGTAGACTATCTAGAACCATAGACATTTCGCCGTTATATGCTCCTGCATTCATAGCTGCTGCCCCACCAATGCTACCCGGAATTCCGTTAGCAAACTCAATACCTTTAAGCCCTTTATCTAATGCCGCCATTGTAACATCATATAAACTAGCTCCACTTTGTGCGGTTACTTTATTTCCTTCAACCTCAATTTTATTAAGATTACACAGTTTTATAACAACACCGCGAATCCCACCATCTTTAACTAGTAAATTAGAACCATTTCCTATTAAATAATATTTAACTTTATATTTTTTACAAATTTTTATTAAAGCTTGAACTTCTAAAACATCACTTGGTGTTACTAAAATATCAGCTGGTCCACCCACTCTAAAAGAAGTATGGTTTTCCATTGGTTCGTCTACCTTTATATTAGAATTTTCTGTTACTTTATTTATTTGTTTAAATAATTCCGCATATAATTTCATATCCTACTCCTTGAAAATATTAATATATTTATATACTTGCATAACATAAATAATATTATTTATGTTATGCAAGATATAGTTCTTTTAGTTTACCCTTTTTACTACAATATTTCAACAGTTTAAATTTATCATAATATAAATATTCCTAATAAGGTTATTTATTATTTTTAAAATATGATATAACGCACTCTGCGGACTTGCTATCCATAGATGGGGTATCCATTAGTTCTTTTGCACCAGCACCTTTTATATTATCTATACTACCAAACTTTTTTAATAACTCTCTTCTTCTTTTTTCGCCTATATTGGGTATGTTATCCAATATAGAATATAATGTTCTTTTATCCCTAAGTGTTCTGTGATAAGTAATTGCAAATCTATGGACCTCATCTTGTATTCTAGTAATCAAATGCATACTTTGGGAATTACTCTTCATAAATAGCTCTATATTATTATATATTAAACCTCTAGTTTTGTGCCTATCATCCTTAACCATTCCGCATACCGGTATATCAATATTAAGATTATTTAAAACCTCAAGGGCCACATTAACCTGCCCTTTCCCACCATCCATAAGAATTAAATCCGGGAACACACAAAACTTTCCCTTACTAAGTTCTAAATTTCTCTCTTTTATTCTCTCCACTTCATCCAGGCCACGACGAAACCTCCGTTCTAAGATTTCCCGCATACTATCATAATCATTAGCTCCTATTACTGACTTTATCTTAAACCTTCTATAATCACTGTTTTTAGGCTTTCCACCTTCAAAAACCACCATACTTCCTACAGAATCTACCCCCATTATATTTGAGATATCATATGATTCAATCCTATCAGGTATTTCATCAAGTTTTAATAATTCTGTAATTTCTTGCATTGCTATTTTATGAATTTCCTTATCTTGCATATCCTTTAATTTAAAATTTTCAAGAGTTATCTTTGCATTATTTGCAACCATCTCTAAAGTTTTTTTCTTTTCTCCCTTTTGAGGAATCTTAATAGTTACCTTCGAATCTTTTTTAGCGCTAAGCCATTGTTCTAAGATTTCAACCTCACTTATAAAAGGTACATATATTGTTTTAGGGATAAATGCTGTCCCGCCATAAAACCTCTTTATAAATTCTTCTATAAGTTCATTTTCTACATTTTCTGCTTCATCATTTAAAATAAAGTGTTCTCTACCTACTATCTTACCATCACGAAGAAAAAACACCTGAATACAAACATCTTTTTCATCAACATACACATTAATGAAATCTTCATTCTCACAATTTCCTATTATAATCTTTTGTTTCTCATTTATTTTTTCTATAGCCATAATCTTATCCCGAAGCATTGCTGCTTTTTCAAATTCCAAAACTTCCGATGCACTTTCCATTTTGTTTCTTAAATCTTCCTTTATACTTTTATCTTTTCCCGTAAGTAGATCCAAAGCACCTTTTATAATTTTCCCATAATCTTCTTTACTAATATACCCTGTACATGGGGCTTTACATAATCCTATATGATAGTTTAAACATGGTCTATCATATAGGACACCTTCTTTAATATTTCTTCTGCATGTTCTAAGCGGAAATATCTGTTTGATAAGTTCAATGGTACTATATACAGCTGCAGAATCTGTGTATGGTCCAAAATATCTCCCTCCATCATTTGCAATATTTCTAGTTACAAATACCCTCGGGAACTCCTCATTAATAGTTATCTTTATAAATGGATAATGCTTATCATCTTTAAGCAAAATATTATATCTTGGGCTATATTTCTTAATAAGATTGCACTCAAGTATCAATGCCTCCATCTCTGAATCAGTTACTATATATTCAAATTCAGCTATATTTTTCACCATAGCCATAACTTTTACAGAATGATTTTTTGATGATTTAAAATACTGTCTTACCCTATTTTTTAATATTTTAGCCTTTCCAACATATATTATTTCACCAAGATTATTTTTCATAAGATATACTCCTGGTGCATCTGGAAGAGTCTTTAGCTGATAATTAAAGTCAAACATAATACAACCCCTCCCCTTTAAGATTATAATTATTTTCACTTAAACATATATATTCAAAATTATACCAATACGTTTAAATTTCCCGGGCAATTTATTACAAGTTACTACATATATTATTTTTTTCTATACTGCATTCATTTTATACGTCATTATCTCTAATTATACTACTAAATAAATCATGGTATATAAAATATAAAGTCAAATATTATTATAATATTTGACTTTATATTTTAACATTATGCCCATGCTTTCGCACGTTTTTTAGAATTAACAAAGTTAGAATTTTATTTCAAATAAGTTCTAACAAGTTCCCTAGTTATCTCCGCAGCTTTAACTCCACCTTGTCCGCCTTCCTCTACAATTACCGCTATAGCAATTTGAGGATCATCATAAGGTGCAAATCCAGTAAACCAAGCATGTGGGGCTTCTTGTTTACTCGGGTCATCATGGTCTGCAGTACCCGTTTTACCGCTAACTACTATGTCAGAAAGAGCTGCACTAGTGCCTGTTCCTTGAGACACTACCTCCTTCATTAAACCCTTCATAATATCAGAATTATTTTTTGTCATCACTTGTCCAAGCTGCTTGGGCTGTAATTTCTCTATAGACTTACCCTTGCTACTTAATATTTCTTTAACAAGCATCGGTTCCATCATTGTACCACCATTAGCAACTGTGCTCACAACTAATGCCATTTGCATAGGCGTAACTAAATCCCCCGCCTGACCTATAGCACTCTGAGCAATATTACCTTTTTCATTGTTTTTGTAGCTTGGAAACACACTGTTTTCTATTGTTAACCCTATGGTTGGAATATTCTTATTAAAATAAAACTTTTCTGCGGTATCTTTTAATGCCTTATTTCCTAAATCAAGACCTAATGATCCGAAAAACACATTACTAGAATGCATATAGGCAGATTTAAAATCTATATTTCCAAAAGATTCACCATTATAATCTTCCAAGAGTTTTGTTCCATTGACAATTAAACTACCATTATCATTTAAGCTACTATTGTAAACATTGGCTATGTTTTCTAAAGCACTTGCTGCCGTAACAGTCTTAAATGTAGATCCTGGTGGATATAGTCCGGATACTGCTCTATTAAGCAGAGGCATTTCCTTATTTGCAACTATACTCTTCCAATTTTCCTCTAAATTATTAGGATCATAAGAAGGTTTAGAAACCATAGCTAAAATTTCTCCAGTTTTAGGGTTCATTGCTACTATAGAACCTCGATGATCACCTAAAAGTTCATAAGCTTTTTTTTGGAGTTTAGAGTCAAGCGTAGTCCTTAAACCATTACCAACCTTTTGCTCAGTGTCCTTATTAAAAAAGACAAATTTTGAAAGAGGTGTATCGTTATTGCCCATAAGTTGTGCATCATATTTTTTTTCAAGGCCACTAAGTCCATAAACAGGATCCATATATCCTATAGCATGTGCAAAAACTGCACCTTGTAAATAATTCTGTTTTTGAGATGTTTCACTTGTCTTAGTACTTTTCGTTAACGCCACCATATCCTTGTCATAAATTGTTCCCCTTAATACCTTATTTCGCTCTGCCCAAAGCCTTCGATTAAATGTACTAGCTACCGCTTTCTGACTATTAAACATATATACATAAGTTATATATGTAATCAAAGCAATAAAGAGTATTAAAAATACCAACAGGACCTTTTTTATATTACTTACAAAATCATTCATAATTTTGACCGTCCTCCGAAATTTTTTGAAGTATACCTAGTGAAAAAAAAGTTATTAACATAGAACTCCCGCCAGCACTAACTAATGGTAGCGTTATACCCGTTAGTGGAATAGCTCCAACTACTCCCCCTACTATAACTAATACCTGAGCAGCTAACATTGTACTATATCCCACAGCGAGTAACCTTGTAAAGTTATCCTTGCTATAAATAGGTACCCTCATACATCTATAAAACAATAAAAAATATAAAATAAGAATAGCAAATCCAGTAACAAGTCCCATTTCCTCACAAATAGCAGCAAAAATAAAATCTGTAGTAACTACGGGAACCATTCCAGGATGTCCAAGGCCAAGACCTGTTCCGAAAAGACCACCCGAAGCTATAGAAATTAAAGATTGTACTACTTGTAGTCCTTGATCAGTAGCATATTTCCAGGGGTTTCCCCAAATCATAAACCTCAATTGCACATGGTCAAACATTTTATAACTTATAAATCCACCTATCATAAATAATACTAAACATATTAAAATATATTTAAAATTCGAAGTAGCAATATATAACATGGTTATTGATATAGCGAAAAATAGAAGGGCCGAACCTAAGTCTTTTTGAACTACCATAAGTCCAAGTGATATCATAACTACTATTCCAGGTTCAATTAATGCCTTAAATTTAGAAATTTCTGATTTCCCATCGGTTTTTATTCCATAATACTGCAGTGACGCTGCTAAATACGCCACCAAAGATAATTTACCAAATTCTGTCGGTTGAAAAGTGAACCCAGCTATTTTTACCCAATTTTTAGCTCCATAGGTTTTAGCTCCCATTATACTTCCCAAAGACATAAGAATAAGAGTACATATCATATAAGCATATTTATACTTTCCAAATTTACTTAAGCTTGGGAAAAGAACTACCACCAGAATAAATACAGCTATTCCAACTGCATAAAAAATAAGTTGTTTAACCGCAACAGGTGAGTCCAGCCTATATAACATTCCTATACCTATAACCGCCAGTACATTTGAAAACAGTAAAATATATTTATCACCATCCGGAAAAAATCTTCTTATAATAAAATGTGAAGCTGCAAAAACAAAGCATATTATCCCGCCCATTATTAAAGCATTTTTATCAAACTCATTTTTCCCAATAAGATACATATTCAAAAATAAAACTATACATAAAAGATAGGTATACCGTAGCAGCTTTCTCTCTTGTTTTATACTATCCATAATATCACCCCGCTTGCACTCATAATTTACCCTATAACCTTAAAGGTTGAAGTTCCTATTTTAATTACGTCACCTTTTTTTATATACACTGTATCCTTAACCGCTTTGTTGTTCATTATAGTACCATTAGTACTTCTCAAATCCTGCAAAATATAATTTGTATTTTTCAAATATATTTTTGCATGCTGAGAAGACACATATTTGTCTCCCAGAATTAAAAGATTATCTGCCTTTCTGCCTATTGAAAGTTGATCATTTAAAGGTATAACTGCGCCGACCCTTAAATTAAGATTGTCTCCTCTTTCCATAACTTCAAGACCCATAGTTTTCTTTATAACTGGTTTCTTTTTTGCACCACCTTTTATGTCCTTATACATTATTCTTAATGCAAATATTATTATAATGTAAATAATCGCTATAATAGCATATTTCATAATCTTGCTTATCTCAGCCATAATACACTTTCTCCTCTTTAAAAAATAGTCAAAGACTAGCATTCACTTTATGCTAGCCTTATATAAATTATAACATTTTTTTTAGATAATGTCCTGTATATGAATTTACATTTAAAGATATTTCTTTTGGTGTACCAGTGCATAAAATGCTCCCACCCTTGTCTCCGCCCTCAGGTCCTAAGTCTATAACGTTGTCTGAGCACTTTATAACATCTAGATTATGCTCAATTACAACAACTGTATTTCCTGAATCTACAAGTCTTTGAAGTATTATAATAAGTTTACTAACATCATCGATATGAAGGCCTGTAGTTGGCTCATCCAAAATGTAAAACGTCTTACCAGTGCTCCTCTTAGATAATTCTGAAGCAAGTTTAATCCTCTGAGCCTCGCCACCTGATAACTGTGTTGAAGGTTGCCCAAGTCTTACATAACCAAGACCAACATCCATTAGTGTTTTAAGTTTACTATAAATTCTCGGAATATTCTCAAAAAACTTAACAGCCTCTTCAACCGTCATGTTTAAAATATCATCAATGTTTTTCCCCTTATACTTAACCTCTAAAGTTTCTCTATTATATCTTTTACCCTTGCAAACTTCGCAGGGAACATAAACATCAGATAAAAATTGCATTTCTATTTTAATTATTCCATCACCGTGGCAGGCTTCACATCTTCCACCCTTCACATTAAAGCTAAATCTTCCTGGTTTATACCCCCTGATTTTCGACTCAGAGCTCATGGAGAAAACATCACGAATCACATCAAAAACGCCAGTATATGTAGCTGGGTTTGACCTAGGAGTACGCCCTATAGGACCTTGATCTATATTAATAATTTTATCTATGTTTTCCCATCCTAAGATATCTTTATGAAGTCCAGGATTTTTTTTAGAATGATTCAATTTTTTATTAAGACCTTTAAATAAAATTTCATTTACCAAAGTACTCTTTCCAGAGCCTGAAACACCAGTAACTGAAGTAAATACACCTAATGGAAAATCTATGCTAACATTCTTTAGATTATTTTGCCTTGCATTAAGTATTTTTATACAGTGGCCATTCGATCCTCTTGTTTTGCTTGGAACCTCAATCTTTTTCTTGCCACTTAAATATTGACCTGTAATAGACCTTTCACAATTCTTTATATCTTCGATTGTTCCGGTAGCGACAACTTCTCCACCATGTTCACCAGCGCCTGGACCAACGTCTACAATAAAATCTGATGCCTTCATAGTATCCTCATCATGCTCTACAACAATTACAGTATTCCCTATATCTCTTAAGTGTTTTAATGTCTTTATAAGTTTATCATTATCCCTTTGATGTAGACCAATACTTGGCTCATCTAATATGTACAAAACGCCCATTAGACTAGAACCTATCTGGGTTGCAAGTCTTATTCTCTGTGCTTCTCCACCAGATAATGTAGCTGCTGATCTAGCTAAGTTCAAATAATCAAGACCCACATCCTTTAAAAAATTAAGTCTATCATTTATCTCTTTAAATATTTGATTAGATATAATTTTATTTTTCTCTGATAATTTTATATCTTTTAGAAATATAACCTCATCTATAATAGATAATTGACAAAATTCACTTATATTTTTACCACCAACTGTTACTGCAAGAACCTCTGGGCTTAACCTTGCGCCCTTACACTTAGGACATGCATTATCACCCATATATTGCTCTACATCTCTCTTTATATAATCAGAAGATGTTTCAAAATATCTTCTTTTCAAGTTATTTATAATGCCTTCATATGCATGATTAAAAGTACCCGATCTATATTCTTTAACATAATTAACCTTAACTTTTTCGCCATTTGTTCCATATAATAGTATTTTAAGAATTTCTGGATCATATTCCTCAATTGGTGTATCTAAACTAAATTTGTACTTTTCACTTAAAGCCCTTAGTACTGAAAAAGTCCATGAATCTTCCTTAAGGCTACCTTCCCCAAAAGACATAACTGCCCCGCCTTTAATGCTCTTGCTTTTATCTGGTATTATAAGATCCTCATCAATTTCCATAAGGGTACCAAGTCCATCACAATTGTCGCACTTACCATAAGGAGCATTAAAAGAAAACATCCTAGGGGCCAACTCTCCAATGCTAATACCACAATCTATGCAAGCAAAATGCTCACTAAAGAGTATATCTTCACCATCAACAACACTAGCAATTGCAGTACCCTCTGCTAGTTTTAATGCACTTTCTAAAGATTCAGTAAGTCTACTACGTACTTCCTCTTTTACAGAAATTCTATCTATTACTATCTCTATACTGTGTTTCTTAGTTTTCGCAAGTTTTATATCCTCTTCCATAAGTTCTACAGTAGTGCCATCTATTCTAGCACGAACAAAACCATTTTTTTTAATGTTCTCTATAATTTTAACATGTTCGCCCTTTTTTCCCCTTATGATTGGAGACAAGATCGAAATCTTAGTTTTTAGTGGCATCTCCATTATTCTATCCACCATTTGATCTACAGTCTGCTGAGAAATCTCCTTGCCACATTTAGGACAATGTGGTGTTCCCACTTTAGCATAAAGCAGTCTCAAATAATCATAAATTTCAGTTACAGTACCCACAGTAGAACGTGGATTCCTATTAGTAGTTTTCTGATCTATAGAAATAGCAGGGGATAATCCTTCTATATATTCGACATCTGGTTTATCCATATTGCCTAGAAATTGCCTTGCATAAGCCGACAATGACTCTACATATCGTCTTTGTCCCTCTGCGTATAATGTATCAAAAGCAAGAGATGATTTACCCGATCCCGAAAGTCCAGTAAACACTATTAACTTGTCTCTTGGTATCTCCAAATCAACGTTTTTTAAATTATGAACCTTAGCGCCTTTTATAAAAATCTTATCTCTCATGGTCTCCTCCTCAGTAACAAAACAATCAAATCCTCATATTTTTTTAAATTAAATTTAAATATCTTTAATCTGCTTTTTAAGTTTATAAATTATATCTCTAAGTTGAGCAGCTTTTTCAAAATGTAAATCCTTAGCTGCCTGCTTCATCTCATTTTCATACTTATCCATTAATTTTTTAGTTTCATCATAATTTGCTTCTTTAGCCGCCTCAAGAGTTTCATATACCTCTTCATCCTCGGCTACCGTTATAGATCCTATTACATCTCTAATATCTTTTACTATAGTAGTTGGCACTATATCATGTTCTTCATTATACTCCATCTGAAGTTTTCGCCTTCTTGTAGTTTCATCCATAGCCTTTTTCATAGACTTTGTAATTCTATCTGCATACATTATTACTCTACTCTCTGAGTTTCTTGCGGCTCTTCCTATTGTTTGAATTAATGATGTTTCAGAACGCAAAAATCCTTCCTTATCTGCATCAAGTATCGCAACAAGTGCTACCTCTGGAATATCTAATCCCTCTCTTAAAAGATTTATACCTACTAACACATCGAATTTGCCAAGCCTAAGATCCTGAATGATTTTCATTCTTTCTATTGTATCAATATCCGAATGCAAATAAGTTATCTTCATATCCATTTCTCTAAAGTATTTAGTCAAATCCTCTGACATTTTTTTAGTTAGCGTTGTAACCAAAACTCTAAAGCCTTTTTTTATTGTGTCCTGAATTCTAGCATATAAATCATCTATTTGTCCTTTAACTGGCCTTATAAGAATCTCAGGATCTAATAATCCTGTAGGTCTTATTACTTGTTCTGCAATATTTCCACTATGTTCTTCCTCATAAACACTTGGAGTCGCGCTTACAAATACTGTTTGATTCATGCTCTTCTCAAACTCCGGAAAAGTTAATGGCCTATTATCATAAGCTGATTTAAGTCTAAACCCATAATCAATTAAATTAGTTTTTCTTGATTTATCTCCCCCAAACATAGCCTTAACCTGTGGAAGAGTTACATGGCTCTCATCTATAAACATCAAGAAATCTTTTGGAAAATATTGCATCAATGTTTGAGGCGCTGTTCCTGAAGGTCTACCATCTAAAATTCTAGAATAATTCTCTATACCAGTGCAGTAACCAACTTCTCTCATCATTTCAATATCATAATTAGTTCTTTGTTTAAGCCTTTGCGCCTCGAGCGCCTTATCCTCCGAAATAAGTTCCTTTAATCTCTCTTCAAGTTCCTGTTCTATTTGAGCTATACCGATTTCTAATTTATCCTTCGATGTCGCGAAATGAGAAGCCGGAAAAATAGATACATGTTTACGAATTCCTATAGTTTCTCCTGTAAGCGCATCAAATGCTCTAATTTTCTCTATTTCATCTCCGAAAAATTCTACCCTAATCCCCTCACTGGATGACGATGCAGGGAATATATCAATAGTGTCTCCTCGTACTCTAAAAGTTCCACGAATAAAATTCATATCATTTCTTTCATACTGTATGTCTACAAGATGTCTTATTACTTCATTTCTATCCTTTTCCATACCTTCCCTAAGCGACACTGTAAGTTTTTTATACTCTTCTGGATTACCAAGACCATATATACATGAAACTGAAGCAACCACAATAACATCATTACGCTCAAGTAATGCAGATGTAGCTGAATGTCTTAATTTATCAATATCATCATTAACGGATGAATCTTTTTCTATAAATGTATCTGTCTGTGCGATATAAGCTTCAGGCTGATAATAATCATAATATGACACAAAATACTCAACGCAATTGTCAGGAAAAAACTCCCTAAACTCTGAGCAAAGTTGTGCAGCTAGGATTTTATTATGAGCCAGCACTAAAGTAGGTTTTTGAACTCTCTCAATAATATTAGCCATGGTAAAAGTTTTACCTGAACCAGTTACCCCTTTAAGTGTCTGGAACTTTTCACCTTCTTCAATTCCTTTCACGAGGCTATCAATAGCCTGTGGTTGATCACCTGTTGGCTTAAACTTTGAATGTAACTTAAACTCATACATAAAATCACCGCCTTGTTTATCATTATATGAACGTTTGTTCGTTACTTTATATTTTAACTATAAGTTTTTAATATGTCAATATAGTATTTGTAATTCTATATTAGCGCATGTCAGTTCGACATATAGGATATCAATCAATTAATAATTGTTTAGTGTCCATTACGAAGTAGAATCCATACACAATTCTAAATTAATTTTGCTATAAAAGATATTACCTGTGCTGCTGGGATTAATAAAAACTGAGCTAATATTGTTCCTACTATTAATCCTCCAACAATAAAAATTATACATCTATCAAACTGTACCTGACTACACTCTCCATTTATTACATCATCCGTTAAAATTGATATAAATGGATCTATAAATATAACCATAAGTATTGTTGCACTACCATTTATAACAGCTGATAATGTGCTGCATGTGGTTCTTAATTCTGGATTTAAACATCCTGCATACAATGATGCCAAGACACCAACAGTCGATATAGAAAAAGCTATAGTATTAAGTAATATTATTTTTTTAGGCATTGTTTTGAAATTTTTCAATTGTGCAAAATTTTCTTTTCTAGGTTTTGTAACGCTACCTTTGAACTGCTCTATTCCTGATTTTGAGAAAGCATGCAGTAATAATTTAGGTATAGAACGATTAATACTAAACGATTCTACTACTTTTCCAAAAACCTTTATAAACGTTGGCATAAGTGCTGAACCAATAATTGTTGCAACCGTTGTAGAAAATAGTATCCACCTAAATGTAGATAATAAGCTCTGAGGGTTTCCTGTTTTTATAGTACTTTCAATTGTTTTAGCAAGTAACGGCGCTTGAATGCTGTTTGCAGTTCTAGAAACCAATGCAAAAATATTAAATACCGCAAAAGATACTGCTATTCTCCCTGTTCTTACCCCAACAATTCTAACGGAATAAGCTAACGTTGAAATTATAGAAATGATTGTTGTAAGTATTAAAACTATTATTACTTGTGTAGACATTTATATTCCTCCATCAACTTTAGAATACAATTACGTATTTAATTATCGTTATTTATAAACTTCATAATAACACACCTACCAAGTATATATTACTAATTATCCACTCTAATATAAATAAAATCTATAAAAAGAATAGGGTACTAGGCCCCTATTCTATCATTTAGTACTGCTTTCATAATTGCGTCAATATTAATACTGCAATCAAAAGAAACTTTATTAACCTTTCAATTTAAAATCTAGAACTTTTGACAAATTATTTACATTGCCTTTGAAAGGGAAACAAAGTAGTTTATTATCATCTTCAAATATCATAAAAAATGGTGCATCATGCTGTGGAATTATTATAAAAACATTATCTACAAGTGCGTTTAAACATTTTCCCTGTACCATAACAGCAGGGTAAATCGGAACTCTAATTGCATACCCATCATCCGTAAGAGGGTTATTTTTAGCATATAAACTATCCACATCCTTTATCGAGCTTACAACCATATTATGAATTTCATCATTTAACTGAACTACCTTTACTACCTTATCTTGTTTTGGATCAAAAATTTGAACATATTTAAATCCTATAGCAGAAGCCACTGTTGAATGCAATAACATAATAAATAAGGACATAATTATTAATATTTTTTTACTCATAAACATCACCCGTTATTAATATCCCCATAATAAATATATATATGTTGCAATAACATATATATATTTATTATGAATTCTATACTTTTCTTAGAGAATGCTAACAAAAGTATATATTGCGCATAATACGTTTGAACAAGCCTTAGTAATTCTTAATTTATTTTATTTTCAGATGCGTGAAGAAAAATGCATGTTTGAGTGAAGCGAGTTTGCATTTTTTAGCAACTGAAAACAAAATGAATTTTAGAATTACTTAGCGATGTGAACGTATTTCAGCAATATATACTTTTAGTTGTAGAATTCTCTATGAAAGATTTAAAACTCATCTTTATTTTTTGTCTTGATCTTGATTTTGGTCTTGATTTTGATCTTGACCTTTGTTTTGATCTTCCTCTTGTTTTATGTCTTTATCTTGTTTTATGTCTTTATCTTTATCTTTATTTTTTATTTTGTCAATTACCTCTTTAAATGTCTCATCATTCATATTAACTATAGCGGTATCTTTAGGTATCTCCCTAGGTACTATTACTATTCCTAGCCTTTTGTTCGAAGCTATATTGCTATAATTTACATTTTTAAGATCTCCAAAGGGTTTCTTAATTTTTAAAGATAGCGAACTAAAATTCCCTTTAATTATATTAAAGATTTCTTCCTCAGCCTCTATTGCTTTACCATTAAGCTCAACTATCAAGTCTCCACTTTCAATTCCCATTTGAAAAGCAGGAGATTTAGGGGCTACTGCAAGAACCATAATTCCCTCATCACTACTGCTAAATTTAGGTTTCATCGTGAACTCCATATGCTTTTCTAGTCTAAGCATTGCCTCGTGTACTACTGCCGCAAATATTAGAATAAAAAATTTATACGCCGTACCTAATACTGCGAGTTGTGCTACGGCTGTTAGCGATAATCCATAAACCATAATTAAAGCACCTGAAGTAAGAGTCTTCGCCCTCTTACTCTTAGTAAACGTAATGCCACTATAACCTATGACCCCATACAATGCAATCGAGGCTATAACCGAATTCTTCACAATTTGATCTATTATATCACCCTTTATTAAATGTCTCCATTCAGGGATCATTACGCTCTGTCCAACCACTAAATTCGATGAAGTTGCACTTAAAAGTATAAGTAGTGCAATCGGTAACGCCCAGTATCTTTTTAATGCGAACCCACCAACAATTTTGTTATCTCTGTTGGTAAATACCGGAATAGCTCCTCTTGAACCATCTATCATTACTAGACTTCCCTCTACAATATGTAATATTCCAACCAGTGTCATTAAAGTCAAAATATCAATGTTTATAACATCTAATTGTGGCATATTTAATTTATTGGCTGCATATTTAAACAATAAACTGGCTATACCTAGTATTGCACCAGAATAAGAAAAGCAAATAAATCTAGGCTTAAATGCCATAAAAAATAACGAAACCATAAACAATAAATAAATGTTTGAGTTTTCATCAAAAACTAATCCTGCGTACGTAAATATTAGACTAGCTGCAGCCCCAGCAAAAATACCTATTACAATTTGAGAAATAGTTAATTCAAATGGTGAGTCTAAACTTTCTCCCATTATCATCTTCTGCATAGCAGCAATTTTCTTGTTTTTATTATAAAAAATCAATGCAATCATTATTAAAATAAACGCATTTGAAGGGTCCGCAATTGCATATGCAACTGCTCTTAAAGTATGTATTGCAATCTCCATTGGATAAAATTCTCCTCCCATATTAATGAAGTTTATTAAAGTAATAGCCTCATTAACAAAAATGTTCTTAAAAACCAAATATCTACCATATTATTGGTAGATATTTGTTAATTATTACTTGATTTTATCCGTAGCTATCTCCAAAGCTTTTTTAAATTGTGGATCTAAAGCTCTATTATATACCTTCTCTTTAAGTGCTTGTGGATACACTACTGCCACTCCTGGTTTAATTCCAATATGCTGTATATTTTCACCATTTGGAGTATAATATTTTGATATAGTTACCTTTAATGCAGTACCATCATTAAACCCACTATTACTTCCAGAAAGCATAGTTTGAACTATACCCTTACCAAAGGTTTTTTCTCCAACCAGCGTACCAACTTTATAGTCTCTTATAGCACCTGCAAAAATTTCTGAAGCACTTGCTGATCCCGAATCCGTTAGTACAGTTAATGGCATTCCTATTGCTATGCCACCCTTTGACTTATACTCAGTTTTTTTCTTGTTTTTGTCTATTGTATATACTATATTCTTTCCCTTAGGTACGAAATTAGATGTTAATTCTACAACCTGATCTAAAAGTCCGCCTGGATTCCCTCTTTCATCTACTATTAAACTCTTCATTCCCTTACTTTGTAATTCCGCTAATTTTTTATTGAAATTAGCAGCAGTATGTTCATCAAACATTGTAAGTTGGATATATCCAATTTTATTTGGTAACATCTCACCCTTAACTGTTACTAAATCGATAGTAGCACGTTTCATATTAACATTAAAATTAGCTTTTCCTTTTCTACTAAGTGTTAATGTAACTGCCCCGCCTTCTTTACCTTTCATCATAGCAACTGCCTTTTCTAATTCTTTCCCAGTCACTTCAGTTGAATTAACCTTTTTTATGATATCCCCAGAAATTATTCCTGCCTTTTTAGCTGGTGAATCATCAAATGTTGAAATTACAACTATGTTATCGTCTTTAACTCCCACTTGTAGACCAAGACCAGTGTAAGCACCTACTGTTGTAGTATTAAAATCTGTATACTCTTTTTTGTTCATGAAAACTGTATAAGGATCATTTAAGGAATTAGTCATACCCTTTATAGCTCCCTCTACTAAAACATCATCACTAATTTTACCATCATAATACTGATATAATTTATTCCTGACTAAAAATAGTTTTTGGAACTTTAATACTTGTTCATAATCATCTCTTGCAATTATTACTTTACCGTTTGGGGTTCCTAAAGAAATCTGATTTGAAACAAACAAAGTTATACAATTAGTAATAATAAGTAACACTACAATCCATATAATTTGTTTCTTTTTTCTCCCTTTAAATCCTTCACTATCATTTCCAACAGTTTTAAAACTATTAAACTTATTTTCATCACTCATTTTATACACCTCTTTGTGATTCTCTATATATTATTATGTAATTATATATAATTTATAACACTAATATTAAATAAACATATTTAACGACATTTTAGAAGGGAACTAATTCCCTTCTAAAATCGTTAGTTTTAAAGTTTCTATAATATAAATAGCTTCGCATATCATTAAAAACTTTACAAATTAAACTTTAATATTATACAATCAAGAACTTTCTTATTGATATAGAACTTCCTAACGCTCCAATAATTAAGCCACCTAACATAAACTGCCATAAAGTTGTGCTTAATATAATATAAGGATTAATTAATGTAATTCCGAGTAACGCACTAGTAACCTTCTCAAAAACTAGTTTATAAGCATAATACAATACCCCAGTAGAAATAATTGCTCCTGATATGCCAAGAAGCATTCCTTCAATAATAAACGGCCATCTTATGAACCAATCAGTTGCACCAACGAATTTCATAATTCCTATTTCTTTTTTTCTAGAGTATACTGTAAGTTTAATTGTGTTTCCAATTAAAAATAAAGATACACTTATTAGGATTGCAAATAATACACTCCCTACAATTTTAAGAGTATTCGTTATTTTTATAACCTTATCAACGATTTCCCGTCCATCCTTAATTTTCTCTATACCTTTTAATCCAGTAGCAGCCTTAACAACATTACTTATCATCTCAGGCTTTTCTACCTTTACAACATATGCAGTTGGAAAAACTTTTTCCATTCCTTTAGTTAAGGATTCGTTTTCCTTACCAAATTGTTTCTTTGCATTGTTTAGTGCATCATTCTTATCTTCAAACTTAATACTTGAAACTCCCTCTACTCCATTCAAAGTTCTTTCTACAGCTGACTTGTCTGCTATTGTTATATTATCTTTAAGATAAACCGTAGCTTCAAGCTTAGCTCCTAACTCCTGAACTCCTGCGTTAACATTAAAAACAATTAGCAAAAATACGCCTAAAATAAATAGCGTAGCTGCAACTGTAGCTACCGACGCTATACTAACGGTTTTATTTCTTTTTAAACTCTTTAAAGCATCCATGATAAAATATTTAATTGTACTAATCTTCATAACCGTATCTTCCCCTCTGCTCGTCTCTAACTAAAACACCTTTTTCTATAGCGAGCACTCTTTTCTTCATAGCATCCACTATATTCTTAGCATGCGTTGCCATAACTACAGTGGTACCTGCTTTGTTAATATCATTTAAAATATCCATAATTCCTAATGCAGTTTCTGGATCTAAATTTCCTGTTGGCTCATCTGCTATTAGCAAAGTGGGATTATTTACTATAGCCCTTGCAAGAGAAACTCTTTGTTTTTCTCCACCTGAAATTTCATTAGGGAAAGCCATATGTTTTTTCGACAGTCCAACTAAATCTAAGACATAAGGTACCCTTTTTCTAATATCCTTTGCAGAACATTCTGTAGCCCTGAGTGCGAATGCCACATTTTCATAAACATTTAAGGTATCAATTAATCTAAAATCCTGGAAAACCACTCCAATCTTTCTTCTGTAATACGGTATATTCTTTCTAAGTATGTTTGTTATATCTACATCATTTATAATAACACTACCTGTAGTTGGTTCTACCTCTTTTAAAAGTATTTTAACAAAAGTAGATTTACCCGCTCCACTAGGTCCTACAAGGAATACAAATTCCCCCTTTTCAATCGTAATGTCAATATTCGATAAAGCTATTACATTATTATCATAAATCTTAGTTACTTTTTTCACTTGTATCATATTAAAATCTCCTTACCACGTTTATATAATCATTACAGTAAAATCATTAATAACATTATAACATAATGACAATGCCTTAATAAATTTTAATATAAAAATTTCGTGAATATTCTTTAAATTATTATGTATTCTAGTAGTAAGCTCACCCTTTATGATAAGAACTTCTACATTATTTTATTATTTCTCTATTTTAATAACCTCTATATAGTTCAATAAAATAGATAAGGGCATTAAATACCCTTATCTATTTTATAAACCTACACTTATCAAAAGTGCTGTATCTACTTTTTTCATATCACCATCAGTCATGTGACCAATTTTTTCTTTTAATCTTTTTTTATCCAATGTTCTTATTTGTTCCAGCAAAACCACAGAATCTTTGTTTAGACCATACTCTTCTGAAGAAATTTCAACATGAGTAGGGAGTTTTGCTTTATTTATCTGAGAAGTAATAGCTGCAATAATAATAGTGGGACTGTACTTGTTGCCGATGTCATTTTGAAGTATAATTACTGGTCTAATCCCGCCTTGCTCTGAGCCTACAACCGGGCTCAGATCAGCATAAAATATATCTCCTCTTTTTACTATTGTTGTCATTTGACAAATCACTCTCCGAAAGCTTAACTTCGTATTCTTTAAACTCTTTAATATCTTTTTCAAAACCCATATTAGCTATTTTTAAATTTAACTCAGCCATTTCTAAATATCCTTGTTTCATTCTATCTATATAATTAAGTCTTTTCTTTTCCTCAATATATAGTATTATAGCATCCCTAATAAATACACTTCTTTTTTTACAATCTTTTTTAAGTGTCTTATTAAATTCAATGTAAAGTTCCTCCGAGAGGTTTATTACTAATTTCTTTGAAGTCGACATAGAAAATTTAATACCTCCTATTTAGTAAAACAACAATATGTATAAAATTATTATAATTCAATCTATGTCAATCTGTCAAAGAAATTATTCGTTTTTTCGCCTTTTTTCAACAAGTTATTTTACATAAAATGGTATTATTATACATACTCTTTTATCTTTACAACTTCACCTTGCTTGATATATACTCTCGGAACTCTTTTCCCAATCATACAAACTATCTCATAACTTATAGTATCTATTAGTCCGCCGACAATGTCTGCATTAAATTTATTATTTCCATCTTCACCTATTAGTATAACCTCGTCCCCAACTTTTACTTCATTGATCCTTGTAATATCGATCATGCACTGATCCATACAAATTTTCCCTATAACTGGAGCAAATTCACCTTTTATAATAACCTTTGCCTTTTGAAATAAAAGCCGTGTATATCCATCAGCATAACCAATTGGAAGTGTTGCTATAACACTTTCTTTATCTGTTTTATATTTTCTTCCGTAACCCACATATTCTCCAGGTGGCAACGTTTTTATATGTACAACATTTGTTTTTAAAGTCATGACTGGTAATAAATCTAACTTTTCCTTATTTACCTCATCAGATGGATAGTAACCATAAATTATTATTCCTGGCCGTACTGCCTCATAATGGATTTCAGGTAAATCTATGATAGCTGCACTATTGGCAATATGTCTTGTGTTTATGTAAACTTTTTTTGCTTTTAATTTTTGATAAAACTCATCAAATTTTTCCACTTGGATATTAGTATATGTCTTATCTTTTTCATCTGCAGTTGAAAAATGGCAAAAAATTCCTTCCAAAGTTATGTTAGGTAATAAACTTATCTTATATACCTCTTGTACACTTTCATCATTTGGTAAAAAACCTATTCTACCCATCCCTGTATCTAGGGCTATGTGTATTTTTGCTATTTTATTTTCGTCTTGAGCCATCTTTGATAATTGTTTTGCAAATTCATATGAAAATACAGTTTGTTCAATATCATATTTTAATAAATTGTCTATAAGTTCCGGTGGCGTAAAACCTAATATCATTATTGGGCATTCTATACCCGAGCGCCTGAGTTCCATTGCTTCACTTAACATTGCAACGGCTAAACTATCTGCACCATTTTCAAGTAGTACTGGGGCTACATCTACAGCCCCATGCCCATAAGCGTCTGCCTTTACAACTGCCATAATTTTTTTACTTTTCGTTATTCGTCTAATCTCACGCATGTTATGTGCTAGTTTATCTAAATCAACCTCAGCCCATGCTGGTCTTAAATGTTTAAACATTACCTTCACCTCATTTGTTACTAAAATTTAATATACATTATGGAACATTAAACTCTTTAGGTTCAATCTTTAAGTTGGCAATAAAATTAGTATATGTTATATTAATTTTTTCTTTACCACTAGTATCATAAATAATCATTTTTTCTGGCAACATACTTTTATTATTAACATATAAAAGTGCATTATTAATATTTTTATTATTACCAGGTATAAATAAATTAATTACTGTGTATTCAATATTATTAACGTTTTTAGTAACATATTTTATTTCCTCATTAGTATACAATAATCCTATGTATTCACCTATAAAACTTAGTTTAAGTACTTCATCAAAACTTTTACTTTGTATATATGACCTTCCATTATTTTTATCATTAATATAAATTTTATCATCTGATTTATATATAAACACCCTGTTTTTGTTTAACTCTAGTTTATATCCGCCTCCCTTTAAATAGGATTGTTTTGCCTTATAGTTAATTGTCTGCTTATCATTCTTTATATCCATGTTCATATTTGTAGTATAGCTATCCATATTTTTTAAAAAAGTTGTAATGTCATTAGTATCCTTTGGGGGTTTATCACAAGAAGTAAATAGCACCGAACTTAAAACGAACAAAAGACTTAAAAATAATAACGATACTTTTTTCATTGTTATCCTCCTAGCATTTCTCTAGAGATACAACAATTATTATTGTTGCAAGCCTTATTAGCTTACTCTACTACTTATACTATTACTAATGATTACATACTATTACTAAAACAATTAATTATAATTAATCAGATACCTTTGCTATTCCCACAACTTCTTCATTTTTCTTTTCAACTTCTAATATAGCATAAGCAATTGCACTTTCTTCCCCATGAGATATGCTAAGATGAATATTATATTGACCTTCTTTTTTAGCTATTAACTTTGCTTTCCCTTTTAAAATTACTACTGGTTTTCCAAGGGTTGTCCGATCAACTTCAATGTCTTTAAAATCAAACCCCCTAAAGCCTGTTCCTAAAGCTTTTGCTACAGCTTCTTTTGCAGCAAATCTTCCAGCCACATATTCAGCCCTTAAATTTCTACTTTTAAGATATTCTAGTTCTGAACTTGTAAAAATTTTTTCTAAAAATTTATTGTTGCTTTCCATTGCATGTTTTATTCGTCTGATTTCAACTATATCAGTACCTACACCTAGAATCATACTTATCAACTCCCACTTGTTAATCTATGTTTACAAATTTAAAGCTTTAGTAAGCTATTGTATTATATTTCAATGGTATACCGTTATATTATAACTATGACCATTTATAGTATTATACTCTATAATTTTGTAATTTTCCATTATAGAAAAAAGAGAATAATCGTCCTCTAAAGGTGGAATATTCTCATCAATATGTTAGGTCAACATAAATTATTAACAAGAAGCTATACTCGCTAACACTTCATCAAAGTCACTAGTATACTCATCAATATACTCACCCAATATGTCAATCATATGAATAGGTGATACAGTATTATCGTATAATATTTTCAAAAGATTTTTAACTTTATACCTTTGTGGACTTATATGTTTTGCGCAGTCTCTTTGTATTCTTACAACTGTACCATTGGTAATATCTTGCCTTTCTATTTCAATGCCATAAGCTTGTATTTCAGTAAGCTTACCATACATCACTACAGACATGTTATCTTTTACCAATCTGTAAGCATAATTATAATTCACATCACCATCTGTTATTTCTTTATACAAATTTTCTATAATTACCATATGCGTTTGCCTCCCATACTTTCTTATGAGAATACAGTACCATTACTTTCAAAAAAAATATGTCATTTTGTGAAATACGTTTACATTATCTTATCTCTTTTTAATGACAACTTCAACCCTATACACCCATAAAGTCACGATTAAGAAAGAATAGCAATAGGTTAGATTTTATATGAAGTAGTTTATTTGTCGAAATTATAATAAATATAGCTAAAAGTTTTTTATATAAAATTGAATATTCTTAAACAAATTATAATCGTTTTTTAAAAAGCCCTCAATTCAATGCAAAATATTGTTATTTTGTAAACATTTATCATATTATCTTAAAATTTTACATGTAATTTTATTTATTTTTTAATTTAACTTTATTATTTGTAAATTTTATTCTTTAATCCATTTACCATTTTATGTCTATCAACACCAATATATCTGCATAAATCTTCTAGTATTAATAGTGTAGCAAGAACCATAGTGCAATCCTCTTTGTTGTAATCCTCTAAAGCATATCGATTTATATATATAATCTTATTCACTTGCTTACAACTAATAGTTTTATATAATTCATTTAGCGTATCATATAATATTGAATATGAAATTAAAATAAAATCTACTTTTGACTTTTCGGACCCATTAACCACTCCCCTAATAATGTTATTTAAAAAAGTATTCTTATAATATTCCAGCATTTTCAAATTATAATTATTCTCTATAAATTTGCCTACTACCCCCACATCAATAAGTGTTATTTCACCTTTTGTATTAAAAAAAACACCAGCATCTAAAATCCCACTTTTTTCATTAATCTCTGAAAGTATTTGTTTCATCCTATAATTGAAAAAACTAGTAAATTCACCCTTAGTAATAAAAGACTCAAGTTCCGTTGTAGCAACAACATAAACTAAGTCAGAAAAATTTTTATAAATTTTCTTTAAATGCTTTTTATCATTATTCTCCATATCTCTCATAATCACATCTCTCTCTTCACCAAAATAAATTAATAAACAACTCTCAATTGTATTACATTTAGTGTGGCATAATACATATAAACTATACCAAATAACATGAAAATAAATACTAATAATTTTTATAAAAAAACATTTAAAAAATTTTTATTTCTTAATGGAATTTCATGTTTCGAGTTCGTATTGCAAGTCACTCAAGAGATTCGATACCTTTACTTTAACGCCGCATCAATCCCATCTGCCAAACCCCTTGCTAACTTATCTTGGTAAGATTCAGTTATGAGAAGCCTTTCTTCACTACTATTCGATAAGAAACCCATCTCCACTAAAATAACAGGGACCTTAGACCAATTAAATCCTGTCATATCATCTCTTTCAACAACGCCTCTATCATTCATTCCTACATCATTAATAAGATTTCTAAAAACTACTTGTCCATATTGTTTGCTCAACTTATATATTGGATCTGTATCTTTAGTATCCGTAGGTACAAGCATTGACGCTCCACTAACAGATGAATTATCATTTGAATCTGCATGAATTCGTATAACTAAATTTGCCTTAGAATTGTTTCCGACCTGAGCCCTTGCAATATTCCCAAGCATTTGTTTATTCTCTGTCTTAGTCATTTTTACAGTATATCCTTTTTTACTAAGCAAAACTTTTAGTCTAACTGCTACCGCCATATTAACCACATACTCAGGCGTTTTTGTATTAATTCCTTGAGCTCCACCTGGCTCCTTTATTTTCATTATTGTTGAGCCTGGTGATTGCTTTTCTTGCTCGAAACTAGTAATACTTGCATGTCCTGGGTCTATAACAACTACCTTCGCCAAATTTTTGTCCAAATCTTTTTGCTTTTTTAAAATTTCTTTATCTTTGTTAACTTTAAGCAGCACCTTTGCATCTTTTACTGCCTCTGCCTCTTTTACTCCTTTTGCTTTTGCTAGCAACTTTTCATTAGCGATCTTATTCAACTTTTTATTTTGCTCATTTGTTTTTATAGCTTGTACCGATTTTTCATGTTCTTTTTCTACATAATTTACTTTATATAATACTCCACCTATAATAACAAGACACATAAAAGCTAATAATATTTTTTTAGTTTTACTCATTTTACCCTCCTGGATTCTTTCTGTAAAAATATAAATAATGTATGCTTATTGTACCATTTTTTTGTTAACACATTTTATTTTTGTTATTAACAATTTACTATAAAAACAAAGCAAGCAAATTCCTAAGGAATTTGCTTGCTTTATTTTATAGTATTATACCGCAAACTCTTCTTGTGGATTCAAAATAAATTTGTTAATAATAAATGCTACACCATCTTGATCATTAGTTTTAGTTATAAAATTAGCAACTCTTTTAACCTCTGGATATGCATTTCCCATAGCAACTCCAAGTCCAGCATATTTAATCATATGGATATCATTGCCTGCATCGCCTATGCATATAACTTCTTCTTGTTTAATATTTAATTTTTCAGCAAGCGCTGCCACTCCCGCACCTTTATTAACTGATTTAGGGAGAAACTCTAAGTAGAAAGCTGCACTTCTAACTACTGTGTATTTATCACTTACTTCCTCTGGAATCTTTCCCATTACATCTTCTATAACTTCTGGCTTGTCTACAAACATAACCTTAACTATAGTAGTACTTGCTGGTACATCCTCTACAGCAATTATTTCATTAGGAATATGATTCATTTCTGCTTCGTGCCTAGTGAATGTTGTGTCTTTGGGAGAAATTACTGAATCTTCCGTTAATGCATGTATATTAACATTTAGCTTTTTGCTTAAACTATATATATATTTATAATCTTCAAGAGTTAATGTTGTTTTAGATATTATCTCATTACCTTCACAGTTCTGGACAAGTGCTCCATTAAATGCTACTGCATAATTATCCTCTGAAACTAAATTAAGTTCTTCTAGATATCTTTTAAATCCAATTAGAGGTCTTCCTGATGCCAGTACAACCTTAACTCCAATATCTTTTGCTTGTTGTATTGCATTAAAATTAGCTGTTGAAATTTTCTTTTCGCTATTTAATAAGGTTCCATCCATGTCTATTGCTATTAATTTATACATTTTTTACCCCCACGTAACCACTTTTCTTAAACTAAATATAGTATATCATAGAATTTTGTAAGTAATGGATTACATGTTTTATAAACTTTATATTGATTATACATATGACTCAAATAATTCCGCCTTTTAAATAAATAATGACATTTTTGTTATACTAAGGTAATATGATTACAATAATATAATGAAAGGGGTTATATACATAATGCTAAAAAAAGAAAAATCATTGACTATTATTCTATCCACTATTATTTTGGTAGCATTATTATATGTTATTTTCTCCTTAAATAAATTGAATGTGCCTACTTCATCCTCAAATATTAATTCTAAAAACGGTGTACTTAATTTCTTATACTTTGGCGTATTTCTTATTGTCGCTTTATATCACCTATGCTTATATATTTTTAGAACAGAGGACATTTCTAAGCTTTATTTTGGTTGCCTGTGTATAATTATGTCTTTAAGGACTTTAATTGTTGGCAACAAATATTTTTTATCCTTATATCCCACCTTAAATTACATTCTAGTTATTAAACTGCAATACTTAAGCATCTATCTGGCAGTTTTTTTTATACTTAGTTTTATGTTTATACTTTTTAAGGAAAGTTCTTCAAAAACTATTAATAATATATGCAAGTTGTTTTGTTTATTCTTTATAGCTACTACTATTTTCATTTCCCCAATACTTGCATCAAAGTTGCTTATAATATTTCAATTTTCTAGTATGTTACTCATTGTATATGCTACTTATATTATATTAAAGGCATATCGAAGCCAAAATCAAAAAATCATAATCATACTAATTGCCTTTCTTACAACTATTGTAATCATCTCTATGTCCATGCTACATTATTTAGGTATAAATAATGTCAATGATTACTCACTGCTAATCTTCTTCTTTTTTATACTTTTAAATATTTTTATACTAGCAAAAAATCAATCTAAAGCATATAAAAAAATCGAGACCTTAGCTAAGCAAAAGGAACAATATTGTTTAAGAGAAAAACTTTGTTCTGCTACTTTTTCCCTAAATTCGACTTTAAATTTAGACGAGGTATTAGACAAGTTACTTATAAGTTTAAAACAAATAATTCCATATGACAGTGCATCATTCTTTATGGAAGAAAATAGCCAATTTATTGTTAAATCAGCCTATGGTTTCAAAAATATAAATGCTATATACAAGATTCGTATAAATAAAGACGAAGACCTGCTATTTAAAGAAATATATAAAACTTACACTACATTATTAGTTACTAATGTTAAAGAAGATAATCGTTTTAATCATTATATAAATCTAACAGATATTGAAAGTTGGCTAGGAATACCTGTGATTTTCAATAATAAAATTGTTGGCCTACTAACCTTAGATTCGAGTAAAAAGAATATTTATACTAAAAATCACTGCGACATAGCTTTATCCTTTGCCTTCAATGCAGGTGTTGCTGTGGAAAATGCTAAATTACATGGTAAAACAAAACAACTAGCTTGCATTGACCCTCTAACAAGCTTATATAATAGACGCAGTTTTTTTGAACTTGCTAATAAAATCTTCGATAAAGCAAAATCATCAATGCAACCTATTTCTTCCATTATGATTGACATAGATGATTTCAAAAAAATAAATGATCGCCTAGGTCATCATACTGGTGACTTAGTGTTAAAACGGCTTTCAAAAATTTGTTCACAGAATTTAGATGAGAGTCATATTTTAGGGCGTTTCGGTGGTGAAGAATTTATTGTGTTATTACCCGGCACCTCCTTTAAAAAGGCCGAAATGGTTGGAGAAAATTTGAGACATGCAATAGAAAACAATCCTTTAATTATTAGAAAATCAGATACAATACCAATTACCTCAAGCCTTGGAGTTGCATCTATCACTCCTACTACTGAGAATCTAGAATATTTATTTACATCAGCAGACAAAGCTATGTACCAAGCAAAAGCTATGGGTAAAAATAAAGTTATGTCAATAAATTTAGATCTGCGAATACAAAAAAAAGCATGAAGAAATCCGTAATACTTTGCCAATCGAGCTCTAAACTAGAGATTTAATTAAGGAATTCTAATCTTTTGCTTATATAAAATTCTCTATCATTCACACTCGACGTCCTGTCTCAAGTTCATTAGCCTGGGCCTCTGGGTAGTTCTCTGGGGGACATAACAATTATTAATTGTTATGCAACCTGTCAGGCTTACGAGAATTTTATAATCGCAAAAGAAGAATTTCTAAACTAAATTTCAATAGTTCATTCGCCTCTATTTGCAAATCATTACGGATAAATTTCATGCTTTTTTATTCCGGTAAATGACTGTGGAACAAATTAGTGACTAATTTTAGTCACTATCTTATAAAGTTCATAAATACCTTGTCTTCAACTTTAGGTTCTTCTATCTTATCTTTACCAGCATCTACAAGTTTTAAAAGCCATGACATATTTTTGCCGAGGACTCTCATAATCTGCATTCCCTCTTCATCTTGAGTTGCTTCGCCTGGTGCAGTACCAAAAACTACATTCCAATAATTAGATGTAGGCATTGCCATTTCTGAATAATTAATATAATTATTTAATTGATCAAATGTTGGAATTCCACCCGCACGCCTTACTGCGACAACACTAGCTCCTACTTTATGTCTAAGCATACCTCCATTTGTAGATGTTACAAGGAATGCACGATCTAAAAATGATTTCATAGTTCCAGCTATTGCACTGTAATGTACAGGTGATCCTAAAATAATTCCATCAGCCTCTTTCATTTTTTGAATCCATTCATTAACCTCGTCATTCTTAATAACACACTTTTCATTCATGTTTCTACTACATCCGCCACAGGCTAAACATCCACGTATTTCTTTATTTCCTACATGAATAATTTCTACCTCTATATTCTCTTTTTTAAGTTCTGTAGCTACAGCCTTGATAGCCTCATATGTATTCCCATTTTTATTAGGACTCCCGTTAAAAGCAAGTACTTTCATAATATATACCTCCATATAATCTTCATTTATTTAAACCTGTGTTCATTATAAGGCTTCCCTATTTAACTTGCTAGTACGCACTATTTAGTTAGTTACCTTACCTTTAGGTAAGATTCTTATAAATATCTATACTTATTTAACATTATGTATAAGTTTGCTTATATTAAATTGCTCCTATATAATTAGCTCTAATATGTTATGACTCTCATTGAAGATCCTAAATATAAAAACAATTAAAGGTAGGTACCCTAATGATATACTGTAAAGGTAAAGAATATATATGTTTATTAGATTATGCAATGGATTTTGTACGAGGCAAGTGGAGGGCAGTTTTGTTATGTCATTTATATGATGAACCTAAAAGATTTTTAGAACTTCAAAGAATAACAATAGGTATAAGTCAAAAGGTATTAAATGAAAACCTCAAAGAATTAATAAATGATGAATTAGTAAACAAGAAAATATATGCGCAGATTCCCCCTAAAGTTGAATATTATCTTACTGATCGAGGAAACGCGCTAACTAAAATTATTAAAGAAATTGAAACTTGGTCTATCAATCATTATTCTCACTTATTGAAATAATAGCTAATATTAAAATAGCCCCTCCCTACATAAACTGTAGAAACGGACCATTTTAATTATATCTTCCTTAAACTAAAACTACTTAATCAATTTATTTTCTCTAAGGAAGTCTTCTGCAACCTTTGCTGGAGGCACCGCTTGTTTGTCAACCTTATAATTTAATTCTATCATTTTTTCCTCAGTAATTTTTCCGCCTAATTTGTTAATTAAAGGCTTAAGTTGTGGATATTTCTGAAGGGTTTTACTGTTGACTATCGGTACACAATCATAATTTGGGAAGAATTGTTTGTCATCTTTTAAAACCTTAAGTTTATATGACTTTAATAATCCTTCTGTCGTAAAAGCATCTATAACATCTACTTTTTTATTCCCTATAGCTGTATACCTTAGTCCCCCATCAATTGAATTAAATTCTTTAAATTTAAAATTATATACTTTACTTATTCCTGAATACCCATCTGCTCTATTACAAAATTCTAATGTAGCACCTAGTTTAAGCTTATCTCCCACCTTTGCAAGGTCTGAAATAGTCTCTAGATTATATTTCTTTGCTGTGTCTTGTCTTACTGACAATGTATAAGTATCGTTAAATCCAAAAGGTTTGAGCCAGATTATACCATAGTTATTAAGATAATAATCACTTACCACTTTATATGCTTTAGCTGGATCATTAATTGGTGCTCTCTTCATAATACCAACCAAACTCATTCCAGTATACTCAGGATACATATCTATTTTACCAGTTTTTAATGCTGTATATGCCAGCCCCGAACCGCCTAAATTCAACTTTTTTTCTACTTTAATTTTTGTATTTTTTTCTATTAACGTTGCTAACATATTACCTAATATAATTTGTTCTGAACTGTTGTAACACCCCACCACAATTGTGTCGGTTTTTCTTGTGGCCATAAATATACCACTACCTACTAACACGACTACTAAGCAACTAGCTATGATTTTTTGTGTTTTGTTAAATTTATATCTTTTTTTCCTAGACAGTTTAATTGTACCATCTGCTTTTCTAATTCCTGGAGGTGTAACCCCTTCTTCGATTTTAGCTACAACAGCGTCCATTAATAGTGCAAGTAAACATGCAGGAATCGCTCCGGCTAGAATCATATTGTTATCTACAGTTTGCACACCTGAGAATACCATATATCCAAGTCCACCTGCACCTACAAATGCTGCAATTGTCATAAGCCCAACAGCTGTAACTGCTGATATTCTTATTCCTGTCATAATTATAGGAAACGCAAGTGGTAATTGAACTAGCTTAAGTATTTGCTTACTCGTCATTCCCATACCCTTAGATGACTCAATTACATCTGGATTTATATTCATAAGTCCGGTATATGTGTTTTTTATAATAGGAAGTAATGAATATAAAAACACCATTAGTATCGCCGGTGCACTGCCTATTCCCATTACTGGTATTAGAAATCCGAGTAATGCTAAACTAGGTACCGCTTGTATTAAATTAGCAAGACCTATAACTGGCCCCGCTAACTTCTTAACTCTAGATATTAATATACCTAAAGGAATTCCAATAATTATTGCTATAAGCACAGCAAATACTGTTAATTCTATATGCTGAAGTGTTAAATCTATTATCTGCCCATGTGTTTGAAATACAAAATCTTTAAAACCAACTATTGAACGTATTATTCCCATTACTCCTCATCCTCCTGGTTAATATACTGATTGCTTAAAACAATTAACAAACTACTCTCAGTAATTAGCCCAACTAACTTTGAACCATCATCTACAACTGGCACATATCCGATTTTAAGTTCATTCATTAGATTTAATATATCTACTAAAGAGTCCTCTAGATTAACAGTTTTAATTTCTGTGCCCATAATAGTATTTACCTTTAGAGAACCTGTGTAATTCCTTATAATATCTTTTATTGTAACAATTCCTTCTAGCTTATCTTCTTTATTAATAATTAACAAACTGTCTACTTTGTTTGCCTTCATAATTTCTAAAGCTTGTACTACTGTCCTGCTTCCACTAGTTGTTATTGGCTCCGTAATCATAATATCCTTGGCTTTTATAAACCCCGGTTGCTGCCATATTCTATTTTTCCCTATAAATTCTTTAACAAAATCATTAGCAGGATTATTTAGAATTTCTTCTGGAGTATCATACTGAACAATGTTTCCGTCCTTCATAATACAAATTCTATCGCCAAGCTTAAGTGCTTCATCCATATCATGAGTTACAAAAACTATTGTTTTTTTAGACTCTTGTTGAAGATTAAACAATTCATCTTGAAGCTGATTTCTGGTAATTGGGTCTAATGCGCTAAAAGGCTCATCCATAAGAATTACATCCGGATTTGTTGCCCAAGCTCTTGCAACTCCGATTCTTTGTTGTTGACCTCCACTTAACTCACATGGATATCTGTTTATATACTCTTCTGGCTTCATTCCCACCATTTCTAAGAGTTCATTTGTCCTTGCAAGTATCTTTTCTTCTGGCCATTTCTCAAGCATTGGTATTATTCCAATATTCTCCCCTACAGTCATATGTGGCAAAAGTCCTGTTTGCTGTATAACATATCCCATATTCCGTCTAAGCTTAATGGTATCCTCCTTAAATATATTTTTACCATCTAAGTTTATACTTCCTGATGTCGGTAAAATTAATTTATTAATCATTTTTAAGGTTGTGGTTTTACCGCAACCACTTTGTCCTACTATAACTACAAATTCTCCCTTATTTACAGTAAAATTAATGTCGTTAATTACGGTTTTATTCTTAAAAACCTTCCTTAAATTCCTAAACTCTAACATATAACCTCTCCTCAATATAATAATGCATCGTTAGCTAATTTACACCAATTAGAACTAACAACTTATATGATATCATAGGCGTGTCTGTTTGGAAAACTCCATAAACTGTGAATAGATGTGGCAGTTCTATCAATATTAGGGTACAGTCGATATATACATAAAAACGGTTCATATGCTACGTATTAGTGCGTTTATTGGCTATATGGCGTTTTCATAGTCAATTTGTGTTTTTGAAAACCTTCTTTCATTTTAAAAAACATTATAGAATTAATATTGCATGAAAGGAATAATATATTATTAATGTTTAATTTATCTTAATATTGAAATAAATATATTTCAGGAGATGATTTGTTTGAATCCAACTATTATTTTATTGTTGATTCTTGCCGCTGCCATATTCGGCAAAGCAAATTCGGTTGCCATTGCAACATGTTTTTTACTTATGGCAAAACTTTTAGGATTAGACAAATATGTGTATCCACCTCTTCAAAAGAGCGGAATGACATGTGGATTAATACTTCTTATAGCTGCCATTATGATACCTATAGCTAACGGTACCATTACATCCGTAAATATAAAAAGTGTATTTACATCCTGGATAGGCATAACAGCTTTAGTTCTTTCTTTTTTAACAACATATTTAAGCGGACAAGGTTTAAACTATCTTACTGTTCAGGGTCATAGCGATATAATGCCTGCCATGATAGTCGGAGCAGTCGCAGCTGCATCATTTTTAGGTGGAGTACCTGTAGGACCACTTATTACATCTGGAATGCTGGCAGTATTTGTGAAAGTTATTCATAAATGAATAAAAAGTAATACGCGCATTTATTTAAATACGCGTATTACTTTTTATCACTACATTCTCGCAACTTCTCTATAGTTTTTTCAATTACATCTTCCATAGTCATGTGGGAAGTATCAATAACTAAATCATAGTTACTATCATTATCTATATCAATGTTATACATTTCATTAAACCTTGTTACCTCGAGTCTTCTTCTTCCAATTATCCTCGCTTTAGCCTCTTGCCTAGAAGTATAATCCTCAGACTTCCCTCTCTTACTTTTCATAGCCCGTTCTACTGCAATATCTATACCTACTTTGAAATAAATCTTAAAGGAGTTTGGTATGAAATGCCATGCAAGTCTGGCATCAAAAATAAAGTTATCACTTTCTCTCCCAATTTGCATAGTTCTATTGTCAACCTCATGATCTAAATTGTTGCAAAACATATAATCATTGTATTCCATAATAGACATACCTTTTTCTACCGCAAGCTTTCTTTGTAATTCACCCACACTAAAATAGGTATAATCCATTACCTCACATACACCCTTAGCTACACTGCTCTTTCCCGAATATAAGTCCCCAGTTATAGTTATTTTCAATTTAACTTCATCTCCTATACTTAAGAAATATTAAGACAAATAATTTATTTTCTTAAATTCTAATACTTTTTGTCACCAGCGGAAATAGCCCTATCTCCTCCTTGTTCTCATTCTTATATATTACCACAATTACTATATTTTAAAGTCCAAATAAAAAAATTCACTTTATTTTACAATATTATACTAATATAGAAAATTGCGGACTGAGCCTTTAATATGGTATTATGTATTTAATAAAGTAATCATCTAGGAGGTTATTATGGAAAGACAAAAATCATCTTACGCAAATCGAAAGAAACATTATGAAGATTTATTAAAAAAACAAACCCAAACCATAAGTTTTATAAGCTTATTGAGATTAATAATCTTTGTAGCCGGACTAGGTTTTTCAATTTTCTTCTATATGCGAGCTACTTATTACTTAAGTGTTTTTGTATTAATTACAACACTTATCACATTCATAACACTTGCAATAAAACATAAAAAAATAAAGTATAATAAAATTCGCTGTACTATTTTATGTGAAATTAATGAAAATTGCCTAAAACGTCTCGATAATAATTGGAAGGGTTTTTCTGATAGTGGTCAGGACTTCGTCGATGAAACTCACAGCTACTCAAGAGACCTAGATATATTTGGTGATAACTCCATCTTTCAATGGATAAACACCTGCATAACTTACCTAGGACGTCAAAAACTTAAGGAAACGCTCCAAAAACCTAAGTATAATATCGAAGAGATATACAAAAGGCAGCAAGCCGTAAAAGAGCTCGCTAAAAATATTGGATGGACACAAAGATTCGAAACAGAAGCAATACTTAGTGAAAATAAGAATCATGACCCAGACGAGTTATTTAAGTGGGCAGAGGATAAAAATGAATTTTTCCTAAAACCAATAGTCATTGCTGTAATAAGAATATTGCCGATAATAACTTTATCTCTTCTAGTAGCCTCTTTTATTTTATCATTAATATCATATAGAATATTTATGTTAGCAATAGTCCTCCAGATAATACTTCTTTTAGTTGGATATAAAGAAGTAAGTAGGAATTTGGACACTGTGTATCAATATAAAGATTCTATTCTTATATATAATAGGTTACTTAAGCACATAGAAACGAAGAAGTTTAACTCAGAGTACTTAATAAAATTAAGAGAAAAGCTTATAAATAAAGATGGAATGAAAGCTTCCACTCAGATTAAAAAGTTGGCAAATCTAGTAACCGTAATATCTGACAGAAAAAATATTTACTATTTTCCTATAAATATACTTACTCTATGGGATTATCAGTGTTTAATTAATCTACAACGCTTTAAAAAAGCTAGTGCATCCTCTTTAAAAACATGGCTTGAAGTTATAGGTGAAATGGAGGCTTTAAATAGTTTATCAACCATAGCCTTTGAACACAGTGATTGGGCTATGCCAAAATTCCAAGATAGTCCACCTATATTCGACGCTAAAAAACTCGGTCATCCATTACTTGGAGATAAGAGAATATACAATGATATTCATATAGACAAGTCACAGAACATTATTTTAATAACAGGTTCCAACATGTCAGGTAAAAGCACACTACTTCGTACAACAGGCATTAATTTGGTTTTAGCATATTCCGGTGCTCCCGTATGCTGTGAAAGTTTTACCTGCTCTATAATGGATATTTATACTTGCATGAGGACAAGTGATAATTTAGAAAAAAATATTTCCTCCTTCTATGCAGAACTTTTAAGAATAAAAAAACTTGTAACTGCAACAGAAGATAATACCCCCATTTTTTTCTTATTGGATGAAATTTTTAAAGGAACTAACTCTATTGATAGACATACTGGTGCTAAAGTTTTAGTTTCAAAACTAAGTAATGAAAATGCTTTAGGTTTTGTATCTACCCATGACCTAGAACTTGGTGACATAGAAAAGACAAATAGAAAAGTTAGGAATTATCACCTTCGTGAATATTATAAAGATGACAAACTATACTTTGACTATAAATTACGAACCGGTGTTTCTACCACTAGAAATGCATTATACTTAATGAAAATGGCAGGACTTGAAATTCCTAGCGATATCGACCTTCCTAAATAAACTCAACTTTTTTTAATATTTATTATTCTTTTTAAAAAAACTATCAAAATGCATGTAGTATATTTTGATAGTTTTTTTTATTTTTTATAATCCGAAAGATTTTTTCAATTGTGTTATACTACCTCCATCAATATTGCAAAGTATTGCATTCTTGATGTTACTCTTACTATGGGAATCAAGCTTGTTATAAGTAGATTTAATACTAGCTTGATTTGCCTTAAAATCATAGGAAGGATTAGTTTCAAGTTTGCCCACAGTTGAAATCATTATTGATATCACCTGTTTCTCTTTTTGTGACTCAACTAAAGAATATGCGTTCTTTAGCTTTCCATGCACTTTTATTAATAAAAGGCGCTTATTTGCAGCTTGCACTAGAACATCTTTAGTGTTTTTTTCTTTTTCTTGAGTAACATATTTAGACTTTTCAACCTCCTCTCTTATAATTTCTAATTCTTTCTTTTTATCAATACCCGAAGTTTTATCTTCTGCTTTTTTACTCTCATCTATATCCTTTTGAGTTATCTTAAGAACACCACCTTTTACCAGGGTATTCTTATTTTTATTTAAACCCTCTGTTGAATTGATTTTCCTAAGATTTACTTTACTATTAGTTGATATTATAGATAAAAAGACGACAAATACTCCTAATAAAATAATCAAAAACAATGATAATATTTTTTTCTTTCTTTGATTATATTTTTTTATTCTTTTGTTTTTCGTCATATTTCCCCTTTTTCTGCTTAATATCAATATGTTATCATATTTATAATCATTTTACACTTTGCTACAGATTGTTAACAAAAAATTTATCCATGTTTTAGTGTAACTTTTTAAATAATAAAATTACCACAAGCATTTTTGATTAACAATTTAACCATGTATATATTTTAGCAATTTACCTATGTTTCAATAGGTTTTTAATATTATTTTAGAGCAAAATAGTAACATAGTAATAGAGAGAAAGGAGAAATGTAATCTTATGAAAATTAATTCAAAGTTAAAAAATTTTATTATACTAATTTCCATAATCGCTCTTTTTAAAGGTTACTTTTTATCCGATTTTGCCAGCAAAACCAAAGACTATAAAGATAAATATGGTGTTTATCTAGTCTTAGCTGAATGATTCAATAAAATACAAAAAAATTAAAAAAATTGTATATACTAACCTAAGGATATAATTGTCCTTAAGGGAAGTTTATACAATTTTTTTAAAATATTTAATTTATTTTTTATTTATTACCTTTAAATCCTTGTTTTTCAAGTGATTCTTTCACTTTTGGATAATAAAAATATTTATATGTTCCTGATATATCTTGGCTCCATGAATTGCTAAGTCTACCATTCGTTACTTTTATCATATGATCTTTAACTACTTTATCATATTTTTTAATTTTTGATTTTAACTCTAAAGAATCTTTATTATAAACTTCTTTATTATAAATCACATCTTTAGGAAATCTTGGTTTAACTTCTGACTTATCAGCTGGATGACCAATAACAAGTCCTACCATAGGATATACAAGTTCAGGTAATTCTAAAAGTTCAGCTACTGCTTCCGCCTCTTTTCTGATACCTCCTATTGGTACAATTCCAAGACCTAATGACTCTGCTGCAGCTATAGCATTACTAAGTGCCAATCCTACATCTACTGCACCTACTAATTTTGCTTCTTCACTTTCAGTAATTACAAACTCTTCACCATTAATTTCAGCCGCAAGCTTAGCTCTATAAAAATCTGCGCAAAATACTAAGAAAACAGGTGCTTTACCTACATAAACTTGATTTCCCACAAGTTTTGATAACTTATTTTTCTTCTCAATATTCTGCACACTAATTATAGTAACTTGTTGCCCATTTATAGAAGAAGGAGCAGCTTGACTAGCTCTTATTATTAGGTCTAAATCTTCCTCACTTACAGCATCAGATTTATAATCCCTAACTGATCTATGATCATTTAATAATTTAATTACTTCATTCATATTCTCGTCTCCAGTCATTTATTATTTGTTAATAATTCTTATTATTTACATAATACTCTCTATCTTTTTCTTTGTCAATATGTTCAAATTTACTCTGGTTTTTAATGTCGTAATTTTATTATAATTATTCCAAAGTTTAATAAGAACTCCTATTAAAAATTATTTCTTAACCCCATATACACTTGAGGTAATGCCCATTACAACAATAATAGAACCTATTATATTAAAATAAAAGGTCTCATTAGACGAAAACCCACCCCCACCAAATGCTATAATTGCTACTCCAACAATAGTAACTTCTATGCCTATTAACATTATTTGTATTGAAGTCTTATTTTTTGTATATTTATCTAAAATAACTATAGTAATAAGTACTGGAACAATAAAAATAACGATTAAAAATAAAGCTCCCATAAAAACTCCCCTCATTCTAGATTAGAATCCAAGTTTTTCATCTATTAATACGATTTCCATATCGGTGTTATTCATCTTTTTATAATAAATTAAAAGACCATTACAAATGCGATCTGGACTGGAACAATTGTAACAGCGATCTCCTTTTACTGCACATGGCGTTTTTAATCCTAATCGCTTAGCATTACCAGGTGCAGCAATGTTACGAGCACGCCATATAGAAGCTTCAAGCGTAGGTTCGATTTTATTTGTGCTGACAACAAAATATACCTTCTTATGACCGAACAATGAACCAGCTACACGATTACCTGTGCCATCAATGTTTACCATCTCTCCCGTTTCTGACAGCGCATTCACTGAAGTAAAAAAAATATCTGTAGTCAAACACTTTATGGCAGTATCACGGAATGTTGCCTCTGCTCCACAATGCTTAGGATCAACAACCTTGTTATGTAAAGAAAGCCTATCAAACAGGTTCATATGAAACATAGTTTCAGAATCGCCAAAGCCTATATATTCGTCATTAAATTTACTTTCTAAATAATGTGCTGCATCTTCGGATGTTTTAAAGAAACTAACCTCATAATTATTTTTTTCAAGTGCTAAAATGGTTTTTTCAATATTCATGATTTTACTATACCTCCAATGTTTTTTTAATTATATCTGTTTATATAAATGCTTTAACAATAGTATTTTCTTTTTATAATCATAATCATCTTCATCCTTTAAAATAATATTCTTTTGAGATAAATTAAATATAACTTTAACACTTTCGATTAAATCATCTTTTGTACACCTCCCTAGTATGAATTTTTTCCGGAAGTGACTTGAAAGGAGAGATGCAGAAGCAATTGAATTTCCATTTAGGAATTCTTGTTTTGCCAATATTAAATTCTCGTAAGCCTGACAGGAGGTCAGGCTAGCGAACCCGAGACAGGACGTCGAGTGTGAGCACGTAACAATTGAGAATTGTTACGCCCCCCAGAGAACTACCCAGAGGTTGAGAATTTAATATTAAGCAAAACATTAGAATTCCTTAATGCAATTTCATGTTTCAAACTCTCCTTTCAAGTCACACAGGATAAATTGCATTAACTAGGTGACACTAATTTTAATCCTACAATTCCTATTATTATAAATCCAATACAACCTAACCTCATTGCATTTACGGGTTCTTTGAATAATACTATTCCTAAAATCACAGTACCAACTGTACCAATTCCTGTCCAAATTGCATATGCAGTTCCTATTGGAAGGCTTTTCAATGATAAAGACAGAAAATAGAAACTTGCTATCATTCCCAATATCGTAAATACGCTCGGTACAAGCTTTGTGAATCCTTGTGAATATTTAAGTCCTATAGCCCAACCCATTTCAAAAAATCCTGCTATAACTAAAGACACCCATTGCATAATTTTCACTCTCCTCTTCTAATATAAAATTTTTAATATTTATTAGTACTTAATAAATTTGCCCTTAACAATAACAAAAAATAAAAGCCAAAGACGATATTGTAGAATATCTCCCAGGCTTTTATCCTTCCGTGAACACAATTAAACTGTGCGTTTTATCTTGGACCAGTCCAGTTATAAACCTAAAACTGCGGAACCCTATAAAACTTTTATTTATATGAGTTTTACAAACTCTTTTTTACCAATTATGTTTTCATTAATTACTTATTATAAAGCAAGGCGACAGCCTAACACCTAAAAGAATTTAGACTAGGATTAAATGGTTTTTTAACACTATCCCTCTAGACCCATCCTAGTATAAATTTTCTCTGGAAGTGACTTGAAATAAGAAGTGCAGAAACAATTGAAATCTTATTTAGAAATTCTTGTTTTGCCAATATTAAATTCTCGTAAGCCTGACAGGAAGTCAGGCTAGCGAACCCGAGACAGGACGTCGAGCGTGAGCACGTAACAATTGAGAATTGTTACGCCCCCCAGAGAACTACCCAGAGGTTGAGAATATAATATTGAACAAAACATTAGAATTCCTTAATGCGATTTCATGTTTTAAACTCTTATTTCGAGACACATAAGATAAATTTCATAAGGATACCCTCTTATTTAGTGTATCCTTGTGGATGACCTTTATGCCAATTCCATGCAGTTTCTATAATAGTTTCAAGAGAAGCATATTTAGGTTCCCATCCGAGAACTTTTTTAGCCTTATCACTAGAAGCTATAAGTACTGCTGGATCTCCTGCACGTCTAGGTGCCATTTCAGCCTTTATATCAATTCCAGTAACTTTTCTTGTTGCTTCAATAACCTCTGCAACAGAAAATCCTTTTCCATTTCCAAGATTACAAGTTATACTGTCCTCTCCTCGTCTAAGCCTTTTCACTGCAAGTAAATGAGCACTAGCAAGGTCAGTTACATGAACATAATCTCTAACACAAGTACCATCCTCTGTTTTGTAATCATCGCCAAATATCATTATCTTTTCTCTTTGTCCAAGTGCTACCTGAAGAATAATAGGTATCAAATGGGATTCTGGTCTATGATCTTCTCCTATTTTTGAGCTTATGTGTGCACCTGCTGCATTAAAATATCTTAAAGCAGTATATTTTATGCCATAAGCATTATCACACCATTTTAATATTTTCTCAACGCATAACTTTGACTCTCCATAAGGATTAGTAGGAAAAGTCTTATCATCTTCAAGTATAGGAATATTATCTGGCTCACCGTAAGTCGCTGCAGTCGATGAGAACACTATATATTTAACATTATGATCTCTCATAGCCTTTAATAAATTTACTGTAGAACCAATATTGTTTTCAAAATATTTTAAAGGTTCTACAACACTCTCACCTACTAATGAATCTGCTGCAAAATCTATAACTGCATCTATAGTATTCTCCGTAAAAACTTTGTTAAGTATAACATCATCTCTTAAATCTCCACAATATAGCTTTCCACCTATTAATGCATCATGATGTCCCTTTTGGAAGTTATCTAAAACAACTACCTCTTCACCTTTTTCTAAAAGTTCTGCCACCATATGACTTCCAATATAACCTGCTCCACCACATACCAAAATTGCCATTAACTAAATTCTCCTCTCATAAAGCTTTTTATTTAATCTATAATCATTTTAACACATTTTTTCCATTAGTCATAAATTTGTTATTCGGTTACATTATTTCTATACGGTTGACACTACAGCACCTCGTGGAATATAATAAATTATCTTAATTACTTAAGCTTTTTAGTACTGTGCTAAAAAGCTATTTTTATTGAAGGAGGTAAACATGTCACATAAACTAAACGAAATAGAACTAACTGAATTTTTATTAACTGAATCCATAGATGAAGTAAACAAACTTATTCAGTTTATTCATCCTGCTGATATTTTAATAGCTATCAGGCAATACGAAGGAATTAAATTAGATTTATTTAAAAAACTATCTCCAAATATCATTGCAGATATTATTGATGACGCAGATGATGATGAAAAATATGCCCTCCTATCAATTCATGAGGATATCATGCAAAAGAAAATTATACATGAAATGTCCTCAGATGAATTGGTTGATTTATTAGAAGCAGTAACAGAAGATGAAGCTAAAAACATAATGATAAAGCTAGATAAAGAAGATGTTGCTGAAGTAACGGAATTGTTAACCTACCCTCCAGATAGTGCTGGTGGAATTATGGCCACTGAATTTGTAAGTATAAAAGAAAATATGACTATCGGCGAGACTCTTAGTTACCTTCAAAAGGAAGCACCTGATGTAGATAATGCCTATTATATATATGTAGTTGATGGAAATGCTTTTTTAAAGGGAGTTATATCCCTTCGTGAGATTGTAATTAACAGCTTTAATGTAAAAATATCCGATATTATGAATGATAACGCCATGAGTATACCAGTTGATATGGATAAAGAAGAGGTTGGCCACATATTCGAGAAATATGGTTATCTAACTATGCCCGTAGTAAATGAATCTATGCAGATTTTAGGAATAGTAACTTCAGATGATGTAATGGAGATTCTTAGTGATGAACATACTGAGGATTTATATCGTCTTGCAGGTATAAAAGAAGATGAAAAGGTCACTGGCTCACTTAAGTCTGCCGTCAGAAGTAGACTACCCTGGTTATTTGTAAATTTATTAACTGCAATCCTTGCAGCCGCAACTGTTAGCCTTTTTGAAGGAACAATACAAAAGGTCGTAGCCTTAGCCACCTTCATGCCAATAGTTGCAGGTATGGGAGGTAACGCAGGCACCCAAACTCTAACTATAATTATTCGTAGCATAGCACTTGGAGAAGTCACCGCCAAAAATTCTTTAAAAATATTATTGAAGGAATTTGGCGTAGGCCTATTTACAGGAATCGCCATGGGCATTGCTGTAGCAATTTTAGGTTACCTATGGGAAAAGAATATTGTTTTTGGAGTAGTTATTGGTCTTTCTATGGTACTAAACATGGTAGCTGCAACCATATCAGGTTTTACAGTCCCAGTTATTCTTAGGAAACTCAATATTGATCCAGCACTTGCCTCTGCTGTATTTGTTACCACAGTAACAGACGTTTTAGGATTCTTTTTCTTCCTAGGACTTGCAACACTATTTTTACCTTACTTAATATAAAAAAAGCATATAAAATAACGTTTAATATTAACATCAAAAACGATTATGTTTACATAGTCGTTTTTTATTGTTCCTCTTATGGGATATGCTGTATATTAGTATTACATATTATATAATACATTCATTAAAAATGAATAAATGAACTATTTTTAATGACGTACGTTTAATTTATATAGGTGGTGAGGTATTGGATAATATAAACTTAATTGAAAAGGCTAAATCCGGTAATATAAGTGCTTTAAATACTTTACTTAGTGCGAATTATCCAATATTACAGGGCTACGTTATAAAAATGACTGGAAATATCGATATAGCTCAAGATATCGTCCAAGAAACTATGTTAAAAGCAGTTATACATATTAAAAAATTTATCCCTAATGCCAAATTTTCTACCTGGCTAATTACTATAGCTACTAATTTATATAGAGATTTACTTAGAAAGACCAAAAATTTAGAATTAATTTCTGAGACTATTGAAACAAATGAAATTAGCCCTGAAAGATCTGTAATTTTTAATATTGAATATAATGCAGTTAAGGAAATATTATTGAAACTACCTTATGAAAAAAGAGCAGTTTTTATATTAAAGCATTATTATGGTTACAAATACGAAGAAATTGCAGTAATTTTAAAATGCCCTATAGGAACTGTTCGTTCAAGACTTCACAATTGCATAAAATATATTATTTTAGAGCTAGATAGAAAGGGGATAATGTAAATGAAAAACTCAGAAAATATGTATAAAAAAGTAATAGATAAATATTATAATGAGCTACCAGATAAAGTTGAAAAAAATATGTCAACTGAAGAAATAATTTTATCTGACAAATTAAACTTAGCTTTAAATAAAATGGATATTTTAAAACCAGATATTTTAAATTGTAATATAAATATACTTGAAATTATTAAAAAAGGAGAACTAATAAAACAAAATAGAAAAAACTCTTTAGAATTTATCTTTTTTATATCATTGTCATCATTAATTATTTCATCTTTAATTCTAATAACATTTTATTTTGGTGATAATTTTTTTGTATACTATGAATTATTAACCTTTATTTTCATGCCTATTGTAATAATTCCATTAGCTAAACTATTACAAGCTGGAGGTAATTAATATGCATCCTAAATTAGATACGAAATCATTAATTATTCTTTTGATTTGCATATCACCATTTTTATTATTTCAAGCGGCCTGGATTTTTAAAGACGCAAAAAAGCGAGGAGAAAAATTCTATTGGATTTGGGGATTTGTAGGTCTAATAAATATACCAGAATCATTAATTCTATATCTAATAGTTACTAGAATAATATTCAACAAAAATAAAAAGAAAAAAGGATAATAAAATAGTGAACTTTTTATATTCCCAATCGTTAAATAATTGTAGTGTACAATATATTTTATATTTTATGAGGAGGTTCACAAAATGGGGAATTTAACAACAATAGAACTTATAAAAACCCTTCTTCCACTTATCATCATCCAATTGGGCCTTATGGTTTTTTGTTTATTGAAACTTTCTAAAGATAATGTTAAACACTTTCCAAAATGGGTTTGGGCTTTGATAATTATTTTTGGTGAATTACTAGGTCCAATTGCTTATTTACTTTTAGGTAGAGAAAGGAGTTAATTATGCTAAAAGTTACAAATCTAACAAAAAGCTATAAAGAGTTTGAGGTTTTAAAGGGAATAAGTTTCGAAATCAAAAGAGGAAAAATCCATGGTTTTCTTGGACAAAATGGATCAGGTAAGACAAGCACTATGAATATTCTTACTGGATTAATTGGGTATAATAGCGGTGACATAATGTATAATGGTAAAGATTTCAACAAAAACAAAAGAAAAATTTTAAAAAATGTGGGCTACCTCCCACAAAATCCTGTGTTTTATGACTACATGACTGGTTATGAGTATTTAGTTTTTATAGGAGGGCTCAGTAATATGAGTATCACAACGATTAAGAAGAGGTCTAATGAGATTTTAGAAATTGTAGGCCTAAAGGATGCTGGGGATAGAAAACTTAGTGGGTTTTCTGGTGGAATGAAGCAACGTTTTGGTCTTTGTGTTTCTCTATTTAACAAACCAGAATTATTATTTCTTGATGAACCTACATCAGCTTTAGATCCAGAGGGGCGTATGGAAATTCTTGAATTTATTAATAGTTTGAAAAATGAAGGCATAAGTGTTTTTTTATCAACTCATATTTTAAATGACGTAGAAAGGGTATGCGATGAGGTAAGTATATTAAAAGACGGGAAAATAGCAGTGTCTGCAGGTCTTGAAGAATTAAAAAATGATTACATTCAACCAATTTATGATCTTGAATTCGAAGATGACTGTTCAAATTTCAAAGAAAAACTTTCTAAATTAAATTGGGTGGAAAACATACAACGTAATAAAAACAAACTTAATATTTATGTTAGGGATATAAATTTAGCAAGAAGTAAACTGTTGCAACTCCTAGCCACAGAGCCTAATCACTTGATGTCATTTAATTTAAGAAAAAGTAATCTTGAAGAAATTTTTTTAAAGTTGGTGAATAAAGATGGCCACATTTAAAGCATATTTTAAAAAAGAGATTCTGGAATCAAAGACGCACTATAAATATATAATCTTAGCTGTCAGTTTTCTGTTTTTTGCAATTTCAGACCCAATTATGGTCAAACTTTTACCTGAAATATTAAAAAGTCAACTAGCAAAAGGTTCCGCAGACATAAGTACTCTGTTACCTCCAATCACTCAATTAACAGGTATGCAAAATTATATAAAGGACTTGTTTCAAATAGTAACTCTTGTAATAATTTTCACCACTTGTGGTAGTTTAAGCGATGAGATTACTACAGGAAAGCTTATATTTCCTTATTCTAAAGGAAGTCTACCAACTGGAATAGTACTTGCTAAATTAATAAATTATACTCTAGCATTATCTATCTTTACATTTTTAGGATTTTCAGTGAATTACTATTACTCTGGACTTTTATTAAAAGGCAATCCAGTTGCATTTTCATCAGTTTTATCATCGGCAACCCTATTATCAATATATTACTTCTTTATAATAACCTTAGTATTATTTTGTAGTAGTATAATCCAAAAAGGAGTAATTACAGGGATTATAGTTTTGGTTGTAAACTATTTTTCTGTAGCAATTACAGGCATAAAAAGCATATCAAAATTTATTCCCTATAATCTAGTTGATGGAGCAACTCAGTTTAAACATATAAATCTTACAACAACCATTACTAGTGTGATTATCTTATCCATAATTCTTATTTTATTAACCATAAGGAGAATGAACAAGGTTAATGTTGTGTAACTTATCTTGGTATTGGAAATGATAATGAAATATTGGGCATTAATATAAACCTCTCGTAAGCCTTCCTAAAAGGAAGCTGTCGAACCGTAACAATGCCGAATTATTATCATCTTTCTCCGGAAGTGCTTGAAATAAGAGGTGCAGAAACAATTGAAATCTCATTTTAGAAATTCTTGTTTTGCGAATGTAAAATTCCCGTGAGACTTCCTGAAAGGAAGGCTAGCGAACCGGCGAATGCCGAATGTGAGCGACATAACAATTAATAATTGTTATGTCCCCCAAAGAACGACCCAGAGGAAGGAAATTTTACGTAAGCAAAACATTAGAATTTCAAAATGAGATTTCACGCTTCAAACTCTTATTTCAAGGCACATAGGAGAAAGATGATATCAACAACTTTTATTTGTAATGATGCCCATGATGTGGCAATACATGTTGTATTTTAACTTCTTGCTCTTTTGTTATAGTCCCATTATCAACAAGTGCCTTCATAGGATTAACCTTAGTACCATCCATTTTTTTCACGTATTCTTGTCTTTCTTTTTGACTCATATTTTGCATTTTCTTATAAATTTCTTTTCTCTGCGTTTGCCTTTCCATCATAATATCTTGAACTTTATTGCTTTGCTCAATTGTTATTACTTTATCATCTACAAGACCCTTTAAGCCATTTTTTAGTTCCACAGTTTTTATTTCTGTCCTTTTAACATACATTTTTTCACGAAGAGCTTCCGATTTATCCTTAGTTAAAATACCTTCTGTTACTAAATCATTAAATAGTCCACCTTTTTTACCATCACATTTTCCTTTTTCGCATCCCTTATGTTTTTTCTCGGACTTTATGCTAACATATTCTAATACCTTATCTCCTTCAGCTTTAGTAATGATGTTTGAGTTCACACTCTCCTTAATTACAATTTGTAATGTAGCTTTCACTTCTGCTCGCTGTGCTTTATCGACTTTTTTGTTACTTGAAGAATGCTTAAATTTTATATTTGTAACAACCTTTTCATTTTCGATGTTGTTATCAGTAGCAAATGCAAGACTTGTTCCGGAAAAAGCTATGCCTGCAGATAACATTCCGCTTAATATTTTTATTCTCAAAGAAGTACTTTTCATTATTAACCCTCCCTACAGTAAATTTATACCCCATTATTATTACTTTATTAAGGTAATTATATTCATTACTATAAGAGCTGTTGTACCCTTTTTTTATGAACTTTATGATAAGGATTAAATATAGTTCTTATTTCTGTATTCTTTTTATAAACCTCTCCTATACCTTATATTAATTATTTATTCTTGAATTTTCTAGGATTTTTGATAAAAAACGCCACTAAAATAATAGATTATAAATCCATTAAATGCTATAATATTGTAGTTTTATATATTAACTTCAGGGTGGGTGATGAGATATGTTAAGCATAGGTTCTCTTAAGGATAACATTGCACAGATATTAAGTATATTAAAAAAAGATCTAGTTTTTTCGCTAGCTTTAGCACTTTCTATTATAACATCATTCTTTTCCACTCCTAAAATAGAATACATTGATTTTAAAGTTTTATTTACATTATTTAATCTTATGCTCATTGTCAGTGCCTTTAAACATATGAAGGTGCTTGACAAACTAGCTGTAACTTTACTTATTAAATACGATAGTTCTAAAAAAATCTCTTTTATTTTAATATACTTAACTTTTTTTAGCTCTATGCTCATAACCAATGATGTGGCTTTAATAACCTTTGTGCCTTTAGCCCTTATAATAAGTAAACGCGCAAGTATTAGTCCTATGAAATTAGTTATATTTCAAACTTTAGCTGCTAATATTGGTAGTGGCCTTACCCCTATGGGGAATCCACAGAATTTATTTCTTTTTTCCTATTATAGACTAGCAGGTTTTGAATTCTTGAAAACAATGATTCCATTTACACTTTTAGGTATTGTATGGCTTTTTATTCTAAATAATTTCCAAAAGAATAAAAAACTTAAATTTGATTTAGATAACATAATTATTGAAAACAAAATAAAAGTGATGGTTTTTTGTCTTCTATTTATATTTATTATATTATCTGTGTTTAATATAATAAATTACAAATTAGCCTTTATCATTACACTGCTTACAGTGCTAATATTAAATAAAAAACTATTATTAAAAGTAGATTATATTTTATTACTTACATTTGTATGTTTCTTTATATTTATTGGTAATTTATCAAGTTTACCTTTTATAAAATCGCTGGCAAGGAATTTTTTGCAAAATAAAACGACAACTTATTTCTCATCTATTATATTAAGTCAAGTTGTTAGTAACGTGCCATGTTCAATACTACTCGCAAATTTCACTTCGAACTGGAGGGAACTTTTGCTTGGAGTAAATATAGGTGGACTTGGGACACTAGTTGCTTCCTTAGCTAGTGTTATCTCATATAAACTCTACATAAAAAAACGAACTGCAAATGCTCAAAGTAGATATCTCACCTTATTTACATTATATAATTTAATTAGCTTACTAATATTCACCTTTGTACTTTACTTTATTTTTATATTTTAAAGTACCTACTGTAGACAATATTAACATAGTAATTTATACTTATTCTTGTAAAAGCAATAATATTTATATAAAGTATTTACTAAAACCTACATTATATGGGAGGAGGATTTGTCAAAAGTTTAAATATTCCTTTTGATAAAATAAAAAAATGCCAACTAACACTATTTTAAAACCTATTTATAAAAAAATAGCTATTGATATTACTAATAGAATATTATCAGGGGATTTTTGTATAGGAGATAAACTATATGGTCGCTCTTCTCTTGCGAGCGAATATAACGTATCACCAGAAACTATAAGAAGATCCGTAACCCTTTTAAGTGACATGGATATAGTTACCGTTACTAAAGGGAGTGGAATAGTCATAACCTCCGTGGATAATTGCCTAAAGTTTATTGATAAATTCAAAGATATAGATTCAATAAGTTCTATTAAACAAAATATTTTTAACTTACTCGAAAAGAAAAAGGAGTTAGATAAAAGTATAAATTATTCTATTGATGAACTAATAGATTATTCTAGTAGATTTAAAAATAGCAATCCATTTATTCCTTATGAATTTGAAATACAACCTGAAATGGTTATCATAGATAAAACAGTATCTGAATCTAAATTTTGGCAAAGTACAGGTGCAACTATAATCGGTATCAGGCGTGATGATAAATTAATGCTTTCGCCAGGCCCACATTCTACCTTCAAGATCAAAGATATCTTCATAGTAATTTGTGACGAGGGTAGTTATAATAGAATTAAAACTTTTCTTTATGGAAATAAATAAGTAAAAAGGCGATATATTATTAAAATATATCGCCTTTTTCTGCTTGATTTAAAATAGAAACCTAACTTACAAAAAGTTTGTATAAATACACTTTAATAGATAAATAATAATTTAGTAATAATTCTATACAAACTTTTATGAATTCGCACAATCTTTACAAAGTAACAACTTAATGTTACAATAGAGGTTGTTACTTTGTAATAAATTAGGAGGTTTTAACTTGATCGAGTTTAAAAATGTAAGCAAAAGCTTTAATGGTAGAAAAATATTAAAAGATATAAATATTACTATACAAGATGAGGAATTAGTAGTTTTTATAGGACCTAGTGGTTGCGGTAAAACTACAACACTAAAAATGATTAATAAATTAATAACTCCCACTTCTGGTGAAGTTTTAATTAATGGTAAAAAGATTGGAGATCAAAACACCATAAAATTAAGACGTAACATGGGTTATGTTATACAACAAGCAGGTCTACTTCCACATTTAACTATAGGTGATAATATAGCATTAATACCTTCTATAGAAAAAATGGAAAAAGAAATGCTACGAACTAAAGTAATTGAGTTGTTAACACTCGTAGGACTAGATCCCGATATATATATAGATAAATATCCCAATCAGTTAAGTGGAGGTGAGCAACAAAGAGTAGGTGTTGCAAGAGCTTTCGTAATGGATCCTGATGTTATACTCATGGATGAACCCTTTAGTGCCCTGGACCCTATAACAAAAACTCAGCTTCAAGATGAAGTATTTAATATCCAACAAAACTACAAAAAAACTATTATATTTGTAACTCACGATATGGATGAAGCATTAAAGCTTGGTGATAGAATTTGTATTATGGATGGTGGATATGTGGTTCAATTTGATACACCGTCAGAAATATTAAAGAATCCTATTAATGACTTCGTACGTGACTTCGTAGGTAAAAATAGGATATGGAATCAACCTGAATTAATTATGGCAAAAGATATTATGATAGATAAGCCTGTAAAATCAGTTGGAGAACGAACAATACTCCAAGCACTTGAAATAATGAAATCTAACAATGTAGATAGTTTACTTGTTGTAGATAAAAGTAATACGCTAACTGGACTTGTTACATTAAAACAAATTAGAACAACCCTAAGAAAAGATCCAGATAAAACTAAAAGAATAAAAGACTTAATGGAAACTCATCTTATAACCGTAAATCAAGAAGATTCAATAATAAATATATTAGAGGTTATAAAAAAGGAAGATATAAATTTTGTTCCAGTAGTTGATGATAACCATAAGCTAGCAGGCCTTCTTACAAAGAGCAGCCTTTTATCTATATTAAGTAATCAATTCATAGATATGGAGGTAGATGTTAATGAATAGTTTCACTTCATTTTTTAATTTCGTAGTAGAAAGAAAAGCTCAAATAATAGATCTAACTATGCAACATATTCAACTAACTTTATTTTCGATTGTTATTGCTATATTAATTGCTATACCACTTGGTATACTTATAGTTAGATATAGAAAACTTTCGGTTCCTGTAATTGGTGTTACAAATGTAATCCAATCAATACCTAGTCTTGCGTTGCTTGGATTTTTAATACCAGCACTTGGTATTGGTAGTAAACCCGCAATTATAATGGTAGTTATGTATTCTCTTCTACCAATTGTAAAAAATACATTCACAGGACTCACAAATGTCAGCCCTGCACTTATTGAAGCTGCCGATGGTATGGGACTTACAAGCACTCAGGTACTTCTAAAAGTTCGTTTTCCCCTAGCTATGCCAATTATCATGTCAGGTATTAGAATATCTTCAGTTACAGCTGTTGGGCTTATGACTATAGCTGCCTTCATAGGAGCTGGTGGTCTTGGATACTTAGTATTCTCCGGAGTTCAAACTGTCGATAATAACATGATTCTTGCTGGAGCTATCCCTGCTTGTATCCTTGCTATTGTATTAGATTTTGTACTAGGTAAGATAGAAAACATCGTAGTTCCTGAGGGAATAAAAGTTACTCATAGTAAAGGTTCTAAACGCAAAGGTTTATTGGGAAGTAAAAAATTTAAACTTATAACTTCAGGAATTGTACTTTTAGTTATATTATCAACAGTAGCTACAAGTTTTATTAATGATAAAAACAAGATAGTAGTAGGATCTAAGAACTTTAATGAACAATTAGTACTTGGAGATATGGTCTCCTCATTAATTGAAGCTAAAACAAAATACAAAGTTGAAAGAAAATTGAATTTAGGTGGAACTAACGTAGTATTTAGTGCCCTAAAATCAAAAGACGTAGATTTGTATGTAGAGTATACTGGTACCGTTCTTGTAAATATGTTAAAACAACCTACTATGAGCGATCCAGCAAAAGTTTACGATACTGGAAAAGCAGCTTTGGCTAAAAAGTACGGTATAGAAATGTTAAAACCAATAGGATTTAACAATACTTACGTACTTGCAGTAAAAAAAGATTTTGCAAAAAAGAATAACTTAGAAACTATATCCGATTTAGCAAAAATAAGTCCAACAGTAACCGCTGGAGTTACTATGGATTTTGCTAATAGACCAGATGGTTATCTTGGACTTCAAAAGAAATATAATCTAAAATTCAAAAGTGTAAAAGGTATAGATGGTGGACTTAGATATACAGCCCTTAAAAATGGTGAAACCCAGGTTTTAGATGCATTCTCCACTGATGGGTTAATTAAAAAGTTTGATTTAAAACTTTTAAAAGATGATAAAGCTTTCTTCCCACCATATTATGCAGTTTCACTAGTAAACGCAGATACATTGAAAAAATATCCTGAGCTAAAGGGTGTTTTATCAGCCTTAGATGGAAAAATTAACGATGATGAAATGCGAGCTATGAACTTAAAAGTAGATAATGGCGCACAATCTAAAACAGTTGCCGAAGACTTTTTAAGATCAAAACACTTAATTGATTAATTATCTTCTTCGAAGCTATTAAATTATCTCAAAATAAGCTATTAAAATAAAAAAGGCGTGATATATTTTTAAAATATGTCACGCCTTTTTTATTGTTATTATAAAATATTAATTAAAGTTATCTTTAATATTAAAAACATATTTACCTAAAGATGTTTTTATTAAAATCTTATAAAAACAAATACTAAGTATAATTGAAGCTACTGCTATAAATGGTATCATGACCTTAGAACTATATAAACCATGACTAACTAATAATCTTGAAGTTTTACTTACAAAAAGTGGTTCATGGAACAAATATATCGCGAAAGAGTATTTCCCTAAGGTTAATAATATTTTACTATTTTTTAAATATACTGCTATATAATACATTGCAACTACTGCAATAGGAGTTAAAATTAAATTTGTACTTAAATTGCTTATAAGTGGATTTTTTATAAGTGATACTACTGGTAATAAAAACAGATAAAATATAATAGTTATTTTTCTATACTTTTTTCTGATTTTTTTAAAATACAATTGGACTCCTAACTCGTATAAATAAAAGTAATATATAAAATTAATAGGCTGCATATATGGGCTAGAAAGTAGTTTTGTTTTAATTTGAATAACAGTTATTATAATTGCTATGATGTATAAAATAATCAGTCTTATTCTAGAATTTTTTAAAAATTTAATTATAATAGGATAACTGAATACAACAAGCGTGTACATAGGAATATACCATAATTGATACGCAAAATTATCCCCTAAAAATGCATTAAATAGATCCTTTAAACAATTTATAAAAACATAATAAATATTAACAGGATCATGTAGAATTATATTTTCTACACAAAGCTTACCCCACTCAAATAATATCCAACATATACTAACAATAAGAAATGGTTTAATAATCTTAGTAAATTTTTTATATATAAGTTTAGTATATTTTTCATTTTTATCATGCATTTCATATTTGTACCCTGAAATAAATATAAACATTGGAACTGCTACATGGACAACTTTATCTACAAGAGTAAATACAAACCCCACTTGAACATAAGTTTTTAAGTGTAATATACTGAGCAGGAAAAATGCATTGCTATGTATAAGTGTTACAAATAAAATTGCTATCCCACTATATACTTGTAATTCGCTTAAATGTTTCTTCATAAATACACCCCTTAAAGAGTTCCATAAGCTTTTTACTAGCATATGAAAAAGAAAGTTACATATACATTATACTATCAGTTACGACATCTTTCAACTTTTCCCTCTGATCAATTTTTTTTACTTAATGATAATAAACCTTTATTAATTAACTAAAAAAAGTGTCTATAGACACTTTCTTAAAATTATTATATGTTTTTAATATCGTTATCACCTAAGAGACTTTGCCTTTCCGATTGTACCGTTAAGTCCATCCCATAAGTAATTGTGCTCTCCAACTCCATTCTTAAAATCTTTATTTTTCCAACGAGTAAGAAACTCTAAAAGCACTACCTTATCAGGATACCCACTTTTTGAAACATCATTAATTAATTGGTCACACTTAGCATCGGTTATCTCTACCTCTCCCCATATCTTCCCATCCTCCGCCACAATCTTAGTATTTATCATTTTATGCATTGTATTATACAGTACTAGTTCCTTATCACTTATATTTTGTGTATTATGGTTTTGTTTTATTACAACCTGCTTGGTCTCTAACTGCTGCTTTATCTGAACTGCTTGTACAATTTTAGGACTATTCTGTTTATTTAGTTTGTGTTGCGAAATATAAAAGCCTCCTATACCTATTATAATACTCACTAATAATATACTACCTATGCCAATCAACCTACCACGATTGTCAAATAGTTTTTCACATGCATCAATGAATTTACCTCCTATCCTATCTAGTTTCATTAAAAAAACCTCCCTTAAATATTATGTTATGCTACTAACATAATATCATATGTATTTTTTTAGATTATTTGTCAATTTTAAGTATATCACTATTGTATAATTTTTGTAATAATATTCCAATATTGTTTCTTTAAAGTAATATATAATTATAAAAATCATATAAATTTAAGATATAACATAGTAATATATTATAAGGTATGATAACATATATACGTATAGAATTAGGGGGTGGGGGTTATTTTATGATAAATACTTTTAGTGAAACAGTAATAGTACCATACTTGTATTCGTGTACTAACATTGTAACAGCGGTTAATAAGGAATTTCTTGATTTCACAGAATATACACTAAGTGAATTGGTTGGTAAATCCATTAAAGAAGTAGGAAACATGTTAAAATTTAATTTGTATCCTTTGGAATATAAACTAAATAATAAGTACTCCGGTTATATATTCACAAAATTCCTTAACGCACTTGAAGTGGATATATCAATATCCCTCGGCTCTGAGACAAATAGTAAACTATATACTTTTGTTGAGAAACCAAATTCCAGACTTAATGACAAACTAATTTTCGTTGAACAAATGTTTATTGACAACATATCAGGTGTTGCTGTTTACAGTGTTCCCGATTTAATATTACTTAAAGCAAATCAAAAATATCTTAATTTTCCATGCTCTAATTACAATAAACAAGAAAATAGCATTGGAAAACCTATAAGTGAAGTTATAACTGGCTTTGCTGGAACTCCAGCTGAAGTTATTTGCAATTCTGTTCTTATTTCTCAAAAGGCAAGTTATATAAAAGAATTCGAATTTGATAATATAACAAAAGGTAAAACTTATTGGGATTCTACTCAAACACCTATATTTGATAATGGAAGGATGAAATACATATTCCACACTGCTGTTGAAGTTACTCAAAGGGTTCTCAAAAATCAAAATATAGAAAGACAAAATAGAATAATCAGCCATCAAAATGAATGCCTAGAACATGAAGAAGCTATTAAAAGGCGTTTTAATATTTTAAAAAGAGTGATAAATACCTTTGATTTACCTGTTGTTAGATTATCCTGTCCTGATTTAAAAATTATCGCTATTAATAAGAAGGCCCTTAATACTATTAAATTGATTAAGCCTGGATTTGTAACCAACACGAATGTAAAAAACAATACGATGAATTTTTTATTAGGATTGCTTCGAACAACCGAATATAATAGCCGCATCAGTGGAGTGTTAAAGGAAAAGAAAACTAAATATTTAAATAAACAACACTATGTTATAAATGGAAGTGAATTATATTTTAATATTATATTCGAACCTGTACTTGAAGTAAATGGCGAAATACAAGAAATTTTAATTCTAGTAATAGATGTTACTCCTGAAATTAAGTCTAATATAAATATGAAAGAAGCATTGAAATCACAAGGAGAATTTCTTGTTAATATATCCCACGAACTTAAGACACCACTAAATGTTATATTTGCAACAGCTCAGTTATTTAATGTGTATTGCGAAAGTGGCTCCCTTGATGAAAATAAAGACTCAATCATTAAATATATAGGTTCAATCAAACAAAACTCCTATAGATTATCTAAAATGATTAATAATATAGTTGATTTATCAAAAATCGAAGCAGGCTTCTTTAAACTTAACCTATCAAATAACGATATAGTTAAATTCGTAGAAGATATAGTGCTATCTGTAACTAATTTCACTGACAGCAAAGGATTAAATATTATCTTTGATACTAATACAGAAGAAAAGATAATTGCTTGCGACCCAGAAAAAATAGAAAGAGTAGTATTAAATCTTATATCAAATGCTATAAAATTTTCAGACGCAGGTAATGAAATATTAGTAACTGTTAATGACAAAAATGAATTTGTTGAAATATCAGTAAAAGACAATGGAATTGGAATTGAAAAAAAGTACTTAGATATGATCTTTGATAGATTTAAGCAGGTAGATAAATCTTTATCAAGAAATGCAGAAGGTACAGGCATAGGCCTAAGTCTAGTTAAATCTATCGTTGAATTACACGGTGGTACTATAACAGTCGAGAGTCAGTATGGTACGGGAAGCAAGTTTACCGTTAGTCTTCCTTCCGGAAAGGTCTCTAATGAAAATAAAATATACAATAGTGAAGTACGTGGTAAAGATCAAAGTATCAGAGTTGAACTTTCTGATGTTTATTCATAATTTTCAAATTATAAAGGAGTAAAAAACAAGCATCCTCATGCTTGTTTTTTACTTTTCTATTTAGCCATTTTTAATATTGCTTCATTTCCTTTAGTAGTAATTTTCCAAATTATTATATCGCTTTTTGAACTACAGCAACCTGACTTTTTAGTAGCATTTCCACAATCACATGAGCCAGAGCAAGACACCATATCTTCCTTCTCAATATATCCCTTCCTCTCAAGTTGCATTAGCATCTGTTCAACCATTCCTTCATCTACGCCAAGTTCTCTAGCCATTATTTTATTAGAATATCTGTCACCTTGAGCCAACCTTTTAAGTACCTTCATTAACATTGTACATTCCTCCGTTACATATAAATCCATATATTCTATTTTTTTATATTACATTTAAATAACCGGTTGTCGACTACACCCAAGTTCTTTTGCACATTCATGTATTTTCTTTTCCATGTGTATCCATGAACGTTTGGAATATACCACTTTAACATTAGATCTTCTTGATTCTTCTTTAACAATCTTTGTTAACTGGTGCCCTACAAAATCTACCAAAACCATTACTAAATCTATGTGACCTGGTAATCTAAAATTTTTAGCATCCTTTTTTCTACCGGTTATATGCTCTATATCATTAAATCCATTCTGTATTAACTTTTCAGTAATATTGCCAAGTTTATCTCCACCTACTAGTAATATGCACATAGTTTCACCTCCCTTTGTATTTATAACCATGATATTGATTTTCATTATCATCGATTTATTATTTAAAACCTAAAAGCGTTCCTATTTGGAATACTAAAACTGCTCCTACCCATCCAATAAGGCAACTTACAACTGCTGATACTACAGCCCATTTTGTTGAGTTAGTTTCCTTTTTAATTGTTCCTATAGTTGCAACGCAAGGTACATATAAGAGGGTCATTACCATAAACGATAGTGCTGTAAGCGGTGTAAACGCCTGTTGAATAGCTCCTATAAGATGTGGTCCCTCAGCTACCCCATATATAGTTCCAAGGGTTCCTATTACTGCTTCCTTAGCTGCAAAGCCGGTAATAAGTGCTACTCCTGACTGCCAATTTCCAAAACCTGCTGGTGCAAATACCGGAGCTATAAATGTACCTATTATACCAAGTATGCTGTGCTGACTTCCAGCCTCAACTCCAAATGGTAAATTTGAAAGCGCCCAAACAATCACAACTACTCCTAAAATAATTGTACCTGCTCTTGTTAAAAAATGCTGTGACTTTTCCCACATATGAACAAATATACTTTTAGCTGTTGGTAATCGATATGGAGGTAATTCCATTATAAAATAAGATGTGTCTCCTTTGAATACTTTTTTACTATAAAATTTACCCATGAGTATTGCAACTACAATTCCTAAAACATATAGTAAAAATATTATTAATCCACCTTCATTAAAAATTCCAACTTTCTTATCTGCAAAGAATGCAGCAACAAATACTCCATAAACTACAAGTCTTGCTGGACATGACATAAACGGACTAATTAGTATAGCTATCATTCTATCTTTCTTACTTTCTAAAGTTCTTGTAGACATTATTCCAGACACCGCACATCCACTACTTAATATTAAAGCAATAGCAGTTTTACCGTGAAGTCCTACTGAACTCATAAGTTTATCCATTACATATGCAGCTCTTGACATATAACCACTATCTTCAAGTAAAGACATAAGAAAATACATGGTAAGAATCATTGGCATGAATACAATTACTGATCCAACGCCACCTATTAGTCCATCTGTTACAAAAGATACTAAAAGTTTAGGTGCACCAATACTCGCTAATGTACTTCCTAAAAATTGTCCTAATGCATCCATACCATCGCCAAGTATTCCACCTAGAAATCCATTACCAAAACTTATTGAAATTTGATACATAAAAAACATTATAAGTCCGAATATTGGAATTCCAAGCCATTTATTTGTAACTATCTTATCTATTTTATCAGATGTAGTTTCTTCTGTAATTTCCTCTTTTTTAACACAATTTTTTGTTGCATCACTTATTGCTTCATATCTTTTATCAATTATAAAAGTATCAGGTTCATAACCTATTGCTGATATTAACCTCTCTATGCTTTTTCCTACTTTATTATTTATCTTTTCGCCATCTTCTTGTGCACTTATGTATTTCATTATATATTCATCATTTTCTAGAAGCCTAAGTGCTGCCCATTCAGCAGGATATTCCAAAGTTGCCGCGTTTTGTGACATAGCTTCCTTAATTGATCCAATTTCTTTTTCAATATCTTTACCATAATCAACTTTATACACACTACTTTTATCTTTCTCACTTAATTTTATTGCTTCCCTCATTAGTTCCTTTATACCTTCCCCTCTAGGAGCTACTGTAGGTATAATAGTTAAATTTAATTGTTTTGATAGTTCTTTAACGTTTATTTGTATATTTTTTTTCTTAGCCTCATCCGCCATATTAAGTGCCAATATAACCTTAGCACCTGTTTCTAATAGTTGCATTGTAAGATACAGGTTTCTTTCAAGATTAGTAGAATCAATTACATTAATAACTACATCAGGCTTGTCTTTTAATATGAAATTACAAGCTACTACTTCATCCTCTGAATATGCCCCCAGACTATAGGTACCCGGCAAATCTACTACCGTTAAATTTCTGCCTTCAAATTTAAGGGTTCCCTCTTTCTTCTCAACTGTAACACCAGGCCAGTTACCTACATGTTGTTTTGCACCAGTTAATTCATTAAACATACTAGTTTTACCACAATTAGGATTACCAGCTAATGCTATTACTAAATCTTTACTCATATTTCCCCCCCATGATTTTTATTCTTTAAACTTCACTTACCATAACTTTCTGTGCCATACCGCGAGCAAGTACTAAACGTGTTTCTCCTACCTTTACTATTAAAGGACCATTGTCATTTTTCATAATTTTTATTATAGCCCCCGTACTCATTCCCATCTCCATAATTTTCTTACGTAGCGATTCTCCGCCTTGCACTGAATTAATCTCTGCAAGTTTCCCTATTCCAATAAAATTAAGTGGCATACTTGTCATTTCGGCCTCCATTATTATTTATTTAGGACTAACAATCAAAAATGGTGCTATTAAATTAATTCAACCATGATATCTTTTGCCTCATTTTTTCTAAGACTTAGTTTGTATCCTCTAACTTGTATCTCTATAGGATCTCCCATAGGAGCTTTACCTTCAACAACTATCTGGACACCTATTGTAATTCCCATGTCCATAATTCTTCTTCGTATTGTACTCCCTTGTACTATTCTCACAACTTTAACCCTAGATTTTAAATCAACTTTGTCTAGTCCTATTAGGTTTTCCATAGAATCACTCCTCATAAATATTATAGTTAATATTGAAACTCATTATCAATACATCTTTAAAAAAATATACCCAATTTTCATATAATATAGATAGTCACTTGAGATTCATTATCATCTTACTACATTATGGTGTATCTGTAAACATATAATTTCTTAAAATTAATTAATATATACAAAAAAAGTGAATATCTTTAAGATATTCACTCCACTTTAAACTACTCTATCGCTACAAATTATATTATCTAAGGATTCTTTTGATGTTGCTACTGCATATTCTTTGCATAACAATGCTCTAATATATCCACGCTCATTATTCGTTGACTCTATATAGAAGCATCTTCCATAATAAAATCTAATAAGTGAAAACATTCTAGATGCAGTATGGAGATATAAACTTGTAACTCCTTGCTCCATCATTGAAATATCAACTGCATTCATTAATATTTTACCAATGCCATTATTTTGATGTAACGACGAAACCCCAAATCTACTTAAATAAGCACTATGATCAGGTTTTACCTCTATTCGTACGCTACCTATAACTTCCTCATTAGATAGAGCTACAAAAACATTAGTAGTTTCTATCGCTTTTAATACATCATCATATGATTCCTCAAAAGGTGCTACCAATCCCGTAATTCCTGCATTCTCGGCATACAACTTAAACGACTTTTTTGCTAGTAACCTTATTTCTTCAATGTCGCTAGTAACTGCTTTTCTAACTTCAAAGAACATTTTTTCCATGTATCTACCCCCATATCATATTATTTCCGTAAGTAATATTATACATAATTGCATATATAAAACAAGTTATATTTCGAAGAGAATTGTTAAATGTAATTACACAAAGTTTAAGGCGCCATGGCAATAATTTCGAGTCCAGTGGTTTCAGGTATTCCGAACATAATATTCATATTTTGTACAGCTTGACCTGCAGAACCTTTAACTAAATTATCTATAGCAGATATTATTATTACCCTATTTGTGCGCTTATCCACCCTGATTCCAATATGACATATATTAGATCCTCTTACCCATCTTGTTTCAGGTAATCCATCAATAATTTTCACAAAAAATTCATCCTTATAAAAATTTCTATATAAAGATATAATATCTTGCTCAGTTATATCTTTCGTGAGTTTTGCATAACAAGTTGATAATATTCCACGGTTCATTGGCACTAAATGAGGAGTAAAACATATCGTTACATCATTTCCAGATGCCTTGCTAAGTTCTTGCTCAATCTCTGGGGTATGTCTATGCGTAGTAACTGCATAAGCTTTAATTGATTCATTACATTCGGTATAAAGCGAGGCAACATTTGCAGCTCTACCTGCACCAGATACCCCTGATTTAGCATCAACTATGATTGAGCTTGTGTCTATCATGTCGCTATTTAACATCGGTGTGAGTGCTAATATAGTGGCTGTTGGATAACAACCTGGGTTAGCTAATAAATCGCACTTTTTTATAGCTTCTCTATTTAATTCACAAAGGCCATAAACTGCATCTTTTAGCAGACCTTCACTTTCATGTTTAACTTTATACCATTTCTCATAAACATCTTTTGATTTTAATCTATAGTCCGCACCTAAATCTATTACTTTTACGCCAAGAGCTAGTGCTTTCTGTGTTATTTCAAATGATTTGCCATGTGGCATAGCAATAAAGAGAACATTTATATCTGATAACTTACTTATCGCTGTCTCCATATCAACACATATATCATCTATATAACTATAGAAGTTACTATATATTTCACTATAAGTAATATCTGCATATTTATGTGAAGAATAAAACTCTACGTCGACATTGGGATGCTTGTATAAAAACCATGCTAACTGTTCACCTGCATAGCCAGTGGACCCTATTATACCTGCTTTTATCATATTGAATCGCCTCGCCTCTAAAATTTATTAATAAAGATTATTATACAATAGAGTTATAAAAAAATCAACAATAACATGAATATTTATTCATGTTATTGTATATTTATTCAGATTTATATTATAAATCGAGATAAAAAATGGCCCTCTTAGCTATTAACTACATAACCAAAAGGGCTTATTACTATTTTTCAATTATTTCTTCAATTGACTTTTCAACTAACTTCTTAATTTTAACTTTGTTAATTCTTTTACTATCACATTCTAATATAATAAATTCAAAATTTTCATAAATAATTTTATCATTCACTCGTGGGTATGAGCTTAGTTGTGAATAAACCCATCCGCCAATTGTATCAATGTTTTCTTCCTCTATATCTATACTTAACAGTTCGACAATATCCTCAATAAGAACTTTTCCATCTACACTGTAGCCACCATCTTCTGTTTTAATAACCTCATTAACCTCTTCATCAAACTCATCTTGGATCTCTCCAACTATTTCTTCTAAAATATCTTCAATAGTTAAAAGTCCAGATGTTCCACCATATTCATCAATAATTATAGCCATTTGTACCTTATCTTTCTTAAATACTTTTAATAATTCACTTATTGATAATGATTCTGGTACAAATTTAATTTCACGGATAACATCCTCTATCTTTTGGCTATTCCCTTCAATTTTCTGCTTATACAAATCCTTAATATGTACAAATCCAACAACATTATCTTTACTATCACGACATACTGGATATCTCGTTAGCTGTTCATCTAAAGTAAATGCTATAATATCCTCAAAAGAATCTTCGAGGTAAATACATTCCATATCAGTTCGAGGTATCATTATTTCTTTTACTGTTTTCTCTGAAAAATCAAAAATATTATCTATAAAAGTTAATTCAGTTTTATCTATTAATCCATGATTATAACTTTCTTCAACTAATAACTTTATTTCCTCATCAGTATGCGCTATGTCATGTTCATCAACTAGTGATACACCAAACATCTTTAAAACTAAACTAGTACTATGGTTAAAAGCCCACATTATTGGAAAGGTTATATTATAAAACCAAACCAGTGGTAACGCTGTATACATTGCTATCTTCTCTGTATTTATAATTGCGAGTGACTTTGGTACTAACTCCCCAAGTACTATATGAAATCCAGTTATAAGTGAAAATCCTAAGATAAACGAAATTGAGTGCACAGCGGCTTCTGGCAGATCCATTAAGTTAAATAACGGCGTGAGCATTGCAGCTACTGCAGGTTCTCCTATCCATCCAAGCCCTAGTGATGCTAGCGTTATTCCTAGCTGACATGCAGATAGATACGAGTTCAAATCTTTTACAACCTTTAAAGTGTATTTTACATTTTGAGCTCCATCAAGTACTAATGTTTCTATCCTAGATTTTCTAACCTTTACCATTGCAAATTCTGTGGCAACGAAAAAAGCATTCATAAATACCAGTAAAAATACGATAACAATGTTTATAAAAATAGTCACTTTGATAACTCCTTCCAAGTCAACACATACACTTAGTATTATCCATACTTAGTATATTATAATCATAACATACTTTCCTAATTATATAATACCATATTTATCTACGAATTCAAATTTTCTTCATATAAAAAGTGTTATAATTTGCTCCACTTTAAATTACCCTACTTTACTAAAAGTAGGGTAATTCTTATATACATATTTTAATTTTTTCTATTCTTCGTTCGCGAACTTCCTCTATTCTAAATATTACATCTCCATATTCAACAGTTCTTTCCTCATTTATCTTTGGAATACATCCCATAAGATTAATTAAAAAGCCTCCTATTGTATTATAATCTTTGGAAACTAAATTTAAATCTAAATGCTCATTTAAATCATCTAAAGAAAGTAATCCACTTACTATATAAGTATTATTATCAACCTTCTTTATTTCTGGTTCCTCGTGATCATATTCATCTTCAATATTACCCATGATTTCTTCTGTAATGTCTTCAGTTGTAACTACCCCTGAAAATCCTCCATACTCATCTATAAGCATCGCAATATGATTTTTAGAACTTTTCAATTCTTTAAATAATTCATCTATATTTTTATTTTCCTGAACAAAATAAGGTGAATGTAATATATTCTTAATATTTACATTTTCAAAACCATTTTTTCTTGCCTCTATCATAAAATCCTTCATATGAAGTATTCCTACGATATTATCAACATCACCCTCAAATACTGGCACTCTTGAATGACGCTCGATTAATAACTCATCTAAATACTCTGTAATAGGGTCATTTATATCAATCATATATACGTCAGTTCTTGGAGTCATAACTTCTCTTGCCAATTTGTCATCAAATTCAATGATGTTATTTATCATTTCTTTTTCTGTTTCATTAATAATGCCATGTTCCTGACCTACTTCTATAAGTGATTTTATCTCTTCCTTCGATAGCTTTTCCTCTTTGCTATCATGACCAAGACCAGTAATTTTCACTAAAATATTGGTAGATACTGTTAGTAAACTCACAAACGGTGTAACTAATTTAGATATATACATAATAGGTACTACCGAAAACATTGCAATAGCCTGAGAGTTCTGAAGCGCAATACGTTTTGGAAACAATTCTCCAAATACAAGTGTTATATAAGCAAGTCCAATTGTTATAACAACTAGAGCAACTCCTTCACTATAAGGTACACTTATATTACTCAAAATGAGTGATAGTTTACCTGTTATCGCGGTAGCCACATAAGCACTTAAAAAAAATCCTGCAAACGTAATACCCACCTGAACAGTCGATAAAAATTTTGTTGGCTTTTCTATAAGTCTTGATAATAGTATCGCCTTTTTATTACCTTCCTCTGCTAAATGTTTAATTTTGTTCTTGTTCAAAGATACTATTGCCATCTCTGCAGATGCAAAAAACGCATTTATCAGTGTTAAAATAACAATTAATATTAATTGCACCACTATATTGCTGTTAGGCATGGGCGCGGGTTCTGATTCCATTAAAAATTCCTCCTCTAAAATAAAAGCTTTTCATAGTATCATGATAACACAAAATTTAATGCTTTGATTAATATTATAAAAATAATTTTATATTTCTACATAATTAAATAGGAACCAATTTACAGCTAGTTCCTATTTAATCATGTATTTAATTTAAAATACTAATAATATATTATTTTATTAAATTTATCTTTTCCCAGCAATTTTATCAACAAGAAATACTATTACAGCAAGTACAAGCAACATATGTATCAATCCGCCACCAATCTTAAGTATAAACCCTACAACCCAAAAGAATACAACTATTCCACCTATCCAACGTAAAAGTCCCATATAAAACACCACCCTTCATATATGCCTGTTTACTAGTTATCCTTAAATGTTTAATGATTATATCAAGAAACCAGTATATTTGCAATACTACTTCTGCCTATTTTCCCTATTTTTCAAGCTTTTAACAATTATTAATTTGTTACAAGTCCTAAAATTTTTACAGAACCTTTCTTAATTATATTGGATATCTCAATCCTAATCTTATGATTCCCTCTCAAATTATAAGCTATTAAATCAGAATAGCTAACCTGGAATGTTGAATTAGTGTTAATTTCTTTTATAAAGTTATCATCTATAAATACTTTGAATTTTCCACCCTTTGGTTTTCGGAGGAAATGTATAATTGCTAAACTCTTAGTTGTATTAAAAGTTAAATTTTCCGAAACCTTATTTCCAATAAATCCATTTTCTATAGTAAACCCATTATTTAAATCCGGCGAATTATCAAAAACAAAATCAGTTAATTTTTTAGTATTATTGTATAATACGCTATAATCGATATCTGTTTTTTTATTAGATAGGTAATTATTATTTATAACCTTTTCAATTGTTTTAGCATAATAAACATAACCTTTGCCATTAGGGTGTACCAAATCATTAGATAAATAAGAATAGAGCTTTCCTGAATTATTAAATGCCCCCACTGTATCAGCGTACTGAAGATTATAATGCTCCGCTAAATCCTCTATAACATTTGAATAATCATTATACTGTCTAAATGAGCTTTCTATAATTGGTATTATTTCTATATTAGGATTTAATTTTTTAAGTTTAATTATAATACTCTCATAAAACATTCTGAATTGTTTTGGTTTTATATTATATTGGTCATTTTGCCCTAAACATATAAATACCACATCATATTGTTTTGTAAGTTTAGCATTGTTTAGCTCAACCCAAGCACGTACTCCTGTTGTACTTCCTCCCGTAATAGGGTCAGTTGTTATTGTTGATCTATACTTTTTCTGCACATCTTTTATTACTACATTAATCCACTTCTCATGGGAATTAGACGTACCGGTACTTTGAGCTATGCTGTCTCCTACTATCAAAGCATTTATATCCTTCTTTTGATGTAGTTTCTGATAAAAATTCAAATCTGAAATCCTGCCTGCCTCACCTCGTTTTATTTCCGTTTGCTTCTGAGCTAAAACCAAATTTTCTTTTGCATTTGTCTTGTTACGAATAATCACCACCACAGAAATAAAGCTCACTACCACAACCAAAAACATACACGAAACCACTATATTCTTTTTCATGTAAAATCACCCCTTAAATACTAAATAGTCATAAATTAATTAGTTCATAATAAAAATAACCACCCAAACGCATAAATATGCATTTGGGCGGTTATTCTAACTTAACCATTGAAAAGTAATCTAGAAGCTAGACAGCTTGATCATCCTCGCCACCGGTTTTTTTATAAGTAGGAACAATGTCTTTAATTTTACTAGTTAATGCATCAACATCATTTGCCTCAATAATTACCGCAAGCTCCTTCATTCTTTCTTTCATTACTCCTAAATCACTAAAGGTAGGTTTACCAATAAAAATCTTCGCATGTTTAGTATTAGTAAGTCCTTCTTCACTCATTAGCAGTTCTTCATAAAGTTTTTCACCCGGACGTAGCCCCGTAACTTCAATTTTAATATCTTTATTAGGCTCAAAGCCTGAAAGTTTTATTAAATCCCAAGCTAAATCATATATTTTAACAGGCTTTCCCATGTCTAAAACAAAGATTTCTCCCCCCTGAGCATAAGCACCTGATTGAAGCACTAATTGTGCAGCCTCTGGGATAGTCATAAAGAATCTTGTTATATATTTATTAGTAAGTGTAACTGGGCCACCATGAGCTATTTGGTTTTTAAATAATGGTATAACCGATCCATTACTTCCTAGAACATTACCAAATCGCACTGCTACGAAATGTGTTTTACTTATCTTATCCATAGATTGTATAATCATCTCACACATTCTCTTTGTAGCACCCATAACATTAGTTGGATTTACTGCTTTATCTGTTGATATCATCACAAATCTTTCAACATTAAACCTATGAGCACACTCTGCTACATTATAAGTTCCAAACACATTGTTTTTTATTGCTTCCATAGGACTTTCTTCCATTAGTGGAACATGTTTATGCGCCGCCGCATGGAAAACTATATCCGGTGAATATGTTGTAAAAACATCCTCAAGTCTTTTTTTATCTCGAACAGATCCTATAAGTACCTTTAAATCTAATTTTGGGTATTTATACTTAAGTTCAATTTGCAAATCATAAGCATTGTTCTCATATATATCAAAAACAATTAATTGTTTAGGTGCAAATTTTATAATTTGACGACATAATTCAGAACCAATAGACCCTCCGCCACCTGTTACTAAGATTGTTTTGTTTTGAATATAACTTGCAATACCCTCTGTATCAAGTACTACTGCTTTACGTCCTAGTAAATCCTCAATGTCTACTTTTCTAATTTGACTTAAGGAAACTTTCCCATTTATTATTTCATACATACCTGGAATAATTTCTATTTTACATTTTGTTTTTTTACATATTTCTAGTATTTGTTGTTTATCATCGTCTTCTATAGTTGGAATGGCTATAAGAATAGTTTCTATCTCTTTAGATTTTGCGATAGAAATTATATCTTTCCTATTTCCTAAAACCTTTACTCCCAAAATGTTTTTCCCTTTTTTATAAGGTTCATCATCAATTACAGCTATAGGCGTATAATTAGCTTGGCTGCTGCTTTTCATTTCTTTTATAACCATAGCTGCAGCTGCCCCAGCACCAATTATCATTACTCTATTTCTATCATTCTTACTGACATTGCAATTAATAATACCCGTAAATCTTTCATAGACTCTAAATGACATCCTAAACCCAAGTATAAAAAGAATACTAAAAGCACAAGCTAATATACTTACTCCATATGTAAATGGATGGCCGATAATTCTAACAAATGCAATTGTTAGAATATCTGCAGCAATACACCCGCCAATAGCTAACATAAATTCATCTACACTTGCATAACTCCAAAGACTTTCATATAGTTTGAATAGATAAAAACATGTTATGTAAATAACTGTTACTATTATTGCTATCTCTTTATAATCATTTGAATAAAACTTAAAATTTCTATAGTTATACCTAAAATAGAAAGCTAATATATATGCTAAGTTTATTAAAACTGCATCGCTTAGTATTAGTATCGGCTTTTTCCATTTTCCTAAAGCTTTCACAATACACACCTCTTCTTTATGTTTCTCAAAATTTATTCTCATAATATTATATCATCATTTTTACTATTAAACATCTTTTCAGTAAAAAACCACAAAAATTCCTATTTCTATACTTAATTCTATAAAAGACACAAAACAATATTAAGATAATGGAGGTGGCGATGAATGTATTATGTACTTTAAAATTTAATAACACCATCTTCTATTTCAATTATTCTATCTGTTTTTTTCGCTATTCTATCATCGTGGGTTATTATTATAAAAGTGGTTCCAAGTTCTTTATTTATATCTCTAAATATATTATATATAACCTCAGAAGTTTTAGAATCCAAATTTCCCGTTGGCTCATCTGCAAGTATTATCTTAGGGCTGTTCATAAGGGCTCTTGCAATTGCCACCCTTTGTTGCTCTCCACCCGACAAATCATAAACTTTATTTTTCTTAACCCTTGGAAGTCCCACAAGTTCCAAAAATTCTTTTGCTTTTTCAGAAGTTTTTCTACCGCAAAATATGTTTCTTATAGATCTAGGCATAATGACATTCTCGATAGCATTAAACTCTGGCAATAAATGATGAAATTGAAACACAAAACCTATTTCACGGTTTCGAATAGCAGCTAAAGCCCTTCTACTCATCTTATCTATTCTTCTGCCTTCCAATTCAACTTGTCCACTTGTAGGCCTATCAAGCATTCCTATTATATTTAATAAGGTCGTTTTACCACTACCTGATGCACCTATAATAGAATTAAAAGAGCCTTTATCAATAGATAAATTTATATTGTTTAATACCTGTGTTTTCACTCTTTTTCCATAAATTTTATTAATATCTTTAAGTTCTATAATGCTATCCATTTTTTATAACCTCCACAGGCGTTAATTTAAAAGATTTTAAAGCCGGAAAAAATGCCGCTGAAGTTGATGCTATTATATCAATAATACATAATTTAATTATGAAATTATAATTAACAATTATATTAACTATAGGTTTTCCATCAACTGATGACACTATATATCTATTAAAACCTTTTACATACAAATAGGTTAACCCCACACCAATGATTGTACCAATTACCCCTAAAATAAAAGCTTGAATTAAAAATATAAGAGCAGCAGAACCATCTTTTATTCCCATAGCCTTTAAAATACCTATTTGTTTGTATTTCTGAACAACACTTATACTCATTATACTTATTATACTTAAAACAGCAGCAATCATTACACTAAGTTGAATTATTAGGCTACATACTTTTTCACCCATTATAGCGCTTACTAATAACTTGTTTTGATCTTTCCAATTTTCTATTACTAAATTTTTATCATTTAACCTTTTTTTTAGATTATTTGCAATAATGTCTGCATTATAAGGATCACTCGTAGTTAATTGCATAGATGTTGCAGCATCACCAATCCCCGCCAAATTCTGAGCAGTTTTAAAATTCGTAATAACTAAAATTTTATTAATTTTTATTGTATCAAAATCATAAAATCCTACGGCTTTTATGACCATTTTTCGATTATCAGATGTTATTATATTAATGTTATCATTTATTTTTAACCCTAATTTTTCACTAAGTTCCTTACCAATCAATGCTTCTCCAGAATATTTTACAGTTCTTCCTTTATAAATTTTATCTTTGATATTATATAATGACTCCAAATCTTTAGATACAAATCCACTAATTTGTATAGGCTCCGTCATATTTCTAATGTTAAGGGATGCATTATATCCAACTACTGGCGCCACCGATGTTATCCTACTATCCAGCTTTTTAATTTTATCTACCTTGACCTGATAATCCTTTATTATATTATTTTTAGGACTGATCGTTATATGAGTTGAATTCCCCACGACTTTATCAAGTAAAGAGGTTTCTAGCCCTGCACTTAGTATCCCAACAAATACTTGTACCGAAATTCCTATGGCAATTCCTAAAACTATTACTAATGTTTGAATCTTACTGTTTATTAAGAATCTCCAGGCTATTTTTAGTGCTGTAAACATACCCTCTAGCCTCCGCTTGTTTTTTATTATAAAATTTTATCACAATTTAACAGTTTTCAATAAATATAGACTTCTACCATTTATTCTATCACATAATGTCATATCTCTCTATAAATATACAATTAACCGACTAAACCATAAATTTCTATTTTTTGTTATTATAAATACATAGAAAGTGATTAAATAGTAATATATAAAACCAAAGATAATTAGCACCATTTCGCTAGTTATCTTTGGCTTTTTTCAATTGTTCTAGATTATTCAAACTTGAATTTAGTGAAATGTTTTTTTACGGTATAATTGCAAAAATGAAACTATATTGATAAGGTAACCGTTATATAAGTATAGGCATTAAAAGGTTATACATTTTCACTCATTTTAATAGAAGAGGACGTGTTCTTTATGAAATATATAATTTTTGCAATAATATTAACTATTGCGTATGTTTTACTGTGCGGCTTAATGAAAGCAGCTAGTAAAACAACCCCCTCAATGCCGGATATCAAACATAATGAAGATAGAAATAATTAAACTAGGTTTTTCATCTATAATTAGGTTAGCGTATTTTTTTATGATTCATCGATTACAAATCACACATTTTTCGCCATTACCATGATCCGTACATGTTTTCACTCCTGAACCAATAGATTTAACTTTAGGACATGTTCCGAAATAATCATGTGCTGTGAATACAATTTTTATATCCATTTTATTCGCAGCGGATATAAACTCTTCATCTAAGTTCACCACTGTATGAATATGTATGATATTAACCTCGATAGCTTTTAAGAAATCAGTATAAATATTAAAGCCCATATGTCTAAGTGATACTTTAGAATCATGTTCTCCACTGAGTAATGTAGCAGAAATCGGATTATTTATTTCATATACTTTTATATTGTTAAAGGATTTATTCTTTTTAATTTTTAATTCTCTATCTATTGAAATATTTCCTGGATATACTAATGAAACTTCATTACCATTAGCTACTTGGCGTACCATAATATTTTCTGGCTGCTTCGCTAATCCCCCTGTGTTAACCGGAGGCAATCCAAGTGCATAATGCAAAATTTTAATCACACTCACCTCCTATATTAATAAAAAAGCAGATCATCATTTTGCGTTCTTATGACAATTATGTAATAATTCGCCACATTCCCTACGTATTCCTTCTGATTCTCCTTTAATTATAACATTAATTGCTATGGATGTCGTAATACTAAAAAAACTAACAAAATCTACCTTTTTCCATTTATATAAATTCTTATACCTTAACAAAAAAGATAGAATATGCTTTACATTAGCATATTCTATTTTTTTATTCATAAGTTTAGAAACTATTTATCCTCAAAGGAATCATGATTAACTTATTTTAAATATTCATGAATTGCTTCTTGCCAAGTTCTAGTTATATCTCCTGTTGTAAGTTCTAACATATAATTTCTAAGCACTGAGTACTCTGGCCTTTTTGCCGGACGTGGGAATTCATCACTTGTACACGGTAAAACCGTCGTCATTATACTCTTAATTCTAAAAATTTCTTTAGTGAACTCATACCATGTACATTCACCTTTGCAGGTGCAATGAAATAGTCCATAATTTTTTTGCTCTACAAGTTTAATTATAGTTCTAGCTAAATCAACTGTACTTGTAGGTGTTCCTTTTTGGTCATTAACCACTTTTAATGTGGTATTAGTTTTACTTAAATTTATCATAGTCTTTACAAAGTTGTTTCCATCTCCATAAAGCCATGCTGTTCTAACTATGTAGTGTTTAGGATTATGATTTTTAACTAATATTTCTCCCTCGAGCTTAGTTTTTCCATAAATAGTCAAAGGACCTATTTTGTCAAATTCCGTTAGTGGCTTATCTATATTGCCACCAAAAACATAGTCTGTTGAAACTTGGACAATTTCTGCGCCAATTTCATTTGCAGCTATTGCTAAGTTTTTAGGTCCTATTGCATTTATCTTATATGCCATATCTATTTCCGTCTCACACTTGTCCACAGCTGTAAGTGCAGCACAATTTATAATAACATCTGGTTTATTTTTATTTACGAAACTATATACTTCATTAATATTCGATATATCTAGATCTGACCTTCTCGTAAGTATTAAATCAATCGTCTTTTTCTCTTTATATTGATTAGCTAATTCTCGACCAAGTTGCCCATTAGCTCCCGTAATTAGTATCTTCATATTTAATTCTCCTCTTAAAGCTTATTCTTATATAAATTATACCTTACTTTAATAATTAATTGAGGAAATTCTAAAGAATAAAAGATTATTAACGATAAGTTAATATATTATTTTAAATGAATTTTTACCAATAATATTTTATACAATATAAAATTCATTTTTAATACCTTAAGATAAAACTTTTTACAGAAAATAGCAAACTTATTGAAAAGTAAGGACGCAAAGCTATAGGGCCTTATGAGAGTATGGTAGCCTAGCCACCAAATTAAGAGGAGTGATTTATTATGTTTAAAAACAATATGAAAAAAAGTATTACAATATTAATAATGTTAATTTCCTTATCAACCACTAGTCCATTTCTAAATACTACAAATGCCATAGGTGTTACAACTTCTGCTGGTATATCTGAGTCAACAAGTAATCCTACTATAATAGATGTTACAACTTATAAATTGGATATAACAGGCGTAACCGATACCTCAATCCAGTTTCAACAAATGATAGATTCATTACCAAGTGGAAGTACAATACAATTACCAGCAGGCACGTATAAATTGTCGAACATTGTTAAGTTAAAGGATAATTTACATATTATCGCCTCTAATGATGTTATAATTAAGGGGACTGGTTATAACACTTTATTCTCCACAGGTAATTCTAATAGTTTCGAGGGTATAGAATTCCAAAATTGTGCAACTGCTTTAAGTGTTTTTCAGAAAACTGGATTTAATATTACAAACTGCAGATTTACAAATAACATTAATTATGTTGCAATTAATTTCTACGGAAGTCACAATTCAACAGTTAAAGATTCATATTTCTACAACATCCACAAATACGGAATTTTAATTGATAGCGATAGTTCTGATATTAAAATCGATAACAATAATTTTGATAACCCTTTAGTTTTTGATGGCTATAGCGTAGAACAGATAAGTGGGCATGTTTATTGTCTAAATGGAACTAGAATTTTCGTGACAAACAATATTATAAAAAATAGCGGTGGGCAAGGTATTATATTTGGTTATAATTCAACAACAGGAAAAGGTACAACAAGTTCCGTCGCATTTAATAATCGTTGCATAGGTAATGGTCAAGAAGGCGTTACTACATATGGCGGAAGCAAGAAGGTTTCTAATGGAAACTCTATTGTTAGTAATACATCTATAAATAACAGATTTAATCAAATTGAAGTATGGCAATCTGATAATAATACTGTTCAAGGCAATACAGTAGAAGAATCCATATTTGGTCGTGGAAGTTTAGGATCTATTTGCCTTTTTGGTACCACCGGAACAACTGTTACGGATAACAACATATTATCGTCTCAAAGTAATGGAATAGCAATAATTGCGGGTAGCTTAAATTGCAACATATCAAACAATTTTATAGCTGATACAAATAGGCAAAATTTTGCTAAAACTCCTGAGAAAGGTAACGGAATATTACTTGATTGGAATGGAGTAGCTGATCCTCAATATATAACAATCGCTAATAATACAATTAGCTCAAGTAATGGAATTATTGCTAAAAGTGGTGTTTACTCAACTTCCAATACTAATCATCATAACAAAATAAATAGCAACATAATAACAGGTTATCAATATGGAGTTCACTGGTATGCCCTAGCAACTTGTGAAAAATAGATTGACATTATAACCTCCCCACCGACATAAGAGGAGTGAATTAATATCTTAAATAATAACATAAGAAAAAGTATAGCTGTTACCATAATATTAACTGCTTTATTAAATGGTACTTCCTTTTTAACTACTACAAAAGCTGACACTGTGACGGCTAATTCAACTAATGTTCTTGCAACAATAGATGCTCAAAAATATAATTTGGATAAAACGGGAATATCAGATACCTCTGCTTCATTTCAAAAAATGATAGATTCGTATCCAAAAGGTAGCACTATTAATTTACCAAAGGGTATATATAAGATATCTGACATTGTTAATTTGAAAGATGGGATGAGTTTAATTGCAGGTAGTGACGTTGTAATAGCGGGCACTGGTAAAAACACTTTATTCACTACAGGTAATGATAACACTTTTAAGGGTATAGAGTTTCAAAATTGCTCTATCGCTTTAAGGGTGTTATATGTAAAAGGAATTAATATAACAAACTGCAGATTCACAAATAATATTACTTATGCAGCAATTGATATTTATGGGAGTAGTGATTGCACTATTACTAATTCTTATTTCTATAATATAAACAAATATGGGATTAAAATAGATAACAATAGTTCTAATATTACTATAGATAAAAATTATTTTGATAACCCTAAGGTTTTTGGTGGATATACCGATTCACAAATAAGTGGACATGTTTACTGCTTAAGTGGAAGCAAAATCAATGTGACAAACAATATTTTGAAAAATAGCGGTGGTCAAGGCATAATATTCGGTTACAGTTCAACCTTAGGTAAGGGTACAACTAACTGCATAGCACGTAATAATACTTGTACCGGAAATGGTCAAGAAGGTATCACAATTTATGGAGGCGTTAAGAAACTCTCAAGTGGAAATTCTATTATAGGCAATACCTCTAAAAATAACAGATATAATCAAATAGAAGTATGGCAATCTGATAATAACACTATAAGTGGCAATACAGTTGAAGAATCAATAGCTGGGCGTGGTAATCTAGGCGCAATATGTCTGTTTACTACGACTGGGACAACTGTTACTGAAAATACAGTACTATCTGCTCAAAATAATGGTATAGATATAACTGCTGGAAGTTTATATAGCACTATAACAAACAATAGTATAGCAAATACAAACTTAAACAATAATATTACTGCTCCCCAAAAAGGTAATGCAATATTACTTGACTCAGCTGGAATATCACAGCCACAATATACAACAATTAGAAATAATAAAATTAGTTCGAGTATAGGCATTATTCCTAAGAGTGGTATCTATTCAACTTCTAATAGTAATAAGTACAACAAAATAGATAGTAACTCTATAATAGGTTACAAATCTGGATTTCATTCTTATGCTAAAATGACTTGTGGAATGTAACAACCTCTCCTTAGGATCTACTAAACAAAGGATAAAAGCTATAATATTTGTAGACTTTATCCTTTGTTTTTATTTATAATTCACTCCGGAATATTGGATTGAATTACTCCTGGGCGGCTGGGCATACTAAACTATGCTCCTACTAAAGTAATTTTAATATTATAGAAAATTTACTAATATGAAAATAAAGGGTGGATATATGAAATTTTTAAAAAATAAAACAGTCATAATTATTATAATAGTCTCCTTTGCATTTCTCATAGGGACATTTGTAGTAATTAACAAAACGAAAGATCTTTCACTTCATAACATCAATAAGAATGATATAAAAAAATACTCATTAGACATAACTGGAGCTACGGACACAACAGCCGCATTTCAGAAAATGATAAATTCATACCCAAGTGGAAGTACACTAAAGTTACCAGAAGGTAAATATAGTCTTCACGGTAGTGTAAAACTTCCAGATGGAATAAGATTACTTTCAAAAAATAAAGCAGTATTCATTGGTACTGGCAAAAATACTTTATTTCTTGCAGGAAATGACAACAGTTTTCAAGGTATAGAGTTTCAAAATTGCTCTACCGCAATAAACGTTGATTTGAAAAAAGGACTAAATGTAACTGAATGTAAATTTACAAACAAAATTGATTATGTTGCATTAAATATATCTGCAAGTAGCAACTGTAATATTACAAATTCTTATTTCAATGATATTCGTAAATATGGGGTTAAAATAGATAACGATAGTTCTAATATTACAATCGATAAGAATAATTTTGATAATGACAAAGTTTTTGGTGGTTATCAAAAGGAACAAATAAGTGGCCATATTTACTGCTTAAATGGAAACAAAATCTCCGTGACAAACAATGTGTTAAAAAATAGCGGCGGACAAGGAGTGATATTCGGTTTTAATTCAACAACTGGAAAAGGTACAACAAACTCTGTAGCAAGTGGTAATACATGCATCGGTAATGGTCAGGAAGGCCTCACTATTTATGGTGGAGACAAGAAAGTTACAAGTGGAAATTCTCTTATAGGAAATGTTTCTAAAAATAATAGATTTAATCAAATAGAAGTATGGCAAACTAAAAATAACATTGTTAAAAACAATACAGTAGAAGAATCTATCAAAGGTGTTGGCAATCTAGGAGCAATATGTTTGTATGAAACATCAAATACAACTGCTACTGGAAACAAAGTGTTATCAGCACAAAAGAATGGTATTGATATAACTGCTGGAAGCTCTAATAACACTGTATCTAATAATATTATAAATAATACAAATGGCGAAAATGATAATAAAGCTCCTGAGAAAGGTAATGGAATATTGCTGGACTCAAATGGAAAAGCTCAGCCTCAACATATAACAATTAAGGATAATAAGATTAGCTCAAATAATGGAATAATATCCAAGAGTGGTATATATTCAACTTCTAATACAGATCAGCACAACACGATAGATAACAATACAATAAAAGGTTACAAAATTGGACTTCATGAGTATGCTAAAATGACAATTGGAAAATAAAAGGGTACCACCATTCCTGTTGCTTCTATCTTAGTCGTAAATACAGAATAATTGGAATTTCTCCGGAAGTGACTTGCAATAAGAAGCACAGAAACAATTGAAATTGCATTTAGAATTCTTTTTTTGCTAATATAAACTTCTCGTAAGACTGCCAGGATGCATAACAATTAATAATTGTTATGTGCCCCATAGAACTACCCAGAGGTCCAGTCTAGCGAAGCCGAGACAGGACGTCGAGTGTGAGCACGTAACAATTGATAATTGTTACGCCCCCCAGAGAGCTACCCAGAGGATAGAGAATTTTATATTTTCAAAAGATTAGAATTCCTTAATGCAATTTCACGTTTCAAGCTCATATTGCAAGTCACACAGGAGAAATACAAAGGAAAAGAGATAATCTATGAGATTATCTCTTTCCTTATGCCTAAATTATCTTCTAATTCTATCTTATCAGGTGTCCACCTGCTTAGTATTAATCCATATATAATCCAATTTAATGGGTTTGTAAAATAACCACCGTAAATCTGATATAAGAAACTAAATAACAGAAGGTTTGCGAGTAACATATTTTTTTTGATACCTACGTTAATCGCGAGTAGTGTGAGTAATAAAACTAAATATATTATCCCAAATAAACCACCCTCTGCAATAAAATACGGATATGATGCTGCTACTACTGCTGTCATTCCAGTAGATTTAAAGATTTTCCTAGTATTGTCGGTATTAAGATTTCCAAAACCTACTCCGATGCCTTCTGTCTTAGTTATTGCTGTAGATGTGAATTCCTGAGTGACATTTACTCTGTAACTGTTGGAAGAATCTTTTCCATTTAACGTATCCACTGTTCTCATATACATTGACGATTTCGTTACTACGAACAATATTGTTATTATGGTAAAGACCATTATTAATCCATATCCAACTAAAATGTTTTTAAAATTCAGTTTTGTTATAATTATAATAAATGATATGAATATTATGGTGGAAAATAACATTACTGATGATCCGTAAGCTCCAGATAATGCTAATAGGCCTAAACAATCTATCATATAGACTATATATTTAGCTTGCACCTTATGAGTTTTTTCTTTAATAATTAAATACATTAATATAAGGATTATTATAGATAAGTGAAAACCTAGCTCACTAGGTTCTATGTAAAATAAATTTAGTCTTACAAGATTATATTTATTTATAGTATCATGAAGCCTCCATAAATAATCATTTTGTTTTAGAACAATCGCTATAGGTGTAAGTATTAAGTAGATTCTACAAATATAATCAATAAACTTTTTAATCTTAAAGTCATGAATTTTTCTCGATACCAAAATCATTAAAGAAATGCATATAGTAATTTTAGAAATATTAACCAAAAGTTTTTGCATTTCTACATTTTGTATTACCATTCCTTGAATGATCCCATAAATCACAATCGGTAAAGCACATATTATTAAGAGTGAAATATCTCTCTTTTTTTTAAATATAACAAAGACAATGCCGAGCATCCCCAATGCATAAAACAGATCTAAATTACCGGTTAATGTTTTACTAACAAAAGGTAAATTGGCAAACATCTGATGAAAGCAATACAATAATGCCATTAATATTTCCATTTATTTCTCCTATTCTTTAATCAGACCTGAGTACAATTCCATTATATCCGATGCATGTTTTTCCATTGTATAAATACTTGCTAGATTTAGTATATTATTATTAATATACGATAGTTTTTCTCTATCCTCTATTATAGCTCCTAAATTTTTATATAATTCATCCTCGTCGGCTTTTATTACTATGCCAGTAGTTCCGGATTTTACCATATCTTTAAACCCTACAAGATCAGTTAAAATTACAGGTACGGCATAAGAAAATGCCTCAAGTGCTATATATCCAAATGTCTCATACCAGATGCTTGGAACTATCAATACATCTGTATTCTTAAATAATTCCTCAAGGTCAGAATAAACATAGGTACCCTTTATCTTTACTTTCCCCATAAACTCATCTATATTTATATTTACATTCTTTCCATAAACATTCAAATTCCATTTGCTAATATTATCTTTAAGTAGTTGTCTAAGCACATCTAATAGAAAATATAACCCTTTATACTTCTCTATCGACCCGATATATGTTATTTTTAATGGTTCTTTGCTATTACTATGTTTTTTCATTCTATTATCCTTTATATTTGAATGAGAAATATTAAGAACTGTACTATTTACATTGTTTATATATCTCTCATATGTATTCTTTGCCACACTGCTATTATAATGAATAAAATCGATATTATTAAGTATATCAATAGAATTTTTCCTAAATCTAACATATCCAGTAGCCGAAGGATTATTTTTATTGTTTTTTTCTTCATTTGCAAGTTCAGTTTCAGTTAATTCATGATTTTTTTTAATAATTAATTTCTGCTTATAAGCTCTTAGCTTTTTTATAATACTACTATTTTTTAAATATCTATAAGTTCTTGACTGCATAAAAAATACCAAGGAATTACTGTATCCATTTCTATTACATGTTATGCAGTTCTCTCCATTATTATATTCCTCGCATATTTCCCCTTGCAAATCAATAAGATTGACTTTAGGGCATATACCAAAATAATCATGAGAAGTAAATATGGTTTTTATATTTAATTTCTTTGCAGCTGCTACAAGCTCTTTATCTAAACCCATCAGTGTATGGATATGTAAAACTTTTACTTTTAATTTTTTCAAGAAATCTATATATACACTTATATCTCTATCTTTAAAATATGTCTCTGGACTTGGTATTCCGCTAAGTAGTGGAATATCAATTGGGTTTAGTATTTCATATACTTTAACACCCTTAAATGACTTATTCTCATCAATTCGTAATTTTTTATCAATCGTGAAATGACCAGGATATAATATTGTAACGTTATTACCACCTGCAACTTGTTCTAACATAAGATCTACAGAATATTTAGTTAATCCTCCAGTCCGTAGTGGAGGTAATCCAAGAGAATAATGCAATATTTTAATAAGTCGACGCCTCCTTAAACTTATAAAAAAAGCTCTTCGTAATCATGAACAATCTTGTCCCAAGAGTAAGAATCTTTTATTCTGTTTGTAGCTCTTGTAGACATAGCTACAATCTCATTTTCTGTTAATTTTTCTGCTTTGCTTATTAAAGAAGCTAAATTACCATCTTCATCACTAAAATACATAGCTCCGTTTTTCCCAACTTCTTTATTAAAATTAACATCTAAAAGCAGATTAATATCCGTACTCGATAAGGCTTCAAGAAGTGAAGGATTCGTTCCTCCCACTGAATGTCCATGAATATATGCAAATGCTTCTTCTCTTATCTTTTTTAGAAGTTCATTATCATAAACAGTTCCTACAAATTTTATTCGCGTGTCGCTAGTAAAGTTCGTAGCCTTCAGCAATCTTTCATAAAATTTATTTTTCTCCACATTTGTAATTATAACAAGATCCTTATTAACATCCGATTTCATAAACTCTCTTATCATAGTTTCATAACTGTTCTCTGGTACAAACCTGCCAACAATTAAGTAATATTCTTTCCTTTTTATTAAAAAATCGTCAAAAAAGTTTGTTATACCATCATCCTTCTCCATTAGCTTAGATCTTCCAATTTCCGCTCCATAAGCTATAAATGTAGTATTAGGCTTGTACATATCATAATCTGTATTTATGTAATCCTCTATACCTCTTGAATCACATATTAGTAAATCTGCATGTTTTACCATCAGTTTCTCAGAAAACTTCCAATAATTCCTCACAGGCACACTCCATTTACTACGTTTCCATTCATGTCCATCAGGATTTATATAAAGCTTTATTCCCAAATCCTTGAGTTGTTTCTTGTAAAATGATATAAATGGACCAATACGACAAGCAAGAATAAGAACAATTGAATTAGATAATTTCTTTTCCTTAATATACTTTATTGATTTGCTTAAAGCTTGCAAATCATAAAGTACTGCTTTCGCACTACCTATGTCTTTTACATTAACATTAAAACATCTTGCTTTATTATAATAAAACTCTTCTTCCTTAACATTTAGGCAAGCCACATGATACATGATATCCTGCTTTTTTTTATAAAGAGTTAATTTATCTACGAAAGTCTCGAATCCACCATAATTAGATGGTATTCCTTTAGAACCTATAATGAATACATCTGTCATTTGTTTACACCTCTATTTTTGTTTTATAAAATTATCTTTAGTCCGTTCCATTTAGAAATACACCTATAATATTAGCATGCACTTTTTGAAGAATTTCTTTAGCCGTGTGGGCAGATTTTCTTTCTGTTTTCCCTGATTTAACAACAAGAACACATCCATCAGTATATCTTGATAAAACCTCAGCATCAGCACCTATTGTGATCGGAGGTGTATCAATAATGATATAATCATAATCTTTCTTTAATGAAATTATAAATTCATTAAATCTCGACGATACAAAAAGTTCAGCATAATTTAATGTTGATGCACCAGAAGTCAGTATAGATAAATTCTTTATCTCCGTAGTCTTAACTACTTTTTCAAACAATACATCCCCGGATAAATAATTCACAAGTCCTTTATCGTTTGTTAAGCCAAACATGTTGTGTATATTTGGTTTTTTCAGATCACAATCAACAATTATAGTTTTTTTACCACTTTTTGCAAGTAATAGTGAAAGATATGATGTTGTAGTTGATCTACCTTCGCTACTTTCTGCACTTGTTATCATAATAACCTTTTTTTCACTATCCGCGTTTAAGAGCTGAATATTTGCTTTTAGTCCGTTAAATGCTTTTAAATTAATTGCGTCTAAATTAAGATACTCTGCATATTTTGTTTCTCCCATTAAATACATCTCCCTTCTAATTAATATTAAATATCCGATTTATTTCTTTTTGGTAAATTTCCGAGAACATGTAGACCTAAATATTTCTCCACATCATCTTTGGTCCTAATCTTTTCATCAAAGAACCCTATAAATGTTACAATAAATACCGAAAGGAACAATCCAAGTAAAAACGCTAATATTACGTTCATAGATTTAAATTTATTATTTATAAGATCGCTCTGTCCCGAATTCTCCATTATTTTCATCACCTGCGAAGGATATATTCTCTTTACTTCTCTTGAATAGGATGTTATAACAGCGTTTGCTATAGCTATAGACTGCTTTTGTGATTCTCCACTAGCTGTAATTGTAAGTATCGGAGCATCAGCTGATACAGTAACCTCATAACTCTTTTGCAACTTTAAAACTGGTACAGAACCTTTTAATAATAAGCTAGCGTTCTTTGGTATAGTACTAGAGTTTGCGATTTGCTCAAATGTAGGACTTAAACTTTTTGCATTAACTATATCTTCTTTATTTCCTATTACAACGCTTGTTATTGTTTGATACATTGGTTTAGAATTTTTCATAGAATAATAGCTAAGTAAAGTCGCTGTTAATGTTGCTAGTATTGTTACAAGCAATATAATCCATTTTCCTCTTTTTAGAACATTTATAAATTCTTTATATCCTTTTGTAGTTTCATTATTCATTATAATACCTCCATGGTAATTGTTCTTTTTATGATATTGTTTTATTAATTTTAGATCTATAGACCTTTTATATTGTTATATACCAATTTGATCCTTACTAAAAACAATATCAATTCAACATTTCTTGATTTCATAGACTTAACAAGTAATTTATGGAATTTACCAATCACCTTGGAATCATCCAAATTCTTTCTAACTTCTTCATTATCTAATAAGTTTAATATTTCTTGGCTTTTACTTCTTAAAGTTGATTTTTGCTCTATTTTACTTTCCAAATTCAAAAAACTTCTAGAGTAAGTTATCTTATAAAAATACTCAATTATACGATAAGTAAAATGAGTTGCTTGGTACTCCCTAGCATCCTTGCTATATTTACCCCATTCTTTAAGTTTATCTACGATAGTATCATTTTCGCTCATTACAATATCCAAATAATTATCACAGTATTTAAGCCATACTGGATTTGCATTTTCAATTCTGTAATTATATAAAGCTTCTGTAATGACTATGCATTTGTCTATATGCTGATAATAGTTAGCATTAAATATTGTGTCTTCTCCACGTTTATAATTCTCAAACTTCAAATTGTATCTTTTAATAATCTCTGATTTGTAAATTTTATTCCATAGAGTATCACCAATTTCTTCTTCTCTAAGTAGTATATAATTTGACAAAATTTCATCTTTCGTTTTAAAATTTTGTTTCTTTGGTAATACAGTAGTTTTTCTGATAATTTCTCCATTCTTATCTACAAAAACATTGGTTTGACCTGATATAACTAGATCCACATCATCATTTTTTATACTTTCATACATTTTCTCAAATAAATTGATCTCATACCAATCGTCACAATCTAAAAATATAATATATTTACCAATGGATTCATCTATTCCCCTATTTCTAGCAGCCCAGGTTCCTCCATTTTTTTTACTAATTAATTTGATTCTAGAATCAATCTTTGCATATTCGTTGCACATTTCCTTACTGTTATCAGTAGATCCATCATCTATTATTATTAATTCAAAATCTTTAAATGTTTGATTTATTATCATCTCTAAACACTCTTTGATATATTTTGCTCCATTATAAATCGGAACTATAATACTTATCTTCACCATACTAACACTCCTTAATAATGACCTTCGGTGCTTTTAATCATAACCTTTAATTATACAAAATTCTATTGGTAATAATAGCAATGTTTTTTACTTCATAACATTTTTAATCTTGTACAATAGAGGGAAAATAAGGCCATACGTTTTTGTTTTTATAAGCAATATATTAACTTTATCTTTAAATGTTAGCTTACTATTCCTTATTATTTCTGAAATTTGTAAATTATCTATCTCTTTTGATACTATCTCTTTAAACTCAACGTAATATTTCTTATCTCCAGTTTCAGAGCTTTGTATAAAGTATTTATTATGTATAGCCCATAAAGTTTTTATCAAATAAACTTTATAATAATCGATTAACTCACCATAAATAAGCGGGTTCTTTGTTATAAAATCTCTCATTATATAACATCCGTCTATCATATCTTTCATTGATTTAATTGAAAATGTTCTTGTAAGTGATAACTCTCTTTGCCTATAATAATAAAGTGGTTCTATCATTGAATAAATCCTATTTGCGTTTGCAAGTAATAAAAATCCAACTGGAGTATCCTCACATACTACAAAATCCGGAAATGAAATTTTATTTTCAAAAAAAAGTTCTCTTTTATGCAGCTTATTCCAAACATAACCCTTGATATCATTTAACAAAAACATCTTAAGGGCCTCACCTTTATCTAAAAAACCTTCTTTATCAATTCCTTCTATTTTCTTATAATTAGAATGCTGCGCAATTTGTCCTTCTTTATACAATATGTAATTACAAATAACTATGTCAATATTTCCATTAGTAGCTGTTTTATACATTTTCTCAAACATATCAAGCTCTACAAAATCATCACTATCAACAAATGCTATGTATTCACCCCTTGCTGCTTTGAGCCCAGCATTTCGAGTTTCACTAATACCACTATTCTTTTTATTTATAATAACTAATTCAGGAAATTTCTTTTTATATTCTTTAAGTATTTCATAACAATTATCTGTAGAGCCATCATTTATTACAATAATCTCTTTATTATCAATAGTTTGATTAATAACGCTATCTAAACATTTTGGCAAAAATTCCTCTACATTGTAAACAGGTATTATAATACTGACATCAACTCTATCCAAAAAACATTCCCCCTAGTTAGCCTTCTTTATATACATTAGTTTCTTAACTTTATGAAAAATGATATCCTTAAGTAAAATTCGTAAATATTTTGAGCGCATACAGCTTGTTAATATTAAATAAATTCTATAAATCTGATTTTTATTCTTATATAGTTTTGATTTAGTAAGCCCTTCTAATGCTAGACTATATCTTTTTTCTTGATGTACATTAATTTTAATATTTGAAAGTTCTTCTACTTTCTCATTTTCATGCCCGTATTTCACTCTATCTTTATACATCTTAACAACGTGTTTTGAGTATAAGAGCTGTTGAAGAGAATTACTTTTGGATATTCCACTCTTGCGAATCCTATATCTAACTAAAAACTCATTAGTATTACCAAGTTTAAATCCATTAGTTATAAGTCTTAATAGGAAGTCATAATCCTCTGCACATGTAATTTCTCTATAACCTTCATTTTTATCTATACATTCTTTTCTAAAAAACCAGGTTGGATGATTAATAAAATCTACATTTAGAAGGCAACTCTTTATTAATTTCATATCCACTGGCATAATTTCATCTCTATATAATTCTTTTCCATCCTCATCTATATTAATACATCTAGCACCCATAAAATCCACATCTAGATGACTCTTTAGATATTCAATTTGTTTGTCAATTCTACTCACTAGTGATATATCATCTGCATCCATTCTTGCTATAAAATCACCCTTTACATATGTTAAAGCTTTATTTAAGCTCCTAACTAATCCAATGTTTTTTTCGTTTTTGAAGAATCGTATTCTAGCATCTTTTTTGTTGTAAAATTTAATTATGTTCTCTAACTTTTTATTACTAGGATTGTCTAAAATAATAATAAATTCTAAACTTCTATAACTTTGATTTAGGATTGATTCTATTGCTTCCATTAACCATTTTTCTTTTTCGTTATATACACTCATAATTACAGACACTAATTGTTGTTTATTAACTTCCATTAAAACACCTCATTAAATATTTTGTCTAAAACTCCTAGTGATTTAAATTTATTGTTTAATCCGACCTTTGCTTAGGACTGATATGAAGATTTTCTTCTCATATTTATTAAATCCCATAATCCAAAAAACTATGAAATATATTATCGTGAATAGAATACCAAACATCAAAATTGAAATATACGATGTCAAACTAAACAGAGATAAAGCTAAGAATCCTAAACCAAATGTTATACTAGTTGGAATTACTAATTTTAATATGTTCATCCAAAAGTATTTTATATCTAGCTTTATAACAAATTTATAATATATATTGTTTGCCACGGCATTTATGATCATCCCTATTGCTGTACCAATTGCACATCCAAGTCCTTGATATTTTTGAACTAGTACTATTGATAAAAGTATATTTATGATGGCAATAGATAAGTATATGTATGCCTTCACTCTATGTTTATTCATTGCTTCGAGCATTGTCGCAAAAAGTGATTGGATAATTGAAAATATTTGAGGGAACATCAGTATTATTGCAATGACATAACAAAATGAGTATCCTGTCCCTACCCAACGCACAATAAATTGTTTCCCTACTAAAACAAAACCTACAAAAATATAACTACATATGTAATATTGAATTCTACCTATTTTTGTTAATAATCTCATTAGATCATTTCTGTTTTCCTCGACTGTTACCATCTTTGTAAGCTTTGGTAAAAACATACTTGATAAAACATTAGATAATGATAAAAAATATGTATTAAATTGTGATGAAACTGCGTATATAGCAATTGGTGCTGCTCCAACAAAAATTGCCAGTATTAGTTGATCTGAATTCCAATATATTTGATATGCTATTGCACTAAGGAACACAAAAAATGAGTAATTAAATATCTCGGCAAATAGTGCTTTATCAAATCCTGCAAATTTTATTTTTAATTTTAATATCTTAAAACAATATATAACGTTAACTAGTCCAAGCAAGATATTAAAGACCGTTGATCCTATAACCATTCCAAACGCTCTAGATCCAAATAACAATACAGTTATCATAATTGCAGGGTTCAAGATTGTTCTTAATAGATTGATTATTTTTATATACACAAATTTTTCATGTGCCGTTATTATTGAATTAAATATACTTAAAGGAAATGATAATGATATGTTAACTATAGCGACCATAAACATTTGCTTTGTTCTATTGATCTCATCAGGACTTAAACTCTTACTCATTATTTTTCCTAAGTTGAAATAGATTATTATTCCGACGATCATGGATATCAAACCCAAAATCAGATACAATGATAAAAACATTCCGTTTACTTTTTTTCGTCCATCCTCATTTTTCTCTACCATATATTTAGAATTATATCTAATAACGGCATTTCCAAATCCTAAATCTAGAAGATAAATATAAGCTACTATTGAATTTACTAAAGAAAATAATCCATATTCAGCTTTTCCAAGTTTGCTTAACATAAACGGTGTATACATCAATGAAATTACATTCCCAATTATTATAGTTATATATGTTATAATTACAGCTTTTTTCATACCGTTTTTCAAATCTTACCTTCACCTCTGCTTCATTACTTCTAATATTTTTTCATAATTCTTCATAGCGAATGAATTATCATACTCTTTAATTTCTATCCCTTTAAGTTCCTTTATTAAACCAGGAACCTCCTCTACATCATTTACAAATTTAATATAATTCAAATCTTTAAGCCAAGCGTAAGTATCTTTAACTTTGTGATTGTAATTTGCGATAACAATACAAGGTGTTGATGTAATTGCACAAAATACCAATCCATGTAACCTATCAGTGATAACTACTTCGACTTCTTTAAACTGGTTCCATTTCATTTTCAATCTTTTCTCTCTTTGATTTATATTAATCATATATTGCAAAATTTTATCTTCATACGTCGTAAAGACATCTACAGTATCTGTAATAATTATCTTATCAAAATTACTTTGGGCCTCGCTTCGAATATTATCCTTTTGCTGTGAAGATAAGAGCCCTTCTTTATCCTGTCTAAGACTTAATAAAACACCTTTTCGCTCAAATTTTGGATAAGTCTCATTTAAATATAAAACAATATCTGGAGTTAAAATCACTTTACTATTTACAAATGTTTCTTTCATTATGTTATAAGATGTTTCTTCTCTTGCAACCATAATTAAATTTTTATGTTCATTATAGATTGTTTTAGTTTTACTAAGTTCTGTTTTACCAGTAACAGTTTCTTTAAAGTATATTGATTGTGGGAATAAAATAATCTTATTATCTTTAAATTCAGAAATGATTTTCCGTCTTCCTTCTTCTTCCCAGATATATTCATCTCCTAAGTTTCCTCCACCTTGTAGAACAAAGATATCATCCTTTTTAACATTCTTTTTCAAATTTTTTATATGCTTAATTATATCCGCTGTAACTATTTCTATAATTATAAAATCCTTAAAATTATCCTTTAATATTTTCTCTTCCGCATATGCAATAGCATGATCGCCCAAATTACCATGATTCGGTGTCCCTATGATAAAAATTCGTTTTTGTTCCACCTTTGTTTCATATAGATATTTTGTTTCTTTATATCCTTTACCTTTTAACTTAATATATTTTATTTTATTTAAAAGTCTTGGTGAAATAATTGGTTTTAGTAAATTTATTATTTTTGTCTTATTTATCTTATGCCTTGGGTAAATGGTAGTATATAAATTAGGATAATTAGCTATAAACATTAAGGACAGTTTCTGTTTTAATCCCATTTCATCACTATTTCTTAGGATAGAATAATTTTGTTTTAATTTACCTATAATTTCATTTATTTGAATATCATAATCATCCGTGCCGTAATCAAGTAACAACATATCATTTAAACAAAAATGTAATCTATTAAATAACTGCTTGTCACACATGTCCCCAAGTAATGGTTCTAGGCTTTTTATATATTCTAAACACTTGATATTAGCCAGGCAATAATCATATCTTTTACTAGCAGTGTTGCTACCACAGATACTGTCACCCCTTAACAAATAATAATATTTTGGACTTTTTATATCCACAATTTTATTTGATTTTGAAAACAATTTATATGTAGTAAATATATCCTCATAATACTTTCCTTCTGGATATCTAATATCATTAAATAATTCTTTCTTATAAAGCTTGTCCCATGCAAAGTTCTTCATGCCGCTATACTCATCAAGAACTAGTTCTGATAATGCTTCACTTCTTGTAAACACCTCGGCCTTTTCACTATCTGAGATTGTCGTTATTTTATCTGCCTCTACAATATATCTACCGCAAACTGAAATATCAGCCTTATGAGAAGTCAAAGCATTATATAATGATTCATACATATCCTTTTCTATCCAATCATCACTATCAATAAATCCTAGATAGTCCCCAGTTGCAATATCTATCCCAGCATTTCTTGCAGAACTTAATCCACCATTTTTTTTATGTATTACTTTTATTCTTTTATCTTTTGATCTATACTCATCGCAAATGTCTCCACAATTATCTGGAGATCCATCATCAACAAGTATAATTTCAATATTTTCATATGATTGCCCTAATATACTATCAACACAGTTTCTTATATAAACCTCGACATTGTAAATTGGTACTATAATTGAAATCAAGGGGTTGTTCATTAAATCATCTCCTTCGGAGCTACAATATTAACTCCTATCTCTTTTAGTTATTCATCACTTTCAGTGCTGTATTCATCACCTATGGTGCTGTTAAAATGAAATACTAACGACATAAAATGTCGTTAGAATCTCACATTTGCAGCTTTTAGGCATTGTGCTTTTTTATCTTTCTCTGAAAGTAGTACTTCCCCTATACCGTCTAGTGGCCACTCCACTGCTATGTCCGAATCATTCCAGGTTATTGAACCTTCAAATTCAGGATGATATAAATTAGTACATTTATATACAAAAGTCGCCTCATCTGATGTTACAAGGAAGCCATGAGCAAACCCTTCTGGTACATAAAACTGCCTTCTATTCTCCCCGCTCAGCATTACGCCAAACCATTTACCATAGGTTTGAGAAGTGGCCCTTAAATCCACAGCTACATCAAACACTTCACCGCTTAGAACCCTCACAAGTTTTCCTTGAGAATACTCCCTTTGAAAATGTAATCCCCTAAGTACTCCCTTTTTAGATTTAGATTCATTATCTTGAACAAATACCATATTAAGACCTGCTTCTTTAAACTCATCATAGTTATATGTCTCCATAAAATATCCTCTGTTATCTCCAAAAACTGTAGGTTCTATTATATATAAATCTTTTATTTCAGTCCCTATAAACTTAAATTTTCCCATTATATTTCTTATACTCCTTTATACATCTTTTTATAATACTTTTGATATTCTCCAGTCGTAACATTTTTCATCCATTTTTTATTATCAAGATACCACTGAATTGTCCTTTTTATTCCAACTTCAAAGGTGGTTTCAGGATACCATCCTAGTTCATCCTTTATTTTTGTCGGATCTATTCCGTATCTTCTATCATGACCTAATCTATCCTCAACATGTTTAATCAAATCCCGTGTTATTTCCTTATCCACATTTTCATTTAAATAAGAAATAATACTATTGACTATTAATATGTTTGTTTTCTCATTATGTCCACCAATATTATAAACCTCTCCAAGACGTCCACTCTCTATTACCATGTCTATTGCTTTGCAATGGTCTTCTACATATAGCCAGTCCCTAATATTTAAGCCATCTCCATATACCGGCAAATCCTCATGGTTTAAACAATTGTTTATTAAAAGAGGTATAAGTTTCTCTGGAAATTGGTATGCTCCATAATTATTTGAACATCTAGTTATGTTAATTGGCATTTTATATGTATCAGAATATGCCTTTACCATTAAGTCACTAGCAGCCTTTGATGAGGCGTATGGGCTATGTGAATCTATAGGAGTTGTTTCTACAAAATACCCAGTATCGCTAAGCGAACCATATACCTCATCTGTTGAAACCTGAAGGAATTTTGCACCATTCTTAAACCCATTTGGGGTTTCCCATGCGATTTTTGCATTGTTTAGAAGGTTTACTGTTCCAAGTACATTGGTTTGCACAAATATTTCAGGGTCTTTTATACTTCTATCCACATGTGATTCTGCTGCAAAGTTAACAACATAGTCAAAATCATACCTCTTAAATAACTTCTCTACTAATTCCTTATCACATACATCACCTTGAACAAAAGTATAATTTGTTCTGTCTTCAATTTCTTTAAGATTTTCCAAATTTCCTGCATAAGTTAGCTTGTCTAAATTTACTATTTTAATATCTAAATATTTTTTTAACATATAATGAACAAAATTTGATCCTATAAATCCTGCTCCACCTGTTACTAAGTAAGTTTTCATATTATTTTCCTCCAAATTTTATCCTTGTTATATATTATTTATTTTATTTGCTCAATATTAGCTAATTCTTTTAATGCTGCTATATTTGTTTTTTTATATTCCATAGCAATATCCATTAAATAATTTCCATATCCAGTTTTTAAAAGCGGTTTTGCTAGCGCTTTTAGTTTTTTCATAGTTATCCACCCTTTTCTATAAGAAATTTCTTCTAGGCAAGATATATATGTTCCTTGAGTACTCTGAACTGCTTCTACAAAGTTTGAAGCCTTAAGCATTGAGGCATGTGTTCCTGTATCAAGCCAAGCAAGGCCTCTTCCAAGTAAGTTTACCTTAAGCTTTTGCTCATCCATATACATTCTATTTAAATCGGTAATTTCAAGTTCTCCTCGCACCGATGGTTTTAATCTTTTAACTTTTTCTACAACTGTGTTATCATAAAAATATAGTCCCGGAATAGCATATTTAGATTTGGGATTTTCAGGTTTCTCTTCAAGCGAAAGTACATTTCCCTCTTCATCAAACTCAACAACTCCAAATGAAGTTGGATCATTAACATAATATCCAAAAATGATAGCACCCTCCTCAAGAATCGCTGCCTTATTAAGACTTTGAGAAAAACTTTGTCCCCAGAATATATTATCCCCGAGAATCATAGCTACTTTATCATCACCAATAAACTCTTCTCCGATTATAAATGCTTCGGCGAGTCCATTAGGTTCTTCCTGAACTGCATACTCTATTTTAAGACCCAATTTACTGCCATCATTAAATAACTCCTTAAAACCAGGTAAATCCCTTGGCGTTGAAATTATAAGTATTTCTCTTATCCCAGCAAGCATTAAAACAGATAATGGATAATAAATCATTGGTTTATCATATATCGGCACCATTTGTTTTGATACTGCTTGTGTAACAGGGTAAAGCCTTGTACCTGATCCCCCAGCTAATATAATGCCTTTCATAATTATATTTCCTCCTCTTATAATTTATTAAGTTCAAAAACATTCCTTAATTTTAAAAACTCTAAACTTGCAATTTAGAGTTAACCTTATCTTGCACCCTCATCTCCAAACAAAACCCCTACTGTCTTAAATATAAGGGTTATATCTATCCATGTATTTCTTTCTTCTATGTATTCAACATCCATTTCCATCCACTCTTCAAAACTAACATCACTTCTACCTCTAACCTGCCAATAGCAAGTTAAGCCTGGTTTTGCAACTAATCTTCTTTTTTGAAAAGATGTAAACTGTACTACTTCCTTAGGCAAACTTGGTCTTGGTCCAACCAATGACATTTCCCCTTTTAATATATTAAAAAGTTGTGGAAGTTCATCTATACTTGTTTTACGTACAAACTTCCCAACCTTGGTTATTCTAGGATCATCTTTCATCTTAAACATAGGTCCTGACATCTCGTTCTCTTTTTTAAGTTTCCCTAAAAGACATTCTGCATCAGAGCACATAGACCTAAATTTATACATCATAAATTTTTTCCCATCTCGCCCAACTCTACTTTGAGCGAAAAATACAGGCCCCTTTGAATCAATCTTAATCCATATAGCAACAATAATCATCACCGGACTTATTAATATAACTCCGCTTAAAGATCCAATAACGTCAATTATTCTTTTTATTATAAAATATCCTAGGCTTTTCTTGTATTCGCAAGTTTCATCTACCTCTGTAACTTCTGAACTTCTTTGTGGTTGTTGCATCTATTCATCCCCCTTTTTATAGAATATTAAACTTTCCATAACGTACCCGATTTAGTATTGCTATTACTTATGACTTTTCACTCATTACTTCTTCATACAAAGCATTAAATTTATCATTGTCTTTTAAACTCTGAAGATATCTCATAAAGGGAACTTTTAAAGCATCTCTTTTTAAAGCGAATTCAACTGTAGCTTCTAGAAAACCTAATTTATCTCCCACATCATATCTACGTCCTTCAAATATGTATGCATACATATCTTGCTTAGATATTAATGTCTTTAAAGCATCCGTTAACTGAATTTCTCCGCCCTTGCCAGGTAATGTATTATCTAATATATCAAATATTTCAGGAGTGATTATGTATCTGCCAAGTATAGCTACATTAGATGGCGCAACATCTACTCCAGGCTTTTCAACAAGATTATTTACTTTGTATACTCTATCATTAATTTGAACTCCATCAACTATTCCATATTTATCAACATTTTCTTTAGCCACTTCTTGAACTCCAACAATTGTTGCTTCTTTTTCTTCAAAACAATCCATAAGCTGTTTTAAACACGGAGTTTTAGCATCAACTATATCATCACCAAGCATTACAGCAAAAGGTTCATTGCCTACAAAAGCTCTTGCACAATTTATAGCATGTCCAAGTCCTTTTGGCTCTTTTTGTCTTATAAAATGTATATCCACCAAATTCGATATCTCCCTAACCTGTTTAAGAAGGCCATCTTTATGTTTATTTTCAAGCTCCAGCTCTAGTTCTACCGATTTATCAAAGTGATCCTCAATAGACTTTTTATTTCTTCCTGTAATAATTAATATTTCTTCTATTCCTGACGCAACTGCTTCCTCAATAATATATTGCATTGTAGGCTTGTCAACTATAGGTAACATTTCTTTAGGTAATGCCTTCGTTGCTGGCAAAAACCTTGTTCCTAGTCCTGCTGCTGGTATAATAGCTTTTCTTACTTTCATTTAAATTTCTCCTTTGTTTTATAAATTATTTTGTAAGCATACTTATATTTTTCCTTAATTATTTACATTTTTAAAACCATTTTCAATTTTTATACTTAATTTAATAAAATGTAATTTTATCTCAATTCGTTTTTGAAAATACAAATCCTTCCAAAATATAAACATGACCAATTTACCCTTATACACTTATCAAATTAATGTTATATTACATTATATTTTCTATATCTTATACGTGATAATCGATGGTAATCATATATATTTACCTCTGTAATTAATAATTCAATCAAATAAAAAATTGTCTTAATCACTGAATTGATTATACCATAATACTACAAAATGTGTGTTAATTTTTTATTAAGTTTGTGAACATTCGACATAAATCTTTCTTTTTATTTAGTCTCAAATATGCATTTTCCCATATATATCATTTTAACTCAAATTAATGCAATAAATCGAGTTAATAATATTTACACCTTAAGACCACACTGGCATGTTCTAAGTATTCTGTTCCCATGATGAACATCTCATTTTCACAAAAAAAATCAGAAGCATTTCTACTTCTGATTTTGATTTTGATCATTTTTCTTTACCACTCATATAATAAGTATTAAATTTCCAGTTGATATTGTAAACAAAATAATTTAATACTTCTTACACTTAGGTTTTTGTTTACCCTCTTTTTCAAATGCTAACAGCGCATTAACTTCTCCACCCAATAATATTATTATAGAAGTTATATAAAGCCATAACATAAGCACTATAACTGCCCCTATTCCACCATATAGGATAGAGTAATTATTGAAATTATTTACATAATATGCGAAACCTAAAGAAGCCGCCAGCCAACACAAAGTACTTATTACAGCCCCAGGAATTACCTCTTTCCAGGTCAACCTTCTGCAAGGGGTAAAATGATATAAAGCTGCAAAGGTAATTCCCATTCCGCCTACAGACACTAGATATCTTATGATATCCCAATTTAATATAAAATCACTTGATAGATTTAAACTATGTGCAATAGTTCTTCCTATCATTTGTCCAAATACCACCAATGCTACTGACGCAACAATTGCAAAAGCAAGGCTTACCATAAATAATACAGATATAGCTATAGTCTTCCAATAAGGTCTTGTTTCTTCCTCATCATAAGCTTTATTTAGCCCCTTAATTATAGCCCTAAATCCACTAGACCCTGACCAAACTATACCTACTATACTTAATGACACTAAATGACCATTAGTTGAACTCGACGCATTTTTAATAGTAGTGTAAATTAAATTAACAGTACTCTCTGGCATTATTTGCTGTACATATATAAGAATATCTGTGCTTTTTAAATCACTATAACTAATCATTGTAAGAAGCAGCAATAAAAAAGGAAAAAATGATAAAAGTAAATCATAAGCAAGCTGACCTGCCAAAGCAGTAATATCATCATCTATAATTCTACAGAAAAGTTCTTTTAATTTTTTAAACATATAACACCCCTTCCTAGGCATCTTACGGGAATTTTACATCACATAAACTAAGGTTGTTTAAAACTAATTATATACTATCTGTCACCATCCTAGATACTTTCACCTTCACTGTTTATAAATTATGTATATGGGAATCTTCATATTTCAAGTTCATTTGTAAATCAAATAGGATATTTAGATACCCACTCTGATATAATATGTATTATAGAGATATATTATTAGTAAAGATGTTTTAACCGATAAAAATGGGGGTATAATATGAAATTAGCACTAGCTCAATTAGATATTGCCTTTGAAGATAAGTCTACCAATAAAGAAACGTCAAAGCAATTTATAAAACAGGCAGCTTCTGAAAATGTGGATATGATTTTCTTCCCAGAAATGACTTTAACAGGTTTTTCTATGAATCCTTCTTATATAGGAGAGGATAATAATGAAACTATTGAATTTTTCAAGGAAATGAGTACTAAACACAACCTTTCTATAGGTTTCGGATATGTCGAAGGCACATCACACTCCAAAAATAAATACAAAGTAGTGGCACCTCAAGGCAATGAACTTGTGGATTACGCTAAAATCCATCCCTTCTCTTATGGAAATGAACCTGAATTTTATGAAAGTGGAAATGAAATAAAGCATTTTAATGCTTTTAATTTCAATATAACCCCTTTCATATGCTACGATTTACGATTTCCAGAAATATTTCAGCTAGCCTCAAAAGCAGCTACCTTAATTACTATTGCAGCTAACTGGCCTATAGGTCGTCGAGAACATTGGATTACTTTGCTAAAAGCAAGAGCCATAGAAAATCAATGTTACATTGCTGGGATAAACCGAGTTGGTGAAAGTAATGGATTAACCTACAGTGGTGATTCTATGATTGTAGATCCACTAGGAAACATAATAGGTAGCTTATATACTGAGGAAGGCTTAGTTATAGCTGATATCAATCAAGATGATGTAATCGCAGTTCGAGAAAAATTCAGATTTAAAGATGATAGAAAAGAAATACTGTATTATAGCATGTATTCATCTCCCTCAAGATAACTAACGCATAAAGTTTCGGCATATAGGTCGTTTGAATAGTCGATATTTCATTAACAGACTCTAAGGAGAATAGTCACATTTTTTAGCACAAAAAACTTGTCATAAATTAACACTTAGAATTGAGATTAATGAAACCTCACAGCTACGCCAAAGTTTGAATTTTCAGAATCTTGTAGGATCAAAATAACAAATTTCTTAATGAAATTTGTTATTTTTAGTTTTAATTTAATACACAGTGGAGAAAATTTTCTGTTACTATTTTAATATATTTTCAGATAATTAAATATTTATCCACAAAATCAAGAAAGTTATCCTCTTTTAGTGGATAACTTTATATGTTTCTTCAATAAATAAACCATATTATGATAATAATACAATATTTATGAAATTATATTCAATTTTATAGAAAAGTTATCCACAGACTTAAATCTATCTTACTAAACTTAATTCTGTAATATTTTTCTTCTTTTCATTCATTATTACTTTAAGACTCACTTTTATTTTATAATATACAGTAATTCAAATAATCCTATATTACGATGTCGCAACTCATTATAACCTCAAAACATTAAAAGTTCAAGGTGAAATTGCAAAAAATTTAACATACTTATAACATCGCAGCTTTCTGTAAATTTTTGTCTTTTTTTACACTAATACCTCCATAAAAAATTAATTAAATTACAATAATTATTAAAAACTATCTAGTTATGAAATAGTTCAAAAAAATAGTTTCTATGAAAATTAATTTTCAGATAATTAAAAATTCATCCACAATTCAAACAAAGTTATCCACCGAATGAGGATAACTTTGTCTAATAACATGTTCATAAACCCATTAACTTCTATAACAAACAATTTTTATTATATTTAGTTTAATTATAAGGGTTAGTTATCCACATACTTAAATTTACATTTTCAAAAAAACTATTATAAAGAATTAGATTGACACTAAAAAAAATAAGATATATAATAATCCTAGAAAATCAATTGTATACAAGTTAATTGAATAAAATATATTTCAAAAAATAATAAAGTAATTAATCCAAAGGAGTCTTAAGATGAGTCAAAGATATGATATTGCAATAGTCGGTACTGGGCCTGCAGGATTATCAGCAGCATTAAATGCAAAAATAAGAAATAAAAATTTTATTATTTTTGGTAATAATGAGTTAAGTAATAAGTTAGTAAAGGCTGAGAAAGTTAATAATTATTTAGGATTTTACGGAAAGAGTGGCTCTGAGATTAGAGATGAGTTTAAATCCCACCTAAAAGCAATGGATATAACTATTACTGAAGAGAAAATAAATAACATATATTCCATGGGTAATTATTTTGCATTAATGGTAAATGAAAAAATATATGAAGCAACTTCAATAATATTGGCTACAGGAGTTAGTTTTGGGAAACCCTTTAAAGGTGAAGAAAAGTTTTTAGGTAGAGGCGTTGGTTATTGTGCAACTTGTGATGCTCCACTATATAAAAATAAAATTGTTACAATAATAGCTTATGATAAAAAGGAAGAAGATGAAGTTAACTTCATCGCTACAGTTGCATCTAAAGTTTATTATCTTCCAATGTATAAGGAAAAAGCTGACGTAGTCTCATCCATAGAAATTATTAACGATGTTCCCCTTGAAATAATTGGCGATGAAAATGTCACTAAACTAATACTTAAGAATGGTGAAATAATTACAGACGGCATTTTTATCTTAAGAGATAGTGTTTCACCAGGACAATTAGTGCCCGGTCTCATGATGGATAAAAACCATGTACAAGTAGATAAAAAATGAGAACTAACTTAGATGGTTGTTTTGCCGCTGGAGATATTGTTGGTGTACCCTACCAATACATAAAATCTGCAGGTGAGGGAAATATAGCAGCATTATCTGCTGTAGCCTTCGTTGATGAACAAAAGAAAAAAACAATCTTAAATTTTAACATTAAACATGTTAATTAAAAAAATAAATATAAAAGGAGAAATTAAAATGATATATGATTACAAAGTAAAAACTATAGAAGGTAATGAGGTTTCAATGGAAGATTATAAAGGAAAGGTACTGTTAATAGTTAATACAGCTACAGGTTGTGGTTTTACACCACAATATGAAGGACTTCAAAACCTTTATGATAAATATGGCAAGGAAAATTTCGAAATATTAGATTTTCCAAGCAATCAATTTTTTGCGCAAGCTCCAGGAACCAATGAGGAAATTTCTAATTTTTGTGCAATAACATATGGTACAACTTTTAAAACTTTTGCTAAAATAGATGTAAATGGTGAAAATACAAATGAATTATATAAATTCCTAAAAAAAGAAGCTCCTACAGCTGCTGAGGATGCTGCATCAGAAGGTTTATATACTAAATTATCAGGTTTAGGATTTAATACAACTAAATCTGATATCAAATGGAATTTCACAAAATTTCTTGTAGATAAAACTGGTAAAGTTATTGCTAGATTTGCTCCAACATTTGAGCCAGAGAAAATAGAAGAAAATATTAAATCTTTAATATAAATTAAATAAGCTGTTTGTTTAACGAAATTTCAGAAGGAAAGTCTCCCACTTCTAAAAGTGGGAGACTTTCCTTCTGAGTTCTTTAATATTGCAGCTCCGCAGAGGATGATTTAATTGTCACTAGGTAAAAAACAATAATATAACCCCTATCATTGTGATAACTATTAATGTATATTCTATTATAGTTACTGTTTTTGACTTTAATTTCTTGTTGAATATTGAAAGTAAAATACACCCAATTAACGAAATTGCGATTGTATATACTGGCGCAAGTTCCATATCAAATCCCTTCTTTCTAATTTATAATTAGGACACACAAACCTTTTGATAAACTTATGTTTTCTTCAATTATTTTCGTATAAGGTAAATTAGTAATTATTTAAATAACTATTATGTCCATAAAAATAATTTATCTTTAATTGTTTTTGATTTTCAAAAATGAAACATATTTGCTCTCATATAAAACAATAGGAACAAAGGTACTATCCATATGAATAGTACCTTTGTTTTTATATACTTATAAATTGTTTTCCTGATGATAATACCTTCAGCTTAGTATCTAAAGTATTTATTGGTTTTCTAATGATGAAATAATCTCGTATTTGAACAAGCCATTGCTATATTATATTCATTACATGCTTTTACTACTATGTCGTCTCTTATTGAACCACCAGGTTGTACAATATATTCTACCCCACTTTGAAATGCTCTATCTATATTGTCTCTAAATGGAAAGAACGCATCTGAGCCTAAAGATACCCCTGATAAATTAGATATCCATGAGGCTTTTTCTTTCTTTGTTAACCTTTTAGGTATTTCATTAAGCACTTCGCCCCATTCCCTCATCTCTATAGGCGTAGTGTCGTCCCTAAGGTATTGATCTATAACATTATCTTTATTAGGTCTTGATATACCATCTTTGAATGATAAATTAAGAACACTTGGATGCTGCCTTAAATACCATATATCAGCTTTCGACGCCGCCAGTCTTGTGCAATGTATTCTGGATTGTTGCCCTGCACCGACCCCAATTACTTGACCATCTAAAACAAAACAAACAGAATTTGACTGAGTATATTTTAATGTAATCATTGAAATAAGTAAGTCTCGTCTTGCATCATCTGTAATATTTTTATTATTAGTTACTACATTATTAAGCATTTTCTGTTCTAATTTAATATTATTTCTTTTCTGCTCAAATGTTATACCATATATTTCTCTCTTTTCAATATCTTCAGGTTCATAATTTGGATCCATTTTAATAATGTTAAAATTTCCTTTTTTCTTTTTCGTCAAAAGTTCCAGAGCTTCCTCTGTATAGCTAGGTGCAATTACTCCATCTGATACAGATTGTTTTAAAATCATTGCTGTAGGTAAATCAACAACATCACTTATAGCCACCCAATCACCAAATGATGACATCCTATCTGCACCTCTGGCTCTTGCATATGCAGTGGCAACAGGGGATAATTCTATGTTTTCAACAAAATATGCTTTTTTTAACACATCACTTAAAGGAATCCCCACTGCAGCACCCGCTGGACTTACATGTTTAAAAGATGATGCTGCTGGTAATCCTATTGCTTGTTTTAATTCTTTCACCAATTGCCATGAATTAAATGCATCCATAAAATTAATATAACCTGGGTTTCCATTAAGAATTTCAAATGGTAGTTCCTTGTTTTTCATGTAGATTTTAGCTGAGCCTTGATGTGGATTACATCCATATTTAAGTATAACCTCTGAATTTGTCATAAACAAAACCTCCTATATAATTTGATAAAAAAAACGCCTGAATAAAATTTTATTTTACCCAGGCGGTCGATATTCTTCTTTAGTCATGCTCCCTATGGTAAACACCATTTCCGCCAGTTGCATAATTAATTATTGATTTTTATTAAATTATAGATTATATACATATTTATGTCAAATCTAAAATTAACACTATATAACAAAAGCCCTTAGAATAAGAACCTCATAAAAAATATATAAAACGAGGCACATACTGAATGTTAATTTCAATATGTGCCTCGTTTTAAAATACTCTATAAATATATTTAAAGAATATAAATATTTGAACTATAAGAATCGCTGGTATTCCTATAACAAATTTATTATGTTTAGTTTTATGCCTAAATAATCGCATACCTATAAATATTCCCAAAGCACCATAAGCAATAGCTATAGTAAAAAGTGTCTTCTCTGGAGTTCTCCATTTTCCCTTTCTTGATTTGTTCTTATCCGAATACATTACAAAAATCCCGTACAAATTAATAGCTAAAATATAATATAAAAATATCTTCATTTGTTTTCCTCCGTTTTAATCCTAATAATATGATCACCGTGACGCTTTAGTATCTAGGATGTTCTGATAGTGGAGCATTTGTTAACAGAATCTAAGTTTATTTCATGAAAAATTCTCTAACGCACTTATTCGACGTCCTGTCTCAGAAGTGCTAGCAACCCGTCCTGGGTTGCTTACGTGAATTTTACATTGCATAAACTAAGATTCTGTAAAACTCATTATATACTATCTATCACACTCCTATATGCTTTCACCCTCATTATGATAATGTTTAATTATAAAATATTAGTCCCATGAAAAATATTCAAGAGTTCCCCCCTAAATTCCCTTGGCCGTAGGCCGTCGCATCTACATATCTTTATTCAGAATTTCTCGAATTTCGTTCCACCGGAACGAAAGAGTCACAATTATTGGAAATATACGTCGTAATTATATGAAATTTCTCCATAGGGACTTGCAAGAAGATGCGCAGAAACATTGAAATTGAATTTAGAAATTCTTCTTTTGCTGATATAAAATTCTCGTAAGCCTGCCAGGACGGCAGGCTAGCGAACCCGAGACAGGACGTCGAGTGTGAGCGATAGAGAATTTTATCTTTGCAAAAGATTAGAATTTCTTAATCATATTTCACGTTCCAAGCTCTAATTGCAAGGTCCGAAGGAGAAATGGCCTCTCCTTTTACGTATACTCTAGTTTTACCTTGCTGCCACCCTGCCCTTGCTCTGCTGGAGTAACTATTAGTTTTATTGGGACCCTATTACGAAGCTCCTCCACATGACTTATTATTCCCACAGACAATGTACTTGAATGTAGTTTTTCAAGTGAATTCATTACTACATCTAATAGATCAGTATCTAATGTTCCAAACCCTTCATCTAAAAAGAAGAATTCAAGTGGTGCACTACCCTTTAATTGAATTTGCGAAGAAAGTGCAAGTGCAAGACATAATGATGTTAAGAAGGTTTCTCCTCCTGATAATGTGTTAGTTTCACGTCTTATCCCTCCATTAAAATCATCTCTCATTACAAATGCTCCATTAGCATCAAGCTCCAATGCGTAACGTCCCCTTGTTATCTCTTTTAACCGTTTTGAAGCTTCCATAGATATATATTTTAGTTGCTTCATAGCTACGTATTCAACAAATTTATTTCCTTGAATAAGAGTGTCGAGTTCTCTTAAAAGACCTATTTTATGCTCTACTGATTTTTTCTTTGTTAAAAGGGTTTTAATTTCTTGTATCTTTTTCTCCATTTCCTCAAGCGCCCTAAATTGAGCACCTATTGCTTTGGTCTTTTCCTCTAGAACCGTTCCAATAACTTCTCTTTTTTCTTTTAATTCTTCAAATAAAGTAACATCTACTTCTTTCCCTTGAAGTAAGATTTCAAGTCTTTTTAAGTTATCTATAAGGTTACGTTTAAGTTCCTCATACTGTTTTATTTCTTTCTCGAAGATTACCAAAACTTCTCTTGAAACGGAGTGAAGTAGGACTGTTTCAGTATCTTCAAAGGAATTCTCATTAAGGGATATGTTTAATTTTTCTTGTCCCTCAATTAACATCTTAGATAACATTTCTTTTTTATTTTCCTCGCTAGTTTTCTGAGTTAAAACCTTTTGTTTCTCTATACTTTCTCTTTCAAAGACCGCTTTTAGACTTGATTCCTTTAAAGTGATCCCTTTAATTTCAACTCTTACCTTTTCTACTTCAATTTTAGGGGTATGATCCACTGTAGGCGTAAATCCACAAAGCTCCACTATCTGAAGCGTCAAGCGTTCTATTTCCGCCCTTTTCTCCTTGCCACTTGTTTCTATTTCTGTTTTCAAGTTGGTAAGTTCCCTTAAAGTCTTATCTATAGCTTCTCTTTCCTTTTCTAGTGTTACAAGTTCTGATCTATTTTTTCTAACCTGTGATGTAAGTTTTATTACTTCATTGTCTATATTTTTAATTTGCAAAATCTTTTCTTTTATAGATATTGATTCTTCATTCTCATTTTGTTCCTGCTTAAAAGACTCCTCTTCACGTAATAAGTCTTCATTTAAAAGTTTATGACTTTGAGAAAGTAACTCTAACCTCTCACCCGCAATAGAGATATCCTTTTGCAAAACTAATAATGCTTCACTTTCTTTTCTTAAACCTTCTCCAAGTTTTGCCTCATCCATAGCTACTTTACTTTTTTCTTCTCGAGATTTGGTAAGTATCACTTCTAGTTCCGTCTTTTGTTTATTATATAATTCGATCTTTTCTTTAAACTGGAGTAATGATAATTCACTCTTGTTTTTTTCATCCTCAAGCTCTTTTATATTTATATCCTTAAGATTTTTGTTTACTTCTAATAATTGATTATTTATATACTCCTCATCTTTTGAAAATCCAGCAAGTACTATTAACTCATTTTGATAATCCTTCGATAGCTTTTCTAGGTTTTCAGCATGACTTCGTTTTAAACTCTGTAACCCTTTTAAATCTGTATCTTCTTTTAACTCTGCTATTTTAGGATGATGCTCCGCACCACATACTGGGCATAGATCTCCTTCTTTCAAATTAGAAGCTAAATCTACTGCCATGTTTCCTATCTCTATTTCTTTTATCTCATGATCTAATTTTTCAACTTTGTCTTTCATAGTTTCTATAGATTTTTCTACATTTTTTATATTTAACCTAACTTTTTCAGTTTTTGTGTTTACACTTTCATATTTAGCCTTAAGTTCATCCTTTTTTTTATGATCTTCTACAGCCTTTTCAAGTTTTACCTTAATTGTGTTATAAGCTTCTTGATTATCTAAGAGCAACTTATTATCTCCCGGGAAATCATTCGCTAGTTCCACACTTTTTTCTTCTAAAAGCGCTAATTTATCTTGTTCATCTTTCAATTTAAGTTTAGCTTTATTATGAAGTAGCTCTGTACTAGCCAAGGTCTTCTTCAAGGTTTCACCTTTATTTTTAAGTTCATTAACATTTTTAGTAGCTGAAGTTACTTCTAATTCACTATTATAAGTTTTGTACAGTTTTTCCCTATACTCTGGCAATATTTCTATTTCATTTAATTTTGTTTCACATAATTGTAACTGCTTCTCTAGCTTTTCTTTATTAATAAGAATTATTGATGTTTTTGAGTTTTTATCAGCTAAATTATGAGTAAGTTCCTTATGTTTTTTTAATAAAACATCTTTTTCATTAGCTAAATAAATTATTTTTTCTTCAATATTTGATGCTTGCTTTAAACTTACTTCCTTTTCAATCAAAGTTGGTAATTTATCATTTTTAGACTTCCAGGCTTCCTCATAAGATATTTTGGTTACCTCTAGTTTTTGAGAAATAGCTTCATAATCTTTAATTAATTTTTGAAGTTTCTCTCCGTTTATAGTTAAGCTTTTTTGAGTCTCTGAAACATTTTCAATATAAGGTTTTACATTTAACGCTAAACTTCCTTTTGTAAATTTTACTTTTTTATTTTCTATGTCTTCCTCTTGAAGTTTTAGCAACTCTTCCCTTTTTACATACTTACTCTTTTCCTTTTGTAATTCAAAAATATTTTTATATACTTCATACCCTTTATCTAAAGTACTTTTCTGAAGTTTAATCTCCTTTTCTTCTTCCTTTAAAATTACAAGCGTTTGCTTTATTTGATTATGTGATTCTTCATCTACATTCTCATAACCCTTCATTTCACCCTCAAGCAAAGTTTTAGTGTTTAAATTTTCATTCCTAACTTTTTTTATCTTATCATAAAGTTTAGAACCATATTTCTCAAGAGCAAATATTCTCTCAAGCATATCTCTTCTGTCTTTTCCTGATAGCTTTAAAAATTCATTGAATTTGCCCTGAGGTAATACTACTGACCTTGTAAAATCCTCAACTTTTAGTCCTACAATACTTATAATATTTTCCTCTAAATCTCTTGGCCCTTCTGCGATAACTTTGTTCTCATCAATATTTTCTTTATTTGTCTCGATTAGCCTTGCATAAGCAGTTTTAAAGTTTCCAGTTTTTAATCTTTTTATACATCTTTCTGCTCTATATGACGTGCGACCTTTACCTAGTCCTATTTCGAAATCAAAACTTATTTCTACTACATTTGTTTCTGTATTTACAAACTCTTTAGTATCCCTTGATACTTTTCCGTATAGAGCTATAGTTATCCCATCTAATATAGTTGATTTACCACTAGCTGTTGGCCCAAATATTCCGAAGAGTCCTTTTTCTGTAAGCTTTGAGAATTCTATAGTTTGCTGCTCTACAAAAGAATTTAACCCTTTTATTTTAAGACTTACTGGTTTCATCTTTGGTTTCCTCCTCATCTAATGCTATACTTAAGAACAATTCCATTAACTCACTTGTTGGCTCAAGACCACCCTTTGCAAGCACAAAATATTCTTTGAACATTTCCTCCATGGATTTTTCCCTCAAGCTTTCTTTTAATTCTTTAATATCTTCGATTTCACCTATTATTGGCTGAATCGATACTATGTCTGGCCTTAATCTTTTCATTTCCTTTATGTTCTCTGTGCTTATTATTTCCTTAGTCTTTATTTCAAGATACACCCAAATTTTCTTTTCGCCCTCAAGCTTACACTTCTCTAATGCAACCTCTGTGCTATCACATTTCCATATTTCTATTGGTTTATAGTTTCTAAACAAAATATTTGATATTTCAGCCTCTGATCCAGCTTTAACATCTACAAGATATGCTCCCTTGCTATAGTTTATTTCACTTTTGCTATATTGAATTGGAGAACCAGAATATCTTATTTTGCCCTTAGTTCCCGGAACCTTTTGTGGCCTATGAAGATGTCCTAGGGCGCAATATTGTGCTTTCTTTGGGAACTTAGTAGGAGATACAGAGAGGCTTCCCCCTAGTTGTATACTTCTCTCAGATCCACTCTCCTCTCCCCCCATAACATATAGGTGGGATATTACTAGATTTATTGTGTCATCTCTATATTTAAGGGATAAATCATCAAACAACTCTCCGATTCTATCCGAATAACTTTTCTGTCTATCCTCATCATTTAATTCTGTAGTCAGTACTTCGTTCAGCCTTTTTTCGCTTGGATAAGGAAGTGTTAATATAACAGCCTTTTCTCCTCTTATACTTAGCTCAATATATCCTTCGCCACTTTCTATTATTTCAAAATCGTAATTATTAGCCGTATTATATTCACCAAAAACACCTTGCCTTGCTATACTTTTAGGTTCCCCAAGGAGTATCACTCCATGCTCATATGCAAGGGAGCTTGCAGCTACTAATCTTTCCGGATTGTCATGATTACCTGCAATAACAAGCACCGCAGTCTTACCACTACTTGTTATATCGCTAATAGTACTATAGAACATTTTTTCTGCCTTTGCTGGTGGGTTACCATTATCATATATATCTCCAGCTATAAGAACTAAATCTATATCATTATTTTTAACTATTTCTATGAATTCTTTTAGGAATTCTTTCTGTTCCTCTAGCCTACTATATTGCTCTAATGTCTTCCCCAAATGCCAATCTGATGTGTGAAGTATTCGCATATTTATCACTCCTTTCTTTAGGTGTTAATGTTGGTTAATGTGAGGGACGGTTAACAACTATCCAACATTTATTTAACGATTAAATGCAGGGGACGGTTAACAACTATTCCACATTTAAAGGTTATTGTTTTACTTCTACAGCCTCATCCGTGCTAAACGAGTATAGGTATCTCTCTTTAACATTTACTCTTAATGTAACTTCAAGTGCTTTTGCGTAATAATCGAGCTGAGACTTATATTTGTCAATTAGTGAGTTTACATCCCCATTTTTCACGAAGTCTGTTTTATAATCCACGAGTATTACCTGTCCATTTTCCTCAAAATAGCAATCTATTATCCCTTGAAGCATTATTTGTTCATCCCCATATATTTCTACAGGAAGACTTTTATCTATATCCGTACTACTAATTTCCATATGGAATGGAACCTCTCTTTTCAAGAGATTTAGGCTATATGCTTTTATCATTCTTTGACCAAGTAAAGTTTTAAATAGCTTTCCTAATTTATCTATACGGACAGCCTTGCCCTCTTCTTTAGATATTAATGCTTTTTCTACAAGAATCTGAACTTGTGCTTCTATTTCACTTGATGTTGTCACTTTAGTTAGGTCTAATCTTTGAAGTACTGAATGCATTGCAGTTCCTTTCTCAGCTGGGGATAACCCCTTTACTTCTTCTAGGAATTTCGGTTTATTTATAAGTCTTGGTGCATACATATTGCCAGAATCTGATTCTGTTAACTCAACGTTGAACTTTCTTTTCAGCTCTGTTACCGTGAGTACTGTAGGCATTTTTGTAGATTTCTCGTATTTATAAACAAAGCCTAATCTCTTTTCTATCTCTTCCATTAATTTCTCTTCGGATACCTTTTGTGATAATAATTCTTCCTGCGATAATTTATCATCTAATACCTTATCATATATAGATTTTCCTTTAAGAAGACTAAGCCTTTCCTCTGCACTAACAAGATTTTCTTCCTCATTTTGCTCGTCTTTCTTTATGTGTTCTCTATTCCAAAAGCGCACAGTAAAGCTTGAAGGATCACTTAGAAGATGCAAATTTTCATCCTCTATTTGTATACGCGCGCGGAGAGGGTTTCCATCAACATGCCTAATTACTGCAGGTATTATCCAATCTAAATAGCTTTTTCCTTTTAATATTTCATATTCCCCTAACTTTTCACTGCTCTCATCTAAGCTTGAACTCATTCTAGATAAATTTTTATCTATATTTCTAATTGAACCAGTTATTATTAGTTTTTCCTTTGCCCTTGTTAAGGCTACATATAATACCCTCATTTCCTCGGCTAAACTTTCTATTTTTATTGTCTTTTTTAGTGCTTGCTTTAGCACTGTAGGATATGAAATTCTTCTAATTGGATCCACATAATCTGGTCCATAGCCTAATTCATAATGAAATAATATACTCTTATTTATATCCATTAAATTAAAGTTTTTCCCCATTCCACTTAGAAATACTACAGGAAATTCTAGTCCTTTACTTTTATGAATGCTCATTATTCTGACTACGTTCTCATTCTCGCCTAAGGTTTTAGCGCTACCCATGTCACCACTGCTTACTTTTAGCTTATTTATAAAGTTTATAAAATTAAATAGTCCCTTATAGCTTGTCTCTTCATATTGCCTTGCCCTTTGGAAAAGCACTTTTAAATTTGCTTGTCTTTGAGGGCCTCCTGGCATGGCTCCTATATAACCGTAATAACCTGTGTCCGTGTATAAATACCATATGAACTCATCGATAGGCATGTATGTGCAGATTTCTCTAAAGTGATTTAATTTCTTTAGGAATCTTTTAAGTTTTTTATCTACAGAATCTAGCTGTTTATCCTCTATATCGCAATTTTTATCCCCAGGCTCTAATTTTTTATCCCCAGATTGGTCTTCTTTATCCTCATATAGTGCATCTTTATTCTCAGAATCCAAAATGTTATCCACGGAATTTTCCTCTTTAGAGCCTACGAAATTTACCATTGCCTCGTAAAAGCTTACTTCTCTTTGTCCTATTCTTATATCAACTAGTTCCTCTGAGGTAAACCCTCCTATTGGGGAACGCAGTACTGCAAGCATTGGTATATCCTGCCTTGGGTTATCTATAATTTGAAGAAGACTCATAATTATTTGTATTTCTACAGTGCTAAAATAGCCTGTACCTGTATCCGCATAAACCGGTATATTCTCAAGCTTCAATTGTTCTAAGAAAGATGGTGCCCAAGCTGAGGTTGCACGAAGTAATATTACAATGTCCTTATAGTCAACATTCCTATATTCTTTAATATTTTTATCATAGACTTTAAAAGCTTCGGTTTCATTCCCTTGATCATCGATATGTGACATTAATTCTTTTATTCTTTTTGCCACAATTCTTGCTTCAAGTTCAATGTTCGTTGGAGTTTCATCCTCATTTGTGCTTACCTGTCCCTCACTTTTACCACCATCATCTTCAATTGTGTTTACCTGTCCCCCACTTTCCTCTTCATTTTCGTCATTTTCTGGGTCCTTAATTTCTTTTTCGATTATGTGTAGTTCCACAGGTCCGCCTACTACTCCTGGCCCAACTAATTCATCAAAGTGAGCTCCTAGGTTTAATGCTTCTTCATCTGTATAATCAAGGTCTCCAATGTTTTTACACATTATTTGTTTAAAGATATAATTCACAGCGTTTATAACCGTTCCTCGACTTCTGAAGTTTTTGTATAAAGTTATTTTTCTTGTTTTAGCACCTTCATCTTTAGAATAGCTATTATACTTGGCTAAAAAAAGCTCTGGTCTTGCCTGACGAAATCTATATATACTTTGTTTTACGTCTCCCACCATAAATACATTTGGAGATCCAATTTTTTCTCTCGAAATTATATTAAGTAAAGTTTCCTGCACCATGTTGCTGTCTTGATATTCATCTATCAAAATTTCTTCGTATTTATTCCTTAGCCCTATTGCTACAGAGGAAGGTTCTGATTTTCCATCATAGCCTAAAACCGCTTCCCCATCCTCATCTTTTTTCATTAATATATCTAGGCAATAATGCTCAAAATCGTTAAAATCAATAATTGACCGTTCCTTTTTCTTTTCCCTATACTTTTCTTGTAAATCTATAACAAGTTGAGACAATTCCATCATAAGTGGATATAATTCTTTTATATCTTCTAAAGAAGCTTCTGAATTTGCATTCATTACTTGCTTTTGCAGTTCTTGTAATTGTTTTTTTACCTTATTTCTTATCTCTTGAACAGCCTTTTGTTTTTCCTTGTCCTTGCATGCCTTTATACTAGGAAGTTTTGCAAAACTTAGCTCTTCAAAAGTTGCTGCCAAATTTTCAAAACAGTTATTCGCTGCACTTAAAAGATCCGCAATTAGAGCTAAATCCGACTTAAATACATCATTATATAAAATTATAGCCTCATTGGCTTCTACATTTTTTAATGCTTTGACCATTACTTTTTCTATTCCTAGTAATTCTATTTTAGTATCATCCATTAAAACTTTTGCCCAAGGGGTATCGCTAAAGCTTGCTCCATCTTTAATGTTAAAATTCTCAGCTGAATCTATTAGCCATTTATTTGGATCCGTTGAACTCATAGCAAAATTATAAAGGCTTAGAACTATTCCTTGAAGACCTAAATCCTCTTTATTATTACTATAGGCTTCAACCAGGTTTAAGAAACTATTAGATTCTAGATTTGGAAATCTAGGGGTTACCTGCACGTCCAAAGAACTATTTTCCTCGTAGCTCTTATCTTCATCTTCCGCCCTGTTTTCATCCTCAATTGCTATATACCTATCTTCAAATAATTCCTCTAAAGCTTCTTGCTTAAGAAGCACTGCTTCTGTTCCATCTGCTATTCTAAAATTAGGGTCTAAATCTACCACATGAAAATTATTACGAATAACCTCAAGACAAAATGAGTGAATAGTTGTAATGCTAGATTTGTTTAATAATGTTAATTGCCTTTGAAGTAACTTACTTTGTGGATTATTATGAAGTTCCTTCGAAATCGCCGCAGCTATTCTCTCCCTCATTTCGGATGCAGCAGCGTTTGTAAATGTAACTACTAAAAGCTTATCTATATCTGTAGGCCTGTCCTCATCTGTTACTATTTTTATTATTCTCTCAACTAGTACTGCCGTTTTACCTGAACCTGCAGCTGCAGCTACTAGGATATTGCAATCCCTTGTTAAAATAGCTTTTTTCTGATCATCTGTCCAAGTCACATCTGATTTCACTTCATTAATTTCATTCTCATTTTTTATCATTATAATTTTCCACCCCACTTTCTTTTATGTCTTCCTGATTTTCGTTTGTTCCAATTGCTTCGCTTGCTTCATTTGATAAGAGTTCCCATATTTCCTTGTCCTTCTTATCTTTTATTATCTTATAAGTATTTTCTTTTAATGTAGGGTCAAATTGGCAAATAGCCGTATATTCACAATAACTACATGGGGTAATATCCTTTTTCTTATATGGTTTTATGTCTATTTCTCCAGAAAGCATTCCCTCACAAGTTTTTATAAGATTCTCTTTTACATGATTAAGCAGCATATCAAACTGCTCCTTAGTTGCAACCGATGATCTTGAGCCTAATTCTCCATTTTTCTTAATAGATGCTGGAACAACTAGGGATGCACCTTCTATATTTCTATCCATCTCCCTAATTATCTTAGTATCTGCTAGTAGTAACCCCTTCATTTTTAATGCTTTCATTATAGCTTTCTCTAATTCTTCTTCATCTAAATTATTTTTAGCCTTTATAACTGGGTCATCTATTTTGAAATATAGTATACCTGCTGGGAAAATTGGTTCATCCACGCTTTCATTTGATATAGCACTTTCTTTAGATAAAGCTTTCTCATTTCTAAGCATAGCATCTAAATAGGTAAGTAACTGTATTTGAAGTCCATAATATACATCAGATAATTTAAAGTCCTTATTTCCAGATTTATAATCTATTATCCTGTAAAATTCCTCTCCCTCATTTATTAGCTTATCCACTCTATCAATTCTACCAACTAAATTTACTATTTCACCTGTTGATAATTCTACTTGTATTGGTGGATAATCTCCCTCATTATTGCCAAAGGACACTTCGTAACCAAAAGGTTCAAAGCCACTATTTTTCATCTGCTCAACTATCACGTATATAGTCTTTTTTAAAACTCTCTTCAAACGCTCTGTAAAGTACTTATATCTTGGGGTGCTGTTTAATATATACCCACTAGTACCCGCATCCGCTTCTTTCTCTACAATGCTTCCTATATTTTTCTCACACCAACCCCTATCAAGATCTGCCCATTTCATTTCACTTTTATCCACAAGTTTTGAAAAATCATCAAGCACACTGTGCATAAAACTACCTAGGTCTGGGGATGAAAATATAAAAGTTTTTCTCTCTTTTGCCTTTAATCCGTATTGAACAAAATATGCAAAAGGACATTCTTCATATTTTTCTATTCTAGATACACTAAAGTAATTTTTTTCTCCATAAAGTTGTTTTACTTTTTCTTTCTCAAGCATTTTTACTTCATTTTTATAGTCAAATCCTTGAAAGATGGTGTTACTTTTTTCTCTCCATAATGGATCCTTTTGATACCATTTATAAACCGCTCTCCAAAGTGGTGATATATTTCCTTCTTCTAAATATCTTCTAAGCGCAAATATTAAATCATTAAATGTTGGCACTTTAGCACATACCTGATAAAAATCGCGTAACATATGTCTATCAAGTGCTTCATGTACATTACTTATTTTTTCCTTATTATGAGAGGCATCATTGCTAAGTGTTATATTACTTTCCTCTATTAGATTTTTAAATAAGGCTTTAAATCTTGTTATTATAATAGAGGCCCTTAAAGTTTTACCCTCATAATCTGCTATAGGATAAGTTATATTTAAATATTTACTTGGGATAGTTATAGTGGCGTAGATTAGGTACTGCTCATTAAATACCTCCGTTTTTGTATCGCTCGCCAGCTCTACACCTTTTTCTTTTAAAATCATTCTGTCGCTATCTGTAAATATTCCCTCTTCCTTACTTGCCTTTGGGAATACTCCATCATTTACCCCTATAATGTATAACGCTTTTATATCATGGCTTTTTATACGCTCAACACTGCTAATCGTTACTCCATCAAGTGCTGGTGGAATAAGCCCCATTTGATGTTTGCTAAAGCCCATGGATAGAACTTTTACAAAATCCTCAAGGGATAAAGTTTCTTTGCCAATAACCTCCACCATCTGATCTAATAACTCCATAACTAGATTCCATATTTTACTGTACTCAGTAACAAGCTCCTGATCACCTTCTGTTTTAAAACTTTCTATCCATTTCTCTAATGTCTTATATACATTTATAGACTCTAGGAATTCAAATAGAGTTGTACATATTTTTGTGACGGTCCCGACCCCTTTTAATTTCTCCTTAAATTGTAATAATGGAATGATTATTTTGTCCCTTGTTTCATTTAATATTTTAATTGTAGACTCAACTTTTTCAGTTTCTTCCTCACTTGCCTTGTCATTGTTATAATAATCTCTAAAATAATAATCTATTTTTTCCTGCCACAAATCGATTTCTGTCCATTTTCTTTTACCCTTTATACCAGTTGCGATAATAAAGTTTTCTAATATATCTATATGCTGCTTTTCTATATCTAAAAGACCTGTTTTAAGATACCTAAACATTGCCTCATAACTAAAGTTTTTAGTGAAAATCTCAACAACTCCGGTTATTAACACTATTAAAGGGTTACTTGTTATATCTTTTTTCTTATCTATAAATAAAGGAATATTGTATTCCGTAAATATCGCTCCAATTAATTTCTCATAGGTTGGCAAATCTCTAGTAACCACTGCTATTTTGTTAAATCTTATATTCTCATCTCTACATATTCTTAAGATATCTCTTGCTACATATTCTACTTCACTGTAACCATTAAGAGCTTTAAATATCTTTATATTTTCACACTTCTTAACTAATGGTGTATAAGGAAATGTAAAATAATTCTTCTCAAGAAATAAAAGCTCGACATTATCTTTAAATTTACATTCTTTATTGCCTTGTAGTTCTATAGGTGCTTCTATGCTTGTCCCATTCTCCTTAGCTAAACTTAAAAGATTATCTTCTGTAAACTTTATAGAATAAAATGCATCAGAGGGCTCCATAAATTTTGAATGCTCTGAGCTTTTTAAGGGCAATGTTATATTTATTCTTTTAGCCTTTTTATATAACTTTTCTAATACTCCATATTGCTGTGGTGTAAAGCCTGTAAACTCATCAAGCCAGAACTCTGCTCCATCAAAAATGCTACATTCATCAAGGCGGATGCATAATCGAGTCAAATCATCATCAGGATCCACATAATTTATGTTTAAAATATTATCAAACTCTCCATATATAAGAGATAAATCTATTATCTTATCTATAAGTAATGGATTCTCGCTTAAATCTTCTTTTACCTTATTTAGGTCAGCAATCGAAATTCCATATTTTTTAAACTCAGTGATAACGCTAGCTACATTATCTACAAATCCCCTTTGCCTTGCTGATCCTTTAAATACTTTAAATTCTTCTCCATTCTTTTGAAGTATACTATGAATAAGCATTGCCTTTCCTGATGTATCCATAGGTTTAAGGGTTATGCCACCAACTTCGCTAAATACTTTGTATGCTAATCTATTAAAACTAAGTACTTGGACATTTTTTATTCCTGTGGATCCAACTACTTTTATAAGATTTTTTTCAGCTTGAAAAGAGAATTGTTCTGGCACCAAAAGTACTAGTGGTTTTTCAGTTTCTTCCTTTTGCCTGCGCTTTATATCATCTAAACAGAAAGTACTTTTACCTTTTCCAGCTCCTCCATAGATAAATCTCAAACTCACAAAAACACATCCCTTCCTTTTATATTTTATACGAATTCTGTAAACAAGCTAACATACTTACTTGTTATTTATTTTAGTATATCTTTTATATATATTATACCATGTATGATTTCTCTTAATGACTAACAGCAGTTTTTGTTCACGACATTTTAAACACCCCTCGATAGAATAATTACATTAAAATTCATTTATATATGATTATTGCATACAATGTATTAAGTGGCTAAGATGAATACATAAATTTTCATGTAAACTATTATTATGCATGCTATAATTGCTGTATTATATTTTTTACAAAAGGACTAAAAGGAGGTATACGATGTATCATTTAAAAAATTTTTCTGAAGTTGAAGTAAACAATCTATTAGAAAAAATATTAGAAAAATATACTGATATTTGCAAATGTGAAAAGTGCAAATTAGATATTAAGGCCTTAGCACTAAACTCTTTGGCTGCAAAATATACCGTTTCCGAAAAGGGCGAACTATACACAAGTGCCTTATCTGAAATTAACAAACAGGAAACAATCGATGTTACTACTGCAATTACAAAAGCTATAGAGATAGTATCTACTAATCCAAAACATTTAATTGACTTCTAGTTTCATTTTTGTAATCCTTTACTTGTTTTTGTGCTGTACTACGTTGGATAAGCTCTACTCGCGATACATTCTATATAAATTTATACATATAAAAGGATTCATGTAGTGCGTTAGAATATATTAAGCATTACATGAATCCTTCTATTAAATTATTTTATCTATATTTATTTTTGTTTCTATTTTGTACTTTGAAGTTTCGCTATTATAACCTTTTCCATTTCTACTAGTTTCTCTTCTGCAGCTTTTAGAGTTTTTCCTTTAGAGTACATATATATTTTAATTTTTGGTTCTGTACCTGAAGGTCTTACTGCATACCAGCTATCATCATCAAAATAGAATTTAAGTACATTAGATTTTTCTATTCCACTAGGTTCTTCTGTCCCATTCAAAATGTCATAAGATTTCTCAGCTTCATAATCTATAAATTTTGTAAGCTTTGAACTACCTATTGTTAATAAATAATCTTTTCTGTACTCTACCATCATTCTAGAAATTCTTTCTTGTCCTTCTATACCTTCTAAAACTAAAGATATTAGATTTTCTCTATAATATCCAAACTCAACATAAATCTCATTTAATATATCTAATAAAGTTTTGCCTTTTGATTTATAATAAGCCGCAGCTTCACATAAAAGCATTGATGCTATAACTGCATCTTTATCACGAACAAAAGTTCCAGCGACATAACCGATACTTTCCTCATATCCAAATATAAATTCAAAGCTATTGTCCTTTTTAAAATCATTGACTTTGCCGCAAATATTTTTGAAACCGGTAAGTACTTCAAAAGTTTCTACACCATATTTGGTAGCTATTGCCCTGCCTAGATCCCCTGTTACTAAGGATTTAACTATAGCAGCATTTTTGGGAAGTGTGCCTTTTTCTTTCATTCCCTCTATAACATACTTTATGAGTATAGCCCCTGTTTGATTACCATTAAAGGCAACATATTCGCCAAGCGAATCTCTAACCATTATAGCAAGTCTATCACAATCAGGGTCAGTAGCTATTAACAATTCTGCCCCTTCTTTTTTTCCAAGCGCCCTTGCATATTTGAAGGCTTTTACATCCTCTGGGTTAGGATACCCAACAGTTGTAAAATCTGGATCTGGTTTTTCTTGCTCTGGTACTACTATTATGTTAGTAAATCCTCTCTCATTAAGAACCCTTCTTACAGGAACGTTTCCAGTCCCATTTAGAGGCGTGTATACAATTTTTATATCTTTATCTATATTGTCTCTTATAGCTAGCCCCTTTACTTTCTCCATGTACTCATCATCCATAGCTTTTCCAAGGATTACTATTAATCCTTTTTTCTTTGCTTCCTCAATATCCATAACTTTTATAGTGCTAAAGTCTGTAATACTCTTAATTTTTTCTGTTATTCCCTTTGCAGTAGATGATAAAATTTGTGCACCATCTTCCCAATATACCTTGTATCCATTATATTCTTTAGGGTTATGACTAGCAGTCACAACAATTCCAGCAGCTGTATGTAACGTTCTTACTGCATAAGATAGTTCTGGCGTAGGTCTTAATTCTTCAAATAAATATGCTTTTATTCCATTTGCCGCTAATACTTGTGCTGCTGTAGCTGCGAATTTAACAGAATAATGCCTGCAGTCGTAAGCTATTGCTACTCCTCTATCCATATACTCTTTTCCATATTCCTTAATATAATCCGCAAGCCCTTGCGTTGCTCTTGAAATAATATATATATTCATTCGATTAAGTCCAGCACCTAACTTCCCTCTTAATCCTGCAGTTCCAAACTCTAAATCCATGTAAAATCTATCTTCAATCTCCTTGTTATCATTTTTTATGGACTTTAATTCTTCTCGTGTCTCTTCATCAAAGTACTTATTATTTACCCATTCTTCGTATCTTTTTATATAAGTCATCCTAAATCACACCTTTCCAAATAATTACCATTTGATTATATTATACAGTATATATTCCAAATTTAAAATATCTAAAAATATATTATAGTAAAATTTTTACAAATCATCAGTTTTAGTTGTTAGTTTTAGTTGTTAGTTTTAGTTGGGGACGGTTAACAAACAATTTGACTATTTGATTTAAAATATGAATATCATCTCGACCTATAGGCAATAATTCAAACAAAATCTTATTAGAAAGGGTGATTCTTTATGTCGAGAACATTTAGATTAAAAAGCGATGAGTCAATATATCATGTTATGTGCAAAAGTATAACTGAGGTAAATTTATTCAAGGATACTGAGGATAAGAAAAAATATCTGTCTCTTATAAAAAAATATAAAACTCTTTATAATTTTAAGCTTTACGGATATTGCCTAATGGATAATCATTTACACTTAATCATTGATGCTAACGGATCAGATATATCAAAAGTAATGCATGGTATAAACTTTTCCTATGCAATGTATTTTAATAAAAAACATGAAAGGGGCGGTCATCTTTTTAGAGATAGATTCAAAAGCATAATAGTTGCTAATGATAGATATTTAAAAACTTTATCCCTATATATACATAATAATCCTACTGATATACTTGACTATAAAAATTGTCCCGAACAATATGCTTTTTCTAGCTTAGCAATATTTATAGGAAAAAGGCGCGATTATTTTAAATTGGTTGATTATGGGTTCATAATAAGTCTTTTTGGAGAAAGCATTAAAATTGCAAGAAAAAATTACTATGATCTTATTTTTATGTGTAACGAAGAAAAATTGAAACAAGAAATAGAATTTGAAGATGAAAAATCAGAGTATAAAAACGAAAGGATACTACTTGTAAGAAACTTTAAATCCGATGATGTATTAGAATTCATAGCGTCAAAAATGAACGTTTCAAAGATTCATCTCTGCATGAAGTACAGTAGAACTCTTGTGCAAGCGAAAGCATTAACAGTTGTTCTAATGAGGAGCCTCTGTAATTTTAAATCCAGCGATATATCCAGCACACTTGGGAATATTACACAGGCTAGAATATCAATGTTAAGCACTATTGGTATTAACTTAATTGGAACAAACGAAAAATTCGAAAATATTATTGGTGATTTTATTAAATGTTATGCCTAACTATGATTCATTTATCATTATAATATAGCAAACAAAAAATTCAGAAAATAATATCTGGTTTTATTAATTTAAAATTATTGGACAAGCCTCTTGAAAATATAACATTTAACTTATTGATGATAAGAATGAATCATGATAGTACCTTAAATAATCTTATTCTACAAGTTTTCCTAGAGACCTTTATCAAGATAAAGAGAAAACAATTCTTGTCCACATCCAAAATTTTTCGTCGCAATTCGCGAATCTTTAATTATTTTCTAATTATTATTTAATTATTTGTTAACCGTCCATACACATTCTCTTTTTCATTAATCCTTAATTGCTATTTAATTATTAACCGTCCCATGTCATCTTTTTCTAACAATTAATACAGTTAGTATTTAAAAACTTTTCTTCAATTTCACATGCCGATAGAGGCCTACTAAAATAATAACCCTGTATTTGATTACATCCCATTCCTTTTAATAGTTCAATTTGATTCTTTGTTTCTGCACCTTCTGCAATTACGTCAAGTCCGATTTTTTGTGCAAGTAATATTATCCCATCTACAATAACTTTTTCTCGCTCATTTGTATCGATATTATCTATAAAGGACTTGTCTATCTTCAGCGTGTTTATAGGTAGCCGTTTCAAATAACTAAGCGATGAATATCCCGTCCCAAAATCATCTAAAGCAATAGTTATGCCCAATTCTCTTATTGCAGTTAGTAATTTAATGCTACGCTCAAAATCCTTCATGAAGATACTTTCTGTAATTTCAAGTTCCACAAACTTTGGGTTAATCTTAGTTTCATTTATAATGTGTTTTAAAGTTTCTTCGAAATCATCATTCTGTAATTGAATTCCAGATAGATTTATTGCAATAGTATCATATAAATATCCTTTACTTTTCCATAAACTATTTTGGAGGCACACCATTTTTATAATCCACTCACCAATAGAAACTATTAGTCCACTTTGCTCTGCAATAGGTATAAACTCCGCAGGTGATACTTTTCCGAGCTTTGCGCTATTCCACCTTAAAAGTGCTTCAAACCCTTTTAATTTATTATTTATAATATCTATTTGTGGTTGATAATACATTTCAAACTCATTATTTTCTAGAGCATTCCTTAATCCCTTTTCTATTTCAGCACGTCTTACAATTATAGAACTCATACTTTCATTAAAAAAAGAATACCTTGCTTTACCATTATTTTTAGCACTATACATCGCGGTATCTGCATTTTTCAATAATACATTAGTGTCATATCCATCATTCGGGAAGATCGCAATACCAATACTTGCCGAAGTATATACATGTTTATCATCTATTCTTATCGCACAATTTAGCAAGCTTTGAAGCTTTATACATAATCTGCTTATTTTGGAATAATCTTTAATATTTTTCATTAAAATAAAAAATTCATCTCCACCTACTCTTGAAACAAGATCTCCCTCTGCCATAGTAGCTTTTATCAAATTTGCAACATTTATTAACAATTCATCCCCATAGGTATGCCCTAAAGTATCATTAACTTCTTTAAAATTATCTAAATCAATAAATAATATAGCATGTTTAATTTGCTTGTACGTACCCTTCGATTTAATAATCTCATTTTCTAATGTACTAATAAATAATTTTCTATTAGGTGTATCTGTTAATATATCATAATATTTTAATTTATTAATTTCTTCTTCAAAATTTCTTTGAATAGCTATTCCTAAAATTGAACCCACAATTTTAATTGCAACACCTCTTGTATCTCTAAGGCACATACTTCTAATCAAAAACCATCTATTGTCTATGCCATTAAAATTAAGTTTTAATCTACATTGATAATATAAGATTCTGCCATTAATGAGATCAATAAAATCATTTATTACAATTTCCCTATCTTCCTCTAAGACAAGCTTAATTATATTTTCAATAGAATTTGCTACCTCTTTGTCATATCCAGTAATGTCATTAAATCTATTAGATGAAGAAAACATTTTAGTTATTAAATCAATTTCCCACATAGCATCATTGGTAGAATCTAAAGATAATTTGTATCTTTCCTGGCTCTTTTCAATTATTGCTAATTTTTCATGAATTTCATCATATTGCACCCTTAATTTCTGTTTTACTGCTACTGCTTGTCCACATGTAACATACAATTTTTTGTACCTTTTTTTGAATTTACAAAACCGTTCTTTACCTTTTTTAGTTAATATATTTGAAAAAATTATATATGCTCTTTTAATAAATTTACTTATTTTGATTTTGGCTGTTTTTTTTAAGTTCACTTATACCCCTCCAATTATCATGTATGAAACAATCGGTTATATATTTTATATCTTAAAATTCCTTAATAAGGTTATTACTATAACTATCGTGAAATTTACATTTTTATTAATGGTTTTTTATAATATAACCTTAACTTTATAATGTAAACGTTTATAACAGATATAGATATACATTGTAAATCTTTAACATACATTACCTGTATTTAATAAAACAGTAAATTAATTATACCAATATTTACACATAATTCATATTAAAGTTTAATTTTTTTATCATTTTATAATTTTGAGCTAGCAAGAATATAAAAATAAAAAGCCATAATCCAATTAATTTCAATTATATTTGAAAGTGGATAAATAATGTATTAATATTGTTTATTCACGAATTACATTATAAGTACAATAAAACTGTACTTAATTACATCTTAATCTTTTTACCTATCTTGACATATATACCGCAAGTGATATAATTAATGTAAGCAAATAAATCAATACTACGATGAGGAAAGTAAGCCATGGTACATTTACAGAGAAGGAATACATTAGCTGGAAGTATTCTTAAATGAAATTAGCTGAAGACTACCTTTGAGCGGCTTTAACAAAGCCCGGTAATTCCGTTATAATTATTAAGTGGTTTATTATATAAACAATTTGGGTGGAACCGCGGGAAATTATAATCTCGTCCCAATTCTATAGTTAGAATTGAGACGGGGTTTTTTTATTTTTCAAAAAATATAAGTTTACAAACTTGTTGATAACATTTTTTATTTTTTCATTTCTATAAGAAAAAATTCAAACAAGTATATAAAAGAAAGGAGCAATGTACATGATAAATCTTAAACTAAAAGATGGTTCAATAAAATCTTACGAATCTGAAATTACTGTAATTGAAGTTGCTAGGGATATTAGCGAGGGACTTGCAAGAGTTGCTTGCGCTGGTATGGTAGATGGTGAAACTGTAGATTTACGTTATAACCTCACTAAGGACTGCGAACTTAGTATACTTACTTTTGATAGTGAGGAAGGTAAAAAAGCCTTTAGACATACTGCAACTCATATTATGGCTCAAGCAGTTAAAAGATTATTCCCAAATACTAAACTTGCCATAGGACCTGCTATAGATGGCGGTTTCTACTACGATTTTGATAAACAAAACTCTTTTTCTGCTGAAGATATTAAATTAATTGAAGCAGAAATGAAAAAAATTATTAAAGAAGACCTACCTATAGAAAGGTTTGAACTTCCAAGAGCTGAAGCTATAGCTTTTATGGGTAAATTAGATGAGAATTTTAAAGTTCAGTTAATTGAAGACCTACCAGTAGATGCAAGCTTATCTTTCTATAGACATGGTGAATTTACAGATCTTTGTGCAGGTCCTCATTTAATGTCTACAAAATATATAAAAGCCTTTAAACTTACTCAAGTTGCAGGTGCTTACTGGAGAGGTAATGAAAAAAATAAAATGCTTAGCCGTATATACGGAACTGCATTTACAAAGAAATCTGATTTAGATGCTCATATAGAGAAAATGGAAGATGCTAAGAAAAGAGATCATAACAAACTTGGACGTGAACTCAAACTCTTTACTACATCAGAAATGATAGGTCAAGGTTTACCTCTACTTATGCCTAATGGCGCAAGGGTAATTCAACTATTACAACGTTTTGTTGAAGATGAGGAAGAAAAAAGAGGTTATGTTCTAACTAAAACACCATTAATGGCTAAAAGCGAATTATATAAAGTATCTGGTCATTGGGACCATTATAAAGATGGAATGTTTGTTCTTGGTGATGAATCCAAGGGTGAGGACGTCATGGCATTACGCCCTATGACATGTCCATTCCAATTTACAATTTACAATGCAGATCAGAAAAGTTATCGTGATCTTCCAATTAGATATGCAGAGACCTCAACATTATTTAGAAATGAATCTTCTGGTGAAATGCATGGTCTTACAAGAGTACGTCAATTCACTATATCTGAGGGTCATTTAGTTGTTACTCCTGAGCAATTAGAAGATGAATTTAAAGGTGTTGTAGATTTAATTCACTTTATGCTCAAAACATTTGGAATTGAAGATGATATAACTTACAGATTCTCTAAATGGGATCCTAATAATAAAGAAAAATATATTGATAATCCTGAAGCTTGGGCACTAACTGAATCAAAGATGAAAGTCATTTTAGATGATCTTAAAATAGACTATAAAACAGCAATTGGTGAAGCTGCTTTCTACGGTCCTAAACTTGATTTACAGATCAAAAATGTTTTTGGTAAAGAAGATACTATAATTACAGTTCAAATTGATTTTCAACTACCAGATAGATTTAACATGACTTATATTGATAAAGATGGAGTTAAAAAACGTCCATATGTTATCCATAGGACTTCTCTTGGTTGTTACGAAAGAACACTTGCAACGCTTATTGAAAAATATGCTGGTGCTTTCCCAACTTGGCTTGCACCACTTCAAGTTAAAGTATTACCTATTTCCGAGAAATATCATGATTATGCAGAGAAGGTAGTAGCAAAACTTAAAGAATCTAGAATTAGAGTAGAAGCTGACTTTAGAGCAGAGAAAATTGGGTATAAAATTCGTGAAGCTCGTAATGAAAGAGTTCCTTTCCTACTAATAGTTGGAGAGAAAGAAGCAGAACTAAACGAAGTTTCTGTTAGAAGTCGTAAAAATGCTGATGAGGGTGCAATCGCACTAGACTCATTTATTACAAGAATTAAAGACGAAATCGATACTAAATTGTTATAATAAAAAACTTCTCCAGATTGAATTGCAATATGAGCTTGAAACGTGAAATTTCATTAAGGCATTCTAATCTTTTGCGAATATAAAATTCTCTAGCACTCACACTCGACTTCCTGTCTCGGGTTCGCTAGACTGCCGTCCTGGCAGTCTTACGAGAATTTTATATTCGAAAAGAAGAATTTCTAAATGGAATTTCAATGTTACTGCACTTCTTATTGCAACTCAATCTGGAGAAAATTATACTATGATATATCTAGTGGGCTAACGAATATATCCCGCCCATAATGAAAGAGAGCCAGTACAAGATATACTCTTGTACTGGCTCTCTTTCATTACAAAAACTATTTTTGAATTTTGAAAGAACTTTTTAAAGACACTATCCTGTTAAACACTAGTTTATCCTCAGTTGTATATTTATTATCCACATTAAAATATCCATGTCTAAAGAATTGGAATTTATCATTTGGCTTTGAATCTTTCATGTTTGGTTCTATAAATCCTTGTAAAATTTCTATAGAATTTGGATTTATTTGATCTAAGAAAGTTTTCCCTTCTTCTTGCTCATCATCTAAAATTAAGGGTTCATATAATCTAAATTCTGCTGGAAGTGCATTTATTGCATCTACCCAGTGGATTGTTCCTTTAACTTTTCTCCCTGTAAACCCACTACCACTCTTAGTCTCCACATCATAAGTACAATGTAGTTCGCATACATTTCCCTCTGCATCCTTAACCATTTCGTTGCACTTAATAAAATATGCTCCCTTTAGTCTTACTTCATTACCAACAAATAATCTGAAGTATTTCTTTATTGGATTTTCCATGAAATCTTCTCTTTCTATATATATTTCTCTTGAGAATGACACCTGGCGAGTTCCCATTGATGGATCATCTTGATTGTTCTCAATTTGAAGCATTTCAACCTGAGATTCTGGGTAATTTGTTATAACTACTTTTAAAGGTCTTAAAACAGCCATTGTTCTAGGTGTTTTAGGGCTTAAATCTTCTCTTATAAAGTGCTCAAGCAATTGACCATCTACTTTACTATTAGCTTTTGCAACTCCGATTTCTCTACAAAAATTACGTATAGATTCTGGTGTATAACCCCTACGTCTAAGTCCAGCTATAGTTGGCATACGTGGATCATCCCATGAATCTACTACCTGTTCATCTACTAATTGCTTAAGGTTTCTTTTACTCATTACTGTATTTGTTATATTTAATCTTGCAAACTCAATCTGCCTTGGAACATTTTCCATTTCACAATTATTTACAACCCAATCATATAGAGGCCTGTGATCTTCAAATTCTAAAGTACAAATTGAATGTGTAACTCCCTCAATTGCATCTTCTATTGGATGTGCATAATCATACATAGGATAAATACACCATTTATCTCCTGTATTATGATGAATTGCATGAGATATACGATAAATTACTGGATCTCTCATGTTTATATTAGGAGATGTCATATCAATTCTAGCTCTTAAAACCTTTGCTCCATCAGGGAATTCACCTTTTCTCATACGATCAAATAAGTCTAGATTTTCTTCGATTGTTCTGTTTACGTATGGGCTAACTTTGCCAGGTTCTCTTAAAGTACCTCTGTACTCTTTCATTTCTTCAGCTGTTAAATCACAAACATAAGCTTTACCTTTTTTTATTAATAACACGGCACGCTTATACATCTCATCAAAATAATTAGATGCAAAAAATAAATTATCCCACTGAAATCCGAGCCATTTTACGTCTTCTTCTATAGATTTAACGTACTCTTTGTCTTCTTTCGCTGGATTAGTATCATCAAAACGTAAGTTAGTCGTACCGTTAAATTCATCTGCTAATTGAAAATTTATAATAATTGATTTTGCATGCCCAATATGCAAATATCCGTTTGGCTCCGGCGGAAAACGAGTAATTATTTTTTTATGTTTTCCTGTTTCTATATCTTCCATAACAATGTTTCTTATAAAATTTGATGAACTGGTCTTAGTTTCCATGTTTGGCACCTTCCTTTTAATCTAGCAAACTTGTAATATCCCCTACCGTAATCCAGATTACTCGAGAGTCATCTTACTCGTAAGTAACCTTATGTATAAGATGACTCTTACATTAAGAAGACTTCCACATAACAATCTTACTCGTAAATCTGATTGCGAGTAAGGTCGGATGCAAGTAAGCCAAATCACATGTAAGTTCAGTCGCTTGTAAGTTTTATGTATATCTACTAAATATATCACAAAAACAGATTTTTTCCTAGGATTTAAACGTATCATGGCATTAAATATTAAGTTTTTTAAATTATATTTATAGTCTTCCCATATTCACCAAATTCTAATTTGTTAATAAGAATTTTAATTTGATTTCCATCTAAATTTCTTATTTGAAGCCATATATGAGAATTTTTATACCTATTTCCCATACACCATATCAATTACTCTCTGACATTTTAATGCATCATCAAAATCAGCAGCTATGCTTTCATATGAGTTATCATAAATCTTATTTGCGAAGTTTATAAGCGACGCTGTATGGCAATTTTGGAAATATCCCAAAGAATTTCTTTTATTAGCATAAAATTTTAATAAGTTATCCCCTGCTGCTACATTTTTTATCTCTGTTGAATTACTTTTATAACTATATACTTCAATCTCATAAGGATTATTAAAATTAATCTTTATACTGCCATGACTTCCGTAAACTACGTAATCATCTGTTTGTTCTCTTTCAGTAAATACTCTTGAAACCTCAAGGCTTCCGATCACACCATTTTTCAGTGTAAATTCACAATTTGTAATTTCATCTACTTCTGATCTGTCTTTAAAGAAAATTCTAGATTTTGCATCTACTCCTTCTATATCTCCCATAGTAAATTGTATCATATCAATTAAATGGACGCCTAAATCCAGTAGTGCACCGCCACCAGAACTTTTCCCAGTTCTCCATGTATCCTTTTTCTTTTCATTTAAATAACTATCATGATAAGTTTTCACTTTAAAATCTATAATCTTTCCTATTGTTTCTTTATCAAGTTCTGCTTTTAATAATGAAAGAGCTGGCATAAATCTATAAACTAAAGCTACAGAATTTTTTATATTGTTTTCCTTAACAAGTCTTGCCATTTCCATTGCATCTTCAATATTTGTAGCTAGCGGTTTTTCGCAGTAAATAGCTTTGCCGTATTTTACTGCCTTTACCACATTGTTAAAGTGGACATTGTTGGGTGTACATATATCAATAAAATCAATCTCCTCATCCTTAAGTACCTCTTCAATATCTGTGACATTTATAACTCCACTAATAGGAATAATCATAGGCTCCCTGGTTACAACGTATTTTAAATTTAACTCATAAGGAAGTGAAAACCTTAAGTTAGCATCATAAACTGCTAATGAATGTGTTTTCGCTATACCACCAAATCCTATCATTGCAAAATTTATTTTTTTCATAAGTATATACCTCACTTTCATATCAATATCATTAAATAAAGATTACCACTAACCATGTTTATTTACTACAATTTTAGATTAGCCCTACATTCATCTTTTCTAATTCCGAGCAGCTTTTCTCATCTGGAACTTCACCTAAATCAGATATTTCTGTAAATTCATAAGTTACATCATAATAAAATCTCTTGTTTTCTATGACTAAATACACTTTTTCCCTGGATCCCTCCTCTGCAAACATAGTATCCCCCTTACCCTATTAATCATTCATTAATTATCTAGTCCACACTTTTCTAAGACTAAAAAAACATCCTTACCGCAATCACTCTTAAGAACGCTCAGACAAGGCCAAATGATTATAAGGGTCTAGTAGTAAGGGTTGCAGGTTAGAGTGCATTTTTATAGAACTCAGCCATGAGATTCAAGATGATATTATAAGAAGAACTAAACATACCTTAATAGGAAGTAACTATTTGAAAGCACTAATTTTTCAGAATCAAGCGATGGAATTAAAAAATCCTTAAAAATTTCAGATTAAAATTATAATAAATGACAGATAAATATGTTATACTATTTACATACTGCATTTTATGGTGTACAGAAAACATTTACAAATTTTGCATTATAGGTGCAGTTACTACGACTTTAACAATCGATTCTTATAAAATCAGAATCTTCCTTATATTTTTATGATATCAGGAAAGTTATAAGTGATGAATAAGCATTTAAATTTTAGGAGGCTATATTAATGGAAAAAACAGTTAAAATATTAAATGAACAAGGGTTACACGCAAGACCAGCTTCTATCTTTGTAAAAACTGCAAGCAAATTTAAGTCTACTGTTAGTATCGTACATGGTACTGGCGTTGCAAATGCAAAATCTATAATAAACATAATGAGTTTAGGACTTAAAAAAGACGAAGAAATTAAAATCGTTACAGAAGGCGCAGATGAAAAAGAAGCTATGGCTGCTTTAGTAAGCCTTGTAGAAAACAAATTTGGCGAAGAATAGTCAAGGTATAATTTGAAATGCTACAGTAAATAAGTATTGATTATCTATTACTACTCGGATATTTTATGAAATTAATATCTGAGTAGTAATATTTTTTTGAAGTTATACTAATTTTTGTTAGATAATAAAAATTAAAATGAAATTGACATGTGCTAAGTGCGTGGTAATTATTCATTAGCATAAAAGATTGCCTCATAGTATGCATCTGGCAACCACTTTTCATCTAATTCTAGTTGTTTAGAAATTTTTGATACCTCATCCCATTTGCCTTCTTCATAATTTATAATTAAATCAAGCAATTTCCTACAATCGTTATCACTACACCCTTCTAAAGCACCCTTAACTTCAATTGGTAACAATAATTCCTCAAGTATTTCTTCTAATGGTACATCTAAAAGTAAATCCACCATAGAAAATAGACCTATCATATAAGCATTAAATGAATTAGCACCTTTTCTAATTTTACATGATATTAATTCTGAAAACCTTGCCCTTGTTAATGATTCTATTACTATAATTTCTGGTTTATCCTCACCCATAGTTTTAAAAACTATTAAATATAGCCACTTTTTTATTTCTTTTTCCCCAAGCAGTGATAATGCTTGTTTAATAGACTTTATTTTACTTCTAAAAACATAATTTGCTGAATTTATAAGTTTTAAAAGTTTAAATGATAATGATACATCTTTTTTTATTAATTCTTCTATTTTATCTATATCAAAACTACCATTATTAATTTCCTGTAATAACTTCATATAAACAATCTTATTTTCTGATATTCTTTTTCCTGAAACAATTAGCGGTCTACTAAAATAATAACCTTGGAAGTATGAATACCCAAACGAAACAGCTTCATGGAATTCTTCCATAGTTTCAACTTTTTCTGCTATAAAGTTTATATGTTTGGAGTTCACCTGTTCAATTACTTTTCTTCGATCATTCCCTTTAGTTATTTTAAAATCAACTTTAATTATATCTGCTACCTCTATAAGTTTTATGTACTTGCTTGAATAAACAAAATCATCTAAGGCTATAAGATAACCTTGTTTTTTTAAATCCCTACATAACTCTACTATTTCCTCTGTAGGTTCTATATCCTCTAATATTTCAATTATTACTGTCTCTGGTGGCAAAACCATAAAAATATCTGATTTTAAAATATTTTCAGTAAAATTAATAAATGCTTTTTTACCTCCAGTTACTTCCTGAATTCCTATATTTACAAAACTGTTTTTTATAACTTCAACAGTTGCCTTATCTCCATCTTCCGCTTGATATATATTTTTTTCACTATCTCTAAATAACAATTCATATCCAAGTAATTTGTTAAATTTATCAAGAATTGGTTGTCTTGCTAAAAAAACATCCATATTACCCCTCCATTAAAATACATTTAAGATGTATTATGTTTATTATACATAATATTACACACATTTACAATATCTCATATAAGATGCAATATATTTTGTTTACACTATTAATAAAACAACCGAATTTTAAACTAATATAAATATTTTTAAATAATAATTAACCCCCGCCTTAATCAAGACGAGGGCTAATTATTATTTTAAGCTATCATATATCTCAGATAAATTCGCTTCCATACTCTCAAGGTAACCTTTATTATCTTCACTGCTTTCTATTGTATATATCTTTTGTACTTTAGCCCCTACCTCTTTTGCAAGGGTTTCAGACACTCTAGGACTTGCAAGTTCCTCCATGAAAATAACTTTCACTCCATATTTTTTCGATAACTCGACTATTTTTTTTAGTTTTTGAGGAGTAGGCTCTCCCCCCGCGAATACATCTTCTACACTATTTTGTGTTAACCCAAACTCTCTGCACAAATAACCAAAGGCTGCATGACCGGTAACAAAATTCTTATTTTTTATCCCTGCGAATTTCAAATTATATTCACTATAAAGTTTATCAAGTTTCTTTGAAAACTCTTCATAATTCTTCTCATAATATACTTTATTCTTTTTATCTACTTTCACCATAGCATCTTTTATGTTTTTAGTTTGAATTTTAGCGTCTTTTAAGCTAAGCCATATATGAGGGTCAAATTGTCCATGTTCCTGAACTTCATCACCCTGGCTTTTTATTGGATTTATTCCAAGTGACGAATCAACAACAACTAACTTCTTATTATCTATAGCACTTAGAGTTTTAGAGGCCCATGTTTCCATTCCAAATCCAGAATATACAAACAAATCAGCATCACTTATACTTTTCATATCCTTTATTTTTGGTTCAAAATCATGTGGCTCAACGCCTTCTGGCACTACTGTTGTTACTTGTATTTTATCTTTACCTACAGCCTCTGCGAACTCCTTCAATGGATTAAAAGAGACAACTACCTGTAGCTTTGACTTATCAGTTTTAACAGTCCCTATCGCTTCTTCTTTCATATTGAGTGTAGACTTCGAGCATCCAACTAGTGTAAATATAATACATATTAAAATCATCATACTAATAATTTTTTTCAATGTTTTTTCACTCCTTAAATCATTTCCTTCAATTTACTTATAAATATCAAAAGCCCCTAAAAGGCGCTTCTTAGTTGTTGCAAATCACTTGCATTTACTCTTATAATATACTCAAGTATTTGCACCTTGTCAATACTTTAATTATTTCCATTATTTAAGTTTATAATTTGCGCCTCATCACTCTTATGTAGCATACAAAAAGAGTATGCATTATTACAATACATACTCTTTTCCATAACTAAGCATAAATGATAAAACTTAGCCTTATTATATTTCCATTATTATTGGTATAATTATAGGTCTTCTCTTAGTTTTTATATATAAGAATTGGCCTAAAGCATTCCTAATACTAGATTTTATTACTGCCCATTCTTTAATTTTATTACCTAAGCACTGTTCTAATTCTTTTCTTACAATGTCTCTAGCCTCATTAATAAGTTCATTGGATTCTTTCATGTATACGAATCCTCTAGTTATTATGTCTGGCCCTGCTACAATGCTATAAGTCTCTCTTTCTATAGTAACTACCACAGTAAGAATACCCTCTTCAGCTAAGTGCTTTCTATCACGAAGCACGATGTTCCCAACATCTCCAACTCCAAGCCCATCTACCATTATAGCTCCCGTTTGAATTCTTCCAGCTATTCTACATTCGCTTGGTGATACTTCTAATATCTGTCCAGTTTCTGCTATAAAAATATTATCAGGACTCATTCCTAATTTTTCTGCAAGTAGCGCATGTTGTTTTAGATGTCTATATTCACCATGTACTGGCATAAAATATTTAGGTCGTACTAATGCGTGCATTAATTTTAATTCCTCTTGACACGCATGCCCTGAAACATGAATCTCTTCTGTAGTATTGTATATTACATTTGCTCCCTTTTTAAATAGCTCATTTATAACATTGTATATGAACTTTTCGTTTCCTGGAATAGGAGATGCAGATAAAATAATCAAATCTCCCTTTTGTATCTGAATGCTTCTATGAGTATTTGATGCCATCCTTGTTAATGCAGCTAGTGGCTCACCTTGACTACCCGTAGTTACTATCGTTACCTTATCATCAGGATAGTTATGAAGATCTGCTACTGCAACTATAGCTTCAGCTGGTATATGCAAATATCCTAGATTCATAGCTATTTCAGATATTCTTTCCATACTTCTTCCGCTAAATGCTATTTTTCTTCCGTAGAAAATTGAAGCATTTGCAATTTGCTGTATTCTATGAATATTTGATGCAAATGACGCTACTATAATTCTACCTTCAGCTTTATAGAAAATTTTCTTTAAATTTTCTCCAATTACTTTCTCAGATATAGTAAAACCAGGACGCTCTACATTAGTACTATCAGCCATTAGTAATAAAACTCCCTGACCACCCAATTTTGCAAATCTCTCTAAATCTATAACTTCTCCATCTATTGGAGTATAATCTATTTTGAAATCTCCCGTGTGTATAATTCTTCCAATAGGAGTGTGTATACAAAGCGAACATGCATCCGCTATACTATGGCTAACTCTTATGAATTCTACACTAATTTTATCAAGCTTAACTATATCCCCAGCTTTTACTACATTTAGTGTACAATCTGCGAGTATTCCATGTTCTTGTAACTTATTTTCTACAAGTCCTAGTGTTAGACATGTTCCATACACAGGTACATTCAACTGTTTTAAAACATAAGGTAATGCTCCTATATGGTCTTCATGACCATGAGTTAGAAAAATCCCTTTTACTCTATCTTTATTTTCCAAAAGATATGTTATATCTGGAATAACCAAATCTACTCCATACATATCTACATCTGGAAACGAAATTCCACAATCTATAACAATAATTTCTTCTTTATATTCTATTGCAGTAATGTTTTTCCCAATTTCTCCAAGTCCACCTATTGGGATAACTCTGATTTTGTTTTTACCCTTACTTCTATAATTATTATTCACTATTTCCCCGATTTCTAAATATTAGGCATTTTATCCATCCAATATTTTCGTTCTGTTTACTAAACAAAATGGTAGTATCACAGAATATAATTACTTAGGTCAGTACCGCTTACTACAATTAACCTTAATCCTTTAGCCGCGGAGCTGCTCATCTTCTAAAGATGCATTAACCACTTCACAAGGAGCTTTAAATTTCCACCCATAAAATGAGATGCCCCCTTATGAAACTTCGTTAATTTACTATTCCAAGTGTTTTTTTCCTATTAACTAACCATAAATCAGGTTTTCACCTACCTTTTCTTTTATATTTTTATTACAATTACTTTATAATGATTTATTTTTGTGAGAGAATAGTTTGTATTTCCGATATCCAAATCTATTTCACCTATTGTCACTGTTTCATCATCTTGATATTTTCAATAGTCTCAGCTTTCTCTAACTTTTCACTATTTTCAATATATTTAGCCATTTTTTTCTTTTCCCTTTTCTCCTTTCTTATAAAATTTTTGAATGTTTTTAATGAATTTATATTTTAAAGTGTTGCCTTTTTAAAACACCACTCTCTTTATACATATATTTTTATATTATTCATATTTTAAGACTACTCACTGTATGAGTTCTTTATAATTCCCTAATAACTACATTCTATACCAATGCATTATACTAATCCAATGTAATTATACCATATTATATTTGATTATAATATAAAAAAGGTTAAGAATAATCGCAATAGATTAAAATATCACATTATTCAAACTTAAATTATCGTTTTATTTCTATATTTATACTGTACAAGAATAGTAAACATATACAAACGTTACTTATCGTATAAAAAAATAACTAGCATATTCACTAGTTATTTTAGAAAATACTTTATGAAATTTAGCACTATTCTAAGTTAGCTACTTTCTTATTTAAAATAATTCTCTTTGTAAATAGTCCACCTTGCTTAAGATAATGCAAAACATATTCATTATCATAAACATTATGTATTTCTAATTTTATTATTCCTTTTGTTTTTAAGACTAACTTCACTTTATTAAATTCATCAATTTCAGCTTTTTCAGTTAGCATAGTATAGACAATTTTTTGTGAATACATAGCCCAAGTTTCTAATAATTCATCAAGTGGTGAGTTTACATCTATATTCATTTATTTCCTCCTTGTATAATATAAGTAATATTACTATATTTACTTCATACTTTTTCTTGTACATTCCCATTATATATAATTCATTATAGATAATCAACTTACATTATAAATACGGTTGATATATTTTATATATATTTGCTTCTTAACACTATGAATTATTATACTCATTTATAATTATTGCCATTTTTGTAGAAAATAAAACAATTATTAATCTATTTATTTTGATTTAACTAAATCTGCAGATACAATATAACGATTTGGAGCATCCCCAATAAAATTGAATGGATAACAGGTTGTCAGTGTAAGGACTGCTCGGCTTGTAGGTACGATAACTGTTTTGTCGTCTTTACCTACAATTCGTGTGCCTTTCACCTCATAAGTGAATATACCCGCTGATGTTTGCACAATCAATTGGTCCCCAATCTTAAGCTTTCCTATTCCACTAAACACAGTATCGCGATGTCCAGAAAGAACGCAATTATCTTTTTCTCCAGGAAGCACACTTTGAGTAAAGTGACCTACTCCTTTCTTTAACTCATTTTCGCCAGTCCCTTGGACAATAGGTAATTTCTTATTTAAAGTTGTCAAAGTCAAAATACCAATACTATCACCATCTTTGGTATATACAGGATAAAACTTTTTATTTGCTACTTTCGTTACAGATTTAGAAATATTGCTTGGAGTTGCCTTCATAGAAACATTCGACTGTAATAATATACTATATGCTGCAAAAGCAATGATTCCTATCCCAAAACCCATAAACACAAGAGACAGAACCTTAAACATGATAATTTTACTCCATAATGTTTTCAATTTATTCATAACGTTTTCTACCTTTTAATCCTAAAGCTCCAATAAACATTAAAGCAGTTCCTATAAGGAGTAACTCATACAAATGAGTGGAAGTATTCGGAAGTTGACCTCCCTTAACCGTATGTGTAACACTTATTTGTTCTCCTCCTGAGTTACTACCGTTGTTATCTATATCTTCATCAATTAGATTGCCTATTGATTCGTCAAACATATTAACATAACTAAATGAATTTGCTGAAGTAAGTATTGGTATTATAACATTTACTTTCCCGTTAATATTATTGTTATTTACTTCATAATGTACACCCACTGTATATGTTCCTGTTGGTATAATTTCAGTTGCGACATCAGCTGCATCTCCACTTACACTTTCAGTAAAGACTTTATCTATCTTTGCCATATCTAAAACAAGTTCTATATTGCCTTTAGTACCTATCACGTATCCATTTTCATTTATCGTATATGTAATATCAATTCCTTTATCTCCAAGTATCTTTACATCTTTGAGCTTGTCCATAATTTGGTTAAATTCATCCAAAAACCCTTGTGATTCAAGTGTATTAAACATATTATCCATATCTGCTTTCATACTATTAATTTCAACGGCCGATGATCCTGTATTTTTCATTTCAGTTACTATTAAATCTCTTATAAGATTTTGTACTTCTTCATTTTCAGCAGTTAAATTAACTACTTCTCTTATAAGATTTTTGAATTGAGTATCATCAATTTTAACCCTATACACATTTCCATCCTTAGATATAAAATTATAATTATCACCAAGTTTTGCTGAATATTTTTGAAATAAAGTTATAATTAATCCCTGTAGTTCTTTGTTTTCACTAATCATTTTTCCAAAATCCAGGTTGCCTAGTTCAGATAACATTCCTGGTGTTTTATTCATCTCATTAAGATCTATTAACATATATTTATTAACATTTTCAGGTGGAACCATCATTTCAAATAGTTGTGGTGATTTTACGATTTCTTTAACTATAGGAGTTTTACCTGTAAGATTTATGTCGCTCCATAATTCTCCGGCGTATGGGCTGCCGCCTACATTTGCTGATATTTCAACATATTGTTTCGAAATAGTTCCGTCACTATTTCCAGTCGTCTTAGCATTAAAACTTACTTGTAAGTTGTTTAACATATCACTTATCATCTCGAAATCCTCTTTGTCTTGCTTTGAAAGTCCTTGCCCCTTAAATGTCAAACTAATTTTACCATTGCTTTCCATAGTTTTTGCTGAATTTGTCTTTAATATGGCATCTGAGAGCGTTTTCGTTTGCGCATTTACTATAGATATTGGTAATACAAAAAACAACATAACTATAGCAATTATAAAGGAACATCCTCTTAATTCAAATTTTGTCATATCATCTACCTCCGTATAATATTTTTTCATAGCTTTAAAACTATATCATAATGTTAACAAACGGTAAACATGATTTAAAACCCACATATGGTCAATTTTTCTTATTATATAATGCTAAATATTATGACAATAATATAAAGTTAGCTTACTATCAAATTTCAGTTTAATTTACTTTCATAATCAAAAAAAATAATCTATGATTTCAATTAAAATCATAGACTATTTTAAGCTTTAAAACATTTATGCTATTTATTATAATGAGGTATCAGTTGTTTTTCTTTCATTAAACCAAAGCAGTGACCATGCAAGCACTGGTAAAAATGAAAGAATCAAATACAACATACCAAACTTATTCCCCAGTATCCCAAATCCTGCTGATAAGCCCAAAAACAACATAGTAGAACTTACTTTATAGTCATGAAAATTGTGAATTACAATACTTATTAATTTGTTCTTCTTCACTGATAACACCTCCAATTTATTTTATATATTAAAATCATTGTTATTCTTTTCAAAAGTTTATTTATCTAAACTAAAGGATAAATATTTATTATGAATAATATAAGTCAATGTATATCTGATTTCATTAAAACTCCTTATTATTATAAATGTGGATTGAAATCATTAGCGAAATCATAAAAATAATTAAGCCTGTTGTTAGAGCTATAGAGTTTTGGGCTAAGACAGAAGTGTTATTTATAAAATAATTAAATTTCTGTACAAAAAAGTTATTGGGATTTTTAATAACATAACTCATAGCATTCATTGGTACGAAAAAAAATATCATAAATATTACCATAGTAAAAATCTTCATTTTAGCAACTCCAAATTTAAAATAAACAGGATAATATATAGAACTAAATATGCATATAGACATTATAACTAAAACAATATTCCATAATGAAATTGAGCCAATAAACTTTAAACGTCCAGTGGCATTGCCTATAGTACCCACTAAGGTAGAGCAGATAATCCCTATAATTCCAAACACAAATGTTGATATATATTTTGATATAACAATATCAGATCTTTTAAGTGGTAAACTATTTATTATAACTTCACTTTTGTTCTTATCATCATATTGAACAGCAAAAGTTATAAATAAGTAATTGATTACCATAGGCGACATCACATATAAGCCAAAACCATTAGGAAACACAGAAGACATAGAAAAAGCCATAAAAGCAGTATAAAGGAGAGCATATATAATAGTCTTTTTCTGAATCAGAATATCCTTTATTATTAGATTCAACATTAAATATTCCCCCTAACCGTATATACCATAATGTCTTCAAGCGATGCCTTTTCAATAATTCCTCTGCCTTTAAATAGCTCCCTCGCTTTAGTAATATCATTTGTTAGAGCCTCAAATCCAAAATTATTTTCTTTTATGCTTACAAATTTTCTCCTAATATCATTGTCTAAAAGTTCTTTACTCCCTTTAACCATTCCATAATTTTCAATAATTTCATCCTTAGTCCTTGAGAAAACTAATTTTCCTTTATTAATAAAAGTAATATAATCAGCTATCTTTTCAAGGTCAGTAGTTATATGAGTTGAAAAGAATATACTTACATTTTCATCTTGAATTACATTATACAAAATATCTATGAGTTCACTTCTGAATACTGGATCTAGTCCAGAAGTAGGTTCATCCATTATAATAAGCTCTGCATTATGGCAAAGAGCTAATGCTAGAGAAAATTTCATTTTCATTCCTTTTGATAGATTTTTAATTTTATTCTTTTTAGGCAGTTCGAATTCTTTTATATACTTTTCAAACAAAGCATCATTCCAACTTTTATAGAAAGGTCGAAGAATGTTTTTCATTTCTATGATGTTTAATTCTTCATAAAAATAATTTTCGTCATAAACAAATCCTATTTTCTGCTTAATCTCTTTATTATGCTTTATATTATCTAATCCAAAAATATTTATATCTCCACTATTTTTTTTAATAAGATTCATTATAAGTTTTATAGTGGTACTCTTACCTGAACCATTTGGGCCTATAAACCCCATTATAGAGCCTCTTTCAACATTGAAAGTTAAATTGTCTAGAGTGAAATCCTTATAAGACTTATTTAAATTTTTTATTTCCAAGATGTTATTCATCTTTATTCCCCCCTTAATTAGTTCAAAACTAAAAATTTAATTATGTATTAATTTTCTTCGGTATATAGTATTGCTAACATACCTTGTAACTCTTCTAAACTTAAATTTAAAAACTTACTTTCAGATACAACACCAGCTAGGTTTTCTTCTATAGTTTTTAATCTTTTTTCCCTTATTAGATCTTTGTTTTGACATGATACATAGGAACCTTTTCCAGGAACAGTCTCTATAAATCCTTCTTTTTCAAGCTCTTCATATGCTCTTTTAGTTGTTATAACACTTATAAGAAGCTCTTTTGCTAAACTTCTTATAGAAGGTAAGGCATCCCCCGGAGTTAGGTCTTCTTTCATAATGGCAGTTTTAATTTGGGTCACTATTTGTTCATAAATCGGATCCTGCGATGAATTTGAAATTATAATATTCATAATTCGCTCCTTTGTAGCTAGTGTATATAATCAGTATATACACAGTAGTATTTAATGTCAAACATTATTTCAACCTTTAAATTGATAATATGCAAAAAATAAACTTCTTTGATATTTACCACAAATAAAAAAAGCCTCACATTTAGCCTATTATGACTTAATGTGAGGCTTGTCCCTATCTAGTTTAACCTAAGCTTTTCTATAAACATAAGAAACCAAGATGAGGGACTTTTTTATTAACATACAATAAAAAATTTATTTGCTCATTGCTTCTTGTACTGCAACTGCAACTGCAACTGAAGCACCAACCATAGGGTTATTTCCCATACCGATAAGTCCCATCATTTCTACATGAGCTGGAACAGATGAAGAACCTGCGAATTGTGCATCTGAATGCATTCTTCCCATAGTATCCGTCATTCCGTATGAAGCTGGACCTGCTCCCATATTATCTGGGTGAAGTGTTCTTCCTGTACCACCACCTGATGCTACTGAGAAGTATTTCTTACCTGCTTCTAATCTTTCTTTCTTGTAAGTTCCAGCAACTGGATGTTGGAATCTTGTTGGGTTTGTAGAATTTCCTGTAATTGATACATCTACATCCTCTGAATGCATTATTGCAACGCCTTCACGTACATCATCTGCACCGTAACATCTAACTTTAGCTTTTTCTCCATCAGAATAAGCTGTTTCTTTAACTACTTTTAATTCACTAGTATAGTAATCAAATTTTGTTTGAACATAAGTAAATCCATTAACTCTTGAAATTATATAAGCTGCATCTTTTCCAAGACCATTAAGTATTACTTTTAAAGGTTTAGTTCTTACTTTATTAGCAGCTCTTGCAAGACCAATTGCGCCTTCAGCAGCTGCAAATGATTCATGTCCAGCTAGGAATGCAAAACATTTAGTCTCTTCACGAAGTAGCATAGCTGCTAAGTTACCATGACCAATTCCAACTTTTCTATCATCTGCAACAGAACCTGGTATACAAAATGATTGAAGTCCTTCGCCTATATAAACTGCAGCATCTGCAGCCTTAGTGCAACCATTTTTAATTGCAATAGCTGCTCCTACTGAATATGCCCAACAAGCATTTTCAAATGCTATTGGTTGAATTCCTTTAACTATTCCAAAAACGTCGATACCTTTATCTTCACATATTTTTCTTGCTTCTTCTAGTGAATTTATTCCATGTTTTTTTAATACGGGTAGTATCTGATCTATTCTTCTTTCATAACTCTCAAATAAAGCCATTATATTATTCCTCCTTTTTATATTATTTTTGTCTTGGATCGATTACTGTTACTGCTTCGTCAAATCTACCATAAGTTCCAGTAGCTTTTTCCATAGCTTCATTAGCATCCATACCTTTTTTAACCATATCCATCATTTTTCCAAGTTGAATGAATTTATAACCAATTATTTCACTATTTTTATCAAGTGCAATATTAGATACATAACCTTCAGCCATTTCTAAGTATCTTGGTCCCTTAGCAAGTGTTCCATACATAGTACCAACTTGACTTCTAAGGCCTTTGCCTAAGTCTTCAAGTCCAGCACCGATAGGTAGTCCACCTTCTGAGAATGCAGTTTGAGTTCTTCCGTATACTATTTGAAGGAATAATTCTCTCATAGCTGTATTTATTGCATCACATACTAAATCTGTGTTTAATGCTTCTAAAATAGTTTTTCCTGGAAGTATTTCTGCAGCCATTGCAGCTGAGTGAGTACTACCTGAGCATCCTATTACCTCAACTAATGCTTCTTGTATTATTCCATCTTTTACGTTTAATGTAAGCTTACAGGCACCTTGTTGAGGAGCACACCAGCCAATTCCGTGAGTTAAACCTGAGATATCTTTAATTTCTTTACTTTGTACCCATTTTCCTTCTTCAGGAATTGGTGCTGAACCATGATTAGGTCCTTTAGCAACACAAATCATTTCTGAAACTTCTGTTGAATAAATCATAATATTATCTCCTTCCTTATGTAGATGGTAATTTAATAAACTTTATAATTAGCGGGCACTAAAAAATCCCACTGGGTCAATATTTAAATATCTTAACAAGTCTATTTTAGCAAACATAATCTAATTTAACAATAGTATTAATAGAAGTTGATAATTTAGTTACAAAATAATTGATTGAATATTACTGCTAAAATAATTATAATTATAAGTGCTACCAACGTGCCAGGTGGCAAGTAGCAATTTAAAATAATTATATTTATATAAAACAACATTTCGTCTTGATTAAAGTAATAAATTAGGGGGTATTAACATGGAAAATGAATATAATACTGAAAATGATAATGATAATTCGGCCTCAGAAAAACTTGTACGAGAAATAATTGACCAAGGAGAAAGCTTTAACTCTATTGAAGAAGATTTATTACATGAATTAATGGGTAATAGGATATCGGAAGATGTCACAATCGAAACTTCGCACTCCCACAACTTTGGAAATAAAATGGCTGATAAAATAGCAGAAACAGTTGGAAGTTGGAGTTTTATAATAATAGCACTTGCAATTATCGTTATATGGATAGTTTCTAATACTATTTTTAAAAATCTATTTGACCCGGCTCCATTTATACTTCTTAATCTAGTTCTATCTTGCACTGCAGCTATACAAGCTCCTGTAATAATGATGAGCCAGAATAGACAAGAAGAAAAAGATAGAATAAAATCAAAAAACGATTATAAGATAAATTTTAAATCAGAATTAATTACTCAAGATTTACACAAAAAAATGGATTTATTAATAGATAATCAAAAGGCATTAGTAAAAAATCAAGAAAAAATGATGAAATATATTGAAAGCTTACAAAACAGTGCCACCCACGTGACAAGTGATAATTAATCCTTTGTACTAAATAATATCTAATAAAACAATCTATAAATGAATAAAAGATAACTTACAGTGCCATCATAATGATAATATTAATTTTATAAGGGGACAAACATGAATAATTATGAAGAAAACTCACTAAAAGAAATGTTTTTATGGCAAGAAAAGATGGAAAAGGAGCCTTCTTTTTCAAGCGATTTTGCTAAGGGTATACAAAACAAGATGAACAACTTACTTCCTGATAAAATTCAAAATATTATTAACATTTCAATTGAAAATATGACAAAGCTTGTACTCACCGGTTCTGAATATACAGCGAAACCCCCACTTACTAATACCTCCCTTGAAGACCGCGAAGTTTTGGCAAAAAGCAGTATTGATTTTTATAGAAAAGCTGCAACTGTTAGTGGCGCTGGAACCGGTGGTGCCGGGTTTTTAATTGGTCTTGCGGACTTCCCTATTCTTCTAAGTTTAAAAATGAAATTTCTGTATGAAATAGCTAGTATTTATGGTTTTGATGTTCGAGATTATAAAGAAAGATTATATATTCTATATGTTTTTCAGCTAGCTTTTTCAAGTGACAAAAGAAGAATTGAAATATACACTCAAATATCAAATTGGGACAATTACGTAAAAAATTTGCCTGCGGATGTAGAATCTTTTGACTGGAAAACTTTTCAACAAGAATATAGGGATTATATAGATTTGGCAAAAATGTTACAGCTTGTTCCCGGTATCGGACTAGTTGTTGGTGCATATGCTAATTATAAACTAATGAACAAATTATACGATACAGCACTTAATGCATATAGATTAAGGATTTTCAAAAGGTAATATATATAAGCATAAAAAATAACCCTCAAATTAAAATGAGGGTTATTTTTTATTCTACATTTTTAAAATATAATTAGAATTTTTCTGAAAATATTTCAAAATATCCTTGAGGATGTGCACATGCTGGACATACTTTAGGAGCACTTTTTCCTTCAAAAATATAACCACAATTGCCACATTTCCACATAACTACTTCTTCTTTATCAAATACTGTATTATTTTCTACATTACTTAATAATTCTCTGTATCTCTCTTCATGATGTTTTTCAACTTCAGAAATTTTTCTATAAAGTACAGCTATTTCTGGAAAACCTTCTTTTTCAGCGACTTTTGCAAATGATGGATAAAGATCTGACCATTCTTCATTTTCTCCATTAGCCGCTGCTAATAAGTTAAGCTTTGTGTCTCCAAGCGCTACAGGATATGTTGCATTAATTTCTACCACTTCTCCACACAAATCTTTATTTGCAAACTTAAAGAATCTTTCAGCATGTTCTTTCTCATTTGCTGCTGTCTCTGTGAATATGTTAGATATTTGTATGTACCCTTCTTTTTTTGCTACTGATGAATAATAAGTATATCTATTTCTAGCTTGTGATTCACCCGCAAATGATTTCATAAGATTTTGAGCTGTTTCTGTTCCTTTTAATGTTTTCATAAAAATCCCTCCTAGTTTTTCCTCCGTAGAGAAAATAATCGTATATTACCTTATTCTATAAATACGACAAATTTCCTCTTTCAAATTATTATAATTTACAAACAATTAATATTTTTTATGATATTGTCCACAGCTTTTTCAACATACTTAGGATTAGTAGCCATATTTAATCTAATAAATCCCTTACAATTTTCGCCAAACCATTCACCATAATCAACAGCAAGTCTGCATTTATCCTGTATAAATGTTTTTGTTTCATTAGGCTCTATATATCCCCTCAAATCTAGCCAAATAAGATAAGTTCCTTCTAACGGAGTAATAATTATTTTTGGTGCCTTATCTCCTAGTCTTTCTTTAACATGGTTGTAGTTATGCTTTATTACCTCTAGCAGGGATTTTAACCACTCTTCACCATAATTATAAGCAGCCTCCGCTGCAGTTAATCCCATAATGTTAACTTCTGTTTTATTAATAGTTTTCGAATACGCATCATATCTTGCCATTATCTTCTCATTAGATATAATTATATTACAATTTAATAATCCGGCTAAGTTAAAAGTTTTTGATGGTGCTGTAACTGTTATTATATTATCAGCATACTTTGCACCACTTACTATAGCTGCAGGTATTTGTACATTTTCTCCAATTATAATATCTTGATGTATTTCATCTGAGACAACAAGTACATTATATCTTTTACATATAGATAAAATTTTATCCAATTCTTTTTCTGTCCAAACCCTACCAACCGGATTATGTGGAGAACACTGGATAAACAATTTAACATCATTTTCTATAATATTTCTCTCAAAATCTTCAAAATCAATGGTATATACTCCATTTACATTTATTAATTCAGATGTAATTAATTTTCTTCCAGTATCTTTTACTGCATCGTGGAAAGGGTAATACACCGGAGTAATAATAATTACTGAGTCACCAAACTTTGTAAACGCATTAACAAACCAATATAAAGATACAACAACACCAGTTGAAAACCGTATCCATTTTTTATCTACTTCATAGTTATGCTGATTCCTTTCCCAATTAATGAAAGAGTTATAGTAGGAGTCAGGTACATAAGAATATCCAAATATCCCATGTTCAATTCTTTGCTTCATTGCATTTACCACTACTTCTGGTGCCTTAAATTCCATATCTGCCACCCACATAGGGATTAAATTCTTATCACCATAACGCTTATCTAAAGCATCCCACTTTAAGGAATTAGTCCCCACCCTATCCATTGAATACCGCGCACAAAATTGCTTGATTTCCATATTAAAATCTCCTCTTCCTATGTACTCATATTGTAAAAAAAACTTTGCTTTAAACTATTAAGCTCAAAGCAAAGTGATTTTATTTTGTTAAACTATTATAATTATATAAAACTAAATACTAACTTTAAAATGCTGGAATTACAGCACCCTTATATTTACTTAAAATAAATTTCTTAACTTCTGGAGAAGTTAATGCTTTTGAAAGTGCCTTTATATAAGGCTTATCTTTATCTTCTTTTCTAACAGCAAGTACATTGGCATAAGGTGAATCCTTTGCTTCAACAGCTATTGCGTCTGTTAATTTTAATTTAGCAGTCATTGCATAATTAGAATTTATAACTGCTGCATCCACATCTTTTAGAACTCTTGGAAGTTGTGGAGCTTCTAATTCAGTTATTTTTAGATTCTTTTTATTTTCTGTAATATCAATTTTAGAAATAAGGTCTCCAGTTTTTAATTTTATTAAACCTGCTTTTTCAAGTACTCTAAGTGCTCTTGCACCATTTGTAGGATCATTTGGAATAGCTATTTTTGCTCCATCTTTTATATCACTAAGTTTTTTATATTTAGATGAGTACAAAGCCATTGGTTCAATATGGACCTTTACAGTCCAAACAAGATCTAACCCTTTCGATTTACTGAATTCTGTCAAATAAGGTACGTGTTGAAAGAAATTTGCATCAAGTTGTTTCTCAGCAAGTGCTGTGTTTGGTGTTACATAATCGGTAAATTCCACTATTTGAAGAGTATATCCTTCTTTCGCAAGGATTGGTTTTACAACTTCTAATATTTCTTTATGAGGAATTGGTGAAGCACCTACCTTGATAATTTTTTTATCAGCTGTTACTGCCTCTTTCTTCGCAGCACAACCACTTAATGTAAAAATTACAACTACTGATAATAATATGCTTAATATTTTTTTCATTTTAAATCCCCCTCTTAATCTTTCTTTTTTTGTAATTTATAATTCAATCATCATATTTGATGTTAAATATCATTAATATCTTATTTAATCATTTTTCTATACAATAAATTTCCTAATGCTTGTATTACTTGCACAATTATAATTAATATTATTACCGTGTATATCATTATGTCCGTCTGGAATCTATAATATCCATATTTTTGTGCTACATCTCCAAGACCACCACCGCCAACTGTTCCTGCCATAGCTGAATATCCTATAATATTTATAACAGTTAAAGTAATTCCAAGAACTATAGATGGCATTGCTTCTTTTAACATAACCTTAAATATAATTTGGTGAGTTTTTGCGCCAAAGGATTTAGCTGCTTCAATAATCCCATAATCCACCTCAAGTAGTGCTGACTCTATTATTCTTGCAGCAAAAGGAGCCGCTCCAAGAGTTAGTGGAACTATAGCTGCATTAGTACCTATTGTAGTTCCAACAATTAACTTCGTTAAAGGAAATATAGATATCATGAGTATTATAAACGGGAAAGAACGAAGTATATTAACTACTAAATTTAAACTTTTATAAACTAAGCTGTTCGGCCTTAGCCCTTTAGGTCCAGTTATAATTAATCCAACCGCTGTAATAAAACCTAAAATCACTGTAAAAATCGTAGATACTACTACCATGTACATTGTGTCTAATAATGCAGGCAGTAAAATTTGTATTAAAATCTCTTCAAATGTCATTTATACCCCCTCCTTATTTAATTCATCTTGTTCTAATTCAAGATCAATTTCCCATTCTATAGATCTATCATCTAAATACTTTAATATTTTTATTTTATTTTCCTCATTAGTATTTATAATAAGGCTACCCATCACACTATCTCTAAATTTTTCAAGCCTTCCCCATACTATTGAAAAATCAATATCAAGTTCTCTTGCTAGCGATGTTATTAAACAACTTTGGGTAATTTCCTTTGTGAAAAATATTTTAATGTTATAACCAATACTGGGTAGTAATTCTTCCTCACCAATAAGTATTTTCATCTCTTTTGTTGGTTTAATAAATAATTCATCCGTAAACCCGTGACTTTTAATTTTACCACCTTCTAAAAGAATGAATTTATTGCAAATTTCTTTTACCACTTCCATCTGATGAGTAACTACGACGATTGTTATATTAAATTTATTATTTATATCTCTTAAAAGCTGTAATATAGATTTTGTAGTTTTAGGATCTAGTGCAGAAGTGGCCTCATCGCAAAGTAGTATTTTAGGATTCAGTGCCAATGCCCTTGCTATTCCAACTCTTTGCTTTTGGCCTCCACTTAACTGCTTTACGTTTGTTTTTACTTTATCATTAAGACCTACTAAATCTATCAAGCTATCTACTCTTTCCTTAATATAGCTCTTATCATTCCCCCATACTTCAAGTGGAAATGCTATATTATCAAAAACATTTTTACTATTAATAAGGTTGAAACTTTGAAATATAATTCCTACATCTTTTCTAAACTCACGAAGCTCTTTACGGCTTAGCTCATTAACCACTTTACCCATTATGTTAATAGTTCCTGTATCATATGTCTCAAGCCCATTAAAACATCTAAGCAAAGTAGACTTTCCAGCACCACTATGACCAATAACACCATAAATGTCACCCTTATCTACTGTGAACGAAACATTACTTAATACTTTTACCTCTGAAAAACTTTTACTTACACCACTAACTTTAATCATAATATCTCTGCTCCTCTTTATGCCTTACAATTCATTTTTATAATTTTATTGTAACCAATGTTATCTATTTTCCTAAAAAATAGTGCCCAAGAATAAACTTGGGCACTACTTCCAAACTTATTCTTATCTTGCAGCCATGCTGCAGGATTTAACACCATGTATCTTGCGATACTGGTTGTCGGGTTTCATAGGGCCAGTCCCTCCACCTCTCTTGATAAGACATTATTAAATTTTAATTTATAAAAAACCAAAAAACCTCTTTCACCAATAACGATGAAAGAGGTATAAATATTCAATGACACCTCTCTCATCTTCCGCTAAATTACTATGAACTTAACGCAGGAATTAGCACCTATTCAGGCAATTATCGCCTGATGGTTGCCGAGATATCATCGGGCCTGTCCCTCTATCTCTCTTGATGAGAATAACTAACTTATTAAATTATATCTATAGTATCACTATATGTTTAATATGTAAAGAAGTAACCATAATTCTTTTTTAAAATTTTATTCTTCATTAAATTCTACCCTCTTGGAGCATACATAATAATAACAGCTCCAATTACTGCTATAGCGCCACCTATCAAATCAAATTTATCAGGAATTATATTATCTATCTTCCAGCCCCATAATATTGATAATACAATGAAGATACCACCATATGTTGCATAGACTCTACCAAAATTAGCACTTGGCGGTTGCAAAGTCGGAATCACCCCATATACAATAAGCGCTATAGCTCCACAAATTCCGTACCAAATGCTTTTACCATCTCGTAACCATATCCATACAAAATAACCCCCGCCTATTTCAAATATTCCGGCTATTATAAAATAAAATGCTGACTTAATTATTCCCATAAATATATCTCCTTAATGGACAAACGCCATATATTAATTCAATTTACTATATCACAAATGAGTATCAATATCAATATCACTTGATACCCATACTCACACATGATTTCAAATTTAAGCTATTTGTTACAACAAATTATTACTTTACATTTCAAGCCATAGTTTCTTTTTATGAAATACAAAAAACCAGATATATTTAATAGTTTATTATTAAATATACCTGGCCTTTAAATTACATTATATTAATTGTATTAGTTTTTATTCTACTTTTTCAAAATCTGATTTTGAAACTCCACATAGTGGACAAACCCAATCTTCTGGAATATCTGCAAACTTAGTACCTGGTGCTATTCCGCCGTCTGGATCCCCTACCTCTGGATCATATTCATACCCACATATCAAACAAACATACTTATCCATAAAAACATCTCCTTTGAATTGATTTTTCTCGATTTAGTTTTCCCATGTTCTTTTCATAATCTACATATTTATCTAATTCCGTTTCATCATAATATATGTTTTTTATAATGTCAATAATCCTTCCCTAATTTACTAGATTTTCTTAATACTTTATAATTCCTTAACTGCTTACGCTACACTATATTCTAATTGAAGTTTAACTTACATATATAATATATTCGGTTTATTGTTGAAAAACTTTATCATATTATGTATTATTAGTATATAAATAATAGCAATATGTATTATTATGTTATATATCGTATAATTTAGTGCTTATTCTCATAATAAATTTACTTTACTAATATTTAATTATAATTAACAAATAATAAATACCAATCGGCTTATTACCATTTTATTGACAATAATTTAAAATAATTGTATTATATTTACATAACGTAATTCCTTTTTTAATAGTATAATAAAGACTTGTAGTGTTTCCTTAATATATAGTTTCTCAGATACATTTCTTAAATTTAAAATAGGACATTACTTGTGGCAAATAATTATCCCTTACTACTCATCCAAAGACACCTTACACAAAACGGCACCTCCATTGTGTATACAAAAATCATAATCGTCCAAGGAGCGCCCTTGACAATTTCTTTTTTGTAGGATAAAAAAAAGGAGGAATATTAATGAATGATGATAAAAAAATCATAGTACCAGCAAAAATTAAAAAGAAGCTTTGGAAAAAAGTTGTTAAAGGTTTATTGATATTTTTTGTTATAATTTTCTTATCAGTTTCAGCAGCTTCAGGATATATTTATATTAAATATAATGCTAAAATAAAATCAACAATTGCAGCTGGTAACAACATAGCCCAAAATATAAATGAAACTGCTTTTAATACCAGAAAGCCAACTCAAGTTTACGATAATAAAGGCGTGTTATTAAAAGAATTTAAGACCAACTCATATTATTACACAAAAGATGCTGACTTGAATCCATATATAAGCCAAGCTGTCACTTCAATTGAAGATGAGAGGTTTTATGAACATAATGGAATAGACTATAAGGGTATACGAAGATCCATTTGGGTATATATAAAATCCAAAGGAGCTGTGCTTCAAGGTGGTTCTACAATAACACAACAATTAGCAAGAAATGTATTTCTTACATTTGACGTAACTATGTGGAGAAAATTAGAAGAGTCTGTTATATCACTGGATTTAGAAAAAAAATATTCCAAAGCACAAATATTAGAATTTTATGTAAACAACATAAATTACGGTAATGGCTGTTATAGCATTGAAAGTGCTGCACAATTTTACTTTCAAAAGAGTAACAGAGCCTTAGATGTTTCGCAAATAGCTCTACTTGCGTCGATTCCTAACAATCCCTCTTACTATAACCCTATTAAACACATGGATAATGCACTAAATAGAAGAGATTTAGTTTTAGATAAAATGTTAAGTTTAGGCAAAATATCACAAATCGAATTTGATACCGCAAAAGCAGAAGTTATTAAACTAAATCTAAAGCCTTATATAAAAACAGCACCTGTAGACTACAGTGTTGAATATGCCATTCATAATGCAACACTGAAATTAATGGAGCAAGATGGTTTTGTTTCAAAATATTCTTTTAGTAATGATAAAGATAGTGAAACTTATTTTGCTAAGTATAAAACTGAATATGCAGACAAGGAAAAAACTCTTCTTAGTGGTGGATATAGAATAGATACATCTATTGATACAGCAAAGCAAGAAAAATTACAAAGTGTAGTAGATAATAAACTAGCTAAATATTCACAAACATCTAAAGCCTCTGGCTTATATAAAAAACAAGGCGCAAGTGTCACAATAGATAATAATACAGGAGAAGTTGTAGCTATAGTTGGAGGCAGAAGTCAAGATGGCAACACCTTTAATAGAGCCTCTTTAGGGGTACGACAGCCAGGTTCCTCTATAAAGCCATTAATAGCATATACTCCTGCATTTGAAAGAGGATATATTCCAGCAAGTGAATATGTAGATGCACCAATAGATGAAGTAAATAATGATGACTCTATATTCCGTGGCTCTGTATCTTTGAAATATGCGCTTGATATATCTATAAACACCATTCCAGTTAGATTAGTAAAAGACAATGGTGTAAAGAAATCGCTGAAATATTTGCAAAATATGAATTTCAAATATATAACCCCCGAGGAATACCCTGTAGTTGGAATCGGCGGATTTACAAAGGGAGTCACCCCTGTTGAAATGGCTTCAGGTTATTCAACCCTTTCTAGAAACGGTAAATTTATAGAACCAAGTAACGTACGTAAAATAACTAATACAGTAATTGATCAAGTATTGTTTGAAAATAAATACAAGCAAACTAAGGTATATGATAGTGGAGCTTCATACCTTATGACTGATACTTTAAAGAGTGTATTAACAGAAAGTTATTCAACAGGAAATGGTTTATCTCTTAGTGACTATCCTTATGCTGCAGGCAAAACAGGAACTACTGACGAATCAAAAGATTGTTGGTTTATAGGGTATACTCCCTACTATACAACCTCTGTATGGGTAGGAGATGATACACCAGCTGCGCAGAATATGTTTGGAGCTAACGAACCTGGCCAAATATGGAAAGAATATATGGAGTATCTACATCAAGGTTTAGTTCAAAAAGACTTCACTCGACCTAATACGGTAATTGATAAAAACGGAGTATTAATGGATACATTATATATCGCTCTAAACCCAAATGGTAGCAAATTAAAAAGCGATGATAACTATCAATCAAATAATACAACTAATAATCAAAAAAACACCAATAAAAAATCTAATTTAAAAACACCTGCGAAAACTGATAGTACCAGTACCGGAACAGGTACCAATACTGGAACCGGTACTGGCACTGGTACCGGCACTGGAACTGGCACTGGAACCGGTAATGGAACTGGTGCTGGAACCGGTGCTGGAACCGGTGCTGGAACCGGTACTGGAACTGGCACTGGAACTAGTACTGGCACAGGTACAGGTACCGGAACCGGTACTGGAACCGGTACAGGAACAAGTACTAATACTGGCAATGGCACTAACGTAAATACACCTAAATCAAATAACACTCCTAAAACTAATACTAATAATTAGCAAAATTTTATAAAAAAAAGGGTAAATGTTAAAATAACATTTACCCTTTTTAATTAACATTATTAGTAGCATTTTTTCTTTTCTGCAGAAAACTTATAATTCCAGTTATAGCTAATATTATTATTAAAGCAACAATTGCACAAATTATATATCCTAAAGATGACTTAAACAAATTATCACCAAATCCTGGTACAGAATAATCTGGCAACATGAAATTCCATTTATCTGAAAGTTTTGCCATTCCCTCTGGGATAAATCCAAGCTTTAATTTTAAATCATCACTAGACCATTCACCAAAAGCGGTCCCATTAGCTAATAATCCAAGCGGCGCAAAAATAATTAAAGTTATCAAAACATACCAATACTTCTTTAAACTACCTATAACGTGGGATTTCCCAGGCAAAAATTTTTTAGGTGGATAAATCATAAGCATGGCAGGATTCGATTTTTGCATATATTTTACTACTAGACCTGTTACTATTCCTTCAACAGGTCCTGCTATTACAAGATGTGCAAACATCATAGCAGGCAATGTTTGCATCAATGTATATGGTGCATATAATGGAGTACCATCAAGTTTATGAAATAACAATGGTTGAATTCCAAGCTCAATTCCAGTACACAAGGCACCAATATTAATTGCTACATATCCTGCTATAATCGAGCCAATAAATCTACGTTTTGATGAAATTTCAGAATTACCCGATATTAACTTGTATACATAATAACTTACGAAAGGCATCACAAATGCCATGTTGAAAATATTAGCCCCTAGTGTAAGGATTCCACCATCTCCAAAGAAAAATGCTTGGATTATGAGTGCAATACTCACTCCAACTACGGCAGCCCAAGGGCCTAAAATTATTGCGAGTAGTGAAGCCCCAACGGCATGAGCAGTAGTACCATCAGGTATCGGTACATTGTACATCATAATAGTAAACGAAAAAGCTGCTCCAATTGCAAGTAGTGGAACTTGCTTGTCCTTTAATGTCTTCTTTAACTTTATTGCTGCTATTCCTATTATTGGAATCGCTAGCGTTCCAAGTACGACGCATGTTTGGGGACTTAAGTATCCATCAGGTATATGCATAATATCTCCTCCTTAAAATTAAGACTATTCATGACTATGATAATGATCATGCTGCATGCTTTTATCAGTTGCGTGAACATGTCTATGATAATGCTCATCTATAAGATTTACAGAAAGTAATAATTCTTTATTTGATAATATATCCTTAGGTGAACCACTAGCAACTATCTTATGATCCTCATTAAAAACTATTACCCTATCAGCTATTTCTTCGACAATATCTAAATTATGAGTACATGTAATTAAAGTTTTGCCTGCATTATTAAGTTTTACTAATAGATTAATCAGCCATCTTTGAGATCGAGGATCCAAGCCATTCGTAGGTTCATCCAATATCAAAACTTTTGGATTTATTGATAATACAGATGCAATAGCTACTTTCTTTTTCTCACCACCACTTAATCTATACGGCGGCCTATCTTTCAATGATTCTAGTTCAAGCATTCGAATAACGCCATTAACCCTATCCTCTACTTCCTTAAAGCTAAGCTTCATCTGTAGTGGTCCAAAAGCTATTTCTTCCCATACATTTGTAGAAAACAATTGAGCATCAGAATTTTGAAATATGAACCCAATTCTTTGGCGAAAAGCCTGCGCAAACTGCTCATCATTTAATGTTTCTTCCGTAACAAGTTGACTAAAAGCGTTATACTCACCTTTACTTGGGAATATCAAGCCATTAAGGATCTTTAAAAGTGAAGATTTACCTGACCCATTAGCTCCTAAAATAACTATCTTTTCACCACTATAAATATCTAAATTTATATCTTTAAGTACCATTTCACTAGGCAAATATTCAAATGAAACATCGCGAAGCTCCATTACTTTTTCCCTATCCAAGAATAATTTCACCTCCAAAAGCTGCTAAAACACAAATTATAACACCTAATAACCATTGGAAATCAAGTAAAGTAAATCGAAACCTGTTCATAATAACAGGCTCGCCTTTATACCCCCTTGATAGCATAGCTCCATAAACCTCTTCACTTAAAGCATAACTTTTACCAAAGAGACTTCCAATGGCATTAGAGACAAAATGACGCCCCTCTTTTGAGGAAGCTTTACTAAAGGTTCTACTCTTTCTTGCAACGAACATATCTGTTGTTATATTTAATAATATAAAGATATAACGATAACACATTTCCAGAGTTGTAATAAATATTTTTGGTAAAAGCAGAACCCGTAATGCCTTTAACAAATTAGCCCACCTAGTAGTAGTTGTAAATAGAAAAGCTAAAGATACCGTAACGCCAACTCTAACTATTAACAAAACAGCTCCCGATACTCCTTGCGATGTAATCGTAAGAACAGACGGAAATATTAGTGGACCCAAATGCACTTGATGACCAAAATTTATAAGAGTAACTAATGTAGTTCCAGGTCTTACAAAATTGAAAATCGATGGTAGTACAGCAATTCCCGTGAAAAGTGGCGTAATTAACCATATACGTTTAAAATATAATTTTAATGATACATATGACATCTTAGCTAAAATGCATGATATTAAATAAAGAATAGTTAATATAAGCACATTATGAATCAAAGTAGATGTTAATATTAAGACAATTAAAGATATTACCTTTATTCTTGGATCTAACTTTTGTAGAAAACCCTTTTGAAACGCTATATCCTCAAAAAAAATAACTTCCTTTAAAAGCTTAGCAATACTATTAATAGTCTTTTCTAAAAAACTGCCTTTCTTCCTTTTACCAATACACCCACATGGGCACATTCCTAGTTCTCCACTATTTAACAACCAATCCGGTACTTGATTTTTCGAATCCATTTGGTTTCTCCTTCAAATTGACTTTCTTTAAAACCCCCAAAAAAATAAAAACACAAAAATTAATATCTGATATACAGAAATCAACCTTCGTGGTCTTCAATAAAATTATACATTTATTTGCTTTTTTAGAAATAGTATACTCTCGTAGCATACAAACTTTTAATTTATAATATTTGTAAAACCTGTAGTCTATTATTTTTATTAAATACTAAATCTATAGTTTAATAAAAATACTATGTACCACTATTCTACCGTATAGCAATACTAAAGTATACAAAAATAAAGCTATTTCTCTAAGATGTTTTTTTGTAAATTCATGATGGGTTTGTACTATGTGTTTAATTAATACTGAGGGCTTTTCCTTTCTCCAATCTCTCCAAGGTTTTGATTTTCATTTATTCCCACATGTTCTTGCTTTCCTACGACCCTATTCTATTGATTATACGTTAGGGCAGATATTAAAAACTAATACTGTTGTATTTTATATCTTTTGAAAAGATGATTTTATTTGTTAATTTTGGATACTTCTTATAATACATGATTTTCTTAAATCTCTTAATCTTTTTTCTTCTTTCCCTATTTTTACAATGAAAAGTATATATTGACAATTATATATTACATGTGTAATATATAATATGAAGCTGAATATCGCAATAAACAAATTTATTAGAAAGTAGATGATAAAATGATTAATGCATCTAAAATATCAAATTCAGAATGGGAAGTTATGAAATGCGTTTGGGCGAATCCAACCTGCACTGCAAATGAAATTGTTAATGCTTTAAGTAAAAGGACTGATTGGAAGGCAAATACTGTTAGAACTTTAATAAATCGTTTAGTCAAAAAAGAAGTTCTAGGTTACAACATAGATAAAAAAGATAAAAAAACGTATTATTACTTTCCTTTATTATCAGAAAATAAATGTATAAAAGCTGAGAGTGAATCCTTTATAAACCGTGTGTTTAATGGCTCATTAAATGGTATGATTGCAAACTTTTTAAATGAATCAAAATTATCTGACGAGGAAATTAAAGAACTTAAAAATATTCTTGATAAGAAGAAAGGTTAAATAGGTGTATTTATGTTATTACTAATATCTATTTTTAAATGGGTATTATATTCAACCGCTTTAGCAAGCATTTTAAGTTTAATAATTCTTCTCTTTAAATTATTGCTTAAAGATAAGCTAGGCGTTAGATGGCACTATGCCATTTGGCTTATTCTTATAATTAGATTGTTAATGCCTTACGGACTACAAAGCTCATTAAGTATCTTTAATATTATTAATTTTAAAAATACAACTATTACACAAGTACCTTATACAATAACTTACAAAGCAATCAAAATTTTTCATAATAAAGAGAGTAATCCAACTGTAGCTCCAAATCTTGTGAAGTCTAATTTACAAGCAAATACATCTGATGCTGACCAGATTCCGATATATCTACAATTGATAAGTTGCCTGTGGTTACTGGTCGTTATTATAATTGCTTCTTATACAATTGTAATGACGATGAAATTAAAGTGCAAGTTTAAGAAAGGTCATGTATGTAATAATAAGAAAGTTTTACTTCTTTTATTACAGTGTAAAAACAAGTTAAATATAAAATCTAATATAAGAATTATAAATACTAATGAAATTAAATCGCCCTGTATTTATGGATTTATAAAACCTAAATTGCTACTACCTATTGGCACTTATAATTTTCTAAATAAAAATGAATTAGAATTTATAATCTTACATGAACTAGCCCATGTAAAACGCCTCGACATAATAGTAAGTTGCATATCAGGAGTACTTCAAATAATACATTGGTTTAATCCAATTATATGGTATTCATTTTATAAAATGTCTAATGATAAGGAACTCGCTTGTGATGCCTTAGCTTTGTCTCATGTTAACTGTGAAAACTACATAAATTATGGTAAAACTATTATAAAATTGTTAGAAAGCTATAAGAAAACACCTCAATTTTATGGTATGTCCTACATCATAAATAATAAATCTCAAATTAAAAGGAGAATTACTATGATCTCTTTATTCAAGAAAAATTCTTATAAGTGGTCGATTATACCTATAGTAACATTAACTTTATTAGGAGGAATAATGCTTACTAATGCTAAAAATAAACCTGTGTTAGCTGACAATAAGAACAATCAAACTACAAAAGCTATCACCAATTTAAATAATGATAGTAAAACAAACATTGAAAGGTATAATATTTCAAATGGATTAAAGTTCACAGGCTATGCACTTATCATTAAAGACCCAACAAAAATTAAGGTTGGCTATAGTAATAAACTAGGAAAACAGGGCGAACTAACTAGTAATATAGCGCAAGATAATGGTGCTATAGCAGCTATTAACGCGGGAGGCTTTACAGATCCTGACAAAAACTTCTTCCCCTCAGGAGTTATAATGCATGATGGAAAAATTATTTATAATGATCTAAAGGAGAATACTATCAAAAAAGATATGGTTGCTTTTAATGGCACAGGCAAGCTTCTAGTTGGTAGTTATTCCTTAAATGAATTAAACAAACTTAATATAACGGAGGCCATTAGTTTTGGTCCTGCACTTATCGTTAATGGTAAACCTACAATTACAAAAGGCGATGGCAGTTGGGGGATTGCTCCAAGAACAGCTATAGGTCAGAAAAAAGATGGTTCAGTAATTTTATTAACTATTGATGGTAGAAGTACAAAATCTATAGGTGCTACTTTACGTGAAGTGCAAAATATACTTTTAGACTATGGTGCCGTAAATGCATCAAATCTTGATGGAGGAAGTTCATCAACTATGTACTATAACGGTAAAGTAATTAATAATCCGTGTGATATATCCGGCGAAAGAAAAGTTGCATCTACTTTTATGGTATTGCCTTAAGAAGTTCTTAGCAATCAGTAAATTTTGTAAATTGCTTTAGATAGAAAGTCTCTGCATAATTTCTTACACTATTAAAAGGAGGATTATAATGCCCAAAAATAAAGATAAAAAATTAAAACCAGTAATAATTTTCATATTATATATGACATTATTCACCGTGGTAACAGCACCATTTTATGTCTTTAGAGGACCCTTCACTAGCTTAAAGAAGGTCGTAGTAGCTACAATTATGGGAACTAGGCATCAATATTTGGCCACTACCTTCTTATCTACAGCCGAGATAAATAAAATAACCAATAAAAGCAATATTAAAGAAGATACAAAGGTTAGTATAGCAGCTATTAATATTGATAAGAAATCAAGTAATGAGATAATTAGATATAATTTGCATCCAGATTCAGGAAGATATGACGGATATCTGTTAGAAATCCCCAATCCCTTAAAAGTCAAAATAGCACGGAGTAAAAATTTAGGGGTAGAGGGCGAAAAAACCAGTGAAATGGCAAAGGCACATAATGCAGTAGCAGCCATAAATGGAGGATCTTTTACTGATAACAACAAAGGTAGCTTTGGAGGTACAGGTGCTTATGCGGGCGGTTTTCTAATCTGTAATGGGAAAGTAATTTCTAATGATAGTAATGATACTACCAAGCAAAGCGTTACAGCATTTACAAATGTCGGGAAACTTATAGTTGGTAATTACAGTGTTAATGAACTTAAAAAATTAAATGTTACAGAAGCTTTATGTTTTAGACCTCCTGTTCTAATTATTAATGGTAAAGGCCAAATTAATGATGAAGATGCTGCTGCTGATGGTTTCCAACCAAGAACGGCCATCGGTCAAACTGTTGACGGAACAATTTTGTTTCTTGTAATGGATGGGCGTGCAAATCTTAAAAAATCAGGTGCTACACTTAAGGACATCCAAGACGAGCTACTAAAACACGGTGCTGTCAACGCATCTAACCTAGATGGTGGTTTTTCTAGCACAATGTATCAAGATGGCGCATTAGTAAATAGCCCTCATGGTTGGAATGGTGAAAGGTATGTTGCCACCTCAATTTATGTGGAACCTTAAAGGAGATTATTATTTATGAAAATATTTAAAAGAATAGTGGGTTGGAGTATCCTTGCACTAGTATTACAAAGTTGTATATTTTTTATATCTGATAAATACTATCAAAAAACATTACTCAATACTAAGGTAAATGAGGAAATAGTTAAAAATCACAAAGAAGTTGATCTACATCTTTCTATAAAAATACCAACTACCGCGAGTAAAATTCAATCATCTTTTGATGGTAAATATATTTCCTATTATGATAATTCTAAACTAATAGTTATTAATTCATATACGGGTAAATCCAATATAGTTGGTGATATAGACAATTCACAAATAATTTATAGTAAGTGGCATCCAGACACAGACTCCATGTCCATATTGGAAAAAAAATCAAACATGAAAATTACTATTAACACTTTTAACTACAACGCTGATACCAATAAGGTACAAGCCCCTGGCGACACAAACAATAAGGACGTAAAATTTACCGTAGCTAATAAGAACGATACTATTAGCGATATACAGATGTCACCTATAATAGGGGTATTTTATATAAAAGTCGCGAGAAACAGCTTGACAAGCGATGTATTTTATAATGATGTTAATGGAAATATTATTCGTATTTTTAACTCTAAACATATTGGAAGAATTAGAACGTTTAATCATAAACCAAATCTTATTTATGAAGATACCTCAACCAACTTAATAAAGGTTTCAAATATGGATTGGAGTCTAGACAATATACAAGCGTGCCTTTTAAATACAGCTAACAATGATAATATATATATAGGTGCTCTTAAAAATGGGAAAGTTTATAAGATAATGTACGGGTCTACAGATAAATCTGTAAAGAAATGGACCTCCATAGTACTTAACTCTCCTGTAGATAAAAAGCACATTAGTGTAACTAAAAGTGGTGCTATATTTATAGATAATAACTTAGAAGGTTATGTTACTAATCAAGTATCTAAGAAAAAGACTTCTTATGCTGGAACAATTATAGAAATAACTGATAATAAAATAATTTCAATAGACAATGGAATTATCAAAAAAGTAAATTTACCTTAATTTTATATTATTGTATCCTGATGTTAATATTTTAAATCCTCATCCAATGGTAGGGGTACTTGCGATGATATATCTTATTCTAATTAAAACCATCAATTAGAATATGGAGCATCTTATCCCTATTATTAATAAAGTTTTTCGTTATCTGATAGTTTTCAGTTTCTTCGTATCTAACAACTTCCATCTTATCTTTTATTTCATAAATGGTTGATTCAGGGTAGGCCATTATAATTGGAGAATGAGTTGAAATAATAAATTGAGAACCCATATTAACTAACTCATGAATTCTTGTAATCATCGACATCTGCCTTGATGGAGATAATGCAGCCTCTGGCTCGTCTAATATATACAGTCCATTACCGCCAAACCTATTCATAAATACAGCAAAAAAAGACTCTCCATGGGATTGTTTATGTAGCGATTGACCTCCGTATGAAGACACAAGTTTTGGTCCTCCATAAACCCTATCAAGTTCATCAATATTGCTCGCAAGGTTATAGAAACTCTCTGCTCTTAGGAAAAATCCATTCTCTGGCTTTTTTACTCCCTTAACTAACTTTATATATTTGTATAATTCTGAGTGCGTGTTCATGGATGAAAAGTTGAAATTGATTGTTCCACCTTCAGGATTAAACCCACAAGCAATTGCTATTGCCTCCAAAATTGTAGATTTACCCGAGCCATTTTCCCCTACAATAAATGTTACTTTTGGATGAAAATCTAAACTTGATAAATTCTTTATGGTAGGTAAACAGAAAGGATAATTTGAAAATGACTCAACACTTTCTCTTTTAAGTTCTAACCTTCTAAGATATTGATTACGCTCTAAAAATCCCATGTTTATTCTCCTATTAATTTGTCATCTTATACTTCCATTTAATACCATAATGCATATATATTGCCTTGGATTCAAAATATTCTATACAGTATATAAGTAATTATACTTAAGTTAATATTTTTTGACAACTATATAAAAAAAGGTATACAAAACCCATCAGAATTAAAATCTGGTGGGTTTTCACGTTTAATATATAATACAAGAATTTATTCATAAGCAATAAAATTCATGCAAGTTCATTTAAAGTTCTTTTACATGAGTTACTATTTTTTCTGAACTTTTTGTAATTTCTTCTAATGCAGATGATATTTCTTTGGTTGTAAGATTTTGACTTTCTGACACTTCAACTGCTTTATCTACTATTTCTAAGACTGCATCCATATTTTTTTTCATTTCTTCTAAATCTTTAGAAACATTATCGGCTGATTGCTTACTAATATGAGCTAGTTTCCTCATTTCAGTAGCTACAACAGAAAATCCCCTACCGAATTCTCCTGCTCTTGAAGCTTCAATTGCTGCATTTAATCCTAATAGATTTGACTGAGTTGCTATATCGTGTATTGACTTAACTATTTCTGCATTTTTTTGAATACTCTTTTCTGATTCCTTAACAGAATCTACAATATCATTTATTATTGAAAATAATTTTTCTGAACCTTGATTAAGTTCCTGTATGCTTGCATTTGTTTGCTCAAGTGTAGCAAATAAACTTTCAGTAGATTCTTCAAAATTAATCTTATTTGTTAAATCTTTACCTATAGCAACACATCCTATAGCTTGTCCATTATTATCCTTAATTGGATAAGAAATTGCTTGAAAAGAAAATCCATAATACTCCTTTGGTACTATTCCAACCATCAACTTGTTTTGATTAATTGCCTCCCATATAGGCTCACCCGGTTTAAGAATATCACCCTCATTACCTGGAATACTGAAGGAGTCCGCAGCATAGTTTTTTATGATTTTTGTAGTATCACATAATGCTATAGATATGTCCTCTTGTAACATCTCTTTTAATTGAGGTAATACTAGCTTGTAAGCATCAAAAATTTCATTCATATTAATACCTTCTTTCGTTATATTTTATTGTTGTACTTTGATTATTAACCTTATGTAGCTTTTATATAATAATTTTTTGATTATTTCTATTTAGGAAATAATTCATAAATATTTTCATATTTTTACTTATTATTATATCTTTTTTTACAAGAAACCCTATATCCCACATAGCAGTTGGAGTCTTCATTTTTACGCAGCATATCTCATCATAAGCATCTGTATTAGCCAAACAGTTCACGAAAATAAATACGCCCTTATTTAAAGCTACAAAATCATAAGCTATTAATAAGTCGAAAGTACATTTAACTAAAATGTCAGGTTCAAATCCTGCCTCTATAAAATTTTCCATTATTAAGGACTGTATTCGAAATGTTTCGTCCAACAGAATAAGTTTTTCATTTCGTAAATCTGTAAAATTTATACTCTGCTTTTTAGCAATAGGATTATTTTTATTAACTACTGCTACTAAATAATCCTTTTTTAAATTATAATAGGAAAAATCAATGGTATTCATTGGATTTATAGTGCATGCCATATCAATACTACCATTTAATACATTAGCTTCACATACAATATCTGTATATTCATGTATTACAATGTCAATATCTAAAAATTCTTTACTAAATTGAACTATGTACTTGCTTCCTAATGTTCTAAGAGTTCCTGGAGCGAAGCCAATATCTAATTTCTTCTTTTTAAATTGTACCTTTTCATTGATATCATCTTCAAAATCCTTAAACTCCTTAATAAGCTTATCAGCTTTTGGATAAATATATTCACCTATTTGTGTTAATTCAACACCACGAGAATTTCTTTTGAAAAGCGGAGTACTTAATTCCTTTTCCAAATTGCTAATTATCCTACTAAATGCTTGTTGTGTTATAAAAAGATCTTTAGATGATTTAGTGAAATTTTTATCTTTACATGCTTTCACAAAATATTTTAATGAATTTATATTCATAAATCCTCCTTAAAACTTAATATTATTTAGTCATGTTCAAAAAAATAACAATTAAGCATGCTAGCATACTTAATTGTTATTTTATCTCATATGCTTATATAGGACACAAGTCCATTATAGACTATATAACAAAATATTTTTGTGAAAAGTAACCATTACTTATAATTATCGTACATATTTCCAAGAATTACTTGAACTTCTTCTTTAGTTAATTGTTTTGGTACGAAATTATAACATGCATCAGCTAATACCATTTCTGCTATTCCTATTAATTCTTCTCTTACTATTCCTAATTCTTTTAAGGATTTAATTCCTACTTTTTTTACAAATTTGCGCATTTGTACAGCTACGACTTCGCCAATTTCTATATCTGTTTCATTTCCACTAAAGCTAATACCCATAGCTTCCCCAACGACTTTAACTTTATCTGCTTTAAAATCGGCAGCATACTTCATAACTTCAGGCATTACAAGACCGCATACTACTCCATGTGTCACATGAAACTTAGCACCAACTGAATGGGCAATAGCATGTCCTATATGTACTAATGCATCATTAAAAGCAAGTCCTGCAAAATTACTTGCAAGCAAAAGATTTTCTCTAGCTTCAATATTTTTACCATCGCTCATAGCTATTGGAAGGTACTTCATTATTTTTTTTATAGCATCCGTTGCTAAAAGTTCTGACTTAGGATTAGGATCTTTTGCTGTAATTGCTTCTACTGCATGTGACATTGTATCAATACCTGTATTAGCTGTTATATCTTTTGGTACAGATATTGTTATTTCTGGATCTAATATACCCAAAGTAGAATTACAAATAACAGAATTTTTAACATTATTTATTGTATCTGTTATTACCCCAATAGATGTACTCTCACTTCCTGTCCCAGCAGTTGCAACTACCATTATCACAGGAACTCCAGGAGTATAAAAAGGATTTCCAAAATACTTATTAACAGGACCTGGATTATTAACTAATACATTTATGCCTTTAGCTGCATCCATAGGACTTCCCCCGCCAATTGCAACTATGCCATCTATTTTTTCTGATTTCGCTATTTCTCCACCTTCATTTATTATATAATCTGGTGGATCGGCAATTACTTTTTTAAATTCTACAATTTCTATACCTGAATCTATCAAACTTTGTTTTGCCTTAACATATCCTTCTAATTGTGCAACAGTTTCATCTGATACTATCATTACTTTTGTACAACCTAGTTTTTTTGCTTCTTCACCTAATAAACTAATTGTTCCTGCTCCACAAATAATTGGACAAGTTTGCGCATATCTTCCCATAATATTGTACCTCCATCTATTTATTTTTATAAATTATATGCATTAACAAAACCAGTTTCCATTGCATTTCTAATTCTGCCTGGTTTAGATGCATCACCTAATATCTTGACTATATCGAAATTTATATTAATCTCTTCTATTAATTTATTATTAGACCTAGTTCCAAGTGAGATAATAACATTATCAAAGGAATAATCTTTAATTTCATTATTTTCCATAAGTTCAAAAGTTAATTTCCCATTCTCAATTTTTATTAATTTATGTTTAGGATAAAGATGAACACCATCTTTTAAAGTCCTACCCATTATATCAATAAGATTTTGAAAGAATAATCCTGGTCCTATATTATCAGCCATTTCAAACAGGCTAACTTCATTACCCGTTTCCGCTAATAACTCTGCTGTTTCGAGCCCAGTCATACCTGAACCTACCACACCAATTTTTTTGCCTTTTAATTTAATTCTTCCACTTAATATATCTGTAATTGATAAAACTTCTTTACCATCAATACCTAATATAGACTTTGGCATTATTGGATTTGAGCCTTGTGCAACAAATACTGCATAAGGATTTAATTCTTTTAAATCCTCTATCGTAGGTGTAGAGTCTAATCTTATTTCTATTCCTAATTTTTCACTTTGTACTCTTAAATAATCTATAAGCCAATTTATTTTTTCTTTTTTAGGAGGCTTATTTGCAAATTCTAATTGCCCACCTATTTTATCTGATTTTTCAAATATTACAGGTTTGAATTTTCTCATTGCAAGAACTCTTGCGGCTTCTAATCCTGCAGGGCCTGCACCTATTATAGCTACAGTTCTTCCATCGCCATCTTCTATGAAATTACTATAATCTAATTCTCTACCACTTTGAATATTAATAGCACACTGACAAGGTAATTTAGTAATATCAGAAGACATAAGTACTTCCATACAGTGAAGACATGATATACATTTTCTGATTTCATTAGTTTTGCCTTCCTTAGCCTTATTTGACCATTCTGGATCTCCAAAATGTTGTCTTGCAGAACCAACAAAATCTACTTTACCATCTGCTATAATCTGATCTGCATACTCAGGTTCTCTAATAACAGAAACTCCAATTACTGGTATTTTAACTGATTTTTTAATTGTTTCTGCTAAATTTATTTTCCAACCTTGGTCAAATGAGCTAGGCTCCCAAGCTGTATTCATAGTTTCATAAGTCCCTGAACTAACATCTATTGCATCTACACCTAATTGTTCCATACGCTCTGCTATCTTTACGCCATCTTTAAGGTGTAATCCTTCCTCTGGAAGCCCAATGGTTTCGTAAAACTCATCAACAGACAATCTAACAACTAATGGAAAATCTTTTCCACATCTTTCTTTAATGCCAATTACTATTTCCTCTAAAAATCTCAATCTATTCTCAAAGCTTCCACCATATTTGTCAATCCTATGATTTGTATGAGGACTTAAAAATTGATTTACTAGATATCCATGAGCTCCATGGACTTCAACACCATCTATACCCGATTTTTTAACTCTTACTGCCGCTAATATGAATTTTTCAACCATATCAGAGACTTCATCTGTTGTCATAGCTACAGTTGGTTGATGTACACATTGACATTCAATAGCACTAGGTGCGAGCATTGGTAAATTTCCATTAACAGCACTTATACCTTGTCTGCCTGGATGATATATTTGAATTACTATTTTACTATTATATTTGTGAATCTCATCTGCCAATTCTTTTAATCCAGGTATGTATTTATCATCAGCTACAGAAATTTGGCATAAGTTACCTCTGCCTCTTGACTCCTCAACCATTGATACCTCTGTAAAGATAACCCCTACACCGCCCTTTGCCCTAGCACCGTAAAAAGCAATATCTGCTTTTGACATGGTACCATCAGGATTTCCTAAATGATTACCCATGGATGTCATTACAATTCTATTTTTCGTATCCATACAACCTATTTTTCCTTTTGAAAAGAGATTATTAAACATATAATTTCCTCCTTAAATTTTATTATTGCAATCGGTTTTATGTTATAATTTTAACGCTTTCTATTCTCTTTGAGAAACACCTATTTTTTGTGGTAGCCACAAAAATCCAACTTTATAAATCTAATGTGGATAAGTTCGCTAATAACTTTTTTATATTATGAAAATTCAATAAAAAAATGAAGGTATACAGTGGATTCCTCTGCATACCTTCATTTTATAACAATTTTATTTATTTGTGTAAAATTTGTAGCTTTATAATAAAGTTTGATCAGAATACTTCTCATGAATGGCTTAATTCCATAAAATCGATTTATTGTTTTTATAATAAAGATTGATCAAAACTACACAAGTAATTCATAACTATCTTTATATTTTTATAATAAAGTTTGATCAAAATGGTTATTCAAATATCCTAACTTACTTGTTCAAATAATTCCTTTTACATCGAAGCGCCACGTGCTCCACATCCAATACTCTAATCCCTAAGTCTTATATCAGGTCTCCACCACTATTGCATTTTTTACAAACATAATGGGAAGTATCAATTTTTCCAAACTGATACTTATCAACATTTAAATGTGCCTCAAATTTATTGTAAGAAAATTTGATTTAGTTTTTAAATCATATCAACAATAACTGCCGAATGATCTGATAAATTTCTTTCCCTGAATACGCTATCAATGTTTATTCCATTTAAACACTTTATTGCTGATGGTGACATCAATGCATAATCAATCCTTGTCGCCCCACTAAAAGTAGGTGTATCGTTAGGATAACGTCTTTCAACCCATGCATCTGTTGCACCACAACGTAATAGATTATCAAATCTTTCTCTACGATCCGTTTTTGGATCATAAACATTCATATCACCAATATATATAAGTTTTTTATTTTTATTGGTTTCATAAAATATTATCATTTCATTCCAAAAATGTATGTCATATGGAACATGTATCCCAATAATAACATAATCTAAGTAAATTATATGATTCCATCTTAGCTTTTTTTCTAAATTGGTTGGACTATTATTTGACTTCTTCCCTTTTTCCATTACAAATATTAAGGTAATACTTGAAGCCCTTTTTTTTTTATAATCGTTTTTCTCTTTATTATCTGGATACACCTCATAGTAAGATAAGTTTTCTAATTCAGTTATTACATAATTACCAGCTGGTGAATTCATATCAAATTCATGCATAATAATAATATCAGGCTGATAAGTTCCTATCCGTTCAACAATATTATTTGCAACTGGTATTCGTTTAGAATCATTTCTAAAAGAATCTAACTTTAGATAATCATCTTTATATTCGTCATATCTTGGTTTTTCTTCTATCCCACCAAAGTTATTAACATTAAGACTTAATATGCGCATTACAATCTCCTCTGCAACTTCATTTGTCTATTTTTATTACATTACATAAACTATCATATACAAATAGTGTAGACAAAAAAACAATTGATTCTGTCGCCTAACGTTCCCATGACTCCTGATGTGTCCTCATTCTTTTAATTCTTAACGTCGTAAAACAGCACTCCGCGGACCACTCAAAACCTAGTTATTCCAACGGGCGTGTCGGGTGTCGCTGTGTTAGGCGCAGTTGTCTCTGAATTATAATTACTCAAATTCGGATAGATCAATCTCTCTACTATTTTTCCATTCACAAATTAGTGTAGGTTTATAAAAAAATTTGATCAGAACTTTATTGTGAAAGCTGATCTTACCTCAAAGTAAAATAATAGTTTTTTAAATAGTTTTTTGAATATAATTTGATGGAAACTGTTTATATTTTATTAATATCGTTCTTTATATATTCTACTAATCTACCTTTAATCAATATTGGATATTTTAATTTTTGAATATGTGCAGTGGAAAATTCCTTTGTCACAATTATTCCTTTAAGTTTATACTTTCCAATAAATTTACTATCAATTAATTTATCTTTAATAAAATTGTTTGTTATTTTATCCATGTTTTTCTCAAAAGCTTCTAATTCCTTATCTAATTGATTCATATATTTTTTTGTTAACCTTTTATGCATATTTTGCATATTATTATCTGTTTCAGGAAAAGCCAATCTCTTACATTCAATAAGATAAATTTTATTCTGTAATATAAGCTTGTCCATCTATATGGTTTTACAACTCGTTAAGTTTCTTTTTTGCTGTAATTTTATTAGTATAGTATTAAGTTTCTCAGCATGTGGTTTTCCTTTAAACTTTTCACACATACCAAGAATATTTATTAATAAAAAATCCAATCTACGAGATTGATACTCTAATTTGATCTTATCATAAAATGATTTTATAAACTTATCATTTTTATATTCTTCCGAAATTTGAATACTATACATCTCATCTCTTAAAAATACATCTTTAATTATTTCTAAATCAGGATTTAAAATATCTATGTACTTATTCTCAATTAAAAAATTGCTTTTCGCCCTATTACAATCATAACATGCTAAAACCAAATTCTCTATTTTTCCCGCTACTTCTTTTGAATCAAATGATGATTCACATATGTAATGATCTACTTCTAGAAGATTAGAACTAATATGATCAATTGCGTTCCCACAATAGCTACATTTATAATTATAAATTTTTACAAATTTCATTTTATATTTATTATCATTATCTTTTATTTGATTGTAAATAATTTTTGCTCTAGGATGCTCTTGAGTTATTTCTTCATTTAACGCATTTTTCTTTTTATTGATATCTTTTAATTTGGGACAATACAACGTATTTCTATAGTCATTCTCCATCAATATCCCCCTGCAATTCCTTAAATGCTAGAATAATATCATCAATGTCAGTAGTTGTTAATTCATCATATTTTGCTGAACCTTCTAATGAATCCACAATTTTTTCAATTAAAACTTTGTCTATCCCATCATTAGCTATTAGCTTATCAGCTATATTTCGATAGATATTGATGTTTTGAATTGCAGCATCTAATACTTTTTTCAGCTTTTCAGCATAGTACTGTTGTGGATTATCTTGAAATCCCTCCCGATATTTTGAGATAGTACCGTAATCTTCTTCTAATTCATTTTGAGTTATAACTATAACCTCTATAAATGGAAATACTTTCTTTAAAATCATTTTAAACTCCTCACCTGAAAATTTTCCAGTAGTAACTCTGTCATTTTCAAATAGTTTGGAGTCAATTAAAATTATATTTGCTTCTTTAATAAGCTGATTACTAATCAAGCTATCGTAACCTTCTGCACTATTAAAACAAACCTCTTCATATTCTTTCTCAAAATCCTTATGCCGATATGACTTTTTAAGATATCGCGATATGTTTGAATCTAACTCATCATCAACATAAACAACTTTTATTTTATCCATCAGATTTTCCCTCCCATAGTAAATTGAATAGTAAATCCACCTAAACCCTCTATTTTTTTAATTTCTCCACCCGACATAACAATGGTATTGTTAACAATCCACATACCAAGACCATGACCTTGCTTTCTTGAAGTCTCATGAACTTCAACAATTTTCATTGGATCATCAATATACTTTTTATTTAATCCTTTTCCATCGTCCTTATATAAAAATTCTAAAAGACCATTGCTTAATGTTGCTTGAATAAAAATACAAAGATGGTTTCTATCATCATTTTGCTGAATACTATTCAATATTAAATTATCAAAAGTAACCTTTAGAACATCACTTGGTAGAACATAAAGTATTGATGATAATAAATCTAATTTTATCTCTAACCATGTATAATCTCTCTCCCATACAGTTTTTATATCCTCTAGTAATTTTAATATATTGTGTTCTTCAGCAAAAAACTGACTTTTTTCAACTTCAGTAAGCATTGTATTCATAAAAGAAGTCATTTTAGAATTAACACGTCTATTTTTATCTAACAATTCTGGTATATTTGAATATGCATATCTAGTTTTTTCTCTCTCATTAACTACATCCCATATTTCATACTCCTTCATAGCCTCCACAATATCATCACAGTTTTTAGCAATACTATTTCTATCATTATGCATCTCATGAGCAATAGAAGTTGCTTTTAAACCAGAAGTTGCTAGAACATTTAATATGCGAATATCGTATTTATATCGCTTTTCTGTAGAAAATATTTCTTTTTTAAAATCCGAATTTTCTTTTTTATACTCTTTAACTTCCGAAATGAATTCATTTACTTCATCTCTTGATAACGCTTTAATAATATTCGGATTTTTAATTACTTTATCTATTACTTTTTTATTAGTTGCAACATCAATATCATTTTTTTTATCAATTTTGCGTATGATATTTTGACGATATCTTTCAAATATACTAATTCCTATATCTACTATTTTTATAAAAATTTTGTAATATATATTTTCATTTAACCCTTGTCTATTAGCTAAATCAGCTAGCATATAGTTTGTTTTCTTATCAATATCAACCCTTCCAGCTAATTGATTTTCCCTTACCCTCCAAGCTCCAGTAGGATGAGTTGCTGCTGCTGGAGACAATCTGCTCCGTTTTCCTAATTCAAGCCAGTCTTTGGTTCCATTATAGGACGAAATACTGAACGAATTTCGATAAAGTATTATTCCATTTTCGTATCTCCCCGAAAGAGTACTATGCTTATACAGAAATTTTTCAACGTCCTTTGTGGCTGACACGCTTAAGCTAAAGTAAAATTCTGTCGAAAAATCTCCTAATACCTCCAAAGCATCTTTTAATTCATCCTTTGACAATACTATATCTTTGTTATGCTCTAATTCACTAAAAATGTCCACAGTATTTATATAATTTGATAGATTTATCCCTTCGCAATATTTATTAGCATCTGCCTTAAATTCATCTGAATTAATTGTACATACCAACTTTTTATCCTTAGATGTATAATTTAAATTTATTTTGCTAGTACAATTACTGCCTATTTTAGGTTCTATAAAATATCTTTGTATTATAATAGTCTCATTTTCAAAATAAATTTTAATTTGCATTAAGCTGTCATTATAAGTTCTTGATAAATACCCAGCTAACTTATCTATATTAGGCTTATTCCATTTATCTCTTAATTTCTTTATAATTATTTTTGAACCATAAAAATCTAATAAACCATTTTCTTTTAAAGTACTTTCATTCCAATCTGTAACCCATAGTACAGACTTATCCTTTTGATTATCTTTTTGAGAATATAATTCAACATTACCTCCTAATCGAGATAAAGCAAATCTACCAATTCCTTTTGAACCAGCAAGAATCCTCTTCTTATTGTTTTTATCTATAATTTCATAGTCTTTATCACTTTTGCCAATATGCATCCAATGCTGTCTAATATCCTCTACATTCATTCCATTGCCATTATCCTTAATAATAAGCTCATCATTTTTAAATATAATATCTAATTCAGTAGCCCGTGCATCGAAAGCATTTTTTACAAGTTCAAGCATAGCAGATTCTTCATTTGTAAAGTTCTGAGCCCCAAGCAACTCAGCAATGGTACTATCTTCAATTATATACTTTAGTTTTTCCATATACCTATCTCCTTAATTGATTTTCGTAAATCAATATTTCTTATTTAGTCTCTAAGTAATATCGTCGCCAACTTATAGCATATCTTCTAATAAACATTCAAATATAAATTTGAATACATACAATACTATATGCATCAGCTATATTTTTTTGAGTACATTAGTAAAATATTTATTTTCTAACTTTCTTTTATTCCCCTAATTTCAAATCTTTTTTAGGCACTATATATGCTTTAATATGGTATACACCTTATTGTTTTAGTTCTTACTTTAAACTCAATAACCATCATGAAACAAACCCTCTTCTTAAAAATTTAAATTTATTTATGTCATCAGCAGTTATTCTAACTGATTTACCACTTGCTGGTGTTCCTATCTTTATTACATAATTAAAAAAATCTTCACTTTCTAAAATTCTTCTAGCTATATCCAAATTATTATTTGCTTTAGCAATAATATATATTCCCGAATAAGGTACTTCTTTAGGTCCTATTAAATAAACATTTACTTTATTGGTTACTACTGTAGATATTAATAATTTCCTTCGGTTCATATTTTGAATTGCTTGACTTCTACCATATTCAAACCACTGTGCACTTTCATCTGCTTGTCTTTTATTTAATTCCTCTCTATTCTGCACAAGGTATTGATATGTATTAGGATATTTTTTTTTATATTCTTCTTCCTGAAACTTTAATGCAGCGTTATTTCTTACCATATAAGGGAATATGATATATTCTTTATTATTTGAACTTTTATTTCTTGGACTTATGCCATTCCTAAGTGAACCCCGCTCTAAATTTAACCTTATTTTTGTTTCTGAATCAACTACAAACACCTTGTTTCTCTGAGTAGCGATAGTTATGGATGCTTTAAAAGAGTCACTAAACAATACTTTCTCTCCATTATCACTTAAATTTTGCTCTGTAAATATCCATTTATCATTTAATATACTTTTATTTATATTATATGTAATATTCTTTGTAATATCGCTATATTGGAATTCATGCAAATTTCTATTTTTATGAAGCACCATAACTGCTGAAGAAGTTAGAGCATTGCTAAATAATTTTTGATTAGGATAATCAAAAATTTCCACCAAATGCCCCACAATCATTTCTCGTAATTTTTTAGCAAACACATTTTTAAATATACTGTTTGGAATCAAGTAAACCATCTTACCACCATCTTTTAGATAGTTTATTGCATTTTCAATGAATGCATAACAATAATCTGGTTTACCTAATTCACAAGTCTCAAAATTATTTTTAATAAAAGACCTTACTTTCTCTTCCAAATTCTTATATGAAATATAAGGTGGATTTCCGACAACATAATCAAAAGTAATATCAAATGGTTTTTTTAATACATCCTTATTATCTACCTTCCATTTGACATTTTTAATACCATATTTATTGGCAACTTGCTCTAGGTTTTTAACACATATTTTATATGTTTCCACTACTATCTCTGCTCCATAAATATCATTCTCTAATCCATGTTTTATTCTTGCATTGGAGTGTCCATTTCTTTTACCATCTAAAATATATCTTTCTACAACTAATTTTAAAATATGGCCTTCTCCACAAGAGTTTTCTATCACTTTTTTCCCATGTAAGTTTTCATTGTAATCTATCATGTTTAGCATTTCATTAGATATATTTTCAGATGTATATTGCTGACATCTCGAGTCCATTATTTTACCTCCAAGTATATTAATTAATATAATTATATCATCAAAAATTACCATACTCAACGTCTATTTTCTTATCAGCTACAATGGTTACATGAGAATGTTAATAGAGATAGTGCCTAAAGGTTTCAACGTGGATCTGTAGGGATCTATACACTTTTTATCCATGTTTTTTTAAAAAAATTATATATAACTCCTTAGAAATAAAGAAATTTTAATCAAATAAAACCATTCTATGGCAGTTAATTCATCTTATCATACATGTATTTTTCTTTTTCATATTTATCCTTTTTACTATGTTTAATTCTCTGAACAACCACACCATTATCCTCTATTTTCTCTATTACTCTATTGCACCACTTCCCACTATCACCAACTAATGAAATTAAAACACTACTATAAATCTTCTTCCAACTTATCTGTTTGTTTGCTTTTAACAGCAACATTGACAGTGCTTTATCTTCTCTCTCCACCTCAATTAAACAATTTTCTCTACCGTCAACCATAATAATTTTTCCTATAGCATATCTCCTCCTAGTTATCCTGTCATTCAATTTTGAAAACTTCTTACCTTTTGGAATCTGATTAATTATTATATCTATTGTTTTTATGGCTTCTCTTTTTTCTATTAATCTCAGCATCTCTATAAATTCTTGAAGCTCACCCTTATCTTTAAATTCAGCCAAATTTTTAAACTCTAATCCCCTAATAATATCTTCTCCACCAGTATCTGCAGTGGTCCTAAGGTTGTCATTATGTAAAATATATGTTTTAGTGTTTTTATCTTCATTATTCCTTATAATTTTTCTGCCACTTTTCTTCTTATTTATTTTAGGAATCGTTTCATATTCATGATTAATCATAAATGTATTTATCTCGTCTGACTCTTTTGTCGATCCATCTGCACCTGGTTCCAGTTCTCTATCACTTTTTGTATTGTTACTAACAAATTTTCGTTTTTTAGTATCTTTAGAAGACATTGATTCTTCTAAGCTTGGATGATATACATTTATTTCTTCGGCATTAATTCTCTTCTTGTTAAGTGATAATATTTCTAATACCCTTACAAAACTATCTTTCTTTTCTACTCTTGCCCTTATACTAAATCTATCAAGTAAAAATTCATATTTTAACTCTTCTTTTTCCCATATCGCTTGACCAACACTATTAAACATTCGCAAAACTGATACATTTGTAAGTAACCAAGCTAAATGGTTTACCTTTTCACTTTTTAAAAGTTTTGATTCATATTCAGAGGTGAAATTTATATCGAGTTTTCTTTCTTTTATACCATAGGTAAAATAGTTTTCAAAAGTATCCATTTCTAGTATTCTATTTAGCATGAATTTATTAGGTGCTAAAACTACCCTTATAACCTCAATTATAGGAATAGTGTATAACACCCCCTCCTTTAAAAAGTTAAACGTCTTAGATTTTGTTTTCTCATTAAAGCCCGTACCCCAAATTGTCCAATCCCTTTCTTTATATTCAGCTTTTATTCCATTAAGATTTATATCCAGAACTTGTGGGTTACCAATTGTTGTACCATTATTTAAGTCACCATCAGTATAATATTTATCAACAGAAAGGAAATGGATACTAGCCCAATCCAACATAATTTTTCTTGTTGCTCTAACACCCTTAAAATATGCACATACCATCCACTTACTACCTTGTTTAAACGGTTCTCCAATCCATATTAGCTTTCCATTTTCTCCTTTTTCAAAAGGCCAATTTTTTATGATTACTGCTTCTTCACTCATATATCCCCCTGTTATTTCATTAATTAATACATGCCAATACTATATTTTTTATTTTTTCAAAAGCTTTATTTCTAATTCCAGCAATTCTTTGTATCTCCCATATTCTTATAGGTTCACCATTAGCCACTTTATTCTTAATTATCTTTTTACATCTTCTAATTTGAAACTCTTCAACAGTCTCAATTACCTTATTTAAATATTTTTCTGTATTAGGTAATTTATCAATATTTTTTTCTAAGGTTGTAAGTATTCCTAATCCTCTTCCAATATTGGATTTTGTTATTCTAATAAGTTCATCACTAACCAATAATCCTTCATATTTGTTTTTTACAATAATTAAAAGCTCACTATCTCTCTTATTCCAATCCACTATAGGTTGATATTTAGTTCTTTTAGTTGCTATTGGAAGTTTATCATAAAGCCATTTTTTATCCTTCCTATAAATAAAAATATATTCTTTTTTACACATACTTCTAATTTCAGTTCTTGTTGCTGCAGTATTACTTTCCATATTGACTAATATACTATTTTTATAATCACTTAATTTATCAGTTTCAGCAGCAGGTTGCTTATCCTTTATGTTTCCCTTGTTATTTTGAAACATATTTGTTCCTAATATGGAATCAAACTTTAATATAGTCTTAGGGTCACAGTTCATAAACCTAGCTAATTCTCTAAGCCCATATTTTCTTTCTTTTAAATATGCTTTAAATTTATCTTCCCATACTATACCAAATTTTTTTGTTCTTCCTATCTTGTATCTATCTTCGCTTGATTTATCAGGCCCTTTCCTCGAATATACAAAGCCACAATCACAGCTAAAAGTACCTACCGGTAACCTTGTCTTATAATCATCTGTTATCTTCAAATTGTTCACTAGATTCATTTTATAATGCTCTGATATTTTATTTAAACACGGCCATGGTCCTTTGCCGAAGGGTTTATAGTTGTTTCTTATGTCATTAAAAAACTCAGCAATATCTCCCGATAAAAAATTTATCAATAATAAATGTCGCACTGGATGTACAGTTCTTTTGGAATTTCTTGTTATTACCCTAAGCCAGTTGTATTCATCATCCTTGTCTATATTAGAGTCCATAATTTTTAAGAACTCTAACCCATAGCAATTTATAAATTCCTCATAAAACTCCCTTTGCTTTATTCTGTTACCTGAAGTTGTTAATCCCTTTTCACAAAGAATAGATTTATACTTTTTTAAAACAATTTTTCTATCTGTACTCATAAGATCGTTTTCTAATAAATAATACGCGTCACTTGCTAGTTTAAGCATTTTTTCATAATGCTTGATATCTTTTGGTCCATTACTTAAATCAAGTAAATCCTTTTCAAATCTAATAAATTCAAGTCTACTTACATCAGTTTTTATTGTTTTGTATCTCCTTAATAGTTCTCCATGATGAACACATAAATAAATCCCTTGTAACTGATGTTCTCTATGAATATAAGCCTCTCCTTTCATTTGTATCTCATTTGTCGCACATATAGGGCAATAATAAATACCCTCGCGTTTACATACACTACCTGCTATAATTCCTATTTTTTGATAAATCCCACTACAATCCCCATACTTAATTTCTTTAATGATTTCTTCTCTTCTTTTCATTGGAAGAAAAGGAATATAGTACGGAAAAATAGTATGTTCTTTTATCAAATATTCAGAGGTATAACTCCCTCCTATATTTTTTGCTAATGCATCAATTGGACTCCCTATCTCCAACGATGATATGATTGTCCTTTTTCCAAAGCACTCTTCAATAGTGTCCTTAAAATCTATATTTCCAGTGTAAAAGTGATACCTAGAAATAGCAGAATAAATAAGTTCATCCTTATACGGATCAGTAAAAAAATGTATCATATACACTCACCCTCCCTTATACATTTTCAACCGCCCATCCCCAATAATAATTAAACTTATTTAGCTTTTAAAAATTCCTCAATTGGATTTTTAATATAACCATTCTTTTTTAATACATCATAAGGATGCAATTTATCCTTCCTTGCTTTATCATATAAAGCTATTAACCCTTGATTTTTAGTTTCTATTTTTTCTGTAGTCGTCATATTGTGCTTTTTCTTTTCTTCTTGCTCTAAGGCCTTCTGTAACGCTACCAACTTTAAACTACTGTATTCCTCATTAACACTAGATTCATTAACTACCCTGTTACATACTTTTTTAATTTCTTCATGATCTAAGTTTCTAAATAAGTCCATTGATATTAAATCGAAAATAAGATTCTCTGAAGTACTTCTTCTCATTAATTCTATAGACATCTTTCTTTCCTTAAATGCTTCGCGAACTCTTCCACTAAGCTCCATATCACTTTTATAATTAATTGCTATATCATCCAAATTAATAGATATATCCTCATACTTCATTATTTCTAAAGCGTTATTATTTCTAAGCGCTTTAATCATCGGTTGAATCATGTATAAATCTTCTTTTGCTGTATTTCTTATAATACCAACTGTAATTTTCTCTTTGCCTTGTGATAATGACCTTTCTTGAACAAGTATATACAAATTAACTGCAACTGCCGTAATGCCTTGGCATTCATCATAAAATGCTTCTTTAATCTCCTTAGTTAGTTTGGTTTCTTCCTGTAAGCATTGAAAGTCCCACAAAGTTTCTAAAAAGAAATTCCATTCTTCACTATTTTTTAACATCCTATCCCACATTATAGAGCCCTCACTCCCTGCTCTTCTTGCTTGCCTAAAATTCCCTTTGAATAGCTGTTGTGCCTTACTTGTTCCTATTAAAACAGTAGGAATACCCACAGTATTACTTAATGTAACAAAGAAATTAAGCATATCTTCCATATCATTTTTAGCATTTAATAAATGTTGAATTTCATCAATTACTAGAACACCTATGCCATACATACTTGCTAAGGTTGTCATGTGAAGCATCATTGTTGAAGTTATTCTATTAGCATAACCAAACTTCTCCAAATATCTAGTACCTAATAAATCATCAACTGCTTTAAAAAAACTTTTACATAGAGTTGCTAAGCTGCCATCGTAGGGACAATCTATCTTCAGCCATACTATTTGAGTTCTACTAAAATATTGCCCTTCATATTCCTCATGTTTTATCACTTGAGGATACATTAATAAAAGTCTTTCTATTGCTGTAGTTTTACCAATACCCGAAATCCCTATAACTGAGAGACTATCTGCTGTTGACCTGATATGACTCATTCTTTCATTGACAACCTTATCATTTGCTACCTCAGATCTTAGCTCATTTAATATTTTTAAGCGTTCTAAAAAGGCTTTATCTATTGGGTTTCTACCTAAATATCCCCGTCTTATTAGTGCTGATAATCTTCTTTCTAAAATGATATGAATTGGTAAAGGTTGAATAAAGTTTTTAGCTCTTTTTATAATGTGGTATCTTATATTTGTTGGTCTATTTCTATCCTCATCACTTATCTTTGGGAATAAAGTGAATTTATCTACCACATCATCCTCATTAAAGATATTAGGTAATGCTTCAATAAACGGATTACTTTTATACTCATCTAACTCTTGTTGTTTATAAACAGCATTCTCATATTCACCTCTTAAAATAATTATTGATTCATTACTTTCCACGTCTTTCATCTCTTTTCTTTTTTAGCAATTCCATTATTCGATTATCACCTGGCGCTATTTTTTCAGCTGATTCAACATTTCTAATAGGTAATTCTATTACTTCAGCAACTTTATTGGCACTGTTTTTTTCTTCACCAATTTGAAAAGCTTCTATTTCTCTATTCATAGCTTTTTCAACAATTCTGTTGTTTCTTATGCCTTTGAGTTGCCGATTTTTACTTTCTCCGAAATCTAATTCTTTTGATTTTGCTATTTCAGCTTCCTTAACTATTTTTTCTATTTCATTTTCTAAATTTATATTACTTTGATTCTGTTCTCTTAAATGTTTTTCTTTTAATTCAGTTGATAATTCTTGATTAAAAATTATTTCTTCTAATAGGCAATCTTTATATTGATTACTTGCCTCTAATAAATAACATTCTTCATATCCTAACCCATTGTCATGTGGAATATATATATTATTAACGTTTCTAGGATCATATACAATTTCAATGCTTCTAGCTTTAGGCTTTATAAACCATTGTTGACTAATAGCTTTATCAGAGTTATAAGATAACCCTTTAAATTTAATTCCTGCCCTTGAAACACTTGCTTTTCCCTTTGGAAGAATGTTTATTCTTAATACATCTCTATCAACTATCTTTAATCTACCTTTTTTGTTTTCAATTCCCCAATTCCAAAGCTGAATTGGTATAGGCAATATTTGACCTTCAAGCATTTCTTTTTCAACTGGATACTTTTCTATAAGGTGACTATTATGATGCAATACAATATTTATATATACCCTTGTGAACTCTTCTATGGTTAAAGTTGAATCCAATCTATAATCTTTATCCCCTCTTTTTCTAAACTCCTTTTGTATAGCGCCAGGAGTTTTATGTTTTAATTTAGTATTTAAGGTTCTAAAATTCCTTTCAACTATACCTTTTAAATCTCCACGATAAGGAGAAGTATTTTCTATTTTAACATTTAAATTATTAATTAAGTTTTCAGGAGAATATCCTTCAAATTCTCCTCTATCGGCTATTATAATCTCTGGCAAATGTTTTGAAGGCCATTGGTCTTCTGTTATTTCTATTCCATAATCCTTACAAAACTCAACCTTATCAGCTATCATATTATCTAATGCCATCATAGCTCCAAGCCAAGATGGTCCTTCTAATCCAACATAAATCCCAGTAATTAATCTAGAATATACATCTATTATTGCGTATACAATTGGTCTACCTATTATTCTTCTTGTATTTAAAGAACTTACTAAATACACATCAGCTATTGTTGCATCGATTTGGAATCTCGTTCCTGGTCCATCTGTTTCAATTGTGGAATTACTTAGTAATGGCCTATGTTTTAAATTAAATTCTTTGTCACTATCTCTTAGTACAATGTCCTTCTTAACGTCTTCAAACTTCTTAAACCAATAATAGAATTGATTATACTTAGGTATTCTCTCATTATCCCAAACCATATGTTTGATTTCATTATTTTCTCTATATATATCTGAATAGAAGTCCCTAAGCATAAGTGTGTATGTTTCTTTTAAAGATATCTTTTTATTATTTCTGTAATACTTATTTATAACAAATTGAAAGTGCTTTTTCACATCATCTGTTACGTTAATTCCTTCTATAGAATCTCCTAAATAATCCACTCTTGCAGGTCTTCCTACTTTCAAATCAGATAATTTTTTTTCTTTTCCTTTTCCTCCAGAGTTTATATAATCAGGTAGTAAAGCATTTTTATTCATCCCTCTTTGCCAATATCTACTAAATACCTTTTTTACTTTTGTCAAACTTAACCCTGACCTATTAGCTATTTCCTTAAGTTTGTTTTCTCTATGATTCTTTTCTAAGAGTTCATACTTGTTTGCTTCCCAAAAGGTTTCAATAAACTGCCAATCTGCATTTCTTTTATTAATTTGAAGCTCTGAGAGTTCCTTTTCGTTAATTATTCTTGAAAATGGGTCTTTTATAGCTATTAATTTTTCTCCCTCAATTTCTTCTTCAATGGTTTTTAATAACTCTTTTCTAGGCATTGATGTTACTGAGTCAATATTTACTATGTAAACATAAAATTCAATAATGTTAATAATCCTTATTCTTTCTCCATTTTCGCCATCCACATATTTAAAAACCGAATTAATAGATATCATATTGCTTCCACCTTCTTAATCGATTTTTCCATTATGCTTATACTAGGTATGTTTTTATTAACATTAATTTTTTCTGTTATATCTATTTCAATCATTTTGTTTATTACTAGGTATTTAAATATACAAAGGCTGCTTCCTTTTTCTAAGCACATTTCATTGTCAAACGCTGTACACGTAGTCCTCATAGCGTTATGATTATCAATTATTCTTTTTATAAACTCGTATATTAAATCCTTCAATTCACTAGCTTCAATATCGTTAAAACTATCTATTTTGCCTATATCTTTATAACCATGAACTAAACTTATATTGTTAGCTATGACCTTATCTATTTCTTCATCAGTAACTATCCCCCAATTAACACCTTTCTTTTCCCAATACTGTTTCTCAATCTCAAATTTTTCTAATATTCTTTTACTCATAAGATCATCCTTGGATTTTATTGTTCTAGCTACTTCATGGAATTTGTTATTATAATTTATAGATACTAAAAAATCCGTAGTCATAACAATAAACTCTCCTGTTTTAGGGTTTTTAGGATGCTCTATGCCTAACTCCTTAGCAATAATCATTGTATCTTCAATAGGAAGTAGTGGAAATTGCTCTCTAATATCTTGAACTTTATCTGAGTATTCTAAAATATAGAAATAATTTCTTTCCATATCTGATAATAACTCATGTTGTCTTCCCGTTTTTATTCCTCTTATCCTACTTGATCTACCTAAAGACGGCACATCTTGAATCTTAATCCAAGGTTTATATGTGTCTCCTTTTCCTGAACCTCTTCCTTCCTTAATCATTTTATCTATATCTGAACTTCTTTTTCTTTTGGCCATTGAATTCACCTCCATTTTCAAAATGAAAAACTGCACACTCTCACCTTAGATGAGAATGTGCAGTTTTTGTTACACACTTATATTTGTTTAATTTTTCAATACTACATTCTCTTAAATATAGCATTCCCATCATAAATAATTTCGATTCAACTTTTTTATAAATGGTTTAACTTTTTTCTAAACGGTTAATCTTTTTTATAAACGGTGCAACTTTGTTATAAAGCTACAAAATTAATTCCCTAACATTTTACCCTATTCCACAGTTACTGATTTTGCAAGATTTCTTGGCTTATCAACATCGCAGCCCTTTTGAACTGCCATATAATATGCTAATAATTGTAGTGGAATTACTGATATTACTGGTGATAATATATCCAATACTTTTGGTATATAAGTTACTGAATGAACCGATTTTTCAATTTCAGTATGACCTTTTGGTGCGAAAGCATATATTTTTGCTCCTCTAGTCGAAAGTTCACGTATATTGCTTACCATCTTACTAAATAGCTCTTCTTGAGTAGCTAGTGCTATAACTATAGTCCCTTCTTGCATAAGTGCTATTGGGCCATGTTTAAGCTCTCCTGCAGCATATGCGTCTGAATGAATATAAGATACTTCTTTAAGTTTTAATGAACCTTCTAGTGCAACTGCATAATCAAGACCACGTCCTATAAAGAACATATCCTTATGCATATAAGTTTTTGATGTAAACTTTTGTATAGTTTCTTTGTCTTTAAGCATTTCTTCTGCTTTTTCTGGAAGTTCTAGCATTGCTGCTTTAATTTCTTCAATTTTATCCATACTCATAGTTTCTTTATTCTGAGCAAAGAACAAAGCTATTATATACATTGCTATAAGCTGAGTCGCATAAGCTTTAGTAGATGCAACTGCTATTTCTGGTCCTGCCCATGTGTATAGTACATCATCTGCTTCTCTTGAAGCCGCACTACCAACAACATTAGTTACAGCTATTACTCTTGCTCCTTTTTCCTTCGCAAGTCTTAATGCTGACATAGTATCTGCTGTTTCTCCTGATTGGCTAATAACTATCATCAATGTGTTTTTATCAATTATTGGATCCCTATATTTAAACTCTGACGCTATATCGAGTTCTACTGGTATTCTTGCAAGTTTTTCTATAACATACTTACCTACAACTCCTGCATGATAAGCAGTTCCACAAGCCACAATATATACTTTATCTAATTTCTTAATTTGCTCTTTAGTTATATTTATATCATCAAGTGTTATTGGTTGTCCAAGAACTATTCTTGAATTCATAGTATCTCTAATTGCTTTTGGCTGTTCATGAATTTCTTTTAACATGAAGTGCTCATATCCGCCTTTTTCAGCTGCATCAGCATCCCAAGTTACATGGAAAACTTCTTTATTTATAATGTCGCCTTCTATATCTTCAAGCTTTATGCCATCATTCGAGATAACTACAAATTCATTATCTTCTAATAAATATACTTCTCTTGTATGATTTAGTACAGCTGGTATATCAGATGCTACATAAAATTCATTTTTTCCAAGTCCAACTATTAATGGACTATCTTTTCTTACAGCTATCAATTTATCCGGTTCATCACTACATAATACTGCTATTGCATAACTACCTTCCATTTTTGTTGTAGCCTTCTTTACAGCTTCAACAATGTTTCCTTTATAATAAAAATCTATAAGGTGTGGTATAACTTCTGTATCAGTTTCTGATACGAATTTATATCCTTTTGCCATTAGCCATTCTCTTAAATGGATATAGTTCTCAATAATTCCATTATGAACTACACTAATAGTTCCTTTCTCATTAGTGTGTGGGTGAGAATTTTCATCTGATGGCTTACCATGAGTAGCCCATCTTGTATGACCTATTCCAACATGACCTTTAAGTGGAGATTCTAATAATTCAGCTTCTAAATTTGCAAGTCTTCCTTTGCATTTAGTAACACTTAAAACTCCATTATCTATAATTGCGACTCCTGCTGAATCGTATCCTCTATATTCTAATTTTCTAAGCCCATCAATCAATATTGTTTGAGCCTCTTTTATTCCAAAATATCCAACTATTCCGCACATATTCATCTTCCTCTCAAATTTATAATTTTCCACAAATCAATTAAGAATATTTCTCATCCACTTTATTTGTAATTATTAAAATAGTACTACTATTGCCTTACTCATAACATTATTATATAGAGCAATTCGCATTACATAATTATAATCATAGATGAATATCATACTTAATCGATTCATTGCAAATAGGCACTGTTCGTCCCCTTTAGATACTACTTGTCACCCAAAGACGATGCATATTGCCTATTGGCATCGTAATATTTATAAAGGTTTTAACACCAGATTGATCTTGTCACGAAAATCACTTCTCGCTTTTATCAATCATTAACGGTAGTGCGCTACCGCGGGGCATCCGCCGAAGATTCGATACTCCCCATCCTCGTCAACTCATAATTATTCTCATTATGAGTTCTGGCGCTTTAAAATAACTTATTCTCCTCTACCCTCCTCTATCAAAATATTCAGCATCTCACTGTATTAATTAAATAAATAGACTGAAAACTTATGAACCTTACACATAAGCTTTCAGTCTATTATATTCGTTCTATGCTCTAAACGTCAATACTTTTAATAACAAGTTAACTAAATCTTAATTACTTTCTATGCGTTTGCTTTTTGTTGAATAAGTTTCGCAAGAGAATGTGCCATTTTATCTAATTCACTTTGTACTTTACCCTCAAGCATTACTCTTACTAAAGGTTCTGTACCCGATGGCCTTATAAGTACTCTACCACAACCATCTAATTTTTCTTCTATTTTCTTTATTTCTTCAACTATTTCACTATCAGTTTCATGGATATCTTTTTTATCGTTAGGTACTGTTGCATTAACTAGTACCTGTGGAAGTTCTACCATCATTGATGCAAGCTCTGATAATGGTTTCCCCGTTTCTTTAATAACAGTTGCTAGTTGAAGTCCTGATACAAGTCCATCCCCTGTAGTATTAAAGTCAAGAAAAATTACATGTCCTGATTGCTCTCCACCAAGGCTGTACCCTTCCTTTTGCATTAGCTCAAGAACATACCTATCTCCTACTTTTGTTTTAACTGTAGCTATGTTTTCCTGCTTCATTGCAATATCAAGACCTAAATTACTCATAACGGTTACTACTACTGTGTCTTTAGTTAATTTCCCAATACTTTTTAGATGTTTTGCACAAATAGCAATTATAAAATCTCCATTTATAAGATTTCCTTTTTCATCAACTGCCAAACATCTATCTGCATCACCATCAAAAGCTAATCCTAAATCGCAATGATTTTCTTTAACAAATGCCATTAAATGCTCAGGATGAGTTGACCCACAGTCTTTATTTATATTTATACCATCTGGATCATTGTTAATAACTAAAACTTCTGCTCCAAGTGATCTAATAGCCTTTACTGATGTTATATATGAAGCACCATTAGCACAATCTAATGCTATTTTAAGTCCCTTTAAGTCACCTGAAATAGTAGATTTAGCAAATTCCATATAATCAACTACGGCATTCTCATTAACTGTTTTTTTACCTAAATCACCAGCTATCGGTGATGGTACTTCTTTAAAATCACTTTCTATAACTGCTTGTATTGTATCCTCTAATTCATCAGACAATTTAAATCCATTATTGTCAAAGAACTTTATTCCATTATATTCTACCGGGTTGTGAGAAGCTGAAATGACAATTCCTGCATCTGCTCCATATTTTCTTGTTAAATATGCTACAGCTGGAGTTGGAACCACTCCAAGGCATATAGCCTCTGCCCCTACAGATAAAATCCCTGCAACTAAAGCAGCTTCTAACATGTCTCCTGAGACTCTTGTATCCATTCCAACTATAATTTTGGGCTTATGTGCTCCATCTGTTAGTACAAAAGCTCCTGCTCTTCCTAACTTGTATGCAATCTCTCCTGTTAATTCTGTATTTGCTATCCCTCGTACTCCATCTGTACCAAACATTCTACTCATATTTTATACCTCTTTCCAAATATTCTATAGGTTTACTATAGGGCATCTTAAATAAAAATACTAATCAGTATGTTAGTATTTTATTCATAGAGCCCACCTTTGTCATTCTTTTATAAAAAAAATTAATTTCATAATTAGGCAAAACTGTTTTTGTAATATGTATAACATAGCTTGAATTATACTACAATACCAGGCATTTGTAAAAACATCCTAACTTCTTACTATATAATAAAAAAAGTATATATTACTTAAACTGTATTTAAACAGCCTCTAGTAATACATACTTTTTGTCATATTATCAACGTTATTGTTTATTTATAAACTTTTGCTTGTTCTTTTCCACTTAAAACGCCTATAGCACCTTGAGCTAGTGCTAATAATTCATCTTCACCTGCGTAAACTACCACATCTGCTATGAATTTTACTCTTTTGGTTATATAATTAACAACAGCTTCTCCATAAGCTATTCCACCAGTTAAAATTATAGCATCTACTTTTCCTGATAAAACAGCTGCGCAGCCCCCAATTTCCTTAGCTACTTGATATCCCATAGCTTGAATAATTAATTTAGCCTTTTTGTCACCAGCTTGTGACATTTTAAGCGCATCTCGTACATCATTAGTATTAAGATAAGAGACAAATCCACCTTTTCCATTTATCTTTTTCTTAATATCGTCTAAAGTGTATTTTCCACTAAAACACATCTTAGCTAAATCGCCTGATGGTAATCCCCCAGATCTTTCTGGTGAAAATGGGCCATCTCCATCAAGTCCATTATTAACATCTATAACTTTTCCATTCTCATGAGCTCCTACTGTAACTCCTCCGCCCATATGTGCAACTATTAAATTAATTTCCTCATATTTTTTTCCATTTTCTTTTGCATACCTTTTGGCTACTGCTTTTTGATTTAATGCATGGAAAATACTCTTTCTATCTATATCTGGTATTCCTGATAATTTAGCAACTGCTGCCATTTCATCCACTACTGTTGGATCAACGATATATGCTGGTATATTTAAAGATTTTGCAATCTCATTTGCGATTATCCCACCTAAATTAGAAGCATGTTGACCTTGCACTCCAATTTTTAAATCATTAAGCATGGCTGCATTTACAATATAAGTTCCACCTTCAATTGGTTTTAACATTCCACCTCGGCCTACTATGGCATCCAAAGTTTTAATGTCAAAATTCTTTTCCTTAAGAATATTCAAGATAACATCTTTTCTGAAATCAAGTTGTTCAAATATACCTTTGAAGTTATCTATTTCTTCTGATGGATGTCTCAATGTTTCTTCTAATATTTCCTTTTCATCCTCATATACACCTATTTTAGTAGATGTTGACCCTGGGTTAATTATTAATAATTTATATGACATATTGTTCCTCCTTTATGCTATAAAGTACATTAAATAAATAACAAATAGATATGCTAGTATATTTTCATGTTCCTAAACAATCGACAATTTTATTTGTTATATTCTGCAACTAATGCTGCAAGAGCTATAGAATGTAATTTTGTTTCAGGAGTATCAGCTCTAGAAGTTAATATAACAGGAGCTGAAGTACCTACTAGTAATCCACCGCTTTTAGATTTAGTAGTGTAATTTAAGCATTTATACATAGAATTTCCTGCTTCAATATTTGGCATTACAAGAATATCCGCTTTTCCTGCAACTGGACTTTGTATGTTTTTATGATTTGCAGCTTCTTCAGATATTGCAATATCAAGAGATAAAGGTCCATCAACAATACAGCCTTTTATCTGACCTCTATCATTCATTTTCGATAACATTGCTGCATCTAGTGTTGCTGGCATTCCTGGATTTACTACTTCTACTGCACAAACTACTGCGACTTTAGGAAGCTCAACTCCACAAGCTTTTGCTACTGCTACTGAATTGTTTATTATGCTCTTTTTTTCTTTTAGTTCTGGGTACATATTAAAAGCAACATCTGTTAAAAATATTAGTCTGTCATACTCTGGTATTTCAAATACGGCTACATGTGACATTAGTTTCCCAGTTCTAAGACCTACTTCTTTGTTTAACACGGCTCTTAAGAATGTTGCTGTATCAATTAACCCTTTCATAAGCATATCAGCTTTTCCTGATGATACAATCTGAACTGCAGTTAATGCTGCTTTAGAAACATTCTTCTCATCAATAATTTCAAACTCTGATGCATCCATACCTATGTTTTTAGCAATAAATATTATTTTTTCTTTATCTCCTACTAGTATTGCATTTGCTATACCATTTTTCTTAGCATCACGAACCGCCTCAAGTACTGGTTCATCCTGTGCTACAGCTACTACTACAGTTTTCATTCCTTGTGCTTTTGCTGTGTCTAAAATTTTATCAAATGTTTTACTCATTCAATTACACTCCCTCGATTATATATTTTATATTATATATTTTGTATTATGTATTAACTTTAATATTTGTCTGATGTGTATTATTGTTTTCTGTTTTGCGTTTTTTATCTTCTGTACCATTTTAACAAACTTCATAAAGAAAAATCAAGAGTTTAGAAAAATTATTATACAGATTTCCATTTTTTCATTATACTTTCAGCAATTTTAAGTCCATCAACTGCTGCAGAAATTATTCCACCTGCATATCCAGCTCCTTCTCCTGCTGGGTATAACCCCTCTAAAGATATACTTTGAAACTCTTCATTTCTATCAATTCTTACTGGTGCAGACGTTCTTGTTTCTATACCAGTGAGTATTGCATCATTTCTTGAAAACCCATTTATTTTATGTTCAAAATTAGGTAAAGCCTCTTTTATAGCATCTGTTACATAAGTAGGTAAACAGTTAGTAAGATCTGCTAATTTATAACCTGGTGTATAACTTGGCTTTATACTACCTATTTTATCACTAACATTGCCCTTAAGGAAATCACCAACTAATTGCACTGGTGCATTATAGTTCTCTCCGCCTATCTTATATGCTAGTCCCTCATAATACCTTTGAAATTCAATACCAGCGAGTGGATTATCTGAAGCGAAGTCCTTAGGACCTACTGATACCACTATTGCTGAGTTTGCATTTTTTTTATCTCTATTGTACTCACTCATACCATTTATTACAAGTTTTCCCTGTTCTGATGCTGCGGACACTACAGCTCCTCCTGGACACATACAAAAACTATATACCGACCTTCCCAATTTGCCACTTTTATAAGTAAGCTTGTAATCTGCAGCTTTTAGTCTCGGGTGACTTGCATATTTTCCATATTGATTTTCATTAATCATATCTTGTGGATGCTCTATTCGAACCCCAACTGCAAATGGTTTACTAGACATAAACACGCCATTTTTATATAACATTTCATAAGTGTCCCTTGAACTATGCCCTGGTGCTAAAATTAAATTATCGCAAGGTATTTCTTCTCCATTTACTATTATGCTCTGAAGTTTTCCATCTTTAATCTTAATATCTTCAAGTTTACTATTAAATCTTACTTCTCCACCTAACTTAATAATAGTTTCACGAATGTTCTTCACAACGTCTTTTAATACATCCGTTCCTATATGAGGCTTCCCAATATATGCTATTTCTTCTGGTGCTCCCGCTTTTACAAATTCTTCTAATATATAATCACATCTAGTATCCTTTATTCTTGTAGTTAGCTTTCCGTCTGAAAAAGTCCCTGCTCCACCTTCACCAAACTGCACATTAGATTCTGTATTTAATACTGCTCTTGTCCAAAATTTATTTATGGTCTTTGTTCTATTCTCTACCTTTTCTCCTCTTTCGATAATTAAAGGTTTATATCCCTTTTGCGCCATAAGAATACCAGCAAACATTCCTGCTGGTCCCATCCCTACTATTATTGGTCTATGATTCATTTTTTTAGTTCCAAATTCAAACTCAGCCTCATATTTGTCTTCTTCAAGCTTAACATCTTTATTGTTTGCTCTTGTGACTACATTTATTTCATTATCCATTGTAATATTAACGGCATAATTAAACTTAATATTATTTTTTTTCCTAGCATCTATAGATTCTTTAGCTATTTTAATTTTCTTTATTTCACTATCAGAAACTCTCATTAATTTTGCAGCTTTTATCCTTAAATCATCTATTGATTCATCTATATCCAAAGTTATGTTATTTACTCTTATTGTCATTGCTCACTGGTACCTCCGTTGGCTTTTTTGTAATAGTTACTCCTATTTTATCCGGGTTGTGTGATATTAAAGTTACTCCTTTTGGCATAGACACAATTACATTCACGCTTTGTTTGCCCTCCGTTAAACCTGTTAAATCTACTTGCGCGGAAAAATTATTTAAATCCAAATTATTAATAACTGACTCTACTCCGGAAACCGATATTGATGTCTTACTATTATCTAACGTTGCTACATAAGTTTCACCCAAATTATTGTACTTGATATCTAAACTTAAATCCTTTTGAACTGTCTTGTCTACCTTCTCTGCCGCAGCTGCCCCACTTGCCGCATTGGGACTACTTAAATTAACTTGGACCTTAACCATAGCATCCCCACCGACCAAATTTAATCCATTTGGAATTATAACCTTTGCTTCAACGGTTGTACTCTTAGTTATTTTACTTAAATCAACATCTTCTGTATTTAAGTATTTTAATTTATCAAGTTCAGCTAAGCTCCCTGTTATATCTACTGTATCCGGTACAGCTTTTATGCTTCCTAACGTATACTTAGGATCTAAACTTCCTGTAGTTTTCACAGTAACCTCTACGGATTTTGTCTTTTTTACAAGAGTTTTAACATTGATATAAGCCGGGCTTACAATAACATCTTTTATTTCTTTTCCCGATTCATCTACCGCTTTAATCTTGTATTTTTTCGATATATTTGATTCCAAACCTTGTATACTTTCGTCAATCACTATTTTTTTAACTTCACTTATAACCTTTGAACCACCTGATACCGTAGCATAATCTGCTGATAGCTCTGGCTTTGATGCGTAAAAACCTTCTTTAGGTTTTCCGCTTACATTTACATTTATAGGTAGTTTTTTCTTAGTAAGTTCATCTAACTGTATTGTTATAAAAAGACCATCACTATTTACCACATTTATATTATCTGGACTTTTTTTTATTTGAATAGGTATCTTATATTCCCCACTTTTAAGTGCATATGCACCTAAATCTGCAACTACCGTAAAATCTGATGCTTTCATAGCCAGAAGTATGCTAGTATTAGCTCCTTTAATATTTAGGGATGTTGTTAAGTCTTGTCCTGAAACTAAAACAAGATTCGATTTAGTTAATACGTCGCTATTTAGCATTGTTACAGGTATATTTTTAATTTTGTAAGCAGTCAACGGATTTTCCGTTCCCGTTATGAAAAGCCATAGCGCAAAGGCAGCTATTACACAGCAAATTTTAATTATTAATTGTTCTTTCCGTTCTTTATCCATGCCTTTACTCTCTCCTTTAATGTTACTTTTTTAGTTTGTCTTCTCTTTATTATTTGAACAAGTACATTTTTAAGCTTATCCTTGTCATAGTTTCTCATTAATCTTCCATTCATTGCAAGAGAAATAGTGCCTGTTTCTTCTGATACTATTATTGTTAACGCATCTGAAGTTTCTGTCACTCCTATTGCCGCTCTATGCCTTGTTCCAAGCTTTTTACTTATTTTATCACTATTAGTTAAAGGCAGAAAACACCCCGCAGCTATTATCCTATCATTTCTAATTACCGTGGCACCATCATGAAGGGGCGTGTTAACTACAAATATATTTTCTAATAAGGCAGCAGATATTACAGCATCTAGAGTATTTCCTGTTTTAATTATTTCCCCTATACCTGTTCTTTGTTCTATTACTATTAGTGCGCCTGTTTTACTTTTTGATAGTATTTCAACAGCATTAACAATTTCAGTTATAACCTTCTCCATTACCTCTTCATCTTCAAATATATGCTTATCAGCAAAAGCCGTTCTTCCAATATGCTCTAAGGCTCTTCTTATCTCTGGTTGAAAGATGATAACAATAGTTAAAACGCCAATTGTTATTGTTTTGTTTAATATCCAGTTTAATACTGTTAAATTAAGAAACTGACTTATTGGAATAAGTACAAAAATAAAAATAATTCCTTTTAATAACTGTATAGCTCTTGTTTCCTTCATTAGCATGTAACTTTTGTAAAATATAAAAGCCACCACTAGTATATCTAGAATTGAATATACGCTTATATTTTTGATTGTATTCATAATCAACTTATATACTTCCATAAAGCTCACACCCCTCTACTAAAACTCTTACTTCCAATTATACACTATGCTTCGCTTTATTAGTATATATTATAAGTTAATTTTATTGTAACAATTAAGCGGTTGCCAAAAGTCACCCTATTAAATATGTGATCCTTTTAATTTTAAAATGGTATAATTCTGCAATTTAACTAGAATAATATATGTATCATATTAATATAAGAATATAATGAAATTAATGAAGGAGTGAATTATTTTGGGTATAAATAAAAATATTATAAATGCTGGTAACAAAAGAAAAAACTTTAAACTAATACTTTTTTTATCAATTATTGTGCTCTCCACAGGCATTTTCTATATTTGTTACTATTCATCTATAACTAATCTATATAGTTCCTATAAAACCACTTTAGTAACCAACATTAATGGTATAAATGATGTCAATAAAAATGTATCTGAATTTAATAGCAATAAAACAATAGATGTTGACTATGCAAAAAAACAATTACCTAAAATTATTAATGATTTATCTGTCTTTAAAGCTAATTTATCAAATTCACAGCCTACTAATAAATATAAAAAAGATACCGATAATTTAAAATCCGGCCTAGATAAAAATTTATTAATATATAGACAGACTTTAGCAATTTTAAACAACCCTTCTGGAAATGATGTAGAAACATCTATGGAAAATCTTAAAACTTTTAGAAATGATTGCATAAATTTTTATTCATTGATAGATGTTCATAATGCTTCAATATCACTGCCAAAAATTTCTTTGACTTTCATTGATAATATTCTTGATTACAGTGATACCGCTGTAATGGTAAAAAAGGAAACAGCTATTAAGTCACGTGAAACCCAAGAATTTATAAGTGATATTGATAGCCTATCCACTGATTTTTTAAATATTAAAAGTAATCTCTACTCATATACAATAAAAGTGAGAAAAAAAGAAATGTCCTATTATAACCTTTCAAAACTAGTTGATGATGATTTCTCAAAACTAAGCAATCTTCAAAATACATTTAAAATTTTAACTGTTCCGACCTCTGCAATTCCCACTTATGAATCATTCAAACTTTTATTAGATAAATATGAAAGTTACTTAAGTGATTTCAAACTTGCTATGACAAGTGAAAATTCTAAAACTTCAAATGCATCGATAACTCCGAAAGTATTGGAAGCTTTATATACTTCGTCTAATAGACTATTTAACGACGTAGAAACTTTATATGCTAATTATATTAAATCCTATACTGAGCTAAAGAATCAATAAGTCTATATTATTCAATCTACACTGCTTTATATTATATAATAAAACATTAATGTATTATTTCCACACTATAGGTAATACTATATTAGCCGAAGTAAAAAATACGCGGAGGAACCAAGCATCTGGGGTGAATCACTAATTGTGTAGGTTAAACCTTTCCCGAACCCGTCAGCTAACTCCGTAGGCAAAAGGAGAGAAAAAATATGAAAAAGCTTACTTTTTTATCATGTATGCTGCTAACATTGTTTTTAGCATTTCCTAGTTTAGACGTAAGTGGTGAACATTTGTATTCATTTGGCTCAGCGAGTAAAGATTTATACAATGAACAAGTAGAGGCAATAGAAGTATTTAATAAGTCAAATAACTCAATTTGCATTACCGATAATGACATTTATTTAATGTCTCAAGTTGTATATGCTGAGAGTTGTGGTGAACCTGATAGTGGCAAACTTGCAGTAGCATCAGTTATATTAAATCGTGCTAGCGATATCCATTTTCCAAAATCTATTTCCGGTGTTATTAATCAAAAGAATGCTTTCTCTTGTGTTAAAAATGGAAAGGTATATCACAATGGCAAATCAAATGTTATCCCTGATTCAGCCTGTTACACTGCAGTACTCGATGCATTAAAGGGTAAAGATCCTACTTATAATGCTGTTTTCTATTATAATCCTGAAATAGCTACTTCAGGATGGATGAAAAGTATAAACAAAACAAATATAAAGACTATAGGAAATCACGTTTTCTTTGTAGTTAAATAAAAAAATGTACCTTCTAAAATTAAAACCAGACAGTTAACTTTTGCTAACTACCTGGTTTTATTAATTATATTAGATAAATTAAAAAAATTGAAATTCATTTAGGTTTTTATTTGTTTTCATGCAACTTATCCAAATAAGAAACTGCAGATAATGCTGCTACTAATCCTTCTCCTGCAGATTTCATATATTGATATGGTGTGCCAGTACAATCTCCTGCTGCATAACATCCATCTATACTCGTTTTCATATCTCTATCTACCTTTATATGACCATTCTCAATCTCAATACCTGGTACTAATTGACTCGGAGATACGCTGTCTCTTAACATAAAAATACCATCTGTAGCTATTTCACCTTGATCTAGAATCATCTTAGTAACCACATCGTCCCCAACTATTTTTAAAGGCTTTTTGTTTATAATTTCTACATTTTCATTTAAATTATATTTGCCTTTATACATTGGTATATAATATGTTTTTCCACTTAACTCACTTACATAATTAGCTTCTTCTACACTTTCTTTATTATAACCAACTATAACAACAGTTTTGCCCTTATATAATGGAGCATCACAGGTAGCACAATATCCTACTCCTTTTCCTAAGAATTCTTCTTCTCCTATTAATGGTTTGGTATATTCTATACCTGTAGCTAATATTATAGCTTTAGCCTCATATACCTTTTCATTTACCATCAAGGCAAAATAATCTCCCATAGCATAAACATTGTTTATTTTTTCATTTAAAATCTCTACACCCATATCCTCGATATGATCTGCAAACTTGTTTTTAAGTTCAATTCCTGTAAGGTTATAAAGTCCTAAATAATTATTTACCTTTGCCGCTTTTGATAATTTAGGACTCAGATCTTTATTCCCAAAGATTACTATGTTTTTATTTCTTATTTTAGCATTAATTGCTGCTTCTAGCCCTGCTGGACCTGTTCCAATTATAGCTATATCATATCTCTCGCTCATACTTTCTCCTCCTCTTGGTTTTCCTAAATGCACACTAACTAACAGTTTATCTTTATCATTAGTAAATATTATATACCTTTAAAAATGGAGATATTTATTTAAATATAAAAATTTAAATTATCTATCTCCAAAATATTTTACTAACTATATATGCTATTTTATTGTTTTGTTTGTTTTCTAAGTACTATTATGACTTGATGGTATTTAAATTTTATAAATTTTTCTCTATTACTTTCTTAAGCTCAGCTTTTGGTCTAAATCCTACTAATGTTTCTTTAACAGAATCCTTATTAAATACCATAACTGTTGGAATGCTTGAAATTTTATATGTTGATGCTGTTATAGGACTTTCATCCACATTTATTTTAGCAAATTTAACATTTGTTCCCATTTCTTTTGCTAATTCTTCAATTACAGGACTTAACATTTTACAAGGTCCACACCAAGGTGCCCAAAAATCAACTACAACTATGTTATCTGAATTTCCTATTTCTTCATTAAAATTTATATCATTAACTTCTTTTATCATATTATTACCTCCATTTATTATACCCCGCTAGGGTATGTTTATATTGTTATTATTGTATACCTTATACTGTTACTAGTCAATAATATTACAAATTGACCTCTTCTATATCAATATTTTTAAAATGTGTAACAGGGTTGCGAAATTTGTGTTACATATTTTAAAATTAGTATACCCAAAGTAAAACTTAAAGATGTCTATTACACCTTTGCTATGTTACTTATTTTTATATACCCAATATTTTCTTTACTATCGAGTTCTTATATAACGAATCTGGAAATTGTTCCACTAATTTTTCAGCATAAAATTTTGCTTTATTTGAATCTACATCTTTGTTTATTAAAACTAAATTATATAAGACTTCCTCGGTGTAACTTCCACTAGGAAATTGTTTTAAAATAATCTCATAGTATTTAACAGCATTTTGAAAGTCAGAACTAGCTTTATAACTTACTGCTAACATATAAAGTATATGTTCTTGTAAATAATCCCCTTTAGAATATGGTAATGCGTATAAGAAATACTTTTGAGCTTTAGTATACTCTTTATCCTTTATATAACCTACACCTTTATTATAAAAGTATAATACTCCCTCGCTTTTTATAATTTCTTCACCTTTTACCAAAAGTAACTTATCATTCATCTCTAAATCAGCTTTGTTCCATCTATTAACATACGAAACTATTTGCTCCATATTGTTATTCTTTATGCTAATCTTAAATTGTTCTCGAGGGAATTGTTCAAGTTTTTGTACTTTATTTCCTACCATTTTTGTACTCGATTTATCTAAATTAGTATTCTTTTTAATTGCTACTAATTTATCATTTCCCTTTATTAATGAGATTCCACTTTGTAGTTTTTGTGCACCCATTGTTGAAATATGTTTTATATTGTAAATGTTCTTTTTGCCTATAAATATCCCAGTTATAATTAATAATATACTCGCAGTAACTACACCTATTTTTACATAATTTATTTTTCTCTTTAAGCTTCCATATTTTATTAATGTCTCCTTATTAATACTCGCCTCGGCATTCTTCTTATCTACTTTTATAACCTCATTTATATATTGTAATGCTTTATCATATTCACCTTGCTTTATATAACAAAGACTTATGTTGTTATTCACATTTATAGAATTAAAGTCACTATCTTGGCACTGTTTTAAAGTTTCTAAGGCCTCACATATATTTAATTGCTTTATTAATTCCAATGCATTTATATATAATTGTAATCTTTTCTTATCTCTCAAACTATCGGATAGATATTTCCTCGATACTTTATCATTATTTCTTTTATAATTGATATCCCACATTTTCTTAGCATTTTCTAAATCGCCTTTTAGATAATATAAAATACCCTTTAAATTCAGAGCCGCAGCATTGGTACTCTTTAAAGAAATACTTTTTTCACAAAGGTCTAACGCCTTGTCTATATAGCCATCATTGTACTTATTCATTGCTTTTACATATATTTTCCCTGATTTATCCATAATTTCACCTTTTGTTTTATATATTTATGATTACACCAATTATATCATAGGATTTGTTTTTTTTAATATAATCATCCATAATAAAAAAATGCAATTTAAATTCATAACCTTGTAGCAAAATTTCAAATCACTCATATTATGATAGGGTATCAATAAAGAAAAGGAAGTTCTATGCATAAAAAAAACCTTATTAATCTTTTTACAATTTTACTACTTACAACTTGCTACTGGTCATATACTAATTATGTATCATCTTCAACAAATTCACCATACATCGCGCCTACTCCAAAAATAGATTTTATAAATTTTCCCACTAAAAATAACGTATATAAAATCTATCCCTCAAAAAAAGAGCTATTATCTCAATATCCCCGTAATATTACTATAATTAGTAATGTACTTAAAATTGGCAGTCGTGGTAATGCTGTAAAGTATATACAAAATAGACTAGTTGATTATGGATATAATATAGCCACTGATGGTTTGTATACAGCCCCTACTTATGATGCAATATTAAATTTTCAGTATCGCTGCAGATTAGACTTTGACGGTGAGGTTGGTATGCGAACTTTAGAAAAACTAAACATGCCTCCTGTGGATAATATAGAATTTAATACTAAATCAGTCTCATTAACTAGCAGCAAAAATACAACCTCTAATATATCCTTACACAATTATAAATCTATTACAGAACTTACATCATCAATAAATTCTTCAAAGGTTTATAGCGCAACAAACTATCATATTGATGTAGATTTACCAAATCAGAGAGTTAATATTTTTATAAAATATAGTGACAAATGGGTTTTAGATAAATCATTTTTATGTTCCTCTGGAGCATCAAATACCCCCACTATAACAGGCAACTTTACAATTAGCGATAAAGGACCTATGTTTAGAGCAGGATCAAACATTATCTGCAATTACTATACACGAATTTCCGGTAATTATTTGTTCCATACAGTACTACTTGATAACAACAAAAATATAGTAGATGGTAGACTTGGAAATCCACTATCCCATGGGTGCATAAGGCTTGCTATTGATGATGCTAAATATATCTATACCTCTATACCCTACGGCACAAGTATATCCATCAATTAGAAGCCACCTCCTACCTATCATCCATTCTATAACCTCATTTCTAACACTAATTAATTCATACCTAATGTTATTCTAAAAGTACAAACTAAAAAGACATATTGTTTTAATAATATATCTCTTTAGTTTGCAATTAAAAGAACTCTAAACGTGCCCCAATATAATTGTTTATTCCTGTAAATTGCTTTTATAAAATTCGCATATTGATTTACTTATTGATCCTGCAATTTTCCCTTGATACTCATCAGACTTCAATTTTTGTTCTTCCTCATAATTTGATAAGAATCCACATTCCACTATGACACTTGGCATAACATCATTCTCCCTTAATATCTTATAAGAACTTTTAGCAGCTTTAGGCACTCTTTTATTATTAGAATCTAAATCTATCTTGAAATTTTTCTGAATTACACTCGCCAATATAGAACTATCTTTATAATTTGAGTACCATACTTGTGCTCCATAATATTTACTCTCGGTAAAGTAATTCAAATGAATACTAACAAACATATCACAATTACTGGACTTTTTTAAATCACACCTCTTTTTTAAATCTTCACGATACTTCTCTCTTATAGTCCCCTTATTTGAATAAAGCCCTGTATCATCCTCTCTTGTCATAACTACCTCATATCCTGCCTTTTGCAAACTAGCTTTAAGTTTTGTTGCTATAATTAAATTGATTTTTTTTTCTACAGTCCCCTCCTTAGAGCTAGTTCCACCATCCATTCCCCCATGACCAGAATCAATAAGTATTTTTTTATTACCTAGTTGATTAGAATTCATAGTTTCCTTCGCAATCCCTATATTTACACCTATAAAACTTACCATTCCTATGGCAATTACCATGACAATAGCTATCATTTTATTATTTCTGTACTTCAATTCACCCATCCTTTTATTTATTGCTATGTGTAATTTTATTCAACAGTTCCTTAATTTATTATTATTTAAATACTCAAAAAAAGAATAAAAACACCACTCTAATTTTATTACATATTATATAACATAATATATTATTTAAAGAGGTGATTTAATGTACAATCTTAAGCCTAAAACATTTGATTTTGAATCAGTCCAAGGAATTTCTAAAAAACAACTAGATGAACATTATAAATTGTATACAGGTTATGTAACCAAATTAAATGAAATTTGGAATACTCCATACACACCTGATAATTATACTGATAGTAACCCCACTTATTCTAAAATGCGTTCTTTAAAACGAGGTGAAACATACTCACTGAATGGCGTAAAACTCCATAACCTTTATTTTGAAAATATGACCGGCGGCAATAACACACCTTATGGTCCAATATTTAATGCAATAATAAATCAATATTTATCCTATGATAATTTTATTTCTTACCTTACAAATGTAGGCTTATCAATGAGGGGTTGGGTAGTACTTACCCTTGATTTACTTGATAACAGTTTGCACATAGTGGGAAGCGATTCACACGATAATGGTGCAGTATGGCTTTCTTGTCCAATACTCATAATGGATGTTTACGAGCATTCATACTTTATGGATTTCGGATCAAATCGAAAAGAATACATTTCTGCATTTATTAAGAATATAAATTGGAATGTTTTAAATGAAAGATTCGAGAAATATATTTTTCCCCTTAAGTCTATGGATATGCGGTCAAAAAATAATAAAAAAAATAGATTTTGTCCTTATTCTTACTAAAATAATCTCCAAATATCTAATAATTATTTGTTAGTTACGTTCCAATTTTTTTCTTTATGTATTCTTAAAAAGAAAAACCCTGCAAACATAAATGTTTGAAGGGTTTTCAGCTTTACTTTTATTATCTCTTTGAGAATTGAGATGCTCTTCTTGCTTTTTTAAGACCGTATTTCTTTCTTTCTGTCATTCTAGGATCTCTTGTTAAGAATCCTGCTTTTTTAAGTTCTGGTCTTAAAGTTAGATCAGCTTTTAATAAAGATCTAGAAATACCATGTCTTATTGCTCCAGCTTGACCTGTATATCCACCACCATTAACATTAACTAAAACATCAAATTTATCTTTAGTTCCAGTTAATACTAACGGCTGGTTAACTATAAGAATTAAAGTTTCTAATCCAAAATAGTTTTCTATAGCTCTTTTATTTATAATAATTTTACCTTCTCCAGGTACAAGTCTTACTCTAGCAACTGATGTCTTTCTTCTTCCTGTTCCTATATATTGAACCTTTGCCATTATATATCCTCCCTTCGAATCTAATTAGTATTTAAGTACTAGTACTTCTGGGTTTTGTGCTTCATTCTTATGTTCTGGTCCTCTGTAAACGATCATTTTTTTAAGTGTTTGACGACCTAATGGTCCCGTTGGAAGCATTCTTCTAACTGCCTCTTCAAAAATGAACTCAGGCTTTTTAGCTAATGCTACTCTATATGGAACTTCTTTTAATCCACCTGGATAATGAGAGTGATGTCTTAACATTTTTTGGTCTAATTTCTTACCAGTTAAAACTATCTTATCTGCATTTATTACAATTACAAAGTCACCTGTATCTACATGTGGCGTAAATGTTGGTTTATGTTTTCCTCTTAGTATTGCAGCTATTTGACTTGCTGCCCTTCCTAAAACTTTTCCTTCTACATCTACAACGAACCATTTTCTTTCTACTTCTAGTGGTTTTGCTAAGTATGATTTCATTATTTTCCCTCCCTGAACTTTTAACAATTAAAACTCTATGCTAAAGATCCGGGGCTAGTGGATCTTATACACGATATTTTATACAAACATTAATAAGTATAATACATTCTACCGGGTGTGTCAATGCTTTTACATAAGCATGTTACAATTTTCTTGCTTTTATTTTAATAAAAAACTTCTTCTAAACATAATCCATTCGCCGGAACAGATTTTCCAGCCTTTGATCTCTGTTTCGACTCAATTATATCTTTAATCTCGCTTGGTTTTATTTTCCCTTCACCAACTCTAATTAATGCTCCAACTATTATTCTAACCATATTGTATAAAAATCCATCAGCTGCAATATATATTTTTATAAGCTCTTCATTCTTTACAATATCTAGCCTAGAAACAGTTCTTACTGAAGTTTTGGCAGAACTACCTAAATTTTTGAAAGCAGAAAAATCATGAGTACCCATAAAATACTGGGCACCTATTTGCATAGCCTCTACATCTAATATTTGCTTATGATGGTATATGTAATCACGCCCTACTGCAACAGCTTGTCGTCTATTAATTATAGTGTAACTATACATCTTACCCATACTGTTATACCTTGAATGAAACTCATATGGAACCTCAAAAGAATGTAAAATCACAATGTCTCTTGGGAGCTTACTATTAATAGCTCCTGTAAATTTTTCTATAACTATTTTGCTATTAGTATAGAAGTTACCGGTATAGCCCTTTGCATGAACTCCAGCATCAGTCCTGCTAGAACCCGTAATCTGAGTTTTTTCACCCGTAAGTTCCTCGATAGCACTCTCAATTTTTTCTTGAATAGTCATAACATTATTTTGTCTTTGCCATCCTGAGTAGTTTGTTCCATCGTATTCTATAATAATCTTGATGTTTCTCACTGCATCATGCCCCTTTCTACTTATAGCTAGGATTTAATAACCCTTTGCATTTTAGGAGAATTTTATGTTCTACTAACAATAGTAATGACAAACAGCAATATAAAAGAACAACTTGCAATATAATCTCTTTTAGTTACTTTTAGTTGTTTCATTCTAGTTCTTCCTTCTCCACCTTTATAGCATCTAGATTCCATAGCCATCGCTAATTCATCTGCCCGCCTAAAAGAACTTATAAATAAAGGTACTAGAATAGGGATTAAACTTTTAGCCCTGCTTATTAAATTACCAGATTCAAAATCAGCACCTCTGGCCATTTGTGCTTTCATGATTTTATCAGTCTCATCCATTAAAGTCGGAATAAATCTTAATGCTATAGTCATCATCATTGCCAACTCATGAGCTGGCACTCCTATTTTTTTAAATGGATTAAGGAGGCTCTCTATACCATCAGTTAATTCTATAGGTGATGTTGTAAGTGTTAGTATTGATGTTCCCATAATTAAAAAAACTAGTCTAATAATCATAAACGCGGCAATAACTAACCCTTCTTTATAAATCTTTATAAAATGCCATTGAATAAGTGGAAGACTTCCATTTCCTCCAGTCATAAAAATATTTAATATTGCCGTAATAAGTAATAAAATTAAGATGGGCTTTAATCCGCTATAAATGTACTTTAAAGATAGCTTTGCTATTAGTATTGTGACTATTATAAATATAAATACATATAAGTAGCCTTCAAAATTATTTACTAGAAATAAGTCAATAATAAATAATATAGATATTAATATCTTAAATCTTGGGTCTAACTTATGTATAAAAGAATCCCCTGGTATATATTGTCCTATTGTAATATCTTTGATCATACAAATTCCTCCAAAACGCTATAAAAAGCACATATTACTGTTTTAAATATGATGTATTAGTCATGCAAAAGAGTCATACTAATCTTTTTTGAGTATCTTAAGCAACTCTTGTTTTGCTTTTTCTATGGTGAATATATCTTGTGATAAATCAAATCCTTTATTACGAAGTTCCCTAATTAAATATGTTACCTGCGGTACTGCAAGGCCAACACCTTCTAAGGTATCTATCTCTCTAAAAATTCTCTCAGGTGTTCCATCTAATATACATTTCCCTTTATCCATTACTAAAACTCTATTTGCAACTTTAGCTACATCTTCCATACTATGTGATACTAAAATTATAGTCATATTGTCTGCTTTATAAAGCTCAACAATCTTACTTAAGATGTCATCTCTTCCTTTGGGATCAAGTCCTGCAGTTGGTTCATCTAAGATTAATACCCTTGGTTCCATAGCCACTACTCCTGCAATAGCTACTCTTCTCTTTTGTCCACCACTTATCTCAAAAGGTGATTTATCTTTATATTCTTCATAATCAAGTCCAACAATTTTCATAGCTCTTTGAACTCTTCTATTTATTTCATCATTATCTAAACCTAAATTTCGAGGTCCAAATGAAATGTCTTTTTCAATAGTTTCTTCAAAAAGTTGATATTCAGGATATTGAAATACTAGCCCAACTTTTTTCCTTATACTTGTTAATTTCATTTTTTTCTTTGTTATATCAATGTCATCTACTAAAATCGTACCTGAAGTTGGTTTTAGTAAACCATTTATATGTTGAATTAGTGTCGATTTACCTGAGCCAGTATGCCCAATGAGTGCCACAAATTCTCCTTGCTTTATTTCTATAGATACATCATCTATAGCTTTTTTTTCAAAAGGAGTTTTTGGCATGTATATATATGTTAAATTTTCTATTTTAATTGACATAATGCATTCACCATCTCATTTATAGTTAGTATATCAGATCCTATATTAATACCCTTCTGTCTAAGTTCGTACGCAAGTTCTGTTACCTGCGGAACATCTAGGCCTATTTCCTTCATAATAGCTACATTTTTAAATATTTCTTTTGGTTTTCCGTTCATTACAATCTTACCACTATCCATAACTACTATTCTATCCGCTTCTACTGCTTCTTCCATATTATGAGTTATTAGAATGATTGTTATCCCATAATTTTTGTTTATTTTTTTTATAGTGCTCATAACTTCTTTTCTTCCATATGGATCAAGCATGGCTGTTGGTTCATCAAAAACAATGCATTTGGGCATCATGGCAAGAATACCTGCAATAGCTACTCTTTGTTTTTGACCACCTGAAAGCAAATGTGGAGCATGTTTTCTATATTCGTACATATGTACACTTTTTAACGCATCATCCACTCTTTTTCTAATTTCCTTAGGATCTAATCCTAAGTTCTCTGGACCAAATGCTACATCTTCTTCTACTATAGTTGCAACAATTTGATTATCTGGATTTTGAAATACCATACCAGCTACATTTCTAATGTTCCATAGATTAGCTTCTACAGATGTTTGTAATCCATCCACATAAATTTCCCCGTCTGTTGGTATTAGTAGTGCATTTATATGTTTAGCAAAAGTTGATTTTCCTGAGCCATTATGGCCTAATACCACTAAAAATTCACCCCTGTTAACCTCTAGATCTATTCCATCTATAGCCACCTTAGGTTCTTCACCTTCACTTTGCGGGTACTTATAAACAAGTTTATTACATATAACCATTTTTTCACCCATAAGTGTCACTCCCAACGTTTATAAATATGATAAAATTAAAAATCTACTAAATTAGTTAATCACAACTTCAGTAGAAATCTTTTTCAAAATCAATTAAATATTAATAATAAAATGGGGATTAAGTTTGTTCCCACTTAATCCCCTTTGCTTAAACTATACTAATTCTATTATACTCATTTCTGCTGCGTCGCCTCTTCTTGGACCCATTTTCATAATTCTAGTATAACCGCCGTTTCTCTCAGCGTATTTGGGTGCAATATTGTCAAATAAATCTTTAACTACGCTTTCTTCAGTAATGAATGCAAGTGCTTGTCTTCTAGCATGAAGATCTCCTCTTTTTCCAAGAGTTATCATTCTTTCAGCAAATTTTCTAGTTTCTTTTGCTCTAGTTACTGTAGTTTCAATTTTACCATACTTCAACAAATTAGTTGCAAGACTTCTAAACATTGCAATTCTTTGATCAGTGGAACGGCCTAATTTACGATACATTGCCATGTATTTCCCTCCTTACTCTTCAGTTAGTTTCAAGTTCAAACTCAAAGCTTGAAGTTTCTGTTCAACTTCTTCAAGTGATTTCTTACCCAAATTTCTAACCTTCATCATATCATCCATTGATCTTTCTGTTAATTCTTGAACTGTATTAATTCCAGCTCTTTTCAAGCAATTATAGCTTCTAACTGAAAGGTCTAATTCTTCAATAGTCATTTCAAGAACTTTTTCTTTCTTATCTTCTTCTTTTTCAACCATTATTTCAACATTATCAGCATGATCTGTTAATGTCATAAATAATTTAAAGTGTTCGATAAGAATTTTAGCTGATAAACCAATAGCCTCATCTGGTCTAATTGTACCATTAGTCCAAATTTCAATTGTCAATTTATCATAATCAGTGATTTGGCCTACTCTTGTGTTTTCAACAGCAAAATTTACTCTTTTAACTGGAGTATAAATTGAATCTACTGGTATCGTAGCTATTGGCAATTCATCTGTCTTGTTTTTAGCCATAGACACATATCCTCTACCTTTATTAACAGTTAGTTCCATATATAATTTAGCATCGTCATCCAATGTTGCTATATGTAAATCACTATTAACTACCACTACATCTCCATCAGTGCTAATGTCTGCTCCAGTAACTACTCCGGGTCCTTTAGCATCAATATAAACTGTTCTAGGACCTTCACCCTCCATTGTCAATGCTAAGCTTTTGATGTTTAGAATTAATTCTGTAACATCTTCTTTAACACCTTTAACTGTGGAAAATTCGTGAAGTACTGTATCAATCTTAACTGCTGTTGTAGCAACTCCAGGTAAAGAAGAAAGAAGAATTCTTCTTAATGCATTACCTAAAGTTATACCATAACCTCTTTCCAATGGTTCAATTACAAATTTACCATAAGAACCATCTTCAGCTGTTTCTACACATTCTATTTTTGGCTTTTCTATTTCCAACATATAAACCCTCCCTTTTTTAATTGGCAACCTATTATGAGGGCAACTGATTCTATATTGATGACTATTTACTGTATAATTCGACGATTAACGTTTCATTAACAGGAACATCTATATCTTCCCTAGTTGGTTGTGCTAAAACTTTTCCTTCAAACTTTTCTAAGTTAGCTTCTAACCAATTTGGTAAGGTTTTAGGGTTTTCAAGGAAAACCTTAAACTTCTCAGTAGCTCTGCTTTTTTCACATGCAGACACTACTTCATTTGCTGTTAAACTGTAAGAAGGAATATCTACCTTTTTACCATTAACTAAGAAATGTCCGTGAGTAACTAGTTGCCTAGCTTCTTGTCTTGAATTACCATAACCCAATCTATAAACTACGTTATCAAGTCTCACTTCTAAGAGTCTTAATAGGTTCTCACCTGTTATTCCTCTTAACTTGTCAGCTTTTTCATAGTATCTTCTAAATTGACTTTCAAGTACTCCGTATATTCTCTTAGCTTTTTGTTTTTCTCTTAACTGTAATCCGTAATTGGACATTTTTTTCTTGCTTTGTCCATGTTGTCCTGGTGCATAGCCTCTTCTGGCAAATGCACATTTATCTGTAAAGCATCTATCACCCTTAAGGTTGAGCTTCATACCTTCTCTTCTGCAAAGTCTACAAGTAGCTCCAGTATATCTTGCCATTCAAATTACACCTCCTGTTTTTATAAACTATAAATCAAACTCTTCTTCTCTTTGGTGGTCTACATCCATTATGAGGAATTGGAGTAACGTCTTTGATTAATGTAATTTCTAATCCAGCCGCTTGAAGTGACCTAATTGCCGCTTCTCTACCTGCTCCTGGTCCTTTAACAAATACGTCAACACTCTTTAGTCCGTGCTCCATAGCTGCTTTTGTAGCAGCTTCTGCTGCCATTTGAGCTGCAAATGGAGTACTCTTTCTAGATCCTCTAAATCCTAATCCACCTGCACTAGACCAAGATAAAGCATTACCAGCTGCATCTGTAAGTGTAACGATGGAATTATTGAAAGTAGACTTTATGTGTGCACAACCGTGCTCAACATTTTTTCTTTCTTTTTTTCTTCTACTTCTTTTAACTTTCTGAGCCATGTTATTCCCTCCTTACTATTTCTTCTTACCCGCCATTGTTTTCTTAGGGCCTTTTCTTGTTCTTGCATTAGTTTTAGTTTTTTGTCCTCTTACTGGAAGACCTTTTCTATGTCTTATGCCTCTATAACATCCAACTTCCATTAACCTTTTTATATCTAAAGCAACTCTTCTTCTTAAGTCACCCTCAATTATAAAATTCTTTTGAATGTATGTTCTTAACTCATTAACTTCTTCTTCTGTTAAGTCCTTAACTCTTGTATCAGGATTTATCCCAACAGTTTTAATAATACCTTGTGATTTTGTTAAGCCTATACCAAATATATATGTTAAGCCTATTTCAACTCTTTTTTCCCTTGGTAGGTCAATACCTGCTATTCTTGCCATTTACTGTTTACACCTCCCACGTAATTGTTGTTATAATTTTATCACATCTATATCTTTTAAACGATGTAATAACGATTTATTATTATTAATATTAACTTAATATTTACTACTTATGTTAATACTTCTTATAAATAAAACCGATCAACCTTGTTTTTGTTTATGCTTAGGATTTTCACAGATAACCATTACTCTTCCTTTTCTCTTAATAACCTTACATTTTTCACACATAGGTTTAACTGATGGTCTTACTTTCATAGCTAACCCTCCTTATTACTTGTCTCTCCAAGTTATTCTCCCACGTGTTAAATCATATGGGGAAAGTTCTACCGTAACCTTGTCTCCTGGTAATATTCTTATAAAATTCATTCTTAACTTACCCGAGATATGGGCTAATATTTTATGCCCACTCTCCAATTCAACTTGAAATATCGCATTGGGCAAAGTTTCTACTACCACACCTTGCATTTCTATTATATCATCTTTTGACATAAGGTAATCAAACCTCCTTACCAATATCTGCAGACTGCAAAAATATTTTAATTTTAGAATTAGTAACCTCTTTTTCAGATAAAATTATATCCCTAATTTCTTCAGCTACAGTGCCTGTAAAATTTAGATGTTTAATCTTCTTCTTTTTAGGTTTCTCGATCCTTCTTAACTCTCCGTCAGAAATATACACATATTCATTACTTAGTATACCTACAACAATAAATGTTTTGTGCATATCCCTGCCTGCTTTAGAATGTACCACCTTACCTATAAGGCTATTTTTCTCCAAATCATTCACCTCAATTAGTTCAATGTTAATATTTCAGGAATACAATCTATGCTAATTATGTCTCCTTCAAGTAAAACCCGGTTAGATGGAATTCCATGAACCACTTCATCATTAACAGATGTACATATGAACGCTGGAAATCCACAATAACCCTTAAAAGATGGTTTAGCACCCTGTTTTATTATGAACTCTTCAGCTAATTTATTTAGTTCTGCAGTGGTTATTTCAGTTTTTATTACCTCTTCAATTATTGCAAGAGCTTCTACAACCACTTTACCCGCATCTCTCATAAATTAAATTTCCACATCATTTTTAATGTTTATCATTTTTTATATCAGCTAAGATACTACAGATGCTGTCAAATACACTATTAATTTCTTGTGTCCCATCAACTTCTGATAATAAATTTTTGTCACCGTAATACTTTATCAATGGTTGTGTTTGAGCTTCATATATGTCAATCCGTTCATTAACGGTTACTTCAGTGTCATCAGCTCTTTGAACAAGATCACTTCCACATAAATCACACTTACCATCTACTTTCGATGGATTAAATGTAATATGATAACTAGCACCACAGGCAAGACAAACTCTACGACCAGTCATTCTATCTAGAATAAATTCTCTAGGAACCTTTATTAATAATGCTGTATCAAGGTGGATATCTTTTTCATCCAATAAAGTTTTTAAAGCTTCACCTTGATTAACAGTTCTAGGATAGCCATCTAATAAAAATCCATTAATGCAATCTTCATTATCTAACCTATCTTTTATTATATCTATAGTCAATTTATCAGGGACTAAATGCCCCTTATCAATATGTCTCTTAGCTTCAATTCCAAGAGGGGTTTTTTCTGAAATGTTTTTTCTGAATATATCCCCTGTTGATATATGTGGTATTGAGAACTTATTACTAATTGATTTAGCTTGAGTTCCTTTTCCAGCTCCCGGAGGACCTAATAAGATTATTCTCATAGTATCATCTCCTGGTATTATTTTATTTAAGAAATCCTTTGTAATGACGCATTACCAATTGTGATTCAAGTTGTCTCAACGTTTCAATACCAACATTAACCATAATTAATAACATTGTACCTCCAAAGTATATTCCCTTGAATTGAGTAAAGCCTTCTGTAATAATAGGAAACAATGCTATAACACCTGCAAAAACTCCTCCAAGGATTGAAATCTTAGTAAGTACACTATCGATATATGTTGCTGTATTCTCACCCGGTCTAATACCTGGTATGAAACCTGATGATTTGTGCATATTTTCTGCCATTTCATCTGGTTTAAATGTTACCTGAGTATAAAACCATGTAAAGAATACTATTAATACAAAATACACCACTGCATATTTCCAAGTATTTGCTTCAAATATGCTCCAACGACTTCCTGTGATGAATTTTGCAATTGAAGATGTCGGTTTTAACTGTGCTATTGTTGCTGGAAATGTCATTACTGACATTGCAAAGATTATACCGATAACTCCAGATGCATTAACACCAATTGGAATATGTGTTGATTGCCCTTTGAAAACCTTGTTTCCAACAGCTTTACCTGCATATTGAACCGGAATCCTTCTTTCACTTAAACTTGCTATTACTACTGCAACTAATAATGCCACAGCAATTACAACAAACAATATAACTTCTACAAAACTTACAGTGCCTGCCTTTTGAAGTCCAGCGATTTTATATGCAAGGTCAGGTAATCCAGATATAATATTAATAAATATTATCAATGAAACACCATTACCAATACCTTTACCTGTGATTTGTTCACCTATCCACACCAAAAATGTTGATGCAGTAGTCATCGTTAGTACCACTAAAAATATGGTTAAACTAGATGTGTCTGAAAATGCTCCAGTCCCTGCAATAATTGCATACATACCAAAAGATTGTAAAACCCCTAGTACTATTGAAGCATATCTAGTATAATCTTGTATTTTCTTACGTCCTTCAAGTCCCTCCTTAGAAAGTTGCTCTAAGTATGGAATTGCAATTACTAGTAATTGCATTATAATAGATGCATTTATGTATGGACCAACACCCATTGCGAAAATACTAAATTTACCAAATGCACCACCCGAAAGCATATCGTAAAAACTAAATAACGTTCCTCCATTACTAGTTAAACTTGCTAACTTGCTAGCATCTACACCCGGAACAGGAATGAAAATACCTACCCGCATAATTACAACCATAAGTAGCGTAAATATCATACGTTTTTTTAAATCAGGAATTTTCCAGGCATTACGTATGGTTGATAGCATTTATATCACCTCAACTTTTCCCCCAGCTGCTGTAATTTTTTCAGCTGCTGCTTTCGAGAGTTTAGATACTTTTACAGTTAAATTCTTTTCTAAATTACCATTACCAAGTATTTTAACTCCGTCGTGTATCTTTCTTACGATTCTTTTCTCTACTAACAATTCCTGTGTAACTTCAGTACCATCTTCGAATACATTAAGCCTATCTACATTTATACAAGAGTATTGTTTTGCAAAAATATTTGTAAAACCTCTTTTAGGTAATCTCCTATATAAAGGCATTTGGCCTCCTTCAAATCCTGGTCTTGTTCCACCACCAGATCTAGAGTTCTGTCCATCTTGACCTCTTCCCGCAGTTTTTCCCCAACCTGAAGCAGTACCTCTACCGATTCTCTTAGGAGATTTTTTTGAACCTTCCGCAGGTTTTAACTCATGAAGTTTCATGTCAACACCTCCTCGTTTTTATACTTGCTCTACATTTATTAGATATATTACTTTGTTAATCATGCCTTTGATCTGAGGAGTTTCCTCGTGCTCAACACTTTTTCGTATTTTTCTTAATCCTAAAGCATTAACAGTAGCGATATGTTCTTTCTTTCTACCTATTAAGCTTTTTACCAATGTTATTTTAACTTTAGCCAAGGTTTTCCCCTCCTATCTTAAAATTTCTTCTACAGTCTTACCTCTTAATTTAGCAACGTCTTCTGCTGTTCTTAATCTTGATAACCCATCAATAGTAGCATTAACTACATTTCTAGGATTACTAGAACCTAAAGATTTAGCTCTAACGTCTTTTAATCCTGATAATTCTAGAACCGCTCTAACTGGACCTCCAGCAAGAACTCCTGTACCTTCAGAACCAGGCATTATGTGTATAACAGAAGTACCAAACTTACCATCAATAGTATGTGGTATAGTTGTTCCAACCATAGCCACGTTTACTAGATTTTTCTTAGCATCTTCTATTCCTTTTCTAATTGCTTCAGGAATTTCTACAGATTTACCCATACCAACGCCAACGTGTCCGTTTTCGTCTCCAACAACAACTAATGCGCTGAATCTGAAGTTTCTTCCACCTTTAACAACCTTAGCAACTCTGTTTATGTTAACTACTTTTTCTTTAAGATCTAATGTGCTAGGATCAATTTTCATGTGTTTCCCTCCTTCTCTTAGAATTTAAGTCCAGCTTCTCTTGCTCCTTCAGCGAGAATTTGTACTCTACCGTGATATACATATCCGCCTCTGTCAAATACTACTTCATTTATTCCTTTTTCAAGTGCTCTTTCAGCAATCATTTTACCTACTAATTTTGCCGCTTCTTTATTGCTTCCTACTTTTGGTTCAAAAGCTTTATCTATGCTTGAAGCAGAAACTAATGTGATTTTTGCAACATCATCTATTACTTGAGCATATATGTTCTTTTCACTTCTATATACAGCTAATCTTGGTCTTTCTGCTGTACCAGAGATCTTTTTACGAACTCTAAGATGACGCTTAACTCTTGACTTTTGTCTATCGTCTTTCTTGAACACATCATTCACTCCTTCCTACTTATTTACCTGTTTTACCTTCCTTACGTCTAACAATTTCTCCAGAATATCTGATTCCTTTGCCTTTGTAAGGTTCTGGTTTTCTCCAAGTTCTTATTTCTGCTGCAACAGCTCCAACTAATTGTTTATCAATACCTTTTACTATTATTTTATTAGCATCTGGTAATATAAATTGGATTCCTGGAACTGCATCAATTATAACTGGATGTGAATATCCGAGGCTTAATGTTATTTTACCATCTTTAAGTTGAGCTCTATAACCAACGCCAACTAATTCAAGTGTTTTTTCATATCCCTCTACAACACCAATAACCATATTGTTTATTAATGATCTTGTCAATCCATGAAGAGCTCTATGCTCTTTTACATCACTCGGTCTTGTAACTACCACAGTATTGTCTTCCATAGCTATATTCATTTTAGTACTCATGTTTTGAGTTAGTTCACCTTTTGGTCCTTTTACATTAACAACATTAACTGGTGAAACTGTAACAGTTACTCCATTAGGTATAACTACTGGAAGTCTTCCGATTCTTGACATACTTACACCTCCTGTATTCTTTTCAGACATATAACCATTATTAATAATTATATCCCATATATCTCTTTTAATTGTTAACTAATTATCTATTATTACTATGTACATAACAAATTATAGTCGTTATGCCTTAGAATTATTAGACTACCAAATATAACAAATAACTTCTCCGCCTAAGCCTAATTTTCTAGCTTCTCTATCTGCTACTAATCCTTTAGAAGTTGATATTATAGCAACTCCTAATCCATTCAATACTTTTGGAATATCTTCATTTTTAGAATATACTCTTAAACCAGGTTTAGATATTCTCTTAAGTCCAGTGATAACTCTTTCCTTATTTTGACCATACTTCATTGCAAGTCTCATCATAGGAACGACACCATCATTGTACTCTTCGATATTTTTAAGGTACCCTTCTTGAAGTAATATATTTGCTATTTCCTTCTTTATAGTTGATGAAGGTACTTCTACTATTTCATGTCTTACAACATTTGCATTTCTTATACGTGTTAGCAAATCTGCGATTGGGTCAGTCATAACCATTTTTCGTGCCTCCTTTCATTAGAATGTTCTAATTACCAACTTGCTTTTCTGCAACCAGGAATTTCTCCCTTGTGTGCAAGTTCTCTAAAACAGATACGGCATATACCAAATTTTTGTAATACTGAATGTGGTCTTCCGCAAAGTCTGCATCTTGTATAAGCTCTAGTTGAATATTTAGGTTCTTTTTTCCATTTCTCTATTAAAGCCTTACGTGCCATATGTTTCCCTCCTAATTATTGAGCAAATGGCATTCCAAGGAATCTTAATAATTCTCTTGCTTCCTCGTCTGTCTTTGCTGTAGTAACGAATATTATATCCATTCCTCTAATTTTATCAATTTTATCATATTCTATTTCAGGAAAAATAAGTTGTTCTTTAATTCCTATAGCATAATTCCCTCTACCATCAAATGCTTTAGAAGAAGCTCCTCTAAAATCTCTAACTCTAGGTAATGCAACGTTCATTAATTTATCCGCAAATTCGAACATTTGAGCTTTTCTTAAAGTAACTTTACACCCTATTGGTGTATTTTCTCTTAATTTAAAGTTAGCTATAGATTTCTTTGCTCTTGTTATGATTGGCTTTTGACCTGCAATAATCTGCATATCACTAAGCGCTGCATCTAAAACCTTAGAATTATCTTTAGCTTCTCCAACTCCCATATTCAATACTATTTTCTCAAGCTTAGGAACTTCCATTATATTTTTATAACCGAATTTCTCCATTAAAGCTTGAACTACTTCTTTTTCATATTTTTCTTGTAGTCTTGAACTCATATGTTAAACCTCCTTTCAGGAATTAAAATGTTTCTGCACATTTTTTGCAAACTCTTACCTTAGTTCCATCTTCTAGAATCTTACTATTTATTCTTGTTACATTTTTGCATTTTGTACAATATAACATAACCTTAGAACTATTAATAGCTGCTTCTCTGTGAGTTATACCACCTTGCATATTTTGTTTGCTTGGTTTCTGATGTTTTGTAATTACACTAACATCTTTCACTAAAACTTTACCAGTTTTAGGATATACAGCTAAGACTTCGCTTATTTTACCTTTGTCTTTACCTGAAATAACCATTACTGAATCATTTTTTTTCACGTGTACTTTTTTAACTGCCATGTTAGACACCTCCTATCTTATAGAACTTCAGGCGCTAGTGATAAGATCTTAGTGAAGTCTTTATCCCTTAACTCCCTTGCAACAGGTCCGAATATACGAGTTCCTTTTGGGGTTTTGTCGTCTTTTATAATAACAGCAGCATTATCATCAAATCTAACGTATGTTCCGTCTGCTCTTCTTAACCCTTTTACTGATCTGACTATAACTGCTTTAACAACTTCACCTTTTTTAACAACTCCACCTGGTGTTGCACTTTTTACGCTAGCAACTATTGTGTCACTGATGTTTCCCCATTTTCTCTTGGAACCACCTAATACTCTAATACACATAATTTCTTTTGCACCAGAATTATCTGCGACTTTTAATTTACTTTGCTGTTGTATCATATCGAATACCCTCCTTTCAGTCGTTGAACTGAAATGTTATTTAGCTTTTTCAACTATACCAGTAATTCTCCATCTTTTATCTTTAGACAATGGTCTAGTTTCCATAATTGTAACTTTATCATTAATTTTAGCTTCATTCTTTTCATCGTGAGCTTTAAATTTTGTTGTTGTATTAATTATTTTTCCGTATAATGGATGACGAACTTTTGTTTCAATTGCAACAACTATTGTCTTATCCATTTTATCAGAAACTACTCTACCTGTTCTTGTTTTTCTATTATTTCTTTCCACAAAAGCAACCTCCTTTCAGTTTTACTGTTCTAAAGCCTTTATTTCTTCTTGCCTAAGGATGGTCTTAATTTGGGCTATAGATTTTTTTACTTGCTTAATTCTCATAGGATTTTCTAGTTGCCCTGTAGCTAACTGAAATCTAAGGTTAAATAATTCTGCCTTCAGATCAGACATTTTTACTAGTAAATCTTGAGGATTACTTTGTCTTAATTCTTTTAATTCATTAGCCTTCAATGACTTCACCACCCATTTCCTCGAAATCTTTTCTAGATACAAACTTAGTTTTTATTGGAAGTTTGTGTGAAGCAAGTCTCATTGCCTCTCTAGCTGCTTCTTCTGTTACTCCTGCGATTTCGAATAAGACTCTACCTGGCTTAACAACTGCTACCCAATATTCTACTGATCCTTTACCTGAACCCATACGAGTTTCAGCTGGTTTTTCAGTTACTGGCTTATCAGGGAAGATTTTTATCCAAACCTTTCCGCCTCTTTTAACTTCTCTATTGATAGCAACTCTGCAAGCTTCAATTTGATTACTTTTAACCCAGCCACATTCCATAGCTTGTAATGCATAATCACCATATGCAATAAAGTTTCCTCTTGTAGCTTTTCCTCTCATCCTGCCACGTTGAACCTTACGATGTTTAGATCTCTTAGGCATTAACATGTCTTATTCCTCCTTCCTTACGCTTTTACTTCTTCCTTACGCTTTTATTTCTTCCTTAACGGTTTTCTTTGTAGGAAGAACTTCACCTCTATATACCCAAACTTTAACGCCGATTTTACCATATACTGTATTTGCTTCTGCAAATCCATAGTCTATATCAGCTCTTAATGTTTGACAAGGTATTGTACCTTCATGATAATGTTCAGTTCTAGCTATTTCAGCTCCGCCAAGTCTTCCTGCACAAGCAATTTTGACTCCCTTTACATTAGATCTCATAGCTCGTTGAATTGTCTGTTTCATTGCTCTTCTAAAAGAAATTCTTTTTTCTAATTGAGAAGCAACATTTTCTGACATTAATTGAGCATTGTTTTCTGCTTGTTTAACTTCTACTATGTTAATTAAAACATTTTTATCTGCTACTAATTTTTTCATATCAAGTTTTATAACTTCAATACCAGAGCCACCTCTACCAATTACCATTCCTGGTTTAGCAGTGTGTATGTTGATTTTAACTCTTTTAGCTGCTCTTTCAATTTCAATCTTAGAAATTCCAGCTGTATAAAGTTTGCTTTTTAAGAATTTTCTAATCTTAAAATCTTCAACAAGATTATCTGAAAAGTTCTTCTTATCTGCATACCATTTAGAACTCCAATCCTTTATTACACCGACTCTAAAGCCATGTGGATGTATTTTCTGTCCCACGCTATAACCCTCCTTCTTATGATCTCTCTGTAACTATAATAGTGACATGACTAGATCTTTTTCTTATTCTATATGCTCTTCCTTGTGCACGTGGTCTAAACCTCTTAAGTGTTGGACCTTGGCATGCATAAGCTTCAGCAACATATAGTCTATTAATATCTAAATTTAAATTGTTTTCTGCATTTGCTACAGCTGATTTAAGTACTTTATTAACTACTTCAGCTGCATTTTTTGGAGTGTATTGTAATATAGCAAAAGCTTCATTTACATTTTTACCTCTTATTAACCCAAGAACTATTCCCATTTTCATCGAAGAAGTTCTTACGTATTTAGCTATAGCTTTAGCCTCCATTGATTGTTTCCTCCTTCCAGCACTATCTTACTTTGCTAGTTCTTTCTCTGTCAATGTGTCCTTTAAATGTTCTAGTTAATGCGAATTCTCCTAATTTATGTCCTACCATATCTTCTAAAACATAAACTGGCACATGTTTTCTTCCATCATGAACTGCGATAGTATGCCCTATCATTTGTGGGAAAATAGTAGAACTTCTTGACCAAGTCTTTATTACTTTTTTCTCGCCATTTTTGTTCATTTCATTTATTCTTTTTAACAGAACTTCTTGTACATAAGGTCCTTTTTTTACTGATCTACTCACTTTGTGGCCTCCCTTCATACACAATAAACATAGTAGTAAAGAGGATAAATTCTCCTCAAACTATTTTCTATTTTTACCTTTGACAATAAATTTGTCAGAGTATTTTTTGGTTTTTCTAGTTTTATATCCTAATGCTGGTTTACCCCAAGGAGTCATCGGACTAGCGTGACCAACTGGTGATTTACCTTCTCCACCACCATGTGGATGATCGTTCGGATTCATTACTGATCCTCTGACTGTAGGTCTAAATCCTAAGTGTCTCTTTCTTCCTGCTTTACCTATATTAACAATGTCATGAGTTAAATTAGAAACTGTTCCTATAGTAGCTCTACAGTTTAATCTAATATATCTTACTTCACCGCTTGGAAGTCTTACTTGAGCATATTCTCCTTCTTTAGCCATAAGCTGAGCTGAAGAACCTGCAGATCTTACAAGTTGAGCACCTTTTCCTACTTGTAATTCTATATTATGAATTGTAGAACCCAATGGTATATTAACTATTGGAAGTGTATTTCCAATTTTTATATCAGCATCGGCACCGGATACAATTACATCTCCAACTTTCAAACCAACTGGAGCAATTATGTATCTTTTTTCACCATCAGCATAAACAACAAGAGCTATGTAAGCAGATCTGTTTGGATCATACTCAATTGTAGAAACTTTTGCTGGGATAGCATCTTTATTTCTCTTAAAATCAATTATTCTGTAACTCTGTTTTGCTCCACCACCTCGGTGACGAACAGTTATCTTACCTTGGTTATTTCTACCACCATGTCTTTTTGTACTTACAAGAAGTGATTTTAGTGGCTTATCTGTTGTTATTTCTTCAAAATCAGACATAGTCATATTTCTTCTTGAAGGTGTGGTGGGTCTAAATTTTTTAATTGCCATGTGAATTCCCTCCTTTTTTCTCGCTTATCTGGCTTCTGCCAATACTAGCTTAATAATTACATTCCATCAAAAAACTCAATTGTTTTACTTTCTGTTGTTAAAGTAACAATAGCTTTTTTAAAGTCTGCCCTTTTTCCAATGTGAACTCCAACTCTTTTAGTTTTACCTATATTTTTTAAAGTTCTTACATTTTCAACGACAACTCCAAATACTTCTTCTACTGCTTTTTTAACCTGAGTTTTATTTGCATGGATATCAACTATAAAGGTGTATTTTTTATCAGCCATTACCGCCATACTTTTTTCAGTAATTACTGGTTTTCTTATAATATCATGGCTAGTTAGCTTCATTATATATACACCTCCTCAATCTTAGATACAGCATCCTTTGTAACTATGAATTTTTCATATTTAAGTATGTCATAAACATTCAAGTTATTTACTGGTGTAACTTGTACTCCAGGTATATTTCTTCCTGATTTATAAACATTCTCATCTGAAGTTTCAACAACTATTAAAGTTTTCTTAGCATCGAAAGCTTTTAAAACCTCTAACATTGCCTTAGTTTTTGGTGAGTCAAATTCTAAACTATCAATTACTATCATTTCATTTTCAGCTACTTTAGCTGATAAAGCTGATTTGAAAGCAACTCTTCTCATTGACTTTGGTACAGACATACGGTAATCTCTTGGCTTTGGAGCAAAAACTATACCACCATGTATCCATTGTGGCGCTCTAATAGAACCTTGTCTTGCTCTACCAGTTCCCTTTTGTCTCCAAGGCTTAATTCCACCGCCTCGAACTTCAGCTCTAGTTTTAGCTGATTGAGTTCCTTGTCTTTTATTTGCAAGTTGTGCAACAACAACTTGATGCATAGCATCCGCATTGATTTCAACTCCAAATATACTTTCATTTAACTGAATGTCTCCAACTTTTTGTGCTTGTTTATTAAATAAATCTAATGTAAGCATTCTGCATCCTCCTTTCTTTAAAGTTACGCTTTAACAGCATTTCTTATTACAACTGTACCTTTGTTTGGTCCTGGAATACCACCTTTAATTAATATAATGTTCTTTTCAGGCATTACTTTAACTATTACAAGGTTTAATACTGTTCTACTAACATTACCCATATGACCTGGCATACGTTTATTTTTAAACGTTTTTGATGGATCAGAAGATGCTCCCATTGATCCAACTGCTCTTTTAAATTTAGAACCATGACTCATTGGTCCTGTGTGCTGATTCCATCTTTTAATACAACCTTGGAATCCCTTACCTTTAGATATTCCTGATACGTCAATTTTATCTCCAGCTGCGAATATATCAGCCTTAAACTCTTGACCTACTTCATAAGCACTTGTATCTTCCATTCTAAATTCTTTTACGAATCTTCTTAAAGAAGTACCTGCTTTAGCAAATTGTCCTTGCATTGGTTTGTTAACTAACTTTTCTCTTATGTCACCAAAACCAACTTTAATTGCACTATAACCATCATTTTCAACAGTTTTTATTTGAACAACAACACATGGACCTGCTTCAACAACCGTTACTGGAACAACTTTTCTATTCTCATCAAATATTTGAGTCATACCAAGTTTTTTACCCATTATACCTTTTTTCATGAAAATACACCTCCTACTTATTAGCGGACCACAATGGTGATCATAATAGTTAGTAATAGAAACCTATTACTTACGTTTTATCGCACTTCTATGTACGCTTATAGTTTTATTTCGATATCAACACCAGCTGGTAAGTCGAGTCTCATTAGAGCATCAACAGTTTTAGGTGATGGACTAATGATATCTATTAGCCTCTTATGAGTTCTTATTTCGAATTGTTCTCTCGAATCTTTATATTTATGTGGAGCCCTTAATACTGTAATTACATCTTTTTCTGTAGGTAGTGGTACTGGACCAGCTACTTTAGCTCCTGTACTTTTAGCAGTTTGAACAATTTTTTCAGCTGATTGATCTAATATATTATGATCAAAAGCCTTTAATCTAATTCTAATTTTTTGCTTTATCATTATTATTTCCTCCTTTTCATCGCACGCTCTACTTCTTACGTACAACAGCGGATGTTCTGTAAACTGTTCCGGGTGTTTCGTGAAATAAAAACATGAAACAATTGTAGGAACCCCGTCGCCCGATTCAAGATCAGGACATGTTCGGTGAAGAATTACCCGGAAGTCCGGCAACCTCTTACCTCATCACTGTTAACACAATACAACCTCTAAAGTATACAACATTTCTTTTACTTTGACAAGTTTTTTTTTTATTATTTAATTATTTTTATATCAGCTATTTTTATTTATATTTATACATGATTTTTTTCGTATTTAAAAGGAGAAGAGCGTCCTCTTCCCCTTAATAATAAAAGCTTTTATTATATTAAAAAAACCAATTAATTGTATTAAATATCTTGTTAATTACTATTTAACTATTGAAGTAACAACTCCAGAACCTACTGTTCTTCCACCTTCTCTGATTGCAAATCTTAATCCTTCATCCATTGCTACTTGAGTGATTAATTCTACATTCATATCTATGTGGTCTCCTGGCATTACCATTTCCATTCCGTCTGGTAATTTTATTGATCCTGTTACATCTGTTGTTCTAAAATAAAATTGTGGTCTGTATCCGTCGAAGAATGGTGTATGTCTTCCGCCTTCTTCTTTTTTAAGTACATATACTTGACCTACAAATTTTGCATGTGGATGTATTGATCCTGGTTTTGCAAGTACTTGACCTCTTTCAATATCAGCTCTTTGAACTCCTCTTAATAATGCTCCAATGTTGTCTCCAGCCATTGCTTGATCTAGAAGTTTTCTGAACATTTCAACTCCTGTACATACAACTTTTCTTTTATCTTCGCTAAGTCCAACTATTTCTACTTCTTCTCCAACCTTAAGTATCCCAGTTTCAACTCTTCCTGTAGCAACTGTTCCTCTACCTGTGATTGTGAATACATCTTCCACTGGCATTAAGAATGGTTTATCTGTAGCTCTTACTGGTGTTGGAATGTAAGTATCTACAGCTTCCATTAATTCATATATACATTTTGTTGCTTCTGGGTCTGTTGGATTTTCTAATGCTTTTAATGCTGATCCTGTTATAATTGGAATATCATCACCAGGGAAGTCATACTCACTTAATAATTCTCTTACTTCCATTTCAACAAGTTCTAATAATTCTGGATCATCAACCATATCTGCTTTGTTCAAGAATACTACTATATAACCTACTCCAACTCTGCTTGCAAGTAATATATGTTCTCTTGTTTGAGGCATTGGACCATCTGCTGCACTAACAACTAGGATTGCTCCATCCATTTGTGCTGCTCCTGTAATCATGTTTTTTACATAATCTGCATGTCCTGGGCAATCAACATGTGCATAATGTCTATTTTCTGTTTCATATTCAACATGCGATGTGTTAATTGTTATTCCTCTTTCTCTTTCCTCTGGTGCTTTATCAATTTGGTCAAATCTTGATGCTTCTGCTAATCCTTTAGTTGCAAGTACAGCAGTTATTGCAGCTGTTAATGTTGTCTTGCCGTGATCTACGTGCCCTATTGTTCCTATGTTTACATGTGGTTTTGTTCTTTCAAACTTTGCCTTTGCCATTTTGTATTCCTCCTTATATTTACATATTATCTCATATATTAATTATTATTTTTCGCCTATAACTTGTTCTTGAATACTCTTTGGAACTGGTTCATATGCAGCAAATTCCATACTGTATACTCCTCTACCTTGAGTTCTTGATCTAAGTGTTGTAGAATATCCAAACATTTCAGATAATGGAACCATTGCTCTTATTACTTGAGCGCCTGATTCAGCTTCCATTCCTTCAATTCTACCTCTTCTTGAATTAATATCTCCCATAACATCGCCCATGTATTCCTCTGGCACTGTTACTTCAACTTTCATTATTGGTTCAAGCAATACTGGATCTGCTTTTGCCATACCATTTTTGAAAGCCATAGAACCAGCAACCTTAAATGCCATTTCGTTCGAGTCAACATCATGGTATGAACCATCAACTACTTTAACTTTAAAGTTAAGAACTGGGTATCCAGCAAGAATACCAGTTTTCGATGCTTCTTTAATTCCATTTTCTATTGGTCCTATAAATTCTTTCGGAATAGATCCACCAACAGTAGCATTTTCAAACGAGTAAGGTTCAGTAGTTGGTATTAACTCTATCCAACAGTGACCGTATTGTCCACGTCCACCTGATTGTTTAATGTATTTACCTTCTGCTTTAACTTGCTTACGTATTGTCTCTTTATAAGCAACTTGTGGCTTACCTACATTACATTCAACTTTAAATTCTCTTTGAAGTCTATCAACAATAATCTCTAGATGAAGCTCACCCATACCACCAATTATTGTTTGACCAGTTTCTTGATCTGTATAAGTTTGGAACGTAGGATCTTCTTCTGAGAGTTTTGCAAGAGCCATTCCCAATTTTTCTTGTCCTACTTTAGTTTTAGGCTCAATAGCTACATGAATAACTGGATCTGGGAAGTCCATGGTCTCAAACAATATTGGATGATCCTCATCACATAAAGTTTCTCCAGTGGTTGTATTTTTAAGTCCAATTATTGCACCTAATTCTCCTGCACGTAATTCATCAACTTCTTCTCTATGATTAGCATGCATTTTAACTAGCCTAGCAATTCTCTCTTTTTTACCCTTGTTAGCATTTAAAACGTATGTACCAGTTTTCATTATGCCTGAGTAAACTCTTGTAAAACAAAGTCTACCAACAAATGGGTCTGTGGCTATTTTAAATGCTAATGCTGCCATTGGTTCATCATCACTTGGATGTCTTTCCAATGGTTCGGCAGTATCAATATCCTGTCCTTTAACATTTGGTATATCAAGTGGTGATGGCATGTATTCTATAACCGCATCTATCATCATTTGAACACCTTTGTTTTTGTATGAAGAACCACAGATTACAGGTACTATTTCATTGTTAAGTACACCTTTTCTTAATGCTGCTTTTAATTCTTCTTCACTGATTTCTTCACCATCAAGATATTTCATCATAAGATTTTCATCTAGTTCAGCTATTGCTTCAACCATAGCTGCTCTATATTCTTCTGCTAATTCTTTCATATCTTCTGGAATTTCTATTTCTTCTATTTGTGTTCCTAAATCGTCCTTATAGACTTCTGCAATATTTCTAATTAAATCTATAATTCCGAGGAAACCTTCTTCTTTTCCTATTGGAAGTTGTATTGGAACAGCATTGGCATGAAGTCTTTCTCTCATCATCTCAACAACTCTATAAAAATCTGCACCCATTATATCCATTTTATTAACATACGCCATTCTTGGAACATTATACTTAGCAGCTTGTCTCCACACTGTTTCAGATTGTGGTTCAACTCCACCTTTTGCAGCAAATACAGCAACTGCACCGTCAAGTACCCTTAAAGCTCTTTGAACTTCAATTGTGAAATCTACGTGCCCTGGTGTGTCAATAATGTTTATATTGTAACCTTTCCAAAAACAAGTTGTAGCCGCAGAAGTTATTGTTATACCTCTTTCTTGTTCTTGTACCATCCAATCCATTGTAGCTCCACCATCATGAACTTCACCAATCTTATGTGTTTTTCCTGTATAAAATAGTATACGTTCAGTAGTAGTTGTTTTACCAGCATCAATATGAGCCATAATACCTATGTTACGGAATTTTTCTAAAGCATATTCTCTTGCCACTATTTGTTCCTCCTCTCAACGAGTGATTTTAAATTTGACAAAACTGTCTTGGCAAAGCCAAAACAGTTTTGTTATTAATATCTGTAATGAGCGAAAGCCTTGTTAGCTTCAGCCATCTTGTGGATGTCTTCTCTTTTCTTTACTGCTGCTCCAGTGTTGTTTGAAGCCTCAAGTAACTCATTTGCAAGTTTTTCTCTTGCATATTTCTCGCCTCTGTTATCTGCAGCGATTAATAACCATCTTAGTCCTAATGTTTGTCTTCTCTCAGGTCTAACTTCGATAGGCACTTGATAATTAGCTCCACCTATTCTTCTAGCTTTTACTTCAAGTAATGGCATAACATTATTTAATGCTGCTTCAAAAACCTCTAAAGGTTCTTTACCTGTCTTTTCTTTGATTATGTCAAAAGCTTCATAGCATATTTTTTGTGCTACTCCTCTTTTACCATCCTCCATTACATTGTTTATTAACTTTGTAACGACTTTGCTGTTGTACATAGGATCTGGTAATACATCTCTTTTTGCAATATATCCTTTTCTCGGCACTTTACTTCCCTCCTTAACAATTTTAATTAACTCATAGGTACTCGATATTTCTACCGCAAAGCACTCTGTACTTCTGCAAATGTATGTAAATATTTAAATTATCATATATATAAATGCTGAAGACATTGCACCTTAGTTCAAAGCATTATTTTTTTGCCTGCTTTGGTCTTTTAGTACCATATTTAGATCTACTTTGTAGTCTTCCTGCAACTCCAGCTGAATCTAATGTTCCTCTGATGATGTGGTATCTAACTCCTGGTAAATCCTTAACTTTTCCACCTCTTATAAGAACAACACTATGTTCTTGTAAGTTGTGGCCTACACCTGGAATATACGCAGTAACTTCATATCCGTTTGTAAGTCTTACTCTTGCAACTTTTCTTAATGCTGAGTTTGGCTTCTTAGGAGTTGTTGTTTTAACTACTGTACAAACGCCTCTTTTTTGTGGGCAATTTTTTAATGCTGGTGCAGCTGATTTTGTAGCTAATGTCTTTCTGCCTTTTCTTATTAATTGGTTAATAGTTGGCATGGTTTCACCTCCCCATTTTTATAAGCTAATTTCATTTATATCAATGTGTCATAACACAACTTAACGTTATGTTATCACATGATATATCTATATTATTTAGTTGCTAGCAATAATTTAATCTTCAAAACGCAATGCTGTTGCTGATGCAACATCTATGTCGCAAAGATTTCCTAGTTCTTTCATTGTGTCTACAAATACTATTTGCAGGGAATTAACTTTGGCTAATTTTAAAATAGGCTCAGTAATACTATTATCAGCATCTTTGGCTATATACAAAACCTTACCCTGATTATTCTTTAATGCTTTTAGGGTTTGTTTAACTCCAACGACCTTCTGACCTACAATTTTTTCTACCATTTATAACTCCCTTCATAACTACAATCATAAGATTTATCTAATTAAGATGCATCTACTCGATTTAAATCACACACAAGGTGTATTTTATCATTTTAGTATCCGCCTGTCAACTAGTTACAAGTTATAGTTCTAAATCATTTTCACTTTCTACCTTAACTTCATCTTCAGTATTTATCTTTATAGTCCTATATCTTGTCATACCAGTACCTGCAGGTATTAATTTTCCAATTATTACATTTTCTTTTAATCCAAGTAATGGATCAATTTTACCCTTGATAGCTGCATCAGTAAGAACTCTTGTTGTCTCCTGAAATGATGCTGCTGACAAGAATGATTCTGTTGCAAGTGCGGCTTTAGTTATACCTAATAAGGATATCTTACCCACAGCAGGTACGCCACCTTCAGATTCAACTTTTGAATTAGCATCTTCAAAAGCAAAAATATCAACTAAATTTCCTGGAAGTAGTTCAGTATCTCCAGATTCCTCAATTTTTACTTTTCTTGTCATCTGTCTTACAACGACCTCTAAATGCTTATCATTAATATCAACACCTTGAAGTCTATAAACCTTTTGTACCTCTGATGATAAATAATTTTTAACTCCATTAACGCCTTTGATTCTTAAAATATCATGCGGATTAACTGAACCCTCAATTATTTCGTCTCCAGCCTCAATTCTATCACCATTTGCAACTTTTAATCTTGAACCAAATGGTATATCGTAACTTAATTCTTCTCCTGCATCACCAATTACAATTACAACTCTCTTTTTCTTAGTATCTTCCATTTTAACGCTACCAGTTACATCACTTACTATTGCAAGTCCTTTTGGTTTTCTAGCTTCAAATAATTCCTCAACCCTTGGAAGACCTTGAGTAATATCTGACCCTGCTACTCCACCAGTATGGAATGTTCTCATTGTAAGTTGCGTTCCTGGTTCTCCGATAGATTGAGCTGCAATTATTCCTACGGCTTCTCCAATATTTATTTTTTGAGAAGTTGCCATATTCATTCCATAACATTTAGCACAAACACCGATTTTAGCCTTACATGTAAATACTGATCTAATCATAACTTTTTTAACACCAGAATTTTGAACTTCTTGTGCTAAATTTATGTCCATATATTCACCCTTAGGAACTATTACTTTGCCTGTCTTTGGATGAATAATATCTTCAGCAGAATATCTCCCAGTTAATCTTTCAACTAATTGTTCAATTACCTCACTACCATCACAAATTTCTGAAACCTCAAACCCTTCGTTTGTTCCACAATCTTCGTGTCTTACTATAACATCTTGACATACATCAACAAGTCTTCTTGTTAGATAACCTGAATCGGCAGTCTTAAGTGCTGTATCTGCATTACCTTTTCTAGCTCCATGTGTTGAGATAAAATACTCTAATACGGTTAGTCCATCTCTAAATGACGCTCTAATTGGTAACTCTATTATCTTACCTGATGGATTAGCCATCAGGCCTCTCATACCAGCCAATTGTTTAATCTGACTCTTAGACCCTCTGGCTCCTGAATCTGCCATCATGAATATTGGATTAAATTTATCCAAACTATCCATTAATGCATTTGCTACATCTTCTGTAGTCTTAGTCCATTTTTCTATTACTCTTTGGTATCTTTCTTCCTCAGATATAAATCCTCGTCTATACATTTTCTCAATCTTATTTACAGTTTCATCAGCATCTCTTAACAATTCTTTTTTAGCTTCTGGAACTTGCATATCAGATGTAGCAACAGTAATTGCTCCTATTGTTGAGTAATGATATCCTTTGGCCTTTATCTTATCTAACATCTTAGAAGTTTCTGAAGGACCATATTTTAAGTAACATTTATCAATAATGCTACCAAGATTCTTTTTACTTACTAAGAAATCTATTTCACACTTAAGTTCATTGCCAGGAATACTTCTATCAATAAATCCTAAATCTTGAGGTATAGTTTCATTAAATATTAATTTTCCTGGTGTAGTTTCTATAACAGAAGTTACACTAATGCCATTAACAACGCCAGATACCTTAACTTTAATTTTTGCATGAATAGCTATATCCTTCACTTGATATGCCATCATTACTTCATCTGGTGATGAGAATGCTCTTCCCTCACCTTTTGCACCATCTTTATCAATAGTTAAGTAGTAAGCTCCTAAAACCATATCTTGAGTAGGTACACAAACTGGTTTACCATCTGACGGTTTCATTATATTGTGAGCTGCAAGCATTAAGAACCTTGCTTCAGCTTGAGCTTCAACAGATAAAGGTACATGTACTGCCATTTGATCTCCATCGAAGTCAGCGTTATAAGCTGTACATACAAGTGGATGTAGCTTAATAGCCCTACCCTCTACTAATATAGGTTGGAAAGCTTGAATTCCAAGTCTATGCAGTGTAGGTGCACGATTTAACAATACCGGATGATCAGCTATTACTTCTTCTAATACATCCCATACTTGAGGCATAACCCTCTCAACCATACGCTTAGCGCTCTTAATATTATGAGCCACTCCACTACCAACTAACTTTTTCATAACAAAAGGCTTAAATAATTCTAAAGCCATTTCTTTTGGAAGACCACATTGATACATTTGAAGTTCCGGTCCAACAACTATAACCGAACGTCCAGAATAATCAACACGTTTTCCAAGTAGATTTTGTCTAAATCTTCCTTGTTTACCTTTTAACATATCAGATAAAGATTTCAAAGGCCTATTACCTGGTCCTGTAACTGGTCTTCCACGTCTTCCATTATCAATTAATGCATCTACAGCTTCTTGAAGCATTCTTTTTTCATTTCTAACGATTATGTCTGGAGCTCCTAAATCTAAAAGCTTTTTAAGTCTATTGTTCCTGTTTATTACTCTTCTATATAAATCATTCAAATCAGAAGTAGCAAATCTTCCCCCATCTAATTGTACCATTGGCCTTAAATCAGGTGGTATTACAGGGATTACATCAATTATAATCCACTCAGGCTTGTTTTTAGATTTTCTAAATGACTCTGATACATCCAGCCTTCTTATACTTCTAATTCTTTTTTGTCCTGTACTTGTTTTTAAGTCTTCTTTTAATTCCTTAGATAATTCCTCTAAGTTTATACCTTGTAGAAGCACTTTAACAGACTCTGCGCCCATACCAGCAACAAAGCTATCATTTCCAAATTTATCAATAGCTTCTCTATATTCTTTTTCACTAAGGATTTGCTTTCTTAGTAGTGATGTTTCTTTTGGATCCAATACTACATAAGAAGCAAAATAAAGAATTTTTTCTAGTGATCTAGGTGACATATCTAAAATAAGTCCCATACGAGATGGTATTCCTTTAAAATACCAAATGTGAGATACTGGAGCAGCAAGTTCTATATGCCCCATTCTTTCACGTCTTACTTTTGATTTTGTAACTTCAACACCACATCTATCACAAACTATTCCCTTATATCTTACTCTCTTGTATTTTCCGCAGTGACATTCCCAATCTTTTATTGGTCCAAATATACGCTCGCAAAAAAGTCCATCTCTTTCAGGTTTTAAAGTTCTATAGTTTATAGTCTCAGGTTTTTTTACTTCACCTTTCGACCATTCTCTAATTTGTTCCGGTGATGCTAATCCTATTTGAATAGCATCAAAATTATTAAATTCAAACAAGGGTCCAGCCTCCCTTCATATTAATGTTCATCATTAAAATCATTCAATTCTAAATCTTCACCAAAATCTTCTAATGGTACTTCATCATAATTTATATCAACATCTACTTCTTCATCTTCATCAATAAGTTCAACGTACTCTTCAGTTGGCGACTCAGGTACTACATCTTCTGAACCTTCTATGTTAACATTTAGATTTAATTCTTCCATTTCATCGTCTACTGACTCTTTAATTTTAATTTCTTCTCTATCATCAGTAAGAACTTTAACATTAAGACATAAGGCTTGCAGTTCTTTTATAAGAACTTTAAACGATTCAGGTACACCTGGTTCTGGGATATTTTCACCCTTAACAATTGCTTCATATGTTTTAACTCTACCTACAACATCATCAGATTTAACTGTTAGAATCTCTTGCAACGTGTGAGCTGAACCATAAGCTTCCAATGCCCAAACTTCCATTTCTCCAAATCTTTGGCCACCAAACTGTGCTTTACCACCTAATGGTTGCTGTGTTACTAGAGAATATGGCCCTGTAGATCTAGCATGTATTTTATCATCTACTAGATGATGTAATTTCAAGATATACATATATCCAACAGTAACTCTGCTATCAAGTGCTTCTCCTGTACGTCCATCATACAAATCAGTTTTTCCATCTGCATCATATCCCGCTTTTATCAAGCACGCTTCAATTTCTTCCTCTTGTGCACCATCAAATACTGGAGTTGCAATGTGCCAACCTAATTCACTAGCTGCCCATCCTAGATGTACCTCAAGTACTTGACCTATATTCATACGAGAAGGAACTCCTAGTGGATTTAAGCATATTTGAAGTGGTCTTCCATCTGGTAAAAACGGCATATCTTCGACTGGTAATACTCTTGAGATAACTCCTTTATTACCATGTCTTCCTGCCATCTTATCGCCTACAGATATCTTTCTTTTTTGAGCTATATAACATCTAACTAGTTCATTTACACCTGGTGGAAGTTCATCACCATTTTCTCTAGTGAATACCTTAACGTCGACTATTATTCCAGCCTCACCATGAGGTACCCTAAGTGACGTATCTCTTACTTCTCTTGCTTTTTCACCAAATATTGCTCTTAATAATCTCTCCTCTGCGGTAAGCTCTGTTTCTCCTTTAGGGGTTACTTTTCCCACAAGTATATCTCCAGATCTTATCTCAGCACCAATTCTTATTATTCCACCCTCATCTATGTCTTTAAGTGCATCTTCTCCAACATTTGGGATGTCTCTAGTTATTTCTTCAGGTCCAAGTTTAGTGTCTCTTGCTTCTGATTCGTATTCTTCAATATGAACTGAAGTAAATATATCATCACGAACAAGTTCTTCAGATATTAGCATTGCATCCTCATAATTATAACCTTCCCAAGTTACAAACCCAATACGGATGTTCTTACCTAAAGCTATTTCTCCAAGATCTGTTGAAGGACCATCTGCTAAAACAGAGTTTACTTCAACTTTCTCTCCTTTATTAACTATAGGTTTCTGATTTATACACGTACCCTGATTGGATCTTTTAAACTTAAGAATTTTATAAACATCGAGTCCACTATCTGAATCTCTTCTTACTTTAATCTCGTTAGCACTCACGTACTCAACTATACCGGCATTTCTAGCTTTCGGAAGAACACCAGAATCCACTGCAGCTCTATATTCTATTCCAGTAGCTACAATTGGAGATTGTGACTTTAGTAATGGTACTGCTTGACGCTGCATGTTCGAACCCATAAGTGCACGACTTGCATCATCATTCTCAAGAAATGGAATCATAGCAGTTGCAACAGAAACTATCTGTCTTGGTGATATATCCATTAAATCAACTTCATTTTTTGGAACGATCATTATTTCTGTTGTCTTTCTTACAGTTACCTTATCATCTACAAATGTACCATCTTCACTAATTGGTTCACTCGCTTGTGCTACTAGATATGAATCTTCTTCATCTGCAGTCATATAAACAATCTTGTCGGTAACTATTGATGTTTTCTTATCTATAAGTCTATATGGTGTTTCGATAAATCCATATTCATTTACCTTAGCGTAACTTGCAAGTGAATTAATAAGCCCTATATTTGGTCCTTCTGGCGTCTCTATTGGACACATTCTACCATAATGTGAATAATGAACGTCTCTAACTTCAAAGCCAGCTCTCTCTCTAGAAAGCCCACCTGGTCCTAGCGCAGATAATCTTCTTTTGTTTGTAAGTTCTGATAATGGATTTGTTTGATCCATGAATTGAGAAAGTTGAGAACTTCCAAAAAATTCTTTTATAGCTGCTGCTACTGGTCTTATGTTTATAAGTGCTTGAGGAGTAATTCCTTCTTGGTCTTGAATTGTCATTCTTTCCTTAACAACTCTTTCCATTCTAGATAATCCTATTCTAAATTGATTCTGTAAAAGTTCCCCTACAGATCTAATTCGTCTATTTCCTAAATGATCAATATCATCAATATAACCGATATCGTAAGTTAGTCCTAACTCGTAGCTCACTGTAGCATACATATCATCTTTAATTATATGTTTTGGTATCAATCTAGTTTTATTTGCTTTTATTTGCTCTTTAATCTCTTCTTCATCACTATAATTATCTAGTATTTCTTTTAATGTTGGATAATGAACCATTTCCCTAATATTAAGATCAGAAATATCAAAGTTAACTACCTTATTAAGGTTAACAAAATTATTTCCTATAACTCTTATTACTCTATCCTCAACTTGAAGATCTACAACATTAATTCCTAGATTTTGAATTTCTAAAGCTGTTTCTCTATCTATTTTTTGATCTTTTTCGACTATAACTTCACCAGTTGTAGGGTTGACAATATTCTCAGCAGCGATTTGATTTGCGATTCTGTGATTAATTGATAACTTTTTATTAAATTTATATCTACCAACTCTTGACAAATCGTATCTCTTCGCATCAAAGAATAATGAATCAATAAGAGATACCGCACTATCTACTGTAGGTGGTTCACCTGGTCTTAATCTCTTATATATTTCTATTAAAGCTTCTTCTCTTGTTTTAGTATTATCTTTTTCTATTGTTGCTTTTAATCTTTCTTCTTCACCCAATAATTGATGTAAGTCTAAATCACTACCATTATCCATCATAGCCCTTGCTAAGATACTTATTGGCAATTTTCTAGTCTTATCGATTCTAATATATACGATATCGTTAGAATCTGTTTCATACTCCAGCCATGCTCCTCTATTGGGAATTACAGTAGCTGAGTATAGTTTTTTTCCTGTCTTGTCAACTGAATAATTGTAGTAAACCCCTGGCGATCTAACCAATTGACTTACTATAACTCTTTCTGCACCGTTGATAACAAATGTTCCTTGTGGTGTCATCAGTGGGAAATCTCCCATAAAGACTTCTTGCTCCTTGATTTCACCTGTTTCATTATTACGCAATCTAACCTTAACTTTTAAAGGTGCTGCGTAAGTTGTATCTCTTTCTTTACATTGTTCTTCAGTATACTTAATATTTTCTATATCAAGTTTGTATCCTACGAACTCTAGAACAAGATTTCCCGTATAATCTTGAATAGGATTTATATCATCAAAAACTTCTTGAAGTCCCTCTTTCAAAAACCAATCATAAGAATCTAACTGTATCTCAATTAAATTTGGCATATCAGTTACTTCTGGAATCTTTGAAAAACTCATTCTTGTTCTCTTACCTAGTTGGACAGGATGTACCATCAGCTTTCACCCCTTGTATAAACTAAAATAACCAAAAACACACTTTCCATTAGGACATTATGCTTCTGGATTCAGACACTTATCATATTATTATAACCTTATTTGTTAATTTAATTCACAATAACCAATAATTACATTTATTTTAATGTAAAATTACTAGTTTTCTTACATTACGCTATATTATCATAATTATAATTCTATGTCAACATAACATTTTAAAAAAGGGCACTCTTATATAAAAGTACCCTTGTTTTATAATAAAATTATTTTACTTCTGCTTCGCCGCCAACTTCTTCAAGTTTAGCTTTCATTGCAGCAGCATCATCTTTACTTACAGCTTCTTTTATAGTTTTTGGAGCTCCATCAACTATATCTTTAGCTTCTTTAAGTCCTAGTCCAGTTAATTCTCTAACAACTTTAATAACTTTAATTTTGTTAGGTCCTACAGCTTTTAAAATTACGTCAAATTCAGTTTTTTCTTCAGCGGTAGCTGTAGCAGCTCCTGCAGCAGCAACTGGTGCTGAAGCACTTACTCCAAATTCCTCTTCGCAAGTTTTTACTAGTTCATTTAATTCTAAAACACTCATATCTTTTATAGCTTGAATAATATCTTCTCTTGTCATTATAAATGCACCTCCGAATTTTTTTCATATATATATTTGTATTTGCCTATAAATAAGGCATAATCACCTTCATAGAAGGTATAACTTGAAACAATTAAATTAATTAGCTATGTACCTTCACATAATATTTAAAATATTATTGTGCTGATTCCTTTTGCTCTTTAATTGAGTTCAATAAGTATGCAAGATTTGATAATGGAGCCTTGAAGCTTCCAAGTAATTTTGCAATAAGAACATCTCTTGATGGTATTGATGCAAGCGCGTTAACTTCTGCGCTGTCAAATATTTTACCTTCGATTAAAGCTGCTTTAAGCTCTAATTTCTTATGAGTTTTTGCAAACTCCTTTAAAATTCTAGCTGCAACAGTTGCATCTTCATATCCAAATGCTAATGAAATAGATCCTTGTAGGTAAGTATCTAGACCTTCAATTCCTAATTCCTTAGCCGCTAGAATAACTAAAGTGTTTTTATATACTTTATATTCTACCCCAACTTCTCTAAGGTTTTTTCTTAACTCTGTATCTTCTTCTACATTAAGACCTTGATACTGACTAAGTACTACACCTTTAGCTTTTGCTAATTTTTCTTTTATTTCTGCCACTTTTACTTCTTTTACTTGTCTATTATTGCTTAACACTGTATATCCACCTCCTAACAGTTTTTAACTGCTTTATAAGAAAATTAAAATCTCTCCGTAGACACGAAGAGACCTAATATCTGTACACAAGCACATTTATTGGAATCCTCGGTAGGTATGTTGTCTTTTACGCTTTCGCACCTACTATCTACGGAATATCATTTATTTTACTTTAAAAATCATACCATGTTTAAGCCTATTTGTCTATACTAATCTAAGACTTTAGCTTGATTTACTTTTATTCCAGGTCCCATAGTACTTGAAACTGATACTGATTTTAAATATTGTCCTTTAGCTGCTGATGGTTTAGCTTTAACTACTGCTTCCATTAATGCATGAAAGTTAGCAATTAATTTTTCAGATCCAAAAGATTTCTTTCCAATGGCTACATGAATTATAGAAGTTTTATCAACTCTATACTCAACTTTACCAGCTTTGATTTCATTTATTGCTCTAGTAACATCAAATGTAACTGTTCCTGATTTTGGATTTGGCATTAAACCTTTAGGTCCTAGCACTCTACCTAATTTACCAACAACACCCATCATATCTGGAGTAGCAACAACAATATCAAATCCAAACCAATTTTCCTTTTGAATTTTATCAACTAATTCATCATTTCCAACAAAATCTGCTCCTGCAAGTTCTGCTTCTTTAGCTTTATCACCTTTAGCAAAAACTAGGACTTTAACACTTTTGCCTGTTCCATAAGGAAGTACTACTGCACCTCTAACTTGTTGATCTGCATGTCTTGGATCAACACCAAGGCTTATAGCAAGCTCTATTGTTTCATCGAATTTAGCCTTAGATGTTTTTACTACAAGGTCCATAGTTTCTTTTGGTGTATATAAAGCACTTTTATCTATAAGTTTAGCGCTTTCTTTGTAATTTTTTCCCATAATAGTATCCTCCTTCGTGGTAATAACGGTTTTTACCTCCCACGTAATTAATTCAAAATTATTCTTCTACAACTATTCCCATACTTCTTGCTGTTCCAGCTATCATACTCATAGCAGATTCAATTGATGCTGCATTTAAATCTGGCATCTTGAGTTCTGCTATTTCTCTTACTTTAGCTTTAGAAACTGTAGCAATTTTGGTTTTGTTTGGAACACCAGAACCGCTTTCTAAACCAACTGCTTTCTTTAATAATATAGCTGCTGGTGGAGTCTTTAGTATAAAACTAAAAGATCTATCTTGATATACTGTTATAACTACTGGTATTATCATGCCTGCTTGATCAGCAGTTTTTGCATTAAATTCTTTACAAAATCCCATGATATTAACACCGTGTTGTCCAAGTGCTGGCCCAACTGGTGGTGCCGGAGTAGCTTTCCCTGCTGGAAGTTGAAGTTTTATCATCCCTGTTATTTTCTTAGCCATGAGTTTATACCTCCTATATTGTGGTAATCGGATTAAAAATCCTCCCACTTATAAAACTTTCGTTTTATTTAGTACTTAGTCTAATTTTTGTATCTGATTAAATTCTAGCTCAACAGGAGTTTCCCTGCCAAACATATTTATAAGTGCTTTGATTTTTTGCTTTTCCAAATGAATTTCTTGTATTAGAGCAACAAATCCTTCTAATGGTCCGAATGTTACCTGTATGCTCTCGCCTACTTCGTAATCAGAAACTATAGTTTTTTCTGCAATCCCCATAGTTCTAACTTCATCCTCAGTAAGAGCTACCGGCTTAGAACCCGGCCCTACGAAGCCTGTTACTCCTCTTGTGTTTCTAACTATGTACCAAGATTCATCTGTCATAAGCATTTTTACCATCACATAACCTGGAAATACTTTTTTTAAAGTTATTTTTTGTTTTCCATCCTTTACTTCAACTACTTCTTCCATAGGAACTTGAATATCATGTACATATTCTTCAAGATTTCTATTTTCAATCGCTTTTTCTAGGTTAACTTTAACTTTATTTTCATAACCAGAATATGTATGTACAACGTACCATTTAGCTTTATCTGCCATAGCTCAAGGGGTGGAGAATTCCGTCCCCTACCTCCCTCCTTTACCTTATTTAAAGATTAGCATATAGAGGTTATTAAACCCATAATCCAACAAACCTACAAATACTACAAAAAGTAAAGTAAAACTTGCCACTGCAAAAGTTGCTTTTTTAACATCTTGTTTTGAAGGCCAAGTTATTCTTTTCGTTTCTGCCTTGAGTTCCTTGAAAAAATTTACTATGCCTCTTTTGTTTGGTTTTTCTTTTAATTTAACATTCCCAGTAACAGCCATCTTATTCACATCCCCACTGTTTTTGTGTTTATGCTATATTATTTTGTTTCTTTATGAAGTGTATGTTTGTGGCAGAACTTACAGTATTTCTTCATTTCTATTCTGTCTGGATTATTTTTTTTGTTTTTCATTGTATTGTAATTTCTCTGTTTGCAATCATTACAAGCTAGAGTTACTTTTACTCTCACAATCTACACCTCCCGATTTTTCATCTATTTCAGAAAACTCATGCTTATTAAGCGCTAAGCTATCTTTAGCATTTTTATTATACTTATATAAGTTATCACAACTTAATACATATGTCAATAAATTAGTTAATGACACTTTTCCATTAAACGTTCCTGATGTTAGTAATTCAGAATCGTATTTTATTTTTTAAGGACTAAGCATAAGTCATTTTCCCACCTTATACCTAGTACCCTTGTAACTTTTCTATACTATTTAACTATTGAAGTAACAACTCCAGAACCTACTGTTCTTCCACCTTCTCTGATTGCAAATCTTAATCCCTCATCCATTGCTACTTGAGTGATTAATTCTACATTCATATCTATGTGGTCTCCTGGCATTACCATTTCCATTCCGTCTGGTAATTTTATTGATCCTGTTACATCTGTTGTTCTAAAATAAAATTGTGGTCTGTATCCGTCGAAGAATGGTGTATGTCTTCCGCCTTCTTCTTTTTTAAGTACATATACTTGACCTACAAATTTTGCATGTGGATGTATTGATCCTGGTTTTGCAAGTACTTGACCTCTTTCAATATCAGCTCTTTGAACTCCTCTTAATAATGCTCCAATGTTGTCTCCAGCCATTGCTTGATCTAGAAGTTTTCTGAACATTTCAACTCCTGTACATACAACTTTTCTTTTATCTTCGCTAAGTCCAACTATTTCTACTTCTTCTCCAACCTTAAGTATCCCAGTTTCAACTCTTCCTGTAGCAACTGTTCCTCTACCTGTGATTGTGAATACATCTTCCACTGGCATTAAGAATGGTTTATCTGTAGCTCTTACTGGTGTTGGAATGTAAGTATCTACAGCTTCCATTAATTCATATATACATTTTGTTGCTTCTGGGTCTGTTGGATTTTCTAATGCTTTTAATGCTGATCCTGTTATAATTGGAATATCATCACCAGGGAAGTCATACTCACTTAATAATTCTCTTACTTCCATTTCAACAAGTTCTAATAATTCTGGATCATCAACCATATCTGCTTTGTTCAAGAATACTACTATATAACCTACTCCAACTCTGCTTGCAAGTAATATATGTTCTCTTGTTTGAGGCATTGGACCATCTGCTGCACTAACAACTAGGATTGCTCCATCCATTTGTGCTGCTCCTGTAATCATGTTTTTTACATAATCTGCATGTCCTGGGCAATCAACATGTGCATAATGTCTATTTTCTGTTTCATATTCAACATGCGATGTGTTAATTGTTATTCCTCTTTCTCTTTCCTCTGGTGCTTTATCAATTTGGTCAAATCTTGATGCTTCTGCTAATCCTTTAGTTGCAAGTACAGCAGTTATTGCAGCTGTTAATGTTGTCTTGCCGTGATCTACGTGCCCTATTGTTCCTATATTTACATGTGGTTTTGTTCTTTCAAACTTTGCCTTTGCCATTTTGTATTCCTCCTTGTTTAAATAATACCGTTTTTTCGTTCGTAAACTCATCCTAGTGTACTGCATGACCTTAATAGCTATGGAGCCCATAACCGGGATTGAACCGGTGACCTCCACCTTACCAAGGTGACGCTCTTCCGACTGAGCTATATGGGCATTTAATTTTGGAGCGGGAAACGGGGCTTGAACCCGCGACACCCAACTTGGGAAGCTGGTGCTCTACCACTGAGCTACTCCCGCTGAAGTACAACTTAAAGCTATACACCAGTTATTAATTTTACTATTGTTTGTTTTTTTTGTCAATACATTTTTACCTTTTACTTAGACATTTTTCTAATTTTCTTTTAACCCTTTGCAAAGCATTATCAATGGACTTTGCATGCCTGTCTAAATCACAAGCAATTTCTTGATAAGATTTACCATCTAGGTATGACATAAGCACCTCCATCTCAAGTTCGGATAAGACTTCGCCAATTTCATTTTGAATACTTATTACTTCCTCACGACTTATAACCAACTCTTCTGGATCAGTAATTTTAGCACCTGATAACACATCCAATAATGTTCTGTCTGATTCCTCGTCATATATTGGTTTATTTAAGGATATATATGTATTAAGGGGAATGTGTTTTTGACGAGTTGCTGTTTTTATTGCTGTAATTATCTGCCTAGTAACACAAATTTCTGCAAAAGCCCTAAAAGAAGATAATCTATCTGCCTTAAAATCTCTAATAGCCTTATAGAGACCTATCATTCCTTCTTGGTAAATATCTTCTTTATCGGCACCAATCAAAAAATAAGACTTAGCCTTTGCCTTAACAAAATTTTTATATTTATTAATTAAATATTCTTGTGCACGAACATTGCTAATTTGTGCTTCAATAACAACTTCCTCATCCAATCTTTCTTCAAAGCTTGAAGTGTTCACACTAGCTTTAATGATTTTTTCCAACAAATATCCCCTCCACACCAACCATGTGTCATATAAATGATTATACCTCAGAGCAATTTACATAGTCAAGAAGATTCAACGACTCCTTCTCATCTTCTCAAGTTTTTCCAATGTTTTTTCATCTATTCTCTCTTCTAACCAATTTCTTTTTTCTAAATATTTTTTTTCAATCTCTATTTCAATCTTCTTTTGTGTACTGACTACTTCGTGATAAAATTCAATTGAAGACATCCTTGTAGCTCCTCTTTGGAATGTAATCTGTTGCTCTAAAGAGTCAGATGTAATTACGCAAACTTCAGTGTTTCGTCCTATGTTGTTAACCATTTTTTCAATATAATTGTCTGCTGTTTCGCCCTCTTTTGTAAAAACCACAACTAAGTTCCCTTGTCTCTCTTTTTTTTGAATGCTACCCTTAACTAATTGTGCATCAAAGACTATAACCATTTTATAGCCCTTGAATGCTACATAGTTTTGAAGGATACCTATAAGCTGAACCCTTGAAGATTCATAACTATATTCTTTGACCTTTTTAAGACTTGGCCAACTATTAATAACATTATACCCATCAACGAAAAGTGTTCTCACTTTTTACCTCATCTAATTTTTTGTTTCATAATTTCATACATTATAATGCCAGCTGAAACAGAAGCATTTAAAGATGTTATTTTTCCCACCATTGGTATTTTCACTAGAACGTCACATTTTTCTTTTGTAAGTTTTGCAATACCTCTACCTTCACTTCCAATTACAAGTGCTACAGCTCCTGTTAAATCAGTATTGAAAATATAATCTTCCCCATCCATATCAGCACCATAAACCCATACTCCACGTTTTTTTATTTCTTCTATGGCTACATTTATATTAGTTACTTTCGCTATTTTTACGTGTTCAATTGCACCAGCAGATGTTTTATACACCGTAGGCGTAGCGCCAACATTTTTTCTCTTAGGTATTATTATTCCATGAGCTCCACATACCTCTGCAGTTCGTATTATAGACCCGAAATTGTGTGGATCTTCAATTTCATCTAATATAATTATAAAAGGCTTTTCTCCTTTTTCCTCTGCATATTTAAATATATCATTTATTTCAAAATATTTGTATGGTGTTACTACAGCAATAACCCCTTGATGTGATGAAGTTTGTGACATTTCATCTAGCTTTCTTCTATCTACTTCTTTTGTAACAATTCCCTTTTCTTTAGCCAATGCTAATACCACACTTATAGATCCTACCATATCACCTTTAGCAATAAGAATGTACTCCACAGTTCTATCTGATTTTAATGCTTCTATAACTGCATTTCTTCCTTCAATTAAATCTTCTCTAATAGTCTTAGGTTCACTTTCTCCACCGGTATTAGCACTCTTAGAACTTATTTCAGATTTCATTCTATTACCCTTATTATTTGCTACTACATTCTCTTCATTTTGCCTAGTTTTTCTATTTATTACTTTGTTTTTATCTTCTTTATTACCTGTAAATTCTCTACTTTCCTTAACACCATGATCGCCCGTTCTATTTCTTCTAGGCATTGCTCCACTTTTCTCTTCCTTGTTACCTGCAAATCCTCTAGTCACTTTAGCACCTTTTTCACTAGTTTTAATCCTCTTAGATGCAAAGCCCGGTCTTTCTTCTCTACTACTTGCAAATCCATTACTACCTTTATTTCCTTGATATTTTTTATTATCACTCATTTTAAATCCCTCTCCATTCCATCTATTTCATCTCGTATTCTTTTCTTACTTCCGTAGTCTTTCCACAACACATTTTACCCTCAGGACATTGTCCACTAACACAACTTGGTCCTGCATACCTAAAAAGTGATGGTGCTACTTCTCTAGCTTGCATCAGCATTGTTTTGGCCATTTGGCGTATTTCCCACTGAGCTCTTGTACAACATCTCTGATTAAAGAAATGCATTAATTCTCTAGCATTCATAGTAGCTATTATTTTAGTCTCACAAGCATTTGGGAATACATACCGTGCATCTTCGATTGCTTTTTTCTCCGCTTTATTTTTAAGAACTAAATATTGTTTTTTTTCAATCTCTTCAACATTCGTAAGCTTTTCAGCCCTTAAATATTCCTCTATAAAGTTTGTTAATTCATTCTTAGACAATATCTCAACTAACTTATTGTACTCCTCTTGAACACGCTTCATGGATTGTATGAAAATTTCCTTTGCCTGCTCATCTTTCTCAATATTAGGTGGAATTATGTATTCAAATTGTTTAAGTTGTACATATCTCTGACTCTGTTGAGAATATGATGCTACCCTATGTCTAACTAATTGATGTGTCAAACTTCTAGATATCCCCTCAACTGCAAAAGTAAAGCTTACATGTTCTATTGGTGAATGATGTCCATAAGTCATTAACGTACTTATAAATTTATTTGTTTTTTGTTCATCTAAATTTTCTAATATTTCATCAATTCCTACTTGACTATAACAAAGTTTGGCAGCTGCTGCTACAATTTTTTCCGGATTCGGTGTATGTTCTATTAATTTAACTTTAAGCATAATTACTCATCTCCCAAATCAAGATTTATAATTTTCTCGAATATGTCGTTTAACCTTTCATTCTTTTCACTTAAGTATAAAAAACCTACTAAAGCTTCAAAGCCTGTAGCCCACTTATATTCATTTAAATCTGCATTTTTAGGTGTTGTGCCACTTTTAGAATTTCTAGCTCTTTTAAAAATCCCAAGTTCCTCTTCGTCTAAATCTGCTATTAAATTTTTCATATACTCACTTTGTGCATGCGCTTTTACATACGAAACCGCCTTAACGTGAATTTTATGTGCATTCATATCTCTATTTTTTTCTACAAGGTAAGATCTTATAAATACCTCATAAATTGCATCTCCAACTATTGCAAGCACTAGTGGATTTAACTGCCTAACTTGCGCCACTGTAAATTTGCCTTTTAGCATATTAAATTCCATGATTAGTCTCCTTTTTTAATATTAGACATTCCTATTTTAGATTTACTATTTACATATATCAATTTTAAAATAAAAATGACAAAAAAAATAAAAATCCACCCTGTTTTAGGGCGAATTTCATCGCGGTACCACCTAAATTTGTACTTATTTGTTAACGGTATATATTACCGGTAGTTTTGCTACAGCTCCAAAGCAGGTTCAAAACCTCTGAAAATCTCTCAACCTAGTATTTTCTCTCTGTAAAATGGTTTCTACTATTCTTCATCATTACTTAATATTTAGTTTATGTGTGACATTTTATAGTTACTAATAAATATACACATTATATCCGATACTGTCAACAATACTTTCTTTGCAATATTTGAGTAGCTATATCTAAATCTTCTGGTGTTGTAACCTTTATATTATCGTAACTACCTTCGTAAAGATATACTTTATTACCATATTGTTCAACCACCATCGTATCATCAGTTACTTTAATACCCTCAAGACTAATTTTTTCGTGACATTTTAATATAAGATTATACCTAAAAGCTTGTGGGGTTTGAACACAAAAAAGCATCTCTCTCTTAAGTGTCTTTATAGAAAACCCAGAAGAATCTTTAATCTTAATAGTATCTTTAGGTTGTACCCCACAAGCTGCCGCCCCATATAAATCAGCATAAATAATTGCATTTCTAATAATATCTTCGTTAACAAAAGGTCTAGCCCCATCATGAATAAGTACAATTTCACAATTAGCTACAGCCTTTAGACCATTTAAAACTGAATATTGTCTTTCTTTACCACCACTAACAACATTTTTCACCTTTGAAAAGTTATATTTTTCAATTATTTGTTCATTACAATATTCTACTTCATCCTCTGCAGCAACTACTATAATTTCATCTATAAAGTTGCTTTTTGAAAAAGCCTCTAAAGTATAGTATAAAATTGGGTATCCTTTAATATTTAGATACTGTTTATTAATAGATTTTCCCATTCTTTTTCCTTTACCCGCCGCCAAAATTATGGCGCAGTTTCTACCCATAAAAACCCTCACTTACATCTTACAACTAACTCTTCACTAAAGAATCTTTATTTTTAGCAAAAATCATTCTACCTGCAGCCGTCTGAAGTACTGATGTTACAATAACAACTATATTCTCACCAATATACTTTCGTCCACCTTCAACAACAATCATTGTTCCATCATCTAAATAAGCTATTCCTTGCCCTGATTCTTTTCCATCTTTCATAACTTGGATTTTCATTTCTTCCCCCGGAAGTACTACTGGTTTTACTGCGTTTGCAAGTTCATTAATATTTAAAACCGGAACTCCCTGAAATTCAGCTACCTTATTAAGGTTGAAATCGTTTGTAATTACTTTACCATTTAAAACCTGAGCTAATTTTAGTAATTTACTATCTACTTCTGCAATGTCAGGAAAATCTTTTTCCCAAATCTCAACCTCAATATTTAATTCCTTTTGTATTTTATTTAGTATATCCAGTCCTCGTCTTCCTCTATTTCTCTTAAGACCATCTGATGAATCAGCAATATGCCTAAGCTCCTCTAATACAAAAGTCGGTATCACGAGTGGACCTTCAACAAAACCAGTTTGACAAATATCAAATATTCTACCATCAATTATTACCGATGTATCTAATACTTTTGGGTTTTCATTAGTAAACCCCTTAATTTTTTTATCTTTAAACCCATTGCTTTTTTTGATACTTGTAAAGAAAGCTAATATTTCATCTCTTTTCCTAGCGCAAATATCTGCTCCTAAAGCTATCATTATAACCGTAACAATAATTACAATAATAGTCCATAAAGGCGATTTATAAGTGAATAACCCTGCAAATAAAGATGCAATTACAAGCCCTATTATCGCTCCTCCTGTACCAAAAACAATTTGTGACGTTGGCATTTTCTGAGTACTTCTCACTACATAATCCATGAATTTCATTATAAAAGACACTAGTATAGGAGATATCAAAAATAAAATAACCCCAAAAATCAAAGTAGAAAAAATGATGAATATTATTCCTTGAATTGTACCCTCTTTAAAATAACTAAATCCTGCTAAATAGCTTGTGTTTAGAAGCATGCCTCCTATTAGGTACCCTAAAATTAATCCTATGCTTGTAAAAAGTCCTCTAAAAATTTTTTTCAACAAAAAAATTCACCTCCCCTTAAATTGTTAACACTTCTTTGAATTTATATCCCGTTATTATCTAATATATACTATAAATGAGTGTATTTCAATAAAATATGTCACACAATCAACAATTTATTAAACTAAATTCCTTATTTTATATAATGCTTGTTCCATATTAAGTCCAAAAGCTAACATTATTTCACTAGCAACCATTCCTTCAACTCTTTCTAAAATCTTTACCTCTCCTGGCGGTAGCATCCCTTTCTTTTGTAAATAATATAAATCTCTAATTACCTCACACATTTCTAAAGCATTCCCATTTTGAATTTTTTTCTTGTTACTTCTATATCTGTTGTTCCAATTTCTTTCAATAAAATCTGAATTACTTCCTATTATATTTAAAATAACCTCTAATTCTGATTTATTTAAAATTTTCCTAACTCTATAATTTTCAATTTTATTTATTGGAATCATGAAATTCATGTTATCTAATAAAAGATATATATTTACATATTTACATTCGATATTAGATGATTCTTCGTCATATATGTCCTTTACATATCCAGCACCATAATCTGATATAAATATTTCTTCACCAATATTTAACATACCATTCCCCCTATTAATAAAACTCCTGTTGATTTATTATATATTCATAAGGTGAAATGCGTACTTAGTTTATTGACAAAACTGTAATGTGAATCCTATAATGTAGCTAATTAAATTTTTACAAGGAGTTGAACTTAATGAAAGATTGTATATTTGATAATTTTCAAAATTCTGTAGATGAATCCCTATTACGACATAGAAGTGTTTTAGATGTAATTACTAAACTTCAAGAATCTGACGCTAGAGTCAATAGGGCTGTTGCAAAATCTGTTACCAATTGCGGCTGCATTAAGTTAGAAGAAAAAAACATATACACGTCACCTAATATAGACGATTTAAATTTAGATACCCCCGCTTCACATTCTCCTGTACAAGGTGCTCTATGTGAAAACTGTAGGGAAGTTTTAGAAAAAGAACTTGGTAACAATCTTTTTTATATTACTTCATTATGTAATATTCTAGGTTTAAATTTATATGACATTCTCTTAAAAGAATACAACAAAATTAGTACCCTTGGTAAATATACTATGCGCTAGCAAACATTGCACAAGATAAGTTAGACCTTATTTTGTGCTATATTTGCTTGTCTAGCATAAATTGCTCTTTCAACCTTCTTAATCCGTTTTTAATAGCTTTAGCTCTTGCTTCCCCGATTCCCTCTACGCTATCAAGTTGTTCATAAGAAGCTTCCATTGTTGCTTTTAATTCTTTAAAGTGTTTAACTAGATTTTCAATAACATTTACGGGTATTCTAGGTATTTTATTTAGCATCCTATATCCTCTTGGAGAAATTAAAGTATCAACTAAAGGAACCCCTACATATCCAATAATTCTAGATATGAAATCTAAATCTATTAGTTCACCTGAAGTCATATTTTCTATTTGTCTATACATCTGGGTATAATCCATACCACTTTGACAATAATCTCTTATTAATAATATTCCATCTTCCTCAACACTTCTAATTAGTTCATTTAGTTGCATTGAAATTAGCCTACCCTCATTGCCTAGTTCACATATATGCATTTCTATTTCTCCAACTATTCTCATAACCATCTCTGTCCTTTGTATTGCTGATAATACATCAAACAATGTAGCTAAATCCTGAAATTCTAAAAGGTTTAAATTACTTACTACTCGCTCAAGCACTGAAACATATTTCTCTAATGTTTGGATAGCTTGATTCGCTTTTGCTAAAATAATACTACTATCTCTTAACACATATTTTATATCATCCTTGTAAACAGTTATAATAGTTCTTCTTTGTGATATTGCAACAACAACATACCCTGTTTGTTTAGCTATTCTTTGCGCAGTTCTATGTCTTGTTCCAGTTTCATAAGTTGGTATTGTGGAACTTGGCATAAGTTGAGTATTAGCATATAATATTTTTTTCAAATCGCTACTTATTACTATAGCTCCATCCATCTTTGCTAATTCATATATATAAGCAGGGCTATAGTCCGCATTTATTCCAAATCCACCATCTACAATATCTAATATTTCCTTCCCATTTCCTAAAACAATAAGTCCACCAGTTTTAGCTCTAAGAATATTTTCAAGACCTTCTCTAAGCGAAGTACCAGGTGCCAGCATTTTCAATATACTCATAAGTTCCTTACTTTTCTCTTCTCTCATCCTTTTCTCCCTACTTAATAAATTATAAATTATAAATTAAAATTATATATTAAAATAAATTCTATATTTTCTATATTTTCTATAAATTAAAAAACCACTCTAGAGTGGTTTACAAAAAAGTATTACATTTTAATTATATACTTTTTAACGTATATAAACAATATTAAATATGTACAATATTAAAAATCAATTCACCATTCTCCATAACAACACTTACATTATCGCCTTTATTAATATTCCCCTTAAGTATTTCTTCAGATAATTTATCTTCCACAACTTTAGTTATTTCTCTCCTTAATGGTCTTGCTCCATAATTTCTATTAAATCCTGCCTTAGCCAAATGCTTCTTAGTTTCATCATCAAAACTAATATTAATTTTAAGATCTTCAAGACGTCCCTTCACAACTTTAAGCATTAACTCTACTATTTTACATAAATCAGCCTGTTCTAGTGAATGAAATACAATAATATCATCTATTCTATTTAAGAACTCTGGTCTAAATGAAACTTTTAGCTCCTCCATTATATTTTCTTTCATCTTTTCATATTCAGAACTCACACCATTTTCCCTTATATCAAATCCTAGCGACTTTTGCTTTTTAAGAGCAGACGCCCCTACATTAGATGTCATTATAATTACTGTATTTTTAAAATCTATTGTTTTACCTTTTCCATCAGTTAACCTTCCGTCATCTAATATTTGCAATAAAATATTAACTACATCTGGATGAGCTTTTTCAATTTCATCGAAAAGAACTACTGAATATGGGTTTCTTCTCACTTTTTCTGTTAGTTGTCCACCTTCATCAAATCCAACATACCCCGGAGGTGAACCCATAAGCCTCGAAACTGTATGCTTATCCATATATTCTGACATATCTATTCTTATCATGTTATTTTCATCACCAAACATAGCCTCAGCTAGTGCTTTAGATAATTCTGTTTTCCCTACACCAGTCGGCCCTAAAAATATAAAAGAACCTATTGGTCTTTTGGGATCTTTTAACCCTACTCTTGCACGTCTTATTGCACTTGAAATAGATTTAACTGCTTCATATTGACCTATCACTCTCGCATGTAGTAACGTCTCCAATTTTAATAATTTCTCTGATTCCTTTTGCGTCAATTTTTCTATTGGAATGTTAATCCATCTTGATACAACATTAGCAATTTCGAGTTCTGAAACTATTAGTTCATCCGCTTGATTTTGTGTTTTCCAACTATTTTTAAAATTATATAATTTATCCTTTAACTTTCTTTCGGTGTCTCTTATTTTAGCCGCCTTCTCGAAATCCTGTACTGATATAGCATCCAATTTTTCTTTAGAGATTTTATCTATTTCATCTTCTAAATTTTTAAGATTTGGCGGGGCAGTCAAATTTTGAATCCTAACTTTTGCCCCCGCCTCATCTATAAGATCTATTGCCTTATCAGGTAAATATCTATCCGCGATATACCTATGGGACAAACTAACAGCGGCCTCTATTGCGCCATCGGTAATCTTAACTCTATGATGTGCTTCATACTTATCCCTTAATCCTTTTAATATTTCAACAGCCTCTTGCTTACTTGGCTCTCCTACAATAATAGGTTGAAATCTTCTCTCAAGTGCCGCATCTTTTTCAATGTGCTTTCTATATTCGTCTATAGTTGTTGCCCCTATGCATTGTATTTCCCCACGAGCAAGTGCCGGTTTTAATATATTAGATGCATCAATAGCCCCCTCTGCTCCCCCTGCCCCAATTATAGTATGAATTTCGTCTATAAATATAATAACATTTCCTGCGACGACTATTTCTTTCATAACCTTTTTAAGCCTTTCCTCAAACTCTCCTCTATATTTCGAACCTGCAACCATAGAAGATATATCTAAAGTTATAACTCTTTTATCTTTTAAAATCTCGGGTATACTCCCAGAGGCTATTCTTTGTGCAAGTCCCTCTGCTATAGCTGTCTTACCTACGCCTGGCTCCCCTATAAGGCATGGATTATTTTTCATCCTTCTACACAAAATTTCTAAAAGCCTTTGGGTTTCATTATCTCTTCCTATAACAGGATCAAGTTTTCCTTCTTTTGCCATTTGAGTTAAATCTTTGCCAAAATTATCTAAAGTTGGTGTACTATGATTTTCTTTTGATATACTTCCCTTCGAATTACCTTCAGAACACCAATTATTTAATATATCATTTTTTAGTATATTAAAGTCTGCTCCTAAGTTAGCTAATATTGTATATGCAACTCCTTCTGATTCTCTAATCAATGCAAGTAAAATGTGTTCTGGACTAATATAATTATGATTTAAATTTCTTGCTTCAAGTAAACTTAGTTCTAATAGACGCTTCGTTCTTGGGGTCAGCGGTATCTCATTTCTACGCATTTCGACGTCGCCTTCCCCTTCATATTCTAACACTAATTTTTTTACCTCACCTGAAAAAACTTTCATATTATTCAATGATTTTTTACATACACCATCTGGTTCCTTTAGAATTCCTAAGAGTATATGTTCTGTCCCTACATAACCATGCTTTAATTGTTGTGCTTCCTCTTGAGCATATACCAAAACCTTTTGTGCTCTTTCTGTAAATTTATTAAACATCATGTTCAAACACCTCACTTGCAATAAATTTTCTTATTACTTTAATTATGCCCAATTTCATCCTAATTATTGCATAGTATAATAGCATTATGTAATTATTTAATAAAAAAGGACATGCTTAAGATATTTTAGTATAAAATATTTTAAGCATGTCCTTTTTAAAATGTATTTTTTCATATGGTAAATCATTAAGAGATTTTCATATTAATATATTTTCTATCTTTATACAGCATAGAAATGCCCGTTTCATAATCAAAAAAATTAATGATTATACATTTATCATCATAACATCTAATGTTAATATTTTCACTCTCTTTTAAAACTACGTCTATTTCTGAATTATCTTTAAAATATGTGAACCCTTTAACTTCACCTAATAGCTCTACAATATTATTCTTATTTTTAATCATTTCGTTCCTCCTAATTTAATTTTATTTAATCTTTTCTTACACCTGCATAAATACATATAACTTCCCGTTTGTTTTATTCCATATATTTACTATTCTATAAAACTATTTTTATACCTTGTTTGTATTATAATTTTCGTAATGGTTTTTCTTACATTTTTATTCATAATACATTAATAATATGTAAATATTTTAGAATAAGAATTACCTATCTAGTAATATTATTGCATGGTTATAAATCATTATTTATTAACGCTAAAAAATAAGTAGTAATTCTAAAATTACTACTTATTCACATTTAATTATTTGTATAAATTTACTTAGCCATAAATGCTTCAATTTCATCTACAGTCTTAATTATTTGTTTTGAAAGATTTTCACACCCATCTTTTGTGATTAGTATATCATCCTCAATTCTAATTCCGATATTCTCTTCTTCTATATAAAGTCCCGGTTCATTAGTACATACCATACCAGGTTTCAATTCTATATCACGGTTTCCTACATCATGAGTATCTAATCCTAAATAATGACTTACCCCATGGAAATAATACTTAGATAGTTCACTCGGTTCTTTAATAAGACCTAACTCTATACATCCAGCTGCAAGTACCTCTTTAGCCGTTTCATTTAAAACTGAGAACAATATACCAGGTTTTGCAATTGCTATTACTGCTTCCTGCGCTTTTAATACTACGTTATAAACTTGTTTTTGTCTTTCTGTATATTTACCATTAACCGGGAATGTACGGCTTATATCCGCATTGTAATATTTATACTGAGCTCCCAAATCAAACAACACTAATTTACCATCCTGAAGCTCACTATCATTTTTTACATAATGAAGTATAGTTGCATTCTTACCACATGCTGCAATAGTATGAAAAGCATAATCTGTTACACCGTCACTTTTCAATGAAAAATCAAAGTAGGCCTCTAATTGATATTCTTTAATACCGACTTTCGAATTTCTCATTAGTTGTTTTATACCCATGTCTGTGATATCTATAGCTTTCCTTATTAACTTTATTTCTTCCTCTGATTTAATAAGTCTAAGACTCGCTATTTCATGATATATGTTTTGTACCTTTAAATAAGGGTATCTTTTCGTTACAACTTTTGCAAACCTTTGTGATGTAGACATCGATATATCAAACTCTTGTCTTTCAAGATCCAAATATAAGTTTTCAATTTTCGTTTTCTCCAAAATTGTGTTAAATAAATTTTTAAAATTCTCTACAAATTCAATATTTTGTATGCCAGAGATTTCTTTTGCCTCAGCTTTAGACATTTTCTCTCCTACCCACCTAGCCAATACTGGGTCATTTTTCTCTACAAATAATGTTTCTTCCATCTTACCCTTTATTTTTACTATCATTAAAAGCATTTTATCTTTATCAACACCTGTTAGATAATAAAAATTTCTATTTGGAGTGAATGCATATTTTTCATCTGCTGATTTATATGGTGCTTCACCTGCAAATATTAATGTTATTGAATTTTCTTCTAAGCTTCCCCAAAGATTCTTCCTGTTTGTATTAAATAATGTGTTTTTCATTTCAATTCCCCTCCCAATGAATATTTTAAAATGTATTATTTATTATAACATATCATTCTGTTTAATGACGTTCAAGACTTTATAGTAAGACTCTTTAGAACATCTAACTATTTTATTGAAAATATTGTGACTTCATAACTATCTTTCCTTTTGCGAAGTAATATAATATTCACCATTTTGCGTATCTCCTTGCGTCACAATAGTAAAACTATTATTTTCTAACATTTCACAAAGTATTTTCATTTCCTCAGAGTTTTTCATTCTTGAAGTAATTGTAAATCTATCATTTTGTGAAATTATTCCCATATAATCATGAATGCTACTATAATCGCTTAAATTAATATTCCCAGGAATATCTAATCTATATTCAGACATTTCATTTCCCCCTCTTTACTATGATTAACATTAGGTTCTGTAATTTCAGGTAAAATATCCGTATTTATTATAAAAAATAAAAGTACCTATAATCTAAAATTATTGGTACTTAACTACATATTATAAATAAATATAAATTACTAATAACATTCATACTTATTATACACATTTAATATAATGTTTTTTCATTGACCTAGTCCTATAATTCTCCACAAAATAAAAAAAAGCTAATAATTAGCTTTTGTATATATTAAATATATTATTACATTATAAAAATGGCTCCGCGAAAAGGATTTGAACCTTCAACCTATCGGTTAACAGCCGAGCGCTCCACCGTTGAGCTATCGCGGAACATTACCTAGCGACGACCTACTCTTCCACAAGGTCACCCCTGCAGTACCATCGGCGCATTGAAGCTTAACCTTCGTGTTCGGTATGGGAACGGGTGTTACCTTCATGCCATAATCACTAGATGAGAATATAAATATTCTCTCAAAATTGCACAGTTTTCGCATTATTAATATTAATTGTTACTTATGTTATCTTGGTCAAGCCCTCGACTTATTAGTATTAGTCAGCTGAACATGTTACCATGCTTACACCTCTAACCTATCAACCTGGTGGTCTTCCAGGAGTCTTACTTGCACCAC
>NZ_JAHLDU010000002.1 GCF_018861905.1 Clostridium sp. DSM 17811
GTGGTGCAAGTAAGACTCCTGGAAGACCACCAGGTTGATAGGTTAGAGGTGTAAGCATGGTAACATGTTCAGCTGACTAATACTAATAAGTCGAGGGCTTGACCAAGATAAAAGAAGTAACAATTAATATTAATATTGCGATAATAATTCGTTCGTAAGAACGAAAAGAGGCTTCGAGCATAGCGAGAAGACTAAAACACTGTGCAATTTTCAGAGAATATTTATATTCTCATCTGGTGATTATGGCCTGAAGGTAACACCCGTTCCCATACCGAACACGAAGGTTAAGCTTCAATGCGCCGATGGTACTGCAGGGGTGACCTTGTGGAAGAGTAGGTTGTCGCCAGGTTATAAAAGAACACTAAGTAAAACTTAGTGTTCTTTTTTGCGTTAATATTAAAAGTAATATTAAACCATGTATGTATTTTCCAACTGTGATAAACCTTATTATAAGGCATAATATTTTTTATGACATTAGAATTTAGTTATGTAAAAATAGAAACAATTTATTTACTTTATTCTCAGCAAACTCTCAGTAAATTCTCAAGTTATTCTAAGTTTAGCTTTGTATAATAGATAGTGTAGAAAAAATATTATAAAAACTAATATTATTTAGAATAGGAGATACGTTATGAGAAAGAAAATATCAGAGATACAAATATTTAGGCATATTATACAGATTGTTTTTTTTATTTTACTTCCAGGTTTGTTTGCGTTAGCATTTGGTCAAGTAAAGTTGATTTATACTATGATTCTTAAAGGAGATTTTAATTTTATTCAAGCTTTCCCACGATTAATTGCTACTGTTGCAATTATACCTATTACGATATTCTTTGGAAGGTTTTTTTGCGGTTGGTTTTGTGCTTTTGGATCATTTAATGATTTTGTATATATGATTTCTAGCAAGGTATTCAAAACAAAATTTAAAGTCGATAGAGAATTGGATTCAATTTTAAAATTATTGAAGTATTTTATTTTAGTGTTTATAGTGTTTGTTATTTGGACAAAAGGTAATACTTTATTTGATAACAGTAGCCCTTGGGATGCTTTTGCTCTAATAACCAATTTCCCCAAAGCTATAACAAGTTATTTTATTGGATTTGTACTTTTAGCATTCATAACAGTAGGAGCAATATATATAGAAAGATTTTTTTGTAGATATTTATGCCCTCTTGGAGCAATGTTTGTAATAATATCAAAATTTAGAAAAATCAAAATAGATAAACCTACTGAAAAATGTGGAAAATGTAGAGTATGTACAAATAATTGTGCCATGGGAATAAATCTTTATAAAATGGAGCAAGTAAGCAGTGGTGAATGTATAAATTGTTTGAAATGTGTAGATGTGTGTCCAAGAAGTAACCCAAAAATAAGTTATATGGGTGAAAATCTTAATCCAGCATTCGCTAGTTCGATTGCAATTGTAGCCTTTGCGACATTATATGGTGGGAGCACTGTACTTGGTAGTATAATAAGTGCTAATACTAAGGTATCAACTTCAGTTGCAAGTAATGACATTACTAAGCAAGGTGATAATATAAATTCTAATAGTGATAAAACAAGTCAAAATAACGATGATACTCAAACTAAAACAACTCAAAATAGTGATGATGCTGGAGCAAATTCTAATAGTAATAGCACTAAAACAGCACCCAAAACTAAAGCACCATCGAGTACAACTAATTCAAAATATAAAGATGGAACATATGCAGGTACTGGATATGGGTATATGTCTGATATAAATGTGTCGGTTATTATAAAGAATGATAAGATTACAAATGTGAAAGTTGATTCCATAAATGATAGTTATAAGGAACCAGTTAATGTTATTCCACAAGAAATTGTACAAACACAATCATCGAATGTTGATGTTGTATCAGGTGCTACACATACCAGCAATGGCATCATGAGTGCTACTTCGGATGCATTAAGTAAGGCGAAAAATTAGTAAAAAACATTGTTATTTTTAAATCTTTACTAATACAGCATACTTTTGATATACTTATATTAAAATAACTAAATAATATAACACAAAAGGAGAATTGTTAGAATGAAGACAATACGTTGGGGAATCATTGGATGTGGAGATGTTACTGAGGTTAAAAGTGGCCCAGGATTTCAACTGGCAAAAAATTCTTTATTAGTAGCTGTTATGAGGCGTAATGGGGAACTTGCCAAAGATTATGCTGTTCGTCATAATGTACCAAAGTGGTATGATAATGCAGAAGAATTAATAAATGATCCTGATGTTGATGCAGTTTATATAGCGACTCCTCCTGCATTTCATAAAGAATACACATTACAATGTGCAAGGGCTGGAAAGCCAGTTTATGTTGAAAAACCTATGGCTCGTAATTTTGAAGAATGCACTGCTATGGTACAGGCGTGTGAGAATGCTGGAGTCCCATTATTTGTTGCATACTACAGAAGGGCTTTAGATCGTTTTAATAAGGTTAAAGAATTAATTGAAGCAGGTGAAATTGGAGAAATACGTTTTGTTACAGTTGTATTATACAAAAAAGCAGTAAAAATAGATTTAAAGTCTGGTGAATTTCCGTGGAGAGTTATTCCAGAGATTTCAGGAGGAGGAGAATTTATGGACCTTGCTTCTCATACATTAGATGTTTTAGATTATATCTTGGGACCAATTGAGGAAGCCTGCGGTTATGCTGATAATCAAGCTAAATTATATGAGGCGGAAGATGTTGTGACAGCTTCACTAGCATTTGAGTCTGGTGTCAAGGGAACAGGGACTTGGTGTTTCTCAAGTTTTTCTAATTATGATATGAATGAGATTGTTGGAAGTTTAGGGAAGATATCTTTTTCAACTTTTAAAGAGGAACCAGTTTTATTGACAACAATTAAGGGTATCACTCCATTTAATATTAAAAAACCCATACATATTCAGACGCAATTAATTCAAAGCATCGTAAACGAACTTAATGGTCTGGATGTATGTCAAAGTTCAGGGATTAGTGGCGCACGAACAAACAAAATTATGGATATGATTTTAAAAAATTATAGATTAAGTAAAAAGTAGAATATTAACAATATGTATTTGTTATACTAGAGGATGTTTACATAAGGGAGTTAATATTATGAACATACAGGCAAAAGAAGAAATAAATATTTTAATAGTAGATGATGAGGAAAGTATAGTTGAATTTATAAAAATGGGGCTTGAGGCTGAAGGATACATTATTCACACTGCATATGACGGTATTGAAGCAATTAGAAAAGCAAAAGAGATAAAACCACAAATTATAATACTTGATATAATGTTGCCAGGAATTAATGGTCTTGACGTTTGCTTAGAGATAAAAAAACATTTAAAAGCATCTATAATTATGCTTACAGCAAAGGATGATATTGATGATCGTGTACTAGGACTTGACATAGGGGCAGATGACTATATGGTTAAACCTTTTAGCTTTAAAGAATTATTAGCTCGGATTAATGCACGACTTAGAAATATGTTTCCGGAATTAGCAGACATTGTGCGAGTGGGTGATTTCTCTATAAATGATGGGGCACATGAGATTATTTATGGAGATAGGATTTTGATTTTATCTCCAACTGAATATAATTTGCTTAAGTACCTATTAGTTAATAATGGTTTAGTTTTAAGTAAAAGGATAATTTTAGAAAAAGTTTGGGGTTATGATTTCATTGGTCAAGAAAATATTGTCGAAGTATATGTAGGATACTTGAGAGATAAACTTCAAGATAAGGAACATAACGTTATTTGTACGGTTCGTGGAGTTGGATATAAGGTTTCGATATTATGAGAAAAATTAGAGTGAAATTTAAAACAAAAAGTTTAAAATGGCAATTATTATTTAGATGGTCTTTAATATTAACGCTTTTATTAATTATTATGGGGATATCTCAATATTTTATAACAAGAAGTTATTTGCTTTCAGGAAAAAATCAGGTTCTTGAGGCTAGATTACATGACTTGGATAAGGATGATTTGCAAGATTCGAAATCTTTAAATAACCCAAAATCAAAAGCAGAGTTTCTTGTTAAATTAATTTCTGATCGTAATACCAGCGTAGTTATAATTGATAAAAAAGGTGAAATTATATCTGAAAGTAAAGGAATAAATGATGATACAGCCCCACCTCATCTATCAAAAGAAGAATATAGAAAGCTAATTTTCGAAAGTGCCAAAGGAGAAAACTATAAAATAGTTAGGAATCTAAGTGACGATACTGATATGATTAAATTCAAAAAAATTAATTTATTATCGCAAACACTTGGTTTGGTTCAGATAAGTACTACATTAGATCCAATAAATACAATGTTACTTAATCAAATATATTTTTATATTGTAGCGTCAATTATAATAATAATTTTAGGTATATTAATAGGAAAATCAGTCCTAAAATATACTTTGAAGCCTTTGTATAATTTGACAAATTCTTTGGAGAGAGTAACAGTAGGGGAATTAAACATGCGGTTACCTGTTGATAACGGTCAGATTGAGATAGATGGATTGTCTTGCGCTTTTAACGGAATGTTTAACAGGATAGAAACCTCTTTTGAAAATGAACAATATATAAAGGAAAAAATGCAAAGATTTATTTCTGATGCTTCTCATGAAATTAGGACCCCACTTACATCAATACATGGATTTGTTGAAGTCTTGCTTCGCGGGGCAGCTAAAAATGAAAAACAGCTGGATTTAGCTTTGAATAGCATTTTGACAGAGAGTGAACGTCTTACTAAGTTAGTGAATGAGCTTTTAATGTTGACTAAGCTGGATCAACAGATAAAATATGATATGAAAAATGAAAATATTAAAGATATTATAGAAGAGATACATCCTCAACTGAAGATTTTAGCAGGTGAGCGAAGGATTGATTTGGAATTAAAAGATAACTTGTTAGTTAAATCAAATAGAAATCAGATTAAGCAGATAATTTATAACTTAGTACAAAATGCAATTCAACAAACAGATGAAAAGGATGGAATTATTAGTATTAGTTTAAACTCAATAGATAAGCCTTCAGGGTCTTTTATTGTTCTTAAGATTAAAGATAATGGATCAGGTATACCAGAAAAAGATCTAAATGAGATATTTGACAGATTTTTTAGGAGTGATAACCATAGGTCAAGAAAGAGTGGGGGGTATGGGTTAGGATTATCTATAGTTAAATCTATTGTTGATGCCCATCAGGGAGAAATTAGTGTATATAGTAAATTAAATAAAGGAACTAGCTTCTCTATATTTATTAAAAAAGTAGAATAATATATATTTTTATTGAACTTTTCTTTTTCATACAAAATGTGATAAAATAAATCAAGCCATGTAATCGTTATATTTGGAGTTTATTGTGAAAGGATGATGTTAATGAAAAAATTTAGCTGTAGAACGCAAGTATTTTTTGGAGAAGGTTCATTAAAAAGATTAAGCCAACTCGATTGTCGTAAGGCATTTATAGTAACTGACCCTTTTATGGTAAAGTCAGGGGTTATAAATAAAATTACTGATGAGATTTCAAAGGGTAATGTTGAGTATATTGTTTTTTCAGATATAATACCCGATCCATCAATTGAAATTGTGGCAAAAGGTATTGAAGTTATGATGAAATTTAATCCGGATGTAGTTATAGCTTTAGGTGGAGGGTCTGCAATAGATGCAGCAAAGGCGATATGCGATTTTAATTCAAAGCTGAAAGCTAATAGGAATTCAAATATGGAAAGTAATAAAAAAATTAAGCTTATAGCGATACCTACAACAAGTGGTACCGGCTCTGAGGTTACAAGCATTTCTGTAATTACAGATAAAAATAAGAATATAAAATATCCATTAATATCAGAGGAATTACAACCTGACGAAGCTATATTAGTTGCAGAGCTTGTTTGCACAGTACCAGATTTTATAACAGCAGATACAGGAATGGATGTACTAACTCATGATATAGAAGCATTTGTGTCAACAAGGGCAACAGATTATACAGATGCATTAGCTGAAAAATCTATAAAATTAGTTTTTCAGAACTTAATAAATGCATATAAGGACGGTAACAATTTAGAAGCAAGAACGAAAATGCACAATGCTTCTTGCATTGCCGGGATAGCATTTAACAATGCATCTTTAGGATTAAATCATGGAATGGCACATATCATTGGTGCAAAATTCCATGTGTCGCATGGAAGAGCTAATGCTATATTACTTCCATATGTAATAGAATTTAATTCAGACATAAAAGATTTTAATTCAAGTGAATATACATATGCTGCCAAAAGATATTCAGAAATAGCTAAAATATTAGGATTGCCATCATCAAATGTTTACCAAGGAGTAAAAAGTTTAATAATAGCTATAAATATGATTCTAAAGGAATTAAATATTACTACCTCATTAAAAGAAACAGGAATAAGGGAAGAGGATTTTAAAAGGGAAGTAAGCGAAATGGCGAGTATTGCCATAGAGGATAGATGTACGCAAACTAATCCTAGGGTGCCAAGGCTAGAAGAAATAATAACTCTATTTAATAAAGTTTATCATAATAATTAATAAGGAGTTGCTAAAATATTATGGAAGATAAGCAAAGGGTAATACAGGAATATGTACCGGGAAAGCAAGTTACATTAGCACATTTAATTGCAAATCCGAACAAAGATTTATACAAAAAGCTAGGACTTATATCAGAGAATATGGGCGCCCTTGGGATACTTACAATAACACCTGGAGAGGCTGCTATTATAGCCGCAGATGTTGCGACAAAGGCAGCTGATGTAACAATTGGTTTTGTAGATAGGTTTAGTGGTACAGTGGTTATAATTGGAGATGTAGGTAGTGTAGAGTCAGCACTTACACAGGTTTTAAAACTTCTTACGAGTGTTCTTAAGTTTGCTGAGTGTAGCATAACTAAATCTTAGGAGGGGTATATGAAAAAGTTAATGTTAATTGGAAAAACAAGTTGTGGCAAGACTACACTTACTCAAGCAGTGAACAAAAAAAATCTTTTTTATAAAAAGACCCAGACAGTTGAAATTATTGATAGCATTATAGATACTCCTGGTGAGTATATTGAAAGTAGATTTTTTTATAATGCACTTATAATTACATCTGTAGACAGCGATGTAATTGCTATGGTTCAGGATTGTACGGAGGAAAACAGTGTTTTTCCACCCAGTTTTGCTAGTAGATTTGCAAAACCGGTTATTGGAATTATTACTAAAATTGATTTATGTCGTGATGAGAATAATATAAAAATAGCAGAAGAATTTTTATTAAATGCAGGTGTAGAAAGAATTTTCAAAGTGAGTGCATTTGACAGACAAGGTATAGAGAACTTAAAAGAGTACCTTATAAAAACATAATAAAGGGAGTTTGAGTGTAATACTCAAGCTCCCTTTATTATGTTAGCTTTTTCTATTAATAGCACTAAATAAAGCATTTAGTGAAGCCGTATCAATATTTGCAGAAACACCAACTCCAAAATACCTTTTGTCATTGTATTCTATTTGTATATAAGTGGCAGCTTTTGAGTTTGAGCCACTACCTAGAGCATGTTCATCATAAGATATAAAGTTATAACCATTAATATTTGATTTGTGTAGCGCATTAAAGAATGCATCTACTGGCCCATTACCTACACCGGAAATATTCATTTCTTTCCCGTTTACTGAAATTAGAGCATTGATATTTACTATATTTTCATCTGTTTCAACATTTTGTACTGATTGAATGGTATAGTTCTTCAATAAATTTGGAGATTTTAAGTTTAAGTATTCCTTTTCAAATAAATCATAAATTTGATTTCCCAATAATTCTGTGCCAAGTAGGTCAGTCTTATTTTTTACTATATTGCCAAAGTCAGCCTGCATAGCCTTAGGTAATATAAAACCAAATTCATTTTCCATTATAAATGCAGCACCACCTTTACCGGATTGACTGTTAATACGAATAACTTCCTCGTAATCTCGTCCGACATCATGTGGGTCAATTGGAAGATATGGAACATCCCAATAATTATTATTCTCATCTTTAAGGGCTTTAAGTCCTTTTTTGATTGCGTCTTGGTGCGATCCAGAAAATGCTGTGTATACAAGTTTACCAGCATATGGATGACGCTCATGTACCTTCATCCTTGTGCATAATTCATATATATCTACAATCTCATAAAGATTTGAAAAATCTAATTTGGAATCTATTCCTTGAACATGCATATTTAAAGCCATAGTCATAAGATCAAGATTTCCAGTTCGTTCACCATTTCCAAATAGTGTACCCTCAATCCTGTCAGCCCCAGCAAGAATTCCAAGCTCGGAAGCCGCAGTACAAGTACCCCTATCGTTATGAGTATGAAGACTTATAATTATGTTTTCTCTACTTTTAACATTCCTGCAGAACCATTCAATTTGATCTGCATAAATATTAGGAGTGGCCATTTCTACTGTTGATGGTAAGTTTAAAATAACTTTTTTTGATGGCGTTGGCTTCCAGACATCCAATATAGCTTCACAAATTTGAAGCGAGTATTCAAGCTCCGTTCCAGTAAAGCTTTCAGGAGAATATTCAAAAGAAAAATCTGTTTCTGGGTATTTATCTTTGTATTTCATTAGAAGTTTTGCACCAGTTACTCCAATATCAATAATTTCTTGTTTGCTTTTATGAAAAACGACTCTTCGTTGTAAAACTGAAGTTGAATTATAAAGATGCACAATTGCTTTTTTTGCTCCTTTGAGAGCTTCAAAGGTCTTCTTGATTAAATGTTCTCTTGATTGAGTTAAAACCTGAATAGTTACATCTTCCGGAATAAGATCATCTTCTATAAGTGTTCTTAAAAATTGATATTCAGTATTTGAGGCGGAAGGGAAACCTACTTCTATTTCTTTAAAACCAATATCCACAAGAAGTTTAAATAATTTAACTTTTTCATCAACGTTCATTGGAACAGGAAGAGATTGATTGCCATCTCTTAAATCAACGCTACACCAAATGGGTGATTTTTCAATTAAATTATTAGGCCACTGACGGTCCTTAATATTTATACCACCATAAGGTTTATATTTTTTATATGACAATTTAAACATCTCCCTTTAGAATATTAAAATAAATATATCTATTTTATTTCATTTGCAATAAGTTCAGACATTTCTATAGTTCCAACACATTTCATGCCTGCGCCCATAATGTCAACTGTTCTATATTTAGCATCTAAAACTTTAGATACTGCATCTTCAATATCTTTTGCAGCACTTTCCATATTAAAACTATATCTAAGCATCATTGCAGCACTCATTATAGTTGCAATTGGATTAGCGATATCTTTACCTGCAATATCTGGTGCTGAGCCATGTATTGGTTCATATATACCAAGAGTGCCATTACCTAAACTTGCAGAAGGTAACATTCCAAGCGATCCAGTAAGCATTGAAGCTTCATCACTTAGGATATCACCGAACATGTTTTCAGTTAGAATAGTATCAAATTGTCCCGGATTTTTTATAAGTTGCATTGCACAACTATCAACTAATTGTACTTCAAGAGTTACGTCTGGGTAATCAGCAGACATTTTTAGAACAATTTCTCTCCACAATCTTGAGGTCTCAAGCACATTTGCTTTATCAACTAATGTAAGCTTTTTAGTCCTTTTTCTTGCAGTTTCAAAGCCAACACGGGCTATTCTTTCTATTTCATAAGTTGAGTAAGCCATTGTATCCCATGCCTTTTGGCCACCTGAGGGTAGGTCTATTCTAGATTTTTCACCAAAATATATACCACCTGTTAATTCACGTATAACCATAATATCAATGTTACCTTTAAGAACTTCTGGTTTAAGAGCTGAGGCTTCCTTTAATTGCGGAAAAAGAATAGCAGGTCTTAGGTTTGCAAAAACCTCAAGGGCTTTTCTAATTCCAAGCAGTCCGGCCTCAGGCCTTTTATCACCAGGAAGTTTATCCCACTTAGGGCCACCAACAGAGCCAAGTAAAACTGCATCACTCCGTTTACATGTATCTAAGGTTTCCTTTGGAAGAGGAACTCCGGTCTCGTCTATAGCTGCCCCACCCATTAAAAGATTTGTATAAACAAAGGTCGTATTATATTTTTTAGATATTACATCTAATACCTTAATTGCACCATTAACAATCTCTGGTCCAATTCCATCTCCACGAATTACTGCTATTTTTTTCATTAATCCTCAGTCCTCTCTTTAAGATAATTAATAAGTCCCTGTGAAGCTATGATATCTTGCATAAATGCTGGAAATGGTATTGCCATATAAGTTTTTCCTTTTGTGGTATTTGTGATAACTCCAGAAATAACATCAACGGATATTTCATTTCCTTCTTCAATATCTTGAGCAGCCTCGGTGCATTCGAGTATTGGTAAACCTATATTAATTGAATTTCTGTAGAATATTCTTGCAAAGTTTTCAGCAATTATACAACTAATTCCTGAAGTTTTTATAGCAAGAGGGGCATGCTCCCTTGAAGATCCACAACCGAAGTTTTTACCAGCAACCATTATGTCACCATATTTAACTTTGCTAGTAAAATTTTTATCTATATCCTCCATGCAATGAGATGCAAGTTCATTTGCATCCGAGGTATTAAGATATCTTGCAGGAATTATAACATCAGTATCTACATTATTACCATATTTTATAGCTTTTCCTTTAAACATTACATTACCTCCTCTGGAGACGAAATTTTTCCGGTTATTGCTGATGCTGCGGCTATTGCTGGACTGCAAAGATATACTTCACTTCCGGGATGGCCCATTCTGCCAACAAAGTTTCTGTTTGTAGTAGACAGAGCCCGCTCACCATTTGCAAGTACCCCCATGTATCCACCAAGGCAAGGTCCACAAGTTGGAGTACTTACTGCGACTCCAGCTTCTATAAATATTTCAATTAAACCTTCCCTAAGGGCCTGAAGGTAAATTTTTTGAGTAGCAGGAAAGATTAGTGTTCTTATTTTAGGAGCGACTTTTTTACCTTTGAAGATACTTGCTGCCATTCTAAGGTCTTCTATTCTTCCGTTAGTACAAGAACCAATAACTACTTGATCAATTTTAACTTCGCCAACCTCATCAATAGTTCTGGTGTTATCTGGAAGGTGGGGGAAGGCTATTGTTGGTCTTATAGTACTTAAATCAATCTTTATTATCCTTGAATATGTTGCATCAGCGTCAGCCTTAAATGTTACAGGGACTTTCGTTGAATGTTCTTTTACATATTCTAAAGTTTTATCATCAACTTCAAATATTCCATTTTTGGCACCTGCTTCAATGGCCATATTAGATATTGTAAATCTGTCATCCATAGAAAGGCTTGCAACTCCAGGTCCTGTATATTCCATTGATTGATACAGTGCCCCATCCACTCCAATCATTCCGATAATATGGAGAATTACATCCTTACCACAAACCCATTTTTGCATTTTGCCAGTTAAAATAAATTGTATTGCTTCCGGAATCTTAAACCAACATTTTCCACTAGCCATTCCAGCTGCCATATCAGTTGAGCCAACTCCAGTTGAAAAAGCGCCTAAAGCACCATAAGTACAAGTGTGAGAATCAGCACCTATTACAACATCTCCAGATACTACAAGTCCTTTTTCTGGTAATAATGCATGCTCTATCCCCATTTGTCCTACCTCAAAGTAATTTTCAATCCCTTTTTCATATACAAATTCACGGGTACACTTACATTGCTCAGCAGATTTTATGTCTTTATTTGGAGCAAAATGATCTGGAACTATAGCAATTTTCTTTTTATCGAAAACTTCATTAACACCCATTTTGTTAAATTCATTTATTGCAACAGGTGTTGTTATATCATTACCTAAAACTAAATCAAGATTTGCCATAACTAATTGGCCGGCCTTTACCTCTTGCATTGCAGCGTGTGATGCTAGTATTTTTTGCGTCATCGTCATTCCCATATAATTGAACCTCCTTTATAAAATTTAAAAGCTTTTTCTAAGTTGTTATTTATCTTGAAGAATATTCTAAAATAAAATTAACAGAATGTTTTGATAAATTTGGACTAAAAAAAGGGTACAAAAAAACAGACATCTTCACTGGGGCGAAGAGTCCGTCGCGGTACCACCCATATTTATAACTTATTTTAAGATAACGGATTACACCGGTAAAACCTACTAATAAGTACACTTTTAAGTGTAACTTAGTTTAAGTTCACAACTCGAGGGTAAGTTTCAACATCTGATTATTTAGGGTTCACAGCTTTATCCCTTCTCTGTAAAACATCCTGATGCCTATTTGTCCCTGTCAAAGTTTTTATTATATTAGCGATAATTTTATCAAACAAATGACTGCTTGTCAATATATTCAGCTCTTATAAAACATATAAATGACTATTTATATATTAATAAGATTTAAAAAAACAGTATCTTTCTAAAAATACGCTTGAAACATAATATACTACGAATAATAAAATATGTCAACAAGTCAATAAAAAAAGTATTCTGAATTTGGTTGACAATTCAAATTATAGATGTTACGATACATAAAATGTTTGGTGCGTTTTACAAGTCAACTTGGAATTATTTACTTGTGGAAAGGGAGGCGATATTTTGATTTCACATGTATTGTCAATTTTAGTTGACAACAACCCAGGAGTATTAACAAGAGTATGTTCATTATTTAATAGACGAGGTTTTAATCTTGATACTGTTTCCTCTGGTCACACAGAAGATGAAAAATTAGCCAGAATAACTTTATTAACTAAAGTTCGGGATGATGAAGGCATTGACCAAATAATTAAACAAATAAGGAAATTAGAGGATGTTCATAAAGTTGAGCAATTAGATAATGAAAACTCTATTTGTAAGCAAATGTTGTTTGTAAAAGTTAAAGCTGAAGGCAATAATAGGCAAGAAATTATTAATATAGGAAAAATATTTGGAGTTTCTGTTATAGATGTAACTCCGACAACATTAATTATTCAAATCTTAGGTGATAACGGCAAGTTATGTGCTTTTGAAAATTTAATTAAACCGTTTGGTATTTTAGAAATAGTCGGTAGTGGATTTATTGCAATGCAAAGAGGTTCAGATGCAGTAATCTAATAATATAGATAAAAATTAGGGGGAATTAATAATGGCTAAGATGTATTATGAAAGTGATTGTAATTTAGATAATTTAAAAGGAAAAAAGGTTGCAGTAATAGGATATGGTAGTCAAGGACATGCACATGCACTAAATTTAAAAGAAAATGGTGTAGATGTTGTAGTTGGTCTTTATGTAGGAAGTAAATCTTGGGAAAAGGCAGAAAAAGCAGGATTAACTGTTTTGACTGCAGCAGAAGCAGCTAAAGCTGCAGATATTATAATGATCCTAGTTAATGATGAAAAGCAGGGACAAGTGTATAAAGAAAGTATCGCGCCAAATCTTACAAAAAATAAGGCTTTAGTATTTGCTCATGGTTTTGCAATTCATTTTGGTCAAATAGTTCCACCAGCAGATATTGATGTATTCCTTATAGCTCCAAAGGGACCAGGACATACAGTTAGAAGTCAATTTTTAGAGGGCAAGGGAGTACCATGTCTTATAGCTATACATCAAGATGCTTCAGGACATGCAAAAGAAGTAGCTTTAGGTTACGCTTTAGGAATAGGCGGCGCAAGAGCTGGTGTTATGGAGACTTCTTTCAAGGAAGAAACTGAAACAGATTTGTTTGGAGAACAAGCAGTTCTCTGTGGTGGTGTTACAGCACTTATAAAAGCAGGTTTTGAAACTCTTGTAGAAGCTGGATACCAACCAGAAATGGCGTACTTTGAATGTTGTCATGAAATGAAACTTATCGTAGATTTAATAAATCAAGGTGGTTTAAATATGATGAGATATTCAATAAGTGATACTGCAGAATATGGTGACTACATTACAGGAAACAAAATAATAACTGCGGATACAAAGAAAGCTATGAAAGGCGTATTAACTGATATTCAAAAGGGAGTTTTTGCTAGAGATTGGCTTTTAGAGAACCAAATTGGAAAACCATTCTTTAATGCAACAAAGAGAATAGAAAGCGAACATCAAATAGAAAAAGTTGGTGCTGAGCTTAGAAAAATGATGTCTTGGAATAAAAAATAAGATAGATTTAATATTTAAAATGGAACAATGAAAATAAAATTTACTAATATTATATTTGAGAACCAAGTTCTGAAAATTCAATATGAACTTGGTTCTCTTTATTATATAAATTAAGGGGGAATTAATATGAAGTGCAGCGGTGCAAAAATTTTGCTAGAGTGTCTTAAAGAGCAAGGTACTGATACTATATTTGGGTATCCAGGTGGAGCAGTACTAAATATATATGATGAAATTTATTCTTTTGAGGAGATAACTCACATATTGGTTTCTCATGAACAAGGGGCAGCGCATGCTGCTGATGGATACGCTAGAGCAACTGGGAAAGTAGGCGTATGCCTTGCAACATCAGGCCCAGGGGCCACAAATCTTGTTACAGGTATTGCAACTGCTTACATGGATTCTGTACCTATGATTGCAATTACTGGGCAGGTAGCAACGACATTAATAGGTAAAGACTCTTTTCAGGAAGTTGACATTGTTGGTATAACAATGCCTATTACAAAACATAATTTTTTAGTGAAAGATATTAAGGAATTAGCACCTACAATAAGAAAAGCTTTTAGAATTGCAACTAGTGGAAGGCCAGGACCTGTGCTTATAGATATACCTAAGGATATAACTGGTATGGAGTGCGAATACTTTCCTGAAATTCCAAAGATAATTGAGCATAAAGTCGTAAAAGAAAGCCAACTTAAGGATGCTATTTATGCTATTCAAAGCTCGAAAAAACCAATAATTGTAGTTGGTGGTGGGTGTAATATATCAGTGGTTGAGGAGCTATTATTATCATTTCAAGATAAATTAAAGTGCCCAGTCTGTAGTACTATGATGGGGTTAGGTGCATTTAGTGGATTACACCCTATGTACACGGGGATGCTAGGCATGCATGGAACTTTTGCTTCTAATAGGTGCATAACCTCAAGTGATTTAATAATTGCAATCGGGGCAAGATTTAGTGACAGAGTTATTAGTGATCCGGTTACTTTTGCAGCAAACACTAAAGTAATACATATTGATATAGATGAAGCAGAAGTTTCAAAAAATATTAAAGCAGATTGCTTTGTAATTGGAAATGTAGCTGATGTATTAATAAAATTACTACAAAATCTAAAAAGTCGGGAATTAAATGAATGGACAACCGCTGCAAAGGAACTAATTCAAAAGGACAAGGAAAAAGTCATAAAAATAAACGAATTTGAAAGTGTAAATCCTCTTTATGTAATTAAAAAACTTTATGAAATTACAAAAGGTAATGCTATAATAACTACAGAGGTAGGTCAAAATCAAATTTGGGCAACTCAAGCATTCACCTATACGAAACCAAGAACTTTTATAAGCTCTGGAGGACTAGGTACTATGGGATATGGTTTTGGAGCTGCAATAGGAGCAAGTATAGGAAAGAAAGAAATGGTTTTTGATATTGCAGGGGATGGTAGCTTTAGAATGAATCTTAATGAGCTAGGAACTGCTGCAAGATATAACATACCTGTTAAAATAATATTATTAAATAATGGTGTTTTAGGTATGGTAAGGCAATGGCAGAATGTGTTTTACTCAAAAAGATTTTCTAGTACAACACTTGAGAGAGATACTGATTTTGTAAAAATAGCAGAGGGCTTTGGAGTTAAAGGTATAAGAGTTGATCATAATGGGCAGGTCGTAGATGCATTAAAAGAAGCAATAGCATGGGATGGTCCTGTTGTGATTGATTTTAGGGTTGCACCAGATGAAATGGCATCTCCAATGGTTCCGCCAGGTGCAAGTATTGAAATGATGTTTGAGGTATAGTGTTTATCGCTATACCTTGTTTTAATTTAATTAATGAAAAATATGTTTATAGGAGGAATACATGAAAATAGTAGTATTAGATGGGTTCACTTTAAATCCAGGAGATTTATCTTGGGAAGAGTTTGAAAAATTAGGTGAGTTAAAAGTTTATGATAGAACAAGTTTAGATGAAATTGTAGATAGAGCTTATGATTGCGAAATAATTCTTACAAATAAAACACCATTAAGTATGGATATTTTAAAAAAGTTACCTAAAATAAAATACATTGGGGTTCTTGCAACAGGATATAATGTGGTTGATGTAAAAGCTGCAAAGGAGATGGGTATTATAGTTACCAATACTCCAGCTTATGGTACTAATTCAGTTGCGCAATTTGTTTTTGCTCTGTTACTCGAAATATGTCATCATGTAGGGGAACATAATGAAGTCGTTCGAAAAGGTGCTTGGACAAATAGTAAGGATTTTTGTTTTTGGAATTATCCTATGATGGAACTTGCGGGCAAAACAATGGGTATTATAGGTATGGGGCGAATTGGTATTGTTACGTCAACAATTGCTTTAGCTTTTGGTATGAATGTCTTAGCATATAATCCATCTAAGAATGAGTCATTAATATCAGATACATTTAAATATGTTGAACTAGACCAGTTATATGAAGGGGCTGATGTTATAAGTTTACACTGTCCTTTGTTTGAGGAAACTAAGGGAATAATAAATAAGGAATCTATTAAGAAAATGAAAGATGGCGTTATTATAATAAATACTTCTAGAGGCCCTTTAATTGTTGAAGAGGACCTAGCGCACGCTCTTAATTGTGGTAAGGTAGCTGGGGCAGGATTAGATGTTATGTCAGTGGAGCCGGTTCAAATGGATAATCCACTTATAAGTGCTAAAAATTGTTTGATTACACCCCATATAGCATGGGCACCAAAAGAATCTAGGGAGCGTCTTATGAATATAGCAGTAGATAATTTGGCCCAATTTATAAAAGGTAGACCTATAAATATAGTGAAATAACTATTACTTTTTTTTTGGTATATTCACGTAAAAAATGTGCAAAATAGTAAAAGGTTATTTCAACTAATTAGGAGGCGTACATATGCAAGGAAAAATGTTTTGTTTTCAATGTGAGCAAACTTTCGGTGGAAAAGGTTGTACAAAAGTAGGGGTATGTGGTAAAACACCAGAGATTGCGGCAATGCAAGATCTGCTAATATATCAGTTAAAAGGAATAAGCTGTTACGCTAGCAAACTTTTAGCTAAAGGTGAAAAAATTGATAAATCATTGGTCTCATTTGTTGAGAATTCATTATTCATGACATTAACGAATGTAAATTTTGACCCTGAGTCTCATATGGATATGCTCAGAAGATCACAAAAAAATAAAGAAGAGATTAGAAAAAAAACATTAGGAGAAGAGGTAAAGAGCGAAGAGGCTCTATATAATTTAAGTGATACAAAAGAACAAATTCTTGAGGATGCCAAAAAAGCGGGAGTTATGTATGATGAGAATTTAGATGCTGATATTCGCTCCGTTCGTGAAACTATAAAATACGGATTAAAAGGGATCGCGGCATATGCACATCAAGCTAGATTTATTAAATATCAAAGTGATGAGGTGGATAATTTTTATTTTATAGCTTTAGCGGTACTTACTGATGATAGTTTAAATTTAAAAGATCTTATTGCTTACTTAGTTAAAACTGGCGAGATGAGTGTTAAGGTTATGGAGGTATTAGATAAGGCTAATAATGAGAAATACAATTCTCCAACACCTACAAGAGTAAATGTAAATATAAAGAAAGGACCATTTATAATAGTTTCTGGCCATGACTTAAGAGACCTTGAAATGTTACTTGAACAAACAGAAGGCAAGGGGATAAATGTTTATACTCATGGTGAAATGTTACCTTCTCATGGATATCCAAAGCTTAATAAATTTAAACATTTAGTAGGTAACTTTGGAGGAGCATGGCAAAATCAACAAAAGGAGTTTGATGGTATACCAGGTTGTATTTTAATGACAACAAACTGCTTAATGAAACCAAGAGATTCTTATAAAGATAGAATTTATTCTACAAGTGTTGTAGGATGGGAAGGATTAAAACATATATCTAATGATGAGAAGGGATATAAGGATTTTTCAGAAATAATAAATAAAGCTTTGGAACTTGGTGGTTTTGAAAAAGATGAGGAAGTTAAGGAAATTACAGTAGGATTTGGACATAAAGCAACTTTGAGTCATGCAGGAGAGATTGTAAGTGCAGTTAAAGAAGGGAAGATTAGACGCTTCTTCTTAATCGGTGGATGTGATGGTGCAAGACCAGGAAGAAATTATTATACTGAATTTGCAAAGCAAGTCCCAAAAGACTGTATCATTCTTACTTTAGCCTGTGGAAAATATCGTTTTAATAAATTAGAGTTCGGTGAAGTAGCAGGACTTCCAAGATTGCTTGATGTTGGTCAATGTAACGATGCATATTCTGCAGTTATAATAGCTAACGCGCTAGCCGATGCATTTGAGTGCACCATTAATGATTTACCACTTTCATTCATTATAACTTGGTATGAACAGAAAGCTGTAGCTGATTTACTAGCATTATTGTCGCTTGGAGTAAAAGGAATATACCTTGGACCAACACTTCCAGCGTTCTTAAGCCCAAATGTATTACAATTTTTAATTGATACATTTGACCTTAGAGCAATAAGTACGCCAGAGGACGATTTAGCAAAAATACTTGGATAAAATCCTAAGATATAAAAAATTAATAATAAATTTAGAAAGTATGTGATATTAGTCACATACTTTCATTTTTTATAATGATATAGTATGGCTATATTTTATTAAGGAGATGATTTATTATGTTTAGTGAAGAAATTAACAAAGTATCAGCATCGGCGATAAAAAAGTCTGAATTATTAAAGAGGAGCAAAATGAGGTACCTCACTTCTTCGGTCTTGGCTGGTATATATGTGGGATTTGGAATTTTATTAATATTTACTATTGGTGGATTATTATCACAAGCAACGTCTCCAGCAACAAAAATTATGATGGGAGCTTCATTTGGGATTGCATTAAGTCTTGTAATAATGGCTGGCTCTGAACTTTTTACAGGAAATAATATGACTATGACAATAGGATCTTTAGAAAAGAAAGTTTCGTGGTTTGACTCAACAAATGTTTGGATATACAGTTTTATAGGAAACTTTGCGGGGTCAGTAGCACTAGCGGCAATGTTTGTAGGTGCGGGACTTGCAAAAGGAAGTACAGCAGCATTTATTCTAAAAACATCACAAATGAAAATGGCAGCACCAAGTATAGAATTATTTTTAAAAGGATTACTTTGTAATATGCTAGTCTGTTTAGCAGTTTGGTGTTCTATTAAATTAAAGGAAGAAACAGCTAAACTTATAATGATTTTTTGGTGCTTATTTGCATTTATAACTACAGGGTTTGAACATAGTATTGCAAATATGACATTACTTACAACGGCCCTAATGATTCCTCACACTGCGGCAATTTCAATAGGGGGACTAGCACACAACTTAATTTGGGTTACGTTAGGTAATTTTGTAGGTGGAGCAGTGTTTATTGGAGCAGCCTATTGGTTTATATCAAAAGAGAAATAATATATTACAAAATTCAAGGCATCCTAATAGGGTGCTTTTATTTTGTTTATATCCAATTTGCAGTAATCATAGTATAATGGAGAGCGATTAGTAAAATGATATATATATATTTATAAATATACTGAGATCATAAGGAGAAATTAAAATGCCACAAGTAACTATTAGGCAATTAAGAGACCTTCCTTTGCTAGAATGTATTGAGGATAAAACTTTAGATTTAATAAGAGAAAAAGTTGTACTAAAAAATTTTAAGAAATCACAAATGTTGTTTGGAGAAAGAGAACGTTTAAATAACATATATATAGTGCTAGAAGGAAAGGTATCAATGTACAGATTATCAGAAAAAGGCCAAAAGAGGGTTATTTATATCCTGAATAAAGGTGAGATTGTAAATGAAGTGAATTTTGATAATTATACAAGTTCGATTAGCTGTGAAGCGTTTGAAGACAGTGAGATTATAAGCATATCAAAAGGAGATCTATTAAATATTATGCAGCAAGATTTTAAGCTTACAGAGGTTATATTATACTCTATGAGCAAGAAAATAAGAAGATTGTATAGGCAGATTAAAAACACTGTTCCTACCAAAATGGATAAAAGGGTAGCTGCAAAGCTTTGGAAATTGTCTAAAGATTATGGCTTAGAAACTCCCAAAGGTGTTTTAATAGATATTAAAATAAGTATAACCTACTTGGCAGATATGTTAGGGAGCTCCAGGGAAACTATTTCAAGGGCCGTAAAAGAGCTAGAAAACATGGGAATGGTTAAGATAGAACATAGAAAATTCATAGTTGATAGAGAAAAGTTAAGTGGTTACTTTAAAAGTGTGTGATGAAAATCACATACTTTTTTTAATGTTTAAAATATAATGAGTGTAGAAGTTATGAATTTTATTTTATAGTGAGCTAATTAGCAAAGTTAATTAATTAACAATAATTAATAAAAAATAAAATTTATTATAATGGAGGGATTACATTTATGGGTTTTAAGTTAAATATAAAGAAATTTGATGAGCAGCTTGAAACATTGAGGCAGGAATATAAAGTATATGCACCGGTAAAACTTACGGGAAAAGGAACTTTTGCAGATACAGATACTATTAGGTATGAAGAAATAAAGAGCATAAGGGAAATAGAGTTCGATGCAAAATCTAGTTTTTCTCCTAAGGAAATAGTAATTCCTATTACTCAAACATTATTTTATTTTACGGAAGATAATTGCATAGAGCCAAAATGTGATGAAAAGAAAATATTAATCTTCTTAAGAAGTTGTGATATTCATGCCATGAAGCGGCTCGATGAAGTTTTTTTAAGAAATGGAAATGAGGACTATTATTATAAAAATTTAAAGGACAAAGTTAAATTTGTTCTTATGGGTTGTAGTGAAAGTTTTGAAAACTGTTTTTGTGTTAGCATGGGATCAAATAGCACAGAAGAGTATGATATGTATACTAAAATTAACGATGATGAAGTCTTTATAGATTGTAAATCTGAAGAATTAATGAATTATTTTAAAATAGATGAACTTGAATCTGTAGAGGTAGAACCTGAATTTGTTTTGTTTAATGAAATAAAGGTTACTATACCTAAAAATTTAGATCAAAGGATTTTCAAATCAAAAATGTGGGATGAGTACTCAAATAGATGTATTGCATGTGGAAGGTGTAATTTTGTCTGTGGTACTTGTACGTGTTTTACTATGCAAGATGTTTTTTCAAAAGACAATAAGAATGTAGGAGAAAGAAGGCGAATATGGTCATCTTGTCATGTAGACGGATTTAGTGATATGGCAGGTGGGCATGGTTTCAGAAAAGATAAAAAAGATAGGATGAGATTTAAAGTTATGCATAAGGTATATGATTTTAAAAAGAGAGCCGGATATCATATGTGTATAGGCTGTGGAAGATGTGATGATATATGTCCTGAGTATATATCTTTCGCGTGTTGCGTTAATAAACTAAATGAAGCTATGAATGAGGTGGAGTAAATGGAAAACATATATATGCCTTTTAAATCTAAGATACTTAACATAAAGAAGCATACAGAAACAGATTATACTTTTAGAATGGAGTTCCAAGGCGACGTAAAACCAGGTCAATTCTTCGAAGTGTCCATACCAAAGTTTGGTGAGTCACCTATATCTGTTAGTGAAATCGGTGATGGTTATGTAGACCTTACAATAAGACGTGTAGGTGTGGTTACAGATGTAATTCATAGTTTTTTTGTAGGTGGAACATTGTATCTTAGAGGCCCGTACGGGAATGGTTTTGATGTGGATATATATAAAGGTAAAGAAATTATTGTAGCTGCAGGTGGAACTGGACTGGCACCTGTAAAAGGAATAGTGGATTATTTTGCAAAACATCCAAAAGAGTGTAAGGACTTTAATGTAATGGCAGGATTTAAGTCTCCAGATGACATTTTATTTAAAGATAATTTTAAAAAGTGGGAGGAGACTATTAGTGTAACTTTAACTGTGGACAGTGCAGAGGATGATTACACTGGAGATGTGGGACTTATAACTAAGTATATAAAAGATATCCCAGTTGACAATATGAATGAAGTACAAGTCATTGTAGTAGGACCCCCAATGATGCTTAAATTTACGGTTGCTGGATTTATAAAGAAAGGGGTAAAAGAAAAAAATATATGGGTATCTTATGAACGCAAGATGTGTTGTGGAGTTGGAAAATGTGGTCATTGCAAAATTGATGATACGTATATATGTTTAGAGGGGCCTGTTTTTAATTATTTGGATGCAGTACATCTAGTAGATTAGGGGAGGAAAAATAATGGATATAAATACTAAATTACTTAAAAAGAATGCATTTAGAATAACTAAAACAAGAGGTAAAACTGCTATAAGAATTAGGGTTCCAGGAGGGCAGATTGAAGCAAAACATTTAGAAATTTTGCAAAAGGTAGCGCAGATTTACGGAGATGGAACTCTTCATATAACTACAAGGCAAGGTTTTGAATTGCCAGGTATTGATATGGATAAGCTATCAGAGGTTAACAAAATGGTTCAACCTGTAATTGAAGGTCTTGAAATAAATCAGATATCACCTAATACTGGATACCAAGCTTCAGGTACTAGAAATGTTTCAGCATGCGTTGGAGCAAATGTCTGTCCTTTTGCAAATTATAATACTACGGAATTTGCGAAAAGGATTGAAAAAGAAATATTTCCTAATGATTATCATGTAAAGGTAGCATTAACAGGATGTCCTAATGATTGTATAAAGGCAAGAATGCAAGATTTTGGAATTATAGGAATGACGGAGCCTCAGTATGAATTTTATAGGTGCATAAGCTGCAAATCTTGCGTTAATAACTGCAAAAGAAGAGTTACTGGAGCACTTAAAATGGAGAATTTTAAAGTAGTTCGTGATCATGATAAATGTATTGGATGTGGGGAATGTATAGGAAAATGTCCAACATCAGCATGGAGTAGAAGTATAAAAAAATATTACAAACTTGTTATAATGGGTAGAACAGGAAAGAAAAAACCTAGACTTGCTCAGGATTTTATAACTTGGGTAGACGCGGAAAGTATTATTAAAATTATAAAAAATACTTATTCATATATTGAAAAATATATGGATATAGATGCCCCTGGAGGAAAAGAGCATATAGGGTACATTGTTGATAGAACAGGATATCCAGTGTTTAAGGAATGGGTTTTAAAAGGTGTTAATCTGGAAGAAAAAGCTAAGGTTGAAGAGTTTATCAATTGGTAATAAAAAGAGTATGCAGAAAAGCTTTCTGCATACTCTTTATTCTATTTAACATAAAGTTATAAAAATTTATGAATCGTCTCTTAATATATTAAGATCTTTACCTTGCATTATCTTATTCATAGTTCTTGCAGAACACATTTTACCACACATTGTGCAACTGTCAGCATTCTCTGGCATTGATTCTTTTCTATATCTTATGGCTTTTTCTGGATCTATTGCAAGTTCAAACATTCTCGTCCAATTAAGAGCTTGCCTAGCTGTACTCATTTCATTGTCCCAGTCGCGGCTACCTGGAATTTTTTTGCCTATATCACCAGCATGAGCCGCAATTTTACATGCAATAATTCCTTCACGTACATCATCGACATTCGGAAGTCTTAGATGCTCTGCTGGAGTTACATAACAAAGGAAATCAGCTCCACAGCTTGCAGCTAAAGCACCTCCTATGGCACTTGTAATATGGTCATATCCTGGTGCAATATCTGTAACTAGGGGTCCTAAAATATAAAAAGGTGCACCATGACATAATTTTTTAGCAAGTAATACATTTGCCTCGATTTCATTTATTGCCATATGACCTGGTCCTTCTATTATAACTTGTACATTTTTTTCCCAAGCTCTCAGGGTTAATTCGCCAAGTACCATTAATTCATGAATCTGACAAGCATCAGTTGCATCATTAATGCAGCCGGGTCTACATGCATCACCAAGGCTTAAAGTTAAATCATATTTTTGACATATTTCTAATATTTCATCAAAATGTTCATAAAAAGGATTTTCTTTATGGTTTAATTCCATCCAAGCATATAGGAGTGATCCTCCACGAGACACAATATGAGTTATTCTCTTGTTTCTTTTAAATACATTTGCAGTAGCTGTGTTTAAACCAGCGTGTATTGTTACAAAGTCAACTCCATCTTTTGCATGTTTTTCTACAACATCTATTAATTCTTTTGAAGTAATATCCTGTAATTCTTTATCGTAAAAACCTAAGGCATCATAAATTGGAACAGTCCCTATCATAGCAGTTGAATCTGAAATAAGTCTTTTTCTAAATTCTTCAGTTTTACCAAAGGAGCTTAAATCCATAACAGCTTCAGCTTTCATATCTATTGATAACTGTACCTTTTTCATTTCTTCATCAATATCACAGCAATCTTTTGAGATACCTAGGTTTACATTGATTTTTGTTTTTAAACCTTCCCCAACTCCCTCAGGGCTTAGTATTTTATGATTTCTATTAGAGGGAATTGCGACTACGCCTCTTGATATTTTTTCTCTTAAAACCTCTTCTGGCATATTTTCTTTTCTTGCAACTATCTTCATCTCTTTAGTTATAATACCTTTTTTTGCAGCATCCATTTGAGTTGTATACATCATTTTATAGTCTCCCTTACAGTTGTATTATTTTTGAAATAAAAAAAAGCAAGCTCATAAAGAGCTTGCAACAAAAAACATTGTAATAAACTCCCTACGTTGGAATTACCCAAATCAGGTTATGAGGGTCAGCGATAATATCTCTTTCTCAGCTCTTGGTGCGAGCTCCCCTTGTTTAATTTATTTAGTTATTATTTGCCTTAAGTATATTAGTAAAAGAACCATTTGTAAAGTCCTTTTTATTTTTCATTCAACTTAAAAATTGTATGGATACACTATTCAAACCATGTAAACATATGATATACTCGCCCTAATAAATAATTTACGTGGAGGTTTATTATGGAAAGATATGAAATAAATAAGAACTTGGCTCAGATGTTAAAGGGCGGAGTAATCATGGATGTAGTGAATGTTGAGCAGGCAATAATAGCAGAGAATGCAGGGGCCTGCGCGGTAATGGCATTAGAAAGAGTGCCTTCAGATATTAGAAAAGAAGGTGGAGTAGCTAGAATGTCTGACCCTAAAATGATTAAAGAAATAAAGGCTGCGGTAACCATTCCAGTAATGGCTAAGGGCAGAATAGGCCATTTTGTTGAAGCGCAAATTCTTCAAGAAATAGGGGTGGATTTTATAGATGAGAGCGAAGTTTTGACTCCAGCAGATGAGCAGTATCATATAAATAAGTGGGATTTCAAGGTTCCTTATGTTTGTGGAGCAAGGAATTTAGGTGAGGCACTAAGAAGAATTGGAGAAGGTGCCGCAATGATAAGGACAAAAGGTGAAGCCGGCACAGGAAATGTGGTAGAAGCTGTTAGACACATGAGATGTATAATGGATGAAATTCGCAAAGTTAAAAATGCACCCAAAGAAGAACTAATGACAATTGCTAAAGAGTTTGGGGCACCTATTAATTTAATAGAATATGTATGGAAAAATGGTAAACTTCCAGTAGTAAATTTTGCAGCAGGCGGAATAGCAACCCCAGCTGATGCAGCACTCATGATGCAACTTGGAGCAGAAGGTGTTTTTGTAGGTTCAGGAATTTTTAAAGCAGAAAATCCGGAAGCTAGGGCAAAAGCAATAGTACTTGCAACTACATATTATAATGATCCAAAAGTTGTTGCAAAAGTTTCAGAAAATCTTGGGGAAGCAATGAGTGGCCTAGAGATAAGTGAAATTAAAGAGAAGTTTGCACGAAGAGGTTGGTAAAGTTGAAAATAGGTGTTTTATCACTTCAAGGAGGTGTTATCGAGCATATAAATCATATTACGAAACTTGGTCACGTTGGGGTGGAGATTAAGAAACTTGAAGATATGGAAGGGATAAATGGAATAATACTTCCTGGTGGTGAGAGTACAACAATTGGAAAACTTTTAAGAGAGACAAAAATGTTTATACCTCTAAGGAATAAAATACTTTCAGGATTACCGGTATGGGGAACTTGTGCTGGTATGATTTTACTTGCTAAAGTTATTGAGGGTGAAATAGATGGACATCTTAAAGTTATGGATATAAAAGTAAAAAGAAATGCCTATGGAAGCCAAGTTAATAGTTTTAAAAGGGATGTGATAGTAAGTGAGATTTCAAGTGGGCCTTTGCCACTAGTTTTTATTCGTGGACCAGTAATTACAGAGGTGACAAGTAACGTTAAAATAGTATGCACAGTTGATGATAAAATTGTAGCAGCGAAACAAAATAATATGTTTGTTACAGCTTTCCATCCGGAACTTACAAATAATTTAGAGGTTCATAAATATTTCATAAATATGTGTAGATAAAATTATATATTAAGGTTTTGGATAAATAATATTCTTAAAAGTTGCAGTCGATTTCAAGTATGTTAAAATAGGTGCATTTAAATGTGACATTAATCCCATACATCTTTATTTTCAAACTTGTTTGAAAATGGTTATGTATGGGATGGTTATTTTTTGTTATTGATTATAAAGAAGGAAGTTTATGTTTTGTATAGAATATATTATAATAAGAGGAATTTAAGCAGTATGCAAAATCAGGAGGATTTTATTTATATGAAAACGAAATCATTTTACTCGAGTTTGGACAAAAAGAATCGATATATTTTAAATTGCTGTTTTTTTGTTTTTGCAGTTAACGGTCTATATAGTATGATATTAGGCTCGTTCTTACCAATAATCAGTACGGAATATGGACTAAATAATACAATGAGTGGGGTATTACTCTCTGCGCATCAAGTAGGTAACTTGATATCTGGGTTTATTGCAGGTATATTGCCACTTTATTTAGGCAGAAAAAAATCAATAATGTTTTTGTGTTGTTTTGTTATTATGGGATTTCTAATTATGATTTTAACTGGTAACCCAGTTTTATTGGTGTTAGGTTTTTTATTTACAGGGTTAAGTCGTGGGAGTATTTCTAATTTTAATAACACTGTTGTAAATGAAGTGTCAAACAGTAGTTCAGCAGCTCTAAATTTTTTACATAGTGTATTTGCTGTTGGGGCGCTAATTGCTCCATTCTTGGTTATAGTATGTACAAATATGGCTGGTGACATTGGCTGGAAAATAGCTGCGATAGTTATTATTGTTCTCGCAATTATTTCTATCTTACTTTTTTCAAGGATGGAAATAGATGATGCTGCAAAGAAAAAAGAAAAAGTAATAATATCATATGAATTTTTGAAAAGTAAGTTTTTTTGGATTAGTGCTGGAATTTTATTTTTTTATTTGTGTGCAGAAGCGACTATTAATGGTTGGTTAGTTAAATATTTTATTGATTCAAGTATAATGACTATAAAATATGCACAAATGCTTGCTTCGTTATTATGGGTAGTTATTCTTGCAGGTAGACTAACTTGTGCATATATAGGAGATAAGGTTTCTAAGAAAAAATTGCTTTTAACAACAAGTATCGGAACAGTTGCTTTTTATTTGTTATTGCTGTCTTCCCGAGACTTAACTATTATTACCATAGCGATAATGGGACTCGGGTTTTCTATGGCAGGAATATATCCAACAACAGTTTCGAGTATTGGTAACACCATTAAAGCTTATCCCATGTCAATGGGGGTGCTTCTTATGATTGGTGGTATTGGAGCTATTATAATGCCAATTATAACTGGTGCGTTATCTGATTCCTTTGGAATTTTTGCAGGAATGAGCGCCATAGTATTTGCTATTGTTTTAATGATAATTTGTGTGGTTTTAAGTGTGGTAAATAAAAATGATATTGTATAAAGTAATATAATATGTGAATAATTATGGCCTCTAAGTTGCATCATAGCAGCCTAGAGGTCATAATATTTTAAACTATTTAAATTTAAATCCTTTAACGAGAGTAGATAAATAAATTTACACTGGCAAAATTTAGTAGTATATTATATGTAAGAAACCTTATAAAATTACTGGAGTGTGAAGGTTATGTATAAACTTTTAATTGCTGATGATGAACCAAGGATTCGGAAGGGGTTAAGAAATGCCTTAAATTGGAATGAATTTAATATTGAAGTGGTTGGTGAGGCTGAAGATGGTGAAATAGCATTAATTCAAACAGAAAGATTAAAACCTGATATAATCTTTTTAGACATATGTATGCCATTTTTAAATGGTTTGGAACTTATTAGAAAATTGAATGAAAAGGACCAAAATTGTATTATTATAATAATAACAGGATATGATGAATTTGAGTATATGCATGAGGCACTGAAGCTTAAAACATTTGATTATCTTTTAAAACCAGTTCCAAAAGAAGTGCTTATAGATACAGTAAATAAAGCAATACAAGAAATAAGAAAGAATGAAGAGAAAAAAGTATATTTAGATTGGGCGGACAGAAGATTAGACGAAAATTTTGATATGTTAAAAGAAGCTTTTTTAAATAATTGGTTAAATGGAAGTTATGAATATGTGGAAATATTAAATGAGTTAAAATTTTTCAAATATAATTTCGATGTTGACATAGAAGTTGTAGTAATTAAAGTAATAGAGAGGTTAAACCATGAGGTATATTCAAAAAACTGGGATAGAGAACTATTAAATTTTGCGTTAACTAATGTTACAATTGAGTTAATGAGGAAAGTTAATCCAGAAATAACATATACTGATGAAGATAATAACATTGTTATAATTAGTAATGTTATGAATACTTACGAGTGGTTAAACATAGCAAATGAAATTGAAAACAAAATATATTATTATTTGCACTTTACTGTAATTATAGAACAAAAAAGGAGTCAAAGTGGTATCTCTGGGGTGAAAAATACGTATAATGAGATTATTGCTAGTATAAGTAAAATAGCTGCTTATAAACCTATAGTACTTTTAGCTACTAGATATATAGATACTAATTACAATGTAAACGATCTAAGCTTAGGCGATGTAGCAGAGAAATTTAATTTAAGTTCTTCTTATTTAAGCAAATTATTAAAAAAAGAAGCGGGACTTTCTTTTATTGATTATCTTACAAAGTATAGAATTAATAAATCTATTTGTATGATGGATGATCCTAAATATAAGATTTATGAAATTGCTGAAGCTGTAGGATATAGTAACCAACATTACTTTTGCAAGGCATTTAAGAAGGTTATGGGGTTTGCCCCAACAGAATACAGGGGGAGGAGTATGTGATTGATTAAACAAATTAAAGAAAAAAGTATATATTTATTTGTGTTAGTCCTTATTATTGTTAGTTCGGTAATTATTGTCAAATCAATTTGCATAAAAAAATCTGGAGGCGTGGAGTTTGTTATTGGGATGTCTCAAGCAAATTTGACAGAGCCTTGGAGAATTTCTATGAATGAGGAAATAATAGAGGCAGCAAAAAAATATAAAAATATAAAAATTGTGTATAAAGATGCTGGAGGAGATACAGATAAACAAAAAAAAGATATAAATGAACTTGTAGATGATGGTGTGGATTTATTAATTGTATCTATAAATGATTCAAATAAGTTAACACCATTAGTGAGACAAGTATATAAATCAATTCCAGTAATAGTTCTTGATAGAGCTGTTGAAGGCTATGATTATTCATTATATATTGGACCAGATAATGAAAAAATAGGTACCCAAGCAGGGGATTTTGTTATAAATTTAATTGGACAAGGTAAAGGTAAAGTTATCGAGGTTCAGGGTGTATTAGATTCTTCACCTGTTATATCGAGGAGTAATGGCTTTAGATCGGTTCTCAAAGATCATAAAAATATTGAAATATCTAACACCATAGTTTGTAATTGGCAAAGAGATGAAGCGGAAGATAAAGTTACGCAGGCTTTACAAGCAGATAAAGACGTAAATGTTATTTTTGCACATAATGACTATATGGCATTAGGGGCTTATAAAGCTGTTTACAAATTAGGGCTTAAAAACATAAAAATTATTGGGGTAGATGGTCTTACTGGGGAAAATAGTGGATTAGATTTGGTTTCTAAAGGAATTCTAAGTGGTACTTTTACTTGTAAAACTGGTGGAAGCGAAGCTGTAAATTACGCAATGGATATTTTAAATAAAAGGAGTGATATACCAAAAAAAATAATATTAAGGAGTGATAAAATTACTGTTGGAAACGTAAATCAATATTTAAATAATAAATCAAAAAATCTAGTGGATAATAAAAACATAGTGCTTGGGTATGCTCAATTGATGTCAGAGAGTAGATGGAGAGATGCAAATGCAAAATCAATTAAAAATGCAGCAAATGATGCCAGTATTAATTTAGATTTTAGAGAAGAAGGTTATACCCAAAAGGATCAGAAACAATTAATTAGAGAACTAATAAAAAAGAGAGTGGATATAATTGCATTTTCACCTTTTGTGAAGACTGGGTGGGATGATGTTTTATTTGAGGCAAAAAATGCAGGTATTCCGGTGATTTTATGTGATAGAAGTGTTGACTCAGATGATTCGCTCTGGACTTGTAATATTGGTTCAGATTTTCAGGAGGAGGGACGACGTGCTGCAAGACTATTAATAGAACACTTTAAGGATAAAGAAGCAAATATCTTCGAACTTAAAGGAAATATAGGTTCAGCTCCTGAAATTGAAAGAGAATTGGGGTTTAATGAAGTAATTAAAGACCACCATAATTATAAAATAGTAGCAGAAGGTACTGGAAACTTTAATTTTGATGAGGGAAAGGAAGTAATGAAAAAATTCCTTAACTCAAATAATCAAAAAATAAATATGGTATTCGCTCTTAATGATGATATGGCGCTTGGTGCTATTGAGGCTATAAAAGATGCTGGACTTGTTCCAGGAAAAGACATTATTGTTATTGGAATAGATGCTACTAAGCAAGCATTACTTTCTATAAAAAAAGGAGAAATGTACAGTACTGTAGAGTGCAACCCACTACTCGGCCCTCAATTAATGAAAACTGCTCAGAAAATAATGAGCGGCGAGGAAGTTCCATTGAAAATAGTAAATGCTGAGGATGTCTTTACAAAAATAAATTCAGCAAAAGAATTTAAGAATAGAAAATATTAAAATAGCTCTGCAAATGCAGAGTTATATTTTTTTTGTTCCAAATAGTGTAAAAAATAGCTGATTAGTACAAATACAGTAATATAAGATAGATATATAATGATTGTAAACGATACAATGTATTATTAGAGGGGGGTTTATTAATGAAAAACAAAAAAATTATTGCATTTTTATCTGCAGCTATTCTAGTGACTACAATGTTTGCTGGATGTGGTACGAAGGCTAAAACTGATGGGGCGAAAGCGACGCCAACTGCAACTGATACCTCGAAGAAAAAAGTTATTGGATTTGCTCAGGTTGGTGCGGAAAGTGGCTGGAGAACAGCAGAAACTGCTTCAATAAAAACGATTCCAACTTTAGATCCAACATTTGAATTAAAATTCTCAGATGGGCAACAAAAACAAGAAAATCAAATAAAAGCTATTAGATCTTTTATAGCACAAAAAGTTGATATTATTGCTTTAGATCCAGTTGTTGAAAATGGTTGGGACACAGTATTAAAAGAAGCAAAAGATGCAAAGATACCAGTAATTATAGTAGATAGAGGTGTAAAGGTTTCAGATCAATCTCTATATGCTGGATTCTTAGGATCAGACATGGAAGCAGAAGGAAAAAAAGTGGCAAAAATATTAGTAGACAAGTTTGGGAAAGCAGCAAAATTAAATATAGCTGAAATCCAAGGAACTGTTGGATCAAGTGCTATGGTTGGACGTCAAAAAGGGTTTAAGGAAGGTATTGCAGATTGCCCGAATTATAAGATCGTAAAATCACAAACTGGTGATTTCACACGTGCAAAGGGTAAAGAAGTCATGGAAGCTTTCATGAAATCAGATGGAAATAATATCAATGTTTTATTTTCACATAATGATGATATGGCTATAGGAGCAATTCAGGCCATTGAAGAAGCTGGAAAGAAACCTGGAAAAGATATATTTGTAGTAGCAGTAGATGGTATTAAAGAATACTTTCAATTTATGGTAGATGGAAAAGCAAATGCAACTGTTGAGTGTAATCCGCTACTTGGACCACAATTGTTAGATACTGCAAAATTAATTTTAGCAGGTAAACCAATAGATAGATGGGTTAAATCAAAAGAAGGTGTATTCACCGCAGCTCAAGCTACCGCAGAGTTACCAAACAGAAAATATTAATTTGTAAATTTTAATATAAGAGCAGGAATGTTATACAGTATCCTGCTCTTATATTATAAATAGATCTTTCTATATCCATTTTAAAAGGAGGGAAAAAAAGGATGGAAGATAACAATGTAGTTTTGAAAATGGAAAATATATGTAAGACATTTCCTGGTGTAAACGCTTTATCATCTGTAAATTTTCAACTTGCAAAAGGTGAAATCCATACTCTTATGGGAGAAAATGGAGCAGGAAAGTCAACACTAATAAAAGTACTTACTGGTGTGTATAAAATAGATAAAGGGAAAATAACATTAAATGGAGAAGAAATTTTTATTTCTTCTACTAGGGATGCACAAGAACATGGCATAAGTACAGTGTATCAAGAAGTTAATTTGTGTTTCAATCTTACTGTAGCTGAAAATATTTATATTGGCCGTGAACCTATGAAGAATAAGAGTATTAATTGGAATGAGATGAATAAAAATGCTACAAAACTATTAGAGGAAAGATTGAATTTAAAAATTGATGTCAAAAAAACATTATCTACTTATTCTGTTGCTATACAACAAATGGTTGCAATTGCACGTGCGGTGGATATTTCAAGGGGTATATTGATATTAGATGAACCAACATCAAGTTTAGATGCAAATGAAGCAAAACAATTGTTTGTTGTAATGAAAAAATTGAAATCAGAAGGAATGTCAATCTTATTTGTAACTCATTTCCTAGATCAAGTTTATGAAATCTCAGATAGAATTACAGTACTTCGAAATGGAGAATTTGTTGGAACTTATGAGGCTAAAAATCTTACTCGTATTGATTTGATTTCTAAGATGATTGGAAAAGATATTGGTGAAGTAGAAAAGTTAAATAGCACTTTTAAAAACACTACTAGAAAACTTAGTGGAGAGAAATTAATCGAAACACATCAATTTGGGAAAAAGGGTACAATTGAACCCTTTGATATAGATATTAGAAAAGGAGAAGTGCTTGGACTAGCTGGCCTTCTAGGATCAGGGAGAAGCGAAATTGCAAGGCTGATTTTTGGTATAGATAAATCAGATCATGGTACCATTGAGATTAAAAAAAAGAAATACTCTTATATTTATCCTAAAAAAGCAATTTTAGATGGTTTTGGTTTCTGCCCTGAAGATAGAAAGGTAGAAGGTATTGTTGGACAATTAACTATTAGGGAAAACATAATACTAGCTATTCAGTCTAGACGTGGGATAATTAAATATTTGTCAATTAAAAAGCAGCAGGAAATAGCTAAAAAGTATATAGATTTATTATCTATTAAAACACCTAGTATGGAACAAAGAATTGATAATTTAAGTGGTGGAAATCAGCAAAAAGTAATATTAGCAAGGTGGCTTGCTACAGATCCCCAGCTTTTGATTTTGGATGAACCTACAAGAGGCATAGATGTAGGTGCAAAATATGAAATTGAAAAACTTATTGCGAGACTTGCGAGTGAGGGGGTAACTATTTTATTTATTTCCTCAGAACTTCAGGAAATAGTAAGAAGTTGTGATAGAGTGCTTGTGCTCAGAGATAGAAAAATCATTAAAGAATTAATTGGAGAAGATATACAAGAAGAGAATATTATGCAAGCAATTGCAGGGAGAGGGTAAAAACAATGCACAAAATTAAAGATATATTTAAAAAGTTTTATGCAATGCAGATCTTTTGGCCAGTAGCATCTTTAATTGTATTAATATTTTTAAATTTTGTAATTAGACCTGGCTTCGTAAGCATTAATATTAGGGATGGTCATTTATATGGAAATCTAATTGACATAATTAACCATGCAGCTCCACTTATTCTTATATCCATTGGAATGACCATTGTTATTGCCACGCAAGGGATAGATATTTCTGTGGGATCTATCATCGCTATTAGTGCTTCTATTTCAGCATCTGTTATTGTTATGAGTGGTAATGTACCTCTTGCTATACTTGCGGGTATATTTGTTGGACTTATTTGCGGTATGTGGAATGGAATGCTAGTAGCGTACATAGGAGTACAACCCATGGTCGCTACTTTGATTTTGTATATAGTTGGTAGAGGTATCGCACAGTTAGTAACAGGTGGACAAATATTAACATTTACAAATAAAACTTTTATTTTTATAGGTACTGGTTATTGGGTTATACCTTTTGCAGTATATATAACAGTTTTAGTTGTAGGGATTGTATTTTATTTAATGCGAAAGACTGCTCTTGGATTATTTGTTGAATCTATAGGAGTGAATAACAGTGCCAGCAAATTTGCAGGTATTAATTCTAAAAGAGTCATCTTTTCTCTATATGTAATTTGCGGTATTTTGTCTGGAATTGCTGGAATTATTATATGTTCAAATATAAAATGTGCAGATGCAAACAATGCAGGGTTGTGGCTTGAATTGGATGCTATTCTTGCAACAGTTATTGGAGGAACCTCGATGGCAGGGGGAAGGTTTTATATAGGTGGAACTGTTATAGGTGCATTATTTATCCAAACATTAACAACTACAATTTATAGTATGGGAGTACCACCAGAAGTTACCTTAGTTGTAAAGGCTGTTGTCGTAATTGTGGTGTGCTTAATTCAAACTACAGAGTTTAGGAAAATGTTTAACGGAAGATTGTTTCATAGTAAAAATAATCTGAAAGCAAAGAAGGTGGAAAGAATATGAAACAAGTTAAGATTAGAAAAGAAAACTTTAAGTTAAACCCTGCGTATATTTCTATTTATGCTACTATAACTCTATTCATAATTATGTTTTTAACTGGTTCTGTGTTATATGATGGTTTTTTCTCAGCACAGGTATTATCAAATCTATTTATTGATAATGCGTATTTAATTGTTATATCCATTGGAGAAACATTCGCAATACTCACAGGTGGAATTGATCTTTCTGTGGGTGCTATGATCGCTTTCACAAGTATGATCTGTGCAGACCTACTAAGAAAAGGTGTGAATCCATTTATTGTTATGATTTTTGTTCTGGTAATAGGTGCTGTTTTTGGTACAGTTCAAGGATATTTAATTCAAAAATTCAAACTTCATCCTTGGATTGTAACACTAGCAGGTATGTTTTTTGCTAGAGGTTCAAGCTACCTTATTAGTATAGATACGATAACTATAACTAATCCAGTTTTTACTAAGATTGCTGCTTTTAGAATACCTGTTTTACCAGGAGCGTTTATCTCTATTAATGTAATAATAGGTTTACTTACAGTAGCAGTAGCAGCATATATACTTAAATATACAAAATTTGGTAGGACTGTTTATGCAATTGGTGGAAGTGAAAATTCTGCAATGCTTATGGGACTTCCAGTTGCAAAAACTAAAATTTTGGTATACACCCTATCTGGATTTTGCTCTTCATTAGGAGGATTGTTATTCACAATATATACGCTTTCAGGTTATGGGCTACATTGTAATGGGACTGAAATGGATGCCATAGCAGCTTGTGTAATAGGGGGCATACTATTAACAGGAGGATCTGGATACCCAATAGGGCCAATGTTTGGTGTGCTAACTACTGGAATTATTCAAAGTTTAATCATGTTCGATGGAACCTTGAACTCATGGTGGACAAAAATTGTAGTTGGATTACTGTTATTTATCTTTATTGTTCTTCAAAGGGTAATTGTAATAAGTAACGAAAAGAAAAAGACAGTAGCAATAGCATTAAAAGTTTAGATGTGATTAATACCAAAAGAAGTATTTAAAATTTATTTTTAGATACTTCTTTTTCATGTCGCGTCTTAAGAGTAAGGTAGGGTTAACACAGAATGATTTTAATTCAAAAATTGCTATCTATGTAATTATTGTATAAACTGTAATTTTTGGTTATGATGGTAATGAAACTAATAGGAGGAGAGAAAATGAATAAATTTATGAAAAATTTCCTTGATAGAAGTATAAAATATAAATTGTCTTTTTATTTCTCCCTAGTAATTTTAATACCGATAGTTACGATTTCGATTTTGGGGAATTTGTTATATAAAAATTCAATTACTAATCAACAAAATGAAAATATAAGGCAAATGGTAAGTCAAATAAGTAATAATATTGATTTTTATATAAAAGATACAGAAAATATAATTAATTATTTATCTGAGGATCCAAGAATTCTAAGCTTTCTGGGCAACAATACTAACAGTAGTATAATCAAAAAAGATATTGAGAGTATTCGGGTGGAGGAAACATCTAAGGCTATAAATAGTTTCACTACATTTCATTCAGAGATAGCAGGGATAATGATAGTTAAACAAGATGATACATTTGTAAGTGATGTTATGGGCAGGATTTCAAGAGATGCACTTACAAAAGAAAAATGGTACGTGGATGCATCGAAAAACCCCATTACTATGCATCTTTTTAGTAAACCTGTAGGTAGAAATATTAATAATGTTTTTCAATACAGTGCTGATGATGTGGTATCGATGTCAAAGGCCGTAGTTGATAAGAAAACAGGTAAATGTATTGGAGTAATTCTCATAGACATGAAACTAGATATTATAAAAAGTGTAATAGAACATGCTAAACCTGCAAAAAATGGATTTGTATACATTGTAGATAATAATGGTGAAATAGTATATTCACCAGTTAATAAAATAGTATATAGAATAAAAAGTGAGTGGACTGATAACTCAAGCGGTGAAATCTTAATTAAGAGAATTAAGGAAAATGATTATAAAATAATTCATGGGAACTCAACCTATACAGGGTGGAAAACTGTTGAAGTATTTCCTCTAAATGAAAGTCTAAGGGTCATAGATTCTTTAGTATATTACTCTATAATAATTGCTATAATTACTTTGATCATTGCGGAAATATTGGCAACATTTTTTACAAAGTCTATAGTAAGGCCTATTTCAAAACTTAAGAGGCTTATGAAAAAGACTGAAGAAGGAAATTTCAATGTGTTTTTTAATAGTAAATACGATGATGAGATCGGTGAACTTGGAAATGCATTTAATAATATGGTTAGAGAAATCAAAAATTTAATTATGTTAGTAGAAACGGAAGGTAAAAAGAAGAGAAAAGCTGAAATAAGTATATTACATGCTCAAATAAAACCACACTTTATATATAACACGTTAGATACAATTCAATGGATGGCGCAAGAACATGATGCACAAGATATAGTTGATATAACTTATAATTTAACTAATCTTTTAAGAATTGGATTAAGTGCTGGGGAGGAGAACATTAAAATATCTCAAGAAATTAAACATGTGGAAAGTTATTTATTAATTCAAAAAATTAGGTATGAGGATAAGCTTAATTACGAAATTAACATGCAGAAGGAAATATTAAATTTAAGTGTAATAAAATTAATATTACAGCCAATTGTAGAAAATGCAATTTATCATGGTATTAAGGAAAAAAGAGGTAGCGGTCATATTAAAATAAGTGGCATGATTAAAAATGAAAAAATTTGTTTTATAATTCAGGATAATGGTATAGGCATAGCGGATGAAAAATTAATGAAGATAAATGAAATGTTAAAAGGTAAAACAACCTCAAACGATGTAATTGGATATGGTATTTTCAATGTAAATGAAAAAATAAAATTGACATATGGTGAAGAGTTTGGATTGGAATATCATAGTACTTATGGAGAAAGTACTACAGTTGTATTGTGGCATCCAATTATAAAGAATTAATTGATATATGACAATACAATTTTTATATTTGAGTCTATATTCCATTTTTATTTTCTGAAATCTTTTTAAAACCACTTGAAAAAGTTTAGTAAAACGATTACAATAGAGATATAAAATAGAGATATAAATTAAACTCTTGGGGGGATAAATATGTATTTTTTAGGGATTGACTTAGGTACTTCTTCAGTAAAAATTATAATTATGGATGAGAGTGGCAAGGTAGTGAATACTACTACTAAAAATTTTGAAATAAGTTACCCACATATAGGGTGGGCAGAGCAAAATCCAGATGATTGGTGGGAAGGTACAAAAGAAGGTATTAAGGAGATTATTAAGCTAAGTGGTTTAAAATCAGATGAAATAAAAGGAATAGGATTTAGCGGACAAATGCATGGTTTAGTGCTTTTAGATAAAGAGAATAAGGTATTAATGCCTGCAATTTTATGGTGTGATCAAAGAACACAAGAAGAATGTGATTATTTAAATAATGTTATAGGTCAGGATAAACTTTCTAAATATACAGCTAATATGGCATTAACCGGTTTTACTGCACCTAAGGTATTATGGGTTAAAAAACATAAACCAGATATATATAATAAAATATATAAGATGATGTTGCCAAAAGACTACATAAGATTTAAACTTACAGGGTTGTTTGCAACAGATGTGTCTGATGCATCAGGAACTTTAATGTTTGATGTTAAGAATAGAAAATGGTCTAAGGAAATGTTGAATATTTTAGAAATAGATGAAGAAGTTTTACCTAAAGTATTTGAATCCTATAAGGTTACTGGAAGAGTATGTATTGAGGCTGCAAATGTTACTGGCCTTTCTACGGAAACACTAGTGGTTGCAGGTGCTGGAGATCAAGCAGCAGGTGCTGTTGGAACAGGGACCGTTGATAGTGGTGTAGTTTCTGTAGCTCTTGGTACTTCTGGTGTGGTATTTGCTTGTGACAAAAAGTTTTCAGTAGATAGTAAGAATAGATTGCATTCATTTTGTCATGCAAATGGTAGATATCATCAAATGGGAGTTATGCTTTCAGCAGCATCATGTTTGCAGTGGTGGAATGATAATATAAATTTAGATACAATGGAGAATTCTTTTGAAGTCTTACTTGCAGAAGCTGAAAATTCAGTTGCAGGTTCTAAAGGCTTAATTTATCTACCATATCTTATGGGAGAGAGGACGCCTTATAGTGATCCTGATGCAAAAGGGGCATTCATAGGTTTAAATATAACTCATACCAGAGGTGATATGACACGTTCTATTCTTGAAGGAGTATGTTTTGGTCTTCGGGATTCTTTAGAAATTTTAAAGAGTATGGGCGTAGAAGTAAAAGAAGTAAGAGTAAGCGGTGGTGGTTCAAAAAGTACGCTTTGGAAGCAAATATTAGCAAGTGTATTTAATTTAAAAGTTAGTTCAATAAATTCTAAGGAAGGGCCTGCATATGGAGCAGCAATTTTGGCTGCAGTAGGTTGTGGACTTTATGATAACGTTGATGATGCTTGTAATTCATTAATCAAGATAACAGATACTATAATGCCAATAGAAAAAGATGTTGATAAATATGATAAGACATATAAGGTTTATGCTTCACTTTATGGCTGCTTAAAAGATAAATTTAAAGAACTAAGCGAGTTAGATTCTAAGGAAGACTAGTTAGGATGGGTGATTTTTTGAAAAAGTTTAAGATTTTAGATCAAGAAACTATTAAACAAATAAACAAGAAAAATATAATACATCTTTTATATAAAAAAAGTCAGATTACAAAACAAGAAATAGCAAAAGAACTTCATATAAGCATCCCAACAGTAATTAGTAATGTAAATGAACTTATAGAAGAAGGATACTTGGATGAGGCAGGAGTAGCTGAATCTACAGGGGGAAGAAAGCCGATTATTGTAAGATTTTTACCGAATGCTAGATACTCATTTGGAGTTTGTATAACTCCTAGTAAAATAAGAATCGCATTAATTAACCTTAATCTCCAGATAATTAAAGAAGAAGAATTTAAATTATCAGAAGACATTGAAAGTATAGATATAATAATGGATAAAATTAAAGAATGTGTGGATGAATTAGTTAATAGTTTTAATATACCGAAGGATAAGATAATTGGTGTAGGTTTTTCGCTTCCGGGTACTGTGAATGAAGAGGAACTACTTTTGGTAAATGCACCAAATCTAAAATTAAATAATATAGATTTTAAAAAATATGAAAAACTATATGATTATAAATTTTTTATAGAGAATGAAGCAAATGCAGCAGCTTATGCTGAAACATTTTTGAATCCTGATAAAGTTATAAAAAATTTAGTTTTTGTATCTATAACAGAGGGAATAGGTGCAGGAGTAATGATAAATGATAATCTTTACAAGGGAAATAATAAGCGTGCTGGTGAGTTTGGTCATATGACTATAGTAAAAGATGGAAAACAATGTAATTGTGGCAAAAAAGGATGCTTTGAACTATATGCTTCTGAAAAAGTATTAATAAACAAGTATAACGAGGAATTTAATGTAGAGGATAAAAATTTAAAAGAATTTTTTAGACTCACTAAAACGGATGAAAAAGCAAAAGAAATTCTTTATAGTTATATCGATTATCTTGCAGAGGGAATTAAAAATATCATTTTAATAACGGACCCTGAGGAAATTATAATAGGAGGGAAAATTGCCTACTATGAAGAGTATTTTAAAGAACTTTTAATGGAAAAGGTTTTTGAAGAAAACAGTTTTTACACTAAAGGAGAATGCCGATTATCATTTTCAAAATTAAAAGAAAACGCATCTATATTGGGTGCTTCGTTAATGACTATGCAAGAAATATTTTTTACGAGTAAAAAAATAATATAAATACTACACTTATGTAACTTTATATTCTGTATAACAATTATATGGTATATAATAAAATAAATTGTTTTATACAAACAAATATGAAAAGTTATTTGATGGACATATAATATCTAAGAAGGGAAGAGTGGGTTATGAGTATAAAAAGAAATTTTGGAATAATAGATGGAAAGGAAGTATATCTTTTCACTATAAAAAACTCCAAGGGTATGGTTGCGCAGGTTAGTAATTATGGAGGAACATTGGTATCATTAAATGTTAAAGGAAGTAATGGCAAGTTTGATGATGTAGTTTTAGGCTACGATACATTAGAAGAGTATAGAAAGTACAACTATTTCTTTGGAGCAACAATTGGGAGAGTTGCTAATAGAATAGGAACTGCAAGTTTTGAAATCAATGGAACTAAGTATAATGTAGCTAAAAATGAAGGCGAAAATCATATACATGGTGGAATAGTTGGCTTTGATAAAAAAGTGTGGGAAGAAAAACTCGGATCAAAAGATACGAGTGATAGTATAGAATTATCTTACCTTAGCGTTGACGGCGAGGAAGGATATCCAGGAAATCTTAATGTATCTGTTAAGTTTACGGTTTCTGAAGATAATGAATTAAAAATAGAGTATAATGCTATCTCTGATAAAGATACGATAGTAAATCTTACTAATCATTCTTATTTTAATCTATCAGGTCAGGGCTCAGGCGATATTTTAAAACATAAGGTTATGATTAATGCTGATAAATTTACAAAAAATAATAAAAATGCTATACCTACGGGCGAAATAGCCGATGTAAAGGATACTCCAATGGATTTTAGAGAGTTAACATATGTGGGGGAGAATATATCAAGCAGTTATGAACAAATTGTGTTTGGTAATGGTTATGATCATAACTATATAATTAATACTACTGGTAAAAAACTTGAAAAGGCAGCCGAAGTTTATGATGAAAAAAGTGGGCGTGTTATGGAAGTTTATACAACTAAACCAGGAGTACAGTTTTATACAGCAAACTTTCTTACAGGAGTAGAGCTAGGAAAAGGTGGCGCAACATATAATAAAAGAGATGCTTTATGCCTTGAAACACAATATTTTCCTAATGCTATTAATACTAAGAATTTTGATTCACCAATACTTAAAGCAAAACAAAATTATAATCATAAAACAATATACAAATTTTCAGTAAGGTAAGAGTATTTTTTATTGAAAGTGAATTTCACCCTATATGAAAGGGTGAAATTCACTTTTTACTTTTTTGTATAAATTCCAATGTAATGTAGCATTTCTATAATTTGTATGATATGCTTTACATGTAAAATTCAAGATAAATTAAATAAATATCTATTATAAATGAAAGCTTTAACATGATATATACGGAATATAGAAAGGAAGTGAGTATTTAGTGTGTTTGTATACTTATAATACAATGCTCACTAAATCTAAAAAATGGATAATGAATTTCCAAATGCTGAGAAGATATTGGGCTGTTTATTAGAAAATTTGGAGGAAGGAATTCATGTAATAGATTGTGAAGGCAGAACTATATATTACAATAGTGTTATGGGAAAAGTAGAAGGTGTAGAACCTATAGAGGTAATAGGTAAAAAGGTTAATGAGTATCTAGAGGATGTAAAAGAGGATGAGTCTACACTTATGAACGTATTAAAGTCTGGTGAAAAAATAGTAGATTTAATACAACATTATGGTAATGGATATAAGAAAAAAGTGACTACCATAAATACTACTATTCCAGTAACTTTAGAAAATAAGGTTATAGCAGTGATTGAAATAGCTAAAGATATGACTCAGTTAAAAGAGTTAACGGAAAACATTTGTAAATTACAAAATTTAGATAAAAATATGGATAGACATTATACTTTTAGTGATATTTATAGTGATAATTCTGTTATGAAAAGTATTATAGAAAAGGCTAAAAAGGCTAGTATGTCAAGTTCATCTGTACTATTATATGCTGAAACTGGTTCAGGAAAAGAAGTTTTTTCTCAAAGTATTCATTATTGTGGTTTAAGGAAAGATAAGCCGTTTATTCCTATAAATTGTGCAGCTATTCCTGCCCTATTGTTAGAAGGAATGCTTTTTGGTACGGAAAAGGGAAGTTTTACAGGAGCTGAGAATAAAAAAGGATTGTTTGAAGAAGCAAATCATGGAACCATTTTGTTAGATGAAGTTAATTCGCTAGAACCGTATCTTCAATCTAAACTTCTAAGAGTACTTCAAGACGGTTATATAAGGCCTATTGGAAGCACTAAAAGTATATACATTGATGTAAGAATAATAGCCACGTTAAATGAAGAACCACAAAAACTTATAGAAAGTGGTAAATTAAGAAAGGATTTTTATTATAGGTTAAGTGTGCTGAGAATAGATATTCCTCCGTTAAGAGAAAGAAAAGATGATATTATTTTATTTGTAGAAAAATTAATTGAAAAATATAATAAAATCTTAGGTAAAAATATAAAAGGTATAGATGATAATATGCTGAGAAAACTTAAAGAATATAGTTGGCCAGGAAATATTCGTGAATTAACAAATGTTATTGAAGCTGCAATGAATATGGCAGACAATAATTCGATTTTAACAGAAAATTATTTTGATTCTAGAGTTGTATATGAAAGTAACCAAAATCCTTGCGATGTTTTATCAAATTTAGATGGAAAATTTAATTTAGAATGTTATATGAGTAACATTGAAAAAGAAATAATAGAAAAAATATTAAAAAGGAATAATTATAATGTTAGTAAAGCAGCTAGAGAACTTAGTATTTCAAGACAAAATCTTCAATATAAAATAAAGATACATAAAATAATATAAGCTTATTAAAATAAGCAAGATTATTTGCTATACATGCAAAACATTTTGCATGTATAGTTAACTTTAGAAGACACTGAATCTACTGGGAATTATTAGTTGAAACTTTTTATTATAATAAAACATGCAGAATATTTTGCAAATAAAAAACACACGTATTTAAGCAATGGCTTAAATACGTGTGTTTCTATTTGGCATGATAATTGCTACTATTAAAATAAGTATATTAATAAAATACTTTAATAATAATTTTGATTTTGGGAGGTAAAATTATGATTAAGAAAGGCACCTGGGTTGAAGTAGAAGAGATCGTTTTAACACCAAAAGATAGAGCTAATAACATTCCAGATGAGACAAAGAAAACTCCTCTTAAATGCTGGATACGGGGAAAGTGTCTCAGTGATTGTGAATTAGGAAATGAGGTAGATGTTGAAAGTAATGTAGGTAGAATCGCTAGAGGAATAGTCGTTCAAATAGAACCAGGATATTACCACACATATGGTAAGTATGTTGAAGAAATAAGTAATATAGGAAAACAAGCCAGAGCGATGATATCTCAGTAAAATAATGAATTTAAATCTATTTTAATAGGAGGTTATACATTGTGAATAAATATGAAAAGCTTATGTCTAGAAAGAATGATATAATTCTAAAATCTATAGGGATAGATTATAGTAAATATGAAACTGGCAAGATTTCATTTGATTATGAAGCTTTGATGAGTGATGTTGAATATTCGTTTGAAGAAGTTAAAAGAATTCAAAACGAGGTGGGAGTAGGAAATACTCCACTTCTAGAATTAAGAAATATAACAAAACTTGCAAGAAAGGTATCAACGACTGGACATGCGGCTAGAATATTTGTAAAAGATGAAAGTGCTAACCCATCCGGAAGTTTTAAAGATAGAAGAGCGTGTGTATCTGTATTTGATGCAATGAAGAGAGGATACACTGGCGTTGGAGCAGCTACTTCAGGTAATTATGGAGCTGCAGTTGCATCACAAGCAAATATAAGAGGTCTTAAATGCATAATAGCAAACGAATGTTATGATTCAAGAAAAGTAGGGCAACCGGAGATATTAGAAAAAGGAAGAAAATGTGAAGGATTTGGAGCAGAAGTTGTTAGACTTTCTGTAGGTCCTGAATTATTTTATACTTACCTAAAAATACTTGAAGATACAGGTTATTATAATGCTTCATTATATTCATCTTATGGAGTAGCCGGAATTGAAACATTAGGATATGAGATAGCTGAGCAGTGCAGAGAAAAATTAGGGAAAGAGCCGGATGCTGTTATTATAACTCATGCAGGTGGTGGCAATGTTACTGGTACGGCAAGAGGGCTTATTAGAGCTGGTTCTACAAAGACAAAGATAATAGGAGCATCAGTTGATCTTTCAGGTCTTCATATGGCATCTGATATAGACTTCAACAAGAAATCGTTTACTACAGGGCATACAGGATTTGGGATTCCATTTATGACGAATCCTGATAGGTCAGATGTACCTAGAAGTGCGGCTAGACCTTTAAGATATTTAGATAGATATGTAACAACTACTCAAGGCGATGTATTTTGGATGACTGAAATATTAGCACAGCTAGAAGGACTCGAGCGAGGACCAGCAGGAAATGTATCTTTAGTAGCGGCATTTGCAATTGCTCAGGAATATGATGATGATGCTATCATAGTTGTTCAAGAAACTGAATATACGGGAGCTGGGAAACATTTATTACCTCAACTTAATTTTGCTAAAGAAAATGGAATTAAAGTTTATGTTGGTGATCCAAAGGAGCAAATACCAGGTGAGAATATAGTAATTCCGTCTCATCCATCAAAGGTGAAAGTCACCGATATCGATATGGAAGGGTTAAAAAATTCATATATGAAAAATGTAATTAAGAAATTAGGTGAGAATAAAGCACAGCAGGTTGATATTGAATATTTATCATTGGAAACAAAGTTGCCCAAAGAAAAAATTGTAGAAATATTAAAACAATATAACGTTGAAATATGTTAGGAAGGGGGTATTTAATTTATGAAAAGAGAAGATGATTTTGAAATAAGAAGAGAACATTTAAAAAATTTAACAAATGATCAATTGTATGACAGATTTTGGAGGCTTACGAATCAAGTAGTAAAACCTATGGTTGATTTAGCATATACTCATACGTCGCCAGCTATTGAACGTTCTGTAGTACTTAGAATGGGTTTTTCTAGTTTACAAGCTCAGCCCATAATATCTTATGGAATTAAATGGAATTTACTTGGTAAGGGTATAGGTAACGTGATTTTAACCTATGCAAAGCTTAAAAATATAGATTATATTAAAGCAGGAGTGGAACTTTCTAAAGGAATAGGCTGGGACGTCGTATCTGAAAAAATGAAAGGAAGTGACAACTAATGCAAGAAAAGCTAGAGGAAAATACAAAACTTAATGTTGAAGAAATATTAAAGGATCTAGATAAGTATGAGCCCAAATGGAGAGGATGGCATTGGAGAGAAAAAAATGAAACTGGAAAAGTTGGTGAATTCACATATCATGAAATATCAGCACCTTTAAAGAAGAGTCAACCTCTTCCAGCAGCAAGGAGTTTTGGAAATATAGATCCACAACCAAGAGCAACTATTACCACAGAAATTGCTTCAGGTAGATTTGAAGATGATATAAGAAGAATGAGAATGGCTGCATGGCACGGTGCGGATCATTTAATGGTTATTAGGACGATGGGACAAAGTCATTTTGATGGGTTACTCGAAGGAAGCCCTGAAGGATTTGGTGGGGTACCGATAACTAGAAAAGAAATTAGGGCAACAAGAAAAGCTATAGATTTAATAGAAGAAGAAGTGGGTAGAAAGATTAATTTTCATTCCTATGTATCTGGCGTTGCAGGTCCAGATGTAGCAGTTATGTTTGCAGAAGAAGGCGTTAATGGAGCTCATCAAGATCCACAATACAATGTTCTTTATAGAAATATTAATATGGTTAGATCTTTTGTTGATGCTGCAGTTGCAAAAGGCATCATGGCACATGCTGGAATGCTTCAAATAGATGGTGCGCATAATGCAAATGCAACAGCTATGAAGGGTTATAAGGTAATGCCAGAACTTATGGTACAACATGCAATAAATTCTTGTTTTTCGCAGCTTGTTGGAATGAAACCAGAAAATATTTCTTTATCAACAGTACCTCCAACATCAGCACCAGCACCTTGTATGAGATATGATTTACCATATGCAGTTGCACTAAGGGAGTTTTTCAAAAAATATAAAATGAGAGCTCAAATGAATACTAAATATATAGAATCTTGTGAAAGAGAAGCTACAGTAGGACATACTTTGAATCTTTTAATATCTGAGTTAACATCAGCAGATATTCAAAGTACAATAACTCCTGATGAAGGACGTAATGTTCCTTGGCATTATAATAATATTCATGCTATTAACACAGCTAAACAAGCATTTATAGGTATGGATGGATTAATGGACATGATAGAGCTTAAGAAAACAGGATATTTACCAGAAAAGGCAAGAGAAATTCAAGAAAGAGCTGTTTTATTCTTTGAGGAAATATTAGAGGTTGGTGGATACTTTAAAGCTGTAGATTCTGGATTTTTTATTGACTCAGGTCAATACCCAGAAAGAAATGATGATGGTATTGCAAGAAAGATTTTAGGTGGAGATGCAGTTGGGACAATAGTTAAGAGAGAATCAGATTATTTTGCACCAGTTTGTGGTCATTTTGGATACAATAATGTTCCAAAAGAGTATAAAAAACCTTGTGATGCTATTGATGAATGTACATTGTGTAATCATTCCAAAATTATATATATTGATGAACTAGATGATAATGATAATGTATTTAAGAGAATGGAAAAAGTTAAAGAAGATGGTACTATAATTCCTGAAGTTCAATGGGCAAAAGATGGGTATGTAAAGATCACTTTATGTATACCGGAAAATGAACAGATTAGTGAGGCGGCAGCCCTTGAAATGGGCAAGAGAATGAACTTGAAAAATGTAGAAATTGTTCATAAACAAGTATTACAAAAGGCTGAAGGAACTCTAGTTGAAATAAAAGGAGTATGTGATTTTACACCTATAAAACGTGATGAGTTAGTTCTTCCAAAGAGAAGAAAATCACTATCAGATCAACAAATGAAAGATTATGTAAAGCAGCATCCAATAAAGGTTGTTGCAGCAACTGTTGGGGAAGATGAACATTCAGTTGGAGTTCGTGAAGTTATTGATATTAAACATGGTGGAGTTGAAAAATTTGGTATAGAAGCAATTTTCCTTGGAACTTCATGCCCAATAGAAAAACTTGTAGATGCAGCTATAGAGTCAAAAGCTCAGGCAATACTCTGTAGTACAATAATTAGTCATAATGATGTTCATACAAAGAACATGAAAAAACTTAGTGATCTTTGTATAGAAAAGGGAGTAAGAGATAAGATTATACTTGTTTCAGGTGGCACACAAGTAACAGATGAAATAGCTAAAGCAAACGGAATGGATGTTGGTTTTGGACGTGGATCAAACGGCACCTCTGTTGCATCATTCATAATTAAAAGGTTAATGGGTCTTCCTGATAATGAAGAAGAGGAAGAATAAAAGGAGTGTGATTGCTTGTGAAGGTAGATTATCTTGTTGCTGAAATAGGTAGTACCACGACTTTGGTTACAGCATTTAACGTATGTTATGATGAGGCAGGACAGGTTTTTGTAGATATACCTTTTCAAGGTAACAGCTGTACTACAGTAACAGACGGTGATGTAACTATAGGATTAAAGAATGCAGTTAAAGATATTGAAAATCAAATACATGAACCAATCACGTGGGAAAAGATGCTAGCAACATCTAGTGCGGCAGGTGGGCTTAGGATAACTGTTCATGGTCTTATGGAGCACATGACTGTTAAGGCTGCAAGGGAAGCAGCTCTTGGCGCTGGTGGCATAATAAAAATGGTTACTGCTGGGAAAATGAGAAGGAGTGATTTAAAGAGGATACATGATATAAATCCTAATATGATAATGATTGCTGGAGGCACGGATTATGGTGAGAGGGAAACAGCTCTTTATAATGCAGAACTTATAAGTGCCGAAAAATTTAGTATTCCTATTGTTTACTGTGGAAACAGCGAAAATAGAGAAGAAATAAAAGAAATATTTGAAGGACAAGAAATTTATCTAATAGATAATGTTTACCCAAGTGTAGATATTTTAAATGTGGAGCCTGCAAGAAAAATAATACAAGAAGCCTTTGAAAAAAACATTGTAAAAGCACCTGGAATGAGTAAAATAAAAGAAATGGTAAATGGAAGCATAATGCCAACACCAGGAGCAGTTATGGAAAGTTCAAAACTTTTGTATGACATAATAGGAGACTTAGTAGTTCTTGATGTAGGGGGTGCTACTACCGATGTGCATTCTGTTACAGAGGGAAGTAGCGTAGTTTTAGATATGTTAATAAATCCTGAACCAAAGGCTAAAAGAACTGTAGAAGGAGATCTTGGAGTTTTTATTAACAGTAAAAATGTAATCGATTTACTTGATGATAGGGACTTAGGTGAATTTAGCACTGAATATATAAAAGAGCATATAAAACCTATACCAAAAGATAAGGAGGATGTATTTGCAAGTAGATTGCTAACAAAGAAAGCTATAGCTGTTGCAATAGATAGGCATGTAGGATTTATAAAAAGAAAATATGATGGTGACAGTGGGTTTGTAGCCTATGGTAAGGATTTATCTGAGGTTAAATATATAATAGGTACCGGTGGTGCACTTACAAGGCTTCCAAAGGGAGAAGATTTGCTTTTGAAAATAAGGTACTTAAAGGATGAAGTTACAATGTTACCTAAAAAAGGTGCTGAAGTACTAATTGACAAAAACTATATTATGGCCTGCGCAGGAGTTTTAAGTAGAGAAAACAAAGAAGTAGCGAAAGCCCTATTAATTCAAAGTCTAGGGATAACAAAGGATATGGAAATTAATGAAGAGAGATTTGAGTCAAATTTAAACAAATAATATATCTTTGGATTGTTAGTTATTATTATTTGTAAAAGTTTAAAATAAGGAGAGTATCTATATGGGAAAAAAATATCCTTGTATGGAAGTGGATCTTAAAAAATTGACTCACAATGTAAAAACAATACTAGCGATGTGTAATAAAAAGCATATAGAGGTTGCCGCGGTTACTAAGGTATATTGTGCTAAAAAGCCTATTGTAGAAGCTATACTTGAAGCTGGAGTAGCTATGGTTGGAGATTCTAGAATATTAAATTTAAAAAAATTAAAGGATTTGAATTGTAAAAAAATGCTACTTAGAATTCCAATGATAAGCGAAGTTTATGATGTTGTGAGGTATAGTGATTGTAGCTTGAATTCGGAAATAGACACAATAGAGCAGTTAGCAAAAGCTGCAAAGAAATTAAATAAGATCCATAATATTATATTAATGGTGGATTTGGGAGACTTAAGAGAAGGGGTATTAATTAACGATGTAGTTTCCAGTGTCAGTAAAATAGTAAAATTAGATAATATTAAGCTAATAGGCATTGGAACCAATGTTACTTGTTACGGTGGAGTAATTCCGGATAGTGAAAACTTAGGCAAGCTTACAAAGTTAAAAATTGAGATAGAAAAAACATTTGATTTAAAATTACCTGTAATCTCAGGAGGAAATTCTAGTAGTTTATATATGGTGATTAATGATACAATGCCAAAAGAAATTAATCAGCTTCGAATTGGAGAAGCAATAGTTCTTGGTCGAGAAACTTCTTTTGGAAAACCAGTGCCTAATTGCTATGATGATGCTTTTATACTCAGCGGTGAAATAGTTGAAATAAAGAGCAAACCAACGTTGCCAACAGGTACTATAGGAATGGATGCGTTTGGACATATTCCTTCTTTTGAAGATAAAGGAATAAGAAAAAGAGCCATTATAGCATTAGGAAGACAAGATATAAGGGTAGAGGGGATAACTCCTTTGGACAATGACATAAGTATTTTTGGTGCAAGTAGTGATCATCTGATTTTAGATGTTACTGATAGTAAAAAACAATTAATAGTGGGAAGTATAGTGGAGTTTAAAATAGATTATGGATGTTTACTTAAGGCAATGACATCCCCTTATGTCGAAAAGTATTATAATAATTAAAAATTAGTTTGCATTATATGAAATTAAATATTAAAATTTTAAGGAGGAACATATTATGAAAAATAAAATAAGAGTTGTTGTTTGGGGATTAGGTTCAATGGGAAGCGGTATTGCTAAAATGGTACTCAGCAAAAAAGGATTTACTATCGTTGGAGCTATTGATATGGATCCCAATAAGGTTGGCAAAAAACTTTATGAAGTGTTAGGTGTAAAAGCAAATGAAGATAATTCTTGCACTGTTACTAGAAATTCTATGGATGTTATAAAGAAGAGTTTTGCAGATGTTTGTCTTATTGCAACAGCTTCCTTTACAAAAGTTGTATTTCCATTAATAAAAATGGCAGCAGAAGCTGGCATGGATATCGTAACAACAGCTGAAGAGATGTCATACCCAAGAGCAATGGATCCAAAATTATCAGATGATATGGATAGAATAGCTAAAGAAAATAAGATCTCAATATTAGGAACTGGAGTAAATCCTGGATTTATAATGGATTTAGTTGCTATAATGCTTACAGGAGTTTCTGATACGGTTGATAGCATAAAGGCTACTAGAGTAAATGATTTAGCTTGTTTTGGTAAAGCAGTTATGGTTGAGCAAGGTATAGGATTAAAACCAGAAGAATTTATACAAGGAGTTAAAGACAATACAGTAGATGGACACGTTGGATTCTTGCAATCTTTTGGAATGTTTGAAGAAGCGTTTAATATCAAGTTCAATAATATTAGACAAGAAAAATCACCAATTGTTACAACTGTACCACGCAGCACGGATATTGTTTCGGTGGAAGCTGGAGAAGTTGCTGGATGTAGCCAATTGGGATATGCAAGTTTAGGAGATAAAGTATTTGCTACAATGGAGCATCCTCAACAGATAAGACCAGAACTTGAGAACGTTGATACTGGAGATTATATTACAATTAAGGGAGTTCCAAACTTGAATCTCCAAATAAAACCAGAGATACCAGGAGGCATTGCTACAATTGCTATATGTGTTAATATGATTCCACTTGTAATGAATTCAGAGCCAGGACTAAAAACAATGCTTGATTTACCAGTTCCAAGAGCTATAATAGGTGATGTAAGAGATTTAGTAAAATAAAGTAGAATAAACGAACATTAAGGGGGAGTTTTTTATAATGGAAGAAGATAATAAAAAATTAGGTCTTGGGCTACTTGTAGCTTTAGGCATTGGTACTATGATTGCATCAGGTATTTTCAATAGCCCAACGGACCTAATATCAACAACAAATCCAATGGCAGTCCTTATTTCATGGGGTATTGGAGTTTTCGGCGTAGTTATGCTAGGGTTGGTATTTTACTTGCTTTCAAATAAAAAACCGGAATTAAAGGGAGGAATTTATTCATATGCAAAAGAAGGATATGGTGACTTTGTAGGGTTTAATTCAGCTTGGGGTTACTTTACAAGTTCTTTCCTTGGGAATATTGCATTTGTTATTTTAATTTTTAAGACTATCAATAGTTTAATAGGAGAAGGATATTCAATGCCTCCTATTTTATCATTCATATTTGCATCTATCCTTTTGTGGTCATACTATTTTGTAATAAGGAGGGGTATAAGGCAAGCTGGTATCCTGAATTTAGTAGTTACAATTGGAAAAGTAATACCACTAATCTTAGTAATTATATTTGGTTTTTCAGCTTTTAAGCTAGGTATATTTAATGTTGATAATTGGCAGACTGTTTTAGCATCAAGTGGAGACAGTGTTAATTTAGGAAAACAGATAAGTGGAGCAATGGGGACAATTTTATGGTGTTTTGTGGGTGTTGAAGGTCTAGTAGTCTTATCACAAAGAGCAGAATCACAAATACTAGTTGGTAAAGGAACAATAATTTCACTTGCTATAACGGCAACACTTTATGTATCAATATCTATATTATCAATGGGTATTCTGCCAGCTAAAGCTTTAGTTGCAGCACAAACGCCATTAGCAGCTGTTTTAGCACAAACAGCTTTAGGAAGCGCGGGGGCTATGATAGTTAAAGTTGGAATTTTAATTTCACTTATAGGAGCACTCCTTTGCTGGCTTTTGTTAACCACAGAAATATTGTATGTTCCAGCGAAGCAAGATGGGCTAATGCCTAAATGGTTTAAAAAGAATAATAGTAAAAATGTACCTACAAATGCTCTTTTATTTTCAATGCTTGCAACACAAATAGGTCTTTTAGCTATGTTATCACCAGCACTACAAAAGGCTTACTATGTAGCAACTCATATGTGTACAACTAATATATTAATACCATACTTATTATCATCTATGTTTGCATATAAAGTATATAATAAAGAAGGCGGACATATTAAAGAAAAAATTATATCAATAATTGCAGGTATTTATTCAGTTTATGTTATATATGCAGTGGGAATTGGATATTTAGGTTTAGCTGTTGTAATTTATGCAGTAGGTATAGGTTTTTATTTAAAAGCTAAAAAAGAAAAAAATGAAGTTATTACGTCTAAAGAAAAGTTGGCTATGGTCGCTATTATTATAGTGGCGGTTATTATGATAATAGCAGCAGCTATGGGTAAAATTTCTGTGTAGTAACATTTCAGAAGGAAAGTACCCATTTTTATAAGTATAAATAATATGTTATAACAAAAATAAATTCAGAGGGACTCTAAATCTCCTTCTGAATTTATTATTATAGAGTTGTATATGCGGAAATTATATAGGTTATATAATAGATTTTAAATATAGAAGTTTAAGGAGAAAAATGTTGTTTGAGCAAATGTCTAATAAAATGAAGAGAATAAAACCTGTTTTTATTATTGCCATAGGGGTTGCCCTAGCATCCCAAATTAATATTAATTTTTTTCTGCCAGGTTTTATCGTAACTTTATCTATTGTTATATTGCCTGTTTTTCTTTATTTTTATAAACAATTTAATCCTATAGAAATTCTCTTTGCAACTGGTATTATCTCTCCAATTTATAGAGGAATGTTTTTATACTTTGGTACTAATAATTTGCATATAACCATTGGTATTATAGGTGCAGATGTTTTATTTTATTTTTCATATGGCATATTATTTTATTTATTGTATTGGAAAAAAGAAAAAAAAGGTCTTACAGACTTATTTTTTTCAGCATTTTTATGTGACTTTTTTTCAAACATTATAGAAATAAGTATTATGCTTCGTTTTAGAGGATATAGTTATATAATGTTTCAAGATTTAGCAATTATAGCAATTGTAAGGGCTATAATTACAGTATGTATAATATTGTTACTAAAATATTATAAGTCTTTATTAATAAAGGAAGAACATGAAGAAAGATATAGAAAATTAATTTTAATGACTTCAAGCATGAAAAGCGAAATATATTTTATGAACAAAAACAATTCAGATATTGAAGGTGTTATGAAAAAAGCATATCTACTTTACAAAACCATATCGGAACAAAAGTATCCTACTGAACTAAAAAATCTTTCTCTTGATATAGCAAAAGACGTACATGAAATAAAAAAAGATTATATAAGTGTTATAAAAGGGTTAGAAGAAATGGTTGGTAAGAAAACAGATACGACAGAAGCGGATACGGTTAAAATGAATATTAAAGATATTGTAAACATTATTAAAATTGATGTATTGGAATATATAAAAATAAATAAATTCAACGTGTACTTAGAGTTTAAGCTAGAGGATAATTTTAATGTAGTAGAGCATTTTTATATAGTTTGTATATTGCGAAACCTTATTTATAATAGCATTGAAGCGATGGAAGATATAAAAAATGGGCATGTCAAAATTTTAATTAAGAAAAGTGAATATGACTGTATTTTTGTTGTAACAGATAATGGAAAAGGTATAAAAGAAGAAGATATTGAATTTATATTTAATCCAGGATTTTCAACTAAATTTAATACACAGACAGGTGATATTTGTAGGGGTATAGGGCTTGCCCATGTAAAAGGTATTATTAATGATGTTTTTGTGGGTACCATAGAGGTGCAGTCTACATTAGGAAAAGGAACTGAATTTACTATAAAAATAAAAGAAGATAATATGGAAGGGGTATCTGTATGAGATACTATATTGTTGATGATGATATAAGTATAGTGAGAATACTTACAAATATAATAGAAGAGAATAATTTGTTTGAAGTTATAGGTAGCTCAAATGATGGAGAAACAGGGTTTAATCAAATACTTTTATTAAACCCTGACATTGTTCTCGTAGATCTTCTTATGCCAAAAATGGATGGAAATACTCTTGTACGTGAGCTTAAAATTTTAAGAACGGACATTTGTTTTATTATGATATCTCAGGTTTTAGATAGGACACTTGTTGCAGATTCATATAAATCAGGAATAGAATTTTTTATAAAGAAACCTATAAATAAAATTGAAGTACAAAAGGTAACCTCAAAAGTTGCAGAAAAAATAGATATGCAAAGAATGTTATCTAACATTAAAAAGATGCTAAAAGGCTCTTCAAGGCAAGGTAAAGATATAAATGGTAACTTAAAGGAAATAAAACACATTTTAAGTATGATGGGTATGCTTGGTGAAAAAGGAACAACAGACATAATTAAAATATGTACATATCTTATTGAAAATAATAAATCTTTTTTCGAATGTGATTTAGAAAAACTTTTTGCTTGTTTTGGTGATAATCCAGAGGTTGTAAAACAAAGAATTAGAAGAGCTATTAAAGATGGACTGGAGAATATCGCAAACTTAGGAATTGAGGATACAATGAGTGAAACATTTTGTACTTATTCAAATGTCCTGTTTAATTTTTCAAGTGTTAAAGCCGAAATGGATCATATAAAAGGTATAAATAGTATAAGAGGAAAAATATCTATAAATAAATTTTTTGAAGGACTTTTACTTAAATGTGAAATAGACTAGAAAATATAAGAAATAACAATGTTTATTTAACTAGTATATCTGGAGGTGTTATTCGTGATGAGTGTCCTAATGGAAGATTATGAAAAAAAAATAAAAGACACTTTAGAAGAATTAATTTCAATACAAAGTGATACAGGAACGTCCCTTGAGAAAGATATTGAAAAATATCTATATAATTGGTTACAAAAGTTAGATTATTTTAAAAGTAATACAAATAGCTTGGGAAGTTATCCACTTAAGAATGATTCATTAGAACGAGCCGTCGTATGGGGGTTGGTTAAAGGAGTTGGGAGAAAAACAGTTATTCTTCTCAATCATCATGATGTTGTAGATGCTTATGATTATCAAACTCTAAAAACTTATGCTTATCAACCTGCGTTACTTAGAGAAATGCTCAAAAATGTTGAATTAGCAAAAGATGTTGAAGAGGATTTAATAAGCGGAGAATGGATCTTTGCAAGAGGAGCTGCAGACATGAAAGCAGGCATTGCAATTCAGTTGTCAATTATTGAAGCTTTTTCAAAGCAGCAAAATTTTAATGGTAATATTCTCTTTATATCGGTCGCTGATGAGGAATCATTATCGCTGGGAATGAGAAGTAGTGCAGAGCTATTGGAAAAAATCAAGAATAAATTTGATTTGGAATATACTATTTTAATCGATTCAGAGCCACACCAGAAGACGGAAAACAATGAAGGTGTATTTCATACAGGTTCGGTTGGAAAATTAATGCCTGTTGTGTATGTAAGAGGTAAAAAAACTCATATTGGTGACATTTTTCAAGGATTTAATCCGCTCCTTTTATTATCGCAAATTGCAAGTGAAACGGAACTTAATTCGGATTTCTCAGATGTTGTAGAGAATGAAGTATCACCGCCACCTTCCTGGAACTATTTTAGAGATGGGAAAAAATGTTACGATGCGTCTATACCAGATTCTGCAGGTGGATATTTTAGTGTCTTAACCCTTAAGCGAACGCCAAAGATAATACTTGAGCAATTACTTGAAATTTCTAAACAAACATTTGAAAATGTTATATGCAAAATGAATAAAAACTACAGTAATTATCTAAATAAGAAAAATGAAGTCGAACGTAAACTTCCTTGGAAGACAAATGTTAAAACCTTTTCACAAATATATAATGATGCCATTGAACAATCTGGAGAAAAATTTCTCTTAGATTATCATTTAACTATTGATAAATTAAAAATAGATATAAAAAATGACATCATTAGTATGCCTGAGAGTAATATGGCTCTAATCTGCAAAACGTTAGAATATATTACAGATAAAACACCAATGGTGGTTATAGCATTTTCTCCACCTTATTATCCTCATATATCAATTAATGATTTTAAAGAATTAGATAATAATGTATCAGATATTGGCAATGAGGTAGTTCGTATTGCGAGGGAAGTGTGTTATGAAACTTATAGTAAGAGAAATTATTTCATGGGTATTTCTGATATGAGTTATGCAGCCTTGAATGAAAGTGAGAACGTAATACCACATATAGAATTTAATATGCCACTTTGGAAAAACATGTATGATATTCCCTTCGAAACTATAAAACAATTAAATATTCCAAGCATAAATATAGGTCCTTATGGAAAGGATCTGCATAAGTTTACAGAAAGAGTTTTTACGCTTGATGTAATAAGACAAACACCAAGATTAATTGCTGGTGTTATTGAATATGTTTTAAAAAACAATTAAGAAAATATTTAAGATTATAAATAAAAAATATTTATAATCTTAAATATTTTTTTGATGTAAATTGAATGTTTTTGAAAGGATGATTTTATAATAAAAGAATAAGAAAGGGATGAAGGGAGATAAATCAATTTATATTTTTAAACAAAAAAAGAAAACGATTACTTAATCTATTTAGAAACAAGGGCTAGATTTTAAATTTACATGCTTACCAAAGTATTAAATGAAGGGGGAATGTAGAATGGAATCAAATAACAATGAAATAAAAGAGGTACTTAATAAATCTAAAGGACTTGAACGTAGTTTATCAAGTAGACACATTCAAATGTACACACTTGGTTCAACTATAGGTACGGGAATATTTTTAGCCTCAGGTTATGTTATACACAATGCGGGACCTGGGGGCGCGGTGGTTGCATATTTGATTGGCGCATTAATTATGTATCTAATGATGTCATGTCTTGGAGAACTAACAGTGGCAATGCCAGTTTCAGGTAATGTGCAAGCTTATGCAACAGAATTTATTAGCCCAGCAATAGGATTTACGTCTGGTTGGATGAAGTGGATAAGTTGTGCGGTAACAGTTACAGCTCAATTGGTTGCTTCAGCAATTATAATGAAAAACATATTTCCTACTGTAAGTTCACTAGTTTGGATTGTTGCTTTTACTATCTTATTAATTTTACTTAATGTACTTCCAGCTCGTAACTATGGTGAAACAGAATTTTGGTTTGCAAGTGTTAAGATTATCGCTGTAGCTCTCTTTGTTATTGTAGGAATTGGAATTATGACAGGTGTTATTGGAGGGAAATCTATTGGGTTCACGAATTTTGTAAATGATGGAGGAGCATTTCCTAATGGGTTTAAAGCTATTGTTGTATGTATGTTATCTGCTATCTTTGCATTTGGTGGGTCAGACCTTATTGCAACTGCAGCAGGTGAGAGTAAAAACCCTGGAGTTGAAATGCCAAAAGCCATAAAAGGATATGTAATTTCTATAACCCTAATTTATGTGGTATGTGTTATTTTAATTGGGTGTGTTCTTCCTTGGAGAGAAGCAAACCTTGCAGGTAGTCCTTTTGCTTATATGTTTAAAAGCGCTGGGATAAGTTCAGCTGCGCTTTTAGTGAATATAATTGTTGTCACATCAGCACTTTCGTCAGCAAATGGCTTTTTATATGCAAGTACAAGGACATTGTGGTCTCTTGCAAAGCATAAACAAGCACCAAAAATATTAGCAAAACTAAATAAAAATAAAGTTCCAATATACTCACTTGCTATTTCTATTGCGTTTGCATCATTTGCGATTGTTTCCAGTTTTATAGCAGCGGATACAGTTTATCTTTTCTTAATCTCTCTTCTCGCTAGCATTGATATATTCATTTATTCAATAGATTGTATATGTCAAATGAGATTTCGAAAACGTTATATATCAGAAGGGAATAAGGTTGAGGATTTAAAATATAGAACTCCATTTTATCCAGTAACTCCAATTTTAGCGCTTATATTATATGGCATAATCGTAATTGCTATGATATTTGATCCAACAGAAAAAATAGCTGTTATTACAGGGGTTCCAACAATTATAATATTATATGTTTCGTTTAAGTACTTCTCTAAAAAGATAAAAAATACTAATGTTTTTTAATTGGTGAAAAACAAGTTATTACGAAGCAAAAAAATAATTTCTGTATAATACAGAAATTATTTTTTTATTTTAAATTTATTCTCTGATTTTAGGGTTGAATATTATGAATAAACTGTTAACAATACTAAATTTGGCAACGATTTCAATGATTATTATTGGGAAAAATAAGCAAAAGTGCATAAATATAAGCACTAAGATTAATAGTATATAAGGCATATAACTTTAACTTTAGCATTATTATGCAATTATGCGTATAAAAAACCAAAAAAAACTTTTATGTATGTTTATGCTATAATTTTTGTGTTATACATTATAAATTAGAACATTGTGAATATATATACAATCAATCCGTTGTTTGAAATTTGCAAGTAGTAATATATATATAATTATAACGTAAAATGGAGATTAAGACATAAAGGGGATTATAAATAAGAGCTAAACCTAATAGACACTATATATGTAGAAAAATGGTATAATAAGGGGTTTTCTTTATGAAATGAAAGACTTTATAATGAAGACATCAAAAGAAATGATAGGGAGATGAAATATCATGGATTCATTTATAAATGTAACTTCGGAAATAGGAAAACTTAATAAAGTAATGTTACATAGACCAGGTAGAGAAATAGAAAATTTAACACCAGAACTTCTTGAAAGATTGCTTTTTGATGATATTCCTTATTTAGAGGTAGCGAGAAAAGAGCACGATATATTTGCAAAGCTTTTAAAAGAAAACGATGTAGAGGTTCTTTATTTAGAAGAACTTGTTACAGAGGCTTTGGAAGATGATAAAGTAAAAAAAATATTTTTACAGCAGTTTTTACAAGAAAGTCACATTAGTAATAAAGAAATATATAAATCTCTTTATGCTTATTTAATGTCAAAGTCCACAAGAGAAATGATTGATATACTTATGGCTGGAGTTAGAAAAAATGATGTTGATGTTAAAGAAATGCATTCACTAAGAGGATTAATAGGAAACAATTATCCATTCTATTTAGATCCTATGCCTAATCTTTACTTTACTCGCGACCCGGGTGCTTCAATTGGAAATGGTATTACTATAAATACTATGCAAACTGAAGCAAGAAGGCGTGAGACGTTGTTTCTAGAATTTATTCATAAATATCATAAATCTTTTAAAGCACAGGAAGTACCACTTTGGTATGATAGGACGCTTCCTAATAATATAGAAGGTGGGGACGAACTTGTATTATCTGCTACAACTCTTGCAATAGGATGTAGTCAAAGAACTTCACCTGAAGCTATAGAAGTGGTAGCAAGAAATTTGTTTGCAAAACATACTTCTTTTGAAAAAGTATTAGTATTAGAAATTCCATCTAGCAGAGCATTTATGCATCTTGATACTGTATTTACTATGGTTGATTATGATAAATTTACAATACACCCAGAGATAGAAGGACCACTTAATGTTTTTGAAATTACAAAAGGTCTTAATGGGGAAATAAATATTAAACAAGAAAAAGATATATTGCAAAATGTATTAAAATCAGCATTAAAGGTACCTTCAGTTGAATTAATAAGATGCGGTGGTGGTGACTCTATTGTAGCGGCAAGAGAACAATGGAATGATGGATCAAACACTCTAGCTATTGCACCAGGAAAGGTTATAACTTATGAACGAAATTATATTACAAATGAAATTTTAGCAAAACGTGGTATAACAGTTATAACAATGCCAAGTGCTGAATTATCAAGAGGAAGAGGCGGCCCAAGGTGTATGAGTATGCCACTAAATAGAGATAACTTATAATAACAATGATAATATGATAATATACAAATAAAAATTTTAGGAGGAATTATTATGTTTAACTTAAGAAACAGAAACTTTTTAACTTTGATGGACTTTACTCCAAAGGAAATAAACTACTTTTTAGATTTAGCTGCGGATTTAAAAAAAGCTAAGTATGCAGGTACAGAAAAGCAAAACTTAAAAGGTAAAAATATCGCTCTAATATTTGAAAAGAGTTCTACAAGAACAAGATGTGCTTTTGAAGTAGGAGCACTTGACCAAGGAGCACATGTAACTTACCTTGGACCTACAGGGACTCAAATTGGTAAGAAAGAATCTGTAGCAGATACAGCAAGAGTTCTTGGAAGAATGTATGATGGAATAGAATATAGAGGATATGGTCAAGAAGTTGTTGAGGATTTAGCTAAATACGCAGGAGTACCTGTATGGAACGGTTTAACAACTGAGGATCATCCAACACAAATTCTTGCAGATTTTTTAACTATAAAAGAACACTTTGACAAACCATTAAGCGACATTTCATTTGTATACGCAGGTGACGGAAGAAACAATATGGCAAATGCATTGATGATAGGTGCTGCTAAAATGGGTATGGACTTTAGAATCGTGTCACCTAAGAGCTTATTCCCAGAAACAGCATTAGTTCAAAAATGTAATGAAATTGCGAAAGAAACAGGAGCAAAAATCACTATTACAGACAATGTGGATGCGGGAGTTAAAAATGCAGATGTAATATACACAGATGTATGGGTTTCTATGGGTGAAGCAGATGAAGTTTGGGCATCAAGAATAAAACTATTAAGACCATACCAAGTTAATATGGAAATGCTTAATAAGACAGGCAATAAGAATGTTAAGTTTATGCATTGTCTACCAGCATTCCATGACTTAAAGACTATAGTAGGAAAAGAAATATTTGAAAAATATGGTCTTGAAGGTTTAGAAGTTACGGATGAAGTATTTGAAAGTAAACATTCTATTGTATTTGATGAAGCAGAAAATAGGATGCATACAATAAAAGCTGTTATGGTTGCTACACTTGGAAACTAGCCTAAAATAATTTACAATTATAAACTTTGGGGAGGGTAATATTATTACTCTCGCCAAATTCCAATATTGCAAGTACGGTTAGAAGGAGATTATAAAATGGCTGATAAATCTAAAAAACTAGGCGTATTTTCACTAACAGCACTAGTTATTACTTCCTCAATAGGTGCTGGTATATTTAATATATCGGGTGATTTAGCATCAGGTGCTGCTGCAGGACCTGCAATTATTGCATGGATAATTGTTGGTTTTGGTATTTTAATGTTATCGTTATCTTTTAATAATTTATTATTAAAAAAACCTGAATTAAATGGTATATTTAGCTATGCAGAAGATGGTTTCGGAAAATTTGGAGGGTTCATTAGTGGATGGGGGTATTGGTTATCCGCATGGCTTGGTAATGTAGCATTTGCTACAATGCTTATGAGTACACTTTCATATTTCTTTCCTATATTTGGGAATGGGCAAAATGTTGCCTCGATTATTGGTGCAAGTATTATTATGTGGGTACTTACCTACATAGTTAATAGAGGTGTTGAGGAAGCTGCACTCATAAATACAGTAGTTACCATATTTAAATTAATACCTATCTTTTTATTCATAGTAATAGGTATTGTGGCTTTTAAGGTAGATTTATTCACAAATCATTTTTGGGGTAACATATCTACTAATTTTAAGCTATCAGATATATTCTCACAAGTTAAAAGTTGTATGATGGTAATGATGTGGGTTTTTGTTGGTATAGAAGGAGCTTCTATGTTATCTTCTCGTGCTAATAAAAAATCTGAAGCTGGAAGAGCAACTATTCTTGGGTTAATAGGATTATTAACTATTTATATTCTTGCTTCAATGATTCCTTATGGTGTTATGAGTAAAGATCAGTTAGCGAAATTAGCTACTCCTTCAATGGCTTATATCTTAAAAGATATTGTTGGACCTTGGGGAGCTGCATTTATAAACGTAGGTTTAATAATCTCGATTTCAGGTGCATGGTTATCTTGGACGATGCTACCATCTGAAACAACTCTTTTAATGGCTCGTTCAAAGTTATTACCAAAAGTATTTGGTAAAGTAAATAAGGCTGGTGCTCCAACTTTTTCTTTAATTATCACAGCGGCATTAACTCAATTGTTTATTTTTACTTTCTTATTTACCGATAAGGCATACCAATTTGCTTATTCTCTTTGTACCGCTGCAATACTCGTATGTTACTTATTTGTTGGATTGTACCAATTTAAAATATCTTATCTAAACAGACATGAAAAAGGACAAATAAAACAAATAATAGTAGGTTTAATTACCGTGATTTTTGAAATATGGGCAATAGTAGTTTCAGGACTAAACTATACTTTGCTATGCCTTATAGCTTATATTCCTGGAATTGTGTTTTTTGCCATGGCTAGAAAAGAAAATGGTGAAAAGAGTTGGTTAACAAAGAGACAAGCTATATTGACTGCTTTAATTGTTATAGGATCAATATATATCATTTACCAATTAGCTATAGGAAAAGTTGCTATTTAAATTATTGAAAAGAGGTTTTTAATATGAATATTGCAAGTTTTGGCGTTGAAGAATGGTTAAATGTTTGGGAAAATGATGCTATTTATGATATAGCAGGAAGTTCGATTGCATCATTTTCATTAGAAGAAATAATATCTATAGATGGTACAACTCCAAAGGAATTTTTTGATGGATTATTAAAAACAAAAATGAACTATGGATGGATAGAGGGTTCTCCAGACTTTAAAAAAGAAGTTAGTAAACTCTATAAAAATGTTCCACCTGAAAATATTCTACAAACAAATGGAGCAACTGGTGCAAATCTTTTAGCATTATACTCATTAATCGAGCCCGGTGATCATGTGATTTCGATGCACCCTAGTTATCAGCAATTATATGATATTCCAAAGTCTTTTGGTGCCGAAGTAGATTTTTGGGAAATTTATGAAGAAAATGATTGGTTACCAAAGCTTAATGAACTAAAAAAATTAATACGTCCAAATACAAAATTAATTTGTTTGAATAATGCAAACAATCCTACTGGAACTATATTTGATGATGACTTTCTTAAAGAAATAGTAAAAATTGCGAGTAATGTTGGTGCTTATATTTTAGTTGATGAAGTATATAAACCTTTGGATTCCTCAATTGTTGTTTCTTCAATAGTAGACTTATACGATAAAGGAATTTCGACTAACAGTTTATCAAAAACATATTCAGTTCCAGGAATACGTGTTGGTTGGATTGCTAGCAATACAGAACTCGCAGATTCATTTAGAAAATATCGTGATTATACTATGATTTGTGCAGGCGTTTTTGATGATTATCTAGCTGTTCATATATTAAAAAATAAAGAATTAGTCTACGATAGAAATAAAAAAATTGTTCATACGAATTTAGAGATTGTTAAAGAATGGGTTAAAAATGAGCCACGTGTTACATTAGTATTCCCGAAATATGTTTCTACATCATTTATTAAATTAGACATACCTATTGATGTTGAGCAATTTTGTATAGATATTTTAAAAGAAAAAGGGGTTCTTTTAGTACCTGGCAATCGTTTTGATGTTCCGGGACATGCTAGATTAGGTTACTGTACACATACAGAAATATTAAAAAATGGATTAAAAGAGTTATCTGCTTATTTAAGAAAGTTTGATAAATAATCTAATTTAGATTAGGTATGAAAGGAGAAATTAATATGTCAAGAATAGTAATTGCACTTGGGGGGAATGCCCTTCAAGCAAATCCGAAAGATACTACAGCAGAAGCACAGTTAATAACAGCTGGGCAAACTTCAGAGACTATTGTAGATTTAATTGAAGAAGGCCATGAGGTTATTATTGCTCATGGTAATGGACCTCAAGTAGGTCAACTTGTAGCTACTTATGAAGCCGCAGCTTCTATAAATGCAAATAGTCCAGTAATGCCATTCCCTGAATGCGGTGCTATGAGTCAAGGATATATAGGATATCATTTACAACAAAGTATAAGGGCAGAGATGAGAAAAAGAGGAATAACTAAAGAAGTTGCTACCGTAATTACACAAGTAATAGTAGATGCAAACGACCCGGGATTTAAGAACCCAACTAAGCCAGTAGGTTCTTTCTTTACACAGGAGCAGGCTAATAAATTAATGACTGAAAAAGGATATACAATGAAGGAAGATTCTAATAGAGGTTGGAGACGAGTTGTGGCATCCCCATTACCAATTGATATAGTTGAAAAACCTATTATTAAAACATTAGTTGATGCTGGACATATTGTTATAACTGTTGGTGGGGGCGGTATACCTGTAATTGACACAGGTAACGGTAACCTTAAGGGAGTACCAGCTGTAATAGACAAAGATTTTGCTTCTTGTAAAATAGCGGAATTAATAAATGCTGATCTTCTTGTTGTGCTTACAGCAGTCGAGCAAGTTGCTATTAACTTTGGCAAACCAAATCAAAAGAACCTTTCAAAAATAACAGCAGAAGAAGCTAAAACTTATATGAAAGAAGGACAATTTGCTCCTGGTTCCATGCTTCCAAAAATAAAAGCTGCTCTTATATTTGTCGAAGCAAAAGAGGGTAGAAAAGCAATTATAACATCCCTTGAAAAAGCTAAGGATGCAATAAGAGAAGTAGCGGGTACAATAATAACAAAATAGATTAGAATTAAATTATAAGATTATATTTATATATAACTTCATCCTATTGAATGGAATCAACTAAAAAATAGTTGAATATCCGTTTAATGGGATGATTTTTTTGAATGAAATATAATAAAAAATAATTATTTTACTAAAACTATTGAAATTTTACTAAAACAATGATAACCTATACATATAGAGAAACACGAAAACTATTTATTATAGGGAGGAATTCAATTATGATTAATAAATTAAAAGATATGTTTAAGAGGGTTTATAAATGCGAGGCTGAAAAGGTTTTTTTCGCTCCAGGTAGAGTAAATTTAATAGGAGAGCATACAGACTATAACGGTGGTAATGTTTTTCCATGTGCAATAACTTTTGGTACTTATGCACTAATTAAAAAGCGAACTGATAAAAAGATAAGATTTTATTCAGAGAATTTTGAAGAATTAGGAATAATGGAAATAGATATAGATGACATGAAATACAACAAAGAGCACGATTGGGCAAATTATCCTAAGGGAGTAATTTGGGTTTTTGAAAATAACGGCATGAAAATAGATAGTGGATTTGATATATTATTTTACGGGAATATACCAAATGGTGCAGGATTATCTTCTTCAGCATCTATTGAGGTAGTTACAGGTGTTGTTTTAAAGGATTTATATAATTTTGACCTTAGTATGATAGATATCGTTAAGTATAGTCAAAAGGCAGAAAATGAATATGTAGGTGTAAATTGTGGTATTATGGATCAATTTGCTATAGGTATGGGTAAAAAAGACAAAGCAATATTATTAGATACAAATACATTAAAATATCAATATTCAAGCATAAAACTTGATGGAGCATCTATAGTAATATCAAACACGAATAAAAGAAGAGGTCTTGCTGATTCTAAATATAATGAAAGAAGATCAGAATGCGAAACTGCTCTTAAAGATTTACAAAGTGAACTTAAAATCAATGCTCTTTGTGAAATAAATGAAGATGTATTTGAAAAAAACAGACATCTTATAAAAAATGAAGTTTGTGCAAGACGTGCAAAACATGCCATTTATGAGAATCAAAGAACTTTAAAAGCTGTAAAAGCACTTGAAAACAAAGATATAAAATTATTTGGTGAGTTAATGAATAAGTCACATATATCACTAAGAGATGATTATGAAGTTACAGGAATAGAACTAGATACTTTAGTTGAAATTGCATGGAAAATGCCAGGCGTAATTGGGTCAAGAATGACAGGAGCTGGTTTTGGTGGATGCACAGTAAGTATAGTTAAAGATGAATTTGTAGATGAGTTCATTAAAAATGTTGGGGAAGAATATAAGAAGAAAATAGGACATGAAGCAATCTTTTATGTAGCTCAAATAGGTGATGGTGCAAGAAAACTATAACAGCTTCGAAAAAGATGAACAGCACCGAAGGTGATGACTTGCAGCTTCGAAGAAGATGAACAGCACCGTAGGTGATGATAACTACTAGGAGATGATAACATGGCAGTAAATATTTCAAGTGAGGTCCAAAAGTTGCTTTATTATGCAATAAATAAGCAATTAATAACTCAAGAGGATTTAATATATACCAAAAACAGACTTCTAGAAACTTTATCTTTAGATGAGATTAAGGAAGAAAATATTGAAGATAAAGAATATGAAGTGCAACAAGTTTTGGATAATATAAATTTGTGGGCATGCGACAATAAAGTAATAAACGATGACGGCATAATTGCTAGGGATTTATTTGACACAAAAATAATGGCTTGTTTAATAGGCAGGCCATCAGAAATAATAAAAGAATTTAAAAGGCTTTATAAGGAAAGTCCGAAAAAAGCAACGGATTATTTTTATAAATTAAGTATAAGTTCAAATTATATAAGATGGGAAAGAGTGCAAAAGGATTTAAAATGGAAAGTAGCAACAGGTTATGGAGATATAGATATTACTATTAATTTATCTAAACCTGAAAAGGATCCAAAAGAAATTGCTAGAGCTAAAAATTTAAAATCAAGTGCTTACCCTACCTGTTTACTTTGCAAAGAAAATGAGGGTTATGCAGGTAGAATAAATCATCCAGCTAGAGGAAATCATAGGCTTATACCTGTTATGTTAGATAAAGACAAATGGTTTTTACAATATTCTCCTTATGTTTATTACAATGAACATTGCATAGTGTTAAATGGTGAACATGTGCCAATGAAAATATGCAAGGAAACATTTAAAAGGTTACTAGATTTTGTGGAGCAATATCCACACTATTTCGTAGGATCTAATGCAGATCTTCCTATAGTTGGAGGCTCAATATTAAGTCATGATCATTTTCAAGGTGGAAACTATGAATTTGCTATGGCAAAGGCACCTATAGAGGAAGAATTCAATGTTAAAGGATACGAAGGAGTAACAATTGGTAGGGTTAAGTGGCCTATGAGTGTTGTTAGAATAAATGGTAAAGATAAGGAAATACTCGTAAAACTCGCAGATCACATTTTGAAAGTTTGGAAGAATTATTCTGATGAGAGCGTGACCATAAGTGCATTTACAGGTGATACTCCACATAACGCAATAACACCTATAGCTAGGAGACGAGGAGAATCATACGAGATAGATTTAGTTCTAAGAAATAATAGAACATCAGCTCAGTACCCAGACGGAATTTTCCATCCTCATAAGGAGTTACATAACATAAAGAAAGAAAATATTGGACTCATCGAGGTTATGGGACTTGCAGTTTTACCAGCAAGATTAAAAACAGAGATAAAAGAGCTAAGTTATTATTTAGTAAATAATAAAGATAAAGATATCTTTAGGGAACTAGATAATAAAGAGGACCTTATAAAACATAAAGAATGGGCAATAAAGCTCACTCAAAAATATTCGGATATTAATGAAGAAAATGTTGATGAAATATTAAAAAAAGAAATAGGTATTGTATTTTCAAAGGTTCTAGAACAGGCTGGAGTATTTAAAACAGATGTTAAAGGGAAACAAGCTTTTAATAAATTTATTAATAGTTTATAGAGAAATGGTTTTAAAACATTTCAAAAGGTGATTAAAGAGTGGATTATACAATAATTCACTCTTTAATCATAAATTAGAGAAATAAGATTTTAGTATTGTCAAAACAACAAAAATACAAGTGAGTGTGAAATTAATGGTAACAATAAAAGATATAGCAAACAGCGCTGGAGTATCAATTGCTACTGTATCCAGGGTATTAAACTTTGATGAAAAATTAAATGTAACCGACATTACAAAACAAAGGATATTTCAAGTTGCTGAGGAATTAAATTATGTTAAAAAAAATGATAAAAATATTAAGAAAAGTACATTTAAGGTAGCTATAGCAAATTGGTACACTGAAAAAGAGGAAGTACTAGATCCATATTATTTATCTATAAGACTAGCTGTAGAGAAAAAATGCGCTAGTGAAAATATAGAAGTGGTAAAATTATCACCGTTTTTTAATATAGGTTTAAAAGAAGTAGATGGAATTATAGCTATTGGCAAATTTGGGATTAGGGAACTGGAAAAGCTTAAAACAGTATCAGAGAATATAGTATTTGTTGACTCATCACCACAAAGTGATGTTTATGATTCTGTAGTATGTGATCTAAAGTATGCAACTATTAATATATTAAATTATTTAGAGAAGCTCGGACATAAAAAAATTGGCTTTATTAGTGGAATAGAATACATTAATGATGGTAAAGATATTTTTGTGGATAGGCGTGAGAGAACATATAAAGAAGAAATGCGGCTTAGAGGAATAGATTACAAAACTAATTTGTATATAGGTAAATTTACACCACAAAGTGGTTATGAGCTAATGAAAAAGGCATTACAAGATAAAAATGATATAACGGCGTATATAGTAGCTAATGATTCTATGGCAATAGGAGCTTATAGAGCTATAAGTGAAGCTAGCCTAAGAATACCAGAAGATATAAGTGTAATATCATATAATGATAATATAACATCACAGTTTATAGTACCTCCCTTAACTACAGTAAAAATATATATGGAGTTTATGGGAGAAACTGCTGTAGAGTTAATAATTGAGCAGTTAAAAGAGGAAAGAGAAATACCTAAAAAAGTAGTTATACCAACAAAAATTATAAAAAGAGGTAGTTGCTCGCAAATTAAAACAAATTCATAGAGAATAGTTTACTTTTTAAATAAGCCGTACCCTCCAAATAAATTAGGGTACGGCTTATTGTATATATAGTTTGATTATTCTTCTTTTAATGTTTTTATAATTTCATTAAGTGTGTCTTCTTCACCCACACCAGTTAGCAGGGATATAGCGGGTATTATATGAACATTTATTTCTGATACATCAAATGTACCTGTAGTTACTAATAAATCATAATCTGGGACTATTGACTGAACATCTGTAAGTTTACAGGGAGTTATAATTACATCTATACCTTCCTTTTCACAAATTTCTTTGATTTTAACTGCAACTACCGTTGAAGTTGCTATTCCAGTTCCACAAGCTACCAATATTTTTTTCATTTTGAATTCCTCCTAGGTTATGATAATTTTTTATTATTAATTAAATATGGTTTTAATGTATTTAAAACTTCCTCGATTGAGGAAGCATTAACAATTGATTTTAATGCTTCGGGATTTTTAATAAGTTTAACTATTTTCTGTAACATTTCAATATGACCGTGAGGTTCTTTTAGAGCTAGCATTATAATAATTTGTACATTTAGTTTAATATTGCTATCCCCCATAGATCTAAATTCTACTGGACTTTTAAGGATACCTATAGATAAGGCTGCCTTATTTACTAAAGTATGAGTTGCATGAGGTATAGCTATTTTAATATCTACTGAAGGTAGAGCAGTAGGATACTTTTGTTCCCTTTCTATAATAGCTATTTGATATTCTTTTTTTATATAACCTTTTTCATATAGTTTTGAGGATAAAAAATTTAAAGCTTCTATACTATTTGAAAATTCTAGATTTCTAAATACTAAAACGTTTTCATGATATAATTCTAGGTTCACATCGTATCCTCCTAACATAGGTTCACTGTAAATGTATACATGATTAAATTAATCCACAAATCAATTATATAGTAAAAATAAATCTATAACAACCAATTTTATTAAAATAATTAGTGCAAATATAACCTAATAATTACATAAAATGCATATTTTTAAATCTATGATGTAATTTATAGCTAATTTATAGACTTTTATGTAAAATAACTAGGATAAATTTTTTATTTAAGAGTTATTAGAAGAGTCAAAGGATTTATTTAACGCTTAAGCATATAAAAAAAGAAATTAAAGGGAATTGTATAAAAATGTAGAATATTAAAATACATGTAAAAATTATGGAAATGTTAATGAAAGGACTGATAAAGCTGAGGTATTTTGATACATATAAAGGATTGCCTAAAAGTATTTATATTTTATTTTTAGCACAAGTCACAAATCGTTTTGGGGATTTTGTTTTACCATTTCTAACTTTATTTTTAGTTAAGAAAATGGGATTTGACTATAAGAGTGCAGGATTCGCAGTAATGCTTATTACATTATCATCAATCCCTGGATCAATCGCTGGAGGAAAAATTGCAGATCATATTGGACGTAGAAAATCATATGCTATATTTCAATTTAGTGCAGGATTTTTTTTGCTTTTATGCGTGTTTACTAAAAGCCCTAAAATTGTTATAACGCTTGTTTGTATATCTTCATTTTTCAATGGTGGTGTTAGACCAATTATGTCAGCAATTATAGCGGATGTATTGCCTGCCGAAAAAAGGCAGATTGGCTTCTCAATATCATATCTAGGAATTAATTTAGGAGCGGCTCTTGGACCACTAGTAGCTGGATTTTTATTTAGTCATTATATACCGCTTATATTTATAGGTGATGCAGTTACTTCATTTGTAGCTGTAATTCTAGTAGTATTAAATATAAAAGAGACATTGCCAGATTGCAATAACGACGAACATATTAGAAATGAAGAAAAATGTGAGGCTGGTAATGTTTTTACAGCTTTAATAAAACGTCCTAAAATTATAATTTTTCTAATTATTAATATATTTTTAAGTTTTACTTATACTCAGAACGTTTTTTCACTACCGATTATGTTAGATAATGTCTTTGGAGGTAGTGGAGCGAGAAATTATGGCATCCTTATAAGCTGTAATGCTATAACGGTTCTTGTTATGACTATCTTTATAACAAATAAAATAAGAAATTGGAATCCATTAAGTGCAATTGCAATGTCTGGAATTCTGTATGCAATTGGATTTGGAATGATTACATTTATCCATTCAATGCCATTATATATTATATCAACGCTTATATGGACAATTGGAGAAATTATGAATGTGACGAATTTTGGAGTATATGTATCCAATAATACTCCGCAAAATTTTAGAGCAAGATTTAATGCAATTACATCATTAAGTTTTGCAATAGGAGGGGCTCTTGGCACATCACTTATGGGTAAATATATGGATGGGTTAGGGGTTAACGCAGTGTGGCCATTGGTTTTCTTTTTATCACTATTTGGAGCTTTAGGAATGTACGTTCTAAAAATAAAGTCCGAAACAAATATAGAGGAAAGAGTGGAATGTGTAGAGGCTTACGAGGATGTTTAGTAGATTAATTAAAAAATGAGCAATAATCAAAGAAATCATTATTGCTCATTTATATTATCTTATCTAGATTATTGTAGTAGAGCAAGGCTCTAAAACAACAAGTTTGTTTCCTAATTTCTGATTTTTCCAATTAAATACAACACAGGAATCTAATTTAGGATCATACATATTAACAGCTTCATCCTTTAGAAACATTTTAAGATTAAAGGCTGTATATATGAAAGCTGCTTTTTTCTTATTAACGCTTGTGTATTTTCTCATATTAATTAATCCTGAAGCTGTACCAGCTAGATGAAATGATGGATCATAAAGACTATTACGACTATCAGATACAATTAATTTTACGTTTTGTCTAAGCTTTGACATAAGCTGCCTTACTAAACTCATACCACGTCCTTGTGGAAGGTCTATATCTGTTATTCCAAAACTTAAACTCTCACAAACTTTACTCCATAATTCCCTATCGCATTCTTTATCTATTTCTAAACAATCACCAAGAGTTATAGACTCAAGATACCGCAGATCATGGAAAACATTACAATCTTCTATAAGATCACAAAAATCAATTATAACAGGTTTATCCTCAGTTATAATAATATTGTCTCCTTGAAAATCTCCATGTGCATATCCTGTAAGGCAAGTTACAGTCAAATCTTTCCAAACATTTTCATTATTAAAAAAATAATATGGGTTAGGAAGTAATACATCTGTTCCATCTAGAGATATCCATTTTATGTTTTTATCTACCCCAATTGCTTTAAAAGCTTGTACATATTTATCGTCCATGTATCTATATGAAAGTTCATTTTTAATTATTTCCATTGGGGAAATGAATTTCTTTACATGTTCTTTATTCCAAGTAAATAAAAATTTAGTTATTGACGATATTATACTGTCTTTAAGTTCATCTTCATTTAGAATTTTGTCCAAAAATGTCTCACTATTGTATATATCATCTCCTGCTAAGTCATATAAGTTAACATATAATATAGCTTTATTCTTGTCTTGAATTTTATAACTAGCTATAAGTTTGGCAATATACTTTTGCATATTGTTAGTTGATGCTAATTCATAGGCTTTTTGAAATACCTCTCCTTCATTACGTTTAGTTACCTTTAAAATACCTACACGATTTGCGGGTCCATATTCAACCATAAATACTCCAGCCTCAGAACGACCACTTTTGAATGTTTTTAATACTTGAAAAGGAGCAGTTTTATCTTTTGTTTCTTCACCTATTTTATTAATTTGATTTATTACATCTACAATCTTCATATATTATCTTTAGTTTGCAAGGTACTTTAGTACTAAAAGTACTATACTCACTAAATTAATCACTTCCTTTTTATATATTGTTTTCTCTTATATTCTTTTCTTAATAACATTAATTAAATATATTATATTATAAGCACAAGGATTACACAATTGATTAAGCAAAATTAAATACACTAATATTTTCAAAAATAACAAATGATACTAGTTGTTATTTTTAGCTGGTTATCTTACAGAACTGTAAGATTAATTTTTTATTTGTAAGTGAAGTGACATGGAGTGCAAGGAAGACCAGTTGTATAATATGGTTATAGTGATTTTAAAAAAATAAATACGTGTAGTGATGCTACGCGAGATGTAATGAGGAGAGATATAAATGGAGATTTTAAAGGTCGAAAATTTAAATAAAACATATGGCACCGGTGAGAATAAGGTGGAGGCACTTAAAAATATAAATTTAATAATTAATAAGGGTGAGTTTGTAGCAATTGTTGGGGCATCAGGTTCTGGTAAAAGTACACTTCTTCATTTACTCGGCGGACTCGATAGACCAACCGCTGGTAATGTGGTTATTGATGGAGAAAGTATTTATGATTACAAGGAAGAAAAACTTGCAGTGTTTAGACGTAGAAAAATAGGTTTTGTGTTTCAGTTTTATAATCTACTTCCTATTTTAGATGTAGAAGAAAATATAGCTCTTCCAGCGTTACTCGATAATGATAAAGTTGATAAAGTTTATTTAGAGGAGCTAATCAAGGTGCTTGGTCTAAGCGAGAGAAAAAATCACCTTCCGTCGGAATTATCAGGTGGACAACAACAAAGGGTATCAATTGGTAGAGCTGTATTTAACAAGCCATCAATAATACTTGCAGATGAACCAACAGGAAATCTTGATACTAAAAATTCAAAAGACGTTATGGAATTATTAAAGTTTACTGCTAAAAAATATAATCAAACACTAATACTTATTACACATGACCTTAATATAGCAAATATGGCGGATCGGGTCATTACTATTGAAGATGGTAAAATAACTACGGATAAAAACTTAAAAATAAATTAGGGGGGAGGGAAAACATGATAACTAGTTATAAACAGCTTACAGGGAAATATTTGAAGAAAAATAAGAAAAGAACGGTGCTTACGATTGTTGGAATAATGCTGTCAGTTGCACTTATATCAACAATAGGACTCTTTTTTAAAGGAATTCAGGATGCAGAAATACAGGATGCAATTAATAGTGGGGGTTCTTATCATATAGCATTTCAAAAAACAAATGATAAGTTAATTTCTAAAATAGTTAATAATCCTAAAGTCTCAAGGTTTGGATTTTATACTATGAGTAAAGAAATAAACATAGGTAATAAATTAAATATTAATATAATAACCGCAACAGATAAGGCATTAGAACTTTTCCCTTTTAATGCAAAGGTAGGTAGATTACCAGAAAAACAAAATGAAGTGGCAATGGAAAAGTGGGTATCATCATATATTGATAAAAATGCTAAAGTGGGGAAAAAAATTAATGTTAATAATAAAGAATATACTCTTGTAGGAATACTCGAGGATAATGTACAAAATCAGATAGAGGGTAATGGAATAATCTTATCAAAGAATAATAATATTAGCAAAGCGAATGCAGGGTTACTCGTAGAAATAAGTTCTAAAACAAATTTAAAAACTGCGGTAAATGAATTAAAGCAGTTAGGCGATAAAAATTCTGTTAAGGAAAATACCTATTTGCTGCAAATGCTAGGGGCAGGAGATGAAAGTTCAGGTTTCAGAGGTTTATATATTGCACTTGCAATAATAATTGGAATAGTTTTAATAGCAACTATAGCAGTAATATATAACTCATTTCAAATAAGTATTGTGGAAAGAATTAAGCAGTTTGGACTTTTGAGAGCAATTGGTACTACTCCAAGGCAAATTAGAAAGATTGTGCTAAGAGAGGCAACAATACTAGCATCAATAGCTATTCCACTAGGGTTAATATGTAGTCTTATTGCAATAAATGGAATAATTTTAGCATTTAAATTAATAGGTGCAGATTCAGTTATTCCTATAAAAATTTCAATATCACCTATGGTTTTAAGCATAAGTGCAGCAGTGGGACTTTTTGCAATATATCTATCAGCACTGGTGCCAGCATATTTTGCAGGTAGGATTTCACCACTTAATGCGATAAGTGGTAGAACTTCTATAACAAAGGAGAAAATAAAAAGAAGAAAAAATAGAGTAGTTCAAAAAATATTTGGATTTGAAGGAGCACTTGCTGCTAAAAATATAAAGAGAAATAAAAAAAGATACAGAATAACTGTTTTTTCTATAGTGATAAGTGTGGTGTTATTTGTTACATTTAAATCTTTCATGGATATGTCACTTAATATATCAAGTGATCTTAATGAATCGAAAAATATTCACTTTTCAGTTGTAAAAAGTAATGGAGGTAACACAGAAAATACAACCATAGATAATCAAATTGAAAATAATATTAAAGCACTGAAGCCAGTGGATAAGGTATACAAAGTATACGATCCATATCTCTTTCAGATGGCAATAAACATAAACAGTGAAGTTAAGGAAATTAAGGACATGAAAAATATATATAAAAAAACAACTTTAGATGGAGAGAAGAAAACCCTTATGGAAAGTGCCGTTGTAATTTATGATAAGGAATCTTTAGAAGTTTCCAAAAAATATTTAAAGTCAGGAAGGATTGATATAGAAAAACTAAACAATGGAGATGGAGTAATCTTAATTAATAAAAATAAAATATATGACGAAGTTACGAAGAAAGAATATTTTGGACCAATGGCAGATATAAAAGTAGGGGATGAAATTGATCTTCAATTTACTGGTGAATACCGTGGAGGGAATGGAGTAAAAACAGAATTTGGGAAAGGCAAGATTCAAAAGGTTAAGGTTATGGCAATTCTTGAAAATTCTCCTTTCAACAATACTCAATATAACAATGCACTAAATATCATTACAACGGAAGAATTGGGAAAGAAATTAACCGGTGGAAAGGACATCAAACCAGTAGATTTAAACATAGTTCTTAAAAATGTAAAAGATGAAGAGACAGGAAAAATAGGAATAGAAACGGCCATAAAATCAAATTCTTCTTTAAAGGTAATAAATAATATAGACAACAATAGAAAAAGTAAATCTACAATATTAATGGTTAAAATATTATTGTATGGATTTGTATTGGTAGTTTCCTTAATAGGAAGTGTTAATATTGTAAACACATTAACAACTAATATTATCCTTAGAAAAAGAGAGTTTGCTACATTAAAATCAATTGGTTTAACTCAAAAGGGGTTAAAGAAAATGATAGTGCTTGAAGGGCTTCTATATGGAGTGGTTGGTGCAGTTTATGGGTCTATTGTTGGAACTGGAATATCATACCTATTATTTGAATCAATGGGCAATTTTAGAGAATTTGGGTGGATGGTTCCTTGGCAGGCAATTGGTATTGCAACAGCAGCATCTCTAATTATTGGATATATATCTGTATTATCACCATTATCAAGAATTAAACAATCAAATTTAATAGAATCAGTCAGAGAAGATTTTTAGAAAATTTATGACTTGTTTTATTTAGTTACATTTTAAAGATGTATCACTTAATATATTAAACAATTAAGTAACAATATCCCATTATTTTATGTTAATATGATATTGTCAGAGAATATTCATAAACATAAGGGGGACTTATAAAAATGAAGGCGAAAAGACATATATTTATATTGTCATTGATTATGCTAATATGTACATCATCAATGACAGCTCTAGCTACAAACAATACATTGACAGGACCATTGACAACAAAATCTGTATATGGCTTACTTCTAGAAAATTTAAGGACTAAAACCAGCGAATTAGTATTAAAGCAAGGTAATAGAAGTAAGGCTAAAAGCTTTTCAACAAGCGATTATGTAGATACGAAATTAGTTGCAGAGGAAAAAGCTTTCCATATGACTACTGATTATGATAGTTTAAGTGTACAATATGCATTAATAGATAATGGAAAGATTGTATTATCTGGTAATTCAGGTGTATATTCAAAAGAAAATACTAAAGCATTAACAGCTGATAGTATGTATGGTATTGGATCAGTTAGTAAGATGTTTGTAACAACTGCCGTAATGAAATTAGTAGACAATGGTAAAATTAAATTGGATACTCCAATTACGGAATATATTAAAGAGTTTAAAATGGCAGATGACAGATACAAGAAGATTACAGTGAGAATGTTGTTAAATCATTCATCCGGCTTAATGGGATCTAGTTTCTCCAATACACTTCTTTTTGGAGATAATGATACATACTCACATGATACTTTTTTAGAGCAATTAAAGTCTCAACGCCTTAAAGCAGATCCAGGAGCTTACTCGGTATATTGTAATGATGGTTTTACACTTGCTCAAATCCTAGTGGAACATGTGACAGGAATTGATTATACAACTTATATAACAAATACTTTTGTGAGTCCTCTTAAAATGGAGGATACTAAAACACCAGTTAGTGAATTTGATAGAGAGAGATTAGCTAAGACATATTTTAATGGTGTTTCTAATTATTTACCAGCAGATAACTTAAATGCTATTGGTGCTGGCGGGGTTTACTCAAGTGCAGAAGATTTATGTACTTTTGCAACAACATTTACTAAAAATTCAAATGGAATACTTTCACAAGAAGCCTTAAAGGCAATGGAGAATAAAGAATATTTAAATGGTATTTGGACAGACGATATCGATAATACATTGGGTTATGGACTAGGATGGGATAGTGTGAATCTTTATCCATTTAATTTGTATAATATCAAGGCTTTAACTAAAGGCGGAGATAGTATTCTTTATCACAGTAATTTAACTGTTTTACCAGAACAAAATATGGCGGTGGCTGTTGTAACTTCTGGTGGAAGTAGTAGCTATGATCAAGTACTTGCTCAAGAAATACTTCTTGCTGCATTAAAAGAAAAAGGTGTAATTAATGCAATCAAGCAAGATAAGAAATTTACTGCGCCAGAAAAAACAACTGCTCCAACAGAGGTGGTGAAAAAATATGAGGGATTATATGTATCACCTTCCGCATTTATTGATATCAAAATTGATAAAACTGGTACATTAAGTTTATCGAATCCTCAGGCACCAGAATATGGGACACAAACTTTTGTTCATACAAAGGATGGAACTTTTGTATCAAGCGAAGGGTCGGCAAGCTTAAAATTCGTAGAAGAGAAAAATGGGAAAATATATATTAAAGCAACTGGTTATCAAAGTTTACATTTACTAGGTCAAACAGCATCAAATTATTATGTAGCACAAAAGGAGAATGTAAATAAATTAACAGAAAGTGTTTCAGAGGCTTGGGCAAAAAGGGAGGGTAAGAAATATTTCTTAATAAACGAGAAATACTCCTCAGAATTTATGTTAGCATGTCCCAGTGTACAAGTTAGTTTTACAAAAGGGCTTGAAGGATATTTTAGATTCGATAAAATTGTAGATAATAATTCAGCTGTTGCTATTTTAGATGGACCAGGTATATTGTCTCGTGATCTAGTGGATTATACATTTTATAAAAAAAATAATCTTGAATACCTAAGTGGAGGTGGTTTTACTTATGTTGAAGAAGCTGCACTTGAAACTTTTCCAACAATAAATGAATCTACATGCACAATTAGTAGTGATGGGTATGCTAGATGGTATAAAATAGGTGATGAATCAGCTGGCAAGGTAATTACCATAAAAATACCAGAAAAGGCAGCAGTTGCAGTTTATGATAGTAAGGGAGTTTTAGTGAATAATTCTCTAATTACAGGGGCCAAAGAAGTTACATTACCTAAGGGTGGAACAATAGTATTTTTAGGTGACGTGCAGGCTGAGTTTAATATTGAATATAAGGAATAAAATTGATCCAGGTAGGTAGAGAAGATTATTAATAATCTTCTCTGTTTTTTGGAAAAATTTACACCCCAGGGGTGAGAGGTGGAGAGGTGAATTTGAGTAGATTATTATTAGTTGAAGACGATGAATCATTGGCACTTGGCATAGAATTTTCTCTAAAAGATGGGGGATATGAAGTTTTTAGAACATCAACAGTAGAAGGCGGAAAAGACTTATTTCATAGAGAACCATTTGATTTAATTTTATTAGACGTTAACTTGCCAGATGGAAATGGATATGAATTATGTAAGTACATAAGAGAAAGTAGTGAGGTTCCTATTATATTTTTAACAGCTCTCGATGATGAGGTTAATATAGTTCAAGGCCTTGAAATAGGTGGCGATGATTATATAACAAAACCTTTTCGTGTAAGAGAGCTTTTATCAAGAATAAAGGTTGCTATAAGGCGTAACACTAAAAATATGTCCGTAGAAAGCTTTATGAAAAGTGGAAGTATATTTGTTGATAATATAAAAGGAACAGTAAGAAAAAATGGGGAAGTCATAAATCTAACGGCTCAAGAATACAAGCTTTTATTAATATTTATGAATAAACCTAATGTTTTGATGAAAAGAGATGAGATATTGAGTGAATTATTAGAAGGGGATGATCCTTTTTTTGATGAAAATACTCTATCGGTTTATATTAAAAGAATAAGAGATAAAATAGAAGACATTCCAAGGCAGCCAGAGTATATAGTAAATAAGCGTGGACTAGGGTATAAATGGAATAAAGATGTGGGGTAGATGTATGAAAAAATATTTTATTAATTCAGAACTTAAAATAAGTACGGTTACTTTGTTATTTATAATGACTTTATTTTTAATTATTACATCTTTAACCTTAAAATCACATCATGATAACTTAAAGAGTGATTACATAAAAAGTTTGGGGGCAATTGCGCAAAGGGTAGTAGCGAAAGAACCTAAAATGGAGAAGGAAATTATACCTCTTATTACAAAAGAGGTTTCAGAGGAAGAAGCAACACGGGGAAAAACTTTTTTAAAGGAGTATGGCTTAACGGAGGATTTAGAGGATCAACTTTTTCCATATGTTAGCACAACTATTATAAAAAATAATTACTCAACTATATTAATCTTTGTTTTTATGGCAGCTATATTATTTGTGCTCAATTATTTTCAATATAGTTTTTTCTATAAAAGGATAAGACAATTAACACTTGCGGCTAAAAGCGTAGTTGAAGGAGATTATGACATAGCTATTAATGAAAACCTAGAAGGGGATTTTTCAAAACTAGCAATTTCATTTAACTCTATGAGAGGGATTATTAAAAATAATTTAAGTGAGCTAGGACTAGAAAAACAATTTTTAGTAGATCTATTGTCTGATATATCACATCAGTTAAAAACTCCATTATCATCAGTAATTTTATATAACGATATTATGGTTACAAAGGAGCTGACCCCTGAGCAAAATGAACTATTTTTATTAAACAACCAAAACCAGCTTGAGAAGATGAATTGTTTGATCAAAAATTTGCTTAAGCTTGCAAAGCTCGAGGCTAAAGCCATAGAAATTGTAAAAGAAGAAGAAAGTTTAAATGGAACGTTGCATGATTCAATAGAGGCATTAGAAAGTAGGGCAATTGAATGCCAGGTTAAGATTATATTTAATGAAAAAGAAGAAATAGAGTTTAATCATGATGTTTTATGGCTTCAAGAGGCATTTATTAACATTATTAAGAATGGTATAGAACATACACCTCCAGGGGGAAGCATAAAACTTACGCTTATGGAAAACCCATTATATACAAGGGTTACAATAGAGGATACAGGGGAAGGGATGACGGAGGTTGATTTGCCAAATATATTTAAACGATTTTACAAAGCAAAGACCGCAAGGAAAAGTGACTCTATTGGAATAGGACTGTCTCTTTCTAAATCAATAATTGAAGCACATAACGGCATAATTGAAGTACGAAGCAAAGTAAACATTGGAACTATGTTTACAATTACGTTTATTAAATGCTAAATGTAAAGCCTTTTATATTTATGTAGAAGGCTTTACAATTTATTATAGGTTAAAATTAGGTTTAGTCTTATTAAAGGATTCTGTGAATACTTATAGTTCCAACAGGTCCGAGTAGACCTACTAATACTACGCTGATAGGACCAGTTGAATTATTAACAAAGCCAAAAGTATCTCCAGCTGTTGCGGCATAAACTATATTAGAACCATTTAACAGTGGATTTGTTGCGGTTATAGATATACCACCAACAAAAATTAGACTAGGGAATTTTATCATATCAATTTGTATAGAAACGGTACCGGCATTTGGAGTAACAGATATCTTCCAGTCCAATACATAAACACCTGTTGTATTAAATGTAAATAAACCTGTTAGTGAATTATAACTGTAATCAGGACCTACAATATTTACATTATCATAAATAATAATGTCACCAGTCGCAATTGATCTTTTTTCAGTAGTTATAACACCATTTAAATATGAATTAAAACCAGGGCCAGTAGGACCAGTAGGCCCAGTGGGACCAGTACAGCCAGTTGCCCCCTTTTTACATCTATGTTGGCAACAGGAAGGAGTTTCATCACAACAGTGCCAGCTTAAATGAGTACTACGAGTATATTCATCTTTTTTAGAATAACGATTATTTGTAAAAGGATTATTGTGATACCAGTGGCCTAAATAAAAGACTTCTTTATTACAATTATTATTTGAGTTATTCATAAAATACACCATTCCTAAATATAAGATTTTCTTTTTATGATATGTTAATATAACACTTTGTGTTAAAAGAATATAAAAAATATGTAAAAAGCCTTCTACTTTTACGTAAAAGGCTTAATAATTAATTATTGTTTTAAATTTATTTTAACTTTAAAGAAGTCTGAAGGAAGTTATAGTTCCAATCGGTCCACTTAAACCCACTAATATTATACTAATAGAACCAGTTGAAGTGTTAATAAATTCTAACTCTTCCCCTGCTGTTGCACTGTAAACTACACAAGAGCCATTTAAAGTTGGGTTTGTTGCTGTAATAGAAACACCACCAATAAATGTTCCACTAGGATGTTTTTTTAAATCGATTTGTAAAGAAACGGTTCCAGGATCTGGAGTAATACTCATTTTCCAGTCGAATACATAAATTCCTGTCGTGTTAATTGTAAAGATTCCTGTTCCTAAATCATATGAGTAATCAGATCCTTGAACAATTACATTATCAAATTTGATAGTATCTCCAATTTGAATTTCTGTAGTAGTTGTAGTTATAAAACCATTTAAAAACGAATTAAGACCAGGGCCAGTAGCACCAGTTGCTCCAGTATCTCCGGTAGCACCAGTCATTCCAGTATAGCCGGTTGCTCCAGTATCCCCGGTAGCACCAGTTATTCCTGTGTAGCCTGTTGATCCAGAAGCACCAGTCACTCCGGTATAGCCGGTTGCTCCAGTGTCACCAGAAGCACCAGTCACTCCGGTATAGCCGGTTGCTCCAGTGTTGCCAGTAGCGCCAGTCACTCCGGTATAGCCAGTTGCACCAGTATCCCCGGTAGCACCGGTTATTCCTGTGTAGCCTGGTGATCCAGTAGCTCCGGTATAGCCGGTTGCTCCAGTGTCACCAGAAGCACCAGTTACACCGGTATAGCCAGTTGCACCAGTGTTACCAGTAGCGCCAGTCATTCCGGTATCACCAAGTGCTCCAGTAGTCCCGGTAGCCCCAGTTACACCGGTATAGCCAGTTGCACCAGTGTCACCAGTAGCACCAGTTACTCCGGTATAGCCGGTTGCTCCAGTGTCACCAGAAGCACCAGTTACTCCGGTATAGCCAGTTGATCCAGTGTTACCAGTAGCCCCGGTTACACCTGTATGTCCAGTTACTCCGGTATAGCCAGTTGCACCAGTTCTACCGGCAGTCCCAGTAGTTCCGGTTGGACCAATTGGACCAGTGTCACCAGTAGCCCCGGTTACACCTGTATGTCCAGTTATTCCAGTATAGCCGGTTGCTCCAGTGTTACCGGTAGTGCCAGTCCTTCCGGTATAGCCGGTTGCACCAGTGTTACCAGTAGCGCCGGTTACACCTGTATGTCCAGTTACTCCGGTATAGCCAGTAGCACCAGTGATACCAGTAGCACCAGTCACTCCGGTAGCGCCAGTTCTACCGGCAGTACCAGTAGTACCAGTAGTACCAGTAGTTCCGGTTGGACCAGTTGGACCAGTTTTGCCGGTATCATCATCATTAATGTCAGCCCCAGTAACTCCAGTAGCTCCAGTAGCTCCGGTAGAACCAGTTGCGCCAGTATCACCGTTATCATCATTAGTGTCAGCCTCATTAACTATAGATTCATTTGTAATAGATAAATTACTTTTTGATTCACTCATAGATACACCGCCCTTAAATTCGTAAGTATCTTAAATCTAAAACTATCATCACATAATATGTCACTATGTCGTTTTTTGTTAAAGAAATATATTTTAAATTTATCATTGACATTACTAACGTTCTAGTGTACTATTAATATAGTTCACTAGAACGTTAACAACATGGCGAAAGGAGATAAAAAATGGTTGCAGGATTTAATGACAAGTCGCCTATATACCTACAAATTATGGACATTATAAAAATGGATATAGTTATAGGAAAACTAAAATCAAATGACAAATTACCGTCAGTAAGAGAAATGGCAACGAACATGAATGTAAATCCCAATACTCTTCAGAGATCTTACCAAGAACTTGAAAGACTTGGAATTGTTTATACCCAAAGAGGCACAGGGACATTTGTGGTGGAGAGTGAAAATATGGTAGATGATTTGAAAAGAGAAATGGCAAAGGAAGTTATAGATTCTTTTATACTTAGAATGAGAAACCTAGGCTTTAATGACAATGAAATAATCAGAGCTGTTTCCAAAGAAACTATGGAGGTAAAACAAAATGGATAATATATTAGAAGCAAAAGAAATTCGCAAATCATATTTAAATAAAAAGGCGTTACAAGGTGTAAACTTAAATATACCACTTGGGAAAATTGTAGGACTTCTTGGACCCAATGGTAGTGGTAAAACTACTTTCTTAAAAATTGCAGCGGGAATATTGCATCAATCTAAAGGTGAAATACTAATAGATGGGCATGTACCTGGTGTCCATACAAAGTCGATAGTTTCCTATTTGCCTGATAATGAGTATCTTTTAAAGTGGATGAAAGTAAAGGATGCAGTGAAATATTTCAAGGACTTTTATTCTGATTTTGATGAGATAAAAGCAGAGGAATTATTGGTCTTTATGAATCTTGATAAAAGTGACGCTGTAAAGAGTTTATCAAAGGGAATGAAGGAAAAGTTAAAGCTTTCATTAGTATTGTCAAGAAAAGCTAAGCTTTATATACTTGATGAACCACTGGGTGGTGTAGATCCCACGGCTAGAGAAAAGATACTTAATGCTATAGTTAATAACTTTAGTAAAGATAGTTCCATGATAATTACTACTCATCTTGTAAATGATATAGAACGCATTTTTGATGACGTAGCATTTATATCTGAGGGAGAGATAGTGCTAGAGGGAAATGCAGAGGAATTGCGAATGAGCAGGAAGATGTCAATCGATGAATTATATAGGGAGGTATTTCAGTAATGTTTAAACTTGTAAAATATGAATTAAGAGCAAATTTTTTAACCATAATGGGAAGCTGTATAGTTGTGATAATTGCTAACTTGCTTCTTATGGCAAAGAAAAGTTCATGGGGTGATGTAGTTATTGGGTTATCTGGTTGCTTAATTGTTGCTACAATAATAGTCATATTTATATCTTCATTAAAAATAATGAGCAAATATTTGCATAATGACTCAGGTTACTTGTTATTTACGCTACCACAGTCTGGAAAATCGATAATAACATCAAGGCTTATAACTGCACTAATTCAAATAACAATTATTGTTGTTGTATCTTTTCTGATGTCTTATTTAACGCTAACAGACAAGATAGACTTTAGTTTTTTGTCGAATATTAAGCCTGGTCTAATATTATATAGCATAATTAATTATGTATGGGGTATTATTTACTTTTTAACTATTATATACTTTTGCATGGTTATCGGAAAAATAGCCTTAAAGGGTAAAAAATTAGGCAAAATAGGTTCTTTTGTAATTTTTATAATTTTATCTATAGTGATAAGTTGGTTATCTACTAAAATTACAACTTTATTACCTCAAAACTTGAATTTGAGTGATTTTTCGATAAATACTGCTAATGCATTGAATTTTGGTACTACAGCATCAGAGGCAGCTTTTAATATTAATATAGCTAGTGCTATATTTGATATTATTGTTTTTATTGGATTATTTATGAGCACCTCTTATCTAATAGACAAGAAATTAGACCTTTCATAAAGGTGACTGTCACTTGCCGAAAGTTGCGTATAAGTGACCCAAGGGCGAATATATTAAAAAATAGTAACACTGCTTAAATTTAAGCAGTGTTACTATTTTTTTAAATACTATGATTTACCTTATATTTGTGCTGTGGCCTTCCAATTTTACCATATTCAATTAACATATCAATTTTTCCTTCTTTATTCATATATTCTAAATACTTTCTGCATGTGACCCTTGCAATTCCGAGTATTTCACCTAGCTCTTCTGGCGAGGTGTAATTATCTCCTATTTGCTGAACTTGTTGCCAGATTGTATCATAAGTATATCTATTTAGACCCTTAGTTAAATCAGAATTATTATTTTCTTCAACAGCTAAAGCTCTATTACTTATAATATATTTATCCAATTCACTTTGTTCAATTATATTTTCCTTTTGAAGATGATAATATCTATCTTTAAATTTAAGGAGTGATTCTTTAAATCTCTCTAAAGTGAAGGGTTTAATTAAATAATCTCGAGCGCCATATCGAAAAGATTCCTGAATTCGTTCTGTTGTTTTATCAGCAGTAATTAAAATAACCTCAACTTCAATTTCTTCAGTTCGAAGCCACTTTAGAAAATCTATTCCATTTTCATTAGGAAGATAAATATCAAGTAAAACTAAATCTAGTTTATGTTTTTTTATAAAACTTTGTGCATCCGTAAGATTACTAGCAGCTTTAATTAATTGAAAGCCTTCAACTCGGTTTAAAAATTTAGTATTAATATCTCGTACCATAGGGTCATCTTCTATAATCATAACTTTAATCATTGGCTTATGCTCCTTTCCATAGGAATACTTATATTCCACCATGTTCCATTGTTTACACTAAATTCGATTGTGCCGAAAGCCTCATCAATAATTTTTTTAACAATATACATACCTACTCCACGCTGACCCGTTTTAGTAGTAGTTCCAATTTCATATATCTTATCTTTTATTTCAGTATTTATACCTGGTCCATTGTCATTAACTTGAATTTTCAACTCGTTTTCTAATTTGAAAATTTTAAAGTGAACAAAGCCATTCCCATTTGTACTTACTGCGTCAAGAGAATTTTCTATTAAATTTCCAATAACAGATCCTAATTCGTCTTCTCTCAAATATTGAGGTAGTTCATCTAAATTGCAATTTGAATCAATTTCAAATATTATTCTAGATTCCTCTGCTTTATTATATTTTGAGAGTAACAATGCCGCAATATATACATTCTTAATTTGACTTTGCAGAATTCCACTAATATCTTTTCGAGTTTTAGAAACAGTTGATATGAATTTTACAGCATCTGTGTATTCACCTAATTGTATCATGCCAGATATAGCATGGAGTTTATTCATAAATTCATGATTTTGTGCTCTAAGGGAGCAAGTCATTTTTTTTATTCCAGTGAGCTCTTCTGCCATTTTTTTAACTTCTGTTAAATCTCTAAAATTCATTACAAGTCCGATTACTTCACCTTTATCATTTTTAAGTGGATTATATTTGCAAAAAATCGTTAAACCTGGTCTCACTTTCATTTCTATATTTTCAAAATACTTTCCAAGTTTCAGTACTTCAGAAACTTTATGTTCATAAGAAAGATTTGTTATGGGGCGTCCTATGTCTTCAGACGTTAGCCCAAGGATTTCTCCCGCTGCTCTATTAAATAAGGTGACTCTCCCTTTTTTATCTACAGCTATAATTCCTTCCGTAACACTTTCAATAACAGCTTCCTTTTCTTTAAGTATCAATGCTATTTCTTCTGGTTCTAAACCGAAAATGGCTTTTTTAATATTGGAAGATAAGAGAGTTGCAGCAATAACCCCTAAAATTAATCCGAGTATTATAAAAGGTATAAAGCTATCTATCTTTAAATAAATCTCATTATAAACCTCAGAAATTGGGCTACCTATAGCCACTGCTCCAATTTGTCTCCCATCTTTTATTATAGGTGTAAATACTCTAAGAGAGGGTCCAAGGCTTCCATTTGCCTCAGATACATATTCTTCTCCAGTTGTGAGAACACGTTTTTCATCTCCACCCTCAAAATTCTTACCTATTTTAGATTTAGTAGGGTGTGAATATCTTATTCCTTTCATATCCATTACTACAATAAATTCAACCTTAGTTTTAATTCTTATAGCCTCTATCTGATTATTTAAGTTTTCATCATTAATTTGATTTTTTTCTGTTAAATAATTTTTAACAAGATAACTCATTGAGACGGAATTTGCAATATTTAAAAGGTTACGTCCAAATTGGTCTTTAAGCACTATTTTCATCTGATTAAAAGAAAGTATAGATATACTTCCAATAGTCAGGAGTAAAATTCCTATTACAGTAGTAGTGATCTTTGTTTTTAATTTCATATTTAGCTCCTCTTATATCTTTTTTATAGGATACGTTTACAGAAATTATAACATATCTAGTTTTGAATAATATATTGTTAAAAATAATGCAAAGATTTTTTAATGACCACAAAGAATTTTAAACTTTCTAAATATTTAATTATATTGAATTTGTTGTTATGATGATACCAACAAATAAAACATAAATATTAATCATGAAAACGTATAAATAATATAACGAAGAGGAGAGATATTAAATGAATTATTTTGAAGAAAGTTTAAAAATGCATGAAAAATACACAGGTAAACTTGAAATAAAATCAAAGGTAAAAATAGAAACAAAAGAGGATTTAGGACTTGCATATACACCTGGAGTTGCTGAACCTTGTAGAAGGATTCATGAGAATGAAGAAAACGTATACAAATATACAGCTAAAGGAAATATGGTTGCAGTTATTACAGATGGCACCGCAATTTTAGGGCTTGGGGACATAGGACCAAAAGCAGGACTTCCAGTTATGGAAGGTAAGGCAATACTATTTAAAGAATTTGCAAATGTAGATGCTTTTCCAATTTGCTTAGATACAAAGGACGTAGATGAAATTGTTCGTACTATTCAACTTATTTCCCCAGGATTTGGTGGGATAAACTTAGAAGATATTAGTGCTCCAAGATGTTTTGAGGTGGAAGACAAACTTAAAAAAATATTGGATATACCAGTATTTCACGATGATCAACATGGAACAGCTATTGTAGTTCTTGCAGGACTCATTAATGCGACTAAAGTAGTAGGAAAGAAACTTTGCGATTTAAAAGTTGTTATAAATGGTGCAGGGTCTGCAGGAACAGCAATATCAAAACTTTTACTAAGGTCCGGAGTTAAAAATCTAATTGCTTGTGATAAAGTAGGAATACTTTATAGAGGAATGGAGAAAATTGATGATGCAAAAACGGCTCTTACAGAAATAACTAATCCAGAAAACATAAAAGGAAATCTAAGTGATGCTTTAGTAGGTGCAGATGTATTTATAGGAGTTTCAGCTCCAGGAATTGTTACAGCTGATATGGTTAAGTCTATGAATAAAGATTCTATAGTTTTTGGAATGGCAAACCCAACACCTGAGATAATGCCAGATGAAGCTAAAAAAGCAGGCGCAAGGGTGGCAGGTTCAGGACGTTCTGATTACCCAAATCAAGTAAATAATGTACTCGTTTTCCCTGGATTATTCAGAGGTGCTTTAGATGTGAGAGCAAAAGAAATAAACGAAGAAATGAAGCTTGCAGCAGCGTATGCTATTGCAAATTATATAAAAGATGAAGATTTAAACGAAAATAACGTAATACCAAGTGCATTAGACAAAGGAGTAGCGACAAAAGTAGCAGAAGCAATTGCGAAAGCTGCAAGAGATACAGGAGTAGCAAGAATATAAAATAATAGAATAAATTTAAAAAAATGGGAGTCCGCCTGAAAAGAAATGGATGTCCCCAACTACAATTATTGAAAAATAGGAGGTCGAAAAAATGCAAATTCCAATTAAGAGAACTCTCGATAAAATTCCGGGCGGTATGATGGTTGTTCCACTTTTTTTAGGGGTATTAGTTAATACATTTTTCCCACAAGTCTTAAAAATTGGTGGTTTTACAACGGGATTGTTCGGTAAAGCGGCATCAACACCAATTTTAGCTTGTTTTATGTTTTTAATTGGCTCACAAATTAATTTCAATTTAGCACCAAAGGCGTTAAAAAAAGGTGCACTACTAATAACGGGAAAATTTATAGTAGGTGCTGGTATTGGTATATTTGTAGGAAAAGTTTTTGGACCTGCGGGAGTATTAGGTTTATCACCACTCGCAATCCTTTCAGGATTAACAAATTGTAATGGTGGATTATATGCATCTCTTGCTTCACAGTATGGTGATGAAACTGATGTAGGTGCTTATGCATTACTTTCTTTAAAAGATGGTCCGTTTTTTACATTAGTTGCGTTAGGTGCATCAGGACTTGCTCAAGTTCCTTTTATGGCACTTGTAGCAGTATTAGTTCCGATATTAATAGGAATGATTTTAGGAAATATTGATATTGATATGAGAAAATTCCTTGGAAGTAGTGGATTGTTATTAATCCCATTTTTCTCTTTCCCATTAGGTGCAGGAATGAATCTTGAAACTATTGTAAAAGCTGGAGGTCCTGGTATACTACTTGGAATAATAGCTTCATTTACTGGAATAGGAGCTTATGTACTCTTAAAATTATTTAAAGAAGAGCCTATAATAGGACTTGCAACAGGGTCAACTGCAGGAAACGCTGTTGCGACGCCAGCTATTATTGCAGGAGCAGATCCATCATTAGTGGCGATTGCAACAATAGCCACAGCACAAGTTGCAGCATCATGTGTAATATCTGCTATCCTCTGTCCATTTATTGTTTCTTACGCATTTAAAGTGATGACTAAAAATAAAATGAAAAAATTAGCGAATGGACCTGCTGCATGATAAAATATGACTATTAAAATTTTATAATATTAAGATGTTAAAATAAACATGGAAAAAATGAATTAGGGTTTGCTTAGCAGTCAATTTATAGTTTTATATAAATTGACTGCTATAATTTTTTGTATTGAAATTATTAGAACAAATAGTAAAAAATAATGTCTAGTATCATTGGGTAAACAAATTTATATTGCATATAATGATATTAATCAGTTTGAATAATATTTTAACTTAAATTAAATTTTTTGTAAGTTTAAAATTGCTAATCACAAATAATTTGTATTAAAATAGATTATTATGTAGATAGTTATAAAAACTTTTGTAACCACTTTATAAAGTACTGTAAACTAGACTATTGCTAGCTTTGGAAAAAATATAAAATTTTTAAAAGCACATTGCATAGCATTAATAAACATTGTATAATGTAGAAAAATGTATGTAATATATAATTAAGTAATAGTTATAAATATCCTTAAAAATGTGGAATATTGGTTTTAAAACAAACAAAAACCAAGAAATATTTCAGATGCAGTTATGCATATATGTATAGGTGAAAACATTATATATTTTAGTTAATAAAGGGGTATAGCCAATGAAGAATATGGCAAAAAAAAGATTGGGAGATTTATTAATTGAATCTGGAAAGATAACTTCAGAGGAACTTAATAAAGTACTCAGAAGACAGCAAGGTAATGGAAAAAGGTTAGGAGAACTTCTTATTGAAGATGAGGTTTTAACCGAAGAAGATATTTTAGAAGTTCTAGAACAACAATTAAGCATAAAAAGAGTACGCTTAGATATGGAAGAGATAGATCAAAAAGTTGTTCAATTAATTCCAGAGGTTATTTCAAAAAAGTATAACTTAGTTGCTTTTGGTATAGAAGACAATAAAATAAAGGTTGCCATGTCTGATCCTTTAAATATATTTGCGATAGATGATGTTAAGATATCTTCAGGTTTTAATGTTGAAATATTTATTGCACTAACAAAAGATATTAAAAATGCAATTGATGTATATTACGCTAGTCAAAGCGCGAAGAAAGCCGCTGATGATTTATCGAAAGCTCAGGGAACAAAGGTTGATACGGAAGATAATAAAGCACAATTAGATGATATAAAAAGCGCTCCGGCGGTTAGACTTGTTGATTCTATAATAAGCGATGCAATAAAACTGAAAGCTAGTGATATCCATATAGAACCTTTTGAAAGTTATATAAAAATAAGATACAGAATAGACGGTACTTTAAAAGAAATATCTAAATACAATAAAGATATATTTAGTGCGTTTATAACTCGTATAAAAATACTAGCAGAATTAAATATTGCAGAAAAGAGGATACCACAAGATGGTAGAATTTTAACAATTGTAGATAATAAGAAGGTAGATTTGCGGGTATCAACATTGCCGACAATTCATGGTGAGAAGGTTGTTATCCGGGTACTAGATAGAGAAAATTTCTTGGTTGGTAAAGAAAAACTTGGTATGAATGAAGATGACTTAGAAAAAGTAGCAAGAATACTTAAAAATCCATATGGAATAATTCTCGTCACAGGCCCTACAGGCAGTGGAAAATCAACTACACTATACACCCTATTAAGTGAATTAAATGATAATAGTAAAAATATTATAACGGTAGAGGACCCTGTAGAGTATATAGTTGATGGAATAAATCAAGTAAATGTAAATCCCAAAGCAGGACTAACCTTTGCATCTGGTTTAAGGTCGATTTTAAGACAAGATCCTGATGTTGTTATGATAGGTGAAATAAGGGATAATGAAACAGCAGAAATTGCTACAAGAGCATCTATAACTGGGCATATAGTGTTAAGTACAATACACACTAATGATGCGCCTTCAGCAATTGTAAGACTTATAGATATGGATATACAACCTTACCTTGTAGCTAGTGCCATAGCAGGAATTATATCTCAAAGACTTGTAAAAAAAATATGTCCAATGTGCTCCGAAGTTTACGTTGCCTCTGATTTTGAAAAAGAAATCCTAAACATTCACTCAGCGGAGGAGTTGCTTATTCACAAAGGTAAGGGATGTGGACACTGTAACAATACTGGATACTCAGGAAGAATAGGTGTATATGAAATAATGGAAGTAACCCGCACACACAGAGAATACATAATGCGTAACGCTAGTGTAGATGAGATAAGAGATATAAGTATAGAAAAAGGGATGAAAACGCTAAAAACATCATGTACTGATTTAGTACTAAAAGGAATGACAACGGTCGAGGAACTGGTTAAGATAGCGTTTTTGAAAGAATAGGGGTGGAGTAAGTGCCTACTTATAAGTATAAAGTTATGGACCATAAAGGTCAAAAAATAGAGGCAATATTTAAAGCTAATAGTAAAAATGAAGTGTTAGCCATGATAGAAGACAATAATTATTATCCAATAGAAATTAAAGAAGTGTTAGAACGTGAGCAGAAGGATTTATTTGAATCCTTTGAGAAGGTTAAAACAAAGGATTTATACATTTTCTGCAGACAATTTTACACAATGATAAACGCAGGTGCTAATATTGCTAATGCGTTGGATGTTTTAAAAAAGCAAACTGAAAATAAAAAACTTAAAAAAAGCTTATACGAAGTTCATGATGATTTGCAAAAGGGGGTTGCTCTTTCAGATTCACTTTCAAAACATAAAGATGTGTTTCCAGATTTACTTATAAATATGATAAATACAGGAGAAGTCAGTGGTAACCTTGATACAATAATGAATAGAATGGCATCCCATTTTGAAAAAGAAAACAAAATAAATAATCAACTTAAAAGTGCTATGGTTTATCCAATGGTACTCGGAGGTTTATCAGTTGTAATAGTAATTTTCCTTCTAACATTTATAATGCCTACATTTACAGGGATGTTTACAAGTTCGGGGGTAGCGTTACCAGCACCTACGAGAATAATTATGGAAATAAGTCAATTTATACAAACTAAATGGTACATTTTAATTGCGATTATTGGTGGAGCAATTTATGGTATGAAGAGTTATGTCAAAACTCCACAAGGTAGATTATCAATAGATGGATTAAAGTTGAAATTGCCAATAATTAAAGATATTACAGAGAAGGCAATAGTATCTAGATTTACTAGAACTTTATCTACTGTAATTGCTAGTGGTGTACCTTTGGTACAAGCATTAGAAGTAGTTCAAAAGGTAGTTGGAAATAAAGTAGCAGAAAATGCTTTAGAAAAAATCAAAGAAAAAGTAGTAAGAGGAGTATCTTTAGCGGAAGCATTAGGAGTAGAAGCAATATTCCCAGCAATGTTACATTCCATGATAAAAATAGGAGAAGAGTCTGGTTCACTAGATGATATATTGGACAAGACAGCAAATTTTTATGATGAGGAATTAGAAACATCACTAAAAAAAATGACTACAATGATAGAACCACTTATGATAATAGTAATGGGAGTTGTTATAGGATTTATAGTAATAGCAATGATGATGCCAATTATGGATATGTCTAGTACGGTTCATTAATAGTTTGATTAATATGATAAAACTACAAAACAAAGGCATGAAAATTATAAATATTAGTAGCATCAAGGTTTTGTAGTTTTAGCATTATTATATATTTAAAATTTATTTATTAGGGGGAATTATTAATGGAAATGAGCTTAAGGAAAATGGATGTAATTAAGAAAAAAAAGAGGAAAGGTTTTACATTGATTGAACTTATTGTTGTTATTGCGATTATTGGTATTTTAGCAGCGATAATGATACCAAAGTTTTCCGGATTTCAGGATAAAGCAACAAGAACTCAGGTTGTTACTGATGGTAAACAAATTGCAACAGCTCTTCAATCATTAATGGCGGAAGGAACTGTTACAGCTGTCACAACATCTACGAACGTTGCTACTGATCCAGTAATAAAGTTGTCGGGTGTTCCAACTAGTAGGATTACTGGCTTAATTTATGCTGCTGATGGTACTTTTACACTTACTTCAACTGTTAAGAATAAAGATGGTACAGCTTTTGTAGCATCAAGAACGACAAGTGGTTCAGACTTGCTTTCTGTAACGGTTGCCCCATAAGTTTTTAGAACAGGTTCAACCGTTTGGGTTGGACAAATCCATCCGGTTGATTGAGTGAAAACTAATTTATATGCAACTTTTAAATATACATCTTGCATATAATAGTTACATTATTATTAAATAACGATTTAAACCAAAATTTTATCGATATTAATATGGAGACTAAGAGATTTTTGCTGAAAAATGAAATTTAATTGTTAAAACTTGGACGTATTTTTAGTTTCTACTCAGCTTGCTGATTGGTCATTAAAAAACAGTTATATTAATTTAAGCGTCAGCAATGATCTCTACTGGTAGAACAACTTACAAAGGTCAATAATTTAAGGTATCAAATGTAAACTTTCAGTTCTTGTTAATACCTCAAGGTAATTAACACAAGAACTGAAAGTATATACTAATTGTCCAACTAACTAAACAAAAAAAGAGGTGACTACTCATGTTCAACTCAAAAGTCTTATCCTTAGACATAGGTTCACAAAATACAAAAATAGTTTTAGGAACACAGCATAGAAAAAATATTGTTATAGAAAAAGCCATTACGATGATTACACCAGAAGGATGTTATAATGATGGTAATATTTTAGATGTAACCAAATTAAAAGATGAAATTTTAGACGTTTTGCAAGCTGAAAATATAAGATGTAAAAATATTATTATCACTACCAAAAGTACAACAGTTATAACTAGAGACATCGATATCCCTGTAGCAAAAAAAGAGGATATGGATTCTATAATAAAGTTTCAAATGGAAAGATATTTACCAATTAAATTTGATGATTACATAATGCAATATAAAATATTAGAAGAGTTTGAAGATGAAAACATAAAACAGGCAAAATTTGCAGTAGTAGTATATCCTAAAATCATGGTAGATGGATATTATAAATTAGTGAAAGAATTAAATGGCAATGCTGTAGCGTTAGATATAAGCTCAAATAGCATTAATAAGTTATTTATTAATAATATACAAGTTAACGATGAAAATTTCAGTTCAGAAGATACTGTTGCAGTTATAGATTTAGGACATGATTTTACAAATGTAAATATTATTTCGGATGGTAATGTGTTGTTTACTAGAATTATTAATTATGGTGGTTCCCATATAGATGTAGATATTGCTAAGCAATTATCTATTTCAGAAGAGGAAGCAGAGGATCAAAAATTTAAAAATTGTAATTTAGAAAGGGAATCTTTAAGTGGTATGCAGAGTTCAATGGTAAACGATATTGCGAAAGCACAAGTAAGAAATTGGATTCGTGAAATAGAGAAATTACTCAATTATTATAAAAATAAAAAACAAGGAAATAAAATAGATAAAATATATATTTACGGAGGAAGTTCAAATCTTAAAGGTATAGAAATATTTATGAAAGACGTTGTAAACTTACCTGTTACTCAAATTCATAGCTTAAGTAATGTAAATTGCTCTAAAATAAATGCAGCTAATGTAGATTCAGCTAGAATAGATGAGGAATTAAGCAAATATTTGAATGCTATAGGAGCGATAATAAGACTGAGGTAGGTGAGATTTATGAACGATTTTAACTTTTTTGACGCTTATACAGGAATTAAAAAAGATTTTAAAAAAGAATATTTTTATGCTGCTATAGTATCTGCGAGTTTAGTCTTATTAATTATTTTTACATATGCATCTAATTATTTTAACATAAGTAAGTTAAATTCTGAAATTACGAATATACAGCAAAATTTAAATTCGAAAGAAAATATTGCTAAGTTAAATGAGATAGGAAATGAAGAAAAAAAGTTAGCTATAATGAACAAGTACTATAGCGTAGTATCCAATATCAGTGAGGGTATAAATAATAAAGATTTTGTAGGTAGTAAAGTAATAGATAAAATAAATTCTTGCGTTCCGGAAGGTGTAGATTTTAAAGTTATGACCTTGGATGCTAATGGAGTGCAAATTCAAGCTGAAGCAAAAGATAGAGAAGCAATAGCGGTGTTTGAGCGCACTTTAAGAAATTTAGATTTTGTAAAAGAAGTACAAATTGATAGTATAAATTCATCATCTACAGATAATGAGAAATTTACTTTTAATGTAAAGTGTACTTTGAAGGACGTTGATAATTATGAAGGTAACTAAAAGGGAACAAGTATTAATAGGAGTTTTATTAATAGTGGTATTATGTTATGGGTTTTATAACTTTGTCTTTTTGAAACAAAATCAAAAGATAACTGAATTAAAAGCCAGTAAAGATTCATATTCGCAAAAATGGGAGTTAGCTAAGGCAAAGATAATGTCAGAAAATGAAAGAAAAGAACAGTATAAAAATTTAAATTCTAAAATATTTAATGCAACAGGTATGCTATTTCCATCACTAGAGCAGGAAAAAATCATAGTGATATTAGATAAAATGATTAAAAATAGTAATTTTCAAGCAGATGTATTAGCGTTTTCAGAAGTAAGTAGTGGAAACAATGTTGTAGATACGACAAAAACTGTAAATAATGAAGATAAAAGCAAAAATACTACAAATGAATTAGACAAATTAGTAAACGACTTTAATGGAACAGCTAAAAACGAAACTAATATTACTAGTAAGAAGACTAATGACTCGAAGATTATTGGCGCATATAAAATGGAAGTTACACTTAAATTTAAGGGTGTGTACGATGAATTTATAAGTTTTATAGGGCAAGTAGAAAATTACGATAAAAAGATAATTATAAAAAGCATAACACTAACTGGGGCAGAGGGCAGTGAAGTATCAGGAACTATTATATTAGACTTTTATGGTGTTCCTAAACTCAATAATAATGATGACTTTAAGTGGAATTATAAAAAACCAGGTGGTAGTGAAAATCCTTTTTTTCAAAGTCCGACTACATCACTAATTAATAATGAGATAACACCAAATGATGAAAATAACACAGTGACAAAAAATGGAGGAACGGCAACGAAGGATGATAACAAAAGTGATTTTGTTTTATATGCAAAACCTAAAACACCTGATTTGAATACTGTAACAATTGAAAGGGGAAAAGATGAGTCAAAGTTATCATATATTTATGTTGATAATGCTGGGGTAGAGCCAGTAGAGTTTTATTTTACTCAAATTGGTACTAAATATTTTTATAAATATAAAACAAGTAAAGAAACATATCCTAAAGATTTTAGTAAGCCTATTGAATTTGTACCTATTGGAAAAAATATAATTCTAGACATTTTTTCACAAAAAAGAGGCCAAGGCTCAGATTTATCAGCAGCAAATATTAAAATTACAAATGATACTGATAAAAAAGTTGATGTCGATATTTTAGATGATGATAAAAACAAACCACGAGTGAATATAATAAAAGAAAAAGGCGATATTTCTGTTGTTAGAAATTATATTCAATATGTTAATAAGTGAATAGAAATATTTAGAAGTTTGAGGTGATTTTGTTGCTAATCCATTTTGAAACTAAACATAAATTATAATATCAAAAAATGTTAGGAGAGATTATTGATATAAATGTGTAATTAGTATGGAGAAAGTAAGAGGGTGAAACCAATTATTATTACGAGTAATTACTATATTTAAGTAACTATTAGTAATAAGTTATGTTATAGAATCAAGTATGTTAAAGCTTGAAATAATAGTCTGTATAATGTTAAATAACCAATACTAATATTAAAAAATTGTTAGGAGAGGTTTTAATGCAAAAAAAAAGGAAAGGTGCATCTCTTTTAGTGGTAATTGCTATAACAGGAATTGTTACAATTATATGTGCGACGTTAGGTACTGCTATGATTTTTGAAAACAAACATTCAATAAGACAAGAAAAGAAGACTCAGGCTTATTTTATTGCTAAAGCTGGGGCAGCTGCTACTGTAAAAGCATTAAGTACAATGAATACATCTGATATAGAATCAGCGATAGTATCTTCTCCAACACACTCGATAGTATCTGATGATACTAAATTTGGAGTGGGTAAGTTTAAAACAACTATAACTAAAGTAGATGATAGCTTGAGTGTTACTTCTGTTGGAGAGGTGTTATATGGAGCTAATGATAATGTTACAGATAGCGTCACTTCAGTATTAACAAAGGTTACAAGTGCTGGAGTAACCACGAACTCCGCCATATTTGGTGTTAACAGTATTAATGTTAATCAAGGATGTTCTCCGGGGAATATTATTGGGGATATAGGGACTAGTTCGACGAATAATGGAGCTATTTATTATTTTGCTGATAACCTCATTAATGGTTCTATATGCATTCCTATAAGTGGAGATGGTAGTAAAATTGTAACAAAATCAAGTTGGACAGGCGACAAGACAATAAAAAAAGCTAATAACAGTTATATAGATGCACCTTTCCCAGAGACTTTAACTAGTATGGGAACATTTACTACTGGCAATGGTAATAACAAAAGTATTAATGCTGGTACTTGCTATAATGAAATTAAAATAGAGAACAACTCGATACTTACGATTAATATTGGATCTGGTGATAATAAACTTAGAATAAAAAAACTGTCGCTTGCAGGTAACATTATAATAAATGGTACAGGAAGGTTATTACTATATGTAGATGACTATATTTTAACTGGTTGGGGAAGTAAAATTAATTATGTTAATGGCGAAGAAGATTGCAGTAAATTAGTTTTATACAATAATGCGCTTAAACTTGATCTAAATAATGGCGTTAAGATTAACGGAGAAATATATGCACCAAATACAATAATAAATTTAGATGGTGGAGTAGAAATTAAAGGGTCAATTGTAGGCAAGGATATTAATGTAACGGGGGGGGCTAAAGTTACATTTATATCATGTTCAATTCCGATACCAACCGGAGATACAGGAGGAACAGGTGGATCTGGTTATCAACAAAGATATTGGAAGTAGAAATGAATCTTAGGGAGTGAAATTATGATAGATTGCACAAAAAAAAGAGGATTTTCCATAGTTGAGGAAATGGTGGCAATAGCAATAATTATGTTAATTATAGTTATTTTTATGAATTCGTTATCATTTAACACTAAAATTGTTTTTCAAAGTGGAAATAGAACTAAAGATATTTCAGAAGCTCAAAATAAACTTGGTAGTGCAATTCAAAGTGGAGGTTCAAGTATGGTGGATGTAACAGTGGGCACGAGTAGTTATTCTAAAAATATTACATTAAATTTAGGCTCATTGGGGTCAAATATTCATATACCAGGTATTACTTATACCTATACTGATGCTACTGGTAAAAATAAGACAGAGTTATCAACTTTTTTACCTGATAATAAATAAACTTAACTTAAAAATAAGGAGATCAATATGAATAAGTATTCTAATAAAAAAGGCATTACTTTAATAGAACTTATAATTGTTATTCCTATCTCGATAATTGTACTTATCTTATCATTTTCACTTTATAGTTTTACCAATAAAGTTTATAGCCGATCTATAAGTGAAAGTTATAATCAGCAAGACGTAAGATTTGTCGCTGATTATATCATGAAAGAATTAAGAAATGCCAAGGTGATTAGTAAAGACCCTATAGTTGTAAATCCTCAAGTTAATTATTTCTCTCTAAGTTTAGTGGGTCAACAGTTAGTTAAAATGAGTTATGTTGGGGAAGGTACAACGATTAGTAAAATAGGAGCTAAAATCACTAGTTTATCGTTTTTACCGTGTGATGATTATGGCATGTTAAGGTTTAATGTTTCTGATACAACTAATGGTATAAATTATAATTCTAATTTTGAGTTTATGCTGGAGAATTCTATCGGCACTGTAAAAATAATACCATTAAGCGAATCTTCTCATACGATTATATATTATACAAAGTATTGATATTAATAAGGTTTGAACAAATTATAGTAATTATTATCCTTCTTAATTAATAGAAGATAATTGGTAGCATGGATGTAGGTATTATCATAAGTGATTCTTTAATTGAAAATTATATAGCAAGTGGGAAGCAAGCTCCCCAAAATGGTGACTGTCACTTGTCGAAAGTTGCGTACCAAACGAGCACAGTCTCCGCTGAGCTCCAACTGTTTTCGTAAGTACCACTAGGGTGAAAATTTTACCAATAGCAAGAAATAAGTTTAACAACCCAAAGACATGTCAATACTTCTAACAGAGGTGATGGACATGTCTTTTAAAATTACGTGGAAAACGCATGTAATGTGTATAATAATAGCTTTTGTAACTGTGAAACTCCTGGGAAGCAGCACAGACAATATACTTGATAATTTCTTTCTTAAACCATATATATTTTACCCAACTAAATACTTAATAATTAATTTTTGTTTATATGTGCTACTTTTAATGATTCCTATATCAATTGTTCATGAGAGTATTCATGGACTCGCATATAGGATTTTTGGTGGCAAAGTTAAGTATGGATTTAAGGGGATTTATGCATATACGCAAGAAATATCTGGGATACCTATAGATCGTACTAAATTTTTAATTATTCTTTTATCACCATTAACAGTAATGTCTATTGTTACGTTGTTGTTACCTAGTTGGATAGGAGGCATAATATTCCTTCTTAATTTATTAGGTGCTTCAGGGGACTTGTATATGTCTTTTAAACTTATAAGATATGATTCTAATAGTAAGATAGTTGATAGAATATATGGATTTGATGTAGTTTAGAAAAACCAAATGCAATGGTGACTGTCACTTGTCGAAAGCTGCGTAAATTTTTGGCTTTTCTTATATCAAGTCTTGTAATTATACCTTAATTATGTTCACAAGTTCTATCTTATAATTTCCATCAGGTGAATCCACTTCAACTATATCTCCTATTAACTTTCCAAATAACACTTTTCCTATTGGAGACTCAATACTAAATTTACCGTTTATTATATCTACTTGAAGTGTTGTTACAAGTTCTATTTGTTCTATATCATCACTGCCATCAAATTTTATCAGTAATTTATCGCCTATGTTTGCACCAGCAGTTTTGCCGATAACGTCATCTATGATTTCAGCACTTCTAATCATTTTTATTAAATAACCCATTCTTCGAAAGTTATCGTACATATTTGATTTTGCAGCTTTATATTCAGCGTTTTCACTTCTATCACCATGAGCCGCAGCTAACATTTTTTCATGGGCAATTTCCATTGTTAGTGGTCCCTTACGATAATCAAATTCCTTTTGGAGCTGCTCAACATCTTTTTTAGTAAGTTTATTATTCATTTTTTCATCTTCTTTTATTTCATATTATTATATGTTCTTATATGTTAAATAATACAATTATAGCACAGATTAATAAATATAATTTTTATTAGAAATGTAATAGTTTAGTAACGTAAGTTATAATTTATTATGATATAATCATAATGATTTTATAAGCAATGTATTATTGCTTTATCATCTAAAGTAGGGGGAGATTATATGAAAACAAGTAAAAAAATAAGTCAAATATTATTGTCTTTAATTATAGTTTTAGCTGTATCGATTTCAAGTATAGGTTCCTTAGTGTATGCAAATCAAATAAACGGTAAAACCAAAATAGGTTCTGTTTCTTTAATTGGAAGTAATAGACTAAAACAAAGTAATTATATTCAAAATTTTAGTAAGGGTTACACAACGAAAACAATGAATAAATCTGAAGCCGTTGTTACCTATAATGTGACTACCATTGATGAATTTAAAGCAAAAGTAAACTATGCTATATCTAATAGAGTTTCTGAGGTAAATATTAATTATACAGGTTCTAAAAGTGTTGGCAATAGCATTAACTTTATGCAAGATACAGTTTTGACAGCAGTTAAGACAGCTGGAAATGACTATGAAAAGAATTTATTAAAATCATATGCTTATAGCATTACAGATTTTGGTGATAACGAATTAAATGTAGTATACACATTTGAGTATCTAGAAACCAAGGTGCAGGAAAATCAGGTAAAGGCAAAGGTAAAAGAGGTGCTCGGACAAATAATAACATCTGATATGACTGAAGGTCAAAGGGTAAAGGCTATAAATTCTTATATTTGTAAAAAGCTATCTTATGACACAACACATACTAACTTTTCTGCTTATGCGGGGATACTTGGAAGTGGTGAAACAGTTTGTCAGGGTTATGCATTATTAGCATATAGAATGCTAACAGATGCAGGACTTCAGGCTAGAATAATAACAGGAGCTGCGTATAATGGTAATGATAGTGAAAGTCATGCTTGGAATATGGTAATGGTAGGGGGAAGTTGGTACCACCTGGATACGACTTGGAATGATCCTTTACCTGATGTAAATGGAAGAGTAATAGAAACATATTCTTTATGTAGTGATGCAGAAATGAGGTTAGATCACAGTTGGGACAAAGCTTTATTTCCGGTAGCTTCTAAAAAATATAGTATATATACAGATACTGCCGTACCTAAAATTTTGGCAGCAATGCAGAAAAGTGTAACATTAAATTCTTCTTATGTGTCAGTTGCAAAGGGTAAAGTATGTGTGAAGGGATTATTAGCAGGGGACATAGTAAATGTTTACGCTGTAAATCCTGCCTTAACAAAAGGTGCGAAAGCAATATCTAAGGCAACTGTAAGTAAAGGATATTCATATTTATTTGCTGCATTTAAGACTACTGCAAGCAAGCTTTATGTGACTAGAACCTCTGCAAATAAACTAGAATCAGTTGCAATAGTGATAAAAAGTAAATAAGAATTCTATAAAACATAGATTTATAGCTTAAACAACTATATGTTCTCCTTTCTTATAACAGATTATAAAAAAATTTATTGTAAGAAAGGGGATATTTTTATAACTAAAAATATTTAGAGCAATTAATCATTGAATTGAATACTAATGATAGTATAGTAAATAAAACAAAAAAATAGAATTTGAAAATTTGAAACAAGGAGGTACCAATAATGGGTAAAATAATTGAATGGAAAAAAGAAGAAGAAGCTAACAATAGGGTTATAGAAGATATTGAAGAGGATTCTTTGTTAGTTATTCATCAATTTGTTAAAGCTTATTATGAGGACGAGAAACAAGGAGAGATCCATCCTTATGAAATAAATGGTTTTGAAGTAGGGCTGATTTCATATCTTAATCTTTTAGAGAAGGGACTATTACCAAATATAATTAAAAACATTAATGTTCTAGCTGTTAATAAATTTGATAGACTTGCAAAATTATTTCCAGAAGTTGATATTCCACAAGAGTTTTATATTGGTTTTCTTAAAGGGTTCTGTAGCATTTATGACAAATATATGTAGTAATTAATGGGGGTCAAAATAAAAACAAGTCTTACATTGTTAATGTAGACTTGCTTTTTTATTTTGCTTTTTTTTCTATGGAATCAGCAAGACATTCATCAATAACATCTTTACTAATAACAAATTCATTTTTCTTGTTCATATAGTTTTCACTCCCTTTCTCATATATAAATAATACCATAACTATGTTAAAAGGATATTAAGAAAATATTAAGGTTAAGAAAACTTTATGTATATTTGAAATTTTAAAATATATATATTAGATCAATCATTATGTTATAATATTGCATATAAAACAAGCTGCAAAATATTATAAATATCGATTAGATTTTATTAAGGGAGGAATTATAATGTTATATAGAAAGTTTGGAAAGACAAATGAAATGGTTTCAGCTTTGGGGTTTGGGTGTATGAGGCTTCCAATTCTTCCAGGAGGAGATCAATCCAAAATAGATGAGGAAAAATCAATGAAACTTGTCCGCTTCGCAATTGATGAAGGTGTTAACTACATAGATACTGCTTATCCGTACCATGGGACAGGTATGGGTAGTGGCGGAGCAAGTGAACCATTTGTAGCAAAAGTGTTAAAAGATGGATATAGAGAGAAAGTTAAACTAGCTACAAAACTTCCTAGTTGGCTTATAAAAACAAGAGAAGATATGGACAAATATTTAAATGAGCAATTAGAGAGACTTGAGACAGACAGTATTGATTTTTATTTAGTACATGCTCTTAATGTTGATACCTGGGCTGTGCTTAAAGATCTTGGGATTTCTGAGTTTTTAGATTCTGCTATAAAAGATGGAAGAATAAAATATGCAGGATTTTCATTCCATGATAAACTTCCTCTTTTTAAAGAAATAGTAGATTATTATGATTGGTCATTTTGTCAAATTCAATATAACTACTTAGATGAGAATTTTCAGGCTGGAACAGAAGGCTTAGAGTATGCATGTCAAAAGGGTCTAGGAATTACAATTATGGAACCGCTTAGAGGAGGAAAACTCGCAGCTAATCTTCCCAAAGAGGCTATTAATGTTTTTGATAAAGCGGATGTAAAAAGAACACCAGTTGATTGGGCTTTAAGTTGGGTATGGAACCATCCAGAAGTGTCAGTTATATTAAGCGGAATGAATGAAATGAAGCAAATTGTAGAAAATATAAAAACGGCAAGTGAGGTCAAAGTTAATTCATTAACAGATGAAGAATTAAAGATAGTTAGCAGAGTCAAGACTGTCATTGAGGAAAAAGTAAAAGTTAGTTGTACAGCCTGTGAGTATTGTATGCCATGTCCAGCGGGTGTAAATATTCCTAAAAATTTCACTTTCTATAATAATCATTTTATGTTTGACAAAGAGGAGAATTATTCTTTAGCAGTTCCCAATAAGGAAAAAGCATCAAACTGCGTAGAGTGTGGTAAATGTGAAACTCATTGTCCTCAAGGTATTTCAATTCGCACAGAATTAAAGAATGTTAAAGCATTATTTGAATAGAATATAAGAAATTAACACTGGCATATCATAACTACATTATGATATGCCAGTGTTTTTAGTTGCCATAAATATAAAATTTTACAAATATTAGGTTCTAATTTCCAGAAAAAGGAGTAATAATTAAAGTAGATGAATTTAATAAAATAAAGGAGACTTTATGAAAAAAAAATCTTATCTATTTAGAAATAAGAATTTTTCTGAGTTTAAGTTCGGAAAAGTAATTATTGTTTTTTTTGTAATAGTTAGTGTAATTATATTTTTTCCACATTTCTTTAGAAATACTTATGTAGTAACAATTGAGAGTAAACGAATAATAAAACATGATAATAAGGATACGTATTTAATTTATACGGAAATGCAAAATGGTGATATAAGAGTATTTAGAAATGATAATAGTATATTAGAATTTAAAATACTATCAGAAGATATATATTGGGGACTTATAATTAATAAAAAATATGAAATTAAAGCATATGGATTGAGTATACCAATATTTTCATCTTATCAAAATATTGTAACAGCTAAAGGGGTAAAATAGCATTCTATCTTACCCTCTTTTATAAACTGGCTACTTTGCTTCCTATAACATAACCTACAATACCTAAAATTAATGTACATAGAATGTATATAAAAGCATTTAGTTTTTCTCTTTCCTTAAATAGGTTAAAACCTTCATACATAAAAGTTGAAAAAGTTGTGTATGCGCCCAGGAAGCCATCCCCTAGGAGCAGTGTTACATTACCGCTTACTCCAATTGTGCTTACAAAACCAAGCAAAAGCGCACCTGTAATATTGATTATAAAAGTTCCTATTGGAAAAGAGTGTTTTGATTTTTCACTTATAAATTTACCAAGGCTATACCTAACCAAACTTCCCGCGGCTCCACCGACTGCTACTAACACGTATGTCATTAATTAGACCTCCTACAGCTCATCCTAGTCTACATCACTAGGGCTTCTTCTAGTTATAAAAATCGGAACTACCTCTCTTGCAACTACAACTCCAAAGTAAGCGGCGGAAAGTCCAAACATTGCAGAGAAACCAATATAAGATATGGAAGAATAATAGTTTCCTTGGTTTATAAGATTTACAGTTTCTTTGCAAAGTGTAGAAAAAGTTGTGAAGGCACCCAAGAATCCGGTAGCAATGCCTAGTCTTATATCAGAATCCATCTCATAAATCTCAAAGGCAATAGTTAGTATAAGGGATAATAGAAAAGTACCAGAAATATTAATTAGCAAAGTATTTATTGGTATAACCTCTTTATAATGATAAATGTGTATGCTTTTTATAACATATCTTAATACAGCCCCCAGCATACCACCGATGGCTATAAATGTGTACTTTTTCATATTTTTGATTACTCCTTTAACAAAATCTATTTTATTGAAGTTTCAATTTCAGCTATTTTAGTGTCTATCTCCTCTTTTGATATAGCGCTCAAAAATGTAAAATTGCACTTTAAGGCTTCTTTTAAATTTTCGAGTGCTTCTTGAGGTTTATTTAAATTTAGCAGAGTAGATGCATAGTAATAATAGGCTGATGGAAAAGAGGGTTTCTCTAACATTAGTTCTTCATATAGTTTTAAAGATTTATCATATTCACCTAACATATAATAGGTAGTTGCTAAATTATCTATTATGCCTGCGTTTGATGAATTGAATTTATATGCTTCAAGATTTATCTCTAAAGCTTTAGTACAATTATTTTGTAAAAGCAAAAAGTAACCTAGATTTTGATATATAATAGAAGATTTATATTTATTATATAAATTCATAAGGATATTAACTGCTTCATCTATATTATTTCTTTTCCACAAGACAATTGATATATTGAGCTTTATATTGATTTCATCATCAGCAGTTACTTTTTTCTTTGAAAGTTGGTTCAATAAATTTTCTGACTTATTTAAGTCACCTCTTAAAAGCAAATAGTATATGTAGTATAATTTTATTTTCATAGGTGAGAAATTTACATTATAGGCTTTTTCGAAGTATTTATAAGCTTCATCAATTTTATTCCTTTTATATTTATTGCTTCCAATATAATAAATAATTGTTGCAAGATTCATACGTACTAAATATAAAATAATAAAAAGAAAAGCTAATAATTTATTTATCGCTATGAAGATAAATAATGCTAAAACAAAAGCTATAATATTCATATATTTTTTTAAACTCATTTTATAACACCTTCTTATTGTATATTTATTATAACTCAAAAACCTAATATATTGCAATAAACTGTTTGTAATCACAAAATATTTTAAAGGTCCTTAATCTAACCAAAACAGTTGTAAAATTTATTTTATAACTGGAGCTTTTGTTGAATGATATCCTTTACAAAATATAAAAAAGGTATAATATATAATATAAGGTTAATAATGGAGTAAATAATTAAATTTTTAAATATACCCCATCAGATTTTGATTTCTTTGAATATATAGATAATTAATTTATAATATAGAGAGGAAGGTAAATCAATGAAAGAAGAAAAGAACACGCTAAAAATAGAGATAAAAGATGAATCTAATATAACAATAAGCGAAATGTCTGGGATGAAAGAAATTTCGCTTATACACACCAAAAAATATAAAAAAGGGGATAAAATTTGTTTTACTAATTTATCTGGTAATAAATATTTAGTTATTAATATAGATAATGAATTATCAGAAGCGTTAATATATGTTCCGGGAAATATACTAGAATTTTCTATACCATTTGGGGATGATTCCATACCATATTCATTATGTTCATTTAAGGGTAGCAATCATACTATTGATATGCGTATTGCGACAAATGAAGAAATTTATTGTTATAGAAACCTTGCGAAAAATGTAATGGATAAGAGGTGCGACACAACATATTATCCTCATGTTACGGCAAATGTTGAGACTAGGAATGAGGCGGTTTTTGCTGCTAGAAATACAATTGATGGGAAAACAAATAATCAGGGGTATGGAGTATGGCCATATGAATCTTGGGGGACAGGGCAAAGAGAAGATGCAGAGTTACTTCTAAATTTTGGTAGAGAAGTAGAGGTGGATAAAATTGCTTTATACCTAAGAGCAGATTTTCCACATGATACTTATTGGAATAATATAACAATAGTATTTTCTGATGGAACCCAAAAGAATGTACGACCTATAAAAACCAGTGATGCTCAATATATTGAGTTTGACAAAAAAAGAATTAGTTGGGTTAAATTAATGGATTTTAAGATGGCTGATGAACCATCAGAAATTGCGGCGCTAACAGAAATTGAAGTTTATGGCACTGATATTAACGGAGATAAGAAAAATAGTGATATATTTAACTAATTAAAAAATGGAAACAAGAGATAATGCAAATTCAACAAGAAATATGTCAAATTCTTACTTTACAAGTTTGCGATTTTTGTGTATTATAGTATCTATGTTCAAATATTATAAATATTTGTTGATAATATGTTGAAGCATAAAATTATTTGTAGGAGATGGAGAATTGAACAAAAAAATTATTTCAGCAATGATGGCACTTGCTTTAACAATGAGCATTGGATATACTAGCGTATACGCAGATACTGCTTCTGATAAGGCAAAAATAAAGCAGGTTCAAACTCAAAGAAGTAGTCTTGAAACCAAAGTAGAGATGATGGATAGTCAAATTGAAAAAATTATGTCTAAAATCGATAGCAATGAAAAAAATATAAATAATACACAAAATAATATTAAACAATCTAAAATAAATATTGCAAAAGCACAAGATGATATTAAAGCAGAACAAGTACTCTATGATAAAAGAATGAGAGTAATGTATATGAATGGTACATCAAGCTATGTAGATATTTTATTAGACTCAAAAGGTCTAGATAATTTTATATCTAGATTAGAAGATGTAAAAACCATAATAAACTTTGACCAAAAGATTATTGATGATTTGCAAACAAAAAAGGAAGCAATTAGTTTAAAGAAGGTAGCGTTAGATAAAGAAAATACAAAATTATTATCTTTAAGAGTTGACAATAAAAATACATTAAGCGGTTTAACTAAGCAAAAAGCAGCACAAGATGTATTGGTAGCGCAATTAAATACTCAAGAAGCTAAGTATACGGCGCAACTAGCAGCAGACCAAGCGGCGGCAGCAAAACAAGTAGCGATTGCAAGGCAAGCAGTTACAGATGCAAAAAATGCGACTGAGGCAAGACAAGCTGCGGCAGAAAATCAAGCTGCATCAGCAAATCAATATGCACTAAACCAATCATCAGGTCAGACTCCTAGTATAAGTCCTTCTAGAGGTGGATCAGGAGCTTCAGCTAATGCGCTTATATCATATGCTTCACAATTTCTTGGCATTCCTTATGTTTGGGGTGGGACAAGCCCTTCAGGCTTTGATTGCTCTGGATTTACACAGTATGTGTTCGCACATTTCGGAGTAGACATACCAAGAGTTTCAGAAGATCAACAAAATGTAGGTACACTTGTATCTAGAGAAAATCTTCAACCAGGAGATTTGGTGTTTTTTGGATCGCCAGCTCATCATGTAGGAATATATGTTGGAAATGGTAATATGATAAATGCACCTCATACAGGCGCTGTACTTAGAATTCAATCACTAAATAGTGACTTTACATATGGACGTAGAGTTAGATAAAAGATTTATATGTTTTTTCAGTCAATAATTCATATAAAAAAAGCATCTATATTAATTTATAGATGCTTTTTTAGTGCTTAATAAAAGAATTTATCAAGAAAATCTACTTGCAATTGTGAACTTTTTGTTTAGTTATCCGTTATATTAATGTAGAAACATCTAAATTAATATATAAAAGGGAGATAGACTAATGTTAGAAATTAAAAATTTTTCAAAGGTATATAAGGGTGGAAAAAAAGCCGTGGATCATTTTAATCTTACAGTGGAAGCTGGAGATATTTATGGGTTTATAGGTCACAATGGAGCTGGAAAGAGCACAATGATAAAAGCCATTGCAGGAGTACTTGATTTTGAAGAAGGGGAGATTTTTGTTGACGGACATTCAGTACAAAAGTTTCCGTTAGAGTGTAAAAAAGTAATTGCCTATATACCAGATAATCCAGATTTATACGAGCATTTAACGGGAATTCAATATTTGAACTTTATCTCGGACATTTTTAAAGTTGGAAAAGAAGAGAGGGAAGAGCGTATTCGTAAATACAGTGTATTATTTGAAATTACTAGTGTACTCGGAGATTTGATTTCTTCTTATTCACATGGGATGAAACAGAAACTTGCTTTAATTTCTGCCCTAATTCATAAACCTAAATTACTATTGCTCGACGAACCATTTGTTGGATTAGATCCAAAAGCATCCATGATATTGAAAAATACAATGCATGAAATATGTAAACAAGGAAGCGCTATTTTCTTCTCTACCCATGTGCTTGATGTTGCGGAGAAGCTTTGCAGTAAAATTGCGATTATTAAAGATGGAAAGCTTATTGAAGCAGGAGTTACAGAAAACTTAATTAAAAATCAATCATTAGAATCACTCTATATGAAGGTGGCAGAAAATGAAAAATAGCACTTGGATTCTTTTAAAAGCGCAGTTTCTTAATCAGTCTGGAGTGAATACCTTTCGATATGAGAAGGATAAAAAGAAGAAAAATAGAGTTATTATATTTGCTGTTGCAATGACTATAGTCGTGATTATGATGGCAGTATATTGCTTTATGACTGCGTATGGTTTGGGTAGCATTGGGCTAACGGGGATTATTCCGGGATATGCATTTACCATTACAAGTGTGATTGTAATGCTCTTTACTATATTTAAAGCAAGTGGTACATTATTTGCATTTAAGGACTATGATATGCTTATGGCATTACCGGTTCAAACAACTACAGTAATAACAAGCAGATTTTTATTGATGTATGGAGCAAATGTGATTATTTCAATTCTTGTTATGCTTCCTATGGGGACTGCCTATTGCTTATTCGCACATCCACAGATACTATTTTATGTGATTTGGTTTGTTTCTATGTTTGTAACACCACTTGTGCCAATGACAATAGCTGCAGTACTTGGAGCAATTATTAGTGCAATTTCATCCAGATTTAAACATACTAATATGGTCAATATCGTACTATCATTTATTTTAACTATTGGTTTTATGGGTGTAAGCATGAGCGCAGGAATGATGAGTGGCGGCCAAATAAATATTAAACAAATAGCGTCTCTTGGTACGATGTTATCCCATAAAATGAATCAAATATATCCATTAGTAAGTATATTTGAAAAAGCAGTTTGTAAGTATAATATAATTGCATTTATCACGTTCCTTTTAATATCAGTTATTTGGTACTATGTTTTTGTGAAAATTGTTTCTATTAAATATATAGCCATTAATACTGGACTCACAACATACCAAACCAAATCCAATTATAAATTGCAAAGTTTAAAAGTGACGTCTACTTTTATGGCATTACATCGAAAAGAAATGAAAAGATTTTTTTCATCCTATCTTTATGTGCTTAATTTTGGAATGGGAGCAGTGCTTTTACTTATAATGTCCATAACATGTTTCATTTTTGGTGTAGATAAGCTGCAGCAACTAGTTGGAATGCCAAATATAAAACCTATAATGATTAACTTTGTGCCTTTTGTGATTTCTGGAATGTTATCAATGACGTGTACCACTGCAGTATCACTTTCACTAGAAGGTAAAAACTTATGGATATTGAAATCTGCACCTATAGAAGCAGCAACTATATATAGAAGTAAAATGTCAGTAAATGCAACAATTTTATTACCTATATCATTATTAAGTTCTTTATTTATGAGTCTTTGTTTAAAGCCGACAATTATGACTGTTGTATGGATGTTTGTGACACCTCTTGTATATGTTGCACTTACTTGTGTTTGGGGGATATTCATTAATCTTAAAATGCCTAATTTTGAATGGGAATCTGAAGTAACTGTAATAAAGCAAAGTATGGCATCTGTATTTGGAATTCTGGGTGGAATGTTATTTGGTTTTATACCTATGGTGATTTTACTAATGTTACCAGGTATAGACAAAAATTTACTTACGGGAGTGATTACCCTTGCAGTGATAGGTTTTACATCGTTTCTTTATATAAAAGTGTGTGGAACTAAGTTACCTTAAGTTTCATTATATATATGAATATCGTATACCATATATACAAAACATATATTATTAATATGGCGGTCACTATGATATAATCATATTCGCATGGAACAAAACATGCAATACTTTTTATATTGGAGTGATGATTTTTGTTTAAACTTTTTAAATTTTTAAAACCATATAGGAAACAATGTATCTTAGGACCCACTTTTAAGCTTATTGAAGCATTATTAGAACTGTTGCTTCCAACACTTATGGCACTTATTATAAATAATGGTGTAAGCTCGCATGATACAAGCTATGTGCTAAAAATGGGCGGAATTATGTGTTCTATGGCCGTATTAGGATTTTGTAGCTCTATGACATGTCAGTATTTTGCTGCACTTACATCTCAAGGATTTGGTACAACTTTGCGTAATAAATTATTTGAACATATATCTACGTTTTCTTATGTGGAAATAGATAAGTTTGGTGCCGCGTCACTAACAAATCGTATTACTAGCGATGTAAATCAACTCCAACTAGCAGTTGCTATGCTTATTCGTATGGCATTTCGTGCACCCTTTATATGTATCGGTGCAATTATTATGTCAATGTTATTAGATATTAGATTAGCTCTAGTACTTATAATAGCTACGCCTATTTTTGGAATTATTATATATCTTATCATAAGTAGGACATCTCCACTTTATCGTAAATATCAAAACAAATTAGATAGACTCGGTATAGTAGTTCGTGAAAATCTTTCTGGAGCACGGGTAATTCGTGCATTTGCAAAAACAAAGAACGAAGAAAAAAGATTTAAAGCTACAAACGATGATCTAACTTCAACAGCAGTTTTAGTTGGCAAAACCTCAGCTCTCTTAAACCCTCTCACAACTCTTGTTATGAATGTAGCAATAATTGCTATATTATGGGCTAGTAGTTATCATATTAATGCTGGTACCCTTTCTCAGGGGACAATTATTGCATTTGTAAATTATGCTACGCAAATATTATTAGCACTTGTTGCATTATCAAATCTTGTTATCATATTTACAAAAGCATTTGCTTCGGCTAGCCGTGTCAATGAAATACTTGATACTGCAACATCAATAAAGGACAATGGTAATAAGGTAGAAACATCTTCTCGTGGAGACGATGTTTTAATCGAGTTTAAACAGGTTTCTTTTGCATATGACAGTGCCAGCGATTGCGAGCTAACTGATATTAACATAACAATTAACAGGGGGGAAACAGTAGGCATTATAGGAGCTACCGGTTCAGGTAAATCAACTTTCATAAATTTAATTCCAAGATTTTATGATGTTACTAAAGGTGAAATAATAATAAAAGGAATAAATGTTAAAGATTATTCTCTAAGAAAACTTAGGGATAAAATTAGTATGGTACCACAAAAATCTGTGCTTTTTACTGGTACTATTTCAGACAATATTCGTTGGGGAAAGAAAATAGCCACTAGCGAAGAAATCATAGATGCTGCAAAAACAGCTCAAGCAAACGGATTTATAAAAGATCTACCAAATGGTTATAATACACAAGTAACTCGTGGTGGTCTTAATTTTTCTGGCGGACAAAAACAAAGACTAACAATTGCTAGAGCAATAATTGCAAAACCTGAAATTTTAATACTTGATGATTCATCTAGTGCACTTGATTTTTCAACTGATGCAGCACTTAGAACTGGACTTAAAAGTCTCAGTGATACCATGACTGTAATTACTGTTTCTCAGCGTGCAAGTTCTATAAAACATGTTGATAAAATTATTGTATTTGATGATGGGAAAATAGTAGGCGTGGGTTCACATGAGTATCTTATGAAAAATTGTGAAACATACAAAGATATATGTTTTTCACAGCTTTCAGAAAAGGAGGTAAACAAATAATGAATAAAACTATATTTAAAAGAATTATAAAATATATGTCAAATTCTAAAATATATGTTGTATTTTCGCTTATAAGCGCAATCATAACAGTAATTTTAAGTCTTATTGCTCCACTATTAATAGGTAAAACTATAGATAAGATGATAGGAAAAGGTCTTGTTGACTTTAGTTATGTATTCAAAATTATTATTGCAATAGCAATAGTTTATGTAGCTGGAAACATATTTAATTGGCTTTTGATCTATTTAACTAACTTAATCGCATTTTCATCCGTTAACCATATGAGGCAGGATCTTTTTAAAAAAACAAATAAACTACCATTAAATTTTTTTGACACCAATCCTCATGGCGATACCATAAGCAGGTTCGTTAACGATATAGAAACAATTTCAGACGGTATGATTCAATGTTTATCCACACTTATCACCGGTATTGTTACAATAATAGGTGCTATAGGCTTTATGGTCTACTTAAATCCTATTATGACATTAGTAGTTTTGATTTTATCTCCAGCTTCATATTTTATGGCGAGATTTATAACAAATCGTTCTCAAAAAATGTTTAAAAAGCAGGCTAAATTTTTGGGTAATTTAAACGCTTATGCTGAAGAAATTATAGATGGTCAAAAAGTTGTAAAAGCGTTTAATTATGAAGATGAAACCATTAATAAATTTAAAGAGATAAATAATGATTTATATAGTGCAGGTGTAAAATCTCAATTTTATGGTTCGTTATCAGGTCCAACTACAAGAGTTGTAAATAACATAATTTATTCACTTATTGGTATTATTGGAAGTTTTGCTGTGATCTTTGGTAAACTCACAATAGGTGATATATCAAGTTTTCTTATTTATGCTACATTATTCTCAAAACCTTTAAATGATATAACCGCAATATTTACACAAATTCAAGCAGCTGCAGCTTCTGCTGAGCGTATCTTTTATGTGATTGATATGGAACCGGAAATAGCTGACAAAAAAAGAACAATAAATCTTCATAATAATGAAGGGGTGATTTCTTTTAGAAATGTAAATTTCGGATATACATCTAATCATCCTCTTATTAAAAATTTTAATTTAACTGTAAAACGTGGTAGCCGTGTTGCCATAGTTGGTACAACTGGCGCAGGTAAAACGACTCTAGTAAATTTATTGATGAGATTTTATGAGATTAACAGTGGAGGTATATTTATTGATGAGGTTAATATAAATGAAATAAGTCGTGATAGTCTACGTTGTAATTTTGGAATGGTCCTTCAAGATACATGGCTCTTCTGTGGAACTATAAAGGAAAATATAGCCTATGGTAAAGCTGATGCAACAGAAGATGAAATAATAACTGCAGCCAAAGCCTCAGGTTCTCATAGCTTCATACGTCGTTTACCTAAGGGTTATAACACCGTAATTACTGATGCAGGTGAAAATCTCTCACAAGGTCAAAGACAACTGCTTACTATAGCAAGGGTAATGCTTGCTAATGCGCCTATGTTAATTTTGGATGAGGCTACAAGTAATATAGATACAATAACTGAACTTAAAATCCAAAAAGCATTTATTAAAATGTTAAAAGGAAGAACTAGTTTTATTATAGCTCATAGACTTTCCACAATAAAAGAATCTGATATAATTTTAGTCATGGATAATGGTAATATTGTTCAAAGTGGAACCCATGAGGAATTATTAGAAAAAGGTGGACAATATTCACAACTTTATAATAGTCAGTTTGCTGCAGTTTGATTGTTATAAAATTCTAATGTTTTTGCTTTTAATTGCAAAATGACTGTGTAAAAACGAATAAAATCGTTTTTACACAGTCATTTTTATCAAACCATATTATTAATTAAAAAATTTTATAAACTTATCTGTTAGAGAGGACATATATCTATCTTTTATCCATATTGCAGCTAGTGATGTTTCTAATTTTTCATTTTTTATTTCCTTATAAATAAGATTCTCATTACATGAGAGTTCAAAGGCGGATTTTGGTACTATTCCAATCCCAAAGCCTGCATTTGCTAGCATAAGTGTTGTTCGTGCATCATCATTTTTGCAGAATACCTCTGCATTAAAGCCACTTTCCGTGCAGGTATCCATTATTAATTGTTCAAATCTTCGATAAAAAATCAGGGGCTTTCCATTTAGTTCTTTCAATGATATGTAATTCCCTTCTAAATCCGAAGAATAATTTTTTGTCATTGCCGCTATCATTGGTTCTTTTACCATATGCTTACAATTGCAGTTTAAAGCCTTAAATGGTGTTCTAACAATTCCAACTTCTATAATCCCTCTATTTAATAGTTCTAGGATCTTAAATGTGTTACCTTCCTGCACTGAAAATTTTACACCAGGATATTCTTCATGAAATTTTGACAAAGTATTTCTTATAAGTAATGCACCAGAGGATGAAACCATTCCTATAGATAAGGTTCCATTTAAACCTTTTTTTAAATCATCTATTTCATTTATTGTAGAAGCCGAAAGTTCTAAAATTTGCTGTGCTCTAGTTCTTAAAATTTCACCAGCATCCGTTAAATGGATATGTCTTGGTCCTCTTTCTACAAGTTTTACTCCAAGTTCTCTCTCTAAAAGTTTAAGTTGTTGACTTAAGGGGGGTTGAGCAATGTGAAGCCTTCTAGCTGCTGCTGTTATTTGACCTTCCTCAGCTATTGTAAGGAAATATCTAAGCTGTTTAATGTCCATAATATTTCTCCTCCGCCTCATCGTATACATAGATAGGCACTCCAGATGTAATTTAAATTACAAAACCAAACATTAATTCAGATTCATTATATATGAATATCGTATATAACATATATAAAATATATATTATTAATATGGGAATACATATACTATAATCATATTAGTATAGGACAAAACATGCAATGATTTTATTATGCTACTTCAAGATATATGGTTATTTAATGGTATAATTAAAGAAAACCCTGCTTATGGAACAATGACATAATCCATGGAAAAGTGGTTTTAGCAGCTAGTGATATCATAATTAGACGAAAAGGAGCAAAATATTCATGGGAAAATCTACAAAAACAGATAAAGTATTCTTTGATCAAATAATAGATAAAGCAGTGTCTCCAAGAAATATGGAAGGCAAAATAGAGGAAATAGAGGAACTTATAATGATTTATAGTTGTGCTATAAAAGAAGTCAGCACTAAACTTGAAATTTTAGACTATGAATTTAAAATAAAGGGGAAAAGAAATCCAATAGAATATATGAAATCTAGGGTTAAATCCCCTAAGAGTATAATGGACAAACTTACTCGTAAAAATTTAAAACCAAGTATTAAAGAGGCAAGGAAAAATTTCAATGATATAGCGGGGATAAGAGTTGTTTGTTCCTTCGTTAGTGATATATATAAGGTCGCAGATATGCTTAAAAGGCAAGAGGATATTACTTTAATTGAAGAGAAAGACTATATTGAAAATCCTAAGCCTAATGGGTATAGAAGCCTTCATATGGTTTTGGAAATTCCTATATTTTTTTCGGATCATGTAGAACCCATAAGAGTAGAAGTACAAATAAGGACAATCGCTATGGATTTTTGGGCAAGTTTAGAACATAAGTTATATTATAAAAAAGGTGAAGGTATTGCAATACATATAAAAAACGATTTAAAAGATTGTGCAGATATTATAGCAGCAACAGATATAAAAATGCAAAATATTGAAATTGAAGTAGATAGGCTAAATTAATAGGTGATACAAATTTTCAATAGATACTACTTAGTTCATCAGGGGATGCACTAAGTAGTATCTATTTTTTCGAATCTAAAAATATAGTACTTTATGGTGAATTATAGTATAATCTACTTATAAATTGTTAAGAAAATGTAAAGTTTAAGCTCGAAGATTCTGCTAAAACTTCTATTTTTATATTAATTTGTAAAATACAAAATAGGGGGGGGAGGGTATTTATTAAAACAGATCTTATTATAGCTATAGCTCATAGTGTAGAACTAGATTCATTTTTAGCAGTGAAGGAACTAATTGAAAATTGTGAACTGCAGCTTGGTAATCATCACCCTATAGCAGGAATTCTTTATGCCAGTATAGATGTTGATCATCAGTTGGTACTTGATGAGATTTATAAAAAATGGCCTAATTTACAGCTCATTGGATGTACAACAGATGGAGAGTTTTCTTCTGAATGTGAGTATGTAGAGGATTCAGTGGTTTTGACATTATTTATATCTAAAGAAATGAAAATTGTTTCTGGTTTTATCAATAATACCGTAATAGATATGAGAAAAGAATGCAGTCAAGCACTATCGGAGGCTGTGGTAAGATTAGGACAGAAACCTAATTTGTGTATATTGTTTTCTGATGTGATTAAAACCAGTGGTGAGACAGTTATGGAACAACTAACTATGGTTACTGGTGGTGAACTTCCAATTGTGGGCGGAATATCAGCAGATAGTTGGCGATTTGCTGATGTTAAACAGTTTTGTAATAAAATATCATCAGCTACAATATCTCCATTTTTACTTTTGGCTGGCGAATTTGATTTTTCTTTTGGTATGGATAGTGGATGGGAGTCAACTGGAGAGATGGGGACTATTACAAGATCAGAAGGTAATGTGATTTATGAAATCGATTGTAAGCCTGCACTTGAATTTTACAGTAATATTCTTGGTGAAAATACTAAGCCTACTCTTGAACTGCCGATTGAGGTATACGATGATCATGGTGATTTTTGTTTTATGCGCACTAGCTTCGAAAATTATGATATTAATACTGGGTCAATAACCTATCTAGGTAATGTTCCAGTTGGGTATAAAGTCTACATTACTATGGTAAATCGGGAGTCAATTTTGGCAGGTACTAAAAGTTCAATAAACCATGCATTTAGCACATTTCCATCAAATAAATCACCTGTTTTAGTATTATGTTTTTCTTGTTCAGCTCGAAGGGTTTTACTTGGAACGCGTACTATAGAGGAGTGTCAGATTGTTCGTGAAAACAGTGGAGAAAGTGTAAAATTTGTTGGATTTTATTCATATGGTGAGTTTTGTCCGAATTCAGATGAATTAATAAATAAGTTCCATAACGAAACATTTGTAACTGTATTGCTAGGTTAAAATGAATGGAATGGAGGTTAAAAATGGACAATGATAATATGGATGGTATGGTGAGGCAAATAGCGATTTTGAAAAAAAAATTGCAACGCTCTGAACATAGTCGAAGACTTATAGAGCAGGCTATGGATCATTATGATTTGGTTTATCGTTTTAGTATATACAACCTAGATGAACAGAAGAACTTGCTTGATGTTAAGAATAAAGAACTAGATTTGATAAGATTAGAATTGCTTGCAAAAAATGAGGAACTTCAAGAAGCATCAACCACTGATGGACTTACACATATATATAACCGTAGAAAAATTAATGAAATATTTAATGAAGTATACCTTAAGGCACAACGGTATGGGGTGAATTTTTCAGCGATTATAATCGATGTTGATTGGTTCAAGTTGGTAAATGACACATATGGACATCAAGCCGGGGATCAGGTTTTGTTTGAACTTGCTCAACTGATGAAGAATAGCCTTCGTAATACTGAGTACATTGGAAGATGGGGAGGAGAAGAATTTTTTATTGTTTCACCAAATACAAGTGCAAATGATGGATATATATTGGCTGAGAGGATACGATTAAAAGTATCTAACTATAACTTTGGAACACCTAAGCATCTAACTTGTAGTTTTGGGATTACTGAGTACATGAAAGATGACAGCATAGAAAAGATTATTAAAAGAGCTGATATGGCACTTTATCAGGCTAAGGAACGCCGCAATTGTGCTTGCATTTTTAAATAAGATACAGTTGCCTGAATTTCAATTATGGTATATTGGGAATAGTAATATTACTGAGTCTCTGAAAGTCTTGAAATACCAAAAGGTAATTCGGGGCTTTTTAATTATCAGCTAAATAAAAACAATGCATTTGTCGGCAATATTAATATAAACTTTATACGAAAAGAGGGATAATAAATGATTGAAAATATAATTAATTTTATGAGGAAAAGGTATATAGGAGTTGATTTGTTAAATGGAAAAGTAAGAGCTTTTGAAAAAAAAGAAAATACTTTCATAGATAAATCTATAGGACAAATACTACCAAATATATTTAATCCGATCAATAATGAAAACTATTGGTATGATATTAATGCCATGGAACAATTATTGAATTACGTCTTAATCAATGCTAAAAAATCATTATTTAGGCCAGGATTGGTTATTGCTATTCCATTTGAGCTTTCTGACATAAAGAATAAAGTATCAATTGTTGAGGAAGCTTCAAAATTTAAGTGGAGCAATATATATATTCTTAGTAATTTTATGTGCGCGGCTATTGGTTCAGGGGTTCGGATAGAAGAGTGTAGAAGGAAAATATTTATTTATTCCTTAAATGATTTAACATATTTTGGTCTGGTTTTTGCTGGAAATATTTTCAATGTGAAAATTTTAAAAAGGGGATATAATGAGTTAACGCAAGAAGATATAATAAACAACATTGGAAATCTAACAGACGATGCATCAAAAGAATTACCGGAACAATTTACAAATATAAAACTATCAAAAAAAGATTTGGAAGAAGTCACTATAGGGTGGAAATTAGAAATAGAAAGAACAATATATTTGTCTATTCCAACAAATCTAAAGAATGTATTTGGTCTTAATATAGGCAAAAATCAATTAGTATACTTGGAATATGAAAATTGTATTATAGAAGGATTAAAGAACGCTATTTCGGAGCTTAACACAATGAAAACTAGGAAAGGCTAATCTTCGAATATCTATTTTTATTTTAAATAAACACAGTATCACAAATAGGAAAAGTATATGTTATAAGTAAATTACACATATTAATACTAATTAAGAAGACTTAAAACAGTAAAGGGGATATTGATTATGCAAAGAACAAAAATGATTTTTACAATTGGTCCAACTAGCGATAGTAAAGATGTATTAACAGAATTTATGAATATAGGAATGAATGTTACAAGACTTAATTTTTCACATGGTACACATGATGACCACAAAATAAAGATGGATCTTATAAAAAGTCTTAGGGAAAAACTTAATAAACCTGTTGCTATAATGCTTGATATTAAAGGTCCTAAAATTAGAACTCATAATTTCAACGGAGATAAGGTCCTAATTGATAAAGGACAGGAGTTCACTTTTAGTTGTGGTAAAGAGATACTTGGAACTAAAGAGAGGTGTTCTGTTTCTTATGGAGAGCTTTATCATGACCTTAAGGCTAATGGTACAATTCTAGTGGATGATGGTCTTCTTGAATTTAAAATTAGTTCAATTGTAGACACTGAAATAAATTGTATAGCCGTTAATTCTGGTTATATAGGAAATCATAAGGGAATAAACGTTCCTAACGTTTCTATTGGTCTTCCTGCAGTAACTGATAAAGATAGATTAGATTTGATTTTTGGATGTGAACAAGGGGTTGATATTGTAGCCGCATCTTTCATAAGAAAAGCGGACGACGTATTAGATGTTAGAAGGATACTTAATGCAAATGGTGGCGAATACATCCAGATAATATCAAAAATTGAAACACAAGAAGGCGTAGATAATATAGATGCGATAATAGAGGCTTCTGATGGCATTATGGTTGCGAGGGGAGATATGGGTGTTGAAATACCAATTCAAAAGGTTCCTATAGTTCAAAAAATGATAATCCATAAATGCAATAAGGCAGGCAAACCTGTTATAACTGCAACCCAAATGTTAGATTCTATGATTAGAAATCCAAGACCTACTAGAGCAGAAGCTTCAGACATAGCTAATGCTATTTTTGATGGTACTGATGCAATTATGCTTAGTGGTGAAAGTGCTAATGGTGACTATCCATTAGAGGCTGCTTTGACGATGTCTAAGATTGCCATTGAAGCAGAGTTAAATATTGATTTTAAAGCAGCTTTAAATGAAAGAAAACATGAACCAGTTGGTAATATATCAAATGCTATTAGTCTTGCTACGTGTACAACAGCAGATGAATTAAATGTAGCTGCAATAATAACAGCAACTCAAAGTGGGCATACAGCTAGAATGGTATCAAAATATAGACCAAGGTGTCCAATTATTGCTGTAACACCTAGAAAAGAAGTTGCAAGAAGTTTATCCATTAATTTTGGAGTTCAATCTATAGTTTCAATAGAATTAACATCTACAGATGAATTAGTGGCAGATGCAGTGGAAAAATGCTTGAGTGCTGGATATATAAAAAAAGGTGATATTGTCATAGTTGCAGCAGGGGTACCTGTTGGTCAGTCTGGAACTACCAATACAATGAAAATACTAGAAGTTTAAAATTTAAACTAAATTAATAATGACCATTATATTTACAAAGATATTTAAGGCCTAGCGTAATTGCTAGACCTTTTTATTGTAATTTATAGGAAAACCATATACTCAGAGCTGACTATTATAGGCATAGAGTGAATATAATTTGTATTGAATTGGAAATCTCTTTGAATTATAATGTAAAGGAAATAGTTGAAATTTAATGATAGGATAGGTAATACATAAGTAATGTATGGAGAGGTGGATAATGAACAAATTAATGTTATTAGTTGTTGCTTTATTTTTTTTCTTATATGGAGGCATAAATTATTATATAGGGTTAAGGGGATGGCAAAACTTAGGAAGTCATATTTCGTTTTTAAATAATAAAGTATATTGGATAGTAATTGCACTAATAGCATCGGCGTATATCATAAGTATGATATTGTCTTCTTATATACCTTCAGTAGTTTTAAATACATTGAACATTGTGGGATCATATTGGATGGGAATAATGTTTTATCTTATTTTAGTATTGCCTACTATTGATCTGATAAGATTTTTAAATAGTAAAATTTCATTTATTCCTAGGAACATAAATGAAGCTGCTAATTTTTCATTAGTAGTATCGTTAGTGGTAGTTGTGTTTTTAACCAGTCTAATGGCATATGGTACTTGGAGCGCTCGAAGTCCAAAAGTAACCAAGTATGATTTGAATGTAAATAAAACATCCAGCGATTTAAAGACACTTAAGATTATTATGGTTTCGGATATTCATCTTGGGCTTGTAGTAGATAATAAAAGGCTTACTGTAATGGTTAATAAAATAAATGAATTGAATCCAGATATTGTTCTAATACCTGGAGATATAATTGATAGTAGTCTTGAGCCTTTTGTAAAACAAAATATGAGTAATAACTTTAAAAGACTTAAAAGTAAGTATGGAGTTTATGCTTGTCTTGGAAACCATGATGAAATGGGCAGCAGTGTAGAGGATATTGTTAAAACTTTTAAGGCTTCCGGAATAAATGTACTGAGAGATAAAGCAATCTTAATAAATAATAGTTTTTATGTTATAGGTCGCGACGATATATCCCAGGAATCGCAGACGAAAATTAAAAGAAAAGATCTATCAGACATAATAAAGGATTTAGATAAGTCGAGACCTCTTATATTAATGGATCATCAGCCAAGAGATTTTGCTGATACACAAAAGAATGGAATTGATTTACAAGTATCTGGACATACGCATCGAGGACAGTTATTTCCTGCAAATCTTATAACAAATTCAATATTTGAAATAGACTATGGTTATCTGCAAAAGAACAATTCGAATTTTATTGTATCTTCTGGCTATGGAACATGGGGACCCCCAATTAGGATAGGAAGCCGGTCTGAAATAGTTGAAATTAATATTGACTTTACAAAAGACATACATAAATGAAATGTATAGTGAGTGGGTACCTCTCTAAATTTGTATAAATCGAATCTAGGGAGGTTTTTTCATAGCTGATAGTTAACTGGCATAATTGATATAGTAGAAATTAAAAAAAACTATTAAAGATATTGACAAATATTTGACGGCATGTTAAGTTTAAGGGGATCTCTTTGCACTGCATACAAATCTACAGTACAAACTGAGCAGGCGATGAACTTGTAAAAAAGTTCGTGGGGCTGGGCCTTAATGGCAACAGGATGAAATTATATACCTGTGGGACAGTTTATGTTCTACGGGTATTTTTATACCCATTTCTAGAACAATTCTGAAGATTGCAATGTCATGGAGTTATACTAAATATGCTTTAAATAAGCAAAAACGGGGGTAATTACTTATGACAGAACAACAAATCAAAGGACTACAAGGACTTACTACTAAGGAAGCAATGAAGATTCAGGAAAAATTCGGTAAGAATGAACTTCTGGTTAAGAAAAAGGAAAGCTTTTTACACAAGATTCTGAAAGTTATTAGCGAGCCAATGTTTCTACTTCTAATTGTTGCTTCTGTAATATATTTTATTTTAGGAGAACCTAAAGACGGCTCTATAATGCTTGTTTTTGTTGTTGGAATTATTAGTATTGAGGTAATTCAAGAATGGAAAACTGACAAAACTTTAGATGCATTAAAAGATTTATCTGCTCCGCATGTCACAGTATTTCGAGATGGAATTAAAAAAGTAATCAATAGTTGTGATTTAGTACCAGGGGACATAATGTATATCGCTGAAGGTGTTAAGGTACCTGCTGACGGCATCATTTTAAGAGCAAGCACTCTTTGTATTGATGAATCCTCTCTTACGGGTGAGGCTGAGGGTGTATGGAAAATTACTACAGAAAACAGGGACAAAAATATAACTGATTATTGGCGCCAGGATTATTGCTATACAGGAACTCTTGTTACACAAGGTACGGGTACTATATTAGTAGATAAAATAGGAGCAATAACTGAATATGGGAAAATAGGACAAAATATTGCCTCAGCTCCTGATAATCCAACACCACTGGAAAAACAAACTGGTAAACTCGTAAAACGTTGTGCAGAAATTGCAGCAGTTTTATTTATATTTGTTGGGGTTATAACATACTTTAACATACCAGATCATTCCTTTGGAGCTAGGGTTATAGAAAGCATTTTATCAGGAGTAACTTTGGCTATGGCAATGATACCAGAAGAGTTTCCAGTTATTCTAACCGTTTTTTTATCAATGGGCGCTTGGAGACTTGCTAAGAAAAAATCTCTTGTTAGAAAACTACCATCAGTTGAAACTTTAGGAGCTGTTTCTGTTCTATGTGTTGACAAAACAGGCACAATAACAATGAACAAAATGACAGTTTCGAACACTTGGAGTTTAACAGGGGATGAAAAAGAGTTAACTAAGTTAATGGGCATGGGTTGTAAATCAGATGCCTATGACCCAATGGAAAAGGCAATGATATCTTATTGTGAAATGCAAGGTATCACAAGAGAAATTATTTTTGGTGGAGAATTAATTAAAGAATATGCTTTCACTGATGAAGCCAAAATGATGGGCCACGTATGGAAAAAGGATGATAATATTGTAGTTGCAGCAAAAGGATCCCCAGAGCATATTTTAACAATATGTAACTTAACAGATGAGGATAGAAGGATCGCAGAAACTAAAATAATGGAAATGTCTAAACGAGGGCTTCGTGTTATTGCTGTAGGGCAAATGATAGTTAATAGTATAAATGATGTACCAGATACTCTCATGGAATGTAGTCTACAGCTTTTAGGAATGGTTGGATTAGTTGATCCTCCAAGAGAATCTGTAAAACAAGATATAGAAACTTGCACTAAAGCCGGTGTTCGTGTTGTAATGATAACAGGAGATAATGGAATAACTGCTAGTTCCATCGCAAGGCAAATTAATATGCCAAGCAGCGACAAAATTATTACTGGTGATCAGCTTAGTAAAATGAGTGATGAAGAGCTTTGCATTCGAGTTAAGGATGTTAGTGTATTCTCAAGAGTTTTACCTGAGCATAAAATGAGAATAGTTAAGGCTTTTAAGAAAAATGGTGAAATAGTTGCAATGACTGGTGATGGTGTTAATGATGCTCCTGCCCTTAAATACGCAAATATTGGTATTGCTATGGGGAAACGTGGTTCAGAAGTTTCAAGGGAAGCTGCAGATATAATCTTACTAGATGATAATTTTTCAACTATTGTTGATACTATAAAGGATGGTAGAAGAATTTACGATAACATTAGAAAGGCAGTTGGATATGTATTTACTATTCATATTCCTATTGCATTTGCTGCATTACTTGCACCACTTATGGGGATAAATCCTGCAGGTCTTTTATTGCTTCCAATACACGTTGTTTTACTTGAACTGGTAATTGACCCTACCTGCTCAATAGTACTCGAACGTCAGCCAGCAGAAGAAGATATCATGAATAGGTCACCACGTAATCCAAAAGAAAAACTATTAACAGCAAAAATTCTTTCTAAAAGTATAATCCAGGGTTTAGTGATATTTGGAGCATCCTTTGGAACGTATTTTGAATTCTTAAACAGTTCTCCAGATAATGCACCTATTGCAAGGGCAATGGGACTCACTATAATATTGTTAGCTAACATTTTGTTGGTTCAAGTTAATAGTTCGAATTCTGAGTTTGCAATCAAATCATTTATTAAGCTCAGAAAAGATAAAGTAATGTGGGGCATTAGCTTAGGAACAATAGGGGGATTGTTAGTTATACTTTATACTCCTCTATGTGATTTTTTGAAACTTGCACCTTTATCTTTAAGTCAGTTTATGATAGCAGTTGCAATAGCTGTAGTATCAGTTATTTGGTATGAATTTGTTAAGTTAGTGAAGTGTATTAGAAAAAAAAATAGAATATATAATCATGACATTAATGGATTAAATCAATAATAACGTTAACTTAATAACACTAACTTTGATTTGTAAAATAAAAAAAATATAAAGAAAAGAGGTATAAAAATATGAGTTTTTCATCGAGGTCATCAAGATCATCAAGGGGCAATCATTATAGAAATGGGAATAATGGAAGTAACCATTACAAAAAGAAAGGTATTTTCGGAAAGTTATTTGAAGGAATTGGATCAAGAAGTAGCTCTAATCGTAATTATAATAATAACAATAATTATGAAAACCAAAACCAATATAGCAATAACAATGATTTACCTTTGCATACTAACCAAACACCAAATCAAAATGCTATAAATTGCAGTAAATGTAACTCTCCGATACCTGCTGGTTCAAAATTTTGTCTCCAATGTGGAGAAAAGGTTATGGAAGTATTGTTTTGTAAAAATTGTGGTGAGAAATTACCTCCAAATGCTAAATTTTGTCTTAAATGTGGCAAAGCAATAAACTCGTAAACCATGTGGTTATGCTGTGCACAAAAATATTCTGGAAAACGGTTTGGTAAATACGTCATTGAAAGACCTATTGGTGAAGGGCGTTATGGATTATGTTTTCTTGCAAATTCAGATACAGGGGAAAAGGTTGTTATAAAGAAGTTCAAGCATAATATATTTAAAAAAAGCTCAGGAAAAAGCGAACATGAGGCAGTCATATTATCAAAACTTGATGATAATAGAATCCCAAAGTTTTTAGGAGTTATAAATGAAAAAAGGTTTTATGGGTTTGTGCTGGAATTTAAATATGGATACACTGCAAAAAACCTTCTTTTTAAAAATAATTATAAGTTTACAAGACAAGAATTTTTTAATATAGGTATGAAGTTGATTAAAATTATAAAATATATTCATGAAAATGGTGTTGTTCATAGGGATATTAGAATACCAAATATTTTGATAGATAAAGATGAAGTATATCTTATTGATTTTGGACTGGCAAGATGGGCAGATAACAATAAATATCCCTATGATTTAGATTTTTCTTATTTCGGAGATTTTTTATTATATTTGCTTTACTCTTCATTTGAAGGAAAAGAAAATCATAAAAAGTTACCTTGGTATAAGGAATTAAAATTGACAAGCACTCAAAACATATTTTTAAAAAAGTTGTTAGGTCTTGAATTAGCATATGACAATATTGATGATATTGAAAAAGATTTTATAAATGTGTTTAGGAGTTACTAATTGTTTCTATGGAATGCTAGTATCTATAGAATAGGCACTTTATCAGGCAAAAATCAAGGGCAAAATAGAGTTGTAGGGTATGATATAGTTTAACTCAAAAGTATAGATGACACTTTAAAAAGTATCATCTATACTTTTTCTTATATATTTTAAAATAAGAGCATCTAGCTGAGTACTAATTTGGATAATTTCTGTTTTCAAATAATCATCAGGATTTCTTTGGATCAGTGCATTTAATATATCACGAAGTTCTTCCATTTTCATTTCAATATTTTCCTGGAAATTTATTTTAGCACCCATAAAAAATTCCTCCCTAACAGTTTAGTTTAACTTAGTATAGTTTTTACAATTCTCCCCAAAGAGGCCGTTTCAAGGTTTCAAAAAATAACTCTTAGACAGCCTTTTCTTGATGAGGGACAGGATGTAGATAATATATATATTTATGTAAAGATTAAGTTACAAATAGTATAAAAACTCTCTATTGATAATTATATAAATTAAACCTTATAAAATACTGAGAAAATACTGAGAGATTGCTGAGGAAAAAGTTAACATTTTATGTAGAACTTGTGGGCTAGTGAAGTCGAGAACCTAGACACAATAAAATTTCTGATACTAAACTAAAACTTTAACTATTCAGTTATATAATAGTATAAAGAAGTATTAAGTTATGTACCTTCTTTATTTATGAACTTATCTTAGAAGTTAAAAAGTTAAAAAATTCTATTAATAATATAGAAGAGAAATTGGAGGAAATAGAAAAGAGATTATATGTTAAGAAAGGTAACAATGCTATTACAGTTAGTTGCAACGGTGGTTATACAGGTGAACAGATTACAGCAACTAGCGATTCAAATAGGTACAATGAATGGGAAAAAGTAAAGGGTCATCAAAACCATCTCGCGAAATTATAATAAATGGAGAAAAGCTTGAATCTGTTTTTGAGGTTAGTGCGGCATTTCAATTGACAAAACCAGATCTAAATACAAAAATTGAAATACTTAAAAGTAGGGTAAGCAAGGAGGAGCTTTTATTCATAGCTGATGATACTATAAATATTATAGCTAGAAATCTTCAAGGGCTTTTAAAGAAAATTTAGCCGTATTTTATGTGAATCCAGCATACACTAGCAAAATGGGTAAAATAAAGTATATGAAAGCTAAAGGAATATCTATTCATGTATCCGCGGAGTGAAGAGGCGTTTACAAAAGCAAAAGAGGATGACAAACCTATATTGGTAAGTATCGGTTATTCTTGTTGTCATTGGTGTTATGTTATGGAAAAGGAATCCTTTGAAAATGAAGAAGTAGCAGCAATACTAAATAGATATTTTATAGCAATAAAGGTTGATAGAGAAGAATGTCCAGATGTAGACAGTATTTATATGTCTGTATGTCAGTCTCTTACCGGTAGTGGTGGGTGGCCCTTAACAATTTTTATGACCTCAGATAAAAAACCATTTTATGCAGGTACCTATTTTTCAAGGGAAAGCATGCGTGGAATGCCCGGTATAAAAGATTTGTTAATTTCTATTGCAGAGCAGTGGAATGAAAATAAAGAGAATATTATAGAATCTAGTCAACTGCCAACTACCCTAAAGGAATAGTGGCTTGTAGGAAACTATAAGTTGGTTGAATAGCCTAAGTATTAAATTACTACATTATATAAGAATATATAGTTACCCATGGATACTTCTCTAGTCTGTGACTCTAAGCTTTAATATTAAATATCTCTGATGGTAGGAGAAGTGTATTAAAGATACAAAACCTTATATAATATTGGCGAAGAGAACTTACCTTAATATAATTATATATTATATTAAGAGTTTAAATTATCTGAAAGGATGTAATAATGATGGTATATGTAATTAATATTGATGGAAAAGCTTTAATGCCTACATCAAATACAAAAGCAAGAATATTATTAAAATAAAATAAAGCAGTAGTTAAGGAATTAAAGCCTTTTACTATTCAATTAATATATAAAACTGAAGCAGAATATATTCAAGAAATTACGTTAGGAATTGATTCAGGATATAATGATATAGGATTTAGTGCTATAACTAATAAGAAAGAATTAATTGTAGGAGAATTAAAATTACTACAAGGTATAAAAGAAAGATTATTAGAAAAGTCAAGTTATAGAAAAATAAGACGTTCAAGATTAAGATATAGAAAACCTAGATGGAACAACAGAACTAAATTAAAACCAAAGAGATGGTTAGCTCCAAGCCTGCAACACAAGTTAGATTCTCATATTAAATTTATTGATAGTTTATATAAAATATTACCAATTACCAAATGTACTGTAGAAGTAGCAAATTTTGATATTCAAAAGATGAATAGCGATAGTATTAGCGGAGTTGAGTATCAACAAGGTGATATGATGGGGTTTTGGAATTTAAGAGAATATATACTTCATAGAGATAATCATAAATGTCAAAATCCTAATTGCAAGAATAAAGACAAAGAAAAAATATTAGAAGTACATCATATTAAATACAAATCTTTTGGTGGGGTAGACAATAAGAATAACTTAATAACACTTTGTAACAAGTGCCACACTTCCCCTAACCATAAAAAAGGAGAATTTTTATACGATTGGTGCATGGAAGGTAAGAAAGTTAGAGGATTTAAAGATGCTACCTTTATGAGTATGATTAGATGGTATTTAATAAACGACTTAAAAGAAAGACATTCCAATATTTATTCAACTTATGGATATATAACTAAAAATCACAGGATTGAGAATGGAATTGAGAAAACTTATTATAATGATGCATTTGCAATAACTAAAGGAATTAAGCAAGAAAGAAACAAAGAAATATTTGAAGTTAAACAATCAAGAAGAAATAACAGAAGCTTAGAAATGTTTTATGATGCAAAATATATTGATAGGAGAAATGGTCAGAAAATTAGTGGGGGAGATTTAAATAACGGGAGACGAACGAGAAACAAGAATTTAAATGGAGAAAATCTTCATCAATATAGAGGTGAGAAGTTATCAAAAGGGCAAAGAAGAATAAGAAAAGTTAGGTATTTTTATCAACCTAATGATTTAGTTAAATATGAAGGGAAAGTATATAGTGTCAGAGGAACTCAAAATGGTGGAGCATACACAAGATTAAATGAAATTAAAAAAGTACCTAGAGTAGATTTATTGACACCTTATAAGTTTAATAAAGGGATAGTGTGGAAATAGTGAATTATATTTATTTGAAAAGACAATTTTGGAATGAAAATACGTTTTGGGGAGATGGATATTTTGCTTGTAGTATAGGTCAAGTTTCAAAAGAAACAAATGAAAAATATATTTAGAATCAAGGTTAGAGAAACGCTATTCATCCACTAGCCTAAAGATATATATGATGGTGCAATGCCATCGGGCAATTCAGTTGCTACTTTAATAAATTAGAAAATAGCGAAGAAGTGGTTGATTTAGGAAAAGCAAATTATATTGAGCGAAAATTTTGGGACATAGGATTTTATTATGATAAAAATGGAAGTAAGAAAGAATTTTCGAAAATGGCTACAGTTGTGACAAGGTATTTTAATGGTTCATTTGTAATATTTGCTAAGGCATCAACTTATAATAGGGTTTCGAGCACTTATGATGGAAGACATAATAAAATGAGTAATGAAAGATTTAGAAAATATATTCAAAGTGCAGTTGATTCTTTAAAAGAAAATAATGATAAAAGCAGTTAATATTAAACAAAATAAAATTTTTATTAATTAAAAATAAATTGACAAATATGAACTCATAGGGATATAATATAGTGTAATATAGAGTGAATTTATAATTACTAAATTCAAAGAAGAGGACAGTACTTTCCTATTAATCTTAAAGCGAGTAAGGATATAGTGTAAGCCTTGTAAGATATAGGAAGTTAGATAGGTAACTATTTAACAAAATTGATGATACATTAATTTTAGGAAAAGAACCTTGGAGAAGCTGCCTGAACTAGTTAAAAGTAATAATTTTTGACTCTTATAGGGTAAGTCGCTAACTAGCGTTAAAATATTGAGTGGACTTTATAGTCAATCAGAGTGGTACCGCGGAAATATAACCCGTCTCTTTATTTAGAGATGGGTTTTTTGTTATATTACAATACACATGAGTTTTCAAATTAGTGATAATAATTATCATGAAGCGAAATGCATAATAGGAGGGGAATTTTTATGGATTATAAAAAAGTAGTTGCGCAGAGAATTAAACAATTGGTGGAGCTCGACATAGAAACAATAGAAAGTTTAATTGAAATACCACCAAAACCTGAAATGGGGGAGTTTGCTTTTCCATGTTTTCAATTGTCGAAAGTTATGAGAAAAGCACCGAATATGATAGCCAAGGATTTAAAAGAAAAAATAGAAAAAGAAGGTTTTGAGAAAATAGAGTGTTTTGGTCCTTATTTGAATTTTTTCCTAGACAAAGGAGCATTTATTAAAAATACAGTAGAAAAAATATTAGATGAAGGAGAAAATTATGGTTCATCTAAAGTTGGTGAAGGCAAGAATATAGTAGTAGAATATTCATCGCCTAATATTGCAAAACCATTTCATGTAGGACATTTATTCACTACAGTTATTGGTAACTCATTATATAAAATATTATCTTTCGAAGGATATAATTGTACTGGAATTAACCATCTTGGAGATTGGGGTACTCAATTCGGTAAACTTATTTATGCTTATAAGAACTGGGTAGATGAGGATGCTTTAGCTAGTGAGCCTATTAAAGAACTATTAAGAATTTATGTTAAATTCCATGAGGAAGCTGATATTGACCCAACTCTTAATGAACAGGCAAAAATGTACTTTAAAAAATTAGAAGATGGTTGCGACGAGGAAGTTGAGCTTTGGACTAAATTTCGTGACGTAAGTCTCGTTGAGTTTAAAAAACTTTATGAAACATTAAATGTTAAATTTGATTCTTATGCTGGTGAAAGTTTCTATTGTGATAAGATGGATGACATTATTAAGGATATAGATGCAAAGGGATTACTAGTTGAGAGTAATGGAGCTAAGGTTGTAATGCTTGATGAATACAATATTCCACCATGCATAATTAAAAAATCAGATGGAGCTACGATTTATGCAACTCGTGATTTAGCAGCGGCAACATATAGAAAGAAAACTTACGACTTCTATAAAAATATTTATGTAGTTGGAAAAGATCAAGCTCTTCATTTCAAACAAGTCTTTACTACTTTAAAGCTTATGGGAAATAAATGGGCAGATGATTGTGTGCATGTACCTTTTGGTACAGTAAGATTTGCAGATAAAAAATTATCTACAAGAAAAGGTGATGTTATTTTCTTGGATGATTTATTAAATCAAGCGGTGGCTAAAACTCTTGAAGTAATAAATGAAAAAAATCCTGAACTTGAAAACAAAGAGGATGTAGCTAAAAAAGTAGGAATAGGTGCTATTGTATTTACTTATTTAAAAAATCATAGAGAAAGAGACATTGTCTTCAATTGGGAAGAAATGCTTAGCTTTGAGGGAGAAACAGGTCCTTATGTTCAATATACTTATGCAAGAGCAAAAAGTATATTAAGAAAAGTTGAAGAGACTAGCAAAAATAATGAAACTGATATAGAGCTAGATTACAATAAATTAAATTCTAAAGAAGAATTTGAACTTGTGAAGCAGTTAGAAAGTTTCCAAAAATCAATCCTGTTTGCTATTGATAAATTAGAACCATCTATGGTTACAAGATACGTAATTGATGTAGCCAAAGCTTTTAATAAATTTTACAATCAGTACAATATATCTAATTTGGAAGATGAATCTGATAAAAAAGCAAAAATTAAAATGGTAGAAGCTACTTGCCAAGTAATTAAGAACGCATTAGGCCTTATAGGTATAGAAGTCGTAGATAGAATGTAGTATTACACACCAGTTATTGAATTTTGCGTTATTGTAGTAGTTGCCTTATTGTAGCATTTGCAATAACGCAAATTTTACTGTATTATTAGATTATAGAAAAATGTAAAACTTGTTTAGAATTACTTAACAAATAAAATCACATTTGTTATAATGTATGCTTTTCTTTTTTTATAGATTAGGGGGAACTATGTTCATAAAAGAATATCAAATTAAGGTTATTTTACCAGACGAAATTTTCAGCAAATACAAGATGGATACTATTGCATATTTGGATATTGAAGCTACGGGTTTTGATCTAGAATATGACAAAATAGTACTAATATCTTTAGGGTATTACTTAAGCGAAGGTGAATTTAAAATTGTTCAATATTTCGCGGAGGCGCCTTGCGAAGAGGTGAATATTTTAAAAGAATTTACGAAAGCTATGGGTAAGTTTAAAAGGTGGTGTTCCTATAATGGTACAGCATTTGATGAACCTTTCATAATTAGGAAGATGTATAGATACAATTTTGGCTATAGATTACCAAGGGATCACATGGATTTGTATAAGTTTATAAGACCATTTCACAAAAGAATGGGAATTAAGAGCTGTAGTTTAAAAAGTGTGGAACAGTTTATTGGTATCAAGAGAAAAGATGAAATTAACGGAGCAAAGTGGGTTGAATTGTATAATGAATACCTATTAAAACATGATGAAAAGCTGAAAGATATTCTTATGCTTCATAATTATGAAGATGTTGTAAATTTGCCTGAAATTTTCAAAGTAATTAACACTATTGACATTGATTTGGGTCTTAAGAGAAAAGAAAAACTAGCTAAAAAACAAATGTCTCTTATGAAGAATAATATAAACACAAATCAGCCACTAAAAACAGCAAGTGGTAGGTTATAAAAAAAGTGGTATAGTACATTTATGTACTATACCACTTTTTTATTCGATTTTGTTATCATTTTTTATTAGATGTTTTTACTTCACAACTCTGGTTACAGCCTTTACATCCATTGCCACAGCCACAATCACCATGTGATTGTTTTTTTATATTAGTATATAAGATATATCCAGCTGCGACAACAATCACACCAACAATAATGAATTCCACGGCTACATCACCTCTTTATATTTTATATTACCTCATTATTATGCTTCCAACATTAAATATTATGAAAGAAACTACCCAAGCCAATGTTAATTGGTAACATACAGAAAAAATTGCCATTTTGTTTCCGTATTCTTTTTTCATAGTTGCAATTACTGATACACAAGGAGTGTATAATAATACGAAAACTAAGAAACTATAAGCAGATAGTGAAGTAAAATGATTAGCTAAAGAATGTGTTAAATTACCACCATATATAACACCCATGGTACCTACAACTACTTCTTTAGCCATAAGACCAGTTAAAAGTGCTACTGAATTTTGCCATGAAGCAAATCCAAGAGGAATAAATATTGGATTTATAAATTTACCTATGCTAGCTAAAAAACTAGAGTTTATATCAACCATACCTGTAGTGTTAAAGTTTGATAAAAACCATACTAGTACGGAAATAGAAAAGATTATAGTACCAGCTTTCTTTAAGAAACCTTTACCTTTTGCCCAAGTATGTATTAATAAGCTTTTTAGTTCTGGTAATTGATATTCAGGTAATTCTATAATAAAAGGTTCTTCATCTTTTTTGAATAATGTGTTCTTAAATAAAATACCAATTCCAAAGGCTATACCAATTCCCATTAAGTATAATGAAAATACCATGAGGGTTTTGCTACCTGGAAAAAACACTGATGCAAACAATGCATAAACTGGAAGTCTAGCATTACAAGACATAAGAGGTACTAAAAGTGCTGTTAATTTTCTATCTTTTTCACTTTCTAGAGTTCTAGCAGACATTATAGCAGGCACAGAACAACCGAAACCAACAATTAATGGAATAAAAGCTTTACCTGATAAACCCATTCTCCTCATTAACTTATCCATTATAAAGGCAGCTCTCGCCATGTAACCACTGTCTTCTAAAAATGAAATACCTAAGAATAATGCTAATATAACTGGCAAAAATACTATTACTGAACCTACTCCACCTATAACACCATCAATTAGTAGAGAAGAGAACCAAGCACTATTATTCGATAATATATTAGTTAAAAATGGTACAATAATATCATTAAGCAAGCTATCGAGTAAATCGGCCAAAGGTTGTCCAACCCAGTTAAAGGTAAACATAAAAATTATAAATAAACTTAGGAAAAATAAAGGATAAGCAAGAATTCTATTAAGCACGATTTTATCTATTTTTTGTGTAATAGAAACTTTATTATCATTCTTTTTATTAGTGCAAGATTTTAGTAAAGCTTCAATGTACAAATAAGTGTCTTTTTCGTCTTTGAAGTCTAGATTGTTTGTGGTGCTACTAAGATAATTCCCTTTAAGGAGACAATTTTTAACGTCTGAAATTCCTTTTCCCTTTGAAGCCACTATAGGTATTATTTTTACCCCTAGTTTTTTCTCTAGTAGGTTATAATTAATATCCAAACCATTAGCAATTGCTACATCAATCATGTTTAATACTAAAATTATTGGTTTGTTAAACTTCTTTAGTTGAGTTGTAAGATATAAATTTCTATCAAGGCTTGATGCATCAACAATATTTATAATTACATCTACGTTACCGCTTTGTAAAAATTCCTTGGAAACTTTTTCTTCATTTGAATAAGTATCCATGGCATAAATACCAGGTAAGTCGACGATTTTAATCTTATCTTCTATGAAGCCTTCTTTTTTTTCTACTGTTACTCCAGCCCAATTCCCTACATATTGGTTAGAACCTGTAAGTGCATTAAATAGAGTCGTTTTACCAACATTAGGATTACCTAATAAAGCGGCAGTAATCATTCAAATCCTCCTCTGGGTATCTTGGATATAATATTTACGATTTTAGTATAGATATATTTTTAGCGTCATTCTTTCTAATGGCTATATTAAAACCACGTAAATTAATAATTATAGGATCTCCTAAAGGTGCAGTAGCAATTAATTTAACTTCGGTACCTTCAATGAAGCCTAATGCGAGTAATCTTTTAGCAAACTTGTCGTCCCCGCAAACCGATTGAATTAGTGCTTTATCTCCTGGTTTTAAATCATAAATGCTTATAACAATCACTCCTTAATGAAAACTATTCTCACTAATATATTAACATGGTTATATATTAGTGTCAATAAAGAACAATAATAAAATTTATTAAATGTATAAAATGCTTTTATAAAATAGTTAAAATGTGATAACATGTAAGTAGAGCAGAGTTTTAAATTAGACATGTGCAAATTTACGGTTTTGCTTCTTATAAAACTTAGTAGAAAAGAGTGATATTGTGATTACAAAACTTAATAGTATTAAGGTAGGAGATATTTCAGTAGAAGGTTCTCTTACCATGGACGGAAATAAACAACTCTTTAAAGATGCATTGTTTTTTGATTTAGAGCATTACATTTATAAAAAGCCTATATGTATTGGAGTATTTGGGTGCTGCTTTTATGATGAGATAACAAATGAGATAAAGGTTACACAGTACATGGCAGAAAATAAAAAAGATGCTATAGAAATATTGTCTTTAGCTAAAAATTATTTTGAAGAAATGAAGACTAAGTACAATAAAAAATACATTGTTACGTTTTCAGGAAACAATGATTTTACAGTTATAAACTATTTATTAAAAGCTTATAAAATAGACTTTGTATTAGAGGGTTATTTTGGCGAAATAGATTTACAAAAATGTTTTGAAAAGGCAGAGGGAACTTGCATTGGTCTTAAAGCTCTAGAAAAAATATTTGAGATTGATCGTGAAAGTGAAGTAATAAGTGGTTCTAATTTAGCAAAAACCTTTAGTAAGATAGTTAAGGATAATGATTATATCAATAGAATGCCTCCTGAGAAGAAAGAAAAAATACTATTATATAATCAACAGGATGTTGTAAGTTTATTCTATATATATGTAGATTGGTATAATAGAGTAGGGTTAAAAATGGAGGAAGATGAAACACAGTCTAACTGTGATGAAGCACAGCAATAGCTGTGTTTTTTATTTTCTTATTTATAACAAGTATAAATTCTCCCTACGTTCATTTAATCGAAATCTAAAGAAAAATATGGTTAGAATAGCAATAAGGAATACTGTAACCACTTTCGTAATAATTTATATAAAGGGATTAGCAAAATATAGGGGGAGGAATCATATGGAGCAAGTTAAGAAAAATATTGATGTTGCGATGGGAAGAATAAAGGCAGATTTGGTGCTGAAAAATGCAAGGTTTATTAATGTATTTACTGAAGAGGTAGATAGAGGGGACATTGCGATTGTTGCGGGTATTATTATAGGGATTGGTGAGTACTCAGGGAATCTTGAAATTGATTGTTCAGACTTATATGTGGCTCCAGGTTTCATTGATGCACATGTTCATATAGAGTCCTCTATGATTATGCCAAAACAGTTTGGGGAGGTGGTAATTAAAAAGGGTATAACTACAGTAATAGCTGATCCTCATGAAATAGCTAATGTAGAAGGAATAAATGGTGTTAAAGCAATGATTGAAAATAGCAAAGAAGCGCCAATAGATATATTTTTTATGTTACCATCTTGTGTTCCAGCAACGAAATTTGAGGATAGTGGGTACGTACTTAATGCTGAAGATTTAGAAGGTTTAATTGATAATAATTACGTGCTTGGCCTGGGTGAAGTAATGGATGTTTCATCAGTTGTAAATAAGGAAGATAAATTACTAAAAAAATTAAATATGTCAAAGAATAAACATATTGATGGGCATTGCCCTAATATATCATCTAGTGAGTTAAATGCATGTCTAAGCTGTGGCATAAAAACAGATCATGAGTGTAATAATGCGAAAGATGCATTACTAAAAGTTAGTAGGGGAATGTACGTTATGTTAAGAGAAGGGTCGGCTGCAAAAAATCTAAAATCAGTACTTCCAGCAGTTAACAATCGTAATTATGGAAGATTTTTATACTGCAGTGATGATAGGCATATAGATGATTTACTAGAAAGAGGTTCTATAGATAATTGTATTAGGCTTTCTATAAAGCAGGGACTTAATCCTATAAAGACATTTATAATGGCATCATATAATGCAGCTAAGTGCTATGATTTATTGGATAGAGGAGCTATAGCTCCAGGGTATAAAGCAGACCTAGTGATATTTGAAGAACTAAAGGGTTTGAATATATTAAAAGTTATAAAAAATGGTAAAGAGTATAAGGAATTACCAGATAAAAAATGTTTAAAATTAAATATAAAATCTTCTATGCACATGGAGTTCATAAAGAGTGAAATTTTTAAGGTTGAAAGCAAAACTCCTACAGTGAATGTGATAAAATTGATACCACATTCATTAGAAACTAAATTGGTGCAGAGAAAAACAGAAAATGTAGATGGATATATAAAGAGAATAATTGACAAAGATGTATTAAAAGTAGCAGTATTTGAGCGGCATCATAATACAGGCAAACATTTTGTTTCATTTATAGAAGGATTAGGCTTGAAAAATTGTTCTATAGCACAAACGATAGCTCATGACTCTCACAATGTAATAGTAGTTGGAGACAATGAAAAAGATATGGAGGTTGCAGTTAATACTCTTATTTCTATTGGTGGGGGTATAGTGATGGTTTCGGAAGGAAAAGTTATTGCTCAGTTGATTTTGCCAATTGGAGGAATAATGACATTTGAGGCTCCATATATGGTAGCAGAGAACTTGAAAAGGCTTAGTAGAATTGCCAGAGCATTTGGGGTGAGGACTGAATATGATCCTTTTATAAGTTTATCTTTTATGGCGCTTCCTGTAATACCTGCAGTCAAAATTACTGCTAGAGGATTGTTCGATTATAAGAAATTTGAGTTTATAAATTCTGATGTTGAATAATAAGGCTGGTAACTTTAAATAATCATTTTTATAAACTGAATAAAAATTACTCTTTCTTGGCAATAATTGAGATAAATAAATTATTGTAAGGAGGAGTATTTTTATGTCAAATATTTTAGAACAGATACCAAAAAATAAGACAAATAGATTTAAAAGAAAAGGATTTACCCTGGTTGAACTGATAATTGTAATCTCAATTATTGGAATTTTAGCGGTGATTGCAGTGCCTAAGTTTAGTGGGGTACTAAAGGACGCTAAGGTAAAGGCAGATGTTGCTAGTGCAAAAGTTATTGCTGATGCCACATATGCACAAATCGCAAAAGGTGAAATAGTACCAATTACCGCTGGGATTACAGCAGTAATCGGGAAAGATGCTGCTGGTGAGGGTAAAAAAATAACAGATTACATTCAGAAAGTACCAACTCCAAAAGCTACATCAACAGCTAATTTTACTGTTGTAATTAATTCAGAAGCTGATGTAAGTGTCAAGGTGGGTGATGATGAATTGTATCCCACTCCAATTGTAGGGTATCCTACAAAATGAATAGGTGACTGTCACTTGTCGAAAGGTGCGGAAAGGTGCGAAGCCAGGAGGGAATTACCGAAATGTATAAATAAAACTAAAAAGCATTTAGGAAGTGGATTATAGATGACTAGAAAAAATAGACAATGGTACCCAAATGTCATGATGCATATTACTACTAGAGGCAATAGAAAAAATAATTTATTTAGGGATGAGGAGGATTATAAGGTATATTTAAGTACTTTAGAGTATGTATTGGAAAAAACCAGTGATCAGTTTGAAATAGTAAGCTATGTCTTAATGTCTAATCATGTGCATTTGCAAGTACAAACAAAAGAAATGCACATAAAATGTTTTATGGGAAGGTTAAATAATTTATATGCTAAATATTTTAATAATAAATATAATTATGTTGGACATCTTTTTCAAGAAAGATATGGATCGGAAATAATTTCTGATGATAAATATGTATTAGAAGCAAGTAGGTATATCCATCTAAATCCAGTGAGAGCAAATATGGTAAAGAAGCCAGAAGAATATAAATGGAGCAGCTATAGAATGTACATAAGTATTGTTCCTGAAAAAACAATAGAAACTCTTAGAATTCTATCATACTTTAAGAGTGAAAATAGAAGGCTATATTATAAAGAATTTGTTGAGAGTGCAATTTCCCCAAAAGGGTGACTGTCACTTGTCGAAAACTCTTGTCGAAAACTACGACTGCAACTGAATAATCTAAATGTCCAAAGTTATTATAACTTTGGACATTTAATTTTTTTAATGCTTTTATTTGCATATATATGGTAAAGTAATAATGGAAATAAATACAATAGAGTTAGAAACTTGTATTTAAATATAAAGTCCAAATTTAAGGGGGCCCCATCAATGGAAAGTATCATAACAATATATATTTTTATATTAGGACTATTAATAGGAAGTTTCTTGAATGTATGTATATATAGGATACCAAGAGGAGAAAGTATATCATATCCACCTTCTCACTGCACGTCATGTGGAAATAGGATAAAACCTTATGATCTTATACCGGTAATTAGTTGGATTTTTTTAAGAGGTAAATGTAGGAACTGTGGAGAGAAGATATCTATAAGATATGCACTTGTAGAACTTATGACAGCTGTACTTTTTATTTTAACTTATTTTCAATATGGATATAGTATTTACCTTGCAAAATATTTAATACTTATACCATTTTTAATTGTTATAGCTATGATAGATTATGATACTATGGAGGTTTATGCCATGACTACATGGCTTGCAATAGCTGTAGGTATTATTTCACTAGGAGTGAATTTTTATCTGGGAGAGCCGGTAATTGACTATATATATGGAGGGCTACTGGGTGCAGGTATCATAACTTTTATTATTTTAATGTCAAAACTTATTTTAGGAACGGAGGGCATGGGTTGGGGAGATGTAGAAATTTGTGGGCTTTGTGGACTATTTTTAGGATTTAAACTAACATTTGTGATGATATTTTTTTCTTTTATAATTGGAGGGATAATTGGTGCTTATTTATTGAAGGTTAAGAAGAAAAATGGTAGATCTGAAATGGCATTTGGTCCATCTATTATAATGGCTACTTTGTTTATGATAATTTGGGGAGATAAAATTTTAAATTGGTACTTAGGTTTGTTTTAAAGGGTGACTGTCACTTGTCGAAAGGTGCGAAGGTGCGAAGTCATATTGGCTAATCTGATTAAAAGTTGTATAATAAGATATAGAAGAATGTTTATGAAGGGTTGATAAAATGCACAATATATTGCACAGAATGAAAACTAAGCTTAAGAAAAGATATATTAAGCCAAAGAGAAGTGATTATCTTCAAAAGATTTATGAACGAAATCCTACTACAGGAAATTACGTTATACAGGTAGGGATAGATAAGTATACTGATATATTTAATGACTGGGATAATGCCCCATTTAGAAAAAGAGATATGGATCCGGATTTAGTGATTTTTCTTGAAAATTGTTTTGAAGAAATTCCGGAAAAATACGGAGTAGATATATGTTTTTATTTACCAAAAGGTGAAAAAGACATAAACCGAGAAGAATCGTTAATTGCAGGAATTAAAACTTACTACTCCTTTTATTTACATCAAGAAATTAAAATACTAAAGAATAATTATCATAAGATATTTAAGTATGTACTCATAGCTCTTAGCCTATTAGGTGTATCTGTTTTTTTAGGTTCGAGTGGTGATAAAAATATAATACTTGGAACCATACAACAAGGATTTAACATAGGTGGATGGGTATTTTTATGGGAAGTTATTTCGATGGTGTTTTTTCCTGGACGTGAAGTTAGTTCTGAAATTAGCAAATACCAAAGATTTTTAAACTCATTAATATATTTCAAATATGGTAATGAGAATCCATTGCCATAATAAATAATAAAACTCTATGAAAATATTTCATAGGGTTTTATTATTTGTTAGTACATTATAAAAGAATTATTATTGGGTTCCATTTTTATTTATAATTTAAAGGCTTTATCTAAGAATGTGTATTTTGGAAGACCATTTTCTATTGCTATTTTTGGTTCGCCCATAATTAATGGAAGTGTGTACTCATAAGCAGCGCGAGTTACATTGTTACCTTCTTCGTTTATCCATTCTTTAGGGAAGTATTTAATTTTATTTGCAACTTTTGAAGTTTCAAGTGCAAAAGTTTCTGAAGTATAAGGGGTATTTGACAGCCTTCTTATACCTATCATGTTTCCGCTAATTCCGTGAATAGAGTACTCAGCTGCAGCTTTTCCTACCTCGAAGGCTTCATCTATATCTGTTTGAGAAGCGCAGTGCATAGAGCAACGTTGAAGTGTGGAAAGTTCTAAAACTCTAACTTTCTGTGCAGTATTAGTGTTTAAAATTAAATTTTTCAGGAAGCCACATACTCCACCTAACTGAGTGTGTCCAAACTTATCATGACTGGTACCTTCCGCTTCACCTACAAAATTACCTTCTTTAGTTCGGATTCCCTCAGATACTACCACAAAAACATGATTTTTTTCAGTGAGTTTTTTAGCTACATCTTCTATAAATTTATCAGGACTGAAAGTCACTTCTGGTAAATATATGAAATCTGCAACAGGACTACCGTTAATAGTTGCTATGCAAGCACTGGCTGCAAGCCAACCGGTATCGCGTCCCATTGTTTCAAGTATGAAGACACCTTTTGGGGAGTATACACTGGCATCTAGGAAGTTCTCAAGAACTGATGTAGCAATTAGTTTAGCTGCACTTCCAAAGCCGGGTGTATGATCCATAATTGGTAGGTCATTATCTATAGTTTTTGGTATGCCAATAAATTTTACATCTTTATTGTGCTTATTTGCATAAATACTAAATTTATGCACAGTATCTTGAGAATCATTTCCACCTATATAAAAGAAAGTTTTAATTTCGTATTCTTCTAATATTTCAAAAATTTTTATATATTCTTCATTGTTTTCTTCAAATGATTTTAACTTATACCTACATGAACCAAGACCTGAAGAGGGAGTATACTTTAATCCATTAACTTCATCGTAATTAATGTCAGATAGATTTACAATATGTTTGTTTAGAATACCTTGAATCCCATTTATTCCGGCATACACGTTATCATAATAATGAGAGCTAATGTTTGACTCAAGAATGCCTATAGCACTAGCATTAATTACAGACGTTGGACCACCTGATTGTGCTACTATACAATTTTTCATATAAGATTTCTCCTTTAAAAGTATTTAATTATAATAATAATTAACATATCCATTAATTATTATAAGGTAGATAAAAACAAATAACAAGAATATCATTTCAAAATAAAAATATTGTATAAATTCAAAGACTAATTATAATATTAATGATAAAATATATTTATGATATTTTAAAATTTCTGTTAAGTTTTTGTTATATAAAATCAGGAGGGATATAATGCCAATCAATAATATAAACCATAAAGAGGGACATAAGAATAACATAATTTTAAAAGAAGTTAATATAAAAGGAAATTTGTGTGGTGAATTTGCGGAGTATACTATCGACCATGTATATGAGAACAAAGGAAGCAATGATGTTGAAGCAATTTATACTTTCCCGGTGCCAGAGGGGGCTGTTATATCAGGGTTTGAGGCAGTGCTCGGTGGGCGGACTATAAAGGGTTTAATACAAGATAAAGAAGAAGCAAATAAAATATATGAGAATTTTAAAAATAATGATAATAATACTTTTTTGCTCGAGGAATTTAGAGATAATATAATTAGAATAGTTATTGGTAAGATAATCTCTAATGAAGTTGTTCAAATAAAAGTATCATATATAGAGGAACTTAGTTATGAAAATAGAAATTTAAAATTAATTATTCCGACGATAATAACTCCAATAAATCTTTCTAGAGAGAATGAATTACTTACTTGCGAAAATGGAATCATTAATAAAAACGATAATTACAAATTCACTTTAAGTTTATTAGTAGAATCTTTAACAAAATTAGAATTCAAGTGTTCTTCTCATAAATTAAAGGTTGAATATGAAGAAAATAATTTATATAAAGTGACACTTGCTGGAAAAAATCAAAGAATGGATGAAGATTTAGAAATAATACTGGAAGAGCAAGAGAAGGTAGAAACTACAGGAATGATATATGATTATCCGAGAGAGGACAAAGGGATTTTATATTTAAGATTCATTCCAGAGATTGAAATAGATCAAATAATCTCCGGAGAAAATTATATTTTTCTTCTAGATATATCAGAATCAATGGGTGGAGACAAGTTAACAGAGGGCAAAAATGCTCTTCAGTTATGTTTAAGAAATTTAGCAGTAGGAGATACATTTAATATTGTTGCTTTTGGAGATGAACTTCATTATTTTTCTAAAGAAATAAAGGTTGAATTTAATGAAGAAAATTTGAGTGCTGCAAGTAAATGGATTAAAGAACTTTTCGCTGAAAAGGATGCAGCTATTTTTGATGCAATAAAATATGCTCTCCTTGATAAAGATGATAAAGCAGAAAATATAATATTTTTATTTACAGACGATGCAGCTTACGATGAAAAAGAAATATTGGATTTTGTAGAAGATAATATTAAAGAAAGTAGAATATTCCCTTTTGGGATAAATACCTCAGTAAATAGCTATTTTATTAACAAATTAGCTAGAATTAGTTATGGCGCTGCAGAAGTTATAAATCCTGATGAGCGAATTGAAGATATAGTACTTAAACAATTTAATAGAATTAAAAATCCGATAGTTACTGATATTGAAATAGATTGGGGTAAAATGAAGGTTGAAACAACATTCCCAAGAACTATTGAATATATGTATGATAAAGAACCATTTTCTATTTTTGCGAAGGTTAACGGAGAAGTTGGCGGAGTTGTAATATTAAAAGGGAAAGTAGGAAAAAATAGAATTCAGAGAGTAATTTTCTTGAATGATCTAGAACTTGAGGAGAATGTTAATCTAATTGAAAAAATGTGGTACAAAAAACGAATAGAATCACTTCAACATAGAGTTAAATATGAACGAGGAGAACTTCAAGAAGCAATGAATAATAAGATTGTTGAAATCTCTAAAAAGGTTGGTATAATATGCAAAGAAACCGCGTTTATTCTTTATGAGGAAATGGAAGATCCAATAGTAGGCATAAGAATAAGAGAGATTTTACCTGTTAAAACAACGAAAAGATTACAACCCTTTTATGGAGATTTAGCTGAGGATTCTGAATCAACATCATTTTATTACAAAGATGTTTCAAAACAAGAAGATGACAATGATAAATATGAAAACTATAATAGAAATGAGTTACTTAGACTTTTAGCTTCTAATCAATTTGCTAGTGGTGCCTTTGGTATAAATGCTAAAGACACTTTAGAAAATAATATAAAATACACTATAAAGACAATATTAGCATTTATGATAGGCAGCGGAGACATAAAAATATATAAGAATCAATTAAATAAATCATTAGAATTTTTAAATAAAACATTACAAAGTATTGACATAAATTTAAATGATGAATTAAATTTAAAGAAACAAGATTATTTAAGTTTATTGTTAGTTTTTAAATTGTCTATAAAAAAAGATGTAGCTTTGTCTTTCCACAAAGAAAATATTTTAAAGAAAATTCAAGAAATTGAAGAAAAATTTCAATATCAAAATGTTAATGTAGATGAGATCCAAAAAGAATTTGTTAACGGTTTAAAGTTAGAATTTGAGGGATTAAATGCAGGATCTAATCAGTATAAGGATACAATTGATTTTATAATTAATACAACAATCTTAAAAAACATTTAAATATGAAAATCCTACATATATATGTGGGATTTTTGTCTTAGTTTTAATAAAAAAATAAAGAAGCTGAAAATAGCAAAAAAATACATATTGTTTATTTTAAGGGAGCTTAATATAAGGAAGTAGGGTAATGATAAGTGAAGGTATAAAAGATTTAAAATATTATGACTCAGAAATAATTATAAAAAGAAATAATATAAGAAATCTATTCATTAGTAAATCTAAAAATGTAAAAACAGGTGATATACAATGTATGTCAAATGATGACCTGGAAAGTTTATTCCATTTATATGATGAAGAATTCTTTGATTTTTATTTTAGAAGAAAATTTAAGGGGACTTTAAAATTTTCATTATCTACAAGAATGACGTCAGCTGCAGGAAAAACTATATATAGTAGGAAAATAAAACTATTAGAAGAATCAGAAGAAACTTATGAAATTAGGATGGGCATAAAATTCTTTTTTCAGTATTATAAGGTTGAAAGAGATAAGATTGTATCGGGAATTAAAACAAAAGATTCATTAGAGGCATTTCAAATAGTATTTGAACATGAATTATGCCATTTAATTGAGTTACATCTTTACAAAGAATCTAGTTGCAAAAAGATTAGGTTTAAAACTATGGTTTATAATATGTTTGCTCATACAGATGTGGTTCACCAATTGCCAAGTCAAAAAGAAATAATATCTGAAAAATATGGATTGATAATAGGACAAAAGGTAAGTTTTTTGAATGATGGTAATAGATATAATGGCTTCATATATAAAATTAACAAAAGAGCAACAGTTATGGTAAAGGATAATAAGGGGACGTATAGAGATGAAATAGGTAATAAGTATTCTAAGTGGTATGTAGAATTTGGAAAACTTAACTATTAGAAAGATAAATACTTTATTTTATAATATATGATATAATTTAGTAATAATTGATAATAAAATTTTAAATTATCTTTAATAAAATTAATATAATACTTTAATAGGAAGGTGACAAAAATGAAAAAATTTCTTTCAGTAATATTATGTGGTGTAGTTGTCTTTACATTAGCTGCTTGTGGAAAAACTGAGGTAAAAGACACTGCCACAAAAAGCGAAGTAAAAGATGAATCAACAGTTGCAACTAAAGTAGAGAAACCAGCAGCTACAGTGGCGCCTACAGTTACACCAGCAGTTAAAAATGAAGATATAAAAAGTAGAGAAGTTGTATTGTATTTTAGTGATGACCAAGCTATGTACTTTGCCTCAGAAAAAAGAACAATAACATCACCTACAGCTAAGTCAATTGTAGAGGAATTAGTAAAGGGACCAGTTACTAAAAGTGGTAGCACAGCAAAAACATATGCAACATTGCCTACAAGTCTACAAGTGTCAGATGTGCAAATTAAAGAAAAGATAGCCTATGTTAATTTAAAAGGTGAATTAAAGGTAAATGGATCAGCAGGAGAGCAAATGGCTTTATTTTCAATAGTTAATACATTAGTTTTAGATAAGGAATTAGGTATTACAAAGGTTCAGTTTCTTCTTGCTGGAGAAAAGGTTAAGTCTATTGGTGGTCAATATGATGTTAGTGAACCTATGAGTGAAAATAAAGAAATGATGAAATAATACAAAGTAGGTAACAATATTATAGTTTTTATAAAATGTTAAAGGCAAGTTTTATACTAGGTACAAATAAATAAATAACAAAACAATATGCTAGTCTATTTGTTTTGTTGTTTGTTTTTATGTACCTAAAAACTTGCCTTTTACCCTAGGGATTTTTTGACAACCTAAAATGATTTTCACTACAACCCATACACATACTTACACACCCATATTATATCTTTCGACAACATACAAGCATTACAGTACATGTATACATCTTTGCTCGACAATATGGAACCCCTTGGGAGCTAAAAATAATCTCTCGACCAAGAAAAACCCCTAGTTTTATAAAGATGACATCAATATAAATAGTTAAAAACAATGCTAGTTTATTTTTGTGTCTTAATAAAACCTGCGGAGACCCATATCATCTTAGCTCGAACATTACACATCCGGGAGAACCATATATATACAGTTAGGCACATATACAGCTGTTAAGAACCCATAATAATCTTCCCGCCGGCATATAAAAAACCTTAGCAGATCTCATATACACCTTAGGCCGAACACTCTAAAGCTATTTCAGCCTACAAGCACTCTAGGCTCAACCATTTTAAATCATCTACTAACATTATTGTATGCTCTTTTTAATTTATTATACTATTAGGTCTTATAAAATAATAACTAGTTAAAAGACTAGATTTTTTTCGCCTTTAAGGAATTGTAATTATATTTATTTTTGATTTTTATGGTAAAATATATAATAGGTGGTGGAGAGATAATGAGTGGAACATTTCGATTTATTCATGTTGCAGACTTACATTTAGGATCATTTCTTAATATAAATGGAAAACCACAAGAAAAATTACAAGAATTATGTAAAGGTGCTGTATATGATGGCTTCGAAAGAATTTGTTTTAGAGCTATTTCATTAAAGGTGGATTTTATATTAATTTGTGGAGATGTTTATGACAGCCATTTAAGGTCGGTAAGAGGAAATAAAATTTTTATAGATCAATGTGCACATTTAGGTCAAAAAAATATAAGTGTATATGTAATTTACGGTAATCATGATGTTATGAATGGTGCTGAGGAATTGTTTGCTTTGCCTCCCAATTTACATATCATAAGCTCCGAAAAAATGGAAGTTTTTGAGGTATATAAAGAAGATAAAGTTATTTCAAAAATCATAGGGAAATCCTATAAACATCGATCTGAAAAAGAAAAATCTTACGAAAATTATTTATTAGATAATGATGTTTTTAATATTGCAATGTTACACACTGCATTAGAGGGAGATAATAAAAATTATATTCCTTGTACTTTAAATGATCTTAAGAGTGTTCCTAATATTGATTACTGGGCATTAGGACATATTCATAAACAAAGTATTATAAATGATACTAAACCTATAATAGCTTTTCCAGGAATTCCCCAAGGGCGTGATATGGGGGAGCAGGGAGTAGGCGGTCTTTATTTCGTCGAAGTAAACAAAAAAGATGTTGTGCATATGGAGTTTTTACCAATAGCAACAGTTGTGTATAAAAAGGTAGAGATAATAATAGAGGAAGATAAAAACATACAAAATTATAGTGATTTACTCCTAGTTATTAATGATGAACTAAGTAGTTTATCATATGAATTTCCTGAGATTTCAAGTGGAGTAAAATCATCGAATGTGGAATTGATAGATGATTTTAAGGGATATATTATTCAATTGGTTATAAGAGGAAAAACCGATATGCATAATAAGATAACTAATATGACAGAGGACGATTATAAACAGTTTTTAGAAAATATAAATGAAGAAATAAGTTCGCAGAAGTATTTTGTATGGGTAGATTCTATAATATTTAGGACATCGATGGTTCAAAACTTTGAAGAGCTTAAATTACAAAATCCTATTTTCAATGATTTAGAAGAGGTAATTGGATTATATACTACGGATTCTGAGTTTAAGAATGAACTTGTGAAAAATTGGGGATCAATTTGGAAGAAGCAAATATTTACGGAAAATATAGAGGCCGATAAATTCGATTTTGATGAAGAAACGATTTTGGATATTATATCACAAGCTAGAGAACTACTTATCGAAAAATTAACAGAGGTTTTGAAAATAATGTAGGTGGGTGATAATTTGAAAATAACACAGCTAGATATTAGGGATTTCGGAGTGTTTCAAGGCGAAAAATTGGAAGAATTGGGGAATGGAATTATAGTTGTTGGTGGGGCAAATAGGTCTGGTAAAACTACATTGATGCAAATACTTAGAAATATACCTTTTGGGTTTTCAAAAAATAGCGAGTTACCACCTCCTAAATTTCAATATGATGTAAGATGTGATTTAAGTTCAGATAATGGAGAAGAAGTAAATGTACTCTTAAAAGGGTTTAGTAATCCAGAGGTAGTTTACAAAAATGCTGAGGTTAAAGCCTCCAATAAAGGATTATATGATATAGATAAGGGAACCTACAAAGAATTGTTTACAATAAGTCTTGATGAGCTAAATAAGAGTTCAGATAAGGAAGATAGTAATTTACAATCAATGCTTCTAGGGGCTGGGTTTAAGCATATTGTTAAGATCCCCGGGGTTGTTAAAGAATTAAGACAAAAGGCTAATGTTATTGGCGGAACTAGGGGAAACCCTGCTACTAAAATGTTTAAACCATTTGAGGAGAATATTAGAAAAGGTTTAGAGGGAAGAAAAAGATCTACTCTTTTGTTAACATCTTATATGCAAAAGAAAAATAATTTGTTACGCCTTGAGGATAATATAATTTTAAAGGAAAAGCAGCTTCTTGAAAGTGATAATAATCTAATTAAATTAGAACTTTTAAAGCATAATTATGAGCTTAATGAAAAAAAGAAGAATCTTATAATAGAGCTTCAAACGTATTCTTTTGGACCTGATTATGTGAAAGAATATAATATAGAAGGAGCAGAAAACTTAAAAATTCAATATATTAAAGAATTAGAGAAGTATAATAACGATAATTATGAATTTCAGAGGGAAACATCTAAGAATGAACTTATTAAAGTGATTTTGATGGAAAATAAAAGATCGATTATTAGTTATTATAATGGAATATCAGGAATTAAAGAGATAAGTAAGAATCTTATTTGTGTTAAAACCGAGTATTATGAAAAAACTGGAACGATAATGAATAAGATAAAAAAAGCTAACGATAACTGGACGAATTTTGATGATGTGTCAGAAGTTGGTTGTGATGAGATGCAGCAACATATTTTAAATGAAAATATTGAAAAATATAAAAAGATAAAGATTGATAAAATAAATCTTGATAAAAAAATAGAAGACTTAAAAATGAACAGAGAAATTTTAGAAAAACAAATAGTACCTCGAGATGCTATAACCTATATGAAAAAATATTTGTATATCACAATGTTATTTATGATTATAGGGTTAGTACTATTTTTTATAGATAAGATGCTTGGGTGCTCAATAATAATAATTGGAGCATTAGGTACAGCTTTATATTTGTTTATAAATTATTCTAATAGAAAATTAATTGTGGTTAGAAATGCAGAAATTAAAACGCAGATTGATAACATAATAATAAATTCTAAAAATAATTCCCAGGAAATAAAAAAGGTAGATGCAAACTTAATAGAGCTAAATAACATAATGGATGAGTATAGGGATATTCTAAAACTTGACGAGCAGGTTTCGGCTGATGGAATCAAAGATTATTTTAAAACAGTAGCTTATTTAAAGGATGAAATATTTGATTATTATCTATTAAAGAAAAAATTAATGGATCAGTTTGATGATCTTTGTGAAACTTTAAATAACATTGACAATATAATTAATAAATTTACTTTTTTTAATGCTAAGAGCTTAGAGGGAATAAGTTCGCCCAAAATATGTTTAGACAATATAGAAAGTATTTGTAGTGATTTATTATTAAAAATAGAAACCTTACATAAAAATTTGATTCTTTTAGAGAAAGCTGATATGAGTTTTTCAAAACTTAAAACATTAGAGAATGAAATATTAGATTTTCTTTGTGAAAAGGATACAGAAAATATAATTTCAGATATAGAAAAGTATATTAATCATGGAGAAAAGTATAAAAGATATAGAAAACAACAAGATGAATTTAAGATTATACAAGAAAAATTGTTGCAATCAGTAAAGAGCCATCGTATAAAAGATATACTACATAATGAAAGGCATGATGCTTTACAAACTGATAATGAAAATCAAAATTTATTAAATATCCTTCAACAGTTATATAATCATTATATTAGCATTGATGAGCTTAATTATGATTATAAAGTTTCAAGCAATGAAAATAAAGAATTAATTAGGGAACTGGATATTTTAAAAAATGAAAAACAGACATTAAAAGATGAAGTTGCGGCTTTAAATTCAGATGAGATGTTATTGCAGTATGAGAAAGATATTATAGAAGCAAGAGGTAAGCTAAGACCACTTGCAGAGAAGTATGCCGTTTATAATACGGCAGCCTTATTTCTAGAGAAAATCAGAGAAAGATTTTTAGAAAATACAAAGGATAAGTTATTAAAAGGAGCTAGTAATATCTTAAGTGAAATAACATCTGGTGAATATAAAGATATTATGCCGCGTGACAATTTAATGCAGGGAGACTTTAAAACAAAATTATGTGATGAGAGTATAAAGGAGAGTTCGAAAGAGTTAAGTCGTGGTACAAAAGAACAATTATTTTTGGCAGTGCGTATAAGTAGAATAAAAGAAATTAAGGAAAAGTTGCCAGTGATTTTTGACGATTCATTTGTTAACTTTGATATAGCGCATACAAAAAATACAGTTAAAGCTTTAGTAGAATTATCAAAAACAAATCAAGTTTTTGTCCTTACTTGTCATGCAACCCTAGTAGAGATAATAATAGCGAAGGCTTCTAATGCCGAATATTTTAAATTAGAAAAGGGTAAATTTAAAAAAAGTTCAGGTGAGAATTTAAAAGAATACCTTAAAGAACTATAAGGTAGATTTAAATTTCTTTGAGATAGGGGCATAAAAATGGTATAATAGATTGCTAAAAGCAATTATTAGAGGCATTTATAACAGGGTTATTATTGCAATTAAATGGAAAGTGAAGTGGTAGTTATTAGTAAGGCATTATTTATTACAGAAAAACCAAGTGTTGCTGCGGAGTTTGCCAAAGCCTTGAAAATAAATGGTAGAAAGTCAGATGGATTTATAGAGTCTGACAAAGCTGTAGTAACATGGTGTGTAGGGCACCTTGTTACAATGAGTTATCCAGAAAAATATGATATGAAACTTAAAAAATGGTCTTTAAATACTTTGCCATTTTTACCTAAAGCATATAAATATGAAGTTATAGATGGAGTTAAAAAACAATTTAATATAGTCAAAAGTCAATTAGTTCGCGAAGATATTGATAGAATATATGTTTGTACAGATTCAGGAAGAGAAGGCGAGTATATTTACAGATTAGTAGATGAAATGGCAGGGTGTCCTGATAAGCAAAAACGAAGAGTGTGGATAGATTCACAAACAGAAGCTGAGATTATTCGCGGTGTTAAAGAAGCGAAGGATTTAAGTGCATATGATAATTTATCGGAGGCAGCTTATTTAAGAGCAAAAGAGGATTATTTAATGGGAATCAATTTTTCAAGGCTTTTAAGTTTAGTCTATGGAAAAGTTGTAAGCAATTATCTTGGAAAAAGTTATATAGTTATCGCTGTTGGACGAGTAATGTCATGTGTTCTTGGGATGGTTGTCCAAAGGGAAAGAGAAGTTCGAGAGTTTATAGTTACTCCTTTTTATAAAATTATTGGAAGCTTTAATGTAAGCGAGGACTGTAATTATGATGGAGAATGGAAAGCGGTCGATGGTTCAAAGTATTTTGAATCACCTATGCTATATAACGAGGGTGGATTTAAAACCCAGGAAGATGCTGAAAAGTTAATAGGAGAGTTAAGAGATTCTAGTATTGAAAATAATGTTTTGGTTGAAAACATTTCTAAGAAAAAAGAAAATAAAAATGCACCATTACTTTTTAATTTAGCAGAAATGCAAAATGAATGTTCTAAGAAATTTAAGATAAATCCAGAGCAAACTCTTAGCCTCATTCAAGCTTTATATGAGAAAAAAATGCTTACATATCCAAGAACGGATGCTAGGGTATTGTCTACAGCAATATCAAAAGAAATAGATCAGAATATAAGAAAATTAATGAAATTAAATGGAAATACAGAGATTAATAATATAGCTAAGAATATTATAGAAAAAAAATGGTATAGTGGTATTGCTAAAACAAAGTATGTTGATGATAGCAAGGTAACAGATCATTATGCTATTATTCCAACAGGTGAAGGACTTCAAAATTATTCATCATTAAAGGAAATGGAAAAGAAAGTGTATAATTTAGTGCTAAGACGGTTTCTCGCAATATTTTATCCACCGGCTGTGTACAACAAAGTTTCTGTTATAACAAAGATAAATAAGGAAAGATTTTTTACGTCAGATAAGGTTTGTGTTGAACTTGGTTACTTGGAGGTTCTAAAACCTGATAATGAAAGCAATGATAGAGAAAGTACAAACATGAAATTTCTAAGTCTGCTAAAAAAAGGACAGACGGTGACACTTAAAGAATTAGTAGTTAAAGAAGGTAAGACTTCACCTCCTAAAAGATTTACTACAGGTTCGATAATTATAGCAATGGAAAATGCAGGTAAACTTATTGAAGATGAAGAGCTAAGAGAGCATATAAAAGGCTCTGGTATTGGTACAAGTGCCACGCGCTCAGGAATTTTAACAAAGCTTGAAAAAATAGAATATATTAAATCTAATAATAAAACTCAAGTGGTTATGCCTACATTACTTGGAGAAATTATCTTCGATGTAGTTAAAAACTCTATCCCTACTCTTTTAAATCCAGAATTAACAGCCAGTTGGGAAAAAGGATTAACAATGGTTACTCAAAGCGAAATAGCGGGTGATATATATATGGATAAACTTGAAAATTATATAGTTAAAAATACTGATAGAGTACTTCAGCTAAATAATGGATTGAGGCTTAAGAGTAAATTCGATATGGCAAGTGAATTTTACTAATATGACAATTAAAGGGAGATGGCTCTAATTGGCAAAAGATAAAATAATCTATGTTTGTAAAGAGTGTGGGTCACATGCTCCAAAATGGATGGGTAAATGTAGTGATTGTGGTGCTTGGAATTCATATGAAGAGAAACTTGTTAAGGCGACTGCGGCTAAACAAAACACCTTAAATAGCATGGTAGCTGCAACTAAACCTACAAAACTAAAAGCTGTTCTTCAATCTAACAGCGATAGAATAATTACTGGAGTTTCAGAGTTTGACAGAGTTATGGGTGGAGGAATAGTTAGAGATAGTGTTACTATTATATCTGCTCCACCAGGGGCTGGAAAATCAACACTTCTGCTACAACTCGCAAATTCACTTTCATTAAAGGAATATAAAATTTTATATGCGTCTGGAGAGGAAAGTAAAAGTCAAATTAAAAATAGAGCTGACCGAACAGTAAAAGAAATAGCCGATAACTTTTGGGTTGTTTCGGATACAAAGTTAGATGAAATAATACAACATATAGAAACAGTCGATGCGGATTTAATAATACTTGATAGTATTCAAACATTTACTTTGGACGAATATTCAAGTTCTAGGGCGGGTTCACCTACTCAAGTAATTGAATGTGCAACAGCTTTAAAAAATATAGCTAAAAATCCTGATAGACCAAGAGCTGTTTTTTTGGTTGGGCAAATGACAAAGGCCGATGAGATGGCAGGACCACGAATACTCGAGCATTTAGTAGACACTGTATTATATCTTGAAGGAGAAGATGGAGAAGAACTAAAACACTTGGTAAGTAAAAAAAATCGTTTTGGAAATACAGAAGAAAGTGGCATGTTTAGGCTTTCGGACGTAGGAATGGAAGAGATTACTGACCCTTCTGAGTTTTTTATGACCAAGAGAGATGAGTTAGTTCCAGGAAGTGCTTTAGCGGTTATAAAGGATGGAACAAGACCCATTGTTATAGAAATAGAAAGTCTTGTATCTAAATCTTTTACTCCTTACCCAAGCAGGCTAAGTGAATGTTTTGCAAGGAAGGAACAACTGGGAACCCTTATTTCTATTCTTGAAGAAAGGGGAGGAATAGGGCTTTATGATAAGAACGTTATTATAAAAGCAACAGGCGGTCTTAAACTAACTGAAACATCGGTCAATCTTGCTGTAGTTATGAGCATAGCATCCTCATCGCTAAATCACGGAATAGCTACAGACACAGTATTTATTGGAGAACTCGGTTTAACCGGTGAATTAAAAAAAGTACCATCTTTAGAGCAAAGATTAAAAGAGGTAGATAGGATGGGTTTTAAAAAGGCATACATACCTCAAAATTGCTTAAAAGCGGGGGTTAAATTTAAAAACTTAAAAGTCATTCCATGTAAAAAATTAACAGATGTTATAACAAAAGAATTCAAATAATAACGAAAAGGCCACTGAAATATTTACATAAATTTCAGTGGCCTTTTCACATAATTACTATTTTATAATTAATTCAAATAATTTTTTAGCAGCCTTTTTAGGACCATCTTTTTCTTGTCCTTTAACTCCAAGTGAGGTTCTAATTTGTCCAACTTTCACTCCTGTTTTGAAAAGGTCCTCAAAATATTTATCTATAAGAACATTTACTAGTTCTTGTTTTTGTACAGGGCCAAATGGATTTGCAAAATAAGATGTTACAAGGCCTAATTCGGTTGTAGTACCTTTTGCCATTCTAGCGCCTCTTTTGCAAACATCTATTGCATCTTTTGCATTTGTAAAGAAACTAATTTCTCCCATACCATCTTTTACTTCTTCATAATTATTTGCATAAAGGAATAAATCTATAGGGTAACCCTTAATAATATCTTTATAGCTTGCTACTGGCATAACAAGTCTTGCGTTAATTTTATCAGGATTCATAAATATACTTCTATCTATTTCTTTAAAAGCATAACCTGCATCTAAATCATCAAGTCTTACGAATGCTCCTATTTCAGTTCCAAAAGCTAGTGGTTTTGAACCTTCTTTTAAAGTTAAGTAACCCATATCATCAAATACTATGGTCATATCGCTTATATAATCTTCACTTAAACTTCTAAAAGCTTCTAAACTTTCAGATTTACCAGCACCGCTATCACCCATAATAACAACATTAGCGCTGTTACCATTATTCATAATAATGTGTACCATCGCACCATGAATTGGTAGTGAACCTCGTTTAATCATTATTAAATTATGAAGTGTTAAGGCCATCTTTTTTACATATCCAAAGTAATCTATTTCGTCACCATAATTTATATATCCAAGCATAATATCATTTTCCTTATCGTCATAAAATACTGTTTTGACGTCAGGGGCAGAATCTTTGGCACCAAAAACAAAAACTATATCTGGTTTAATATCTCTATACTCTTTTTCTTTTGCCATTTCGAATAAGTTACAAAGAGTTATTGCATGAGCCATAAAATCTCTGTGAACATAAATGAATGCAAGTAGTGTACCTACCTTAGCTGGATAACAAAACCAATGGTCCGGGGTTATAGTACAATTTTTTAATGGGTTTTCAAAACATTCATCAAAAATTCCATCACGTGTATTCTTCTTAGGGTAACTTATATAAGGTAAATCTAGAATTATTGCATCAATAAATGGAACATTTTTCAATTGTTCATATCCTAAAGGCATTGGCCAATTTATTGTATTAACAATTAAACCAGCATTACCACCTGCGGGTAATTGTCTGTAAACTTTAGGTTTATAACCAACAACATTTTCTTCGATTTTTCTATATAGATCAAGTATAAGCATTGAAAAACCATTATTAGCTTCAACAAAACTTGTTTTTTCTATACCCTCATTTATTTTATTGTTGTGAATTACAGTATATCTTTCAAGTTTTCTCCAAAAACTATAGAAGTCTTCTACAAAATCTATGAAAGTACTTTTATTATTTATAAGAGAACTATATTTAGTATTTAAATCTACAATTTCATTTACATTTAATACTGATAGGAGTTTAAATAAATGTATTATTAAAATATCTAAATCCTCAGTTTCTGTTTGTGTATTTTCGATCAAATATTTGTATATATTTGATTTCTTCTTTTTGATTTTCTTGAGATAAGCGTTAAAAACTCTTCTGAATCCAACACTTTCCAATAATTTAACAGGAGTATTACAATATTTTGCAGTAAAATTTATCATTACTTTTTCATTACTTAGGGAAAATTCTTTTCTCAAGTTGACACCTCCACGTATGATTACGTAATTATTTTGATAATTGAAATACATATTGGTGAAAATCATCATAAACATCAATATATAATCGAATACAATATTATAATACTATAAAAGTGATATATTAACAATACTGAAACTGCAAAATACTATTTAGAAGGTTAAGTAACGGATGTGAATACTAAGGGTATAATATTAGAAGGCTTACTATTATAAGAGACTAAAATAAATGTATAACTATGACAAAATTGAGTTTAATTTTTGAAAGTTTTGCTATATAATTATAGCATTGATAAAAATAAAGGGGAAGTAAGGGGGAATGATATATTGAAAAATAAAGTGGCACCGCATATAATGGCAATTATATTAATGTTTATATGGAGCTTATCTTATTTAAGCATAAAGGTGGTATCAGAAGAGGTAAGTCCAATATTATCAGCCTTTTATAGGTTTGTACTCGCAGCAATAATTTTATTTATAATATTAAAAGTAAAATTTCCCGAGGAAAAAGTTTTAAAAAGAGATAAATTTAAATTTGCTTTAGGTGGGCTTTTTGGAGTAGCGATATATTTTATCTTTGAGAACTATGCTGTAGCATTTACATCCGCATCAAATGTCGCAATTTTAATTGCTTCAATACCTGTATTTACTATATTCTCCCAAAGAATAATTTTTAAAGAAAAATTAACTTATGGAAAAATATTTGGCGCTACCTTAAGTTTAGTTGGAATTATTATAATAATTGCATCTAAAGAAAGAGTAAGTCTTTTATCAAAAGGAAATATAGGAGATCTTATGGCGCTTGGGGCAGTGTTTTCTTGGGTAATTTATAACATGGTTTGTAGTAGCTTCAAAGGAAATTATAAAGTCATAACCATAACTACTTATGAGATCATGTGGGGATCATTATTTCTTAGTCCCTCACTATTGTTTAGTAATTTGCAAATTCCTTCTGTAAAAGTCATATTAAATTTAATTTTTCTATCAATTTTTTGCTCATGTGTTGGATATGTATTATATGTACATTGCCTTAAGGAACTTGGAGCAACAATTATAACTACTTATATAAATTTACAGCCTATTATGAGTCTGATTGCAGCAGCAGTTATACTAAATGAAACCATTACGATTTGGCAGGTATTAGGGTGCTTAGTTATAATAGTAGGAGTAACTTTAGTTAGTTTAGATGGTAGGTTAAATTTTAGAAAACATAAGAGGGTATATGAAAATTTATAACTATATTTAAAAAGGGATTATATTAACTAAAAAGTTAACATAATCCCTTTTGTAAATGTACTAGTATCTTATTCTTCTACCGCTGCGATTTTTTCGTCTACGAATAGAAGATATTAATATGAGAACTAATATTATAATAGCAATTAGTACAACTGCAATTGCAGCATAGATAATTATATTATTTTTGAGTATAGTAGCTTTTGAAACCATTGGATATAATTTATAAGTTTTAATATAATCCTTTTGTTTAACAACTAAAGTTCCAATAGAGGTTTTTTTATTAAGTTTCCATGGCTTTATAGGATCGACTTTAATGGTAGTTTCTCGTTTGACATCATTTTTATAAAAAGTCACATCTTCTTTTGAGTCTAGTGGTATATTAATTGTTTTTGTTGGTCCTATAAATGGAATAACTTTGTAGGGTACAGATATTATTGTTTTAATAGCAGTATCTTTTTTTGTAGTTACTTCTTTTTTAGCAGCATAACTATAATTAATAAGTTTGGTCATATCATCGAAAACTATTGTATCTTTTGGTAGGTTATATGTAGAATTCATAACTACACCCAAAATATGGCGACCATTACGTTCATATATAGAAATTAGGCATCTTCCAGCCTTTATTGTATATCCAGTTTTACCACCTACGTTACCATCTATGCCAAGCAGTTTATTTCGGTTAGTAACAGTAGCGACTGGGCCATTAGTAGATTTAATTACACTTGTTTTTTTACCCATAGATTTCTTTACCCAATCATTTTTATAAGCAGCTCTGCCTGCAAGAGTTAAGTCGTAAGGCGTTGTAAAATGCTTATCATTTGCATCATCTAGCCCATTTGGGGTGATAAAATGAGAACCTGTCATTCCGAGTTTTGCGGCTTTATCATTCATCATTTTAGCGAAATTAATTGGATTTCCACCGACGTTATCGGCAATCATATAAGCAATATCATTTCCCGAATAAAGAAGAAGTCCATCCATTACATTGTCAGCGGACATTGTATCTCCAATAGCTACGGGATGAATATTTAGGTTATAAGAGTACGGTGGTTGCGCCTTTGCATTCTTAGTGTATTTTAAGTTGTCCGTTGTAGTCTTATTTTCAGCAAGTAGCAAAGCTGTAATAAGCTTTGTGATGCTCGCAGGGTACATCTTATTATCAATGTTTTTTGCGTAAATAATTTCATTAGTGTCCATATCTACAGAGATTGCAGCTTTACCATCTAATTCTGGTGGGTTGGTAGTGGCAAAAACTGTTGTAGAAAAGACTAAAGTAAAGAGCAGTGTAAATAATAAAAGCCGGTTTCTTCTTTTCAATTTCATCTCTCCAATTTAATTAAATTTTATATTTATACATGAGTAAACACAAGCATAAGTATAGCATTTTAATTTATGAAGAACAAGGTACATTGTTCTTCATAATATATTTAGGACGAAGTTAATATAATGACATCATTTAAGCATCATTAACAAATTTTTCTTATTTTATGTTATAGTTAAAAGTATGTATTGATATAATAATTTCACTTTAAAGTAAATTGCAAATTCACTTGCCACGTGCCACGTTGGTGGCGTAAGAAAGGTTGTGATTAACATGATAAATAAGGTAGAAGAAATATTTAAGGATAGAATTCCTAAAGTAATAGGGGAGTTTGATAAAAGTGCGGTTATGATATTACTTGTAGAGGATAATGATGAGTTATCTATTGTATTTGAAGTACGCGCTTTGAAATTAAGAAGCCAGCCAGGTGATGTTTGTCTGCCAGGTGGGAGAGTTGAACTGAATGAAGATCCAAAGGAAACCTCGGTGCGAGAAACTATGGAAGAACTAAATTTGGAAAGAGATCAAATTAAAATAATTGGGGATATGGATTATTATATAAGTCCTTATGGAAATATAATGTATGCTTATGTAGGGTATCTAAAATATGGTGAAATAAACCCCAGTGAAGATGAAGTAGATCATATATTTAAAGTCCCATTAAAATTCTTTTTAGAGGGTGAGCCACTCTATTATAATATGGAGATAGGACCCTTAAAACAAGAAGGTTTTCCTTTCCATTTGATTAATGGAGGAAAAGATTACAAGTTTAGGAAAGGGTTTTTAGATCAATATTTTTATGAGTATAATAACTACGTAATATGGGGCTTCACAGCTCAGATTATTAAAAGTTTTATCAAAGTATTAGAAAAATAAAGTTTTAAAAAGCAGTAATAATATTTAAATTATTACTGCTTTTTAGGTTATGCTATTTATTAGGAACAATCTTATTTTTCTTAATGAATACGCAAATACTTAATACAATAGCAGCTATATAGATAAAAACATATACTATTGAAAGCAAACGCGTAGAATAGAAAAATTTCAAATAAATAAAAGCAAAAATTGATGTAAGGGACCAAAAGAGAGAAATAAATGCTATTATATTATTTCTTTTTCTCCAATGCTCGGGATCTTTCATAGTTCCAATAATATTTTCTCGACGTTTACTTTTAGCGCCAGTGTTAATTACAAGAAATTTGTAATATACAAAAAATATAAATTCTATTATAGAAACAACAAAAAACATATATGATAGAGATAGACTAGTTATGTTCAAAAAAATCACTCCTTTTAGGAAATAATATGCCCTAAAAGTTAAAACATAACACTATTCTTTTTTACCATCTATAGCTTCTTCATAATAATCTGTTCCCCATTTACACATAATGTCGAGTATTGGCATTACGCTTTTACCTTGTTTTGTTAAAGAGTATTCTACTTTTGGCGGAACTTCGGCATATACTTTTCTATGAACCATTTCATATGCTTCTAATTCTCTAAGTTGTTGTGTTAACATTTTTTGAGTTATTACACCCATGGATCGTTTTAATTCACTAAATCTTAATATGCCGTTATTAGCTAATCTCCAAAGAATTATCGGCTTCCATTTACCACCTATAATGTCTAATGTTAATTCTATAGCACAACTATATTCTTTGTTATTTATTTTCATTATTTTATCACTCATAAATACCTCCTGTATTTCTTATTGTAAATTTAGTAATATATAGCAATTTAGGATATTAGGTCACTTAGGATACTAAGTAACTTATAAGTTAGTACTTGTTTAAAAAACATCTAGTATGTACAATTATATCATTGATATATTTTATATACAATATGCCTATAAGGCATATTGAAGAAGGAGGAAAAAAATGAAAGAAATTTATAATTTGCATAATGAGACTATAGGGTTAAAAGTGGTAGAAAATCTTAAAAAAAATGATTTTTCGGCTGTTTATTTTAAAACAGGAGTTGAGGCATCAAAATTTATAATGGATAATATACGTAAAGGAGATAAGGTGGGCTTTGGAGGATCTATGACTGTAGTAAAACTCGGCATACAAGAAAAGGTAGCATCCCTTGGAGGATTTGTTCTAGATCATGGAGATCCGACTTTATCACCTGATGATAAAATGGAAACTATGAGAGGGGAACTCCTTAGTGATGTTTTTATATGTAGTTCTAATGCTGTGACAATGGATGGTGAACTTGTCAATATTGATGGCGTAGGAAATAGAATTGCCGCAATGACATTTGGACCTAAAAAAGTTATTGTTGTAGTTGGCGTTAATAAAATTTGTAAAAATGAATCTTCAGCTTTTGAAAGACTAGAACAAATTGCAGCGCCAATGAATAACATGAGGTTAAAGATGCCAAATCCTTGTACTAAAACTGGTGTTTGCATGGATTGTAAAGCAGCTAGTAGAATATGTAGAGTTTACTCTGTAATTAAAAGAAGGCCTGTGAGAACAGATATTACAGTAGTTGTGATTGGTGAGGAACTTGGATATTAACGACATATAATTATTTATAGTTAATATTGAAAAAACACTTCAATTTATTGGTAAAAAGCCTTATAATGTTACTAAAGTTACAAAGTTACTTTAGTAACAAAATATGGAAATGGAGTGATGAGATGTTACAGTGTCCTTTTTTAACAACTATGGAGGAAGAGGTAGAGTGTTTTAAAGAGTGTGATTTACATAAATGGTCAGATAATGGAGGCAAATGTCCATTTGTTGAGTTAAAAGATTTTAAACCCTTTATCATTAAGAATATTACTGATTATGATATATTTAGTGAGGATAGAAATTCACAATTGAAATCATTGTACAAAGATCGATACTTGTAGTATTAATATTATGTAATTGTGCATAATATTAACTAATGGGATTTAATTTTGTTTTCCTAAAATATTAAGCAGGGAAGTGAGTTTAATTGGAAAGAACCTTGATATTAATTAAACCTGATGGAGTTAAACGTGGACTAATTGGAAGAATCATTAACCAGTATGAGGAGAAATCACTAGAAATTGTAGCACTGAAAATGATAACGGCTACAAAAGATATTGCAAGGAAACATTACAGTGAACATGAGGGACGCGAATATTTTGAAAAACTAATAAATTATATTACTGAAGGCAAGATATGTGCTATGGTTTTAATGGGTGAAAAAGCTATTGAAATAACACGTAAAATTAATGGAGATAAGGATCCTGTTAAAGCAGAAATTGGAAGCATAAGAGGGAAATTTGCAATAGATAAAACTAATAATTTAGTTCATGCCTCTGATAGTATAGATAGTGCAGAATATGAAATTTCAATCTGGTTTCCAGAACTTACGTGCAAGGATATCTTTGGGAGCTCTAGGAATTTGTTTGCACAAACACAGGGACCGTTAGTAAATGTTTAACATAAATCTATATTAAAAAGCTAACCAATTTAATCTTGGTTAGCTTTTTGTTGTAATTTTAGTAATTAATGTGAACCGCAATGCCCAGAGCAACCACCACAAGAGTCACTGCCATGTTTTGGGCAACTAGGTTTACTATCGACTGTAAGCTTTGTTTTAACCCAAAATCTAGAATCACTATAGGCTATTGTGAGTTCGCAAATGTTATCTAAAAGAGTATTATCATATAATATTTTCAAATTATCAATATTGTTTTTAATATCTCCTGTTTTAAAATTATCTAGGTAAATGTCAACTTTTGAAGTCTTGCAACAAGCACTGTCGAATACGAATCTTACGCTATCACATGTTTCGTCAAGTTGAATCATTTCCATTAGCTCATCTAGAGCAACTTTTGAAATTTTGATTTTTAATGGTTGTGCCATACGTCCTCCTAACATTCATCTATGATGTAATAGGCATATTCATGTTATTCCTCAAGAATTTCAGAATAATGATTTAATAGACCTTGTTTTAGGTTCCATAAATTCCAAGAAAGATCTACATAATATGCATGGGGATTATCAAATCTTAAAACTTCTGTCCATAATTTAGAGACTTCTTGTTCAGAAAATGCTTTTATTTCCATAACAGATGGAGATTCATAAATTTGTTTACCATTTTCAAATAGTTTAACCATAAGCTCTTTTATATAGTAGTGTTTAAGATTTTTCTTTTTCCAAGTATAAGTTGGATTAAATATCTCAAGGGGCCTGTTTTCATCAAATTTTTCGTCATGCAAGGTAATGAAATCTGCAATAGCTTTATGAGTTGTTTTATCAAAAATTCTGTATAGTTTTTTAAACGCAGGATTAATAATTTTTTCTGCATTTTCACTAATTTTAATCTTTGGTATTATTACTCCATCATTTTCGACTGCAACAAGTTTATAAACACCACCAAATACTGGTTCAGATCTTGCAGTAATAAGCCTTTCGCCAACACCAAAATTATCAATTTGTGCCCCGTTTTCGAGTACTCCACTAATAATATATTCATCGAGCGAGTTAGAAACAGTAATCTTTACATCATCATATCCAGCTTCATCTAGTATTTCTCTAACTTTTTTAGTTAGATAAGTAATATCACCGCTATCAATTCGTATTCCTTTAGGCCTTTTGCCCATAGGTTTAAGTACATCATTAAACACCTTTATAGCATTAAGGATACCAGAGCGTAGTACGTTATAAGTATCTATAAGAAGTACACAGTTATCTGGGTAGGTTATCGTCCAAGCTTTAAAGGCATCATATTCAGTATCGAAAAGTTGTACCCAACTATGAGCCATAGTTCCTAGTGCTGGAATATCAAACATTTCCTCGGCGATAGTACAGGCAGTACCAACGCAACCACCAATAACAGCAGCACGAGCTCCATATATAGCACCATCATAGCCTTGAGCACGCCTTGAACCAAATTCCATTACAGGTCTACCTTTTGCAGCTCTGCATATTCTACTAGCTTTAGTAGCAATTAAGGTTTGATGATTTATTGTAAGAAGGACCATTGTCTCAACAAATTGAGCCTGTATAATAGGTCCTTTAACTGTAACTAAGGGTTCACCAGGAAAAACAGGATAACCTTCAGGTATTGCCCATACGTCACAAGAAAACTTAAAACTCTTTAAATAATCAATAAATTTATCTGAAAAAGTATTTTTGCTCTCAAGATAGGCTATATCATCCTTTGAAAATGATAAATCAGAAAGGTATTCAAGTAATTGCTGTACACCGGCCATAACGCAATAACCGCCGCCATCAGGAATTCGTCTAAAAAACATATCAAAGTATGCAATTTTGTCTTGAACATTATTATCAAGATAACCGTTTGCCATAGTTAATTCATAAAAGTCTACAAGCATTGTTAGATTTCTTTCATTTCTCACATTAAAATCTTTTGAATATATCATAGTTTTTTCCCCTTTGAAATTTAATAAAAGTATATAATGAAATTATAACATAATTATATATTAATGTTTTGTTAGGATTATTATACTAGTATTTTAGGTTTAAACACAATATATGATAAATTAAAGTAGGTGGATGAGAGTGGAGAAAAAACATAATATGAATAATAAAATTGGAGATAGTAAAATAAGTACTAAATTAAGTAAAGAGCAAAGGGATGCTGTTTTTTCTAATAATAGAAATTTATTAGTTACAGCAGGGCCTGGAAGTGGTAAAACAGTTGTCATTGTTAATAGAATTGTTCATCTAATAAATGAACAAAATTTTAGCCAGAAAAATATTATTGTAATTACTTTTACAAGAGCTGCAGCTATTAATATGAAAAATAGGTATATTGCTATTAATGGGAGGGCAAGTGTTCCGTTTTTTGGAACATTTCACGGTTTGTTTTATAAAATACTCAAAAATTATTATGGTGAAATAAAAATAATAGATACATTCGAAGTATATAAACTTATAAAAAACGTATTAATGTCCTACTTAGATGAGGTAGGCGATGAAAAGGTAAAAGAAGTTATAAATAATATTTCAGTGTTTAAAACAAGTGATGATACATTAGAAAAGTTCTCTCCTAGTATTGATAAAGGAATATTTATAGCAGCATATAATATTTATGAGCAATATAGGAAAGAAAGAAATTTATTTGATTTTGATGATTTACAAATAGGGTGCAGAGATTTATTTATAAAAAATTATAAGATACTTCAGGGGTATAGATCTTTATTTAAGCATATCTTAGTTGATGAATTTCAAGATTGTGATTCTATGCAAGTTGAGATATTAAAACTTTTAAATGAGGAAAACTCCATATTTGCAGTGGGGGATGAGGATCAATGTATCTATGGATTTAGAGGGTCAAATCCTGAATGTATGGTTAAGTTCTCAGAGCATTTTGAGGGTGGAGGGAAATTACAATTATCAACTAACTACAGGTGCCCAAAGAATATAGTAGAAATATCCATGAATACTATAAAAAATAATCAGATGAGAAATGAAAAAAATATAATAGCATTTAAGAAGCAAGATGGTGGCATTGTTGTACTTAATAATGTAAATGAAAATGCCCAAGCAGAGGAAATTAGTAATATCATTCAAAAACATATGGCAGTCCCTGATAAAAATTATAGAGACAATGCCATATTATATAGAACAAATGTAGAATGCAGAAGTTTAGTAGATGTTTTTATTAAAAAAAGGATCCCTTTTATGCTTTTAGATAAGGAATATGATTTTTTTCAACATTTTATATGTAAAGATATAATTGCATATTTAAAATTAAGCATTGATTTAAGTGATAAAGAAAGTTTTCTTAGAATAATTAATAAGCCATTTAGATATGTAAGCAGATTAAATTTAGATAATATAAAAAGAAATATTGTACGTGAGGATTGCTTTGAAATGTTAAAGGAAATTGATGGTATACCTATATTTCAGATGAAGATGATAGATAAGTTAAAAAAAGATATACATTACTTAAATAAAATTTCATTAGCGAGTGCAATAGATAATTTAGTATTAAGCATAGGGTATCATGATTATATAAAGGAATATTGCACTAAATTTAAAATTGACTTAGGCGAGATGGAAGATGTTATAGATGAATTTAGGCAATCAGCTGAAGGATATAACAATATAATAGCTTTTTTAGCTCATGTAGAACAGGTTAAAGAAGAAATAAGTAAGCATAAGAAAAATGTAGAAGAGGATGCGGTCATACTTAGTACAATCCATGGAGTTAAGGGTATGGAGTTTAAGAATGTATTCTTAATCAATTGTAATGAGGAGAATATACCTCATGCAAATAGCATAGAAAATAACTTAGAAGAAGAGCGAAGACTATTTTATGTAGGAATAACAAGAGCCATAGACAATGTTTGGTTATGCATTAGTAAAAGTGTTAAAGGAAAGGTTAAAGAAACATCACGATTCATTAAGGAATGCAATATCATAGGTGGTAATGATGCTAATTTACCTTTTAAATCAGGGGATATGGTGGTACATAAAAGTTTTGGAAGTGGAACTGTAATTTCTATTAATGATAAGGATTTAGAGATTAAGTTTGAAGGGGATATTATAAGAAAATTTGATACTAGTGTGCTTTATAATAATTCATTGATTTCAAAAGTATAAATCTTCTAATGTTGTCCAATCTGTGGGAATAAACAATTACATAATCATAGGTAATAAAACAGATAAATAAAAAAGTACTGCACAAAGGCAAATTCCTAAGTGCAGTACTTTTTAATTTTCATTTAAAACATTCAAAATAAAAGGATATCTAAATTATAGACTATTTCCAAAAGTCTATTCATTATAGAATAGAATAATTTAGTATAGATTAGGTAATACTAGTCAGATATAAAATAAATAATAGTGGAAAGTAGAGGATAAAATTGATCATATGTGGAAATTGTGGGAAAGAAGCAGATGAAAATGAAATTTTTTGTTGTTATTGTAGTTATAACCTACAAGAAAGTTTAGAAAATATGCAACAATCTAGGGTAGAGTATGAGAGGGAGAGAAAAAACAATTGGTTTAATAAAATATTGAACAAATAAGAGAGTTTAAATTTTATCCTACAATAGTTATTGGTAGATATAAGATTGATTCAAATTCATAAAAATGATCAGAAAAGTAAAAAAAAGGATTATTTGCCTAATTGGGTGGATAGTCCTTTAGTTTTTAATGCTGATATTGTTGAATGAAGTTTTTTGCATTTAGTCTATAGGTAAATATTTTTAATATTTATTTTTAACATAAATTGTGTTAATATGTAACTATTAACAACAAAGAAGTAAATAATAATGTTTGTTAATCCATATTTACATAGCTTTTATTGCGTTTTAATGTAATAAAAATAGGGGGAATCTAATAATGAAAAATTTTAAAAAAATTATGATGATGGGATTTGTGTTATTGATAGCTACACTGTCAAGACCAGTGATGGCACTGGGGTTAAGTGGTTTTAGCGATGTTACAAATTTTTCTGTAGTAATAGGAGAAAATATGTATACTTTAGAGTATGCGAATGATTTAAATAATGCAAAACAAATTAATGATGCAGTAGTTAAAAGTAAAGGTGATATTTTTATAAAAACAGACGATACCGGGTGGATAAAAAATAATGATGGGTCGCGTGTGAATAAAGATTATGTAGACATTTCAACTATTAAATATAATAATGGTATAGCAATAACTCAACAAAAAATTGCTAAAATTAACATTACTTCAACTAAATTAGAAGTTGATAATGTAACTAGTGGTTTTGGAGATGGGCATGCAACTTATCAAGTATTAGATTCATTAGGAAATGATATTACAACGACATCTCTTGCTAATGGTATAATCTTCAAATCTGGAGTGGGTACAGTAGAAGGAAGAAATGGTATACTTAAAGTAACACCAAACATGAATATTTTTACATTTACTTCGGGTATAGTAATAACTGCCGATGACCCAATAAGTGGAGTTTCAACAAATGCTACATTAAGCGTTGAATTAGTGGGATCTACACAAGGTAGTACATTAAGTGATATAAAACTTTTATCATTAAAAAATGTTGATGGTAAAGTGTTGACGGCAGGGGATACTACAACCGTTTTCTATGCTGGATACCTAGCTACAGATATTAGTGGGAAACCTACAACAAATTATACGCTTATGGAACAGGGCCTAATATTGACTGGTGATCATATGTTGAATATGTCAAATCCATATGTAGTAGCTCAACTTGTAAAAGATCCTACAGACCCATCAATAGGATTAATAAAAGTAACAGCAACTAGCGATACTATTTTAATGGATATGCCAGTAGCGATCACTGCATTTACTTTGAGAGGTACATCTTCAACAATAAGTACTACATTAAAGAAACAAGCGGAAATAGATTCGTTTATATTATTAGTTCCAAGTGAAGCTATATATTCTGGTGAATCAAAAGCAATTTCATTTATAGCACTAGATCAAAATGCAAACTTAATTACGAAATTTAGTGAATTGGATGGCCATGTGAGCCTTATAGGGGCGACCTTTGAAAGGAACTCTGATGGAACTGCTTGCATAAAAAGCAATATAGTTTATAATACAATGACTACTTTAATGTCTGCAAATATAACTGCAATTACACGAACAGGTAAGTATAGCAGTATAAATATAAATATTCAGCACAAGTGATTTTGATGGCAGGGAACATATTGAGGATTGCATAAATTTTAATTTTTACACATAAATTAAATGCAAATCAAAAAAGGACTATTTACCGAAGTTGGTGGATAGTCCTTTTTTGTTTAATGCTGATATTGTTGAATAAATTTTTTTAACATTTCACATATAGGTAGAGATTCATTAATAAAAACGGATACGTCATTGCAATTTTTTTTATAGCCATCCAACATAGTTTGAAAAGACGGATCATCATGTTCTTGCTGAGTGACATATATTAAAAAAGCTGACTTATCGTACATTATTACTTCATTTACTCTCATATTTACGCCTCCAAAATTCCAATATAGTATATTTAATTATCACTATACAGTATGTCCAAGATTTGCGCAATATAAAAAATGAAATATAAAATAAATATCTTTATGACCTACGTTTACATGGAAATAACTGAAAAAAATGTAAGCGAATCAATATATAAAAAGCTGCAATCTCTAAAAAGAATGCAACTTTAAATAATTTAATATTACTAAAATGGGGTAAATATATAATAAAAGTAAATATTTGTTTATTTAGATTAACGATTGTTTCCCTAGTTTAATTAATCTTATAGTTATTAAGATACTCCTCAGCAGAATCATATATTAAATTATTCGTGGACATTAAATCTTTTTTCTTTTGAGTTTCAAGTTTATGAGTTAATTGTGTTATTGATATTTTTTCTATTGTTGTAGTATCGATGATAATCACCTCAACTGTATTATAACACAAAACATGTAAATTACAAAGCGATTTTTGAATGGATGCAGAAGACATGCTGTATGACAAGATGGAATAAATTGGAACAGATAGAGGCGTTATATAAAATTACAAATAAACTGTACCATAATAATAAGCCGAAAATAATATTTTATAAGGGTTATTGTTGCAAGATGCAAGCATAACAAATATAATGTAATAAATACAAATAATTGGATATAGTGTTTTTATATAATATATTATAATATTTAATTATTTATTAATGGGGACATTTAAGTTAATATAGTAGTTTTATTGAATATTGTTATATAATGTTATATAATTTCAATAAGCTCATATTCTATGAATATGAGCTTATTCGGATTAGTAACATTCAAATAATTTTGTGAGAAAGAGGTATAAAAATGAAAATCACAAATGTAAATTTAGAGGAACTGATATTTGCTTTAGATATAGGAACAAGATCTATTATAGGAACAGTTGGTATAATATCTGATAAAAAATTCCAAGTTCTTTCTGAAAGTTATATTGAACATGAAGAAAGAGCTATGATTGATGGCCAAATTCATGACATTCAATTGGTAGCTAGTGGAGTATTAAAGGTGAAAAAAGAATTAGAAGATAATTTAAATGTTAAATTAACTAAAGTAGCTATTGCAGCAGCAGGACGATTTTTAAGGACAACGCAAGTTAAGTCTGAAATAGAAGTTGATATTGATAAAGAAATTGATAGGGAAACCATTAGAAGCTTAGAACTCACTGCAGTTAGGATGGCAGAGGAGGAGGTGGCAAAGGCATCTCAGGGTAAGCTTTATTGTGTAGGATATAGTGTAAAAAATTATTATTTAAATGGATACGTAATCACAAATTTAAAATCCCACAAAGGAGAAAAAATTGCAGTAGAGATAATTGCTACATTTCTTCCACGATCAGTAGTTGATAGCCTTTATGCAGTCATGGATAAGGCGTCGCTTGAAGTTGTAAGTTTAACACTTGAACCTATAGCTGCAATGGAAGCTGCCGTGCCACAGAACCTTAGACTTCTAAATTTGGCTTTAGTGGATATTGGTGCTGGAACATCTGATATTGCTATTAGTAGCAAAGATAGTATAAGTGCATATGGTATGGTACCGATGGCAGGGGATGAGGTAACTGAAATAATATCTCAAGCATATTTAGTTGATTTTAATACTGCTGAGAAAATTAAAAAAGAATGTAGTGGGAAAGATAAAATTCAATACATAGATGTGTTAGGTTTTGAAAATATTTTAGAACCAGAGGAAGTATTAAAAATAATTAATCCTATTGTTGTGAAAATTTCAGAAGAAATTGGAAATAGAATAATTGAATTAAATGGTGGAAAAGCTCCAAATGCTGTATTTCTTGTAGGAGGTGGAGCACATACACCTTTTATTAAAGAAAATATTGTTAAAATTTTAAATCTGCCAATTAACCGTGTCGTTATTAAAGGTCGTGATTCAGTAACTGACTGCATATGTGATGCTGACATGGGAAGTACTGGAGTTACAGTTTTGGGTATAGCACTGGTATCAATTAAAAGGTTAGGAAATGATTTTGTTGATGTGACGATAAATGACAAGATTATAAGTTTATTTAATGCACATAAACATACTGTTATGGATGTGATGATGCAAGAGGGTATAAATCCTAAGATATTGATTGGTAAAAATGGACGCAATATAAGATTTATAGTTGATGGAATAAAAAGAGTGGCATTTGGAAGCTTAGCTACGAGCGCTGAAATTAAGATTAATAACTTGCTTAGTAATATTGATTCTGAAGTGGCTGAAGGTGATATCATTGACGTTAGCTTTAGTGTAGATGGGAAAAGTGCTGAGCCTAAAATTATGGATTATGTAAAAAACATTCAAACTGTAAGTTTCTATTTTGAAGATGTAATTCGTAATATTGAGCCTGTAGCATTTATTAATGGTATAAGAACTATAATAAATGGTGTAATAAAAGAAGATGATGATGTTTCAATAGTAATACCTACTACAATTAGTGAATATGAAAAGTATTTTGGTGATGATACTCGTGGCTTAGCTTTTATGATAGATAATAAAAAATTACTTTCGGATTATGTTATAAAAGAAGGGGACAGAATATATAAAGTAGCAGAAATTACTAAAGAAATTAAGGTGGAAAAAAAAGATAATAAAAATGAACAAAAGGAAACACAAAGTTTGAATGTTAAAGTGAACAAAAATATGATAGATCTTAAAGGAAAAGATAAATACATATTTGTAGATATTTTTAATTATGTGGATTTTGATTTGACTATTTCAAAAGGAAACTTAATATTAAAGCTTAATGGTAGTAAAGCTGATTATTATCAGCCGCTAAATAATGGAGATGTAATTGAAATATATTGGGAAAATATTATTGGCACAGAGGAAACAAAAATAAAAATAGGATGATTTAACATAGGTGAAGGGGTGATTGCGGTGAATTTTTTAAATATGGCAAAAAATATTGAGAGTGAGTTAATAGATATTAGGCACGATATACATCAAAATCCAGAATTGGGATTTGATTTATTTAGAACTAGCCAAAAGGTAAAAGATTTTTTGAAGGCTGAAGGCATTGAATTTTATGAGGTAGCACAAACTGGAATCTGTGCTATTATTCGAGGTAATGGTAAAAAAACGGTTGCTTTAAGAGCAGATATGGATGCACTTCCACTTCAAGATAAGAAGGTTTGTGATTACTCATCTAAGATTAATGGTAAAATGCATGCTTGTGGACATGACGCTCATACCACTATACTTTTAGGTGCAGCTAGGATATTAAATAACATGAGGGATGAACTCAAGGGAAATGTTAAATTGTTTTTTGAGCCAGCAGAAGAAACTACTGGTGGATCACCTTTAATGATTAAAGAGGGAGTACTTGAGAATCCGAGTGTTGATGCTGTTATTGGGCTTCATGTAGAAGAGTGGCTAGAAGCCGGAACTGTTGGTTTAAAAAGAGACATCGCGTACGCAGCATCAAATCCATTTACTATAAAAATAATAGGTAAAGGTGGACATGGTGCAAGCCCACATGTGACTATTGATCCTATTGTAATAGCAAGCAACGTTATAGTTGCACTTCAAAGCATTGTAAGTCGCGAGATTCCACCTACAGATCCTGCAGTTATAACTGTAGGTTCAATTCATGGTGGCACAGCTCAAAACATTATACCTGAAGACGTGACAATATCAGGGATTATTAGGACAATGAAGAGTGAACATAGAGAATACATAAAGATAAGATTAGTCCAGGTAGTGGAAGGTATAGTTAAAGCCATGAGGGGAAAATGTGAAATTGAAATTGAGGAAAGTTATCCATGTCTTCATAATAATGATGAACTTTCAGATATGTTTGATAATAAGTCAAAAGAACTAATCGGAGAAAGTAATGTTTATAATTTAGATAAGCCTACTATGGGTGTGGAAAGTTTTGCTTATTTCTCTATGGAAAAACCATCGCTATTTTATTTCTTAGGGAGTGGAAACAAGGAAAAAGGTATAATAAATCCGGCTCATGGAAGTTTATTTGATATAGATGAGAGCTGTTTATCCATAGGTGTAGCTATGCAATGTACGTTAGCTTATGAATTTCTATTGAAATCATAATGCAACTTAGTATATAATTGATACTTGATGTGAATTATGTATAGAAGTTAATCAATAGATAAAAGAGATCTAGGAGGATATGTATGAGGATAGAAATTGGAGCAAATGAAGCAGGACAAAGAACAGATAAATTTATGAGGAAGGTACTTGGAGATGTGCCACTCAGCAAAATATATAAAGCTTTTAGAAAAGGTGATATTAGAGTTAATGGTAGCAAAATTAAGGAAAAACATTCATTAGTAGAAGGTGATATTGTTGAAACAAAATATATCACTAGTGAGTTTAAGAAAGATGAATTTGTAAGAATTGATAATAAACTTAAGATAACTTTTGAGGATGCTAATATATTAATGGTAGAAAAATGGCCAGGGGTTTTAGTTCATGCTGATAAAAAAGATGGAGAACCTACTTTAACAGATTATGCACTTTCTTATTTATTTGATAAAGGTGATTATAAACCAGAAAATGAAATAACCTTTACGCCAGCACCTTGTAATAGATTAGATAGAAACACTTCAGGTATGGTTATATTTGGTAAGAATTTTAAATCTCTTAAACTATTGAATGAAATGATAAGAGATCGTAACATTGAAAAATACTATATGGCACTTGTATCAGGAAGAATTAAGGATGGAATTTATGAAGGCTATATATATAAAAACGAAGATGCCAATATATCTCAAGTATTTAAAGAACCAAAGCCAGATACTAAAAGAATAGCAATGGACGTTAAAACTATAGAAAGTTGTGGTACATTCTCTTTACTTGATATTAACCTTTTAACAGGCAGAAGCCATCAACTTAGAGCCCATTTGAGTATGCTTGGTAATCCTATTCTTGGTGACCCTAAATACGGGAATAAAAAAATAAATAGTTTTTTTAATAACAAATATGGTTTGGATTCTCAATATTTGTATGCATATAAATTAATATTTAAGAATTGCCCAGAGGATTTGTCTTATATGGAGAATAAAACTATTGCAGAGAGCTTACCACCAGCATTGAAAAAGATTAAGAGAGATATATTTAAATTTTAGAGGGTGAATTTATGGGTGAAAAAGCAAAGTTAAATAAACAATCTACCACAAAAGGTTTTGCAATATTAACTGCAGCAAGTTTTTTGGTTAAGTTTTTATCATTGCTTTACGTTCCTTTTTTAGGAAAGATATTAGGAGATATTGGGATAGGAGTATATGCTTCGGCGTACAATATATTTACATATATATATATATTAACCAATGCGGGCATTCCTGTGGCTATTTCGAAAATCGTGTCAGAACTTATAGCTCTCGGAAATTATAAGGATGCTGTAAAGACTTTTAAAATAGCTAGATTTTTACTCTTTATATTAGGAATGATTATGTCAATTCTAATGCTTATATTCGTATCACCTATAGCTAATTTAACGAACAGTGCTCCTTCAAAATTAGCTATTATGGCACTTGCCCCAACTATTTTACTTACTTCTGTTTTATCAGCTTATAGGGGTTATTTTCAAGGAAGAGGTAATATGACACCTACTGCAGTATCACAAGTGTTTGAACAGGTTGCAAATACTGTATTTAGTTTAGTTTTTGCAGCGTGTTTTATAAAATATGGAGTAGAAGCAGGGGCTGCAGGTGGAACTATTGGAACATCTGTAGGAGCACTGGTTGCTGTAATTTATATGATCCATTTTTATGAAAAAAACAAAGTGTTTAGAGTTCCTAAAGGATATAATCAGTTAGGTATAAAAAGATTTACTACTAAAAAAATAATAAAAAAGTTATTGGGTGTTGCAATTCCTATGACGATATGTTTAGGAATACAACAATCGGGATTATTTATTGATTTGTGGTTAGTTAAATTAAGGATGATATCTTTTGGAATGACTAAAGTACAAGCGGATGTTTTATGGGGTGTGTTATTTAAATATACAACATTAATAAATGTGCCTATAGCTATTATTTCATCACTTGCCATAACTATATTGCCATCTATTTCTAGTTTAATGGCACTTAGAGACAAAAAGGCTGTAAGAAATAAAATTAATTATGCTTTTAGGCTTTGTTTTTTAGTTGCAGTACCTTGTGCAGTTGGACTTGCAGTTTTAGCGGGCCCTGTAGTGAATCTAATCCAATATGGTACTAGTGTTGCACGATTACTAATATATGGATCAGTTGTGATATTACTTATGGCTGTGGTTAGTATTCAAACGTCAATTCTTCAAGGAATTGGAAAAGTTTATTTAGTTACTGTATATGCATTTTTCGGAATAATTGGAAAAATAATTACTAATTATATTTTTGTAGCAATTCCAAGCATTAATATATTAGGTGCTATTATGGGAAATGCAGTAAGTTTTGCAATACTTCTAATATTGAACTATATTACTATCAATAAAGTTCTAAAAATTAAAATAAAATTATTAAGTCATGCAATTAAGCCTATACTGGCCTCGGTAGTTATGGCAATAATTGCAAAGTTAATGTATAGTAATTTTAATTATATATTTAGTTATGTTAAGGAAGGGTATTTTGCTAATGCTATTGCTCTATTAATTTCTATAGTCTTTGCGATAGTAACTTACTTTTTCACATTAGTGCTTCTAGGTGGATTAAGTAAAGAAGATTTAGAAATATTCCCTAGTAGAATTACAAAGATTATACCTAAGTCTATTTTAGGTAGACTTAAATAGGTAGCAAACAAATCTAAAGCACATCATCTTGTATGATGTGCTTTAGATTTTTCTGATTTTTTTGTGAGAATTAGAGAAAATAATAATAGAGAGAAGCCAGTTAGAATAATTATTATGTTCTTAGTAATAAAAATAGAATCAGGTATAGTATTACTTAAAATTTTTAATATAAAATATAACAGGATACTAAGACAAATATCAATTAGAAACTCACTCCCTGAAAAATCTATATAACAGCATTTTTCGATTGATACAATATTCATTATAGCGCTTAAAATAGAGCTTATAAGGAGAGCAATACCATAACCTAAAATATTAATACTTGGAATGCCAAGTAGTATATATAGTAAAACTAGTTGGACAATAGAAGTTACTACAGAATTTATTAGGAGAGATTTTTGTTTGCCAAGTCCATTTAAAATTCCAAAGGTTGATCCAGACATATACATGAAGGGTGCACTTACCGCTGCAAGCCTAATATATACGCCTAGGTCATATCTATCAAAAAATAATTTTCCAAGGGAGGATCCTATACATAAACATATTATCATAGTTGAAATTCCTAGTAAAAAAGAAATTTTGATTACTTCGTGGATTCTATTTTCTAAAGCGTTATAATCATTTTTACTTATACTTTTAGAAATGTCGGGAGTTAACATGGTAGACATTGACATCACAATAATAAATGGGAAAAATACAATACTCATAGCCATACCAGAAAATTTACCAATTAAAGATAAGCTCTCGGTATATTCTATTCCAGCTTGGACTAGCCTGCCAGGAACAATTAGGGTTGATAGTGCTGAAATTACAGTGTTTAAAAAGCCGTTTAGGCACAAGGGAAATGAAACAATAAGAACATTAAATAAAAGTTGAGCTCTTCCTTCGGTCTTTTTTATAATTACCTTAAATTTATTTTTGCTCTTTTCATAAAATACATATAGAAGAATAAAACTTATAAGTTCTCCAATTGACAAAGAAATATATGTAGCAGTTACTGTAGTAGTTACATTTGTTAGAGCAAAGAAATTTATTAATCCAAGTATTATGGCCATTCTTGCAGTTTTTTCAACAATGTCTATTATTGCAGGTACTTTAACATTAGAAATGCCATAAAAATAGCCCTTGTATATAGAAGATAGGGCAACAAAAATTAATGCGGGACAAATTATCCAGAGGGAGTATAGTGTTCTTTGGTCTTTTATTATATATGTACTGATATACGGTGAGAAAAAAAACACTAAAATTGCTATGAATATAGATAAAACAAAATCAAAAACTAATGCAGTATGTATAGATTTGTTAAGGTTACCGTAATCATTTATTCCATAATAGGATGAAGATTCTTTTGAAATAGCTGTTACCATACCACCGCAAATAAGGCAAGTGAATAAATCGTATATAGGCATTACAAGGCTATATAAGCCCATTCCTTCTGCACCTAATTTTCTTGAGAGCAATATTGAAAACATAAATCTTAATATGCCAGCAACCAAATTTGAAACCGTAAGTATTATTGAATCTCTGTAGAAATCGTCTTTTATCATAAAGGGTCCTCCCTGCGGTTAAACTTAAATATATTACAACTATTAATAATTAATATGTTAAGTTTTACGATTATATTCTAAATGCATCTGATTATGGATAACAATTAAATATACAAATGTCATATAATTTCTACATATACGCGAACTTATATAAATATATATAGATTAGAGATTTATAATTTAGGGGGAGAAGTATGAAAAAGACCATTGGATTTATAATTATTTTAGCTTTGATGGCTTTTGCACTATTTTCATTGAGAAGTTCTTTTAAAGAATATAGGGTTACAGGGAAAGAGGGGAGTATTAAAACACAAATTTTATATAAAGGATTAAGTAATTCAGTAGATTTCACTAAAGATAATGAGGGGAATTATTATATTGCTTTTAAAGATAGAATAGAGTACATAGATAAGTCAGGTAAAGCGTATAATATATTCGTAAATAAGAAGTTAAATATAACTAGCTTAGATTACAATAATAAAATATTGTATTATGCTTCTGGTACAAATGTCTATTCATATAATTTAATATCAAAGGAAAGTAAAGAAATAATAAAGAATATACCGAATTACGGAGATTATAATAATAGTTTGGTTCGAATCAATGGGGATTACTTATTTGTTACTATAGGGTCAGCTACAAATTCTGGGGTAGTTGGACTCGATAATAAGTGGTTGGATAATTATCCTCAAAATCATGATATTACTCCAAAGAGTATAACTATAAGAGGAATGAACTTTGGAGGGAGAAAAACAGGAGCATTTGTTCCATATCAAACTAGAAACATAAAGGGGCAAATTATAACGCAGCATGTAATTGGAAATTCATCAGTAATAATTTATAATTTAAAAACTGGTGCACAAGGAAACTTTGCTTGGGGTATAAGAAATATGATGGGGATAGATTTTAATAGTGAGGGCAAAGTATTAGTTACAGTTGGAGGAATGGAGGAAAGAGGATTAAGAACAGTGAAAGGTGATAGTGATTATATTTACCAAATCAAAAAAAATTCATGGTATGGGTTTCCTGATTACTCTGGAGGTGATCCAATAAGCTCACCAAAATTTAGAGATTCGTTTAATAAGACTATACCAGCTATTCTAGATAATCACCCTACAATAAATCCACCTGCACCAATATACCAACATAAATCAGTAGGTAGCTTAATAAGTTTGGCAATAGACAGGTCAGGAAAACTCGGGGATAAAGATTGTATATATTTTTATGAAAAGAATGATAATAGTATATATAGTTTAAACAAAAACAGTGCTCTTAAGGAAAAAGCAAATTTTGAAGAGGATGCATATATATCTAGCATGAAATTTTTTGATAATTTGATAATATTAGATTCTAAAAATGGATATTTAATTAGTATGGAAAAAGATCAATATAATAACACAAACATTGGAATGCATAGGTTTTATTACTTTTTGTTAACAATAGTTATAACTTTAATAGTAGGAATACTTGTTGGTTTAAGAAAAAAAGACTAGAATATAGTAAGAATATATTATTATGGTAAAATTAAACATGTTTTTAAAGTATATTTAGCGTATACTAAATTGAGAGGTGAACAGGTTGAAGAAACAATTTGAAGCTACATATGGGAAAACTTTAAAAGGTTTAATGGTAACAATAAATCCAATTAAAAAAAGAATTATGAAAACTCATTGTATTGTTCACAAATTTATTAATATTCAAGCTATAGAGATATTAAAAAATAAGGGATACCGTGAAGTTCATACTTTTTACAAAAGTTATGTAAAAGAATTAAACAATGGGGTTACTTGGGCAGACCAAGATTTTAAGAGTTCAAATCATTTTTATCATCACATTACGGGTACAGGGTTATATGGATTTTCGAATGCATTAACAGAATTTAACAAATACTACAAATGTGCGTTAAGGTTTGTAGAAGCTGGTGATCTACGGCAAGCAATGTTTTATTTTGGAGCAGCGTGCCATTTGATTCAGGATGCAACTGTTCCTCAACATGTTAACAATAAACTACTTAAAAATCATAGAAATTTTGAACTTTGGATTATAGGTAGATTAATGAGTGATTATTCGTTTCCTATTTTCAATGAAATAATTAAGCAAGATAATATAGAAGATTATATAAAAAACAATGCAACATTTGCAAGTGATACTTATATTTCACATGTGCATATAAAAAACAAGGAAGAGCGATATAGGAAAGTATCTACGCTTATAGTACAGAGAGCACAAAAGACTACTGCGGGCTTAATGTTAAATTTCTATAACGAAATTTACAAATAATTCCTTTATTTTAGAGGAATTATCTTATTTTTGAAGAATAGATTTTAAATAAGTATTTATAAAAATTTTATAAAAAGGGGGATAACAATTGAAGAAGGAGGTTTTGTTAAATTTAGAAAAGGAGATTTTTAAAGGGAATCTATTAGATATAGGGTTTTCTAATCATGGTATCATATATAATATATACAAAGAGTACGTTGATGATAGTAGTAGTGTAGATTATGTAGAAGGAAAAGTGGAAAAGAAGGCAATAGAGGAAGGCGTATATGATACTTGCGCACTATTTTTCACTTTAAGTGATATAAAACTTACATATAATAAAAGAAAACTGGTACAAGATATATATAAATATTTAAAAGTTGATGGATTGTTATATATTTGGGATATTGATAAAGGAATTGCTAAAACTTTTAATAAGGAAATTAAAATTGTGTTACCAGATAAAAGTACAAAACAAATAAATTTAAGAGATTTAAACATATTTAAAAATAGTTCTAAAGATAAAACAATGAGAATTTTAGAACCATATTTTAAGGTGGTAACATTAAAAAATTCAGACAATGTTTATTATATGATATGCAAAAAGAAAGGCAAAAGGAAAGATTGAAGTAAAACTAATAGACGTTGTTAAAGATTTATTAGCCTCTCTGGACATATCTTTGAGTTGTCCAGTAAGGCTTTTGATTTTTTTGTATTATTACAAAATTCATTTAATGTGAAATCTACAGCTTAATCATAAAAGCAACTAGGATATAATTGCTTTTATGCAAACTAATATTGTATACTGTACAAAATAGATGAGTTAAGGAAGGAATTAAAAATGAAAGTATTGTTGGTTGGAATAAATTCGAGGTTTACACATAGTAACCTTGCAATTAGATATTTAAAAGCCTTTACTGAGGATCTATCTTATGAGTCTTTTATAAGAGAGTTTTCTATAAATGATAGAGTAGAAAGAATTGTGGAAGAAATTATATCAGAGAAAGCGGATATAGTAGTTTTATCTTGTTACATATGGAATAAATATTATGTTAAACAGATATCTAATTTAATCAAACTCATAGATAATAATATAAAATTGTTATATGGAGGGCCAGAAGTATCATTTGATAGTGAGAACTATCTAAAAGATAGTCTTTCAGATTATTTAATTGAGGGAGAAGGAGAAGAAACATTTAGAGAGTTTATAAAATGTATGATAGGGAATATTAGCCTAAAAGGTGTTAAAGGCTTGTACTATAAAGAAAATGGAAAAATACTTTATGGTGGAAAAAGAAAACTTATGGACATAAATAACATTGTGTTCCCCTATACTAAGGATGATGATTTAAACAATAAAATAATATATTTTGAATCATCTAGGGGATGTCCATTCAATTGTAAATACTGTCTTTCTTCAACTATACGTGGAGTTAGGTTCATGAATTTAGAAAGGGTTAAAAGGGATTTAAAATTTTTAATAGATAAAAAAGTGAAACTCATAAAATTTGTTGATAGAACTTTTAATTGTAGCGATGAATTCGCCATGGGTATCTGGGGATATTTAATGAGCATAGATACCGAAACTACGTTTCATTTTGAAATTTCAGCAGATATACTAAATGATAAGCAACTTAAACTTTTAGAAAAAGCTCCTAAGGGTAGGTTCCAATTTGAAGTTGGAGTGCAGACTACAAATAATGAAGTATTAAAAAATATAAATAGATTTGTAGTTTTTGAGGATATAAAAAAGCAGGTCGCTCAGCTAAATAAGTATGGTAATATAAAGCAGCATCTAGATTTAATTGCAGGACTACCCGGAGAAAATCTTGAATCATTTAAGAAGTCTTTTAATGATTTATACACAATAGAGCCGGATGAAATACAACTTGGATTCCTTAAGATATTAAAAGGTGCTCCTATGAAAGATGAAGTGGAAAAATGGGGAATGGTATATGCTCCATATCCACCTTATGAGATCTTAAAGACAAGCGATATAAGTTATGAGGAAATTATTCTTTTAAAACGAGTTGAAGAGGTAGTGGATAAATATTATAACTCTCGTAAATTTAAAACTATATTAAAGTATTTTATCCCTAAGTTTGATAATGTGTTTGATTTTTATTTAAGACTAGGTACGTTTTTTTATGATAAAGGATATCTAAGTAGAAGTATATCATCTGTGGATTATTATAAAGTATTTTTAGAGTTTAATGATGAACATCTCAATTTAGATAATAAGATCTTAAAAGAAATTGTTAAGTTTGATTATTTGCAGTTTAATAAGAAAAAGTATATGCCTAATTTTCTTTTAAGAGATCCTAGTAAAAATTTTGAAAGATATCTAAAGGATTCACAAAGAAAAGGTGATATAGAACTACCATATATGGATTATCATTTAGAGAATTTTAAGATAGACATTATTAAGTTTTTGGATAATGGACAAATAAGTGAAGGCGAATTTTATCTGATTTTTGATATGAGTGAAGCTGAAAACATAACGGATATATCTTATTTCATCAATGAAGAAAAAACATTAAAATAAAGTTTTATGAGCCTGGAAGTACTAATATAAAAAGAGGAGAAGATAAATGGCGGTTAGAGAAATATTACAATATGGTGACAAACGTCTTAATTCAATTTGTGAAAAGGTTGGAAAAGTAGATAGAAAAATTTTAAATTTAGTTGATGATATGATGGATACTCTTTATGAGGGAAATGGAATAGGTCTTGCTGCACCTCAAATAGGTGTTTTAAAAAGGGTGGTCCTAATTGATCTAGGAGAAGAAGAGGGAGAGCCAATAGTTATTATAAATCCTAGAATAACGGCTCAATCTGGAAATGAGAAGGATTATGAAGGATGTTTAAGTTATGTGGGATATGAGGGCGAAGTTTACAGGCCAACAGATGTTACGGTTGTAGGAATTAATATTAAAGGGAAACCAGTCACTTATAATGCTACAGGATTACTTGCAAGAGCATTTTGTCATGAAATTGATCACTTAGACGGAATAATGTATATGTCTAGAGCTGAAGAAACACATGAATTAACTGAAAAATAATTTTAAAAATTTATTATAAAAATTTTATGAAAAGTATATTTCTTGATTATTAATATCAAGGGGTATGCTTTTTTATTTTATTAACGATTGATATCTTATTACACAAATGATACTATAATATAGAAAACAAGTGTATATACAGTAGCATATACACAAAAAGAGAGGTGTATAAGTAATGCAAGAGTTAAAAGAAAAAATTCAGAAATTAAAAGCAGAGAGAAACGCTATAATTTTAGCACATTATTATCAAAATGATAATATTCAAGAAATTGCTGATTTCGTGGGAGATTCTTATTATCTTAGTAAAATAGCCAAAGAATGTAGCGAGCAAATCATAGTGTTTTGTGGAGTAAAGTTTATGGCTGAGAGTGCAAAAATACTATCACCGGAAAAAACAGTGCTATTACCCAATAATGACGCAGGTTGTACTATGGCAGATATGATTAATGGAGAAGATGTTAGAGAACTAAAAAAACAACATCCGGGTGCAAAGGTTATATGCTATATAAACTCAACGGCAGAAGTAAAATCAGAAAGCGATATATGTTGTACTTCTTCAAATGCATTAAAAATAGTTAATAAATTAAATAGTGATGAAATAATATTTATACCAGATAAAAACCTAGGTGATTATATAAATGAAAAAGCTCATGTTAAAAACATGATATTTTGGAATGGTTTTTGCCGCGTACATGAATTTGTTGATGCTAAGGAAATTATTAATGTTAAAAATTCAGATAAAGATATTAAGATTTTAGTGCATCCTGAGTGTAATCGTGAAATTAGAAAATTAGCTGATTTTATAGGAAGCACGGGGGAAATAATTAAATTTGCTACCGACGATACGTGTCAAAAATATATGGTTGTAACAGAAGAAGGTATACTCTATGAGCTTAAAAATAAAAATCCGAATAAACAATTTATAACTCCAAAATCCCCTATGACATGCTGTAGTATGAAGAAAACTACCCTAGAGGATGTTTACAAAAGCCTTCTTAATAAGCAATATGTTGTAACATTAGATGAAAATATAAGACAAGCAGCGCACAAATGTTTAAGTGCTATGCATGAAATGGTGAGGTGATATTATGGATATATCTGTAGATGTATTAATAGTTGGAACGGGGGCAGCAGGTTTATATGCTGCATTAAATCTAAACGAAGATCTAAATGTACTTTTAATAACTAAGGAGGCTGTAGACAAATGTAATACTTCATTAGCACAAGGTGGAATAGCGGTGGCTAAAGATGAAAAGGATTTTGATTTATTTGTTCAAGATACTTTAAAAGCAGGAAAATATAAAAATTCTATGGAAGCAGTAAAAACTTTAGTATATGAATCAATAGATAATATAAATGAAGTAGTTGATTTTGGAGCACATTTTGACAAAGTAAATGAAAATTTTAAGTATACAAAGGAAGGGGCACATAGCACTAGTAGAATTGTGCATACCAAAGATGAAACTGGAAAAGAACTATTTTTATCTTTACTCGGGGCACTTAAAAATAAAAAAAATGTAAGAATATTTGAAAACACTACTTTACTTGACCTTATTACTAAAGATAATATATGTTTCGGTGGCACAGCGATTAGAGGTAAAGAAAGAATAAACATATATTCTAGGGAAACAATTTTAGCTACAGGGGGAATTGGAGGACTATTTAAAAATTCGACTAGTAGGCGAAGATTAACCGGGGATGGAATAGCTATTGCATTAAGGCATAATATTAAAACTTCTGATTTAAACTATGTGCAATTTCACCCAACTGCTTTATATGATGATAAGGTTAATTGCGAGAAGTTTCTTATATCAGAGTCACTAAGGGGGGAAGGTGCCAAACTCTTAAACGAGCGTGGGGAAAGATTCGTAGATGAACTTTTACCAAGAGACGTGGTTGCAAAAGCAGTTTATAATGAGGAAGAAAAAAGTAAGAAGCCTTATGTTTTTTTAGATATTTCGTTTAAAGGAAAGGAATATATTATAGATAGATTTCCAGGAATTTATAAAAAATGTTTAGAGTGTGGTATAGATATTACAAAAAATAAAATTCCAGTTACACCGGTTCAGCATTATCATATGGGAGGAATAGCTGTTGACCTAGATTCTAAAACATCTATGAATCATCTGTTTGCATGTGGTGAGGTAAGTTGCACAGGTGTGCATGGAGCAAACAGATTAGCAAGTAATTCATTGTTAGAAGCCTTAGTTTTTTCTAGAAGGGCTTCAAGATTTATAAATAAATCTATTTGCAGGATCACTACATTAAATTGTGGGGACATAAAAAGTATAAAAAGTCTTAGTGATTATAGCGAAATTAATAAGGGTGTAGTGTTAAATAAATTTAGAGAAATGGGAGATGAGATAAGCAGTGAATTGGTTAATTATTGATAAACTAATTATAGATGCTATAACAGAAGATGTACCTCAAAATGATATTACAACAGAATTTATTATAAGTGATGAGTGTAACTGTAGTGTTGATTTAATAGCCAAAGAGAGTGGCGTAATTGCTGGACTTTATGTATTTGGGAGAGTTTTTAAAATACTCGGAGAGGTAAATATAGAGTTTTTTAAAAAAGATGGAGATTTAGTATGCGGTGGAGAGTCTATTGCAAGATTAAGAGGAAAAACAAAACATATATTGACCGGAGAAAGAACTGCATTAAATTATCTACAAAGAATGAGTGGTATTGCAACGTTGACAAAAACATATGTGGATAAATTAGCAGGCACCGGAGTGAAAGTCCTTGATACAAGAAAAACCACACCTGGTATGAGAATATTTGAAAAATATGCCGTAAAAGTTGGTGGAGGTTATAATCATAGATATAATCTCTCAGACGGTGTATTAATAAAAGAAAATCATATAAGTGCAGCTGGAGGAATAAGGCGAGCTGTAAACATTATACGTGAAAATGTATCTTTTATTAAAAAGATTGAAGTTGAAATTGAATCTTTAAATCAGATAAATGAGGCCCTAGAAGTAAAAGCAGATATTATAATGTTAGATAACATGGACAATGAAACTATGAAGAAAGCCGTAGGGATAATTAATAAAAAAGCCCTAGTAGAAGCATCTGGAAACATAACATTAGATAATATACTCGAAGTCGCAAATTGTGGCGTAGACTATATATCGGTAGGGGCATTAACTCACTCATGTAAAATTTTAGATTTGAGCATGAAGAACTTAGTTAATATTTAAAGTATCTAATTTTTCATCAATGACTTGCAAAAGAACTTGAAACATGAAATTTAATTAAGAAATTCTAATCTTTTGTAAATATAAAATTCTCTGCCGCTCACACTCGACGTCCTGTCTCGGGTTCACTAGCTTCCACTTCCTGTGGAAGCTTACGAGAATGTTATATTTACAAAAGAAGAATTTCTAAATGAAATTTCAATTGTTTCTTCATTTCTTTTGCAAGTCACTTCTGAAAAAAAATAAACATAAATATTAAACTATCTGATAGGCTCCCACATTATTAATTTCCATGATTATAGATTTTCTGTAATATACTACTACTACTACTACTACTACTACTACTACTACTACTACTACTACTACTACTATGATGATGATGATGATGATGATGATGATGATGGGTATTTTAGAAATAAAATATTTTTCTTTGATTATGCTAACAAAAGTATATATTGCGTAAAATGCGTTTGAACAAGCCTTAGTAATTCTTAATTTATTATATTTGAATTTGCGTAAGAAAACCGCATGTTTGAGCGAAGCGAGTTTGCGGGTTTTAGCAACTGAAAATATAATAAATTTTAGAATTACAAGGCGAAGTGAACGCATCTGTAGCAATATATGCTTTTGTTTTTGCAAGATCTAAGGAAAGCTTGATACATAAAATATATGTGATACTTAAACTTTAAAGCATTTATTGATATACTCGCGAAGTCTATCATCCCAAGGAGCAATCTCAATACCCAAAGCTTCTTTTATATGTGAATTATCTGTGCAAGTATATTTAGGTTCCTGAATGAGATTAGATAAAAGTTTATCTGAACTTACAACTAAAGGAACATTTAGATTACCAAATTCTATTATGCTATTTATTAGTCTCGATTTTGATATACAACCCTCATTAGTATAGTTATATACCCCATATTTATCAGTTCCTAATAATCCTTGGATAGCTAAAGTTAAATCCTCAATATAAGTTACACAAAGAGTTGGATTTGAAAATAGATAAATTGCTGAATGTTTTCCATTTATGAGTTTTCTAACAAAACAATCATTGCCACCAAATATAGTTGAACTGCGGATAATAAAATATTTTTGACAAATAGTTTGAATTAATTCCTCTCCACCAAGCTTACTCTTGCTAAATACATTTATTGGAAAACATTTATCAACTTCGCTGTAAGGCATTGAACTATTATCACCGTATACATCTGTGCTAGAGAGGTATACTATAGGTATATTAAGGTCATTACAGCAATTAGCAATATTTAATGTTCCTACAGTGTTTACATCGTATGCTAAGGTCTCATTGTATTCACAAATATATTTATTAGTTATGGCTGCAGTATGGATTACAGCATCTGGTTTTAATAAATTCAAGGTTTTTTCAGTACTTAGTTTGTCTACTATGTTAAGTTCAGTTTTATCTAATCCATATACAGTATGTGATTTTGACAATACATTACATAAATAAGTTCCTATATTACCATTTGCACCAGTTATTAAAATATTCATAGATCCCTCCTGAAAATTCATTTTATTAAAGTATATGACACAATAATAATATTATTAAGAATTTTGGGTATTAGATTTTATTTAAAATAAAAACTATTAAAAAAATTCTAGAGAATATTATAATATTTACGTGACAAACTATTTAAAATAAGTATTTATATATACAAAATATATGCTAGTTAATAACCATTGTTAGTTGAACAGAACTGGGAAATGTGGTAAAATAAATTATAATAAGAATCATATAATTATGTAGATAAATAGAAAAGGTAATAATTATCTACTGAGAGAAGTTTGAGGAGGATTTTTAAGATGGAAACAACAAAATTAAAAGACAATATTTATTGGATTGGGGTAAATGACCCAAAGCTCAAGGTATTTGATATTATAATGGAAACAAAAAAAGGAACTACATATAACTCATATCTAATAGATGATGAAAAGATAGCTATAATAGATTCCGTTAAAAATGGCTTTCTTGATGAATCTTTAAGTAAGATAAAAGGAGTTATTGGAGAGAAAAAAGTTGATTATATAATTGTTCAACATACTGAACTTGATCATAGTGGTTCTTTAAGTAAACTCTTAGAAGTTTATCCAGAAGCTGTTGTTGTTGCATCAAAAGCTGCTATAATTTATTTAAAAGAAATTATGAATAAAGAATTTATTAGCCAGCCGGCAGTAGGAGAATTATCATTAGGAAAAAACACATTACAATTTATATCAGCACCTAATTTACATTGGCCTGATACAATGTTCACATATGTTAAGGAACAAAAAATATTGTTTACTTGTGATGTAATGGGTTGTCATTATTCACCAACTAGTTGTATAACAGATGCTTGCTCCGGTGATTATTTTGATGAGATGAAATATTATTTTGAGGTTATAATGGGACCTTTTAAGAAATTCGTAAATTCAGGACTTGATAAAATTGAAAATTTAAAAATAGATATAGTAGCACCAAGTCACGGACCTGTACATATAAATGATGTTAAAATGTATATAGATCTTTATAGACAATGGGCTAAAATTTATGAAATAAAAGAAAAAAATATTCAAATATTCTATATTTCCGCTTATCATAATACCGAAGAGATGGGAAAATATATAGCTAAAAAAATTAACGATGCAGGTGTAAAGGCCGAGGCTCATGAAATTACATCTATGAAATTAACTGATATTGTATCATTGATTGAAAAAGCATCTGGTATTATGATTGGATCACCAACCATTAATCAAGATGCGGTAAAGCCTGCATGGGATGTTTTATCACTTGTATGCCCAATAACTAACAAAGGTAAAGTTGCAGCGGCTTTCGGCTCATATGGATGGAGTGGAGAGGGAGTTCCTATGCTTACACAAAGATTAAAATCTTTGAAATTTAAAGTTGTAGAGGAAGGACTTAAGTTCAAATTTGTACCAGCCAAAAAAGAGTTTGAACAAGCTGATAGTTTTGTAGAGAAGTACTTAGAGATTTTAAATAAATAATTACTAATAAATATTAGTTTACAAAGTTATATAATAAAAAAGAAAATCTCACTTTCGTAGTGAAATCTTTCTTTTTTTTTATAATGAATGATGTATGGAGGCGATATATTTGAATAAACAATATATAGTAAATTTTTTAAGCAAAAATGATTTAAGTGATATAGCTGAAATTCAATATAAAAAAGAAACCATAGCTCTTAAATTCAAATATTATTATGATGAGGCAGAAATTGAGGCAGCTACATCTTATGCAGATGATGAAGGCAATTTCAAAGAAGAAAAAGAAGATTGGTATGAAGAATTTTTTCTTCCTTATTTAAGTGATATTTCAGCAGATAATGTTGAAGATATTATGGAAGAATGTGCTGAAAAAATGGAAATTGAATACGAATTCATTGGCTGTGACATATCCGAGGATGCATATGAATTTAATGAATTCGCTGTAGTTTTTTATGGTAAAGAATCAGATATTGATACTGATGATATCTTGCTTGAATTAGATTTCTAAATTTATGCTTGTACCAAAAAAAGTGGATGTGTTAAGCTGCTTTCTTACAAGTAGCTTTAACTTTTTGATATTTAACTATAACTTCATCTAATTGCTGACTGCAACATACAACCATTTTATCAGTTGGGTCTTTATGATTTAATAAAAAATGTAACAATGCTCTTAACGATTCTAGTTCTTTATTTATGATTTTTAATTTAAGATTCATGTATTTCTCCTTATTTATGTATTTGTGAGGCAAGTACATAATACCATATTATTCTAAGTATGTTAAATTTAATGTTAGTCATTAAAATGTAATAAATTACAAAATACACTATAATCTTATGAAAAACACAACGAAGAAATGGTAAAAAATAACATTATAAAGCATGTAGGTGTTGAAAAAAGCTACTTGGAATAATATGTAAATGACGAAAAAAGTCTTAAAGTTTTTGTAATACAATCATAAAAAGTAGAATATGTTTGATAGCTACTAGTTATGCATAAAATATTTTAATATAATAAAATAGGTCAAAAATAATAGAGGGGTGGTATTATTAATACAGATGAATTAACTAACAGGATAAATTATCTTTATAAGAAAAGTAAAGAAGAAAAGCTTACGGATGAAGAAATATTAGAGCAAAAAGAATTAAGACAAAAGTATATTGATAATGTTAAAAGAAATTTTCGTGCGCAACTAGATACAATCAAAAAAGTATAATATAAACAATAAATTATTAGGAATGGGGGGATTATTTTGGCTGTTACCATAGAGGAACTAATAGAACATTTTAGTTTAGAAGTTTTGGTAGAGGGTGGTAAGGGGAAGTTAATTAATGTTAGTGATATTAATAGACCAGGATTACAAATTGCCGGCTTTTATGAATATTTTGGTAATAAAAGGGTGCAACTAATAGGCATGGCAGAGTGGAGTTTTTTAGATTGTATGGAAGAGGACCTTAGGCAGAAACGATTAAATAAATATTTCAAATTGGAAACGCCTTGTGTTATATTGACTAGAGATTTGCAGCCGCATAAGGAAATCATTAAGGCGGCAGAGGAAAATGGTCAATGGCTTTTACGAACAAAATTAATTTCTACAAGATTTAGTAGTAAGCTTACTAATTATCTAGATGCAGAGTTAGCACCAGAAACAAGGCTTCATGGTGTCCTATTAGATGTTTATGGTATAGGAATATTACTAACTGGGGAAAGTGGAATTGGTAAAAGCGAATGTGCTTTAGAACTAATAAAGAGGGGCCATAGGTTGATTGCAGATGATGCAGTAGACATAAAAGAAGTTGATGGTGTGTTACTCGGAAGATGCCCTTACATAACCTCTGGAATGCTTGAGGTAAGAGGAATGGGAATAATAGATATTCCAGCAATTTATGGAATGAGTTCAGTTTTAAACACTAAGACCATTAGTTTACTTATTTCGCTTACGCAGTGGAATGAGAGCGAGGAATATGATAGACTTGGTATAGATGATCAATTTATGGATATACTAAATGTGAATTTAAGGAAAATAACGTTGCCAGTTAGGCCAGGGAGAAATATAGCAGTTATTATTGAAGCTGCTGCAGCCAATTATATATATAGTTTAAATTCTAAGATAACCCCTGTAGAAACTATAAATATGAGAATAGAGGAAGTAACTAAAGCGCGTATTGATTAACTAGAAATTATAGTGAAAAGCAAATAACAAAATATTTAATATTTGAAATTTAAGGAAAAATTTAGTAATATAGTAGATGCGAAAAGTAATTATTGTATGGAGGTAGTAAAAATGTCAGATGTTAAAAGTTTAGAAAAAACATATGAAGTAGCTTGGGACAAATATAATAAAAATGATCTTGAAAAAGTATTTACATTATCTGATAATTATATAGATTTTATGTCAAAATGCAAAACTGAAAGAGAATGTGTAACAGAGTTTATTACACTTGCTAAAAAAAATGGTTATAAAAATATTGATACTTATATAAACGAGGGTACTAAATTAAAAGCTGGTGATAAAGTTTATGCAAGTAGCATGGGAAAAACTTTAGCATTATTTTTAATTGGGTCTGAGCCTATTGAAAAGGGTTTTAAAATTTTAGGTGCTCATATTGACTCACCAAGACTTGATTTAAAACCAAATCCACTATATGAGGATTCAGATTTAGCATTAGTTAAAACACATTACTACGGTGGTGTTAAAAAATACCAATGGGTTACGTTGCCTCTTGCTATACATGGTGTTGTAGTTAAGAAAGACGGAACAGTGGTAAATGTAGTAATAGGAGAAGATGAAAAAGAACCAGTAGTTGGAATTTCGGATCTTCTAATTCACTTATCTGCAGATCAAATGAAAAAAACTTTAGATAAAGCTATTGAAGGCGAAGATTTAAATGTATTTATGGGAAGTATACCAATAAAAGATAAAGATGCTAAAAATAGAGTAAAGTTAAATATTTTAAAACTTTTAAATAATAAATATGGTATAGATGAAGAAGACTTTGTATCATCAGAATTAGAGGTAGTACCTGCAGGTAGGGCTAGAAATTATGGCTTAGATAGCAGTATGGTTATGGCTTATGGACATGACGATAGAGTTTGCGCTTATACTTCATATGAAGCATTAATGAACATGAAGCAAACAGACAAAACATGTATAGTTTTACTTGTTGATAAAGAAGAAGTTGGAAGTATTGGGGCAACTGGAATGCAATCAAAATTCTTTGAAAACACAGTAGCTGAAGTTGTTAATTTACTCGGAAAATACAGTGAGTTAAAAGTAAGAAGGGCACTTGCAAATTCAAAAATGTTGTCTTCAGATGTAACTGCTGCATATGACCCAACATTTCCATCAGTTATGGAGAAACGTAATTCTGCATATTTTGGTAAAGGTATAGTTTTAAACAAATATACTGGAGCTCGTGGAAAAAGCGGATGCAACGATGCAAATCCAGAATTTATTGCAGAGCTTAGAAGCATAATGGAAAAGCATAATATAACATGGCAGACATCAGAACTTGGAAAAGTAGACCAAGGCGGTGGAGGCACTATAGCTTATATATTAGCTGAGTATGGCATGCAGGTTATTGATTCAGGAGTTGCTCTTCATAATATGCATGCACCATGGGAAATTGCAAGTAAAGCAGATATCTATGAAGCATGTAGAGCCTATGAAGCATTTTTAATAGAGGCATAAAAATAAGAAAGTATATATTACTAGCGCTTGATCAAATGCACTTTACGTAATATATACTTTCTTTACCCTTCTAAAGGAAAAAAAGGAGATGTGAAAAACATCTCCTTTTATGATTCTAGTGCGTTTACAAAGATAGCTAGTTCTTCATTACTTAAGGAAACTGAGCCAACAAGGCCATGACCTGTGTCAGATGTTGAAATTCCATGAAAATCTGAACCGGCAGTAATAAATTTGTTGTATTCTTTAGCTTTTGATTTTAGTAGCGATTTTTGTTTTTTTGTGTTTAGTGGATAAACTGCTTCAATACCGTCAAAATCAAATCCTAACATCTCATCTATAGAAGTTTTTTTAATTAAAACTGGATGTGCAAGTACAACTAATGCGTTAACATTCTTTAATAGTCTTATACCATCAGCTGTTGGAATTCTTTTAATGTGCACATATGCAGGGCTATCGTTTGAAAGAAAAGTATCAAATATGTAGTTCCAATCATATTTATAGCCAGCATCAATTATGGCTTTAGCTATATGTGGCCTAGCTATTACCCCTTTTGCCTGATCTAGAACCTTTTGGTAGTCTAATTTTATTTTGAAAAATAGATCCAGATTTTCTACTATTTTTCTGCCTCTAAATACTCTGGAATCATCTATATCTTTTAAAAAATTTTGAAAATCTAAATTTTTATATTCATCGTCTTTAAAATATCCAAGAATATGGATGCTTTCATTGTTATGAACTGTAGATAATTCTATACCAGGTATTACCCTTATATTATTATTTATACCTTCTCTAATTCCTTCTTCGACATTTAAAGTAGTGTCATGATCAGTTATTGCAATAATATCTAATCCATTTAAAGAAGCTTCGTGAATTAATTCCTTAGGACTTAGTTTTCCATCAGATGCATTTGTATGAAGATGGAAATCACCTCTGTTGTACATATAATCACCTCTAATTTATTGTTTAACATAGTACCATTTTAACCAATCTTTACGTATATTAAAAGGGGTTTGTTATAAATAATAATTATTATTAGTTATCAAAGAAATTTTATTTGGGTGACTATAAAGCATATTAGTCACTTTCAATATTTTATTACTAATGATTTTGTGTAAATTATTTGATATAATAGGTAATTATAAGAGAATAGGAGATCGTTTATGTTTTTAATGATAGATAATTATGATTCATTTGTATATAACCTAGTTAGATATTTTGAAGAATTAGGTGAGCAGGTATTAATATATAGAAACGATAAGATTACATTAGCTGATATAAAGAGAATTAAACCAGAAGGAATAATTATTTCGCCAGGCCCAAAATCTCCAGAATATGCAGGAAAGTGCATGGAAATAGTAGAAAAATTTAAAGGATACATACCTATTTTGGGGATATGTTTAGGGCATCAGGTTATTGCTAAAGTTTTTGGTGGTGAGATAGTTCCTGGACGTGAACCTGTGCATGGGAAGGTATCTGTAATTAAACATAGTGGAAAATATATTTTTAAAGATATAAAGAGCCCAATGAAGGTTACAAGGTACCATTCATTAATAGTGGAAAGAGATTCGCTACCTGAGGTATTAGAAATTACTAGTGAAACCGATGATGGAGTTATAATGGGAATAAGACATAAAAATTATTTTATAGAAGGATTACAATTTCACCCAGAAGCTGAGCTTACGCAGTATGGACACGAAATTCTTGAAAATTTTATTAATGAAGTTAGAAGTCAAAACAAATTAGTTAAAGTTTAAGGAGAAAAAATGAAACTCACAATTGAAAAAGTACACACTAAACTTGATGGCTTTGATATATATACTTTATTTAAAGAAAATCTTGATACTATATTATTAGATAGTGTTAGGGATAAAGAAACATTAGGGAGATATTCTTTTATAGGAGTTAATTGTTTTTTAAAATTTAAAAGTAAAAATGGTATGTGTAATACTTTCGGTGAAGCATATGCAGGGGATACATTTGAAGAGTTAAATAAAATTCTAAAAGAATATTATATAAAAAATAATACAGAATTACCATTTGTGGCTGGTGGCATAGGATATTTTTCATACGACCTAGGTAGGGAACTTGAAGAGTTACCGAATACAGCAAAGGAGGATATAGATATACCTCATTGCTGTTATAACTTTTATGATAATATAATTATTATAGATAATCTTAAAAAAAACACTTATATATCGGCACTAGGAATGCTTAAATCTCAGAAAGACAGTATTTACGATATAAAAAGCCGTATACAAAATGGTAATAAAGTTATATATGAAAAAGTAGGAGACATAATAAACAAATTTACATCTGATTTTCAAAAAAGTAAGTACATTAATACTCTATCAAGGGTAAGAGCTTATATAAAAAGTGGAGACATATATATTACAAATTTGTCACAAAGGTATAGTTGCAGCATAAAGCAAAACGCATATGAAATATATAAAGATTTAAGACATATAAATCCGGCACCATTTGCTGCTTTTATGAATTTTGAGGATTTTAATATAATATGTTCTTCACCAGAAAGATTTCTAAGTATAAAGGATAGAATGGTAGAAACTAGACCTATAAAGGGAACTATGCCAAGGGGTAAAGATGTAGATGAGGACATCAAAAATAAAAATATATTAATAAATAGTGAAAAGGATAAAGCTGAACTTTTAAATGTGGTTGATTTAGAGAGAAACGATTTAAGCAAGGTTTGTAAACCCAATTCAGTTAAAGTAACACAGCTTTTTAAATTAGAGGAGTATAGTACAGTCTTTCATTTGGTATCTACAGTAGTAGGTAAATTAAAAGAGGAAGTAGGTCCAATCGAATGCATTAAAGCATGTTTCCCCGGAGGATCTATAACAGGGACACCTAAAATACGTTCCATGGAAATTATCGAGGAATTAGAACCAGTGCGGAGAAATATATATACGGGCGCTCTTGGATATTTGGGATTTGACGGGAATGTAGATTTGAATATAATTATTAGAACAATTTTAATAAAGGGAAATAAAGCCTATTTCGGAGTAGGTGGAGGTATAACTTGGGATTCTAACGAAAAATCAGAATATGATGAAACTCTAGATAAGGCGAGGGCATTAATGAGAGTCCTATAAATTATAAAAGAAAGAATAATTAAACTTGCCACTTGCCACGTGGGTGGCACCGAAAAAGGAGGGTATTATGATACTTATGAATGGTGAAGAGAACGAGGATAAGCTATCTTTAGATAGTGGATTTTTCTTTGGTAGGGGAGCGTTTGAGACAATACTTATCAAAGAAGAGCCAATTCTTCTTGCAAATCATATAAAAAGGTTAAACAGCGGGCTAACTACACTAGGCGTAAATAAAAAGATTACCCAGGAAGAAATTTATGCAGCTGTTTTAAAGCTTAATTGTAAAAATTGCGTGCTTAAAATTATGGTATCTGAAAGGAACACTATAATTACTACAAGGCAAATTCCGTATAAGAAGAGTGACTATGAAAATGGATATTCATTAGGGTTAAGTGAAGTTAGGCGAAATGCATATTCTAATTTGACATATATTAAATCATTTAATTATGTTGAAAATATAATTGAACGAGGTATTATTATAGATAAAGGATATAATGAGGCATTATTTTTAAATACTGATGGACTTTTAAGTGAGGGAGCGGTAAGCAACATATTTTTTATTAAGAATGGAATTATATATACTCCTAAAATTAAATGTGGTTTACTACCAGGTATTGTGAGAGAGTTTGTTGTTCAAAATTCATCAGCTATGGGATTTATTGTAGAGGAAGGAGAATTTACATATGATCAATTGGTGGATGCTGAGGGTGTATTTATAACTAATAGTATTATGGGTATAATGAAGGTGAGTAAAATTGATGATAAGGTTCTTAATCAAAGCACAGTTGTATCTGAAATAAAAAGGTATTACGATACATATGTACAAAGATACAAGGGTTAAGGCTACTCTAAAGGGGTGGGAATCATAAATAACAGTTTAATAGATGATAAAGTAGATCTTATTATAAAAAATAATATATTTCAGTATAACTTAAGGAAAATAGAAGACTTAGAAAAAAACAGAAAATACTGTAAACATGATATGCAACACTTTTTGGATGTGGCAAGAATTATGTATATAATTAGTTTGGAAAATGATTTTAATATACCCAAATACATAATTTATACAACTGCACTTTTGCATGATATAGGTAGGGGAGAGCAATATGAAAATGGGACAGCCCATAATATTGCGAGTGTACTAATTGCTAAAGAAATACTGCACCAGTGTGAATATGGTGATAAGGAAATAGAGGAAATTTTAGAAGCTATAGGAAACCATAGAAATGACACTGAGAGTTTTGAAGGTTTGAGTAATTTATTATATAAATGTGATAAACTTTCAAGAGATTGTGTCCATTGCGAGGCAAGCGAGGGATGTAAATGGCCTTTAGGCAAGAGGAATTTTAAGATGAATTATTAGAACTGATTATATATAGCAAAAAAAAATTTAGGGGGAAATTTATGATAATAGGGAATAAAGATTTTGAAATAGGTAAAAGGACTTACATAATGGGGATTTTAAATGTTACTCCTGATTCGTTTTCAGATGGGGGTAGATTTAATGATATCAGCGCAGCTATAAACCGTGCTAAGATAATGGTTGCGGAGGGAGTAGATATTATTGATATTGGTGGAGAATCTACAAGGCCAGGTCATGAAGATGTTAGTGAGGAAGAAGAAATTAAAAGAGTAGTTCCGATTATAAGGGAATTAAAGAAGCAGCTAGATATTCCTATTTCTGTGGACACATACAAAGGGAAAGTTGCAGAGCTCGCAATAAAGGCTGGGGCAGACATGATTAATGATATATGGGGATTTAGGATGGACCCATATATTGCAGTAGTTGCTGCTAAATATAATGTACCTTGCTGTTTAATGCACAATCGTGATAATAAAAACTATAAAAATTTAATGCAAGATATAATAAATGATTTAGGTGAAAGTATAATTATTGCGCTAGATGCGGGAGTAAAGAGAGAGAATATTATTTTAGACCCAGGTATTGGTTTTGCTAAAAGCTATGAGGATAATTTAAAAACAATGAATAACTTAGAAAAGTTAAAAAGCTTAGGGTATCCGGTGCTCCTTGGAACATCAAGAAAATCTATGCTAGGAATTGAACAAGGACTAGATACTAGCGAAAGGCTTGAGGGAACACTTGCAACTACAACTATAGGGATAATGAAGGGCTGCGAATTTATAAGAGTACATGATATAAAAGAGAATAAAAGGGTTTGTGTTTTAACTGATGTTATATGTAAAAGTTAAATAAATATTTGTTCTCAAGATATAAAAAGGAGATAATACTATGGATAAAATGTACATAAAAGACTTAGAAGTCTATGCTCATCATGGAGTTTTTCAAGAGGAAAAGGTACTCGGACAACGATTTTTAATTTCTATAGAGCTGTTTTTAAGTTTAAGAGAGGCTGGAATCTCTGATGACATAACAAAAACTGTTCATTATGGAGAGCTTTGTCACAAGGTCGAAGAGGAATTTAAAAAAGAAAACTATGATTTAATAGAGAAAGCTACAGAGAAAGTAGCCGAATTTATACTATTAAATTATGATTTAGTTCAAAGAGTAAAGCTTAAAATAAAAAAGCCATGGGCTCCCATTGGAAGACCGCTTCTTTATGCAGCTGTAGAAATAGATAGAAAATGGCATACTGCATATATTGGTGTAGGTGGGAATATGGGGGATAAAGATAAAAATGTGAAAAGTGCTTTAGAGCTTATAAACAACTCTTATAATACCAAAATAACAAAAACATCAAAATTTTATAATACAAAGCCTGTGGGATATATAGATCAAGAAGACTTTTTAAATTGTGTTATTGAAGTGAAAACACTTTTAACTCCACTAGAACTTGTAAGATTCCTACTATCCATCGAAAAGGAATTAAAGAGGGAAAGAGTTATAAGATGGGGTCCTAGAACAGTAGATTTAGATGTATTATTATTTGATGATATAATTAGTTCAATAGAAGAAATAATATTGCCTCATCCGAGAATGCATGAGCGAATGTTTGTAATAGAACCGATGTGTGATGTAGCACCATATGTTTTGCATCCAATTTTGAATAAAACTATGATTCAAATAAAAGAGGAAATAAAAGCGCAGTAGGCTTTTATTTCCTCTTTTATACTTTAGTGATAATATAATCTTTTTTGAAAAACAAATACCTTATTTAGGTATAAGATATTTGCATAGACCATAGAGGTTATAAGCTTTGAACATTTTACTTGTATCAATGTAATCCATTTTGTAATCACCATCCCAGGGATATATGGAGATATATTTTTCGTTATATATATTTAATACGTACTTATTTTTACTAAAGGTTAAAAATATTTTATATAATGGCTTAGTAGGCAAGGTTGTCGGCTTATCTATAAAGCTAGTATTAGTTAATGAATTAAAGAAATTGACGAATGTAGTTGAATCCTCCTTTGAAAAATCTTTTTTCTTATAAAAATTCATATATATAGCATAAAGTTCTTTAGGTGTCTCTAAAGATAAATCATTCATTAATAACTTGGTATAATAATGATTGCTTGGTTTATTTTTGGTGAAAATGCTTTTATTAAAATTATATTTACATCCGAAGAGGCTTAAGGAAAAGGAAATACACATTATTAGTAAAACACATTTCTTTATATTAAATCTCAAATAATCACATCCTTTAATTATATCCATTAAGTACCTTATCTAATTACCTTTATCAAACGCATTATTTATGCTCCCTATAAATAAAATATGTTAGATAATTATATTTTAGTACACAAAATGAATACATTGGAATATTGTAGAATATGGTTGAAAAATTTATCTAAGATTAGAGCAAAAAATATGGAGGTGATTGCTTTGAAGTACGGTATTGATATTGGTCACAATTGCCCACCCTCAGATATAGGATATGTGGGTATAAGAAAAGAAGATGAGCTAAATAAAGAGGTTGGAGTTAAGGTAATAGCAAAGCTTAAAGAACTTAAGCATGAGGTAGTGTACTGCACCCCAAGTGCTGACTCTAGTTTAAGTAATTCACTTTATAGAAGGGTAAATAAGGCAAATGAAGAAAATGTAGATTTATATGTGTCTATTCATTTCAATGGAGGAAGAGGAGACGGAACAGAAGTATTTGCGATATCGGAATCAAGTAAAAAAACGGCTAAAAGAGTTGTGGATGAGATAGCCCAGCTGGGATATGTTAATAGGGGAGTAAAAGATGGAAGCTTTTTATATTTACTAAAAAACACGAAAATGCCTGCAATACTTGTGGAAGCGGGATTTTTGGATTCTAAAGATGATATGGAAAGGTTTAATGCAGAAAACATAGCAAATGCCATTGTAAATGGAATAACTACATTTTAGAAGGAAAGAAACTTATTTTTATAGCTTAATACAATAAAAGCACTAGGAATAATATTAGTAAACATAAACTATGTAATTAGTAAAACGGGCAACCATAAGGCTGCCCGTTTACATAGAAATATACTTAGCTTTTCATAAAAATTATTATTTTTAAAACCTGAATTTATTTATTAATTTTATCAATTCATTAGCCTTATCATTCAATCCCTCAGCCAAAGAATTCATTAAGGTATTTGACTCCGCTTGAGTTTGAATTGTTGCTGTGACTTCCTCAGTTGCTGCAGTATTCGCTTCAGAAATTGACGCAATACTATTAATAGAATCATTTAAGAGGTTTTTACTTTCATCAATCACGTTAATGGAGTTCATACTAACTTCCATAGCACTTGAAATATTTGAAATTGATTCTTTAATTTTACCAAAGGATGTTATTGTACTGCTAACCTGGACTAGTTCTTCTTTAAATAGCTTTTTAGCATTTTCAGATATTTCTAAAGAGGCTCCTATAGATTGATTAACTTGATCTACAATTGTCCCTATTTCTGAAGAAGCACTTTGAGACTTATCTGCTAGTTTTCTTATTTCGTTTGCAACTACTGAAAATCCCTTGCCAGCATCGCCCGCTCTTGCCGCTTCTATAGAAGCATTTAAGGCAAGTAAATTTGTTTGTTTAGTGATGTCGTTAATCTTGTTTAATATTGTAAGTATGCTCTTAGTATTATCATTTAGAGTTTCAACTGTACTCGCAACCTTTGTCATAGCATTTGAATTATTTTCAGAAGTTTTACTTAAGTTGTTGATAATATTTGTACCTTCATTAATAATGTCAATAGATGCTTTAGTAGCATTGGTTACATTTCCAAGAGAAAAAATGGAACTAGTTATTTCATTATTAAAATCATCAGATATTTTAGAGCATCCAATAGTTTCTTCTGTTTGTTTTGAAGAACCACTAGTAATTTCTTCAACGGCTATAACAACTTCTTTGGAACTATCAGAAATAGTGTTAGATAAATTTAAAATTTTAGCAGCTGAGTCTGTGGTTTCTTTAGTAAGTCCCGCTGTTAAGGAAAGCATTTCTTTTAATTTCTTTATCATATTATTAAAATTAAGACTTAATTCGTTTATTTCATGTATAGCATACTTATTTGTTTTAACCGTAAAGTCTCCATTTGAAACCTTTTCAGCAACCGCAATAATATCATATATAGGTGTTGTTATTTTGCGAGTAGTAAAAACTGAAAGGATCGCTGTAAAAATTAGGCAAAGAATTATTATCGGTATTGATAAAGCACCCACGCTATTTGCAGTAGAGGCTAACTCTGCTTTTGGCACAACTGCTACTATTTTCCATCCTCTAGTATCATAAGAGCTTTCAACGCCATACATGTTTTTTCCTGCTTGTTTATATTCAAAGGAACCTTCTTTTAGGCTTTTTATTTTAGACCAAATTGTGGAATCTACTTTCTTTCCTAAAAAAGTTGGATCCTTGTGTGCTATAATTTGTCCCTTTTGATCTACTATAAACATATAACCATTTTTACCTATCTTTGCATTTTTTATAGAAGAAGAAAAAACTTGAGGGTCTACATTTATTTTTAAAATAGGAGCTGATTCTGAACTAGATGTAGATATTAATCGTCTCATAAGACTAATATTTTTATTATCTGGGCTAGTATTAAAAGTGTCAACTTGAACATTAGTCCACTGTGACTTACCATCTGATTTAATTATATTAGTATAATCTTCTGAAGTTTTAAAAGCAGAATATTTAACGGCATTGGTATCACTATTACTTACATCTACATTTCCACCAGAAGATACAGATAAACCATTATCTCTTAATATGTACATACTTTTAATGAATTTAGAGTTACTGGTTAAATTATTCAAACTATCTTGGACTTTTTGTACAAGTTGCCATTTAGTATATTGGTCTCCTGTAATAGTATTAAAACTATTACTTATATCTTTATTAGATAAGACTTGCATGGATAACTCTTCTAGGGATGCATCTACAACATCAATATAGTTTTTGTTTTGATTTAGGATTTGCATAGTGGAATTCTCAAAATCTGTTGATACCTTTTGCTTAGTAACTTGATAGGTAAGTAGAGCTGATATTGATAATGTTATTAAAGATAATACGGTAAACGTTAACACTAAACGTTTAAATAAGCCACCTTTTATTTTAAAAGTCTTAATAAGTTCATTGTTTATAAGTCCATTTTTATTGATGTTTTTGAAGCGATTTTTTGTAGTTTTTTTTGATTTTATTGATTTTGGTTTCTTTAAAAATTTTCTTTTCATAGTCATTTTCTCCTTGTTTGCTATAATTATAGTAATTTGATGTATAAATTGTTAAATAAATCTTATTTAATTATATAGTTCGACAATAAATATGTAACTCCTTTTTTATAAAAAATATTTTGTATGAATTTATAAAAAAAAACAAATATTGTTTAAAGTTCCTATTATAATTGAATATTGCAGCTCCGCAGGAGATGATTTAACCAAAGCAACATTAAATTTGTTAAATGAGCAAATATCACATGAATTTAATAACCACACTATTTATAGAAATATACAATCAATAGAGAATAGATACTTGACGTATGACGTAAAAACACCGTAAATTCAGTTATGAATAATACGATGTTTTAATGGATTATTAGGTTTTAGTAGTTGTGACTGTCAATATACATATGCTTCTAGAAATCTGTAGAATGCATTTTTTTAAACTCGATGTTACCTAGTTTATTAAAATCATACCACCGCTGTATCATTTCCTCAGAATCTAGATGGAGTTTACTGAAAATGAGTCTAGCAAATTCAAGAGGTGCTGATCCATTTGCAGTTATAATGTTACCATCCATCACAGCAGGTTCATTTACATAACCTTGTGCATTGGTATATTCCTTGGCAGCATATTTTTCTAAGTCCTCTAAATCGTTTGAAGTATGCTTAACATCATTAAGAAACTCATGCTTCGCCAGAAAAACCGAACCATCACAAATTCCTGCAACAGGCTTGTCATTTTGTAATGTTGCTTTGACCAAAGGTACAACTTTCGTGGACTCAGATGCCCGCCAGCCTGTACCACCAATAAGTATCAGCGCTTCATAATCGTCAGGTACTGTCTCTAGAGAATAATCAGGTAATACCCTTATTCCTCCTATTGAGTACACTGGCTCCTTGGATATGCTGATGGTTTTAATACAGTAAGGATTGCTATCATCATCACAATTCAATTCAGCAGCTACATAACCGGCTTCCCAATCGGCATAATTGCTTAATAAAAATAGTAATACTGTCTTTTTCATATCATTTCATCCTCCTCGTATAATGTAAATTATCATTATTTCACAATGTTTTATAAAATTGATTTAAGTCTATAGAAATTATAGCATATTTTAACAAATATAAATTTCTATAATTGTAATAAAAAAGCTAAAAATTAAAGGTATTCTTGTTACGAATTAAAATGAACTTTGAGAAATTATATGATATTTCAGCTAGAGTGGATTGGTGTATTGAAAAGGAGTATATTGCTATCGAATATTATATTCCGATTTTTATATTGCTTTATGCCCTCAGCTATTATTTGAAAACGTAAGTTACAACTGATTTTGAGGCAATATTTTTAGATGAGTTTTTAGAAGAATATAAAAAAAAGCTTTAGTAAATCCACTACGATTTACTAAAGCTCTTGCTATAACTGGTGCCGGAGGCGGGAATCGAACCCGCACGGTATTGCTACCACTGGATTTTGAGTCCGATGTATTTCTTATTAGATAATTTTATTAGAAATGTTCACTATCAACATTTCAAGTCAAAGCCTGCAATTGCTAGTAAATGTTGCTTATTAGAAACTTTACGATGCACCGAAAAATCGTTACGATGTTTAATAAAGTTTTGTGCACCTTTTCGTGCACCTTTTTGAATTATAGTGTGTTAATCTTTTTAATAATCTCATCGTTGTATTTCTTTGCTGTATCATCGCCAATATGTTGATAAACTTTTTTGATTGTTTGTAAATCATCTCCAAGTCTTTGAGCAGCAAATAGATCTGGTATACCATTTTTATATAACCAGGTAGCGTGATAATGTCTCAAATCATGAAATCTAATATCTAATTTCAATTTAGTCATACATTCAGCAAACCAACTTGAGAAAGAATCGGGCCTACTTGGGAATATTCTTTCTTTTATAACTTTTTGTTTTTTTCTTTTTATTTCAAGCAACTCAAAAATTTCTTCAGGAGCTGCAATGGTCCTGAAACCATTATTACTTTTAGTTTTTTTCTCTACATAACCATTATCTGAAATACATAGGGCTTGATCTATTCTAATTGTTTGAGCTTTATTATCTATATCATCCCATTTAAGCGCAAATATCTCTCCTCTACGCATACCGCATAATGCTCCTAGCAATATTATAGGTTCATAAGATTTGCCCCTAAAAAACTCACGTATAGTCTTATATTCATCATCGGAAACAATATGATATTCATAATGCGCCACCTCAGGAATTTCAATATATTTGCATGGATTTTTATGCTTAAGTATATCTTCCAATATGGCACTTAAAATATATATGTGTTTTCTAACTGTAGTTGAAGATAATGTTTTTAGTTTTTCAGCAATATATCTTTTAATCATTAGTTCGGTAATTTGAGAAATCTTATATTTTCCAAAGTAGGGCTCAAAATGTTTATTAATATATATTCTGTAACTTTGGAGTGTGGATGGAGAGATCCGACTTTCTCTAAGCTCAAGCCATTCCTTTGCCCATTTTGAAAATCTCATTTTCTTAGTATCAACATAAAGGCCATCTTCATATTCTTGCTCTATTACTCTAGCCTTATTTTTGCACTCTTTTTCAGTAGAGGCATAAAGTGTTTTTCGTATTTGTTTATTATTAGCATCACGGCCTAAACTAACTGTAGCTTTAAATGAGCCATTTTCCATTTTTCTTATGCTTGCCATTAATTTCACCTCACACTTTAAATTTTACAAATTTAACTTTGCCTAGTATTTTAAAGTATTTGTCTTTTGCATTAAATTCCATTTCACTTAAGGATGGATTTTCTGGTCTTAATATAACTGTATTACCATATTTGAAATACCTTTTAAGAGTTGCGTTCTCTCCATCTACAAGGGCCACTACAATATCACCATTATCAATAACTGAGTTTTTATCTACATAAACTATGTCCCCCTCATATATTCTAGCACCAATCATACTATCACCCTTAACTCTCAAACAAAAATCTATGGTGCTATCTTCTGTATGCTCATAACCTTCAATACATTCAGTTGCTATAATTGGACACCCTGCCGCTATAACACCTAAAATGGGAACAGTTTTTTTATAGTCAAGTTTGTCAATACCAGCATACTTGTCATCATCTTTACCAATTAAATATTCAATTCTTACATTAAAAAATTCTGATAAACTTTTAACTGTAGTAAACTTTGGTTCTTGTAGACCATTTTCATATTTTGACAATGTACCCTTATTTAAATTCCCATCAAACTTAGAATTATATAGATCACAAAGGGAATCTAACGAGTAATTATTATCGTTCCTCAATTCTTTAAGTCTTTTTCCAAAACCTATTGTAATTTCTTTTTTCATATACATCTCCTCTAATAGAAAAACTAACTTTATTGAATTGATTGTATCATTACGTTTCCTATTTTACAACAATTAATTCCGATTTATTTAAAAAAGTTATTGACATGGCAACAATGGAAGATTATACTAAGGTTGCGAATAAGAAACGAAACGAAAGGGGTGAGGCTAAATGAAAAGAAAGAGAAATAAGGTACATGAACCATATAATAATTTAAAAGGTTGGCTAAGAGGCAACTCACTTAAATATGAAGACATCGCAGAATTGCTAGGAATCAGAATCGGTACTGTGTCCGATAAGATTAATGGACTATCTGATTTCCACTTATATGAAGTGGAAAAAATAGTATCCAAATATGGTACAAGTTATAATATTTTTTTTAATTAAAAGTTGCGTAAAAGAAACACTTCTTCAATATATATTATTCGATACATTTCAAAAATATTACAGTATATCAAACAAAATAAAGCGCAATGCTTAAATGAAGTTAAGGGGGATAAGCCATGGACAATGAAATGCTAAAAGTTTACCAAAGAGATATTACAATTTTAAAAATGCAAAAGAAAGGTTTGTTGAAACAGCTTGCAAAAGTAGAAAAGGGAATAATTGAAACTCAGGAATATTGCAGACAAATTTTAGGGGGAATTAATGTGGACATGTTAGTGAGAAGTAGAGCTTCGAAGGAATTAAGCAAAGCGATGTTCATAAGTAAAAAAGAAGCAAATAAAATTATGAACAACATGGTACGCGAAGTTAAAAGTACTAAAAAGATATAGGAGGATTGGAATGCAGGAAGAATTGATTCAACAGTTTAAAAATGGGAATAGACAAGCTGGAGACGATTATTACAAAGCAAATTTGGGTCTTGTATATCGAATAGCTATAAAATATAAAAACTTGAGCATTGATGAAGAGGAGATTTTAGCCATAGTTAACCAAGCATTTGCTTATTCATTAAAAAAAGTGAATTTAAAAAAAGCAAAGTTTTCCACATATTTCGAGATAGTTTCAAAGGGATTGATATTAAGGCATTTCAGAGATTGTGAAAGAAATATAAGGACCCAGAGAAGAGATGTGACATCAAAAAAAATAGTATATTGTGATAGTTTAGATGAAGTATTGTTTCAAAGCGAAACTAAAGATATTACGAAAGGTGATTCCATTGGTACGGATGACGATTGTACAAGTGTATTGGTCTGTGAAGCTTTGAATAAACTCAATAAAAGAGATAGACAAGCATTTGAATTGAAATTATATCGGGGACTTTCACAAACCCAAATTGCGAAGCTGCTTGAAACTAGCCAAGTGGACATAAGCAGGCGTTTAATAAGAGCAAAACAAAGGCTAAAAGTAATTTTGAAAGAGGTGAGTTAAATGGCAATACGAAAGACTAGATGTAAACAGTGCATTAGTAAAGATAAAAAGGCAACTCAAGAACCTTGTAACAAATGTGCAGAAATTCTCTCTTCACCAATACATGATTATGAAAATGAATTTCTAGATGCAAGTAGAAATTTAATGCCAGAAAGTAAGGAGAATATTGATGAGAAAAACTAAATCTAAAAATTTCCAAACTAACTTAATATATGTTTTTAGTTATAAAAAGTATAAGGAAAGTAAAAAAATGAGATTCGAGATATCTAATTGGGTAAAGGAATTAAATGGACGTTTAGTTACCCAAAACGTAAATCCCAATAGAGCTGGTACGATATTAGGAACTGGTTATTCAATCAATATTAAATGGTGTAAATGCATCGGAAGGAAAAATAACGATGAAAAACGAAATCGTCCAAGCCATCATAGAGCTTAAGCAAGCAGAACAAAATTTCCAGTATGCAGATGAGGAGTTTGTAGAAGTAGCTATACATCAGTTAAGAGCTACAGAATGTAAAGTAAACCTACTGCTAGCGCTTAGACTAGAAGAAAAAAAGAAAGCAGATTCTCTCGTAAAGAATCCACTTAAAATTGATTGGTTAAAAAAATTATCCATTGATAGTATACCACAAAAAAGGCGGGTGATTAAACGGAAAATTAAAACTGAAACCGTTAATGTTGGAAATATTGATGCAAAACACTTAATGACTATAGGCAAAAATTTCTAGGAGGTAAATATGAGGGAAAAAGATACTAAAAATTTGATTGAATCACTGGGAGATTATAAATTTACCATTACGGAATGTGCAAAGTCTTTGGATGATTATATGCAGATAGTTGAATACCAGGATGACGAGATTCTAACTTTAAAAAAGCGAATTGCTGAGCTTGAAGAAAGCTGTGAAAACATGAATGAAGTTGAGAAAAATTTGCGTGGGAAAATTAAAGCATTGGATTCAAATACAACATGGCTCAGAAGGGCACTTGTAGACAGTGATAATGCGTTGAGAGAAGCTGAAGAATTAAATATAGGACTTAGGAAAGCTAACAAACAGGCAAGTTTATTAAATAGAAAAAACTTTAGAAAAATTAGAACTTTAAGAAGTAAATTAAATAATAAATTAAGAGGAGATTGTTAAGTATGAAATCAACTGGAATTGTTAGAAAAGTAGATCAATTAGGAAGAATAGTAATCCCAATAGAATTAAGGAGAGTTTTAAATATTGAGGAACTTGATCCACTTGAAATTTATACAGAGGGCGAAACTGTAATTTTAAAAAAATACACACCAGATTGTATATTTTGCGGAGATGGTAATGATTTGGTTAATTACAAAGGAAAAAATGTTTGTAGAAGTTGCTTGAAAGAATTAGAGGAGGTTAAATAATGTCAGAAAATATAGTAATAGCAATAACAAATGATTACCCAACTGATAAATACAATTTATTAATACCGGAAAAATCAATGCAGGAGCTTTCAGATATGTATAAAATCGTTGTCAATGAAGTCCAAATTAATAATGATGCTACAAATGGTGGCGATGTATATGTTCAAACCAAAGGATATAACGGTGGTGACGACAAATTAGCGTTGAATAAAACAGCATTGTCAAAACTTATGAGTGCTGCAGGTATTCAAATATTATCTTCAAAAGCAATAATTCCAAGTACTACTTTAGCAGCAATTGAAATGGCAAAAGCTATAGGTAAAGTAGTGGATTATGACACTAGAGATACAGCCCATGAAGTAACAATCTTAGTGCCAGTAGCGAGTGGACAATTTAGGACCGTAACGGCCACGAATGAAATAATTATCGCAGATTTAAAAGCTGAATACATGGAGCAAAAAAAGAATCTCAAAGTTTATGTAAATAAAAAACCAGTTCCAGCAACGGATGAAGAAAAATTAGATGCAGTAGAAAAACAATTAACTCAGTTTTTGTCACACAAGAGAGGGCAGTGTGAGACTAAAACACTTAACAGAGCATTGAGAGAAGCTATGGGAATTAAACCAACTTATACTAAGGCTGAATTACAAAAACCTTTCATAGTAGCTCATGTGGTTCCTAATCTAGCTAATCCAGAACTTAAAAAGGTAATGATAAGCCAATATGCTGATAGTATGTCAAACTTATTCGGGCCCAGAAGTACCGTGAAAAATATAGAAGCACCTGCGTCAGAAGCTCTTCTTATAGAAGAACAAAAGGTAAATGATGAAGAGGAAGCTACAAAAATTGATGCTGAAATAATAGAAGATATACCCGTTATTGTGTGTGGAAAATGTGGGGTTGTCATTGAAGGTATAGATAAACAGTGGACTGCTGATGCAATAATCGAATACTCAAAGACTAAATTTCAAGGTGAAATATATTGTCCTGATTGTCAAAAAGAAGTACTTGATGCATTTAGAAAAGCAAAGGGAGGAAATTAAATTGAAAATATTACACACTGCAGACATCCACCTTGGAGAGTTGAATGGACCTATTATAAATGGCGAAAACGCTAGAATGATGGATACAGTTAGATGCATGGATTATATTACTTCTAAAGCCGTTACAGAAGACGTTGACATAATAGTGATTTCAGGAGATTTATTTAATAAGAGTAAGTTATGGGCTGATGAAATGCTTAAGGAAATAACAATCGCGACAAGCTGGTTAAGATCCTTGTGTTCCATAGCGCCAACAGTACTCATGTGGGGGACTGGAAACCATGACAGTATAGCAGCATTTGAGAATATTAGAAAAATGAATATAGACAATTTAACAGTAGTTACTGAACCTAAACTTTTAGAGATATACACTAAAAGCGGATCCATCCAAGTTGCTGCTGTTCCAGGTATGGATAAAGGTTATTTCAGGTCATTGTTTCCCGGCATGGATATGGAAGATGAAAATAAAGCAATAAGCAAAGCACTTGGAAATGTAATTTTAGGAATTGGAATTGATGCTGTAAAAGCATTCCCGTTAATTCTAATGAGTCATTATACAGTAATGGGATCCACTACTGGAAATGGTGAAGCATTATTTATGAATAGCGATATTATTATTCCGACTGAGGCGCTAGAAGCTTCAAATTATGATTTAGTATGCCTTGGTCATATTCATAAAGCTCAATCAATTCCTAATTGTGGCAGACCTGTTTATTATAGTGGTCCACCTAATGCAATAAGTTTCAATGAAGAGGGGCAAAGGAAAGGTTTTTACATCCATGACTTTGATGATGAGTCAATGCAATTAAATTCGAGATTTATTAATACTCCTTCAAGAGAGTTTGTGACATTGGAAATGAGTGAGCTTGATATAGATTACTTTACTAGAAATGGGAAGATGGTAATTGAAGAAGGACACGAAGCTAAGAATAAAATCGTGAGAGTTATCTATAGTTGTAGCGATGAAGTTAATAAGCAATTCAGTAAAAAATCATTAGAGAAAGCATTATATGCTGCAGGAGCATTTTATGTGAGTGAAATAAGACCATCGAAAATAATAGCAACAGTTGATAAAAATGCATTGAATGAAAATGATTCAGTAGAAAATAATTTGAAGTTTTGGCTTGAAAAACAAGAGGTACCTGCAGAGGAAATAATAAAAATAATTGAGATTGCAAGACCTATGATATCTACAGTAAGTGCATCTTTACCAACCGGAAAGCTTTCAGGTGTATTTGAACCGGTGCGGTTAGCAGTAAAAAACTATAGAAGTTATTTGGAAGAGGAATTCGATTTTACAAAAATATCATTTGCAACAGTAAATGGCCCTAATGGAATAGGTAAGAGCTCATTCTTCATGGATGCAATGGCAGATTGTTTGTATGAGCAACCAAGAGAAGGCGAACTCACAGGATGGATAAGTAATAATCCAGAAATAAAAAGTGGCGCCATGACCTTTGAATTCTTAATGGGAAAAGATATTTGGAGAGTTATACGAACTCGAGTTAAGTCGGGAAAAACTACACTAGCACTTCAACGATATGTGGAGACTGAATGGAAAGATTTTTCTGAGGATAATAAAACACAAACCCAAGAGAAAATTTTGAACTTACTTGGGATGGATGCTCTAACATTTAAAAGTTGCGCTCTGATAATGCAGGACAATTACGGAGTATTTTTAGAAGCAGACAAAACAGACCGTATGCAAGTATTAGGTAATATATTAGGACTAAATGTATATGATAAGCTTCATGCTATAGCAAAAGAAGATCTCAAGATCCAGAACCGCAACATTGAAAAACTAAAATCAACAATTGCGGAGCTAGATACTAAAATCAATACAAAAGTTATGTATGAAGATCAATTGTTAGATTATCAGAGAGCAAAGGATTATAAACAGCAACAAATTACAATTGCAGAAAATAAATTAAAAGAAGCCAACCTGCAGGTTGAAAAATATAAGAATATAATCTCTAAAATAGCTGTAATTTCTGAGAAAGTAGAAACTATGGCCAATGAAATTAATGTTAAAGAATCTGAGATGTTAAAACTTGATGAAGAAAAAAAGAGAGCTGAAAATATCACTGGTATGGAAGATAAAATACTATCTAAAATTACTGAGTATGAGACTACTAGAGACAAGATAACAACGCTTAGGGCTAGACAATCTTTAGTTAACAATAAGCGCTCTGAGGTTGCCTCTGTGAAATCAGAGGTCAGTAAAAATGGTGTTGACATAATAGTGAATGATAGAAAAATCGGTACCCTTGACGTTGATTTGAAATGTAAAAAAGGTTTGGAACTTGAAGTAGCATCATTGGATGCATTGGAGAAAGCATTAGAGGTAATGGATAAAGAAAAGCTTAATTTGTCATCATTAGAGCAAGAACAATCAAAAGCACTTCAAGAACATAAAATAGCTCAGAAAAATTATGATAACAAATTGGAAAAAATAGAGAGTGAATTAAATAGTTGTAAAAGAAAAGCTGAACTAATTGAAAATAGTAACTGTCCAATTGAGAAGCCTACATGTAATTTCTTAAAAGATGCAATGGAATCTAAAAGTAAAATTGAAGGTTTTGAAAAAGATAAAAAGGATTGTGAGTCTATAGATTTTAATGAAGTTCTTGCACTTAGTAAAAACTATAGATTACTAACAGAGAAGGTAATGGCTCATGAATACAACCCTATAACACATCAAATAACCAATAAAAGAATTGTTGAAATAAGGAAGCAAAAAGAACAGCTATTAAGTCTTTCAGGTAAAGATGAAATGTTAAAAAATGAACTAGAGCTACAGTCTGAACTTAGAAAAAAACAAGGGACTTTAAAAGAAAAGTTAATAATTTTAGAAGCTGAGTACAGTGTGCTTGAATTGGAAACAAATGAACTTAAAATACTAGAGATTTCCTTGCCTACTTTAGAAAAATGGTACAAAGGGAAAGATGAGCTTCCAGCTGCTAAGCAATCGCTAATTAATGTAAAAGCTCGACTAGATGTACTTGTAGAAGAAATTAAGGATAAACAGATATTATCAATAGCTGAAAAAGCTAAGCAATCTAAATTATCGGAAGATGTTTTCTTAATTAAAACTAGTGATCCAGAGCCAATAGAAAATGAATTAAAGGGGCTCAGAGGAGAGTTAACAACTATAGATGTAAATATAGGTATAGCCAATTCAAAGATTGTAGAGTTTAAAAGCTTTGATGTAGAAATGATGGAAAAAGCTAAGGAACTTAAAGAATATGCTTCAAGAGCTAGCAAACTCACATTACTTGTAAAAGCATTTAGTATCGATGGAGTGCCATTCCAAATTGTTAGGTCAGCAGTGCCTGAGCTAAGTGCTCAAGCAAATGAAATATTATCACAAATGACCGGCGGAAAAATGTCCATTGAAATGAAAATGGATAAGATTCTAAAAAATAAAAGTGAAGTAAATGCACTTGAAATATGGATTAGTGATTATCAAAGAGGTACTATGCCATACCTAAGTAGGTCCGGTGGTCAAAAAGTAAAGGCAGCTCTTTCAGTAGCATTCTCATTAGCAGATTTAAAAGCAAATAGAGCTGGAATACAACTTGGAATGATGTTTATCGATGAACCGCCTTTTCTTGATGGAGATGGTGTACAGGCTTACTGTGATGCACTTGAATTGATTCATAATAGATACCCTAATATGAGAGTGGTTGCAATTAGTCATGATCCAGCAATGAAGGCTAGATTTCCACAAGAAATTGAGGTTATAGATACTGGCGATGGTGGCAGCAAGATTATTTTTAATGATTAGGGGTGGAACTATGGAGGAACGAAAATTTATAAAAATAAAAAATGAAACAAGAGAAATGAATTGCAGTGAAGTATATGAGCAATTTAAGAAATTTATTTATAAAACTGCTCTTAGTTTCAACAATTCGAGTGAAAGTTTAGAGGATCTAGTTCAAATCGGAAGTCTTGGATTAATGAAGGCATTTAATTCATATAAAATTGAATCTGGGTATGCGTTCTCGACATTACTTGGAAGAATACTAATTAATGAATTTTTAATGCAAATAAGAAAAGAAAAAAACAGGAAAACAGGAACATACGAAACAAGCTTTGATGATTATTTGTACGTGAATGAAAATGGAAATTATTTGACACTTTTAGATTTAGTGAAAGAGCCAACAGATTGTGAAGAAATAGTTATGGAAAATCTGAACAACATTGAATTAATAAATTATATAAGTGAACTTGAGCCTAGGAATGGAAATATAATTAAATCCTTTTACTTCGATAATATAAGTCAAGTTCAGATAGGCAGAAAATTTAATATTAGCCAAAGCTATGTGGCTAGATTAATTGAAAAATCGCTTAAAATTTTAAAAAGTAAATATGAAAAAGGAGAGATTGAAATGATTACTAAAAGAGAAGCATGCTATGAAATTTTTAATAATAACCAAGGAGCTACTAGAGAACGAGTTATTAGTTTAGTTATTGAAAAGGTAGGTGTAACCAAAACAACTGCACAAACTTATTATCCATTATGGAGAAAAGAATTTATAGATAAGACGATATTCCCTAACTCCGAAAAAACCAAGAAACAGGAAAAGTCTAAAATTATCACCAAAAGCACTGATATTATCACAGAAACGGCCAATAAAATCACAGAAGTGGCTGATAAATCACCAATAAAGCAAGTTATCGTTAATAAAAATATTACTCCTGGTTGGGGAAAAATAAATGAGGAATTTGAGGAAGAGGTTAAAGACATGGATGCAAAAAATAAGGAGAGGAAAGAAATAGTTAGTAATGAAGACGATGATATCTTTGAAGTTACAAAGCTTGTGCCAGTGGTCATGAAAGGTAAACATGGTACTTACAACTTTGATAAAAGTGGAGTTAAGTCTACACCAACAGAAAACTTTATAAGCAAAGATAAAATGGATGAAGCACTGGAAGCCCTTGCAATTTGGGAAAGATGTTATGGAAAGGAAGGTGTACAGGCATGCTAGAAAAAGCAATTGAAAAGTTAAGGGCCGAAATAACTAGTAGTAAAAACGATCCTGTCATTCAAATTATTGGGGAATTTCTTATTCAGCACCTTCTGAACAACAATAGTAATGCAGAAAAAATAATGCAAGAGGGGAAAACAATCGAAAAAAGTTTTGAAGAGATGCGAAAAGTTGCGACAACAAGGAAAGTTGGAAATCGTGCGGTCTTAACGGATCAAGAAGGTTTTAATATTGTATTGAAATATTTTGGAATTGAATCAACCATTACAGATAAAGTATCTAGGGTCAAAGAACCTGCAGAGAAGGATCCTATTAAAGAGAAAAAGTCTGACATTGAATTTAATGTTGAACTTGATTTTTAGGAGATGAATGTGTTGGAAATGAATAATAGAAACAAAGACTACACCGACCATTTTTCGCCAGATATAAGCAATGAGATAAAGGAATACGCGATAGAGAAAGCATTCAAATTTAGTAGGTATATATTTACTCGTAAAGATAAAAAGCAGCAGTATGGCTATTGTACATACTGTGAATCTGAATTTAAAACAAATGGCTTGAAACATAACGAAGAAACTACTTGTCCTAGATGTAGAAGTAAGGTAATGGTCAGATCCGGTGGAATGGGCAGAAAATATATGATTGATACTGTATATTTTGTCTACTATGAAAAGTCTATAAAAGACCCAAATGTGCTTATAGCAAGAGGTATACAAGTTCAAAGAGATTACAGATATGATTATACTAGGGTAAAAACGGATTACTTTTTAATGGCTATGTATGTGTTTGATGCAATTAAAAGTGAAAGCGTAATGCTGAAACATTCTTACTATGGCGATAGGTTTGAACGAACAAGAAGTATCTGTTCACTATCAGGGGCATTTGATCAGAGAGGTGCTAGGGTAAGCTACTCAAGGGAAAGTATAGAAGTGGCAATTAAAGATACACCTTTTAAATACAGTACATGGGATAGTTACTACAGTGGTGATATGACTAAGTTTTTCGAGTTTTATACTAAATACCCTTGCGTTGAGTATCTGACAAAAGAAGGTTATAAGGGATTAGTAAAAAATAAGCTTGATGGAGGGCTTACCTACAGAACTATAAACTGGAGAGGCAAAACTATATTTAAAATATTAAAAATAAATAAACAAGATTTGCAGCAAATAAAAGCTAAAAAAATAGATGTTACATTCTCCTTTTTAAAGATCTTTCAGGAGGCGAGAAAACGTAATTGGAACCTAACATTAGAAGAGACAATTAGTGTAGCAAAAGATTATTTGTGTTGCTATGACTCTTTACAGAATGCATTAAAGTATAGTTCCATGAAAAAACTTTTAAATTATTTCTCAAAGCAATACAACGATTATAACATCTGTAAAATAGGAAAAAATTATTATGGCCACAGTAGTGTACTTACAACATTTAGGGACTATATCTCAGATTGCATAAAACTTGAAATGGATACTACAAAGGACCAAGTTATATTCCCAAGAGATCTCTTCACTGCACATCAAAATACCATTAAACAAATTAAAATGCAGAAAAATGAAAAGCTTGATGTATTAATTAGAGATAGGGCTAAAATCTTGGAGAAATATATATTTAAAAGTAATGGATTGATGATAAGACCTGCAATGAGTTCTCAGGACTTAATAGATGAAGGGAGCGCACTTACTCACTGTGTGGCTACCAACTATACAGATTCTTACGCTAAAGGTAATACCAATATCTTCTTTATACGTAAAACTTCGGAGTTAGACAAATCCTATTACACCATAGAAATCAAGAAAGATAAAATTATTCAAGTTCACGGGAAAAATAATCGTTCTCCTAGTGTTGACGTGCAGGAATTTATCAAAGCATTTACTGCAGAAAAATTAAACACAAAGAAGAAAAATAGAGTCAAATTATCAGCCTAAATTATGAGGAGGAATCAGTATGAATGAAATTCAAAATATCGATGCATTAACCACAGAGATATTGATTTTAAAACAGCAAACAGCTCAAAATATTATTGAAATTGGTAAAAGGTTGGTGTCAGTTAAGGAGTCATTACCTCATGGTGAATGGGGAAAATATCTTGAGGAAAAAGTAGATGTCAGTCAGTGGACAGCCAATAAATTCATGAAAGTAGCAAAAGAAAATTCAAATTGTGGTACGTTCAACAATTTGAATCAATCAAAGGTTTTCGCGTTGCTTTCATTACCACAAGAAGATAGAGAAACCTTTGTAAAAGAGAATCCGGTAAATGAAATGACAACTAGAGAATTGCAAAAAGCTATTAAAGAAAGAGATAAAGCTGTAAAGGAAAAAAATAATGCAGAAAATAAGTTTCAGACATATCAGGCGCAATTGGACCAAGCAAGAATTGATGAAAAGCAGCTTGAAGATGATAAACAAATATATGAATCAAAACTAAAAGCTATGGAGTCTGCTCTTCAAAAAGAAAAAGATAATTCTAAAAAGAAAATTGAGGACCTTCAAACATTTATTGGTGAGGCCAAGGCAAATGGAGACAATGAAGAGGTAATAAGACTCCAGGCATCCCTTAAAGAAGTACAAACTGACTTGGATAGTTCAGCTCAAAAGATAGATGAACTCGAAGCTCAGCTCAAAGAAAAAACTATCGATGTAATAACCGCTGAGCCAGTAATAGTTGAAAAGGTACCCGAGGAAATCGAAAAAGAACTTCAGGATCTAAGACAAAAAGCAATGCAAAGTGGTAATAATTCAGTTATTAGATTTAAAATTTATTTTGCAGAACTTCAAAAGATTTTTAGAGATGAGTTAGAAGTAATGGCTGAAATAAAAGAAACTGATCCCGAAATGAATGAAAAATGTACCAATGCTATTTCAGTACTTATCAGCAAAATGTCTGAAAGATTATAATGCAAAAAAACTAAATAAAACAAAAGTGGGGGATATCATGCAAATTCATTATAGGCTTACAGATACAGAAATAAAAAAACTATTAAAAGAAAATTTTATGATTTTATATGATACGAGAGAGCAGCAAAATGCCCATATATTAGAGTATTTTGATAAGGCTAAAGTGAAATATAAAAAACAAAAGATAGATGAAGGGGACTATACTGCAATAATTACTAAATGTCCAGAAATGGGTATTCACAGAGACTTACATTTTAAAGTAGCGGTGGAACGTAAAAATAGTATTGATGAGTTAGCTAGCAATTTAGGAGAAGAAACTGACACTAGAGACAATATAAGACTCGAAAGGGAACTTGAAAGAGCAAAGCATAAAGGCATAATGATGTTTCTTATCATTGAAGATAAAAATGGTATGGAGAATATCAAAACACATAATTACAGAAGTTTATATTCTCCTCAAGCTTTTATCGGAAAATTAACCAGTATACAAGTTAGATATTTGAACGACACAATGTTTGAAGATAAAAAAAATACAGGTTGTGAAATATTAAGAAAACTAAAATATGCAGTAAGATATTTGCTTAAAGAAGGAAACTTAGATATTGACCCGGAGGAACAAAACGCAAAATGATTACTGAAAGGTGGTAGCGCATGGACTTTAGCATTATCTTAAATAGGTTTAAAAATGTAAAAAAGAAAGGTAAGGGATATATAGCTATTTGTCCTGCGCATCCAGATAAGGAGGCTAGTTTATCACTTTGGCATGATGAGAGAGAAGAAAAAACTGTTATGACATGTCATGCTGGTTGCGATATTGCTGACATTTTAGATGCAGCAGGACTAAAGATGAGTGATTTATTTGATAGACCATTACCTGATGGTGATTATGATAATAGATTTGAAAGAATATATCAGTATCGGAGTAGTGATAATAACGTTTTATTTGAGAAAGTGAGATTTAAAGCTACTGATGAAAAAAAGAAAAATTTTACTCAGAGAAGAAAAATAGGGGATGCCATTGTGTGGGGTTTGGATGGTGGCCTCCACTATGAAACTTATCCAGGTAGTAATGAATGGACTAGAAATCTTGGTAAAAAGGTGGCCCCAAAAGAAAGAGACTTTGAAAGTTGTGAACCTGTTATATACAATTTACCAATAATTTTAAAAGCTATAGCTGCAGGTGAAGAGGTTCATATTGCAGAGGGTGAGAAAGATGCGGACAACCTTACATCGCTGGGATTTCCTTGTTGTTGTAATTTTGATGGTGCATCTACTAGCAAACAAAAACCTAAGTGGAAGAAATCTTATAATGCAATATTTAAAGGCGCTAAGGTTGTAATATTCAATGATAATGATGACCCAGGAATAACACATGCAAATTATATTGCTAAAGAGCTTTATGAGGTTGCCGAATATGTTAAACGTCCTGAGATACCAGGCATTTTAAATAAAGAAGATATTACAGACTTTATAATAGCTGGCAATGGCAAAGAAGAAATATCAGAATTAATAAATTCTACATCATTTTATGAATATGATGATGCAGAGGAACAGAGCCTCATTAGCTTCAATTTTTCTGATGTTGGTAATGCTGAAAGGTTAATGGCCATATACGGTAAAAATATTAGATATAGTCCAATTCGAAAAAATTGGTTTGAATGGTCAGGTAAGTGCTGGGAGTTCGACAGCAATGGTAAAATAGAAAATTTGTCAAGAAAAGTAATTAGAAGATTACAAGCTGAAGGTGAGGCAATTTCTTTAGATGGCCTAGAATATGAAGAGGAAAAGAAAAAAACTAAATTTAAAATTCAGATAAAAAGTTTTGTGTTAAGAAGTGAAAGTGATGGAAGACTTAAGGCAATGACTAATCAAGCCAAAACCTTTATTCCTTATATCTTAAAGGAAACCGATCAAAACGTGTATCTGATAAATTATAAAAATGGAACTTTAGATCTAAAAACTGGATTATTGAGAAAGTTTGACCGTAAAGATTATTTAACAAAAATAGTAAATTTAGAATATGATCCAAAGGCTCAATGCCCAAACTGGATAGAATTTGTTAATAAGATATTCTTGGAGGATAAGGAATTAATAAACTACGTCCAAAAATCTATTGGTTATTCTATGACTGGAGATGCAAATTTGCAGTGCTTTTACATACTTCATGGTAAAGGGAGCAATGGTAAGGGCACATTTATTCAAGCTATAGAGCAATTGTTAGGTGCATATTATTCCACGTTGTCTCCTGAGAGTCTAATGGAAAGGACCGGGAATAATGAGGGAGCAAGAGAAGACTTGGCAAAACTTGAAGGCACTAGATTTGTTTGTGTTAATGAATGTGATGAGAATAAGTATTTTGATGAAAATTTATTGAAAAGAATGAGTTCAGGAAGTAATGAAAAATTTACGGTAAGGAGAATGTATGAAAGTTATTTTGATTTACGACCTGAATTCAAAATGTGGATGACAACAAACGGACTTCCAAGGATTAAAGGAACTGACAAAGGTATTTGGAGAAGAATTAGAAAAATACCTTTTGAATATGATTTTGATTTAGATCCTACAAAAGATGTGAATTTTTATGAAGAAAAACTTGTACCAGAGCTTAGTGGTATTTTAAATTGGGCCTTAGAGGGTTGCTTAAGATGGCAGCAAGAAGGTATGAAAGTACCTAAAGCAGTTGAGGTAGAAATCGAAAAATACAAAACTGATATGGACCCCATTGTTAGGTTTATAGATGATTGTTGCATCGTTAGCGAAACATGTAGAGCAAGGATACCAGAACTTTATGATGCATACGCCGACTGGTGCCATGAAAACAAAGAATATGTATTATCCTCAATTAAATTCTCCAAGAGGTTAGCAGATAAGGATTATAAGCAATCTAAGATTATGAGTAATAGATACTGGACTGGTATTGGGATTGCAGACGAGTCCCATCAAGTAGAACTTGTTGAAGATAAAGATAATGTTTCTCCATTTTGGAATAATAAAGAACAATAGGTATTTTGAAAATGTAGACTTATGGGAGGTAGTGAATTGGAAAGACCAATATTATTTAATACAGCGATGGTACAGGCTATTATAGAAGACAGGAAAGTAAGTACAAGGAGACCAGTAAAGAGGACACCATCAAATGATGATCCGAGTGGATATGGTTTTTGGAAAGAATATAGTGAACGGGACAAGCGATGGTATGTAAAAGATTATACTCACTCTCCTATTTGGTGGACCTTAAGAGAATATATAAGTAAATTCAGCAAATATCATATTGGAGACACTATTTGGGTTAGAGAGACTTGGACTAATCTTCAAGCTCTTGATGATAATGAAAATTTTATTGATGGAACTGAAAGATATTATTATCGTGCTGGGGATTGTCCTGAGTTTACTTATTATTTAAATGATGATGGCACATATCGTGATTCTCCAAAATGGAGCCCAAGCATCCATATGCCACGAAAAGCAGCAAGAATATTTCTCAACATTACGGATGTAAGAATTGAAAGATTAAAGAATATTACAGAGCCAGAAGCTTTAAAAGAAGGTTTTGTATCAAGTGTTATATCGAATGCTAAAGGGGATGATTATACAGGGTTTTATGCCCATGAACATTTCATAGATACCTGGGATAAAACTTATGCTAAGAAAGGTAATGGATGGGATGATAACCCTTGGGTTTGGGTGATTGAGTTCGAGGCAGGTGATATAAATGAAAAATAAAGTAAGAGTCTTCAAAGGTAAGCTAAGGGCTATAAAGCTGATATTTAAAGCAGATGTAATGGTTATAACAAATGATAATTATGGTGGAACACAAATAAATGTAAAAATCAATTAACGCAAAACATGATTATATATCGACATAACTAAAAAATTTAAAGAGGTGCAAAATGAAAAAATATCAAAAGATAATAACGGGATTAGTATTATGCATAATGATGTCATTACCTTCGCAATTAGTAATAGCAAGGGGATCATCAAGTCATTCGAGTTCAGGAGGATTTCATTCCTCTTCAAGTTATCATTCATCAAGTAGCAGCTCTCATGTAAGTTCTACGCCAAAGAGTTCATCTTCAAGGAGTTCTGGATTTAAAAGTAGTAGTTATTCAAAAGCTAGCACACCTAAAAGCAGTAGTTATAAAAGCTCTACACCTCATAATAGTACAAGTTCTACAACCTATAAAACGTATAACACATATAGGACCACACATATAAATACCAGTTATGTGCATCCGACTTATCACACTTATTTTAAACCATCTTATTATAGTTTCGGCTCTAGCAATAACTTTTGGTCACATTACTGGATGTATCAGGCAATATCACAACATTCTATGTATCCCAATAATATTGTAACTGCTGGTCAGCCAAATACCTACTCAAGGGGGCACGATTTAGTAACAGTTATTATATTAATTATTATAGGATATGCAATTTATAAATTTGTAAGAAAGAAAAAATATTAAATAGTATAAGTGAGAATACAAAAAACATTGTTAGTTAATATGATTATAATGCGAAGGAGGAAGTTATGAATTTATTAGAAAATTATTTAGTTGAAGTTGTAAAAATAGAACCACAATGTACTGAGGATTGGACAAAAGAAAATTGGGCAAAGGATAAAGAATGGAACTATATTACTGCAACGTTTAATTGCTATGGTAATAAAACAACACATAGGAGAGTTTATACCAAAACGGAATGGCAAAGCATTATAGACAAAGGTTATTACATGGGTTAGATTGTCGAGGTACAAAAATAAATTGATAAAACATACGGTTTGAACCTGTGTAAATTTATAGATATAGGAAGTGAAAGTTTAATTTTCGTCAATATTGTGATATTTAAAGTCTTGTCAAATAATAATTAGGGACAGGAATTAATTCTAAAAATATGATTAGGGAATTTAAAATATTCCAATATTTGCAATCAAGATAAAAAGTTAGGGACAAGACTTGTTAAGTAGGGACATAAAAGGACAAGAAAAAGACAAGAATTGTTTAGCTTAAACCACTGGTTTTACTATGTTTATATATACTTAGGGACAAGAGGGACATAAATAATAAGTATATGTATATGGATAAATAACAAAAAACAATAAATATACACATAATACTCATGTATATATAAGTCTTTTTAATTCTTGTCCCTACCCCCTAAAAAACCATTGTAGCCTTAGAGCTGTCAGCGGTAGCAAGATTTCAATTTTTGTCCCTAGAGAAAAAAGATGTCCCTAATGAAAAATGGAGGTATTTTATGGAAAATATAACTGTTTTGAAGAAAAAATATAATGATCTTCTCCTGAGAGAGAAAAAAGCTTGCCTGTATTTAAATAATAAAAATATAAAACTTGAGATTATAGTTAAAACATATATTCCAGAATATCAAAAAATAACTAAGGAGCTTAGTGAAATTGGAAAGCAAATTAAAGGTGCCAGTAAAGATGAATTGCTAAATGGTTTTAAGATTTAAGGAGGTCCATATGAAAAGAGATTTTAAGGATATGTACTTAGGCCGAATAGATCAAATTAAAATAGATATCAGAATTGCTGTAAATAAAAAGAACTGGACACTTAAAGCTAAACTTGAAGCAGAAAAGAAAATGGTTCAGGAACGTATCGATAAATTAGAATAAAGCAAAACTGGGGAGGATAAATTTGGATTATATAAGAGAGGCTATAGAGTTTTTAACTAATTATGATAATCTTAAAACGTCATTAATAAATCTTGAATTAGATATAAGAGAAATTAAGGCAGACTTAAATGCTGGTCAAATCAAAGCTATTGAATATTCAGATATGCCATCAGGAGATAGTGCTCAGTTACCGGATGATAAACTAATAAATAAAATGTATATGTTTCAAGTAAAGAAAAAAGAGTATTTTCTTACTAAGAAGACAATTAAGAAAATGGATCAGGTATTGGCTAGACTTCCGAGTGATGATGAACGAATATTAAGGGCTTATTATATATTAGGGCTAAGAGAAGGTACATTGTTTAAACATACTTTCTGTTCTGAAAGAACTTTTTATAGAATGAAGACTCAGGCCATTAGGACATTTGCAATTCAATTACACGGAATAGATGCTATAAAGTAATGGCAGAAATGTGGCAGTAGATTTGACAGTATATAGTGTATAATAGAGTATAACGATAGATAGTTAATTAAGGGGCACTGGTGTACAACTGGTGTCCTTTACTTATTTAAGTGTAACCCACAAAGGAGATGATTAAATGTTGGATGAGAGGCAGATAAGAGCGGTAGAAGCAAAGGCAAAAGGGTTCACAATCACAGATGTAGCAAAGGAAGCAGGAGTTAGTAGGAATACTGTTTATGAATGGATAAAATTGGAAGAATTTAAGGCTGAGCTTAGCAGGTTTGAGCAGGACTTTTTATCTTCAACTAAACAGGCGGTCATCTCCTATGGACCTATAGTTGTAGAGGAACTTAAGAAGCTTGCTACTAAGGGTAAGAGTGAGAAGGTAAGGCTTGATGCACTCTCTAAGCTATTAGATAAGACTATGAGCAATGCCAATAAGATAGAGTTGAGTGACACCAGAGATACTAAGGACAATGTACCCGTTGACGTATTGGACAAAGAGATTGAAGAGTTCGATAATGAATAGCGTATATGTTAATATATAGTTCATAGTTAGTTAATATATAGTTCATAAATATACATAGTAATGTCGTCAATAATTAGTGTATATTGAATGAATGGCTATATGACTACGTTCATAGGTTTATCATAACGTCGTGAAAACATTATTTCACGACATTAATTATTTGTTTGTATATCTGGGAGAGTTGAAATTATATTAGGGGGTACCCTTCTGTTTTTAGAAATTGTCAGGAGCCCCGGATTGGGCTATACAATTATTTATAATATTTTTATAACTCAAAGACAAATGCAATAATTATTTTTTATATTTTTTCTAAGGCAGGTGATTCTAACAATGTTTAATAGAACAGATGAATTATTAAAGAAAAAAGCAAAAATAGATTCTAAAATAAAGGAGAATCCATTGTCGCAATACACAACCTCAGAATTAAAAAGAGAATTAAGAAGACGTAAGGCATTGCAATAATGAGATTTAATATTGATAGGTGTGGTATTAATCAGTTGATCCATATTAAGTGAAAACAATATAACTGGCAAGAGCACAATTGCTACTGTATGAGAGTTCTACCTATTAATTAAATATAGAACTAGATGAAGGCGGTGTTATTATGAAAATTGAACAAGCAAAAGTTCTCGTACTAGATACACCAGTAACTGTAATTGACCCAAATACAAATACCGAAGTAGCTGGAACAGTCAAAGGTATATATGAAGACAAATTCGGTGTTATAACTGTTACTGCTTTATATCAAACACCCGCAACAACTCAATTTCAATTAAAAGATGTAAACCCTGAAGCTGTAGCAACTGTTTAATTAAAAAATATTACGTGAAGGTTGTGAGTATACCGCGAAAGTAGGGAACTCTCACAGTACCGGGGTGTAGCACAGTTGGGAGCGCGCATGTTTTGGGTACATGAGGTCGCAAGTTCGATTCTTGTCACCCCGACCAATGACCAAATAATTAGCAAATGAGGTGAGGATAGTGAAAGTAAAACTATTAACTTACTGGAAAGATGAAAACCTAGAGTGCTGTTGTCCACTTAAAAATAAGTGTAACAAAAATCATGGGTGTGAGGAATTAGATTTTATAACAGATGATTCATTCAATGTAAATGAGTGTATGAAACATACAAGTTATAACAGAGTTAAAAGCAGAATGCAGCAAAGAAGATAATTAGAGGTGATTAAATGGATTATGATGAGGGCAAAGAAAATAGAAAGTTATTGTATCTTGCACTTAAGAAATTTTATGGTTCTAAAAGAGCCGCGGAGCTAATGCATGAGAATAATGAAAAATTATTTGGATTTCACGAACTCGCTTGGGCAATTGGTAAGAGATCAATATCTTTTTTCTGTCAATACTTTCTTCAGGATACATTTACACCTAAGCCTGGTAATGTTGCTAGAGAATTAGCACCAATGCATTATGAACTTTGGGAAGAGGCCGAGAATATATTTATTAAAGATAGATACGATAAATTTGCGGCAGCTGAACCCAGAGGATCTGCAAAGACTACAATATTAGATTTTGCGATAACAACCTGGCTTCATGCTTACGAAACATCACCTTACACACTTGTTTGTGGAAAGGTCGAACAGGATGCTACTGACTTTATATCAACATCAAGGCAAGCCTTTGAAGAAAATCAATATATTATAAAAGCTTTTGGGAAATTAATTGATACTAGAAATTATACTGTAAATAAATTAGAACTTGAGCTTGCTAATCATACAAAGATACAGGCAATTTCTTCTACGAGCTCTATTCGTGGTAAAAAATATAAAAATGATAGGCCATTTTGTATTATAGCAGATGATTATCAAGGCAAAAGTGACATTATAACTTTTGAATCAAGAGAAAAGAAATATAGAACGTGGCAGGATGATGCAAAGTATGCAGGTGATGAAGCTGTTTATCGTGATGGCATTAAAATTAAGATGGCCACAAAATTTATTGTGCTAGGAACTATTCTCCACCGTGACTGTTTTATGTCTCGAATTTTAAAGAATAAAGAATATAAATGTATCGTCAGAAAAGCAGTCTTGGTTGATGATGTAGATAAACTTTATACTACAGGCTTATGGGAAAAATTCAAGAAAATATATTTTAGTGATATATATGATAATTCCAAGGCGGCAGCATTAGAGTTTTATTATCAACATGAATCAGAAATGCAATATCCGATATCGTGGCCTGATAAATGGAATTGTGCAAAGCTTGCAATAGATTATTATACTGATGAAATTGGATTTAAACAAGAATTACAAAATGACGCTTCTAAGATTGGAATTAAAAGCTTTAAATCCATAATAACTCAAACACCAGAACAAATTGAGGACCATACATTTATTAAAACAATGCTTTGTATGGATCCCGCAGGTACCGATAATAAAAATAAGAAAAAAGAAGATTTCTATGGATTTGTAGTTGGGTCTTTAGGTGATAACAATTTTAAATATGTTCGTAAAGGTGAAATATTAAAAATTGAGTTTGAGGGATATATGAAACACACACTTAAACTTTTAACTGACTATAAAGATATAACCCATATATGTATTGAAAAAAATACTTATTCTGGGGCTGATGTAGTTAAGATAAAGGAATTAATAGCCTTAGACGAGGTTCTTAAGTTAAGAGATTTCACTTATGTAAATGAAATGCAGCAAAAGAACAAAGATGAAAAGATTAATACTATAGTTTCTGACGTTAATAACGGTAGGATAATATTTAATTCTGAAGATGTTCCATTCCAAGATCAAATAATGGATTTTGCAGGACAGAATTTTACAGAGCATGATGATGCACCGGATATAACCGCAGAATTTGCAAATAGGATTAATGATATTAAAGTTTGTCAAAGAGTTACATCCATGGATAGACGTAAATTGTTTGGGAGGTGATAAAAATGTTTGATTTAGCATCAAATAAAGAATTACTAGAAAAAGTGTTTGCTAGATTTCAAATGCAGTGGCATATATATCAGAAGATGTATTATTACTATTGTGGTATAACCGATACTGGTAAAGCTTTCAATGCAACACAAGGTGGAGCTTTTGATGATCCTATGATTGATAATTTTATTGATGCTGAAGGTGCCGGAAATTATAATTTTGTAAATGATAGATTTAATAATAGAATAAATACTAATTTTGTTAAAAGATTTGTTAAAGAAGAGGTTTCCTATAGTGTTGGTAATGATATTACTTACATAAGTAAGTCCAGTAATGACGATATAGTTAATACTTTAAAATATAATTTGGCTCATTGGAAAGAAGATCATGATTCCGTATTAGCTAAGAATATGCTTATATATTCTACAGCATACGAATTATATTATTTAGACAAAAACGCTGATTTTTGTAGTAGAGTCATTTCACCTCGACATGGGTTTGCTTATACTGATAATTGTGGGAATATAATATTTTTCTTACATATCTTCAGAAATGCTTTTGATCCTAAAATGTATATTGATATTTACACTGATAATGAAATAATACATTGTGATGAAACATTTACAGAAGCATCGAGACAACCGCATTTATTTGGAGAGGTGCCTGTAGGAATCGCTAATTTGAGTGAAGAGGGTTGGCTTGATAGTGTATACCACGATATTAAAACTCTTCAGGATGCATATGAAACTAATTTAAGTGATATAAGTCAGGAAATAACTGAATTTAGAAATGCTTATCTTGCTTTTAAAAATGCGCAGGTGGATGAAACTGATTTACCTGAAATGAAAAAAAATGGGATTATTCAATTTAAAGGTGATGGCTCGGCTGAATGGTTAGTTAAAAATATTAATGATACTTTTATCCAGAATACGTTAACTACCTTACAAGAGGTTATGTATAAAATTGCCGCGCACATAGATACAAATGAAAAAGCTAGTTCCAATACAAGTTCTTTAGCTTTAAGAGCAAAATTAATTTCGTTGGAAGAGAAGTGCAAGCTTAATCAGAAAGCATTATCTAATTGCATCAAAACAAGGAATCGTATGTTATTTCATATCCTTAATAATTTAAAAAATACAAACTATGATTATAAGGATATAAAGATAAAATATACTGCTAATATCCCAAGTGATGATTTTATTATGGCTCAAACGATTGCTCAACTTGGAGATAAAATATCTATTGAAACCGCAGTAGCACAGCTTAGTTTTGTTGATAATCCAAAAGAAGAAAAGAAAAAACTTGAAGAACAGAACAAAGCTAATAGTATTGGAAATAATTTATTAAATCCTCCTATAAAAACTGAGCCAGTGGTGGTGAATAAGCAATGAAAGAAATAGTATCTGAGGAAAATATTATAGATTTAACAAAATGTATTAAAGCTTCTGATATATTAGGGCTAATTTATACAATTAAAAAAGAAAATATCGGGACTAAGGATATTCCAATATACGTAAACACATTTTATTTGAATATTGGTGATGAATAAATGGATAAAGAATACAGAAAATTAATTGAGCAAATTAAAGTAGATGGTGAAAATTATAGCGATGAAGAAATGAAAATTATTTATAAAGGTCAAAAAACTGAACTAGATAAGCTTCATGCTTTGTTAGGAACACTATTTATTAAATATGGTATAGATGGATTTTTGAAAATGAATGCCTCTCAAAAGGCTGATGTAGATATTAAAAGTATGTTAAAGTTAATGGGAAAGAATTTAGGCAATAGTGAGGTTTCAAAGGTTACTGACATATTGGAAAGTGTATTTAAAGATACTTACTATAAAAATGCTTATACAATGCAAAAGGGTATGAAAGTGGGACTCAAATTTGATATGATAAGCCAAAAACATATAGATGCTGCAGTAAATGCAAAATATGATACTGAAATATTTTCAGATAGAATATGGAAACATAAAGCTGACCTTGTAGATAAATTGCAAGCTAGTTTAATTAAAACTATGAATGGTGAAACGACTATTGATAAAGTAGCTAGGGATATTAAAAATACATTCAATGTAACGGCTTATGAATCAAAACTACTTGTCGGTAATGAGTGTGCTAGAGTCCAATCACAAGCAAACGAGGATATAGCAGTTAGTACTGGAGTAGAACAGCAGATGTATTCGGCCACATTAGACGGGCAGACCTCTAGTGAATGTGCTGGTGATGATAGTAAAATATGGGATATAGATGATCCTGAAAAGGTAATTCCTCCTGAAAACCACGTTGGATGTAGATGCTGCTTAATAAATGTGCCTTATGCTGGTTGGAGTCCAACTCAGCGTAGGGATAACGAAACTCATGAATTAATACCTAATCAAACTTATGCAGAATGGTCAAAAGATAAAGGAATAGATTAAATAAACTGTCATCTTAGAAATAAGGTGTTATTTTTATGCTCAAAATAAGAAAGGTGGAGTTAATATGAATTTTGGTTTAGCGTTTGAAGAAGTGAAGAAAGGTAAAAGTATGAGGTTACCTAGTTGGGCACCAGATGTAATTATAAAAGCTCAAGTACCTGATGCCCATAGCAAAATGACCGCTCCTTATTTATATGTTGAAAGTAGATTTGGAAAGGTCCCATGGAAAGAAACTGTAATAGAACTATTTTCTGAGAAATGGGAGGTAGCCGAATAATGAATTCTCAATTAGAAAATAATTTTAAGTATCACACACCAATAGAAGGACAAACAGAAAAATATAATAAGATAAGAGAAAAGGCAAAAGAATTAGCATATTTGATTGATAAAATATGTCCTAATAGTAGAGAAAAAGCATTAGCAAACACTAAACTTGAAGAAGTTTCAATGTGGGCAAATGCCTCAATAGCAAGAAACTAGCACTTATTTAATTATAGGTGCTTTTATTATACCCCAAAATAAGATGCGTTCTAGGTTCTAAGGAGTCTGAGAGGGCAAAAGGAGTTATTAATATGCCAATAGAAAATTTTGCAGAGGTACAAGAATATTTAACAGCAAACAATGTAGAGGGAAATGAAGTAAAAACCTATATGGATAGTTTAAAGGTCGAACCGACTTTAGAGGTATTTAAAGGGTTAGCAAGCACTAACGTAGATTTTAAAAGTTACATGGATTCAGAAAAAGATAAACATTCAGCAAAAGGGTTAGAAACTTGGAAAATAAATAATCTTGGTAAAGCCGTTGATGATGAAGTTAATAAAAGATTCCCAAAGGCTGATCCAAAGGATGTGGAGTTTGCTAAATATAAAGCAGAACAAGAAAAAACAACAGCTGCGACTAATGCAACCATAGCTAAAATGATAGCTGATAGCGCACATAAGGACCTAACAAATAAGGCCTTACAGTATGCCAGTGAAAAAAAACTTCCCGCTGATTTAGTTGGTTACTTTATTGGAGCAGATCAAGAAACTACTGATAAAAATTTAGAAAAATTGATGGCAACTATGACGGCACATGATGAAGCAATTAAATTAGAATTTGCGAAAGGTAATAGTTATACTCCTCCCGCTGGTGGAACCACATTAACTGGGGATGAAAAAATAAGGGCAGATATTGCGAAATGGATGAAATAAAGGTTTCAGGCTTCCTTAAAAAGCACTTTATAAAAAGAAAGAGGTAATTTAAATGCCAGTTAACGTATTAGAATATGCAACTTTATTTCAACAGGAATTAGATAAACAAGTAGTAGCTGGAGCCGTTACAGGATTTATGGAAGGTAACGCAGGCTTAGTTTCATATTCTGGTGGTAAAACCGTAAAGGTACCTAAAATTTCTATGGATGGATTAGGCGATTATGATAGAAATACAGGATTTAAAAAAGGTGCTGCAACACTAGAGTTTGAACCATTTGTTATGGGACAAGATCGTGCAACTAGCTTTTCTTTAGATTCTCAGGATGTTAATGAAACAAACTTTGTTGCTTCTGCTTCAAACTTAATGGGAGAATTTCAACGTGTTAAGGTTATTCCAGAAGTTGATGCGTTTAGACTTAGTAAAATTGCAACGCTCGCTATAGCTAAAGCTGGTAATTGCGTTAGTTATGGATATACACCTATAGCAACTGATATTCTTACTAAAATAAGGGCAGACATTGCAGCGGTACAAGACGTAATTGGTTCTGGTGTGCAATTATTAGTAGTCATGTCAATTCTTACAAAAAATGTTTTAGGAAATAGTACTGAAATTGTTAAACAGTTAACCGTTGGAGGAATATCACCTGTACAGGCTGGAATAATGACAACAGGTGCGAGTATCGACCTTAAAGTAACTATGATTGATAAATGTCCAATAATTGAGGTTCCAAGTGCTTTAATGAAAACTGCTTTTGTATTTGCAGATGGTTCAACTAACTTTGGATTTAAAGTTGCAGACGATGCTAAAAATATTAACTGGATTATAATGGCACAAAATACAGCAATAGCAGTATGTAAAACAGATACTATGAGAATATTTGATCCTAATACAAACCAAGATGCTGACGCTTGGAAATTAGATTATAGAAAATATCATGATTTATTTATCATGGATAACAAATATGTAACATTAAAGGTAAACATTAAGGAGGCTGCGGTATAGTATGTTTGAATTAAAGAAACTTAATGTACACAAAATCGTGCAAACTGAGAAAGAAAAAGATATGTTATTAAACAGAGGCTATGTTGAATGTATCAGAAAAGAATTTTTAGAAAACATTGATTCGGAAATGGTACCAGCTAAGTTTGAAGAACCAGTAAAAGTTGAAGAAAAAGAACCTAAAAAGGGTAAGGCCTAAAGCCTACCCTTATTTTTAAGGGAGGTAATTATGGTAATTGATGATTTGAAAATACTATTGCCTAGTGCAAATGAGATAATATTGAATTTATATATAAGAAAAGCCACTACTTTAATAGTAGCTTATATGAATAATGACAAGATAACTGATGCTGAGTTATATCCAGATGCTGTTATTGAGTATGTGACTATAAGTATGAATAAGAGAGGGAATGAAGGACTTCAAAGTTTTGGTCAAGGCAGTCGTAGTGGAACTTATGTTACTGGATTAACCGATACGGTAAAAGCTTTATTACCTCCTCCTTATGTGAGGATGTTGGGTGTTAAAAGTTGTAAGGAGGTGGATCCAATTGCTTAAAAACAATACAGTCGGAATATGGAATAAAGGACCTAGTACAAAGGTTAACGGCATTACAATTCCTGGTGTATTAGGTTGGGTTAAGGATATTGACGTCGATATACAACCCTATAGTAAAGCTTTATTGCTTAAAAACTATGGCTATGATATTGAAGTAGATAAGCGTGTATATGTTGATTACTTTGATAGCAATATCAATATAGGAACAATTTTAAAATATACTGATAAATATGGAAAAGAAATTAATTTAAGTGTGAAAGTTATCCCTTGGGATGATGAATATATGGAAATTATATGTCTAGGAGTGAGTTGAATGGATTATAAGAGTTATAAAAATGCTGTATTACTAGCTATGAAGCTATGTAAACATGAATTTTGTGTTGGTATAGGAACGCTAGCTGTTGCTGAGGTTCAATCTATAACCCCAGTTGGTGTTGGTACTGTTAATCCTGGTAACTTAGAAAAATGTATTGTTTCTGAGGTGATTTCAGGTGATGAGGGCATTTATATAGGTGTTACTACTGGTGCTCCTTATGGGAAATGGGTAGACCAAGGTTCTAGCAAACAAAAGGCTCAACATTTTTTACAAGATGGTGCAAATAACGCGTCACCTAAGTTAGCTTTGGTTGCAGAGAGAGTTTATAAACAAAGGATGGGTAAATGATGTTAGAGCTATATGAAATATTAAGTAATATTATTGAGCCTATTTGTCCATGTTTTGTGGACCATTACCCAACTACATTAGATAAGGTTTATCCCTATGTAGAAATTAGTTTTCCCAACGTAACACCTAATAATAGCTTTAGTGATAATAACCTCTTAGAAGTGAGCATATGGCATAATTTAGACACTGATATAATGGCGATTGAGACTATAACGGATACTATTCATAAATTATTAAATAAAACTCATTATTTAACATCCAATATGCATGTGTCTATAAATAGAGAAACACCACATCGTATAGTATTGAATGATGAAATGATAGGAATACAAAGAAGGAAATTGAGGTATAAAGTAACAATTTACAAAATTTAAGGAGGAATTTACATGGGAAAAGGAAGCACAAATACAATAGGACTTACCGCTGCAACCTTACAACATTTACTAGTAGATGCCGGAGCAGTATATAAAAATTATGCCTTAGCAAACGAGGCTCTTATAGGTGCAACCTCAGGGGGAAATGAATTTGATATCAAGCCCAAAACGCGTGACATTAAAGTAGATGGAATTAAAGGTACCGTAAAAGGGCTAACTCAATTGGTTAGCACAGAGGTATCTCTAAAGGTTAATATGTTAGAAATAACTACTGATACGTTGAAAATGGCGCTTATGGCTGATGTTGATACTGCAAGCAATCCGGATTATGACATAATCACTGGAAAAAATAATATAGAGTTAAGTGATTATATTGATAACATAGCATTAGTTGGTACAATTAGTGGTTCAACTTTACCAATTGTTATTATATTGAAAAATGCACTTTCTACTGATGGTATTAAATTTAGTAATAAAGATGCAGCCGACAACTTATTACCTATTACATTTACTGCCAATGTAGACCCAGCAATACCAGCAGCAAGTGTTTACGAAATACATTACCCAAAAATAACAGATGGCGTTTTATTTAGTATACAAGAGATTCCAATAATTGATAATGGCAAGATTGTATTAACCTTTAATGAGATAGTGGCTGCAACAGTCGCAAAAGATGGATTTGTAGTTACTATTGATGGTGTAGCAGACATTGTTACAGCTTCAGCGAGAGGTGTAAATAATCTCTATACTATTGCACTAACTTTAACTACATCGCCTACTAGCGGACAAGTAGTAACCGTTGCTTATACTAAACCTACACTTGATGCAAATGATGTTAAATCATTAGAGGGTATAGTGTTAAATACCTTCGAGGCAACAGCAGTAACAAATAACTAAAAGCAAGCACTCTTTAATTAGGGTGCTTTTCTTATTATAAAAAAATATTGGAGGTACTTATTATGAGAACATTAAAAACTGCTGATTTATTCAGCTTAAGTCGAATATTAAAAAAAATGAATGTGAAAAAAGATATTAAGGAAATAGCAAAGAATGTTACAGGACTAGCAAAAGAGGACAAGGCAAAAGCAGAACAGGAAATGCAAATTGACTTGATGATGATATTTATTGAAAATATTGGTGTTGCTGAAAAGGAAATAGATAAATTATTAGGTGATTTAACTGGCAAAACAGCTAAAGAAATTGAAGAATTAGGGTTAACGGAGTTAATAGATTTATTTAAAGAACTAATGGCCCAAGAAGGTGTTGGCAGTTTTTTATCTCAAGCAGTCAAATAGATGATGTTGGCTGCCTAGATATGCTTTTAAATCGTTATAAATCTATAGACTACGTAATGGACCTAGATATTAATGAGGGCATAGAGCAGATAACGCAAGCCTATAGAATGGATGCAGAGGACAAACTCTATAAACAGTATTTAATAGATTACGGGAATATGGATAAAGAACATTATATGAGTTTTGAGAGCTATAAGGAAAAAGCTTTTAAACCTAAAGTCGTTGTAACTGAGAAAAATGTAAAAGAAATATTAAAGGAAGCTGAACGAATAAAGGCTATGGACCAAAAGGGAGGGAAATAGATGCAAATATTTGAACTCTTTGGTACCATCTTATTAAAAGATACTGGTGTTAGTAAACAATTAGACGATATAGATAAAAAAGGTTCTCAAACGTCTAAGAGCATGGGGTTAAGTTTTGGTTCCATTGCAGGTGCTGCTTTAAAACTTGGCGCTGTATTAGGCGTTGGTCTTGGAATAAAGGAAATGATAACAAGTGCTGCAAAAGGTCAAGAAACCATGGCTCAAATGGATGCTGTATTGAAAAGTACTAATGGAAGTGCTGGAATGACAAAAACAGCATTAGTTGACTTAGCTTCTAGTTTAAGCAAAACAACAACATTTAGTGCCGGAACAACTAAAGCTGCTGAAAATTTATTATTAACATTTACAGGGATATCAAGTAAAACCTTTCCTGATACCATGAAAGCAGCTCAAGATATGAGTACGGTTATGGGAACTGATTTGAATAGTAGTGTAATGTTATTAGGTAAGTCATTAAACAATCCTACCGAGGGAATGGGGCGACTTACAAAGAGTGGTGTAACATTTACAGCAGCACAAAAAGAACAGATTACTACAATGCAGAAAGCAGGAGATACGGCAGGAGCTCAAAAGATTATACTTGCTGAATTAAGTAAAGAATTTGGTGGTAGTGCCGAAGCTGCTGGAAAGACTTTCAATGGTCAAGTAACAATATTAAAAAATGGATTGATTGGAATGGGTGCAAGTATAGGAAGCACAGTTATTCCTTATTTAACGCAATTTATTACAGCCGTAAATACTAATATGCCTAAAATTAAACAAGTATTAACAGATGTGATAAGCGCAATTGTACCTAAATTTCAAGAGTGGATAAAGTTAATTATACAGATTGCTCAAGAACTATTGCCTTCTTTTGGGACTTCGTTAACCGGGGTTAAAGGTAAAACGGATATCTTTAAAACTGCATTAAATGGTATTACGACTGTATTGACATTTTTAAAAGATAATATAGGACTTGTAAAAACAGGGCTAGCAGCATTAGGGGTAGTATGGTTACTTCATACAGGGTATATAATAGCTTGTAATACAGCAATGGCAGCACAGAAAATAGCACAAGCAGCTAACATATTAATGAACGGAACAGATGCGACAACTACAGGTATATCAACTGTAGCAAGAATAGCGAATACAGTGGCAACTGGTGCATGGAATGTTGTAACAACCATTGCAACAGGAATAACAAAAGGTGTAGTAATAGCACAAGAAGCACTAAATGCAGCTTGGTTAGCTAATCCGATAGGTATTGTGATAGCTTTAATAGTTGCTTTAGTGGCTGGATTGGTAGTCTTATTTGAAAATAATAAAACTTTCCATGATTTTGTAATAGCTTCATGGACTTTAATTAAACAAGTTGTTGGAGATTCCGTTACAGCTGTAGTTGGATTTTTTACAAGTCTAGGAACTTCGGCAAGTGCTACATGGGAAGGTATTAAAACGGGAATCACAGATTTTTTAACAGCGGTAGGAACTTTCTTTAGTGATAGTTGGAATACTATAAAAACTACCACAGAGACCGTATGGAATGGAATTAAGGATTTTTTTAAGACTGTTTGGGATGGAATTAACACTATTTTCACAACCATTGTTACTACAGTTATTACATTTGTAAATGATAAATTTGGTTGGCTTGAGGATGGTATAAAAACTATATTTAATGCGGTTAAAGATTTCTTTGTTACTATTTGGGATGCAATTAAAACTGTATTTTTAGGTGTTATTCTATTAATCTTGGATTTAGTAAGTGGTAACTTTGATAAGCTTCAATCAGATGCAGTTACTTTGTTTAATAAATTGAAAGATGATTTTCAACAAATTTGGAATGACATAAAAACTGTGTTTACTACAGTAATTAATCTTATAGCAGAGTTTGTTAGAACAACTTTCACTAAAATAATTGATGATGCAAAGACTATATGGAATGCATTTAAAGATTTTCTTACGACGTTATGGACTACCATAAAAACTGATGTTACTACTGGATGGACTAATGTTAAAACAGAAATTGCTAAATTAATTAAAGATATAATAGATGGTGCAAAAACTGTTTGGAATGCATTTAAAGATTTCTTGGTAACATTTTGGACTGATTTAAAAACTAACGCAACGACTGGCTGGAATGCTTTAAAAGACGCAGTAATCACAGTATGCAAAGACATAATTCAAGGCGCAAAAGATATATGGAATGGTCTACTTGACTGGTTTAGAGAGTTACCAGGTAAATTAAAAACTATTGGTTCAGATATGTTCACTTCAATGAAAAATGGGATTAGTTCAGTAATAGGAACTATTAAAACCACAGTTGTTGATGGAGTTACAAAAGCTATAGACTGGCTAAAAGCATTACCAGGGCAAGCATTAATATGGGGCTCTGATTTTATACAGGGATTTGTAGACGGAATTACAGCAAAGGCAAATGCACTTTTAAAATCAGTTGAAAATATAGCTAATAGTATTAGAGGAATGTTACATTTCAGTACACCAGACTACGGCCCACTTGCGGACTACGAAACATGGATGCCTGATTTTATGGAAGGTATGGCAAAAGGTATAGATACTAATAAATTTAAAGTAATAGACTCTATAAAAGGTTTAACAAATGATATGAAAGTTAATGCTAGCGTGGTAGGTGGAATTACAACAAAGAGGGAAAATACCAGTGCCGTTGCAAGTGATGATAAGTCAAAAGGTGATGTATATGTAATTATAAATAGTCCAACGCCGGTAAGTCCATCCGAAATAGCAAGGCAGGTAAAAAGAACACAGAGAGAACTAGCATTACAATTTTGAAAGGAGAGTGATTTAGATTAAAACTTTAACATATATTAATAGCAATGGGGTGGAGTTAGTTTTAACTAATTCAGCCCCTTTTGTTTTAAGTTCTTTTGATATTTCCAATGACGTTAATATTTACAATTCAAAGGGCGTGAACCAAGATGGTGCCAATTATTTAGGGAATACCTTAGATATAAAAGATATCTCTTTAGAGGTTGCTATTATGTCAAATAACTTTGAAGAAGCTGCTAATTATAGGAATCTTTTTAATAAAGTATTTAACCCTAAAATAGGTGAGGGATACCTAGTTTACAAAGACGAATTAAAAGAAAGAAAAATAAAGTGTGTTATAAATAAATTGCCATACTTTGATAAGGATAGTGATGCAACATTACAAACTTGTTTGATATCGTTAACTGCTAATTACCCATTTTGGAATGATTTATTAGAATCCAAGGAAGAAATTGCATTATGGAAAGGTGATTTTAGTTTTCCTTTAAAAATAACAAGTGCTGGGATTAAATTTGGGCATAGAGAGCCTTCTTTAATTGTTAATGTGCTTAATACCGGTGATGTAGAGTGTGGAATGAGAGTTGAATTTAAAGCACTTGCTACACTCACTAATCCTAGTATTTTAAATGTTAATAACCAAGAATATATTAAAATAAATAAGACAATGGTAGCTGGAGAAGTTATAGCAGTTAGCACTTATTTGGGTAGCAAAAAAATAACAAGCACATTAAATGGAGTAGTTTCAAATGCTTTCAATTATATAGATTTTCAATCGACGTTTCTACAGCTTGATGTAGGAGATAATTTATTTAGGTATAATGCAGACACCAATTTAGATAATTTAGAGGTAAGCATATATTATCAACCTCAGTATTTGGGGGTGTAATAGATGGAAATCTATATATTTAATAGAAGACTAGAGTTTCAAGGTATACTAGACAACTTCACATCTCTCAGGTGGGTACGTAGATACTTAAAGTGTGGTGAGTTTGAATTAAATTGTGATTCAACTCCTGAAAGTTTAAATTTATTAGCAAGAGAAAATATTATTTACAAAAAAGGTGACACTGAAGCAGGTTATATTGAGTTTAGAAACTTAAAACAAGATATAGAAGGCAAAGAAGTATTAATTATCAAAGGAAAGTTTTTAACAGGATATTTGAATCGTAGAATTATATGGGGAACAGAGATATTAAATGTTACAACTGAGGTAGCAATGAGAACATTAGTTAACAAAAATGGTGTAGCTCCAGTTGATCCAAATAGGATCATTCCTAAATTAATGTTAGGTACCATAAAAAACTATACGGAAAAAGTAGATTATCAGGTGTCTTATGCAAATTTAGCAGAGGAACTTGAATGTTTATCCAATGTAAGTAATTTGGGGCATAGAATCACATTTGATATTACAAATAGAAAACTTGAATTAGATGTTTATAAAGGAATTGACAGAAGTGTGAATCAATCTATTAATCCCAGATGTATTTTTGCTAAGGAGTTTGAGAATATACTTGAACAGGAATATGTAGATAGTCTAAATAATTACAAGAATCTAGCTTTAATTGGGGGTATTGGCGAAGGTGCCGAAAGAAAACTTGTTACAGTTGGGAGTTCAAGTGGACTTGACAGATTTGAAATATTTGCAGACCAAAAGAGCTTATCAAATACAGAGGATATTGGTGGCGTTTCAACAACCATGTCTGATGCAGATTATACCCTTTTATTAATTGGAAAAGGTAATGAGACTCTAGCAGAAACATTAGAAATACAGACATTTGACAGTAAAATCAATTCTAACAGTAATTTAACTTATAAAATTGATTTTGATTTGGGCGATATAGTTACTTATGTCAGTAAAAAATGGGGACTAACCATAGATAGCAGAATAACAGAGGTAGAAGAAGTATATGAGGAGGCAGGGCCACAGATTAATATTACTTTTGGAAACAATATCCCTACACTTATAGATAAAATTAAAAGATTAGTAAAGTAGAAAGGGTGTGATAACTTGGAAAAATCAAGTTTTTTTAATAGTGTTGGTGATGATAGAGTATACCAAGCGAGTGATTTTGCAGCTTATTTTAATAGCTTAATTACTAATGGTGTATTCCCTAATCCTAGTACGAATTTACAGATTATATCTAATAACAATATGACAGTTACTATTAAGGCGGGTAAGGCTTGGATTAATGGTTATGTATACATTAATGATAGTGATTTAATATTGCCTATATCAGTGGCTGATGGTGTATTAAAAAGAATAGATAGGATTGTAATACAGTTTAACACGATAAATAGAAATATTACTGCTAAAGTTAAGAAAGGTACATTTGCAAGTACACCAGTTGCGCTAGATTTACAGAGAGATGCAGATGCATATGAACTGGGTATAGCAGATATATTAATTAGTAATGGTGCAACAACCATAATTCAGGCTAGTATAACGGATTTAAGAATGAATACTATTTATTGTGGTTGGGTTAATAGTTTAATCCAAGTAGATACTACTGCGATATTTAATCAATATCAGGCATGGTACACATCACAACAAAATGTTTATAATACAGATTTTACATCATGGACAGTTGCTAAAAAGGCAGCTTATGATGAGTGGTACACAACTACGACTAATGGTTATGCAACAGCTATGACATTAAACGAAACACAATTTAAAATTGATTTTGAAGCATGGTTTGCTACTGTACAAAATCAACTGAATGGAGATATTGCAGGTAATTTAACTAATGCAATTAATGCTCTTGCTGGCACTGGGAGAACTACAGAAACAGTTAAAGGAAATGCTGCAGCACTTGCGTTGCACTTGACTGATAACATAATGCAATTTGCGACTAAAGTTGATAAAACAGATTACGTAAGAAGTGGCTCATATGGAGTTACGACAGGTACTTCAACAGCATATGAAATAACACTAAACCCTATGCCTACAACGTATGTAGATGGTATGCAACTCATAATATTACCACATGTAACCAGTGGTGCAATTCCAACTCTTAATGTAAATGGATTAGGTGCTTTAACTATATTAAAACAAGATGGAACTGCATTAATTGCAGGAGATATTATTATAAATAAACCGCTTGGATTAGTGAGGGTAGGAAGCAATTTTTTTATTCGTAGTTCCAGTGGAGGTAGCAATATTAAAAGTATTCAACGTGGCAGTGTTACATTAACCACAACTACAAGCTTAGTTACTATATCTCCTATAAATATTGCAAACTCTATTGTACGAGTATTTGGTCAACCCGATTATGGGGATAGAGGTACTTCCTTTAATATTAGTGGTACCATTACTAGTCCAACAACGGTTATGATTACTCGTGGTGGGACTGAAGTTTCAGTTAACATTAAATGGGAAGTTATTGAGTTCAACAATGTAAAGAATAAACAAACTGGTATCTTTTCCAAAAATGCAACTCAAACAATAATACCTAATAACACCTATGTGGTAAATATAGCTAGTATTAACATTTCTAAATCAATGTTATTTTGTAGTCTATATCAAACTCAAAACAATGAAGGCTATTATTATACGATTCAATATGAAATCACCAATGCAACAACAATATCATTTACTATTGTTGGTCCGTATAATGCAAATATCAACATTGTTTGGCAAGTAATAGAATTTAATTAGGAGGGAAATATATATATGAAAATTTATGCAGTATTAAATGGAAATAATATATGTACTGGAATTAGTCAATTAAGCGGTGAAGTAATTCAAGCAGATATGATTGAAATATCTTCACCAGATATGAGCTATATGTGGAAGAAATATGAAGGTGGTGTTTGGAGTGCGGAAACATTTGAACCGGTTACAACTGCTCCAATAAATGATTTTGATCAACTAAAATTGGATAATGAACAGTTAAAAGCAAATTCAGTAGACACTAATCAAATGCTTTCAGATTTTATGGATTATGTAACACCATTACTTCCACAAGAATAATTTTTTAGGAGGCTTTATCAATGACAGAATCAATAGTAAATGCATCAGCAGTAACAATATTACCATTTAGAGTAGTTCCATATGTAAGAGCAATATATGCGAATGATACCAATAGACTTACAACTAGAGATGGCTATCCAGGTGTAGCTGCAGGATATTATGAAGCAGTAAAAATTTATGCAGCAACAGGACTTGTAAATGGTGCACCCTATATAAAAACCTTCGCAGGATATACAAAAGAACAGATAGCCTTAGCACTAGCAAGTGGATGGCTTACACAACAGGAGCACGATGAAACTGTAAACCAAATGCCATCAGTTATACAAACACCTGCAGCACCAACTGTAACACTTGATGATATAAATAATATTATCATAGGTATAAATTCAACAATGGAATATGCAATTAATGGGGTTGCGAGTTATACGGTCTACAATGCAACCACACCACCAAACTTAAAAGGAGATAATACTGTAAATGTTAGAATTTCCGCAATTGAGGGTGTAAATAATGCTAGTTTAGATACTACCTTAGTATTTACTGTTAATTCAGTAACACCAGATGCTCCACTGGTAACTATGGATGATGTTGAAAATAAAGTGATTGGAATGGGCGTAGGTATGGAATTTTCAATAGATAATTCAGCATACGTAGCATATGATCCAATAACATTTGATATGTTAGATTTTAGCGGAGAACATACTTTATTAGTAAGAGTTGCATCAGAAGGAGTAAACCCTGTAAGTCTTGATACAACGCTAGTTTTTACTACTAACGTTGTTACGTCTTAGGAATATATGATGAAACAACATTTAGTGCTATAGACTTTAGCGGAAAACATACTTTATTAATAAGAGTTGCTGCAGAGGGGATTAATCCAGTAAGTGAAGATACTACATTAACATTTATGACAAACTAATATAAAGGGCAGAATAGAAGCTTAATAGGCTTTTTTATTTTGCCTTTTATTAAACATTAGAATTATAGTAGTATGCTATAAAGATAATCACATTTATCTCCGATATATGAAGTAAGAGTTTATTTCTAAAAGGCGAGAAATATGAAATGAATTGTTACTCTTAAAATTTATAACAAATGTGGATGGAGGTGTTCTAAATATCAATTGAAAGCAGAATTAAGATTTTAAGGAGGGACAAAGAGAGACGAATGGCTAATAATAAATGGCATGCTGCGCTAGTTATGTACGTTAAATATTGTTTTTTAACATTGTTTGGATTGATAGCTATGATAGTGTTTACTATAGCGATTGTAACAGAGACTTTTAATGTAAATACTGTATTTACACATTTTTTATCAGAGAATTTTACTTTTAGTACATTAACAAATATCGCTTCAGTAACATTTAATATATATTTTGAAATACTAAGTAAATATGCTAATATTTTAGTTCCTATGGTTGCCATTGACTTATCTGTATATTCAGCATGTAAAAATAATGAGATTACCAGAATAAATGAGTATTCACATAATTTATTTAAGTGGACAACTATTGCTGGAGTTACAGCTTTGTTTTTTATGGTAATGCTAGGATACACTGATGGGTTTATAAGCCTTTATGCACCAGGACTAAATTTGTACAAAAATAACATAAAACAGGGATTCTTAATATTTGTGATATTAATGGCTGGTATTAAAGGTTTCCCTATTTACTTCGCACGAAAAAATAAAAAAATAGGATAATAACCCAACATAACTAAGAGGACTTAACCAGCCCCCTTAGTTAATTGAAAAATAAAATCAATGGATGATAATTAAATTTTAAAGACTATTTGGAGAATCAGAATAAATGGGACATGGTTTTAAATCGCATCCCTTAGAATTACTTTTTTCACAGCGATAATTACCTCTTTTATAATATGTTCTAGGATCTCCAGCCATGTTTACTTCAGTGTAGGTAATTTCAATTGAACCTTCAGTTTCATACTTAGGACATAAACCTGAAAAATCTTTTTCCACTATTACCACCTCCTTTTGGTGATAGTATTCTACAAAAATATGTAAAACCCTTTAAAACTATACAAAAAATTGAATAATTAATAACTAAGGACACCTGAGAGGGTGTCCTTTCTAATGTAAAAAATATTAAAGAGAGGTGAAACATGATGAAAGTAAAAAAATGTGATGAAGAAAAGAAAGCTATATCAAAAACTATAATTGGAATACTTACATCTAATGAATTGAGCTATTCAGAGGCAACAGAAGTGCTTGAGATAGCTCAAACCAAATTAGAAAATTGTAAAGTCAATATTAATTAATCAAAATCCATATTAGGATCATTAGAGTATACAATTGTAATAAGCCCCTGTTCTTTATTGATATCACAAATAGAATCTTTAGAATTAATTGAAACATCATCACTTGAGTCAATTGAAATTGTAGCAATCTTTAATGAGTTAAACTCAACCATAACTTTATCTTCACTTGACCATAAAGTGTAGTTAGAAGTAAAAACCCTTATTATCCAAGAACCTAATTTTAGTTCGCGCATAGTTAGCACCTCCTTTTTATCTTTTGGTGATAGTATTCAACAAAATAATGTAAAATCCTTTAAATCTATACAAAAATTGAATAATTAACGACTAAGGACACCTGAGAGGGTGTCCTTTCTAATGTAAAAAATATTAAGGAGGCGGATCACGTAATGTAAATCGATAAGAGCTATTAAATAAAGATATTGGGGGCATATAAAAATGAGTACAGTAACGGTGACAATAGTAATATCAGCAGCAGGTGCAATTTGTGCAATTGTAGGTTCAGTTTTAGCTGTAAGTAACTTGTTCAGGACATCACGTAAAGAAGCAACAACAGAAGCTACCGCAGATGCACAATCTACAACAAGACTTGAAACTAAATTAGATTATGTAAGCAAAGGTGTAGATGATATTAGATTAGATAATAAAGACCAAAATAGAAGGATTAATGATATTAGTGATAAGGTCGCAAGAGTCGAAGAATCAACAAAGTCCGCTCACAAACGGTTAGATGAATTAGAAAAGTAAAAGGAGGATATTGATGAGAATATCAGTAGATTTTGGTCATGGTACTGGAGAAGATAGAGGGGCTGAGGGGTACTTAAATGAAGAAAAGGTTATAAGAGAATATGGTCCTTTAGTAGTCGCTGGATTAGAAAAGTTAGGGTATACAGTTCTAAATTGTACACCAACAATGGCGGGCTTAACATTAGCACAAAGTTTAGCATATAGAGTAAATGCATCTAATAATTTTAAAGCAATATTTCATTTATGTTTGCATGTAAATGCTTTCGAGACAGATGAAGCGCAAGGCTGTGAGGTTGAATATATAAGTGCAACTGGTAAGCGATATGCAGATAATATAAGTGCGCAAATAGCTAATTTAGGTTTTACCAATAGAGGGAGCGTTTCAAGGCCTAACTTATATGTGCTTAAATACACAAATGCTGCAGCTATTCTAATTGAGCCGTTCTTTTGCGACACAAAAACAGATTGCAATAAATATAGTGCCGCTAAGCTAGCTAATGCAATTGTAAAAGGATTCACTGGTAAAGATATTCCAGGGACTGTAGTTGTTAAACCAGCAGTAGTAACTAAACCAGTAATAGTTGCACCAAAAGTAGTTACAAGCGTTAGAACATATAGAGTTGTTACAGGTAGTTTTGTGGATGAAACAAATGCAGATGCAAGAATAGCAGAGTTAAAGGCCAAGGGTTTTGAGTCTTTCAAAGTATTAATATAAATAAAAATCTAGGAGGAATGTAAAATGACAAATACAATAATAGATGGGGCTTCGACAATATTGGTACAGACTATATTCACGATTTTAGGGCTTGCTATGACATACTTAATAGCAAAGGTTAGTTTATATCTTGATAAGAAAAAGAAAGCAGAGGTGGCCAAAGAGGGGGTTGATGCTTATAATTCTCATGCACTAGTAGCTAAAGGTATATATTATCAGGTAGAACAGTTATTTAGGCTAATACCGGGCGCTGGTACCTTAAAAGCTACAATGTTTGATAAACTATTATTAGCTAAGTTCCCAACATTAGCTCAATCACAACTAGATCATTTTAGAGAGTCCGTAGTTGGAGAAGTTAATTCACAGGTAGAAACTTTATTAGCTCCAGCTTATGATCCTTTGAAAGATGAATCAGATGTTAAAATTGAAAATATAGCAGATAAAGAAGTAGTAAAAGAATCAATACCATTAACAAATTCAACTACGAATTCAGCAGATATTCCATTAAATACATTAGTAGTAGAACAATAGTAAAAAGCCTGAGGCTAGAGAAATCTAGCTTCAGGCCTTTTATTGTTTTTACAGTGATTTGAAAACTTTAATGTATTCTTCTGATTGAGTAGGAATTAATCCTCCTTCAACTCTTAACAATATATTATTCTTTTGTTCAATATATTGCATGAGCATAGGCATAGTTTTAATAATACCTTCTAAATAAGTTTTCCTGGCAGTAGCATCTGCTTCAGTTTTAAAAACTTCAATAGATGATGTTACTTGAGAATCTTTTATTCTACCATCATTCCATTCAATTTTTTCAGTATATTGGTTAGGTCTTCCAAACAGACCAGACGTATCATGGGTGGCATCAACCATTACAGTCTTAGTTATGTTTTTACTCTCAGTTTCTTTAAACTTATTAAATATTAGTTTTGCGGTCAATTTAACCTTAACTGGTTTTGGAGTAGTTACTGTTGGAGCAACATTACTTGATGTGCTTTTGGTACCACTTGAGCATCCTATAAGAGTAAAGAGTGTAAAACACAATAAAGATAATATAATTAATTTTTTATTTTTCAATTTTTATTCCCCCTAATTATTTGTTATTTATCCCTAATAAATAATAGCACCATAATCCAACAAAGTAAATAAAAGGTATTTTAAAACATATGGAGAATACTTACATATAATAAACTAGTGATGAGGTGGTTATATGGGTGTTAAAAATAAGCTTAAGGAAATTCGCATGAGAGAGTACATGATGAATCAAACTGAATTTTCAAAAGTATTAGGATATGATTTAAAAACTGTATCTAATTGGGAAAGAGAAGTTAGTACTCCAACTCTTGAAAGAGCTATAGGCGTATCTAATAAATTGAATAGAAAAGTTAATGATATTTGGTACCTTGAATAAGGTATCATTTATTTTTTTACATAAATACTTAAATTTTAAGAAAAATTTTATATGGACAGGCAATAATTCGCGCGAACTCACATATATTAGAATTATAAGACACGCTAAAAGGAGGATTTAAGATGGCGCAATGTATAAATGTGAGCTTTAAAAACAATGATAAAGAAATGAAAATGTATATGGAAGCGGTAAGTCATTCAGGGAGAGTAAATTGGATCAAGGATTGTATAAAATTTTATATGAATTATGGTCATATGGAAAAACAATTAAAAGAGTTATTAGAAAAAGAAAATAAAAAAGAGCAATAAAAAAGGCCACCTTCCCACAGGAAAATAGTCGATTCTTACTGACCGCTACATACGCACGCTTACCAGTAAGGTATGCCAGCGAATGTAAAAAGATTACACAATCACATCTTAATTTTGAAATTTTACATTTCATTCATATCTATAATTTAAGCGCCAATTATTTTAGCGACAATATATAAACCACCTATTACGTAGGGAATTACAAACATTCAAATCACCACCTTGTTAAATTATTATGCCACGTATTAGATTAATTATACAGGAGGAAGTTATGGAAATATTAATTATTAAAAATCACCATACTATTGTAAACTGGGAATCAAAAACACAATATACAAAATATCAGGAGTGTGACATTGAAAAGTTATCAAGCCAGCTTACAAAAAATAAAAAAATAAAAAAATTTGTTATTACACTTTTAGGTTGCACACTTTATTTTAAAAATGTATTTGCATCAACTAAAGGAATTGATTCGCTAGGTTGGACACTTTTAGGGTTAATAAGACATTGGGCATATTGGATACTTTTGATTTGGTGTATTGTAGATGTTGTTAAAAGTGGGTTATCAGGAGATTCTAAAAAAACACTTCCAATTGTATTAAAATACGTAATAATATTTGCATCGATGTATTTAATTCCAGTAATATTTGATGCTGTTAAGGGGGCATTTTAATGAATAATATTACAACATTAGTGGACGGTATAAAAAATGTAGGAGCTGACGGTTGGAACTCTTTAAAAACGATTGCTACTTTTTTGAATTATATGATACATCCGTCTTTAGTTGTTAAATTATTATGGAATTATACACAAATTTACTCATTTTGGGTATGTTTATTTATAGCGATGTTCTCAATTATATTTTATGGACTTGGGTTTAAAAAATTTATAAAATATGTTCCAGGGTCGATTGCCGTTTACACACTCATTAAAATGATAGGAAGTGCATTTTGATGTTTAATAAAAAAGATTTCTCTATTCCAGTATCTAAGTACTTACAGATTATAAAACCTGACTATGTATACTTACAAATCAAGCCATATAAGACTAAAAACTATGATAGTACAAATATAGCCAAAGCAATACAAGGCACTTACCAGGCTATTACTAAGCGTATAAAAATAGAGTATAAGAATAAATACTTGGGGTTTAAACTTCCACCTTATAATGTGCAATATAAAACCAATTTTAAAATAAGCTATTGCGTAGATATCCATAAAGGTAATACTAATTTCTATTTCATAGTTCCAAAGTTATTTCTTAATATAGTAATTGAAAAAATTCGAGAAATATGGTCAAAAGTAGAATTGGATATAGTTGATCCTATTGAAAAGTTTAGTAATGAAACAGTTTTTTATCAGGTCAATTACAAAAAAGAGGATGCACTAAGTTTAAAAATTGATAAAAAAAGTAGTGAACCGCTAAATTCTATATTATCCGTTATGGAAATTATGCAAGATGCTGACAGAGTTACATTAGTATATAATTTCTTGCCGAAGAGTCAATTTAACTGGATTAAAAAATATAATGATACAAGAAAAAAAATTGATAATAGTGAGCAAGTTATTAAAGATAGGACTACCTTTAGATATAAACTAGGCGCTGGGTTAGGTATTTTAAACTATATAGGTAATTCTATACAGAGCGTTTTAAAAGACTTTCTAGGCGATGATAAGGAAGTTAATACAGTAATGGCAGAGTTGCTGATAACATCCAATATATTAGAAACTAATAAAAGATTAAGTGATAATACCCTACGTAAAAAAGATAAAATTGTATTAGATGCACAAATTTTAATTGCGGCTAGTAGCCCGGATATAGAAAGAAACGACCAAAATATACAATCAGTATGCCAAGCATTTAAACGTACTGATGAAGAGGGAGGGAATGAATTAATTGCAAAACCAGTAAAATTAAAGGAAAAAGATCATATTAACATAGAAGATTATAAATTTAAAAGGGTGATTGAGAATACTTTCAGCGTTGATGAATGTCAAAATTTCATTCAACAACCAAGTCGTGACCTAATGAAAACACTAGGAATAAGCCATGTAGCAGTTACCGCAATGCCAGTTCCAAAAGAATTAACACATGGATATATCAGCACTGGAAAAGTTAAATGCAAGGATGGTACCCAAAACAGCTATTTACAAGACACATATGATAAAGGTTCACTACCATTAGTTCCGGTTGGTGCCCAAGGTGCTGGAAAGTCTAAATTTATTGCTAATTATTATAAATTCGTAAATAAGAGAAAAGAGGGCGGGGTGGTCATAGATTTTATAAAAAACTGCGAATTATCTGATGATATTATAAAAGATATACCACCGGAGGACCTAATTGTTTTAGATTATACTAATCCAAGAGATATACAAAGTCTATGCTTCAACGAATATGAAGTTGATCCTGACATGAATGCTTTTGACAGACTTGACTTAATGAATAGACAAGCACAACAAATATTAAATTTTGTAAATGCTATAAACGTTGAACAACCGTTACAGGCGCGTATGAGAAAGTACTTAAGTGCTGCTACAAATATCGTATTTGCAACTGGGGAAAGCTCATTCAAAGAGGTTATAAAATGTTTAGAAAATTATGAAGTTAGAGCATCCTATATTGAAAAATTATCAGAGGAGGAGCTAGCATTTTTAGAGGATGAAATAAAAAGTTTGCAGGACCTAGACGATTACTCCAAAACGAGTGTAAAAGAACCTACACCATATATTATTGGCACGAAGGTAGATCGCATTTCAGGCATATTGGATAGAGTCAGTTTATTAAAGGAGGATTTCAAGCTCAAATATATGTTTAATAAAAGTTCTAAAAACAATATCAATTTTGCAAAGGAGCTAGAAAAGGGGAAAATTATAGTAATAAAAATGAGACAAGATAAATTTACGACTCATTCTAAAAATGTTATAACTACTTTCTTATTAAGCAAAGTTTGGATTGCTACAGAAATCAGAGGAAGTTTGAACCTACAACCCAAACCAACGCATATTTGCGTAGATGAGATTTTTCAAACTAAAACAGCTATGCAAATGTTGGCAAATCAAGATATCTTGGAACAGACCAGGAAATTTGGCTGTAAATTTTTATTATCATGTCAGTTCTTACAACAGATTGAGTTAATAAATAGTACCCTAGAAGGGGCTGGAGCTAGTTACATGTTATTAGGTGGAACTAGTGAAAAAGATTTTAAACACTTTGAGAATAAACTTGATGATTTTGAGTACTCAGATTTGCGAGATATGCCACAATATAGTAGTTTAAATTTAATTTATTATAGTGGAGGTTATGCATCATATATAAGTAAATTACCTAGACCTATTCGTAAAAGAAGAAGATTAAAATTAATAAAACTTAACAAGGTTGCATAAAAGTAATTATAAAAAAGCATCTAGCTAATAACTAGATGCTTTTTTTGTTTACTCTAAATGTTCATTGTCCTGTAAAATAACTTCCATTAATTCAAAAGGACATATGTTTAAAGCTGTAGATATGAGTGCGACTACTTCTAATGTCGGTGATTTAGCTTCTAAGCTCAATTTGGATATATAGGATTGTGATAATCCTGTTTTCTTAGCCAACTCTGTCTGCGTCATGTTATGAAGGTATCTCAAGTTATTTAGTTTAAATTTAATGTGTATTTAAATCAATCCTTTTTTAATTTCAATGATATAATAACATTCGACAAAATACAACGCATAATTATTTACAATATGTAGAAATAAGTGGGAAAATACAACCCTATGTGGTAAGGAAGTGATGTATAATATTATATAAGCAGGAACACACATTCTAAAAGGAGGATGAAGAGATGATATTATTTTTGCTTTTTAGGGTATGGAGTTTGTGTGTCAGTCCTACCCAATAAAAAATCAATAGATACCTTGAAATAGTCAGCTATATTTATGAGCAAAGGAAAGCTAGGCTCTCTCATATTATTTTCATAGTAATTCAATGCACGACTAGTAATGTGCATTATTTCAGCAAATTCATTAGATGTAAGGTCACTATCTTCACGTAAAGCACGTAATCTATTACCAAAAATCATAATTATACCCCCATGGAAAATAATAACATAAAGGTATATTTAAAATTACAATAGGAACGTTTTGTTCTCGGTATATTAAAGTATGCAAATGACAAAATAATTATCGGGAGGATTGTTAAAATGAAAGACAACTGGAATATGGATGGCATAGAGAAGGTGTGGGATTCAAAAACGGAGGCACATAATAACATAATTAATTATTTAGAATCAAAAGGTTTAGATGAAAAAGAGTTATTGAAATTTGCAGAATTGCTAAACCGATTTTCAGAAAGTATTATTAAATTAAACAATTGCATATAGACAACATAATTTATAGTAAAAAGTTTTGTGCACCTTTCGTGCACCTTTTTGCTGTTTTGGGCATAAAAAAAGGCTTTCAAGAAAACCTTGAAAGCCTTTTGGTGCCGGAGGCGGGAATCGAACCCGCACGGTATTGCTACCACTGGATTTTGAGTCCAGCGCGTCTGCCAGTTCCACCACTTCGGCATGCCTGACAAAAAATAGTTTACCATATATTTATACACATTGCAATAGATATATGTATATTTAGTAAAAAATAAGTACAAATTAATATACAGTTCGTTACTTTTTGGGTATATATTTGTTATAATACAATAGAAACTGTTTTACCTATATTAAGGTAAGAGGCGATTTTAAGAAAGTCATCTTAATGTTATAACAAAAGGAATGTTAGTATTAAGAAGTTGATATTTTAATTTAGAACATATATTATAAAACGTTACATATAAAGTTATAAACATAGTAGAAAGAAGGGATTTAAAATGTCTAAGGAAAGACTACTAATTTTAGATGGTCATAGTCTTATGTATAGAGCTTTTTATGCATTACCGGCCCTAACAAATTCGGATGGGATATACACTAATGCAGTTTATGGATTTACAACTATGCTTTTAAAGATGAAAGAAGAGTTTGAGCCTGATTATATTGTCACAACATTTGATAGGAAGGCACCTACTTTTCGTCATGAAGAATATAAGGATTATAAGGCAGGTAGAAAAAGAATGCCTGATGAACTGCAAGGACAGTTTGCTATAGTTAGGGAACTTTTAGAGAAAATGGCTATAGATATATTTGAATTAGATGGGTTTGAAGCAGATGATTTAATAGGTACATTATCGGTGTTTGCAGAAGAACAAGGACTGGAAGTCTTTATAATAACAGGAGACAGAGATGCGCTTCAGCTTGCAACAGACAATGTTAAGGTTGTAATAAATAAAAAAGGGATGTCTGAAAAAGAAATATATGATAGAGACCGTATAATTAAGGAATTCGGAGTAACTCCAACAGAATTTATAGATGTAAAAGGTCTAATGGGAGATGCTTCTGATAATATACCAGGTGTTCCAGGAATTGGTGAAAAAACTGCATATAAGCTTATCAAAGAATATAAGAGTATAGAAAATCTTCTTATGAATATTGATAAGGTTAGTGGTAAAAAGCTTGTTGAAAATTTAAACACATATAGTGAACAGGCAATTTTTAGTAAAAAATTAGCCACAATTATTACTTGCGTGCCTATGGAAATGGATCTAAGTTCAATTAAATCGAAAGAAAATTATGATGTTCGCGCTGTAAAAGATTTGTTTTATAAATTACAGTTTAAGTCATTAATAGACAGAATATCTGTAGACGATGATTCAGCTGAGGAAATATTTTCTGCAGATTATGGAGTGATAGATAATTTGCAAAAGCTTTCAGAGCTTACTTTGGAAATTAAGGATACCATCTATATAATTTTTGATATAGCGGATACAAATGTTTTTTCTAAAATGTGTCTTAATAACATATACATTAATTATAAAGAAAAAAATTATCTTATCAAGCTTGATGATTTATTTAAGGAAGATGAAGAAAAAACTATAAGTTATTTAAAAACTATACTTGAGAGTAATGATATTAAAAAAGTGAGTCATGCTGCTAAAAATGCATATACTGCACTTAACAAAAAGAAGATCAAATTACATGGAATACAATTTGATACAGAACTTGCAGCATATCTTCTAGACTCTGCAAAAAAAGAATATAGTTTAGAAACTCTTATGGATACCAATCTTAGAATTAGTATTAAGGGCGAAGGTCATGCAAAGGAAATTAATAAAGTTGCATTACTAAAAAAACTTTATGAGATATTAGAACCAAAAATAAAAGAGTATGAAATGGAAGAACTTCTATATAAGGTTGAGCAGCCATTAGCAGAAGCTATATCATATATGGAGGCTGAAGGATTTACAGTAGATAAAGCTAATTTAGAAGAACTTGGAGTTAAATTTGCTGCAGATATAGCAAAACTTGAAAGCACCATTTTTGTTTTATCTGGAGAAGAATTTAATATAAAGTCTCCAAAACAATTAGGAAAAATATTGTTTGAAAAATTAGATTTGCCTGTTATAAAAAAGACAAAAACAGGATATTCAACTAATGCAGAGGTTTTAGATGCACTAGTGGATAAACATCCTATTATCGCAGAAATTACTAAGTATAGACAAGTAACAAAGATTTTTTCTACATACATAGAGGGGTTAAAAGTTGTAATTGACACAGATTCTAGAATACATTCAAACTTTATGCAAACAGTCACTACAACAGGAAGATTATCTAGTACAGAACCTAATCTGCAAAATATACCTATAAGACATGAGATGGGTAGAGCTATTAGGAAAGCATTTATACCACACAATGATAAGTGCGTTATATTATCTGCGGATTATTCACAGATAGAGCTTCGAGTATTAGCACATATTGCTGGTGACGAAAATTTAATTCAAGCTTTCATTGATCATAGTGATATTCATACTAAAACAGCGTCTGAGGTGTTTAATGTACCAATGGACGAGGTTACAAAACTTATGAGAAGTAATGCAAAGGCTGTAAATTTTGGTATAGTATATGGTATCGGGGAATTTAGTCTTGCAAAGGATTTAAATATATCAAGAAAAGAAGCTAAAACATATATAGAAACATATTTTGAAAGATATCCTAGTGTCAAGAAATACATGAAGGATATAGTTACTACAGCTGAGGAAAATAATAGTGTTACTACTATACTTAATAGACGTAGATTTATACCTGAAATAAATTCAGCAAACAAAATGGTGAAAGCTGCGGGTATTAGGCTTGCTATGAATACGCCTATACAAGGAAGTGCAGCAGATATTATAAAACTTGCTATGGTTAATGTATTTGATAAATTAAAGGAAGAAGGATTGAAAAGTACTTTAATTCTACAAGTACATGATGAATTAATATTAAATGTATATAGAGATGAGCTAAAGCAGGTTGAATTGTTGGTTAAGGATCAGATGGAAAATGTTATTAAACTTTTAGTTCCGCTAGAAGTAGAAATTAGCATTGGAGAAACTTGGTATGAGGCTAAGTAATTGAAACTTACGGGTGTGAGTTAAGCTCAGGATGTTAAAAATTCAATTTTTAGTTATAAAAAAGTGGGGGAGAAGATAATGCTAAAGGTTGGAATAACAGGTGGTATTGGCAGCGGAAAGAGTACAGTAACCAATATGTTAAAAGATGATGGGTTTTCAATTATCGATGCAGATATTGTAGCTAGGGAGGTTTTTATAATATATCCCGAAATAATGAGCAATATCAAAAGTGAATTTGGATATAATTTTTTTGACGGTGAAGGTAAACTTAATAGAAAAGAGTTTGGAAATTATATATTTAAAAGTGATATACGTAGAAAAAAACTTGAGAATATAATGATACCTTTTATAACAAAAGAAATACATCACAGAATAAAAATGTGTGAAGAAGATGACTGTAAGTTATGTTTTCTAGATGCACCTACTTTAATAGAGAACAATCTCCATACTTGTATGGACGTAACTATTTTAGTATGGGTATCTAGTGATGTTCAAATACAAAGAGTTATACTTCGTGATGACTTAAATTTAGATGAAACAATGGATAGAATAAGAGCCCAAATGCCGATAGACGAAAAAAGGAAATTTGCAGATTTTATTATTGATAATGGAAGAAGTTTTGAAGACACAAAGTTGCAACTAGATTTAATTATTACACAGCTCGAAAGGTTAGATGTGAAGTTATGAAAATTTCAAAAATCATAAAATTATTAATATTAATTCTATTGGTTATTATAGTAATAAATATAAAAAGTATTTTTAAAAATTTTTACCCGATAAAGTATGAAAATAAAATAATTACATATTCAAAAAAGTATAACGTAGATCCTTATTTGGTTGCGGCTGTAATAAGAACAGAAAGCAATTTTGATGAGAAAGCTGTTTCAAATACGGGAGCTTATGGTCTTATGCAGATAATGCCTGATACTGCAATATGGATTGCCGGTAATATGAAATTAAAAGACTTTAATACGGAAAAATCTTTTGACTCCGAAACTAATATTGCTATGGGATGTTGGTATCTTGATGATTTAAATAGTGAATTTAATGGTGATTTAGAATTGGTACTTGCAGCTTATAATGGTGGACGTGGAAATGTTAAAAAGTGGCTTAAAAACAAGGAATATTCTAGTGATGGTAAAACACTCAATAATATACCATTTGGAGAAACAGATAAGTATGTTAAAAAAGTAAAGGTAAATTACCGCATTTATTCAAAATTGTATGCTGATGAGATTAAATAAAAGAAAATAAAAACTATTGACAATTTGTATGAAACTAATATATAATTAACCTTATAGTTATTAGATTAATAATTCTATATAGCTATAAGGTTTGATCCTTTACATTAAAAAAATTTGCGACAGTGGCGGAATGGCAGACGCGCACGTTTAAGGGACGTGTGGGAGACCATACGGGTTCAAGTCCCGTCTGTTGCACCATATGAATGAGCAGTACCAATAGAGTTGGTTTATTACAAGTAAAAAACTATCACACGACCTTTGTATGAAAATGAGGGTGAACGTGTGATAGTTTTTTTTCGTTCCCTTGGATGTATTTATTTATATTACAAGGAGGTAGAGATAAAATGCGCAAGAAGATTGACATGAAGAAAAAGATAGGATGTAAAACTTTTGATGAGGGGTATGATGAGTTTATTCTTAACTGTAAAGTCAGAAACCTTAGACCGACTACAATAAAGCACTACGATGACATTGTCAATCACATCTGGTATAAGTTTATGGATTACAAGACACCAATCGGTGAAATTAATCATCAGACGATTCAGCGATTTGTTCTCTTTTGCAAAGAGAGAATGAATGAGAATGACACCACTATAAATACTAATCTGATAGCGATGAGAGCGATAATGTACTATTATATGAAATTAGGATACGTGGAGGAGTTTAAGATTTCATTGATAAAGGCAGATAGAGGCATTACTGAAACATATAGCGAGGACGAGATAAATATATTGTTGAAGAAACCTAATTTGGATAAGTGCAACTTCGTTGAGTGTAGGAATTGGGTTATAGTTAATTTCTTACTTGCTACGGGTTGTAGAATAAGAACGCTTGTGAACATCAAGATAAAAGATGTAGACCTCAGCAATCAATTGATTTCATATACACATACCAAAAATAGAAAAGCACAGATAGTTCCTATGAGTAATAGTATTAAAAAGGTATTGATTGAGTACCTAAATTATCGTGGTGCTGATTCAGAGGACGACTTGATGTTTGTAAATGCTTATGGTACGCCATTGAAAACAGACCTACTATCGCATAACCTATGTACCTATAATAGACGACGTGGGGTTATGAAAACGGGGGTACATAGATGGAGACATACATTTGCAAAAATGTGGATTCTTAAAGGTGGAGATGTATTTAAACTTCAAAGGATGCTAGGTCATAGCAGTATGGATGTGGTTAAGAATTATGTAAATATGTTCACTAATGATTTGCAGGAAGATTTTAATGAGTTCAATCCTCTTGAACAGATGGTACAGAACAATAGACATGTAAAGATGAGGTAGCGTTCTTGACAATTATAGGATAGCACTTGCCGTTATGGTAGGTGCTTTTCTTAAATAAAATATAATTCATCATTGAACAAAGAGTATGGATGTGCAAAACAATGATTTAAAACAAAAAAGAGCATTGGTTGTATAGGTCAAGAAATACTTGACAAACAATGTCGAAAGAGGTAAACTAGAAGGGAATATATGGATTTTAGCATAAATATAACATCATATTCTAACTTAATTACAGTATATCACAGTGAAAACCAAAAAACAATCCCAGGCACCACAAAGTTTGATGTTTTTTTTGAAAATTTTGCGATGTCTGGAATAGGAGGGAACAAAATGATAAAGAAATTTACTTGTATTAAAGAGTTGGAGGAGATAAAGTGTCTTAGTCAAATGAAACATCACGTAGAAGAGCAAAGTGGATATCGTGATAAATTAAATTCGTTACTATACGGAGGGTATAATGAAGAGTTAGAGATAGAATGCAGTTGTGGTAATGTGTATAAGGCAACGGCATATGAATATCTTTTATACTATAGACGATGCAACAAGTGCACTGTATATGTAAAAAGTAATAATGCTATTGATGATAACATAACAAGAACTATAAGAATACCTATAAGAAATAATATGATTCAAGTTTTAAGACAGGACGCTGACCAAACAAGTTTTGTTAATGGTATGCAATTTAAAATTCCTAGATTGATTTGGTTAGATGGTTTGGCAGATATACAAAGCAATAGTTCGGGAAGACTTAGTATGCAAGTGACATATCAACAGTGTTTTAATCAATGCAAAAAGAGGAAATCAAAATATGAGAAAATTGTTTCAAAAGAATTGACTAGACGAGGACTTATATTCAAAGAAGAAAAAAGCATATGGTTTGAGATGAAATCCTATCAATTTGATTTTTGGGTATTGGATAGTGAAGGGAAAATAAAATTTTTTATTGAGATAGATGGGGAATTGCATTTTAGGGACTGTTTTAAAAAGAAAAGGTTGTTATACCAACAACTGAACGACCAAAAGAAAAATGAAGTTTGCCAAAGAAGTAATACAAGTTTAATAAGGATACCATATTGGGAGATTCAGTTCATTGATAAAATATTAGATGAAAAATTGGATTTCAAATATGCCAAAGAAAGCAAATTGAACAAGGCGTGGAATGGATTTGATTTAAATGAGGACTAGTAATTCGTATTGAGGCGAAGTGGTAATCTATATTGTTATAACTTATTAGTTTGAAGGGTAAACATTTATCGAGAAATAGTCTAATGGCGAAATGAATGCAAAATTAAAACACAAGAGGTGAAGCGTATTATGAAAAACAAAGGATATGAAATATATAATTGTAATGATGAAAGTCTAGAGCGACAAAAGGAATTTTTACAAAATGAAATTATTAGAGGAAACAACAGAGACCGATTCATGGTCGTAGATATGGAATGTGGTACGGGAAAGACGATAGAAACTGAAAAGGCGCTGGCAAATATGGTAATGACATCGGGACGAAAAGCCATATTTGTAAGAGAGAGAAAGGCTGATTGTCTTGCAAGTGTAAAGAGAATTAATGAAATGGCAAGTATGCTTGGAGAAGCGACAGTTGCTATTACAATCAATAGAGATACACACACGCCCGAGCAATATGACAAGATTAAATTTGAATTAAATCAGTATCCAATAATAGTTATAACACACGAAAAATACAAGGCACTATCAATTAGTAAAAATAAAAGATACTTTGAAAGTGGAAGACATGTGCTTGTTATCGACGAGTTTTTGGACATGACAAAAGGTAATGAATTGTCGATTAACAAGGATTTTATGAATAGATTTGAAATTTTACTAGACAACACAGCATTAGTAAAACAGTATGAAAAGTGTATCGGTGAGTTAAAAGATTATTTGACCTTAAACGAAGGCAGACACTCATTTTTAAATACTAAGAGCGATTTTAAAATCATTGGGAAAGATATTAACAAATTAATAGAGATGGTTAAGAGTAACATTACGGTTGCATATGCAGAAACAACTGAATATATAACAAAAGGGAACATTTGCTATAAAATTATGGAGTTGAAACAATACTATAGTCAAACATGCGTTGTTGAAGGCAACGTAATATATTGTACAGATAAGAATCCACAATACTGGTTACTGGACAACAATATAATCCTTGATGCGGGTGCAAGATTAAACGGTGCATATAAGTTAAACAAAGAGTTGTTCCATGTTCAACATCAAACTCCCGTTCTTGAGTACTCAAGATGGTTTTTTTCATGTCCCAAAATCAACAGTAGTAAAGGTTCAAAGGAAAAGGCAATTAATTATTATGATGTGGTTAACAAGGTTATAGAAGAATGCAAGTCAGAAGAGACTTTGGTTATAGGAAATATAATAGATGAAGAAATGATATGTGCTATAAACAAAAATCATTTTAGAAATATTAATGGTTCGAATGAATATAGACATTTAAGAAACGTAATAATCACCCACAATCCAAATATGCCGTTTAGAGTTTATGTATTAGAGTATCTATATTACTCTAATCAACGATTGGATAATAGGTGCAATTGGAAAGGTAAGAATGTTGGTAAAGGAATTCACAAGGTATTTAGATTTGCCGATTCTAGGTTTGAGGATTACCGACAATATAAAAATGCAAATGAAATTTACCAAGCAATTAAACGTGTCAATAGAAATATGGAAAGGGAAAGTATGGTTATTATATTCAACAATGATGCAGAGACAATTGATATAGTGATTAAAATGTTTGAAAATTGCATTGTAACCACCAAAGAAGAGTGTGATATTGTAGAATACAAAGAAACGAAAAAAGACAGAGACACTCTTCATAGAAGAGAAAATAGACAAGCGGGGAGGTTTATAAAGGTATGCCAAGAAATGTTAGAGTTCGAACGGCATGATTTGTTACAACAAAAGAAGAATAGAAAAGGCGAATATGATGTTGTAAAGGGTGTTTATTCAAAGCAAAAGATAAGAGAATTTCTTGGGATAGCGGACAAGAATAATTTTAAAACAAAGGTTATGAATGATTTAGATGTAATTGACTTTTGTGGAAGACATAACATCAAGGGTTTAGATAGTGGGCAAACGTTGAATTTCAATGTCTAGTATTGCTTTTGTCCGAAGGAACACTAAATAGTTGACACTATTTAGCCCACGAAATCATTACATGATTTGCGTCGTATGATTTATTTATATTTAATTGATATGTAGGAAAAGTAGGTATTCGACATTTAATAAATATCTATTAGAAGTCAACTACCTACTTTACTGATATGAACAATTGATTGTAAAGATTGTAAAAAAACGGAACAAGAATGAGCAGGGGTTAGAGTATGCTTTTGATGTGCAAAGGGCATTGAATTCGGCTTGTAAGGGAGATTTGATTATTATGAGAGAAAAAATAAATTTATATGTTGATGATTTACGTGACTGTCCAGAGGGGTTTGTAATAGCGAGAACAGTAGACCATGCAATATATTATCTTGAAAATTTTAAAGTTGAGATTCTTTCACTTGACCACGACTTAGGGAGTGATGAACAAGGCAATTTATTACCTACGGGATACGATTTAGTCAAATATATTTGTGAAAATGGGTTAAGAGCAGAGAGTATATATATACATACTGATAATTCTGTAGGTAGAGGAAATATGTATCATACTCTATTGGGTGCACAAAAAAGGGGGTTTATCGATAATGACATTAAAATTTATTACTACTCAATAACTCAAAATAAGTATTCAGAAAAATAAGCAATATTATATATTAAGGGCAGTTAGTGATAGGGCAACTACCAATGTTAAGATGTGTTCTTCATATATTTTGGTGCGACAAGAAGTCGCTAATTATTAGTGTTTCATTAGAAACTATGTTGGTTACTAAACATATCCACGCTTGAAACTGCATTTCTTGTAATTAGGTTGTGTGTTGCATAAAAGTATGCACATAATGTTATTGCCTTATGTAGTAGAAGTGACACTGGAGTAACTTGGATAAGGTAATTTGGAAGGAATGGAGTATTCAATTTAGAATTTGAAACCATTCGCCAATTTAAAATGAAAGAGGCAGAGTTGCTCTGGTGAAACAATGAGATTAGAACGGTTAAAATCGAGCATATTAAAGAAAAATATTAAATGGAGTTGATATAAATGAAAGACATAAGTCCTAAAGTTTCCAATGTAATAATGCATGAAAATCACACTTTGACTATAACGTTTGAAACTGGTGAAGTAAAAACATTTGATATAAAACCATATTTGAGATATGAGGTTTTTGAACCATTAAAAGATTTAGACGAATTTAAAAAATACCATATTGACTTTGGCACAGTATGTTGGGAATGTGGGGCGGAGTTGAGTAGAGATACTTTTTATATCAAGGGTGAAATGCTGAAACATATATAACAAAATATAATATTGAAAAGGAATGGGAGTGTTTTGCTAATGGAGGATAATTTAATTAAAGAAGATGATGAAGTTTAAAATTGCGAACGTTATACTTGTCAACAATCAACTGTCACAAAGGGATAGTAGTGATTTCATTTTGAAAATCATACCTAACAAATGGAATAAAATATTGATTTCATTTGATACGAATTATCTAATAGTGGAATTGAGATAACTGTAGTAATAAAATAGGTTTTTTTACATTGGATGACCTTAAAACATTATAAACATATATGGTATAATATTACTGGTGGTAAACATCTTATAACTGACGGTGGTGGAGAAGTGAGGACGAGGAAACGGAAACAGAAAAGTAATTTTACTAAAGGGGGATTTTAAATGAACAAAAGAGGTGTGACAATTACATTAAGTATTTTTCTAATGGTTGGTCTGGTAGGTTGCGATAGCAAGAATACTGTAAAATCGACTACGGATACTAAAACCGCAACCACCGCAAAGGCGATACCAAAAATAATACCGAAACCAGTACCGAAAGTGGAAGTTGAAACCGTAGTAAAAAATCCAGACTTTAGAAAAGTTAAATGGGGAATGACAAGGGAAGAGGTTAAAAAAACAGAAAAGACTCCGATAATGGCAACCACCGATGATGCAATTATGTATAAGGACAGAGTATGCGGGATTTCAGATGTTCAGTTGGCGTATCAGTTCAACAGTGAAGGTAAATTTACCGAAGGGTTGTTTATGTTTACTGGTAGACACTCGAATCCTAACGACTACATTGACGACTATGAATCAATAAAAAAACAATTAATTGCAAAGTACGGCGAGCCATCAACCTATGATAACGGTGGAATATGGAAGGATAGTTTATATAAAGATAGTCCCCAAGAGAGGGGTATGGCGGTAATTACTGGTGGATTAATCTATGGTACAAAGTGGAACTTACCCAACACCATTATAACACTATTCCTACAAGGCGATAAGTTTGAGCCGTCAATGGATGTTATATACGAAAGTAAAACTGTTAAAAAGGATGCTACTAAGTCTGGTCTATAATATAGGAGGAAATTAAATAGATGATTATGAAATGTTTATATCGTAAGTAGAGAATTGCTTGTCTAAGAAATGTATAGACTTAATAACATATATGGTCGTTAGACAAATAATACAATTACTGGATAGTTATTATCAGTAATTGTATTATTAAAGGGGTAAAAGCAATGGAGGAATCTATTGCTTTTTATTGAGTTCAGATGTGATTTAGCAATTACTTATCAACTGATTATTTACAGTTACTTTTATACTTGGCAATGAAGAAGATAAAATAATATTTTATCTTAGAGACTGTAGTTGATTTAACCTTATACTCATAAAAGGCATAATAGACATTAACATGACTTGTTATAGTTAGGAATCAATGTAAGTTTATAAAGGTATACCTTAAAGGATAGAATAAAGTTGACCACTTTAAGCCATTCATACCGTTTGATAAGGTAATGAAATGATTTAAAAACGTTTGTAAATAAACATTGACCTTTACAAACTGATATGATATATTATTTACATGTTATAAGTAAAGGGTGGAGGTTGGAAAATGAGAATATATGGGTATGCACGAGTAAGCACCAAAGAACAAAACTTAGACAGACAAATGGTAGAACTTCGAAAGCACGTTGATGAAGGATATATATTCACTGATAAGCAAAGTGGTAAGGATATGGAAAGACCTCAGTATCAATTACTCAGAAAGGTTTCACAGAGAGGCGATACAATATACATAAAGTCATTGGATAGATTAGGAAGGAATAAACAGCAAATAAAGGATGAGTTGGAATACTATAAGGCAGAAGGCGTAAGGGTAAAGATACTAGACATTCCAACAACAATGATGGAGATTGCAGAAGGGCAAGAGTGGTTAATTGATATGATTAATAACTTACTGTTAGAGGTGCTAAGTACCATGGCAGAACAAGAGAGAATGAATATAAGAACAAGACAAGCGGAAGGCATAGCAGTACTGAAAGCAAAGAATAATGGTAAGGGAATTGGAAGACCGAAGGTAGATTATCCAAAGGAATGGAAGAAGGTATATAAGGACTGGAAAGCAGAAGAAATAACGGCAGTAAAAGCGATGGAGCAATTAGGACTAAAGAAGAATACCTTCTACAAATTGGTAAAGCAGTATGAAAGCAATTAGGTCATATGGTTGAAAAATCAACGTGGCAAGGATGCGAGAGAAATAAATTGTAATAGGTGACAGTAGATTCACCTATTTTTTCATTCTAATACGATGTCATGCACTAATATCGCGTTCCTATAATAAAGGGGGAGGGTGGTTAACAACTTTTTAGGACATGCTATACTATACTATATAGTATAGTACCTTCGGCACTGGAAGAAAAATATTGAATAGATATAATGAACAAATTCTTTAAAGTTGATTTGAAAGTAATTATAAGATTTATCGAGTAAAACAAACCTATCCCTCATATCATTCCATAGTAGTATATAGTCTGTTGTAGATTATTTTACAATGTTAGCAAGATGAGGGTTAAGTTGTAAGACTGTATTATTGATTGTATAATATACATATGTGATATGTTCGGTTGTGTAATAAAGTATGAGGAAAAATTATCTTTTAGGAAAATTACTAATGGAATGGAGGATTAAATAGTGGGAAATCAAGAGGAAAATGACGAAGAAAATGACGAAGCAATAAAAAAGCAATTTGATAAATTAACCAAACAGTTCAAGGGCATCAGTGGGATGTCAGCAAGTATGACACCGTTAATGGGTGTAAGTTCAGTGTTAGCAGGTATGCAAAACAATGTGGGTAGTCAGTTCAAGGACATTGGCAGAGTTTCCGCAATTATGTCAGCAAGCATGACACCGTTAATGGGTGTAAGTGCAGTGTTAGCAAATATGCAAAACAATGTTGGTAGTCAGTTCAAGGACATTGGCAGAGTTTCCGCAATTATGTCAGCAAGCATGACACCGTTAATGGGCGTAAGTGCAGTGTTAGCAAATATGCAAAACAAGTGGGGTAATCAGTTTAAGGATATTGGTAGAGTTTCAGCACTTATGACATCAGTATCGTGCGTAAGTACAGTGTTAGCAGACATGCAAAACAAGTGGAGTAGTCAGTTCAAGGACATAGATATAAGCAACATAAAAATAAATGAAGATGGAACCATTTTTATGGATGATGCTATAGATGAAATTAATGATTGTATTAATAGTGATACTCCTTTGGAAGAGAAATTCATTAAAATTTACGAAGGAATAAAGTTTCAACATCCTCTGGTGGTTTTTATAATAGTGATGCTTTTGATTAATCCACTATATCAATGTTATCTTGATTATGCTAAGGGAGTAATAAGAACATCAATTGAATCTGTTAAAGGTAAAGTTGAAATTCAAAGTAATAAAAATAAGGTTATAAAAGATATAAAAAAGGAAGTAATAAAACAATCTGATATCAACTATAGGCATGATATAAATGCTAAAAAGGCATTAAGTGAATATGGATTTGTTAACGCAGAGAGTTTAAACATTAGAATTAGTAATTCCGTAAATGCTAGGATTATATATAATTTAAAACGTGTACAAGTAGTTAGAATTTTAAATGAGAATAAGAATAACGTGAAGAATAAATATAAGAATAAAAGTTGGACATTAATAGAATTTACTGATGAAAACATATGTGTTAAAGGATGGGTATTTACTAGATATTTAAGCACTTTTAATTAATATATTCTCTTTTGAATCTCAGTAAGAAGAGATAAGAACTAGATAGGACTCTGTATGTTTACAAAAGAGAAGTGGCGGAATCTAGGTTTGGGTACAGGCTCTAGCAAGGGAAGAGTTATCGAGATTTTTGACTACAGAGATATATCATTTGATGGATTAGGACTATATCAAGTAAGACATTCAATTGTATAAGAGCCTATATATTGGAAGTAAGAGTAAGATGAAATTCTATGTTGAGATGTACACTCATAAGTGTATTGGGCAATGGAAAGGTATAAGATGACGCATATTAATGATTATGGGTTGATAGGTAATCGAATAGTACATTTGCTTCTATATTTTAAAAGGGATTATAGACACCTCCATCACGCTGAGAAAAGGTGAAGTCTGTTACGAAGTTTACTTGGTATAGGATAATGAAGTCATTCGGAGAAATACGAACATTTGTTCGTAAAAATGCCTTGCAATAGCTAGATTTAACGATGAAATCAATGGATATGAATGGATACCAGACTATATACATTATAAGCACCTAAGGCTTGTAACGGTAGGACAAGGACACTTTGGTACATATATAGTCTGAAGTATATCAACACGCTTAGATACACTTAGATAGTATCATTGAACTAGATAATAATACCTTGACTTTACATCGAAATGAAGCTATTATTTAACCAATAGATATGTCCGAGGACGTGTGATAGTTTTACAAGAAAATTAACCAACTATGGCTTATATAAAGGGTTCTAGGGGTACTGATTCGTTGGCACGTTTAAGGGACGTGTGGGAGACCATACGGGTTCAAGTCCCGTCTGTTGCACCAAGTTAAATTCAGTAGTATCAGCACTTTGAAGGTGTTGGTACTTTTTTTATACCAAAAAATATTTTAATATTGGTAGATATGAATTTTAGAACAAATGAATTATAAAAAGAAATATGGAAAAACTAACATCTGAAAGAGGTGTTATTTATGAAAAATAAAAATAGTGGGCCTAATGAAAATCAACAGAAGGTAAATAAAAGTAAGGAAGAAAATCCTGTAATTATTAATGGAGATGCGAATATGAGAAAGCCTGTACGTGGATTAAGCAAATAGTGGCATAAAGAGGGTGTAATTGCACCCTCTTTATTTTTTTTATAAAACTAGTATCAAACTCTTACATTTAGCATAAATTGTTAATGTATTAATAATATTAAAATGGGAGGATAATTATGAAAATAGAGGACAGCAATAGTGAAGCCATAGACATGATTGAAGAATATGACATGGTGCCATTACAATCTATGATGTATGGATATGACCAAATGAATATGATGTCAAATATGGGAATGCCCGTGGGATATATGCAGGATATGAATTCTAATATGGAAACGAACCAATATAGGGGAATAAATCCCTGGGTGGGTATGGGTCAATTTAATTATGCAAGGTCTATGAATGAATTTAATCAATTGGGTAGAATGTATAGAAATGAAGCTATGGACGATTACGATGAGGTAAATAAAAACAAAAGCTATATTGATAAGTATCAGAACCAACCTGATAGACCTAGTATGACGGCTTCACCTAGTCTTCAATATAATGAGGTAGATTCGATTGTAAAAAGAATTGAAAAATATAATCCTGCAATATTTAGGCGCTTGACTAGATACGGGGATCCTTATGTAGAAGCAAGAGAAATAGTTTCGAGAATTGTAAAAGTATCCCTTATGTACAGAGATGAATAGAAAATAACATTTATTTAACATAAAAACAGAACTTATTTTCATTACAACCCTATAAATTTTATAGGGTTATTTTAATTATATTATTTATATTTATTTTTTTATTCTAAAATAAGTTTTTAAATAATAATATTATAAATAAGAACTTATTAAGTTAGGGGATGATAGAGTGAGATATACTAGATATAATTACAAACGACCTAAGAAAAATAACAATTTTATAATTGTTATTACATTAATACTAATAGTTGCAATTGCTTTGGGCACTATTTTTGCAAAGCTATTACCTAATAATAGTAAAATAGCGAGTGCAGATAATAAAGTTACTAAAATAAGTTTGCAAAAAGATACAAAAATAAATAAAGTTAGTGGGGATAGTTCTAAAGATACAACTCAAAATGATATTAAAGAATATGTAGCATTACAATGTGGTGTTTTTACCAAAATGGAAAGCGCACTTGTACTCAAAAAGAGTCTAGCTGAATATGGTACACCATTTATTATTGTGGAAGATAAGTTAAATAAAGTGTTACTTGGGGTATATCCTAAAAGTGGAGCTGATAGTATTATTAAAGAACTTACGGCAAAAAAAATAACTTATTCAAAAATTAATTTCCAGCTGGAAGGTAAGGATTTAACAAGTGCGCAAACTAATGAAATGATTAGTGCAGATATTAAAATATTAAATAAACTTTCGGAAAAGGATACTAAATATGTTGAAACTGCAGAATTAAAAAAATGGATGGCGACTTTAACTGGTGCAGATACGAAAAATAAAAGTTATGTCTCAATGACAACTATAAAATCTTATTTAACTGCCTTGCCAATAAAAGTTGAAAAAGAAAAAACAGAGGACGGATATATATATATATATAAATTTATAAAGAAACTGATATAGGTATAATTATAAATTTTTTCTGAATAATAAATTTATGCACTTGTGTATGAATTTATTAAATGTTAAAATGTATAAGATGTATAAGATATATAAGTAAGGTGGGGGGGTATAATTTGAAGAGTGCAGAAAGAAAAAATCCATATTTTGTTTTTTTTATAATGATAGGAGCTATTTCTGGAAGTTTTATAGGTGAACTATTAGGAGACAACGTGGCTGCACTTAAATTTTTGAAGAGTACGTACACCATAGGGATGAGTAATCCTATGCTTATAGATTTTAAAGCATTCGCAGTAACTTTCGGTATAAATTTTAATATTAATATTATGACTATTATAGGCATTATTTTGGCAATAATATTATATAGAAAATATTAGGAGTGATGTAGTGGATATTATTTTAGCTTCTGCCTCGCCACGTAGGGCTGAACTCCTAAAAAAAATAACTAGTAATTTTCAGATAATGGCAAGTGACTTTGAAGAGAGTGACATAATGTTTTCTGGGAATTGTGGCGAATATGTTATGACCTTAGCAAAAGGTAAGGCTATGGCTATTTGTAGTAGCGTGAAAAAACCAACTGCTATAATAGGTTGTGACACTGTTGTTTATTTTAAGGGTGAAGTGCTAGGAAAACCTAAAGATAGTTACGAGGCTTTCAAAATGCTTAGTAATCTAAGTAACAATACACATGAGGTATATACAGGAATTGCGGTAATAAATTCGCAAACTAAGGTAATTAATACTGAGTATGTGTGCACTAGAGTAAAATTTTCAAAGTTATCAATAAAAGACATAAACAATTACATAGAAACAAAAGAACCATTAGGTATGGCTGGAGCTTATGCTATACAAGGAGGAGCATCTTTATTCGTTAAAGAATTAAAGGGCTGTTACTATAGTGTTGTGGGGTTGCCAGTGAACAAATTATATTATATGTTAAGGGAAATGGGGGTCAATCTATAAAGGAGTTGTTTATGGGTATGACGTTCAAAATTATGGATTTGCCTCAAAATGAGAGACCAAGGGAAAAATTGTTAAGATACGGTGCTGAAACTTTATCCAACAATGAACTATTAGCTATAATACTTAGGGTAGGATCAAAAAATGAAAATATTGTAAGTCTTTGTAGTAGAATAATTTCGCAGTGTGGCGGACTAAATGGACTTTTCAGTTCAAGTGCAGAGGAATTTATGAATTTAAAAGGTGTTGGAAATGCCAAAGCGACACAACTTTTAGCACTTGTTGAAATTTCCAAAAGATTTAGAAGCTATAAATCAGGAGAAGAATATAAAATTACATCACCAAAAGATGTAGCAGAGTATCTTATGGAAGAAATGAGATACTTAAAAAAGGAATATCTTAAATTAGTTATGCTCAATACAAAGAATGTAATTATTAGCATAAAGGATATCTCAATTGGTAATTTAAATACTTCAATAGTTCATCCGAGAGAAGTTTTTTACGAAGCTATTAAAAATTGTAGTGCTTCCGTTGTTATTTGTCACAATCATCCGTCAGGAGACCCAACTCCTAGTAAGGAAGACATAAGCATTACTATAAGACTTAAGGAATGTGGTAAATTACTAGGAATAGAGCTACTTGATCATATAATTATTGGTAATGGGGTTTATACAAGTTTAAAAGAAAAAGGAATGCTTTAGATACGAAAGGAGAAATTATAATGGGAATATTCGGAACGTCTCGTGATATGGGAATAGATTTAGGAACAGCAAACACATTAGTTTACTTGAAGGGGAAAGGTATTGTTTTACGTGAACCTTCTGTTGTAGCTATAAATATAAATACTAATAAGGTTCTAGCCGTTGGTGAAGAAGCTAAACAAATGATAGGTAGAACTCCAGGTAATATAGTTGCAATTCGTCCTATGAAGGATGGAGTGATTGCAGATTTTGATATTACTGAAAAAATGCTTAGACACTTCATAAACAAAGTTAGTCCAAAAGGATTTACAAGTCCAAGAATTGTAGTTGGATATCCGTCTGGCGTAACTGAGGTTGAAAAAAGAGCAATAGAGGGAGCAACTAAAAGTGCAGGGGCACGAGATGCATATTTAATGGAAGAACCATTTGCAGCCGCTATTGGGGCTGGTCTACCTGTAAATGAACCAACTGGAAGTATGATAGTGGACATTGGAGGCGGAACTACAGAGGTTGCCATAATTTCACTCGGTGGAATTGTAACGTGTAAATCTTTAAGAGTTGCAGGTGATGAGTTCGATCAAGCTATAATAGCTTTTGTTAAAAAACAGTATAGTCTTATGATAGGTGAGAGAACTTCAGAAAATATTAAAATGGAACTTGGATCAGTATACGAACAAGAAGATGATGATATGAGCATGGAGATAACAGGAAGAGATTTAATAACAGGACTTCCAAAAGTTATAGAAGTAACACAAAAGGAAGTAAGAGAAGCACTCAGTGAGCCGGTTCAATCAATAATTGAAGCAATAATAACTACACTTGAAAAAACCCCACCAGAACTTGCATCAGATATTATGGAAAAAGGAATTATGTTAACTGGTGGAGGAGCGCTTCTAAAAGGAATAGATGCACTTATCAACAGGGAAACACATATGCCTGTGCACATAGCTGAAAATCCACTTGATTGTGTAGCTATTGGAGCAGGAAAAGCTCTCGATAATATAGATGTTATGAGTAAGAGAAGGTAAATATGAAATTTTTAAAAAACAAACTGGCAGTAGTAATTATATTACTGTCAGTTACCTTTTTATCACTAATAGGTTATAGTGTAAATCGAGAGAAAATGTCTTTTGTGGAAAATGGTGTTGGGGTAACAATGAATTCAGTACAAGGTGTATTTTTTAGTGGATTTTTTAAAATAAAAAGTTCTTTTAAATTTATAACTAATATCTCAAATGTTAAAACAGAGAATGAAGAACTTAGAAGGACTAATAGTGAGCTCCAAAGCAAAGTCATAGAATACAGTGCTTTAATAAAAAAGAATGAAAGAGTAAGCAAAATGTTTAAATTTTCAGATAAAAACGCCCAATATAGTTATATAGGTGCTGATATAAATGGATTGTGTGGAAATAGTTTTTCAGATGGATTTACAATAAATAAGGGTGAAACGAGTGGAATAAAAAAAGGAATGGTCGCTATGACTGGGGATGGACTTGTAGGACAAGTTAATTCAGTTGGCGATAATTGGTCGATAGTACAATGCTTGGCTAATGAAAATATTGCAGTGGCAGGTCTTGTTGATAGAACAAGAGATAATGGTATTGTAAAAGGATATACAGATGAAAATAATAAATCACTTGCACAAATACAGCGTCTTTCTTTAGAGTCAAAAATAAAAAAAGGTGATGTAATAGTAACATCTGGACTTGGAGGTAAATATCCATCTGGAATAAGAATTGGAAGCGTATTAAGCGTTCATGAAGATAAAGGTGCAGTAATGAAAGGGGCTATAATAAAACCATATGTTGATTTTTCAAAGATAGAAGAGGTTTTCATTGTGGTACCAACAGATGCAAAAGCTGGAGAAATAAAATATTAGGGGTTGTATTATGAAGAGAATATTAACAATAGTATTTTTATGTATTCTATTTCTAATATTAGATAATACTTTAATGCCTTTACTTAAGATTAATGGTGCATACCCAAGTCTATTATTTATATTTGCACTGTGTTACTCTATTGTTAGTTCTCCAAGAGATGCAGTGATAATTGGGGTTTTTACTGGAGCACTCCAGGATGTGTATTTCTTAAATGCGGTTGGAATCAATATGCTAAGCAATATGCTTATGTGTTTTGTTGCTGCAAAAATAGGTAAAAACATATTTATTGAAAAATCATTTTTCCCAATAATATCATCTTTTGTGTTAAGTTTAGTAAAGGGATTAATACTATTTTCTATATTGTTTTTTATAAAACAAGATGTATATATGAGAGTAATACTATATCAGGCAATATACAATTTAATAATTTCTATTTTTATGTATAAGTTTACGTATAAACTATCCCAAAAGGAATATATGAAGAGAGAATGGGGATTTTAACGAAAGCACTTTTAGTTTATTATTAAAAGGTTGATAGAATACTTAACAAATAAACTCTGACAAATTTGTTTGTTGGAGTTTATTTGGTTTTATAAGTATGAATAATATATATATAAATATTAATATTAAAATTAAGAAGGAATTTACTTGTATTATGTTGAAATAATATGATAAGTTAAGTTGTGTAACAGTTCAATTATGAAAAAATAATTAATAATTGATTTAGGAACGTTTTATTTATTTTAGTGTCACACACACCCCAGATGAGAGCTAGGAGGTTAAGGTTATGGTTACAGATAAAATAGTTATTAAAGGAAATAAAGAGGGATTAAATGTAGTTATAAATATGAACCATTTTAGTGACTTTGATGATATGTTAGAGGCTTTAATTGATAAGCTTGCGCAGGGAAGGAAATTCTACAAAGGTAGTACACTAAAAATAACTACTGAGCTAAAATACATAAATGAGAGGGAAAGTAGAAAATTAAAGGAAATATTATTTGATGAATTTTTAATTAGTGATTGTATTTTTCAAAATCAAGAAGAGTCTATTGGAAATGTGTTTACTGGCATATACGAGGGAAGAACTAAATTTTTGAGAAAAACAATAAGAAGTGGACAAAGTATAAATTATCCTGGTAATATAATTATAATTGGTGATGTAAATCCAGGAGCAGAAATATATGCAGCAGGAAATATAATTGTATTTGGTACATTAAGAGGAGTTGTTCATGCAGGTTCTAATGGTAATGATAAAGCCATAATTGCTGCGTTTAAGTTGGAACCTCAAATACTCCAGATTGGTGGTATTGTAACAAGGTCTCCTGAAGATGAAGTAAAACCTAAATATCCTGAGGTAGCAAAAATTAAAAATGGAAATATTATTGTAGAACCGTATTTACCTAATAAATATATTTAATGGAGGAGTTCACATGGGAGAATCTATAGTTATAACTTCGGGTAAGGGTGGCGTAGGTAAAACGACGACCACAGCAAATATAGGAACAGCTATTGCATCAATGGATAAGAAGGTTGTAGTAATTGATGGAGATACAGGACTTCGTAATCTCGATGTCTTGATGGGACTTGAAAATAGAGTGGTTTTTACATTAGTAGATGTTATAGAAAAAAGATGTAGATTAAAACAAGCCTTAATAAAAGATAAAAGATTTAATAATTTATTTTTATTGCCAACGGCTCAAACAAGAGACAAAAATGACATTAATATAAAAGATATGCTCATGGTTGTAAACGAGTTAAAGGAAGATTTTGATTATGTTATTATAGATTGCCCTGCTGGCATCGAGCAAGGATTTGAAAATGCTATAGTTGGAGCAGATAGAGCCATTATAGTTGTAAACCCAGAACTTACATCTGTTAGAGATGCAGATAGGGTAATAGGGAAATTAGATTCTAAAGGAATTGATAGGCATGAGGTTATAATAAACAGGATGAATTATGAAATGACAAAAAATGGGGACATGCTGTCTGTAGATGATATTATAGAATGCCTTGCAATTAAATTAATTGGAGTTGTACCAGACGATAGGAAGGTTACAATTTCTACTAATAAAGGAGAGCCGATTGTTTTAGATGACAAGTCAATTGCTGGACTCGCTTTTAAAAACATAGCAAGGCGAATAATGGGTGAGGAAGTGACCTATGCTTCACTAAATGGATCATCAAGTGAGGCAGGCTTTTTTGCTACTTTAAAAAGAATGTTTAAAGCAATATGAGAGGGGGGGACATAGATGAATATACTAAAAATATTTTCTAACAAAATTTTCTCAAAGGATATTGCAAGTGATAGATTAAAATTAATTTTAATACATGATAGAGCAGACTTTTCACCTGATTTTTTGGAAATGATTAAAAGTGACATATTACAGGTAATTTCAAAATACGCTGAAATAGAAACTGGAAATATTGAGGTTAGATTAACAACAACAGATGAATATGAAGGTAGTTCACCAGCGCTAATTGCCAATATACCAATAAAAAAGATAAAAAGATAAGAGATCTAAGAGCTATGTATAATTATCAACTTATGCATAGCTATTTTATTTTTATATGATATAATCATATTTGAGATGGAGGTAGGTTTAAACATGAAATTTCTACAAAGCCTAAGACTTAATAAGAAACTTTTAAGAGAATTAGATTATGTTACAATTATAATTACGATTTGTATCGTGATTTTTGGATGTGTAAATATTTATAGTGCCACAGTAAAGAATTATGAAACTCATATTTTTAAATTGCAGATTATGTGGTTTATAGTAGGTCTTGTTGTGTTGTGTATTCTTTTGGCTTTTGATTATATGTTAATAGAAAATTATGCCGTTATAATATATTGGGCAAGCATTATACTGCTAATAATTGGTGATGTTTTTGGAAAAGTCACCAATGGTGCAAATTCTTGGATAAATATTGGTCCGGTCAATATACAACCTTCGGAATTCGCTAAAATTGGCATGACAATAATGATTGCCAAGAAATTAGATGAAATGGAAGGGAAAATCAATGATCCTAAAAATCTGTTAGAGTTAATATTTTATGCAGCAGTGCCAATGTTATTAATTGTTATTCAACCTGATATGGGAATGACTATGGTTAGCTTTTTTATAGTGCTTGGTATATTTTATTGTATAGGACTAAATTATAAAGTGATAATTGGAGGAATAACTTCAATTTTGATTTTAGTTGTAGGTGTATGGAATTCACCGCTAATGCAATCTTACTGGAAAGTAAGACTCTTATCAGTCTTTACACCTGGCAAAAATATAACAGGTGCTGGACTTCAACTGGATCAATCAAAACTTGCTATAGGTTCAGGAGGGATTTTTGGACGTGGATTTGGAAACGGAGTGCAATTTAATTCTATTCCAGAACATCATACAGATTTTATTTTTGCGGTTTTATCAGAAGAATGGGGACTTATTGGTGCATTAATGTTGCTATTATTATATGGTATTCTTATATATAGATTAATAAAAATTGCGAAAGAATCTAAGGATATCTTTGGAACGGTATTATGTGTGGGGTATATTTCAAGTTTGCTATTTTTAATAATGGAAAATATCGGGATGACAATTGGACTTATGCCTATTACAGGAATAACCCTTCCATTTGTGAGTTATGGTGGAAGCTCGATGCTAACATGCTTTATATCACTAGGACTTGTGTTAAATGTAGGGATGAGAAGAAATAAAATAAACTTTTGATGATATTTCAGCGCTATATGCGATGATTTAATATATTTCATAAAAATTGCACTAGGGGGGAAAGATATGAGAATAGCATTAGTAGCACATGATAAAAAAAAGGAAGATATGATTGACTTTGCAAAACGATATAAGGATATTTTAGCTAAACATGAATTATATGGAACTGGTACAACAGGAAAATTAATAAATGAAGAAGTTGGTCTTCCTGTTACTAGATTTTTATCAGGACCACTCGGAGGCGACCAGCAAATAGGTGCTAAACTAGCTCAGGGGGAAATGGATATGATAATTTTCCTTAGAGATCCACTAACACCTCAACCTCATGAGCCTGATATTTCAGCACTTCTTAGGTTATGCGATGTACATTGCATTCCACTTGCTACAAATTTAGGTACAGCTGAAGTTTTGATGAGAAGTTTAAAAGATCGTGAATATTAATAATAAATAATTGGGGGCGCTGCAAATTTTGCAGTGCTTTTCTTGTTTTAGATGATTAATATATCTTTTTTCTTATAATTTGTAATATAAATGCTGAAAATTAAATATATATAAAGAGTAAAAGATTGTATAAGGGGGAGCAAATGGGAAATTATAATACGCAGTACCAAAGCTATTATAATAATTTAGCTAGAAGGCAAAGAGGCACAAATAAATTTCATAGTGAAAACTATAAACATAGCAGTGTATCAGAGTTATATATAAAGAGATTAACAAGGGAGTTAATTGGAGTGCTTACATTATTCATTATTGTTTTGCTTCTCAAAGTAATTATTACACCAAAAACACAATTTGCATATAATTATTCTAAGGAAGCGATAAATAAGCAATATAATTATAGTGTATTACTTGAAAAAGCAAGGGATATTAGATTTAATGATGTAAAAACAATTACGATAAAGTTTTTAGATAAGGTTAAAAGCACGATACCTAAGGAAAATGGAATAAATAATAATATTGATTTTTAGTAAATGGAGTGATTTATAACATCTTTAGCAATTGCTTTGGGGGATTAATTGATAAAAATAAGTAAGTTGTTTATACCGTATATTATTTTGCTAATAGTATTAGGATTTAAAGGGAAATTAGTAATATCTTTTGTTTTCGTATTCCTCCATGAGTTAATGCATTATTTAACCGCAAGAATTTTAGGGTTTTCTGGTTTTGATATAGAAATACTTCCTGTAGGCGCAGTACTTAAGCTAAAAGATTTAGATGAAGCAAATGCCAAAGAAGATTTAATAATTTCTTTATCAGGACCATTATTAAACTTAGTTCTTGCATTCATTTTTTATATTCTATTTATAATATTTAAAAGGCCTTATTTTGATTTGATTTTTAATAGCAATTTAGCAATAGGTATATTTAATCTTATACCAGCTTTCCCATTAGATGGGGGGAGGGTGCTTCGTGATATACTTAGTTTTAATAATATCTATAGAAGAGCTAATGAGATCACAATTAGGGTTAGCATGATTCTTGGAAGTGTTTTTATGTTTATATATTTTGTAAGTGTGTCTGCAAACAGGGGGAATTTTAATTTAGGCTTAATTTCAATATTTATTTTAATATCTTCAATCAAAGAGAAGGAAAGGATAGTATATTTGATTATGGGCTACATTATTAAGAAAAAATATAGATTTATAAAGCGAGGATATGTAGAGAATAGGAGTATATCTATTTTTTGTGAGAAAAGCTTATTATATGTTTTAGGAATAATTGATAAAAATAAATATAATTTGTTTACTGTACTTGATGAAAATATGCGTGTAATCGAGACATTATATGAGGAAGAAATAATCGAAGCAATAAAAACATATGGTAATATAAGTTTAAATGAATATATTGATATTAAAAAATTAAAACATATTTTATGACATGTCTTGCATCAAAATGATCAACCTATTATTAGGTTGGTTATTTTATTTTAAAGGTTAAAAATTTTTAGTTTTGAGATTTAAGACTCATGTGTTAAAATAAAATAATGTAATGTACGTAAATTGTTATTTACCGTAGATGAAAAAACGAGGAGTGGTTTCTATGAATAAAATTTCCGATGATATCTTATTTAAGGTTGAAAAACCTGCTAGATATATAGGTGGAGAACTAAATTGTTGTTATAAAGATATAGATAAAATTGATATAAGATTTGCTTTTTGTTTCCCAGATGTATATGAGGTAGGTATGTCACATTTAGGAAGTAGAATACTTTATCATGTTTTGAATGAGAGAGTTGACACTTATTGTGAAAGAGCTTTTGCGCCTTGGCCAGATATGGAAAAACAAATGAGAGATAACAATATATCTTTGTACGCATTAGAGAGTAAGGATTCTTTAAAAGCGTTTGATTTTTTAGGGTTTACACTTCAATATGAGATGAGTTACACAAACATTCTTAATATGCTTGATATGGCAGGCATTACTATAAGAGCATCTAAGAGAGGTGACGATGAGCCTATAATTATGGCTGGTGGTCCATGTGCCTATAACCCTGAACCATTATACGATATAGTGGATTTCTTTGAGCTTGGTGATGGTGAGGAGATAATGAATGAGGTATTAGATGTTTATAAAAATTATAAAGGTAAGAAAAAAGAATTTTTAAGAGAAATATCTAAAATAAGAGGAGTATATGTCCCTTCATTATATGAAGTATCTTATAATGAGGATAATACTATACGTGAATTTAAACCTAAATATGATGATGTTCCTAGTAATGTTAAGAAAAGATTTGTAGTAGATTTTGATAAAGTTGCTTATCCAGAGAAAATAGTAGTTCCATATACTGAAATAGTACATGATAGGGTAATACTTGAGACATTTAGAGGATGTACAAATGGATGTAGATTTTGCCAAGCTGGAATGATATATAGACCAGTTAGAGAAAAAAGCACTGCTACCCTTATAGATGAAGCAGATAAATTATTAAAGAGTACCGGATATAGAGAAATATCTTTAAGCTCTTTAAGTATTTGTGATTATTCTGATATTAAAAACCTTGTAACAACCCTTATAGAGAAAAATAAGGAGGACCACGTTAGTGTATCGCTGCCGTCTATTAGGATAAATTCTTTCTCAGTGGACTTAATTAAGGAAATACAAAAGGTGAAGAAAACTGGTATAACTTTTGCACCTGAAGCAGGAACACAGAGAATGCGAGATATTATAAATAAAGGTGTAACAGAAGAACAAGTATTAGAAGCGGTTAGTAGTGTATTTGCTTCAGGGTGGTCAACTATAAAACTTTACTTTATGGTTGGACTTCCTTATGAGACATTAGAGGATGTACGTGGCATTGCAGAGCTTTCAGATAAAGTTGCAGGGGAATACTTTAAAATCCCGAAAGAAACACGAAAAAGAGGATTAAGAGTTACTACAAGTACAGCTATATTTGTACCGAAACCATTTACTCCATTTCAATGGGTACCTCAAAGCAGAATGGAGGATGTAGTTGAAAAAATAAAAGCAGTTAAGTATGCAATCAAAAGTAAGGCAGTTACATACAATTATCATGAATCAATAGTTTCGTACTTAGAGGCAGTTATGGCTAGAGGGGACAGACGAATTTGCGATGTTATAATAAAGGCATTTGAAAAAGGTGCAAAATTTGATGGCTGGGGCGAATATTTTAATTTTGAAATATGGAAAGAAGCAATGGAGGAATGCGGAGTCTCTGGAGATTTCTATGCTTATAGGGAAAGAAGTTATGAGGAAGTACTTCCATGGGATTTCATAGATATTGGTGTAAATAAAGAGTATTTAATAAATGAAAATGAAAAAGCTAAAAAAGTAGAACTAACTCAAAATTGCAAAGATGGATGCACGCATTGTGGGGTTAATGTTAACTTTAAAGAAGGGACGTGTTTTAACGGTGCGTTATTTAATCAAGTATAGTAAGGAAAGTGAAATTAAATTTGTTGCTCACTTAGATTTAATGAGGACTATCCAAAAGATAATTAAGAGATCAGAACTTCCAATTGGGTATTCAAAAGGTTTCAATCCACACATGGCAGTATCTATCGCGCAACCATTGTCAGTAGGGGTACATTCAAATGGTGAATATATGGATGTAGTACTAGTTGATGAACTAGATGAAAACTATATTATGGATAAAATGAATGAGAACACACCACGTGGAATTAAAATTTTAGATGTTGTAAAAGTAATCCCGGTTGAGGGAACAAAGCAAAAGCAAGCTATGGCAATTATTGATGCAGCTAGATACACTATTAAATTTAAATGCACCGATATAGAAGGTATTAAGGAAAAAATGGATGATCTATGTGCTTTGGACGAATGGAATATTATTAAAATCAGCAAAAAAAGTGGAGAAAAGTTGGTTAATATAAAACAATTTATTCATGAGTTCGATTATAACGTAGATAATTTTGTGATGTCTATTAAAGTTCTTATTTCTTGCGGTAGTCGAGATAATTTATCTGCTAGTCTACTCTGCGAATACATAAAGGAAAATCTAGAGTTTATTAATAAAGAGACTTTTGTTGATATAACTCGCGAAGAAATGTATGCATATAAAGATGAAAAATTAGTCACTCTTAGCGAGTTTTTCTAAAATAGTAAAATAGGAGTGGGTCAAAATGAAAGAAATATATATTGAAAGACAAGAAGAGATTTTGAGGATAGCAATAAAGGAAAACAATAAACTAAAGGAATGTTTTATAGAAGAAGAGAATAGTGGTCCAGTTCCAGGAGAAATATATAAAGGCGTAGTAAAAAATATTGTTCCAGCAATTAAGTGTGCTTTTATAGATATTGGTCATAATAAAGATTGTTATATGTATCTTGATGAAAAGTTTCATAATACCAAGATAAAAAAAGGTGACGAACTTATAGTTGAAGTTTTAAAAGAAGCAATAGATAAAAAAGGGGCAAAAGTCACTAGTGCTTTTGGTATTCCTGGTACATACTGCGTTGTTGTTAATATGAATAAAAATATTAGTTTTTCAAAAAAAATAAACAATAAAGATTTTGAGGCGTTGGTTGAGAGGTCATTAATTAAACCAAAGGATATTGGGGTAATGATTAGAACTAATGCTGCCCAGGTTGATATCAATACTTTAAATGATGAGGTTGAATCCTTGTATGAGATATATAAGAATGTTATTAAACGCTCTGAGTATTCAAGAAATCCTATTTTGTTGTTTAGTGATGCAGGGGCTTTAAACAGAACACTGCGTGATATTTTAGATAAAGATACTTTTAAAATAGTATTGAATAATGAAAGTGATTTTGAGTATACAAAAAAAAATACGCAGACTAGATCTGACATTGATGTAAAGGTTGAACTTCATAATGAGAGTAGGATGTTATTCGATTATTATGGAATAGAAAAAGAAATACTAAGTCTACGAAATCACAGGATTACACTAAAATGTGGTGGGAATATTGTTATTGATAAAACTGAGGCAATGTATGTAATTGATATTAATTCAGGGAAAAATATAAAAAGTCGTTCACTGCAAAAGACTGCACAAACTACTAATATTGAGGCAGCAACAGAAATAGCAAGGCAGATAAGACTTCGAAATCTAAGCGGAATCATTATAATAGATTTTATTGATATTGAGGAGCCAGATGTTAGAAAAAGCATATTAAGTGTTCTAAGAGATGGATTTGAGGACGATAAAAATAAGACGGTGATTTATCCATTTACAGAGCTTAACCTAGTCCAGATTGCAAGGAGGAGGCGAGGTAAGTCTATATATGAATTCATTGAGGAACCTTGCACAGTATGTGGTGGAAAGAGTAGTAGGGTTAAATTAGCTTATATGCAATTTTTAATTAGAAATGAAATTTTTAAGATTAATAGTGAACAGGATTTAAAAGACATATATATTGAAATTGGTGAAGTTTATAAGAAAGATATAATGGACAATGTTCTAGAATTTGCAAGTCAAATAGGGGCGATAGAAAATAAAATTTATGTCAATTTTATTCCTCATTTGGAGAAATTTAAAGTAGAATCGCTAATTTTTGCAAATCAAATAAGAAATTTGCAAACATATAAGATATATGGGTAAATATACTTTACAAACATGTTCGTATATGTTAAAATGTCCTTTGTAGACCGCACACGTAAGGTTGTAAACATATTTTATTATTAGGTATGTACCTGGGATGGCGAGACTGGATCAAGGAGGTGTATTTTATGTACGCAGTTGTAGTAACTGGTGGAAAACAATACAGAGTTCAAGAAGGAGACGTTTTATTCGTTGAAAAATTGAATGCTGAAGTTGAAACAACAATTGAGTTAAATGAAGTTCTTGCAGTAGGTAAGGAAGATGGTTTGATAGTTGGAAAACCTGTAGTTGAAGGAGCTAAAGTTGTTGCTAAAGTATTAGCACAAGGAAAAGCTAAAAAGATTATAGTTTTCAAATTCAAGAGAAAGTTAGATTATAGAAAGAAACAAGGACATAGACAATCATATACTAAAATTCAAATCGAGAAGATAGAAGCTTAGTTATGGTTAAAGTTGGATTTGTTCGAAGTCTTGGTAAAATAGTTTCTTTTAAAATAAAAGGTCATGCAATGCCTAAAGAAAAACAGTTGGATGTTGATTTAATTTGTAGTGCAATTTCAGCAATTTCTCAAACTACTATTATTGGGATTGAGGAAGTTTTGAAAATTAAGGTAAAGTATGATATGGATGATGGATTTTTAAATTTAAATTTAGAAGGTCAAACTCTAGAAGATATTGAAAGATGTCAAGTTTTACTTGAAACAATGATACTTGGACTTAAAAGTGTAGAAATTACTTATGGTAAATATATAAAAGTGGAAGTAGAGGAGGTGTAAGGCTATGTTAGTTATGAATCTACAATTATTTGCTCATAAAAAAGGAGTAGGTAGTACAAGAAATGGTAGAGACAGTGAATCTAAGAGACTTGGAGCTAAACGTGCAGACGGACAATTCGTTCTTGCAGGTAACATTTTAGTAAGACAAAGAGGAACAAAAATTCATCCAGGAAACAATGTTGGAATAGGTGGAGATGATACTCTTTTCGCTAAAATTAGTGGAATAGTAAAATTCGAAAGAATGGGAAAAATGAAGAAAAAAGCAAGCGTTTATCCTGTTGTTGAAGAAGAAATGTCTATTGCTGAATAATTTAAGGCACCCTTAAAGGGTGCTTTTTTAAAATTCTCTTTTGGAGAATATAAATTAATAAATTAGAAATACAATTTTACATAGAAAACAGAGATAGGTGGCAATATATAAATATAAGTTTAAAGATTTATATATGCTATTTTGATAATAATAAAACTTTTATTAAAATTAAACAAGATAAAAAAATTGAAAATGCGCTAAGGTAAGGTGAAATATATGTTTATTGATACAGCCAGGATTTTTGTAAAATCAGGAAACGGTGGTAATGGAGCTGTTTCGTTTAGAACAGAGAAATATATACCTCTCGGTGGACCAGATGGTGGAGATGGTGGAGATGGTGGAGATGTAATATTTGTAGTTGATGCTAGCATGACTACGTTATTAGATTTTTCATATGCAAGAAAATTCGTAGCTAAAAATGGAGTAGGTGGTTCTGGCTCTAAGTGTTATGGAAAAGCTGGAGAAGATTTGTATGTTAAAGTTCCCATGGGTACTATTGTACGTGATATGGAAACAAACAAAATAATGTATGATTTAGCTCATGATGGTGAAACTTTTAGGGTTTGTAAAGCTGGACAAGGCGGAAAAGGTAACGTTAAATTTTGCACACCTACAAGGCAAGCTCCTAATTTTTCTGAACCAGGTATGCCAGGAGAAGAACGATGGATTAAGCTTGAACTTAAGATTTTAGCTGATGTTGGTTTATTAGGTTTTCCAAATGTAGGAAAGTCAACATTATTGTCAGTAGTATCAAAAGCAAGACCTAAGATTGCTAATTATCACTTTACAACTTTAAAACCAAATTTAGGAGTAGTAAGTGTTAAGGGTGCACAGCATTTTGTTATGGCAGATATTCCAGGAATAATTGAAGGTGCAGCTGAAGGTGTAGGTCTAGGAATAGGATTCTTAAGACATATTGAGAGAACTAGAATGCTTATCCATGTGGTTGATATTTCAGGTATCGAAGGTAGAGATCCTGTAGAGGATTTTATAAAAATAAATAACGAACTTAGAAAATATAGTGTTAAATTATGGGATAGACCTCAAATAATAGCTGCAAATAAAAGCGATTTACTTTTCGATGATGAAGTGTTTGAGAACTTTAAGAAAAAATTAAATGAATTAGGATATGATGATAGTAAAATATTTAAAATATCTGCAGCTACAAATCAAGGCGTAGAAGCTTTGATGAAAGAAGCAGCTAGAATATTATCTACTATTCCAGTTACGGAACTAGTAATAAATGATGAAGAAAAATTCGTAATAGAGGAAAAGAGATTTACGTACACTGTAGAGAAAGATTCTCAAGGGACATTTGTTGTTGAAGGAACTTTTGTTGATAGATTACTAAGTGCGGTTAATATAAATGAGCCTGATTCTCTTAAATATTTCCATAAAGTTTTGAAGAATAAGGGAGTTTTTGATACTTTAGTTGAAAAAGGAATTAAAGACGGTGATTTAGTAAGATTACAAAACTTTGAATTTGAATATTTAGCATAAAAGATAATTAATACATCTTTTAAAAAGTTGTTGCGGCGACCCAGGAGATGATTTAACAAGGCATGTAGGAGGATATTATGATTACAAGTAAGCAAAGAAGTTACTTAAGAACTTTTGGCAATAAATTGCAACCATTGTTTCAGCTTGGAAAAGCTGGAATAGAACAAAATTTTTTAAAGCAAATAGAAGAGGCACTAGAATCTAGAGAAATTATTAAAATTAAGGTTTTAAATAATAGTGGGTTAACTGCTAGAGAAGCTTCTGATATAATTTGCGAATCGATAGGTGCTGAGGCAGTTCAAAGCATTGGTAGCAAATGTGTATTGTACAAAAGGTCTATAAAAAAACCTATAATAGAATTACCATAAAAGCATGTAATGTTACATGCTTTTTCTTCTATGCAAAGTTGAAAACTTTTTATTGTTTTAGTTAAATTGTCCTATTATAATATAAAGAAGGTGTTAAAGTGAAAAAGGCCATTTTTGGAGGTACTTTTGATCCAATTCACATAGGTCACATTCATATTGCCTATGAAGCATTATATAGTTTAAAGCTAGACAAGATTTTATTTATGCCAGCAGGAAATCCACCAAATAAGCTAAATAAACAAATTACAGATTCTAAAATCAGATATGATTTAGTTAATAGGGCAATAGAAGGTGAGAGCAACTTTGAAATAAGTGATTATGAAATAAATAAAAAAGAAAATAGTTATACATATGAAACTATTGAACTTTTTAGTAAGCTACAATCTAACACTGAATGGTATTTTTTAATTGGTGCAGATAGCTTGATAGATCTAGATAATTGGAAGAATGTAGATAGACTTTTAAATAGTTGTCGGCTAGTGGTTTATAATAGGGCAGGATTTGAATTAGAAAAAATACTTAAACAGAAAAAGTATTTAGAGAGTAGATATAATAATAAGATAATTTTTCTTGATATGCCAATTATAGATATATCATCAACAAGTATTAGGAAAAGTATAAAAGAAGGTAGGAATATTAATTATCTTCTACCTAAAGGTGTAGAGAAAATTGTTGAGAAGCTTAAATTATATAAATAAGCTTTAAATTTACAAAAAAAGTAAAATATATAAAAAAATAAGTGCATAAATCTTTTTCTGTGTTAAAGTAATAATAAGGGGTGAGGCTTAAATGTGGAATGAAAAGGAAATGCTTGATTATATAAAGAAAAATTTAAAAGAAAGTAGATTTAAACATAGTGTAAGTGTTAGTAAAACTGCAATAGAACTCGCAACTATATATGGGCAAAATATAGAAAAAGCACGGATTGCAGGATTAGTTCATGATTGTGCTAAGAATTTGGCGAATGAGAAACTTATAAAAATGGTTACGAACCATAAAATAGAGCTCGATGAAGTAAGCAAACAAAGCCCACAAATTATTCATGGACTAGTGGGGAGTATAATAGCGAGAGATGTAATGGGGATTCACGATGAAGATATTTTAAATTCTATTAAGTATCATACTACTGGAAGAAAAGATATGAGTATTTTAGAAAAGATAATATTTTTATCAGATTATATTGAACCATTAAGGGCATTTAATGGTATAGATGAGGTAAGAAGGTTAAGTAAGGTGAATTTGGATGTTGCGGTAATATTGTGTTTGGAGAATACTATAAAATATGTTATAGGTCAAAAACAATTATTGCATATAGATACAATTGACGCAAGAAATTATTTATTAAGTGAAAAGAGTAGGAGAAAAGATGAGTAATAATAAAAAGCAAAGAAAAACAATCAATTATAAGAGATTTGCCATTAAAATCGCTGCTTTTTTGTTGGCAATTTTTGTGTTAGTTTCTGGAGGACTTTATTTATACTTAACTGGGTTTAATGATACTGCAGTAGATTTATCATCAAAATTAAATAACGACAATATAACAAGGATCCAGACAAATGGAAAATCATGCAATATACTGGTTATGGGTGTAGATGTAGGGACGGCTGGTTCAACAAATGCTAATGATCCTAAGAGAACAGATACAATGATATTGGTACATTATAATGCGAGTGATAAAAAAATTAGTATGGTATCTATTCCTAGAGATACGTTAATAACTATAAATGGTAGGAATCAGAAGATTAATGCAGCGCATGCTATTGGTGGTGTGACTTCTGCAGTAGCTGCTGTACAAAAATTAATAGGTGTTAAAATAAACTACTATGCAAAAGTCAATTATAAGGGCTTTGATAAATTGATTGATGCTATTGGTGGTGTTGATATTAACATAACAAGAAAAATGGATTATGATGACCCTACGCAAGATCTCAGCATTCATTTCAAAAAAGGTCTAGTTCATTTGGATGGCAAAAAAGCTGAGGAATTTTTTAGGTGGAGAAAAAACACTGATGGTTCAGGTTTGGCAAATGGTGATTTAGGAAGAATAGAAAATCAACATATATTTATCGCAAAGGTTATGGAAAAAGTGAAAAGTCCATTTATAATATTTAAGATCCCAAGTGTTTTAACTGCGGTTAAAAGTGCTATAGAAACTAATATGGATGCTAGTGAAATATTTAAGTTTGGATACATATTTGCTAGTATTGACAGTGATAAACTTTCTATGGAGACACTTAAAGGTGCAGAAAAGTCTATAAATGGTGTATCATATGTAGTGTATGATGAAGCACTTAATAAAAAGGTTATTTCAGAGTTAAGTGATAATAAAGCTCAGGTTGTTAACAAGTCAAAGCTTAAGATAAAGGTGATAAATGGTACCAAAAAAACAGGCTTGGCTAAGGATTTTTCAACATACCTAGTCGAAAAGGGGTATAATGAAGCAAAAACACAAACAGGTAAAGCTACTGTAAAAAGTAAGATTATAGTATACAATGGTAGCGAAGATATGAAGTCAAAGCTACAAACTGATTTTAAAATTGATAATATTGAATTCTTATCGTCAAGTGATAAAAATTTTGATGTAGTAGTTACGTTAGGTGATGACCACGAACTAATGCATTAATAATATAAGATTATTAGGAGGAGAAAAATGGAAAAAAATATTATAAACACAAATAATGCACCAGCGGCTCTTGGACCATATTCTCAGGCGGTTAAGGTAGGCAATGTATTATATACTTCAGGACAATTAGCAATAAATCCAGTGACTGGAGAATTTATAAACGATGATATAAAAAAGGCTACAGCACAATCTTTAGAGAATGTAAAAGCTATATTAGAAGAAGCTGGGTCTAGTTTAGACAAGGTAGTAAAAACTTTGGTTTTCTTAAAAGATATGGATGATTTTGCGCAAATGAATGAAATATATTCAAAATACTTTATAACAAATCCACCAGCTAGGTCTTGCATTCAAGCAGGAAAACTTCCTAAAGATGCCTTAGTAGAAATAGAAGTAATTGCAATTGCTTGATAATAAGTTAACTTATCTAGTTGGTGCAAATGTCAAAGATGAAAAATTGAGAGATTATTTAAAGTATACGGAGAATTTATCTGGTAGATTTATAAAAAGTTCAGGCCTTACTGGGAAAATAAGGGTTAACAATAATGTGGCCAAGTTAAATCATAGAATAAGCTCAAATGATGTAATAGATATTGATATGAAGACAGATGAACATCAGAATATTGAACCAGAGAAAATGGAAATAGACGTGGCATATGAGGATATAGACCTTATTATTATAAATAAGAGACCAGGCATAGTAGTTCATCCAACTCATGGATATCCTAGTGGAACTCTCGCTAATGGAGTTTTGTATTACTTTAAAGAAAAAAATGAAAAATGTATTGTTAGACTGGTGAGTAGGTTAGATATGGATACTTCAGGTCTTATAATAATTGCAAAAAACCAATATTCACATATGGCGCTAGCAAGGGATATGCAAAGTAAAGATGTTAGTAGTAAAGAGTCAAATGATAAAGACTTAAATAATAAAACTTTTGAGAAGAGTTATATAGCTGTTGTACATGGTAATATGGAAAATAAATCAGGGACTATTGACTTGCCTATTGGGAATCCAAATCAGGATAGTGCAAGGAGAGAAGTTTGTGATGAGGGACAAAGAAGTATAACCCATTATGAAGTTGTTGAGTCTTTTAAAAATGCTGATTTATTAAAAGTTACTTTGGAAACTGGTAGAACACATCAAATACGTGTTCATTTAAGTCATATTGGTCATCCACTTTATGGTGATAGTCTTTATGGAACAGCTGAAAGCGAGTATATTGATAGGCAAGCGTTACATGCTTATAAGCTAATCATCCCACATCCGAGAACTGGTGAGCAGCTTACAATTGAGTCAAATCTACCAGAGGATATAAATAACTTAATAAGTAAACTAAAATCTGAAACATAAATTTGAAATTAAGATATAAAAAACACCAGATGTAAACTATTAAATTAGTTTACATCTGGTGTTTTTCACCATCTTCTGTTTCTACTATTATATATAAAATTATTTGTTCTTTTTCTTGCTTTTCTTCGTCTAAGGACTCTTATTCTTAAAAAAACTATTAATGATACTAAGGCAATAAAAATATATTTTATTATGTTTTTAAAATTAGGAATTAAATTAGTACCTAATGAAGAATTGCTTAAAATATTATTTTTTAGAGAAATATTTTTTTTAGTATAGTCAATTCCACTATTCAAATCTAGAGGGTAGGTATCCTCACCAAAAGAAATTACAGCTGTATTTACTAATTCGCCCTTTTTGATAGATGAAAGATTTAGTTTGCTTTGCGAAATTTTAGTAGTTGCTTTTGAAGTTGAGTTTTTAGCTTTAAGAAGATATAAATCCTTTGAGGCAAGTAGTGGAAGTACTGTACCATTATCTAAGGTCAATTTTGATACAACATCATTCTTACTGAATTGTTTTACGAGCTCAAAATTCTCGAATCCGTAATCTAACAGTTTTCTGCTATCTGGGAAAAAAGTTTTTTTGGAGTCATGTACAAGAGCTACTATAAGCCTTTGACCGTTTCTTGTAGCTACGGCAATATAAGAATGTTGTGATTCAGTAGTATAACCTGTTTTTCCACCTTCAGAACCTGAATAATAGTTAGGGTCATCTTTATGTATTAGCCTATTCTCATTCCAAAGAGGTCGACTTACCTTTGACTTATTTGTTGTTGCCATTTTATATGATGGAGTTGTTGAAATTACCTTGTACTCGGGATGTTTTATAAGTTCTTGCATAATTAATGATAAAGCGTAAGCTGAAGTTTTATGCTTTATATTATATAAACCATTAGGATTTACAAAATTGGTATTTTTGCAACCTAAAGCATCTGCTCTAGTGTTCATAAGTTTTGCAAATTTTTCGGTGGAACCACTTACATGTTCAGCTAGAGCTACAGCGCAGTCATTAGCTGAAGCTAATATTAATCCATACAACAATTCTTTTACAGTGATTTTCTCACCCTCAACCAGATATATGCTAGAGCCATCAGCAAGCGATGCATTTTTACTTACTGTTACCACATCACTTAACTTAGATTTTTCTAAGACTAAAAGTATAGTCATTATCTTAGTTGTTGATGCTGGTGGGTAAGCAGAATCTTTATTTTTCTCATAAAGTATTTTACCAGTAGTGGCATCAAGTAAAACTACACTATCAGCGGAAATTCCTGAGGGGGGTGATTTTACTATTGCGTTTACCTTTATTGGTATATTATAAAATAAAAAAAGTGACGTAAGTAGTATTGCAGTTAACTTCTTCATAGGTACCTCCAAGTTTTTCAATATTTACAGTATATCAAAAAAATCCTTTCTTAGCGATAGTATTCACGTAAAGTTGTCAATAATTCTATATGTAAGGAAAAAGTAGGAAAAAGATGTTTTGTATTAGAGGTGTTGATTACTAGGAGGAATTATGAAAAATAAAGAAAAAATAATTGGGTCTATAGCTATTTTATTCATAAGTATTATCTTTATAATTATTGGCTTTGTTTTGTCGGGGCCAAAAGAAACTACTAAGACTTCGGATTATAAAGATGTATTTATTGAAAACGATAAAACTTCACAAAAAAACAATACAGGCGAAGATAAGGCCTCATTACCCCCAAAAGTAGAAGATAGTAATGTAAAATCGGAAGATAGTATTATTAAGGTGGATATAAAGGGGGCTGTAAAAAGCCCTGGTGTTTACGGAATAAAAAAGGGAAGTCGAGTAACTGATCTCATAAAGCTTGCAGGTGGTGGCACAAAAGATGCAGATCTTAATGCTACAAATCTTTCAAAAAAATTAAATGATGAAGATTGTATTGTAATTAATAAAAATGGTGAGGTTAACAAAATACAAACGCCTAATGGTAGCACATCTACGGGTAGTACATCCAATAGTGGTACTACAAATCTTACTAAAAGCAATACTGTTTCAAGTTCTGATAATAAAGGGAAAGTTGGCATCATTAATATAAATACTGCAAGCAAAGAAGAATTAATGACGCTTACAGGTATAGGAGAGGCTAAAGCAAATATTATAATTGATTATAGAAAGCAAAATGGAGGATTTAAGTCAGTAGTTGAACTTACCAAGGTAGGTGGAATTGGAGAAAAGACATTAAGCAAATTTGTAGATAAGATAGATATAAAATAATTAATTTTAAATTATGTTGAATAGTTGTATTTTTATATGAGTTTAGGATACAATATACAAATGAGTGAAAAAAATTAAAATAACTATGGCTAGAATTGAATAATTCGACAAAATTCTGCATATTGCTATTGAATACAACTGTATTGTATGGTAAACTAAATATAGTGACTAAGGGGTAAGTAGTTGCTTTTAAATCGCTTTTATTCCAGATAATTAAATAGACATATTGCGGCTTAGATACATAGTTTTATGTTATCTGAGCCGCTTTTTATTTTACTTTATAAAAAAAGAGCTCTCAGCTCTTTTTTAATTCTCTTGAATATCATTTAAAGCAATTTCATCAGCATTTTCTAGATCGTTTTTTTCAATATGCTCTATTCCACTAATCTCAATTTTATAATTTCCTCTGACTGCTTGCTTTGTTATGAACCTTTTTTTCATTAAAGATTCAAGAGAGGCTTTTAATACTCGAATATTGCCTTTACCATTACCTAAATTAATTGCAAGTTTTATTTTCGATATGCTTTGTGGTGATGATGCTTTATTTTCATAAAGATATTTTAATACATTATCTTCAGTTTCTTTTATATTATCTTTCATAAATATCCTCCTTCATTAGTATATTTCATCATAATATATAATTATACTACATGCATTAGTTAATAAAAAGGAAAATATTTATTAGCTGATATTTAGATAAAAGCAGTAGAAATGAAAACGATTGATTTTTTTGATTTAATTTCGATAAAAGAATATTCAAACTATTACAAACGTGTTATAATTACCTTATTGGAGGAGGACAAAAATAGGAGATTTTGATTAAAATTAAAGTTAACAAGCAAAATGATAAAGTATTAAAATTGAAGTTAAATTACAGTTTAGTTTTAAATAATATATGTAGAATATATAATTATGAACAAAATTTTAAATAAATAATAAGAGGTGGAGTATGGAAGAATACAGGGGTTATGTAATAGAAGTTGTAGAGAATAATGAGAAACAATATCCATATAAAGCAATTGCAAGAAAGGAGGAAGAACAGATAAAACACAAAGGATATAGTAAACTACAAGCTATTGATCTTGTTAAAGGTACTATAAATTTAGAGATAGCTAGGCAATGTAAACAATAGACATTTGGTATTTTTTAAAAGTATTTTATATAAATCTATTGCATATTAACAATATCTATGTTATTCTAAGTGAGTTGGGATTGCAAAATCAACAACATCAAGATTTGATATGATTAAAACATTACCTTTTTAGGCATATAAAGTAAATCAGATCTTAAATCTTAATATAAATAAAAAGGAGACATGTTTAAAATGACAGATAAGACTATTGTATGTAAAGATTGTTCACAAGAATTCGTATTCACTGAGGGTGAACAGGAATTTTATAAAGAAAAAGGATTTGAAAATGAACCACAAAGATGTCCTGATTGTAGAAGAGCTAAAAAACAACAGAACAACAGAGGATTTCAAAGATAATATAATTTAAAAAATTACCCATAGGAATTTATTCCTATGGGTTTTATTCTGCCCAAATCTCTAACATGATTTTTAGGAAATAGTAATATAGTATATTTAAGATGGATATACTTAAGTAGAAGGAGAAATTTTAATATGAAGAATATAAAAGTAAGTAAAGTAACTTTGGATAAAATAAAACTAAATAATGTTAATTCAAATAAAGACAATCAAGTAGATGATAAACCACATCATGTTCATGGGGGAAACTATGTAGGGGAGAGAATTAATGGCATGAAACATGGGATTGGAACTTTCATTTATGCGGATGGAAGTAAATATGTAGGAAATTGGAGCAATAACAAAATGAGTGGTCAAGGGACCCTTACTTTTTCTTGTGGAGAAGAATATATAGGGGGATGGATTAATGATGAAAAAGATGGATATGGAATATATACTTGGCCAGATGGTGAAAAATATATAGGGCAGTGGGTTAATGGTGAAAAAAGTGGCCAAGGCATTTGCACTTGGCCTACTTGCGATACATATGTAGGAGAATTTCAAGATGGACTTAGGCATGGCATTGGAATTCATACTTATGCTGGTGGAGAAAGGTATATGGGTCAATGGGAAAATGATGAAAGAAAAGGACAAGGAATGTATATCTATTCTGATGGAGAAATAAAAATGAAAAAATAGCAGATCAATAAGTCTGTTATTTTTTTATCCCTAATCCATAGTTGTAACATTTTTGCAGTGAATGTAATATTATATACCAACAAAAGAAAGAAATAGAGGGACAAACTTATGATAAAATGGACAAACTTATGAGAAAAAATTATATAAGGAATATTTGCCTTCAGAGAGGGGGGAAATATGCATGTGGTGTTGGTGGTTAGTATTATTATTACTATTTGAAGATGATGGGTTTGATGGAAATAATTGTAGAAATAATCGTTGTAGAAACAATGATTGTGGTTGTACAAATACTATCATTATAAATAGGAAAAAGAAATGTCATAAAAAAAACTGCAATTTATGTTCTAATCAAGATTAGTAGAATGCGTTTTTTTATATTAGAAGATTAAATTATTTAGAATTAAGGAGATTTTAGCGGCTAATGCTAAAGTCTCCTATTTATTGTACGAAGATTATAAAGGAGAAAAACTTAAAAGGATAGGTTGGGTAATATGAAGAAGTGGTATGGAAAAACAATGACGAGGGTAGTTGAAATGCTGAATTCTGATATTGATTCAGGATTGAATGAAGAAAAAATTAAAGATATGAGAGAAACCCATGGTGAAAATACCATATTGAAGCCTAAAACTGAAAGTCTTTTAATTTTGATAGCGAGTCAAGTAAAGCAGTTATGGATTATTGTATCGCTAGCATGTATAGTTATGCTATTTTATAATAGATTGCTTATTACAGGTTGTTTTGTAACTTTTATAATAATATTTAGTGTAATACTTTTAATAAATGGAGATTATAAAGAGAAAAAAAGTTTGATGGCAATAGATAATCTAAATACAACATATTCTTATGTAAAACGTTCTGGAAAGATAGTTAAAATAAGTTGTGAAGAAATGGTAGTTGGAGACATCGTTTACCTAGAAAAAGGCGAATATGTTCCAGCAGATATTAGAATACTCGAATGTGAAGATTTTAAGGTAGTAGAAGTTTCGGTAACAGGCGAAAAATATGAAGTGGAGAAATACTCTATGAAGATAGAGGAAGAAGTTATGAATCTTTCTGAAATAAAAAACATTGTTTTTAAATCTTCATTCATTACTGAGGGTTCTGGCTCGGGTATAATCATTGCTACTGGAATGAATACACAAATTGGAAAGATTATAAAAGTGTTACTTGAGTCTAAAAACAATAGCAGCTTATTTAGTGGTAATTTAACAAAAGTTGTTAATAGAGGGTCGCTAATTACTATAATAGCGGCTATAATTACATTGATTTTTACTACATATAAAAATAATGGGCTTCATGAAACTATAAATTCTCTTATTTATATTTCTTTGACGTTTAATTCATCGATGTTTATTATAATATTGTATTTATTTTTTTATATTACATTTAGAAAATTAAATAAAAAAAATATATATGTAAAAAGTATTGCAACTATATATGAACTTACTAATATTTCTACAATATTCATGAAAAAAATTGGGGCTGTTTCGGAAAATAGGCTTATTCTTTGTGAAGTTTATTGTGATGATAGGCATATTGATATGAAGGACCAGAAACCAGAAACTGAAGAGGTTATAGAGAGAATAATTAGTATAGCACTACTTTGTAATGACTCTAAGCTTTTTAACAAAGGTTCCTCGCATTTAAGAGATCGTAATTCTATTGAAAGTTTGGAAGAACATGAAATACTTGAGTTCTGGGATAAAAATTTTGCGAGAAATAGTAATCTTGAGACAAAATACAGGAGAATATTTAAAATACCTTATGATTCTGAAAAAAAGATTAAAACAGTTGTAAATAAAATAGATGATAAATATAGGGCTAATGTAAAAGGTGTGCTTGATGGCATGTTAAGTAGATGTACTCACATTTTAATTAATGGTGTAGAAAAAGAAATTAATGAGGATGATATTGTGAATATTATAAATGTTCATATAGATATGTCCAATAAAGCATATAATGTTATAGGGTATGCATATAGGAATTTCAGCTATAAACCAAGCATTGATGAGAATATTGAAAGCAATTTAGTGTTTGTAGGGTTAATAGGCTTTGAGAATCCTATAAAGGAAAGTTCGTATATAGCAATGAACACTTGTAGGGAAAGTAATATTAAAGTTATCATAGATCAAGAAGACAATAAATTAGCCTCTTTTGCATTTGGGAAATTAATAGGGGTTACAGATACCAAAGAGGAAATTCTATCAGGGATAGAGATGGATTATATGAGTAAAGATGAATTTGAAAAGAATATTGAAAGTGTTAGTATTTTCTCTAAAATTTCACCTAAACATAAAAGCGATATTGTTAATGTTTTAAATAAAAAAGGTCATTCTATTGCATCAGTAGGAGATACATTAACTGATTTAGAGTACCTTAATAATTCTGATATATCCATTTGCGCAGGAAGTGAATGCAGTAATGTAGTAAGAAAGCTTTCAAATATATTTTTGGAGGAAAATGATTTTGAAGATATAGTAAATTTAATACGGCACAGTAAAAAAATTATTAACTATATAAGTAGAGTAAATATATTTATAAGCACTTTAGCGGTAAATGAAATCATTATAGTATTATTAAGTATAATTATTAGGGGTGGAATGCCATTTACACTTATTTGTAGTTTGTCCATAAATTTTATATTGTTACCTTGCTGTTGCCTTGCAATTCTATTACAAAATACAAATACAGATATAACACTCAAAAACATAAACCATGATTATATAAAAAAAACTTCTATAAGAAATTCATTTGTAATTAGTATTTTTTATATATTTATTATTGTTATTAAACATAAATTCGTTAGTATAAACGTAATGGATAGTATATTTATTGTGTTTGCACTGTTACAAAGTATATTTTGTTTATCGCTTTTATATGAAAAACATTTCTTTAAAAACAAAGCGGCTTATACCTTAGTGATATTTAATTTATTAGTACAAGTTATATTGGTTGTTTTAAAATAAAAAAATGCAGAGATATTATATATATAATGCAAATATTTTTAAATGTTCTGAAAAGGTATTAATAAATAAGACAGGTCGATTACTTTAAAGATTTATTGGCTAAAATAAGGCTGTGGAGGTATATAATACTTGAAAATATATTTAAAACATTGCTTATGTTATAATAGAAAAGTAAGGAACAAATTTATATGTTCTTTCGTGTAAATAATTTTTCAAGTATAATATTTTATTATGGCTAGACCTTTAGTGTATTATGCAGTAACAATATTTATGGGATGCATTACTTGCTTAATATTAATAAACAATCCTATTGTAGGTGCATTTATAGCTGTAATTTTTTTAGCTAGTATGTATTTTACTATAGATAAAAAGTTTTTTTATCTAGTAGCAAGTTTTTTTATTATTGGTATTATAAATTATTATTCTTATTTTAATACTAATTTACCAAGTGATTCGAAACTTAAAGTGAGAATAACAGATAAAAGTACATATTATTGCTCAGCAAGATATAATAATAAGAAGATTAATCTGAAAGGCAATATATTTGAATTAAGTGAAGGAAGAAATGTTTGGATAAAAGGTAATTTTAAAAAGGAAGCAGTATATGAAAAGGGAATAGTTGGAACATATACAGTTAAAACTTATGAGAGTTGTGATGAAGATATAATATCAAAAATAGAAAGCTATAGAAAAGGGTTATATGAAAAATTTTCGGAAAGTTTAGGAAAAGAAAAGGCCGCTTTAGTTATGGGTGTATGTTTTGGAGATAGTGGATACATAGAAAAAGTGCAAAAGGAAGATTTTAAAAAGCTGGGTATAAGTCATGTTATAAGTGTATCAGGTCTTCATATGTCAATAGTTTATAAAGTGTTAGAAACTGTTATTGGTTATAAAATCGCTCTATTATTTTCTTTTGGATACATGATATTCACAGGAGGGCAATCATCGACAATAAGAGCTTTTATAATGATTACTATATTAAAAATAGCTAGCAAAGTATATAAAAAATATGATAGTCTATCATCTGTTAGTTTGGCTGCAATTATAATATTAGTATTTAGACCTTTTTATATTCTTGATATAGGATTTATGCTTTCTTTTCTTTGTGTTCTTGGTATTATAGTATTTAACAAGAAAATAAGGAAGGCGTTATATAAATTACCTTCTACTTTAAATGAATCTTTCAGTTTGAGTATAAGTTCTCAAATATTCTCTACTCCATATGCAGTTGTAGCACTTAAAACCTTTTGTTTAGGGTCTATGCTTAGTAATTTAGTGCTATTACCCTTTTATACAGTAGTTGTGATACTTGGGAATATGGGGCTTGTTTGTAGTGCCTTTTATCGATTGTTTAATTTAATAAATTATGGCTTGTTTACTGTTTTAATGATTATAGAATTTATTCAAAAGGTGCTTGTAGCATTATTACCAGAAATGCTTTACTTTTCTTATATTGAAAGTTTAGTTGTATTTGGATTATATCTATGTTATCTTGGAATTAAAAAAGGTTATATGCAATTTAAGTATGTTCCGATTTGTATTATTTTTGTTTTAGTATTTCAAAGTTATAAAGTTTTTCCAGAGGTTAGTTATATAAGCGTGAATAAGAATAATGTGGTTTTAATACAATACAAACGGACAGCTATTGCAGTAACCACGGGGAATATTAAGGGAAATGATTTAAAAGTGCCGGTTAAAATAGATAGAGTTTTCGAAAATTATACTGGTAAGTCAGCTATAAGTCTTTCAAAAAGATATACTATTAAATTAATACGTAATCGTGATAAATTAGAAGCTTTACTATGTTTTACTCAGGAGACAAATAAAAAACAGAATGTGGAATTACTTAAAAGTGGAAAGGATGAAATTACACCATTTAAAGATATAGTAAAACTTGAAAATGATGAAACATACGTGCCGTCAGGAACAATTATTAATAAATATATAATCATAGGAAATAAAGTTTTAAAATTTTCACAAGGGTTGGAGGAAATAATTGATTAATTATGCAGAACTTGAAAAAAAGATTAAAAAACATGAATTAGATAATTGTTATATATTTTGTGGATCAGATGAAAAGTTAATAAAAGATCATGTTGAATATATAACAAATAGCGTACTAGACAAAAATTTTATTGATCTAAATTATTCAAAATTTGATGGTAGTAAAACAGATTTTGAGACAATTAGTGATGCTTGTGAAACTATGCCGTTTATGAGCGATAAAAAGGTAGTGGTTGTATATAGGGCAACCTTTTTAGAGGATAATTCAGGAACTAAGAATTCTAATGATTTGAAAAATAAAAATTTTCTTATGCTAAATGAATATTTAAAAAATCCACCGCCTCAATGTATATTGATTATATATTATACGTTTTTAAGCGATAGAGAAAAACCGAGTAACAAAATTAAAAAACTAGACAAGAAAGCATGTGTGATAAAAGTTGATAAATTAAAAGGGGAATCTCTCCAGAAAATATGTAAAAATTTATTTGAAGGTGCCGGAGCGAAAATCGGAAAATCAGAACTTGTTTTGTTTTGTTCTCAGGTAGATAACAATATGAATATTATAATAAATGAAGTAGAAAAGCTAGTATCATTTGCAAATGGAAAAGAAATTACTAAAAAAGATATTTTGGCGATGATGCCTCAAAAGAGTGAAAATGATATTTTTAATCTAGTTGATTTTTTGTCTCAGAAGAATATAAAGAGGGCTCTAGACATTTTGAATGAACTTATATATAGGGGAGAGAAAATACCATTTATATTATTTATGGTAACAAGGCAGTTTAATCTTTTATTTAATATAAAATTAGGTACTGAAAATGGGAAAACAAAGGAGCTTTTGTCAAGTGAATTAAGGCTTCATCCATACGTTTGTGAAAAAATGATTTCACAGAGCAATAAATTTACTATAAAAAGGTTAAAAAGAAATATCGAACTATGTCTTGAAACAGAAAAAGTTTTAAAAAGTACTTCAACTGATGATAAAACAAATATTGAAGTATTTATGGTAAAGACCGTAATGTAGTGATCGAGGAGAGGCTTTTAAAAAAACAAATAATAATATAAACAAAAAAATAAAAAAACCGGTGTAAATCACCGGTTTTTTATTATGCTGCTAAATTTAAAGCGTTTAATCTTGCTGCAAGTCTTGATTTTCTTCTTGCTGCTTTGTTTATGTGAAGTATTCCTTTTGTTACAGCCATGTCTAGAGCTTTAACTACAGATGCATATGTAACCTTAGCTTCTGCAACATCACCAGTAACTAGTGCTGTTTCAAATTTTTTAACCTTAGTTTTTAAAGCAGATTTAATCATTGTATTTCTTTCTGTTTTAACTGCAGTAATTTTAATTCTTTTTTTTGCTGATTTAATATTTGCCATTAATTTTCACCCCCCTTTGTATTTAATAACGTGTCAGCAGTTTCGGGGAAACTGCATACGAATCTATTTAATTAATCAACTAGTATTATAGCATTAAAATATAAGCACTTCAAGGGTAAATTAATCTATATACATAAATTTTAATATAAGACTTAGTTAAATGAGTCAGAAAGCTTAAAATAAACTTTTTTAAGAATAAGAAAAGACTATTGGGAAAGGATAATAATAAAAATGTAGTTGAGGTGAAATTATGATAAGTATAAGAACAGACTTAGCCGTAGAGGCTAAAGAAATATACAAAGAAAAAAACAATGGTGAAATGCCTGGTGTTGATGTAGAAGAGTACAATAAGGAAGATATTAAAATTACTAATGTAAAAATAGTAAGCGATATCGGAGCAAAAATGATGGGAAAACCAAAAGGTACATATATAACTATTGATATCCCTGAATTTGTTCATTATGATGGTGATGCTATGGATAGAGTAAGTGTAGTAATGGGAGAGGTTCTATCACCACTAATAAAATTGGATGACAGTATGACCGCATTAGTGGTTGGCCTTGGCAATTGGAATGTTACCCCAGATGCTGTAGGACCAAAGGTTGTATCGAAAATAATGGTTACTAGGCATTTAAAACAATTAGTACCAGATTCTATAGATGAGGGTATACGACCAGTATGTGCAATATCTCCTGGTGTTCTTGGAATAACAGGTATGGAAACTGGTGAAATTATTCGTGGTATTGTAGAAAGGATTAAACCCAATTTAGTGATTTGTATTGATGCATTAGCTTCTAGAAAAATGAATAGGGTGAATAGAACCATCCAGATAGGGACATCTGGAATTTCTCCAGGTGCAGGAATTGGAAATAGAAGAATGGAAATAAGTGAAAAAACATTAGGTGTGCCAGTCATAGCGATTGGGATACCGACAGTAGTAGACGCTGCAACACTTGCAAATGATACTATTGATTTAGTACTTGATGAGATGATTAAATCTGCAAATGAAGGTAAAGAATTTTACAATATGTTAAAATCCATTGATAAAGCGGAAAAACAAAAGATGATTGCTGAGATATTAAATCCTTATGTAGGCAATCTTGTTGTTACACCAAAGGAAATAGATATGGTTATAAACTCTGTTTCTAAAATAATTGCTAATGGGATTAATATAGCATTGCAACCAGCATTAGACTTAGAGGACATAAATAAGTATTTAAACTAGTAATAACTATTCAGATTCCCTCATATATATTGTATAAACAGGGGGGATGAAAATGAGGTATAGAGGTATAAGTTTTATAGGAAAAAATAAGATTATGCCAAGTGGAAAAATGAATTTTTTTAAAAATTCCATTAAAAAAAGTAGTAATGTGAGAATGTTTTTTTGTGTCTTCACATTACTCATTATTTTTTTATTAGGAGTAATTCTGCCTAAAAGTGCGAAGGCAGATAGTGGAGGAAATTATAGAAACTATTTTTATGTTAAGGTTATTAATAATGTTTTATCTGTAATGAAGGCATCGTATGTAAACGGACAGGATAAAAACAGTGAAAACACAAATGGGTCAGTAGTTTTATCATTTCTAGGAATTGATATTTCGAATCCTATATCGATAGTTATAAAGGAAATAGCTTTTTTAGATAAAAATGAAGTTATCACGGATGTAAAGAATTCAAAAACATTTAGCCTTAATTCTTTTAATTTAGATGATAAGCAGGTAAATAAGTCAAAGGTTACTAATGTTGTAGCAAAACTATATGACTCTAGTTTGAAAGGTACGCTAAATAAGGCCAAGCCGCGGGTACTTATATATCATTCTCATACATCTGAAGCTTATTTAACTTCTGACACGGATACATCGAAAAATACTGAGAGTTCAGATCAATCTCGAAGTGTAGTTGCTGTAGGTGACGTAATAACCGAAAATCTAGAGAAAAATTATGGAATTTCAGTTATACATGATAAGAATGTAAATGATACAGAAGATTACAAAAACGCTTATAAGAAGTCTGGGGTTACTTTAGATAAGTATTTAAAGTTATACGAAAAATTTGATTTGATTATTGATTTACATAGAGATAGTATAGACAACAAGAAGACATTAATTACAAAATTGAATGGTGAGGACGTTGCACGATTTATGTTTGTAGTAACAGATAAGAATCCTAGATATGCACAGCAGAAGAAATTAATAGATTCTATGATGTCAATATCAAATAGATTATATCCAGGGCTTATACGAGACGAACCAATTTGGGTTTATCACTGGGGCATGGGTTTTTATAATCAAGATAGAAGCAATAACGCACTTCTAATTGAAGTAGGTGCAAATAGTAATAGTATCCAAGAAGTAAAAAACACAGGTAAATATCTATCAAGAATAATAGCAGAACAATTAAATGGAAAAAAATGAATAAATTATTATAAAAAGTGCATCCTTAATAATGAGCAGATAATAATTAAGTATTATCTGTTTAAGAGAATAGGTAGGGGGCACTTTTTATGTTAAAGAAAGGTATTATTAAATACATATTTATACTAGTTATTTGTTTTTCTATACTTATTTATGGATTTGTTGAAGTTAATATTAACAAACCTGAACTTGTAAAAGAAAAGTCAAAATTTACAATGAATTTTAAATTAAACCCTTTAGATTTTAGAATAGAGACGAAGGGATATGTTTTTTATACAAATGGTAAATTCTTTTATAATATTAAAGAAAAATGTATTGACACGTATAATGAAATTTTTATGAAATAATATAAGGGTAACATATTGATTAAATAAAGTATCACGTAAAATAACAATGCATTGACAAAAACAGATATAATTATGATATAATTCAAATAGATGTATAAAATTAAAAAAAATTAACATATAGTACAACGGGGGTAAAAATTAATGCAGAGTAATAGACAAAAGTACATAAGGAATTTTTCAATAGTTGCACATATTGATCACGGCAAGTCTACTCTTGCAGATAGATTACTAGAAAAGACAGGTACTTTAACTAAAAGAGAAATGGAAGAGCAAGTACTTGATAATATGGATTTAGAAAGAGAAAGAGGAATTACTATAAAGTCTCAACCGGCTAGGCTCGTTTATAAAAGGGAGAATGGAGAAGAATACATATTCAATCTTATAGATACTCCGGGTCATGTAGATTTTAATTATGAGGTTTCAAGAAGTTTAGCTGCTTGCGAGGGCGCTGTACTTGTAGTTGATGCGTCACAAGGAATTCAAGCTCAAACTTTAGCAAACTGTTATCTTGCATTAGATAATGACCTTGATATTGCGCCAGTTATCAATAAAATAGATCTTCCTAGTGCAAGACCGGACGAAGTAATTAAGGAAATTGAGGATGTAATAGGTATTGAAGCCCTTGATGCTCCAAGAATTTCGGCAAAAACTGGACTTAATATAGAAGATGTTTTAGAAGCTGTAGTAAAGAAAATTTCACCACCTAGTGGGGATGAAGAAGCACCACTTAAGGCTTTGATTTTTGACTCTTTTTATGATAGTTATAAAGGCGTAGTATGTTATGTAAGAATTAAAGATGGTATAGTTAAACCAGGAACAAAAATCAAACTAATGAATACTAATAAGGTATACGAGGTAGTAGAAGTTGGAGTGTTTGTTCCAAACTATCTCCCAGTAGCAATGTTAAGTGCTGGTGATGTTGGATATATAACTGCTTCTATAAAAAATGTTAGGGATGCACGTGTTGGTGATACTGTAACAGAATCTGATAGACCAGCATTAAAGGCGCTTAAGGGATATAAACCAGCGATTCCAATGGTATTTAGTGGTATTTATCCTATAGATGGTGCAAGGTATGGAGAATTAAAAGAGGCGCTAGAAAGGCTTCAGTTAAATGATGCTGCATTAGGGTTTGAACCAGAGACATCTATTGCCTTAGGTTTTGGATTTAGATGTGGATTCTTAGGCCTTCTTCATATGGAAATAATACAAGAAAGAATCGAGCGAGAATTTAATTTAGATATCATTACGACAGCACCATCAGTTATATATAAAGTAATGAAAACTAGTGGAGAATTAATAGAGATAACAAATCCTACTAATCTTCCAGAACCTACAGAAATTAGGTATATGGAAGAACCGATAGTTAAAGCGTCTATAATAACACCATCGGAGTATCTTGGATCAGTTATGGAGTTATGCCAACAAAAGAGGGGCGTATATATTGATATGCAATATATAGAAACCACTAGAGTTGTGGTAAATTATGATTTGCCACTTAATGAAATAGTATATGACTTTTTTGATGCTCTAAAATCAAGAACAAAAGGTTATGCATCCTTTGACTATGAAGTAAAGGGATATGTAACTGCAAATCTTGTAAAGCTGGATATTTTACTTAAGGGAGAAAAAGTTGATGCTTTGTCTATGATTGTTCCAGAAGAATCAGCTGGGCATAGAGGTAGAATTATGGCTGAAAAATTAAAAGAACATATACCAAGACAAATGTTTGAAATACCAATACAAGCATCTATAAATTCGAAGGTAATTGCAAGAGAAACTGTAAAAGCTCTAAGAAAAGATGTTTTAGCTAAATGTTATGGTGGAGATATTTCAAGAAAGAAAAAATTATTATCAAAGCAAAAAGAAGGTAAAAAGAGAATGCGACAAGTTGGAAGTGTAGAAGTTCCACAAGAAGCATTCATGGCTATACTTAAAGTAGATTAACAACTTTGAAAAAGATGATTAACAGCTTTGAAAAAGACAATTAAAGTGAGGATAAAACATGAAGAAGGTTGCTTTATATATTCATATTCCATTTTGCAAGCAGAAGTGTTTATATTGTGATTTTCCATCACTAGCTGGCAAAGAGGATTGTATGGTTGATTATGCTGCAGCACTCGCAAAAGAAATATATAGTATAAAGAATAAAAAAATAAAAACTATTTTTATAGGTGGGGGAACTCCCACCTATTTATCTTTAGCGGGCTGGAAAATAATAAAAAAAAGTATTGATACATTAGATATATGTGATGATTTAGAGTTTACAGTGGAGGGGAATCCGGGAACATTTACAAAAGAAATATTGAACTTCCTAAAAGAAATGGGAGTAAATAGACTTAGTATCGGACTTCAAGCCTGGCAGGATCAACTTTTAAAAGAACTCGGAAGAATTCATACTATAGAAGATTTTAAACAAAGCTTTGAAATGGCTAGAGAATTGGGATTTAATAACATAAATGTAGATTTGATGTTTGGACTTCCATCTCAAACTATCAATCAATGGACAGAGACATTAGACAATGTAATTAAGCTTAATCCAGAGCATTTATCTTGCTATAGTTTAATTGTAGAAGAGGGAACAGAATTTTATAAAAGATTTGAAAAAGGCACATTAAATCTCCCAGATGAGGAAATAGAAAGAACTATGTATGCGAAAACAATAGAAGTTTTAAGGAAAAAAGGATATATACAATATGAGATTTCAAACTTTTCGAAAAGGAATAAGAAATGTAGACATAATCTAGTATATTGGGAATTGGATGAATATATTGGGTGTGGAGCTGCTTCTCATTCATATAGTGATGGTTTTAGGTATAGAAATGAAGAAAATATAGAAAAATATATTGAAAAGATGAATAATGATAACAGTGCAATAGTTGAAAAGACAAAAAATTCATTTAAAGATAATATGGAAGAGTTTATGTTCATGGGACTTAGAAAAACAGAAGGCGTAAATAAAAGTGAATTCAAGAAAAGGTTTGATAAAAATATGGATGATGTTTATTACGATGTAATTAATAAATACACAAGAACTGGTTTTATGATAGAAAGTCCAGATAATATTTTTTTAACATATGAGGGTATTGAAGTATCGAACGTAATTATGGCAGAGTTTTTATTATAAATTATAGTAATCTTAATAAGAAATTTTGCTTTTTAACGTCTTAGGTAGTAAAACAGAGATAAGTAGAGTATTTTAAATATAATTTAAAATAAACTATGTAAAATAGCTATATTGAAAAAACAAGATTATTGACAAAAACCATAATAAATGATAACTTAAATGTATACCCGTTAGCACTCAACGGAAGCGAGTGCTAATAAAAGAGGTGATATTATGGAAATGGATGAAAGAAAAATTAAAATACTTCAGGCTATAATAACAGATTATATAAACAATGGTGAGCCTGTAGGGTCCAGAACCATAGCTAAAAAGTATGATTTAGGTATTAGTTCAGCTACAATAAGAAATGAAATGTCAGACCTCGAAGAAATGGGATATATTGAACATATACATACCTCATCTGGTAGAAAACCATCAGATAAAGGTTATAGGTTATATGTTGATAGACTTATGGAACTTACAAAGTTATCTTCTGAGGAAGAATATATGATTAAAAATCATCTTATTAATGTTGCACTATATGAGGTTGATAAAATTGTTAAGCAAGCAACACAAATGCTTTCTCTTCTTACAAATCTTACATCTATAGTGAAGGCACCTTCTGTTCAAAAAAGCTGTATAAAATATATTCAGCTAATGAATTTAGATTCTATAAGCATTTTGTTTGTAATTATTACAGATAGTGGTATTATCAAAAATAATGTTATAAAAGTTAGTAAGCCAATTGGCAATGCAACTATAGAAAAACTTACTAATATGCTTAACTTTAGATTAGTAAAACTTACAATAGAACAGATAAACTTAGAGGTTATTAATAATCTAAAAAGCGATCTAGCTTCTTATGAAGAAATATTTGCAGGGATTATTCCAGCCTTATATGATAGTTTATCTGGGGTTGAGTCTTCGGAAGTTTATATTCAAGGCGCTGCTAATATATTTAATTACCCAGAATATAATAATATAACTAAAGCTCGAGAGTTCTTAGTATTGGTAGACAATAAAGAGAGTATAAATAGCTTACTAGGTACTAACGACAATATTTCTAATATTACAATTAAAATTGGTGGGGAAAATTTTGTTGAGTGTGCAAGGGAGTGTAGTATTATAACAGCAGTTTATAGCGCTTCTGGTGTACCACTTGGATCCATTGGAGTTATAGGACCAACAAGAATTCCCTATGGAAAAGTTATATCAGTATTAACGGGAGTAGTTAAAGAATTAAATGATAATATAGCTCAAATTTATGATGATCATAGATGAAATTTTAAATTAAAAAATTTATTTTGAGCAAGATTTGGAGGAATGATTGAGTGAATACGAATAATGAAGAAATATTAGACGAAGAAAACACAAAGTTTTCAAATGAAGATTCCAGTTTAGCAGGTGACACTAACGAAGTTAAGGAAAGTAAAAAAGAGACTGAGGATACTTTAGATAAAACACTAGAAGAAGCTGAAGTATTAGAAGATGCTGAAATAGTAGAAGAAGATGAAGAAGTTGAAGAACTTTTAGAAAGTGATAAAGAGAAAGATATGAGAAAAAGTAAAAAGAAACTAGAAGCAGAAAACAAAAATTTACAAGATAATATGGATTCTTTTAAGGATAAACTTTTAAGAACAACTGCAGAGTATGAAAATTTTAGAAAAAGGACAATAAAAGAGAAACAAAACATATACACAGATGCTTGTGCAGATGTTTTAAAAGAAGTTCTACCAGTACTCGATAACTTAGAAAGAGCTCTTTCGGTTGAAGGTGGTGGGGAGGAACTAAGAACTGGTGTAGAAAATACAGTTAAGTTATTTAATGCTGCATTTAAAAAACTAGGCATTGAAGAATTATCCTCAACAGGCGAATTTGATCCTAACTTCCACAACGCAGTAATGCATGTAGAAGATGAACAATATGGAGTAAATCAAATAGTCGAAGTATTACAAAAGGGATATAAAAAAGAAGATAAGGTATTAAGACATAGCATGGTTAAGGTTGCAAATTAAACTTTAATAAATGTAAAAGCCTTTGACAAATATAAAATATAAAATATAAAATATAAATATCATAACAATTATAATTGAAATGATATAAAAGGAATATAGGGAGGAAATAATAATGGGAAAAATTATAGGAATAGATTTAGGTACAACAAATTCATGTGTAGCAGTTATGGAGGGTGGAGAACCCGTAGTAATTTCTAATTCAGAAGGTGCAAGAACTACACCATCTGTAGTATCATTTCAAGCTAATGGAGAAAGACTAGTAGGTCAAGTAGCTAAAAGACAGGCAATTACAAACCCAGATAAAACAATAATGTCAATTAAAAGACAAATGGGTACTGATCATAAAGTAGATATTGATGGAAAAACACATACACCACAAGAGATTTCAGCATATATTTTACAAAAAATAAAAGCTGATGCTGAGGCTTATTTAGGAGAAACAGTTACAGAAGCAGTTATAACTGTACCTGCATACTTTAATGATAGCCAAAGACAAGCAACAAAAGATGCAGGAAAAATAGCTGGACTTGAAGTTAAGAGAATAATAAATGAGCCAACAGCTGCAGCATTAGCTTATGGACTAGACAAAATGGACGTTAACCAAAAGATATTAGTATATGATTTAGGTGGCGGTACATTTGATGTATCTATATTAGAACTTGGTGATGGATTATTCGAAGTTAAATCAACTAACGGAAACACTAAACTTGGTGGAGATGACTTTGACGAAAAAGTTATGAATCATATTGCAGATACTTTTAAAGCAGATAATGGAATAGATTTAAGAAATGATAAAATGGCACTTCAAAGACTTAAAGAAGCTGCTGAAAAAGCAAAAATAGAATTATCATCTTCAACACAAACAAATATTAATCTACCATTTATTACAGCTGATGCAACAGGCCCTAAGCATATAGATATGAATTTGACAAGAGCTAAATTTAATGAATTAACTCATGATTTAGTTCAATCTACAATAGAGCCAATGAAGAAAGCAATTGCAGATGCAGGTTTATCTCTTAATGAAATAGACAAAATTGTACTTGTAGGTGGTTCAACAAGAACACCAGCAGTTCAAGATGCAGTTAAAGAATTTACTGGTAAAGAACCTTCAAAGGGAGTAAATCCAGATGAATGTGTTGCACTTGGTGCAGCAATCCAAGCGGGAGTATTAAGTGGAGAAGTTAAAGATGTATTACTTCTTGATGTAACTCCATTAACTCTTGGAATTGAAACATTAGGTGGAATAGCTACTCCTCTAATAGAGAGAAATACTACAATTCCAGCTAAAAAGAGTCAAACATTCTCAACAGCTGCAGATGGTCAAACATCAGTTGAAATTAACATCGTTCAAGGTGAACGTCAAATGGCTGCAAGTAATAAATCTTTAGGAAGAGTTACTTTATCTGGAATTGCAGCAGCACCAAGAGGCATTCCACAAATAGAGGTTACTTTTGATATAGATGCTAATGGTATTGTTAATGTATCAGCTAAAGATAAAGGAACAGGAAAAGAAGCTAAAATAACAATTACAGCATCAACTAATTTAAGTGATGATGAAATTGATAAAGCAGTAAAAGAAGCAGAAAAATTTGCAGGAGAAGATAAAAAGAGAAAAGAAGAAATAGAAATTAAAAATAATGCAGAACAGTTAGTATACCAAACTGAAAAAAGCTTAACTGACCTCGGAGAAAAAGTATCAGAGGAAGATAAGAAAGATATAGAAGGCAAATTAGAAGCTCTTAAAAAGATTAAAGATGGAGACGATACTGAAGCTACAAAGAAATCTACAGAAGAATTAACTGAAGCATTTTATGCAGTAACTACAAAAATATATCAAGCTGAAGCTGAAACAGCAAAAGCTGGAGAAGCTGGTCAAGGCGGAGAGAATGCTGATTCTGCTGAGCATGACGACAATGTAGTAGATGCTGATTATAAAGTAGACGAAGATAAAAAAGAAGAAGATAAGAAAGAAGATAAGAAATAATTAACAAAATAACTAAATTAGGGATGGGTAACTACCCTTCCCTAATTTTAATTTGCCTTAAGTAAAACAGTATTATCAATTGTTATATAAGAACTATATAATAATAAGAGTTGTATTATTTTAAGGATTAGTTATAATATATAAGTATATATATTTTAGGTGGTGAAGAGTAGAATGGCAAATAAAGATTATTATGAAACACTTGGCGTAGGTAAAGATGCCAGTGAAGAAGACATTAAGAAAGCTTTTAAAAAAGGTGCGTTAAAGTACCATCCAGATAGAAATCCAGATAATAAAGAAGCTGAAGATAAATTCAAAGAAATGAATGAAGCATACCAAGTTCTGTCTAATACAGAAAAAAGAGCTAGATATGATCAATATGGTACAGCTGATGATAATGGATCAGGATTTGAAGGTAGCTCTGACTTCTCTGGCTTTGGTGGTTTTGGAGATATATTTGGAGATATATTTGGAGGCGGATTCTCATCAAGAAATCAGAATGGTCCTAAAAAAGGTGCGGATTTAGAATATAACATAAATCTAACTTTTGAAGAGGCTGTATTTGGTGTAGAAAAAGATGTATCAATTACAAGAAATGAAAAATGTGGAGATTGTAGCGGTAGTGGTGCTAAAGCTGGTACAACACCTAAAACTTGTGATAAATGTGGTGGAAATGGGCAGATAAAAGTTCAAAGAAATACTGCATTTGGAAGCTTTGCTAGCATGAGCACTTGTGATAAGTGTGGAGGCAGTGGCAAGATAATTTCTGAACCATGTAAAACTTGTCATGGCTCTGGAAAACAGAGAAAAAACAGAAAAATTAAAGTTAATATTCCGGGTGGAGTTGACACCGGAAATGTTATGCCGCTAAGAGGCCAAGGAGAACAGGGTGAAAAGGGCGGACCAGCAGGAGATTTATATATAAATATCAGAGTAGCTCCTCATAAAACTTTTAAGAGGAAGGGAATTGATATTCATATAGAATCACATATAAGCTTTGGTTATGCATCCATGGGTACTGAAATTAAAGTGCCAACAGTAGATGGGGATGTTAAATACAAGGTTCCTGGTGGAACACAATCTGGCACTGTATTTAGGCTAAAGGGCAAGGGAATACCTAGAGTAAACGGACATGGAAGAGGAGATCAATATGTAAAAGTTATTGTTGATATTCCAAAATCTTTGAACGATAAACAAAAGGAAGCACTTAAACTATTTATGCAAGCTAGTGGTGAGAGTGTAGAAAATTTTGATGAAAATAAAAAGTCTTTTGTAGATAAAATATTAGGTAAATAATAATAAAAAACTTCGTTTTGTAAAACGGGGTTTTTTATTTTAAATAAGGAGAATAAAAATGAATAAAGATTGGATTGAAGTAACCATAATAACAAGCACTGAAGCGGTTGAGGCAGTGTCAGCAATGTTATATAATACTGGAGTTGAGGGTGTATCCATTTTGGATCCTTTAGATTTGATTTATAGGCGAGATCATACTACGGATTGGGACTATTTTGATGAAAGCATTATTGATACAAAGAGTGGTGTCGTAATTAAGGGATATTATAAAAAAGATCAACACTTTAATGAACATTTAGAGGGAATTAAAACAGGTGTGAATAATTTACCTAGCTTTGGACTAGACAAGGGAGTAGGGTCTGTAACTGCGGAAAAAGTAAATGAGGAAGATTGGGAAAATAACTGGAAGAAGTATTATAAACCATTAAAGGTAGGAGAAAAGATAGTTATAAAACCTATTTGGGAAGATTACAATAAAAATCCCGGTGAAATAATTGTGCAGCTAGACCCAGGTATGGCTTTCGGTACTGGTTCTCACGAGACTACTAGGATGTGTATAAAGGCACTAGAGAGGCATGTGAACGCTGATTCAACTGTTTTTGATATAGGTACAGGGTCTGGGATATTAGCTATCACAGCGGCCATGCTTGGTGCTAAGAAAACGGTAGGAGTTGATCTTGATCCAGTTGCAGTAGATTCTGCAAAGCAGAACGTTTCGTATAATGATATAAATAACATTGAGATATTATACGGAGACCTACTCGAGGTTGTTAAAGGGAAGGCTAATATAGTTATAGCAAATATAATGGCTGATATAATTATGTTTTTGACAGATCAAGTTAAGGAAGTTATAACTAAGGGCGGATATTTTATATCTTCAGGAATAATTTTATCTAAAAAAGATGAAGTAATAAATAAGCTAACAAAGTGTGGCTTTACAATTGAGGAGATAAATATAGAGGGAGAATGGGTTTGCATAGTTGCAAAATTATAGCAAATGTATAAGTGAGGGGAGAATAAATAATGCATAAATTTTTTGTGCCCAAAAGCAGTATAGATGATAATAAAGCTATTATAGAAGGCGAAGATGTAAAACATATATATAAGGTATTAAGGCTTCAGATTGGCGAGAAAGTAAGTATAAACAATTCTTGCGGCAAGGAATACATAGGTGAAATAACTTATATAGACAAGAAAGTTGTAAATATAAATATTCTTAAAGAAAATCCTATAAATAATGAAAGTCCTATTGAAGTATATTTATTTCAAGGTATGCCTAAATCTACAAAAATGGATTTAATAGTTCAAAAGAATACTGAGCTGGGAGTTAAAGAAATAACCCCTATAATTACGCAAAGGGTAGAAGTTAAAACTGAGATAATGGAATTTAAAAAAGATAGAGAAATTGATAAAAAGATAATTCGATGGAATAGGATAGCCCTTGAATCTTCCAAGCAAAGCAAAAGAAGTTTAATACCTGTAATAAATGTACCTATAGACTTTGATAATTTACTTGTAGAGTTAAAAGCTATGGATTTAGTGGTGGTTCCATATGAGAATGAAGAGGGATACGGCATAAAAAAATTAGTCAAAGACATAGACAAAGAGACTATTAATAAAATTGCAATTATCATAGGACCTGAGGGTGGATTTGAGGAATGTGAAATATCAAAACTTAAAGAGATAGGAGCAAAAATAATAACTTTAGGACCTCGAATACTTAGAACTGAAACAGCAGGATTTACTTGCCTAAGCTTAATAATGTATGAATTTTCTGACCTTGGGGGAAGTGTAAAATAAATATTCAAATAAATCTATTTAGAAGGAAAATTAAGTTTTATGTTGAATAGTATAGTATAAGATGAATTGGAGGTGATTATGTGGAAAAGGAAGATTGTCTTTTTTGTAAAATCATAAAAAAACAAATTCCATCAGAAATGTTATATGAAGACGACGAAGTTATAGTTATTAAAGACATAAGTCCTCAGGCACCTATACATGTTATAATTATTCCAAAGCAACATATTGATAATTTAAATTGTTTAACAAAAGATCAATCAGAAATAATAGGTCATATATTTATGGTTGCAACTAAGGTTGTACAGACTTTAGGGATTGCAAAGTCTGGATATAGGATTGTTTCTAATTGTGGTGAGCAAGGGGGTCAAACCGTTCAACATATACATTTTCATTTGCTCGGTGGAAGATTACTTGAGTGGCCACCTGGTTAGTTTATAATTATTTTATATTTGAATTTTGATAATATTTTATAAAAAAGTATTATATATATAACAAAGCAGCAATGAAAATGTTGACATTATGTAAAGCAGTGTTGTATAATAAAAAATGTACTATTTAGGCCCCGCATTAGCTGCTTTTAAATTGAATTGAGCTAGCGGAGGGAGGGATAATGATGTCAGAAATTAAAGTTGGAACAGACGAGACAATTGAGAATGCTTTAAGAAGGTTTAAGAAAAAGTGTGCAAGAAGTGGAGTGCTCGGAGAAGTAAGAAAAAGAGAACACTACGAAAAACCAAGCGTTAAAAAGAAATTGAAATCAGAAGCTGCAAGAAAGAGAAAGTTTAAATAGATTTTTAAAATTGAGAAAGACAAGATTTGTTTTATAATGTAAAAGAATCTTGTTATAATACCTTCCTCAGCAGTAACAAAACAGAAAATTAGAGCTATTCAAAAAAGCAGTGGTGGGTTGGGATACAATAGTATGGAAAGACAAAAGAAAAGTTATGTTTACCTCATAATTTACAGTTAAATGTGAATTAGATCGTAAACTTGTTAGTAAAATAATATTTAAATAAATAAAAGATTCAGCATTTGCTGGGTCTTTTTTTTATTAAAATAAATTATAAACGGTTATTTATTAGACACTTTTTTCATAAATTTAATATGAAGTATTTTGTGGGGTGAGTGTATGGATAATAAATTTTATAAAACAAGAGAAATTATTGCGAGTAAGTTAGAATTGCCAAGGGATATTTTATTAGATTTACCCAAAATTACTATTTTGGCAAATAATGAAATAAATATAGAAAACCATAAAGGGATAGTAATATTTGAGGAAGAACAAATAAAAATAAATTCTAATGTGGGGCCGATTTCGATATATGGTAAAAATTTTAAAATATTATTTATAGGAGGAAACACAATAACTTTAAGTGGTAATTTTAAATCAGTTGTGTATGAAAGCCATGAATAATTTTAAAAAATATAAAAAAGGTGTCGTCACAATGGAAATCCAATCATTAATTCCAGAAAAATTTATAAATTTATTATGGAAAAATGGTGTTGTAGTAAAAAATATACGAAAGATTAACATAACAACTGCTATTTTAGAAGTAAAACTAAGTGATTATGGTGAAATTAGTAAAGTTGCAAAACGAACGGGTACTAGGGTTAAAATTGTAGGAAGAAGTGGAATGTCGTTTTTTCTAATAAAATTAAGGAGTAGAGTAGCTCTTTTAATTGGAATAATTTTATTCGGTAGTATAATATATTATTTATCTACGTTTGTATGGAATATAGAAATTAATACAGAAAACTACATAAGTCCATATGAACTCAGAAATCAAATTAAAGGATTTGGAGTAATACCTGGAATGAGGAAGAAAAACATAGATGTTTATGATATTGAAAGCAAAATTTTAAGAAGTAATGATGAAATAATGTGGGTAAAAGCAAGAATTGACGGCATTAAGCTAAAAGTTGATGTAATAGAAAGACAGTCTCCACCTATCATAGTTAGCAATAAAACCCCTTGTAATTTAATAGCAAGTAAAGATGGTATAGTGACTAGGGTATATACGACGGATGGTACAGCCATTGTGAAGGATGGGGATTCGGTACAAAAGGGTGATATATTAGTTAATGGTGAGCAAGGAAAGGAAGGGAGTGTTTATCCTGTACACGCGAAAGGTGAAGTTGTAGCAAGAACTTTTTATGAGGAGATTGACGAAGTACCAATAACCAAAGTGACAAGAGTGAAAACAGGGAACACTATTAGTAATTTTTACATTAAATTAGGAAATAAAAAAGTTTATCTTAAAAATAGCTTAAATCCATATAAGACTTATGATAAAATAGAAAATAACAATAAGTTTGTGCACAAAGAAACGTATTATGAAGTTAAAGTGAAAAATATACCTGCGAATGTTACTAAAACACAAGAGGAAATATATTCTAATATTTTGAGAAAGTTAGATAAAAGTGTAAAGATTATAAACAAAATAGAAAGTGTAAAAAAAGAAAATGATAAATATTCGATAAGAGTATTGGTCCTTGCTGAAGAAAATATTGCAATGGAAGCAAGTATAGTACCCGGAAAAAATAGTGAATCTCAAAAAATATCACAATAAAGAAAAATAAAGATTAGTATATTTTTAAATTTACTTGAGAAAAAAGGTGGAGATGGGGCATGAGAAATATTAGGGAGCTTATAAAGCTCAGGAAAACAAAGCCGTATATAATTTTTATAGTTACGACGATTATAATGTATTCAATTTTAGTAACAGCCTTAGCTCCTAAAAAATACACTTTAACTGTTGGAGATATTGCAAAGGTAGATATAAAAGCGCCAAAAGAAGTTGAAAATGAGGAATTAACAAAAAGTGATATAGATAAGGCTATAGAAAAGGTAGGGAAAAAAACAATAAAAGTCCCTGTTAATGATAAGGCTATAGAAAATATAGATAAGTTATTTTCTACAGTAAGTAAGTTAAATGCTGCTGACGTTAATAAAGCGGGCTCAGTAAATAATGAAGATTTAGCTGGTAAAGCAGCCTTAGAAAAAGAGAAAATTACATTACTAAAAAAAAGTAATCCAATTTCTAATTTTACTTATGAAAACTATCAGTTTTTAATAAATTTAGAACTCAAACAAGCTAATGAATTAGAAAAATTCATTGAAAAAACAATGACAACAATTAATGATATAACTACAATTAATGAAAACAAGCCTGAAGAAATTATAATGGCAAAGGCAATGATTGCAACAACTTTTATAAACTCGAATTTTCCGAAAAACATTAGAGAAATAGGAATAGCTATTGCAAATGTAGAAGTTCGACCTAATACAATATATGATAAGGCAAGTACGGATGTTGCCATTAAAGAAGCTGAAAAGAATGTTAAACCAGTTATTATTAAGAAAGATCAAATTATAATAAAAGAGGGGGAACCAATAACACCTGAGCAGATGTCGCTACTCGAATCATTAGGACTCTTAAATAGTACTAATAATTTTGATTGGTCATTATATTTAAGTTTAGCTGCACTTGTTTGTTTTGTAATATTGCTCCAATGGTTCTATTTATACAAGTATCATCCAGAAATTTATTATGATACAAAAAAATTAATTATGCTTAATATTCTTAGTATAATTGCAATCTTGCTCGCAAGGGTTCTTGGGATAATTTCTATATTTGTAATTCCACTAGCTTGCGTACCCATGCTTATGGCCATTCTGAGCAATGAGGAAGTATCCATAGTCTTAAATGTTTTTAATTGTATTCTAATTAGTGTTGCAGTTAATTTTAACTTTGAAATTACAATACTCGCTGTACTAAACTCTATTGTAGGGGTTATGTTACTTAAGAGAATGCAGCAAAGAAATGATATATTATATTCATCTTTATATATTGCAATGGTGAATTTGGTTATATATCTTTCTATGGGATTTTTGCTTAGTAATAGCATAATGGAGGTATTTAAAAAAGCAGGATTGGTTTATATAGCAAGTTTAGTAGCCGGAACACTTACTATAGGATTTTTACCATTTTTCGAAAGCTTTTTTGATATAGTAACCACAGTAAAACTTTTGGAATTATCTAATCCGAACCACCCTCTATTGAAGAGGCTACTTTTAGAGGCACCAGGTAGTTATCATCATTCGGTACTAGTAGCTAATTTATCAGAGGTTGCAGCAGAAGTAGTTGGAGCAAATCCTGTTCTAGCAAGGGCTTGCGCATATTATCATGATATTGGTAAGATAAAGAGACCTTATTTCTTTAAGGAAAATCAATTGGGAAATGATAATCCACATGATAAAATAACTCCAAATTTAAGCACACTTATAATTATTTCACATGTAAAAGATGGACTTGAGCTTGCAAAAGAATATAAATTACCTAAGGTTATTCAAGATGTGATAGTGCAACATCATGGTACAACTTTAGTTAAGTATTTTTATGTAACTATGAAAAATTCTAGTGAAAATCCAGATGAAATTAAGGAAGAAGATTTTAGATACAATGGGCCTAATCCCGAGAGTAAAGAAGCAGCAATTATAATGCTTGCAGATGCAGTTGAAGCAGCTGTAAGATCAATACCGAATTCTACCAAAGGTAAAATAGAGGAAATGGTTAATAATTTAATAAAAGCTAGGCTTAATGATGGACAATTAGATAATTGTGATTTAACTTTAAAAGATTTAGAAAAGATAAGAAAATCATTTTTAAAAGTGCTTTCAGGGATATATCATGAGAGAATAGAATATCCACTAGATAAATGGGAAAATGATAAGTCTAGCGAGAATAGAAAGCAAGTAAAGGAGCAAAAACAAGTATGATTTTAATTGATAATAGGCAAAATAAGATTGAAGTTACAAAAGAACTCGAAACCGTAATAAAGGATGTTATTGAGTATACACTATGCGAAGAAAAACTCTCTATAGATAATGAAGTTAGTGTTATATTTATAGATAATGAAGAAATTAAGGAAATAAATAAAAAGTATCGGGGAATAGATAAAATTACGGATGTGTTATCTTTTCCAATGTTAAATTATCCAGAAAACAAGGTTTTTAAAGAAGTGTATATAAATTATAAATTTGACCAAAGCGATTTATATGATGAAAAGTTAGTAATTGGAGATGTTGCGTTGTCCCTTGAGAGAGCAAAGCTGCAAAGTGAGGAATTTGGACATTCCTTCATTCGTGAATGTGCTTATCTCACAGTTCACTCAATTTTGCATTTGCTTGGATATGACCATATGGAAGAGGATCAAAAAAACATTATGAGAAAGAGAGAAGAAGAAATATTAAACAAATTTAGTTTATCTAGATAAAATACAGTGGGGTTATGCTAAGGTGCATTACTTCAGAGAATATTGTTAAAGGTGGTCAAGTATGAAAGTAAAGAAATTAGTTGATAGTTTTAATTACGCTATTGAAGGAATTATATATTCAATTCGTACACAAAGAAATATGAAGATACATATGTTAACTACTATATTAGTACTTACTGCCACGTTTTTTTATGACTTGTCAAAAATAGAACTTTTAATTATTACTATAACCATAACACTAGTAATAGTGGCTGAAATGATAAATACTGCAGTAGAATGTGCAATAGACGCCACAACAAATTTCTATCATCCACTAGCTAAAATTGCTAAAAATGTGGCGGCTGGCGCAGTACTTGTAACTGCTATAAATTCAGTCTTAGTAGGATATATAATATTTTGGGATAGAGTCACGCCATTTAATAAGAGCGTGATGCTCAAAATAAAAAAATCTGACCCTCATATGATTTTTTTTATACTAGTTATAGTATGTATTGCGACTGTTGTAGTTAAGGCAATATATGGAGAGGGAACTCCACTTAGGGGTGGGATGCCGAGTGGTCATAGTACTATAGCATTTTCAGTTGCAACAGCTATAACATTATTAACTAGTGAACCTTTAATCATGGTATTATCCTATTTTATAGCTGTAATTGTTGCACAAAGTAGGGTTGATTCAGAAATCCATTCTATCTTAGAAGTTGTGTTTGGTGGTATTTTTGGTACATTATTAACATTATTACTATTTAAAATGTTAGGATGATAACTTTATTTATTGATAATGACAAGCACTCTAAATATAATTATAATAATATTGAAATACTAATATTTAGTGATATAATTGGTATACATGATTTTTAGGTGAAGGATATTCAAATTATATTAATAAAAAAATTGACGATATATTATAAGGTCAGGTGTTTTTATAAAAGAAAATTTATTAAAGTAAGATAGAAATAGAAACTATTTACTTAAGATAAAAAGAAGGAGGATATATGTTTAAATCAGGATTCGTAACAATTATTGGAAGGCCTAATGTAGGGAAATCTACATTAATAAATTATATAATGGGGGAGAAATTATCAATTGTGTCTAGTAGACCCCAAACTACAAGAAATAATATACAAACTATTTTAACAACTAAGGAATCTCAAATAATATTTGTAGATACTCCAGGAATGCATAAACCTAGACATAAACTAGGAGAATATATGGTTAAGGTAGCTAAACAATCTGCTAATGAAGTAGATGTTATATTATTTATAACAACACCTGGTGATGAAATTGAGATGGGTGATAAACATATTCTTGAACAGTTTAAAGACACTAAAATCCCAGTATTCTTATTAGTTAATAAGATAGATGAGAACACTCAAGAGAGAGTTGCTAAAACAGTTCAAGGCTATTCTGAGTATTTTAACTTTAAAGAAATAATACCAATAGCTGCAATAAAAGGAAAAAATATTGATATAGTTACAAAACTTGTAGAGGAAAATATTCCAGAGGGTCCTTTATATTATCCAGAAGATATGATTACAGATCAACAAGAAAGATTTATTATTACTGAAATCATAAGAGAAAAGGCTCTAAAGTTATTATCACAGGAAGTGCCTCATGGAATAGCAGTAGAAATTATTTCTATGAAAAGAGACAAAAAAGAAATATACAATATTGAAGTTAACTTATTTTGTGAAAAAGATTCTCATAAGGGTATAATAATCGGAAAGGGTGGAAAAACATTAAAGAAAATTTCTACTTATGCAAGACAAGATATAATGAAATTATTAGGAGAAAACATACATTTGAGATTATGGGTTAAGGTAAAGAAAGAATGGAGAGATACTTCAAGTATTTTGAAGGAACTTGGATATAAATAGGGGATGATCTTCTGGCGATTTTAAAAACTAGAGCTATTGTCATTAAAACACAAGAGTTTAAGGAAAATGATAAGTTAGTCTGGTTATTTACTGAAGATTTTGGTAAAATAACAGCTATAGCAAAGGGCGCGAGGAAAAGTAAAAGCAGATATATATCATCAACTTTACCTTGCTGCTATGGCGAATTTGTACTTTTTAAAGGAAGAAATTTATATACAATAAATGAAGTTACAATTATAGATTCCTTTCAGCAATTACTAAGGAATTTGGATACAATTACGTATGCCTCATATTTTAATGAATTAATTGATATAACACTTGAAAATGATGAAATTCATAAAGAATTGTTTAAAGACTTAGTTACTGCTTTTTATTTTATTAAAAATGATGTTATGGATATAGAGATTCTGGCAAGGGCTTTTGAAATAAGAATCTTAAAAGCAACAGGATATGAATTAAATTTTGATAGGTGTGTAAGGTGTAGAAAAAAAATAACTATCTCTAATTACATAGATTTAATATCTTATGGTCCAATTTGCAGCGAGTGTGAAAAGTTAAATAGTATATATATATCAAATCCTACATATAATACATTGAAATTCTTAAATAACTTTGGTATGGATAAAATTAATAGAATTATTGTATCTAAAACATCAAAGCTTGAATTATATAAAATTTTATCGCTTATCATTTCTCAAAATTATACAAGAAAGCCAAAGAGCTTAGAAATGTTTGATTACTTAGATAAATTTTAAGGAGGATGATTTTAATGGAAGAAATTACACTTGAAAAGATTGATATTATTAAGGAACGTACAGGGGTTTCATATACTGATGCTAAAGAAGCGCTAGAGGAATGTGATGCTAACGTAGTTGATGCTTTGATTTATATCGAAGCAAAAGAAAAAAAATCAGCTAAATTTAATATGGATGAAATGTATACTACTAAGGATGAATTTTTATCATGGATAAAAGAAATAGCGAGAAAAGGTAATGTAACACGGATAAAAATTAAAAGGGATGATAAAGTTGTTATAGATATCCCTGTTAATGCAGGCATTGCAGTAGGTATAGTTGGGTTATGTATACCTTATCTATTTGGTATAGGCATATTTGCAGCTGTAGTAACAAATGTTACTATAGAGATAACTAAAGCAGATGGTAGCGTGGAAATAATTAATACTATAATTAAAAATACAGTTGATGATGTAGTAAACAAGATGAGTGATATGGGTGAGGATGTAAAAGAAAAATACAATGAAACAAAAGACAGTTTTAGCAAAGGTAATAAAGATAACAAAGACAATAAAGATACTAACACTGACAATGTATACCAATATACTGTAAAGTTTGAAGAAAAAGATAAAGAAGAAGATAAAAAAGAAGATATAGAAAATGAAAATATTAAAGAAGATGAATAACAAGATAATGATTTTGTTTTTTCAGTTTAATATTTTTAAATAGAATCAAAGTAATTTTTTACATTTGTAAAGCCAGCAGCTATTAGTTGCTGGCTTTATAAATGTAAAAAATGCAATAAACATGACGAAAAAAAGTGATTAAAAAGGCCTACATTCAATTAGGAAACGTGGTATAATGTTACAAATGGTATGTAAAATCTTAGAATATTATTAATTGATGCAAACGTTTTGATTCAAATATATACCATTTTATAAAATTGTAATGAATTTCAATGGTGCTTATTGTTGCTAATGGGATATTTTTATAACCATTATCATATATTAATTATAATCGAAGGAGTTGTGTGCAAATGGAAAAGAAAAAGTACGTATACCATTTTAGTGAAGGTAATATTTCAATGAAAAATCTTCTAGGTGGAAAAGGTGCAAATCTTGCAGATATGACGAGTCTTGGAATTCCAGTTCCAAAGGGATTCACAGTTACTACTGAAGCTTGTAATAAATACTATGAAGATGGTCAAGTAATAACACCTGAAATTGTTAGTGAAATTTATGTTAAAATGACTGAACTAGAAAACCTTACCGGTAAGAAGTTTGGAAGTCTAGAAAATCCATTACTTGTATCAGTTAGATCCGGAGCAAGAGCATCAATGCCTGGTATGATGGATACAATTTTAAACCTTGGGTTAAATGATAAAACAGTAGAAGTTATGGCGAAGCTTACAAATAATCCAAGATTCGCTTATGATTCTTACAGAAGATTTATACAAATGTTTGCTGATGTTGTTATGGACGTTGAAAAAAGAAATTTTGAAAATATGATGGATAAGATAAAGGAAGAAAAAGGTGTAAAATTTGATACAGAATTAGATGCCAGTGATCTTAAAAAACTAGTAATACAATTTAAAGACTTTTATAAAGAAACTAAAGGTGCAGAATTCCCAAGTGATCCAAAGATACAATTAATAGAGGCTATATCCGCAGTATTTAGATCATGGGATAATCCTCGCGCTAATGTATATAGAAGACTAAATGATATTCCAGGAGACTGGGGAACAGCTGTAAGCGTTCAAGAAATGGTGTTTGGTAATAAAGGTGAAACATCAGGAACTGGTGTTGCTTTCTCAAGAAACCCATCTACTGGAGAAAAAGGAATCTTTGCGGAATACTTAATGAATGCTCAAGGTGAAGATGTTGTTGCAGGAATAAGAACGCCACAAGATATTTCACAACTTGAAAAAGATATGCCAAAAGTATATAGCGAGTTTATGAAGATTGTTAATACTCTTGAGAAACATAATAAAGATATGCAAGATATGGAGTTTACAATTGAAGATAAAAAGTTATTCTTTTTGCAAACGAGAAGTGGAAAGAGAACTGCGCAAGCAGCACTCAAAATTGCAGTAGAACTTGTTGAAGAAGGAATGCTTACAAAGAGGGAAGCTTTAATGAAGGTTGATCCAAAACAATTAGATACATTACTTCATCCTAATTTTGATCTAGTTGCATTAAAGGAAGCTACGATAATAGCTAAAGGATTACCAGCATCTCCTGGAGCTGCATGTGGAAAAGTTTACTTTACTGCAGATGAGGCAAAAATCAGACATGAGGCTGGAGAAGCGGTTATTCTTGTAAGGCTTGAGACCTCACCAGAGGACATTGAAGGCATGGTTGCTGCAGAAGGTATATTAACAGTAAGAGGAGGGATGACGTCTCATGCTGCGGTTGTTGCGAGAGGAATGGGCACGTGCTGCGTGGCTGGTTGTTCTGATTTAAAAGTTAACGAAGAATCTAAGAGCTTCCAAATTAGAGAAATGGTATATCATGAAGGTGATTTTATTTCAATGGATGGAAGTACAGGAAATGTATATGCTGGAGTAATTAAAACAGTTGAGCCTGAGATAAATGGATACTTTGAAATATTTATGGGCTGGGCTGATGAAGTAAGATGTCTTAAAGTTAGAGCTAATGCTGATACTCCCAAAGATGCAGCTCAAGCAGTTAAATACGGAGCTGAAGGCATAGGCTTATGTAGAACAGAACATATGTTTTTTGATTCTGATAGAATAATGCTTATAAGAGAAATGATTGTAGCTAAAGATGAAGAAGCAAGAAGAGCAGCATTAGATAAATTACTACCAATTCAAAGAGGTGACTTTGTAGGAATATATGAGGAACTTAAAGAAAAACCAACTACAATCAGATTTTTAGATCCACCACTACATGAATTTTTGCCACATGCTGATGAAGATATAAAAAAATTAGCAAAAGATATGGGAATAACTTTTAAGGAGTTAAAGGCTACAGTTGAATCATTACATGAAGTTAATCCAATGATGGGACATAGAGGATGTAGACTTGCAGTATCATATCCAGAAATAGCAGAGATGCAAACTAGGGCAGTTATTGAAGCAGCTATAGATGTCAAAAATAGAAAAGGATATAATATTGTCCCAGAAATAATGATTCCTTTAATTGGAGAAGTTAGGGAGCTAAAATATGTTAAAGATATAGTAGTAAGAATAGCTGATAAAATCATAGCTGAGTCTGGCAGTGATTTAAAATACATGGTTGGTACAATGATCGAAATACCAAGGGCGGCACTTACAGCAGATTTAATAGCAAAAGAAGCAGAGTTCTTTTCGTTTGGAACAAATGATTTAACACAAATGACTTTTGGATTTTCAAGAGATGACGCTGCAAACTTCTTAAAGCATTATTATGAAAAGAAAGTTTATGAGTTTGATCCATTCCAAAAATTAGACCAGGTAGGGGTAGGTAAACTTATTAAAATGGCAGCTGACCTTGGACGTCAGGTTAGGCCTAATATAAAACTTGGAATATGTGGCGAACATGGTGGAGACCCATCGTCAGTTGAATTCTGTCACAATGTTGGACTTAATTATGTATCATGTTCACCATTTAGAGTTCCAGTTGCAAGACTTGCAGCTGCTCAAGCAGAAATAAACAATCCAAGAAAAAAATAGTATAAAAAGAATAGGGTGTTGCACTTAATTTCATTATTGATTTTAAGTACAATGCCCTATTTTAATATTATAAAGTTGTTATTAAGCTTGTTATAATAAATGATATGACCTATTATTAAATATAGTAGATGGATATGAGGATATAATAAAACAGCAAATAAGAGGTGAATAATTTGACATATACATATAAATGCAATAAATGTAATAATGAATTTATCATTGAAAAGGGTATGAATGAGGAAGCCATAATTAAATGTGAATGTGGGAATACTGATGTTAAAAGAATATATAGTGTGCCTAATTTTAAGATTAATTGTAGTGGATTTTGTGGGAAAATAAACAAGTAGATTTTAAAATAACTTTCTTAATTATAATAACACCGTTAATAAATTAATTAACGGTGTTATTATAACTTGAAAAATATTATATGGGAGAATATCAACTTAATTATAGTTTATGTGCCATATTAAATTTATTTTCAATATAGGATTTAAACTTTTGTACAAAATCTAATTGATAGTCATTTTTATTAGTTGCATTATTTAGTAAATTTAAAAAAGCTTTTTTATTACACTTATTAATGTTACCATAATAATCTCTTGATATTTTCCAATACCTTTGTGGGAAAGCTAAATAAACAAGAATATATTTATAATCATCCAAGGTTAAAGGTAGAATCTTATCATATAAATCTAGAAAACTTATGGCTAGTTCTAAATCCCATTTTGTACTGTCTCTTTTAAGCAGTCTTCTTAACGAATATGAGATGTCATGGGCGCAATAGTCATTCCTGCACTTATCAAAATCAATTACCCATATTTCATTATTAGTGTCAAAAATAATATTTTTATTAACATAGTCAAGGTGACATAATGATTTTGTAAGATTATTAAGATTTAAGCTATAAGCAATGTTTGAAGAACACTTAGCGAGAATACTACTTGTTTCAAAATATTTAAGATATAATTTTGAAAAGGCGTCATTGTATTTATAAGCTAAATTAGAAAAATTAAGAAGGCTTTCGTAGTGTTTATAGATTGAAGGTCCTAAAGGGCTGTAGTCTTCTTTTAAGGAACTACCACATATAGGTTTAAAGTTAATACTTACTTTATGCATATTTGCTAGATTCGTACTACATACTAATATATGATCGATATTATCGTAATCACATTTTATACCATTAATCCATGGTGTGAGTATAAATAACATATTGTTGTAATTTACGAATCTACTATTGTTTTTTGTTTTCAGGATTCGGGGTACATGAATATTGTTTCTATATAACCATTCTATTGCTGAGTACACAAATAATAAATCTTTAATAGAGTAATAAACCTTTTTAAGACAATAACATTCGTCAAAGTATTGCACTTTATATACAGCTCTTTGTTTATCAGTATCTTTAAATTTAATTTGTGATATATCAGCGTTAGCTAAGTCATATTGAGGTAGAATGTTCTTTTTTACATTTTCTTCCGATAACAAGTTTATGTTATTAAAGTTTTTAGCCGTAGATGGCATCTTAACACTCCTAAAAATTATTACATTATTAGAATATTAATAAAATATAAATAATATACGTTTAACGTAAAAAAAGGGAAATTAATTTAATTTGTAGAATACTAACTAATATGACTTTAAATTTATAATTAAATTAGCAAGACGTTTTTTAAGAAACGTAAATATGAAATAAAATAAATAGCTTAAGAGATACTTTTAAATTTAGGAGGAAAGCTATGAATATTCGAAGTAAAATAGAAAATAATGAAAGTACTACTATTATACAATATGGCGCGTTATCCATAAATTCAAAGGGACGCGAAAAAATACAGGAGAAAGATGATCTAAGAACTTGTTATATGGTAGACCGAGATAGGATAATACACAGTAAATCATTTAGAAGACTAAAGCATAAAACCCAAGTATACATAAAGACAAGTAGTGATCACTATAGAACGAGATTAACGCATACATTAGAAGTTGCACAGATAGCTAGAACTATAGGGCGTGGTATTGGGTTAAATGAGGATTTAATAGAAGCTATAGCTTTAGGGCATGATATAGGCCATGTTCCTTTTGCACATAATGGTGAAGCAGTGCTTAATGATATTTTGCCAAAGGGATTCAGGCATAATGAAAATAGTATCAGGGTATTAACAAAAATAGAAAAATCAGGTGTTGGACTTAATTTAAGCGTAGAAGTATTAGATGGAATTCTTAATCATAGTGGACTTTCTGAGAAATTTGGTGAGGCTGCAACTCTTGAGGGGCAAGTTGTTAGGTATAGTGATAAGATTGCATACGTAAATCATGATATAGATGATTCTATAAGGGCTCATCTATTAACAGAAGAAATGCTACCAATAGGAGCTACAAAAGTATTAGGAACAAATCATGGTAACCGAATAGATACTTTAGTAAAAGATTGTATTTATAATACCATAAATAATTTAGATACAGGAGTTATAGGGGTATCACTTACACAGGAAGTTGGAAATGCATTAGGTGATTTAAGAAATTTTATGTTCGAGAATATATATAAAGGTGAAATATTAAAGGAAGAAAGGAAAAAGGCACAATTTGTGGTGACAAATGTTTTTGAATACTACTATAGAAATCCATCGGCTATGCCAGAGTTCTATAAGGGTATAGTTGAGGATGAGGGGCTCTATGTAGGGGTAGCAGATTACATTTCGGGTATGAGTGATGACTATTGCTTAATGCTGTTTAATAATATATATGTACCTAAACTTATTATTCATTAAACACAAAAATAAATGCTAACACTTCTAAAAAGTATAGTATAAAAATTATAAATAAAAAATAAATTTAAAAAAATGCAGGAAATTTCTATTTTATCAAGAATATATTATAAGCAGACATAATTATTATTAAAAAAAGTAAAATTAAAGAAGGATAGCATGCTTTTTTGTCGAATAAGAACATATTGTGAACTTATATAAGTAAGGTGGTAATAATATATTGATTGCTGAAGATGTCATCTTAAAGATAAAGGAACAAAATGATATTGTGGATGTAATATCTGAAAGAGTGAAACTAAAAAAGACAGGAAAAAATTATACTGGCCTTTGTCCTTTTCATAATGAGAAGAGTCCCTCATTTACAGTGTCTACGGAAAAACAAATTTATAAATGTTTTGGATGTGGAGAAGCTGGAAATGTAATTAGTTATGTTATGAAGGATAGAAATGTAACTTTTCCAGAAGCTGCAAGGATACTTGCACAGAGGGCTAACATTACTATAGAAGTAGATAATGGAGAAAATAATGTACAACGTGACATGTATAAAAAAATGTACAATATTAATGTGGAAACGGCCAGGTATTTTTATGAAAACTTAAGAAAGGATAAGAAAGCTGAATTATATTTCCTTAACAGAGGTATTACAGAGGCTACTATGAAAAAATTTGGATTAGGTTTTTCTTTTGATAAATGGGATGGATTGTTGTTATATTTAAAAAAGAAAGGCTACTCAGAACTAGATTTACTTAATATAGGATTAATTATTAAAAGTCCTAAGGGATCTTATTATGATAGATTTAGAAATAGGATAATGTTCCCTGTGTTTGATTATATGGGGAAAGTAATTGGATTTGGTGGAAGAGTTTTAGATGATTCGAAACCTAAATATCTAAATTCACCGGAAACTCCCTTATTTCATAAAGGACTAAATCTTTATGGATTAAATTTTGTAATAAAAAATAACAGATCTCGAACAATAATAATCGTAGAAGGATATATGGATTGTATTTCACTTCATCAATATGGTTTTTCAAATGTAGTTGCGTCGCTTGGTACTGCACTCACTATTAATCAAGCAAAGTTATTAAAAAGACATGTAGATAAAGTTATTATTTCTTTTGATGCTGATTTTGCAGGTCAGGCTGCAACTATAAAGGGACTTGAGATATTAAGAAGTGAAGGTTTTGATTTAAGAGTTCTTATAGTTCCTAGTGGGAAGGATCCTGATGAGTATATAAAAAATAGTGGGAAGCAGGCTTTTCAAAAATTAATAGATGATGCTCTTCCTTTAATAGATTATAGACTAAAAAGAGCAGGAGACGGAATAAATTTTTCGAATAGTGAAATGATAATACAGTATGTAAAAAAAGTTACTGAAATTATTACAGAACTTGATCCTGTTGAAAAAGATGTTTATATAAAAAAGGTTTCTGAAGAAACGGGTATCAAAGAACAAGCAATATATGACTTATTAAGCGAAGAACTCAATAAAAGTTCTAATAAAATGAAAAAAATGAATATACAACAAGATTTTGGACAAAAATTATATTTAGAGCCAGCTTATATTAAGGCTGAAAGAACTTTGTTAAAGTTTATGTTTATAAATGAAGAAAATTGTAACTATATTACAGGAAATATGTCTGTAGACCAATTATCGCTTCAAAGCCATAAAAACATATATGAGCTAATTGTTAAATATAAAAACTTAATAATAGGTGAAAAAATAAAAAATATAGAACCTATGTGTGAGAAAGATATAGAATGCACAAAAGAATGGATTAACATTATGGAAATTGAATTTTCTGGAAATGAAGAGGATCATAAAAGACTTATAAATGACTGCATAAAACAACTGAAAAAATTCAAGTTAGAGGAGTCGAAAAAAGAAATTATGAATAAAATCAAACAGTACGAATCAAAAGGTTTGCTCGAAGAATCTATAAAACTTGCTAAGGGACTTATAGAATTACAAAAGAATCTAAAACAATTATAGTATTCAGAAAGGAGGTTATATGATGAAGGATAAAAGCTCAAAAATGACTATTGTTAAAAAACTTATTGAAAAAGGTAAGAAAAAAGGATCCTTAACTTATAAAGAAGTAATGGATGAACTTTATGAAATAGAATTGTCACCAGAACAAATAGAGAAAGTTTATGAAGTTTTAGAATCAATGGAGATTGAGGTTGTTGGGGATATGCATGCAAAAGCTGCACCTGCTACAGGGGCTCAAGCAGAAACTGAACCCGAAACTGAAGAACTTGATGTTAGCATACCAGAAGGTATATCTATAGATGACCCAGTTCGAATGTATTTAAAAGAAATCGGCAAGGTTGCACTATTATCATCGGCTGAAGAAATTGACCTTGCTAAAAGAAACGAAGAAGGAGATCTTGCTGCTAAGAAAAAACTTGCAGAGGCTAATTTAAGATTAGTAGTAAGTATAGCTAAGAGATATGTTGGACGTGGAATGTTGTTCTTAGATCTTATTCAGGAAGGCAATTTGGGACTAATAAAAGCTGTAGAAAAATATGATTACAGAAAAGGCTTTAAATTTAGTACTTATGCTACATGGTGGATTAGGCAGGCGATTACAAGAGCGATAGCCGATCAAGCAAGAACTATTAGGATACCAGTTCATATGGTTGAAACTATAAATAAGCTTATTAGAGTTTCAAGGCAATTGTTACAGGAACTTGGACGTGAACCTCAACCAGATGAAGTTGCTGAAAAAATGGAAATGCCAGTTGGAAAAGTTCGTGAAATCATGAAAATTGCACAAGAACCAGTGTCTCTTGAGACGCCTATTGGTGAAGAAGAAGATAGTCATTTAGGTGATTTTATTCCAGATGATGATGCGCTAGCACCAGCGGAAGCGGCAGCATTTACAATGTTAAAAGAACAATTAATTAATGTTTTAGATACGCTTACTCCTAGAGAAGAAAAAGTTTTAAGACTAAGATTTGGCTTAGATGATGGACGTGCAAGAACTCTTGAGGAAGTAGGAAAAGAGTTTAATGTAACTAGAGAGAGAATAAGACAAATTGAAGCAAAAGCACTACGTAAATTAAGACACCCAAGCAGAAGTAAAAAATTAAAAGATTATTTAGATTAGAACATATTAAGAACAAAAAAACACCTTTTCGAGGTGTTTTTTTTTATTGCAAAGTAAAAATATGTAATTGCATTTACAAGGTAGATTTATATATGATATAATACATTTTAGAAGGTGATTAAATGGATAGTTATGGATCAAAACGAGGGTACGGGTTAGTGCTTATGCTACTGACAGTTGCATTATATAATATATTAATTTTAATATTTCTTAAATTTACTAACTCATATATTGTAGTTAATCTATTAAAACTTTTATTAGTCGCTTGTAATATATATCAAATTTATTATATATTACTGTTTGCCTCAGTTAAATGCTCTATTGATGAGGAAAATCTTAAAATTTATGCTATTTGGTCATTAAAAAGGGTGATAATACCATTAAATGAAATTGAAGGATATTTTATGGCAAATGGTAAAATTAAAGGCGTAAAGCTTAATGGTATAGCTGCTAGCGGTTTTGTAATGGGTAGATTTATAATTGATAAAATTGGAATGTCTAGAATGTTTGTAACTGATAATAAAAATGTTGTTTATATAAAAACTAAACATATGAATTATGCAGTTTCACCACTTAACTATAAAGAATTTGAGGAAGATTTAATACATCACGAGATACCTGTTGCTGAGTGGAAGTATAATGTGAATAATAGCTATAATCTTCATAAAGACAAATATTTTATTGTGCCATTAATGATAGTTAGTATTATAATACTAATATTAACTTTAAATCCACTTATATTACATTTGAAAGATGCGATACCTGATATTATGCCATTAAATTTTGATGCAAAATTTAAGCCAATAAAAATGGGTACAGGTAAGCAATTTGCATTCACTCAGATGCTTTATGGAGTATTAAACATGGCTTTGCTTTTTTGTATGTATTATGCAAGTTATTTTTGCGCAAAATATGATAGAAAATCAGCATATAAATATATTTATTTGTCACTAGTTGTGGCACTTATATTCTTAATTATGCAGTTTAAAATATTAATTAACTTTAGATAAGGATGAAAATTATGGAGCTTAGTATAAGATTAAAATGTATTGTAAGTATGATTGAAAAATGCGATAGTGTTATTGATGTTGGTACGGATCATGGATATGTTCCTATTTATCTAGTGCAAAAGGGTATAACAAAAAAGGCTATTGCATCTGATATAAATAGAGGGCCTGTTGAAAAGGCTAAAAAAAATATAAATCGTAATAATGCAACTAATGAAATTAGTTGTAGGTTAGGAAGTGGATTGTCTACAGTTAAAGAAGGCGAAGTTCAGGTAGCTATTATTGCTGGAATGGGTGGCAATTTAATAAGAGACATATTAGAAACTGATTTGGGTATTGTTAAAAAATTAAAATACATGGTACTTCAACCAGTTCAAAATGCTGAAGTGCTTAGGGAATATTTATATAAAACTGGATATGAATTTATTGATGAAGAAATTTGTTATGATGATGGTAAGTTTTATGAAATAATTAAGGTTAGACATGATTCTAAACCTAAAGTGTTAGATAATATATATTATGAAATAAGTAAAATATTATTAGACAAAAAACATTTAGTGATGAAAGAGTTTATAGAATACAAATTACATAAATACTCAAAAGTATACGATGGTTTAAACGAGGATACCATTTTATCGAATACTAGGAAAAATCAGCTTTATTATGTTATACGGAAACTTAAGGAGTTTTTAAAATGCTTTTAAAAGTAAAAGACATAGAAAATATTATGGAAGAGTACGCACCCTCTATTTTAAAAGAAAGTTATGATAATGTAGGACTTATGGTTGGAGAGAGCGCGGAAAATGTTACAAAAATTTTAGTCGCATTAGATTGCACAATGGATGTAATACGTGAAGCAAAAAATAAAGGGTGTAATTTTATATTAACTCATCATCCTCTTCTTTTTGTTAAACCTAAAACTATTACTACAGACACCTTAGTAGGAAGAAAAGTTATTGAGCTGATTAAGGACGGTATAAATGTGTACTCTAGTCATACAAATCTTGATTCTGTTAAAGGTGGTTTGAATGATATTATTACTGAAATTTTAGGCTTTAGTAAATATAAAATAATAGAGATGTCAGAAACAAATGATTCAGGTAAAACTGATGCAGGAATTGGTAGATTAGTAATTTTAGATGAACCTATTCGTTTTGAATCGTTATGCGAAAATGTTAAAAGGACACTTAAAGCAGAATTTATAAGAGTTGTAGGTAAGGATGATAAATTAGTAAATACTATAGCTATTATAAATGGCAGTGGAGAAGATTTTTTTGGCGAGAGTATAAAGCTTGGAGCAGATTGCATTATTACAGGAGACACTAAATACCACGGTGCTTGTGATTTACTAGAACAAAATATTGCGCTAATCGATGCTGGACATTTTAAAACGGAGTGGATACCATTTAAAGTATTTGTTGAAAAATTAGAAAAACGACTAATAAAAGATGGATATGACAATGAGGTTATAATTTCTAAATGCACTTTTGATCCATATAAAATCAAATAGTGATTGCTTTTGTTTTAATAATATGATATTATAGTTTTGCGAGTAAGCCAGACAATCGCTGCTAAGTATTGCTTGCAATACATTAGAAGAGGAAAGTCCGAGCTCCACAGGGCAGGGTGCTGGGTAACCCCCAGTGAAGGCGACTTTAAGGAAAGTGCAACAGAGAGATACCGCTAAAGGTATTCTAAAAGTTTAGTTTACTAAAATTTTAGAATATACTAGCAAGGATGGAAAGGCGAGGTAAGAGCTCACCAGCGCACTGGCGACTTTGCGGCTATGTAAACCCCACTTGGAGCAAGATCGAATAGGAGAACATTTTGGGACGGCCCGTCTCGTTCTCGGGTGTATCGCTTGAGCTTATTGGTAACAATAGGCCTAGATAGATGATTGTCTAATACAGGACTCGGCTTATAGACTTAGTCGCGCTAAATATAAGAAAGTACTCACCTTATGGTGAGTTTTTTTTTGTGTGGAAAAATTAAAAAAAATTTATTGCAAAATGACCTTTTATAATTGGTCAAAGTATATTATAATCTTACTATAACGAATTATAAAAGATAAATAATGTTTAATATTCGTATAAATTTAATTTTTGGAGGTATTAATCATGAAAAATAAGATATATAGGTTATATGTTGAGAAAAAAACGAACTATGATATTGAAGGTGGAAAAATACTAAGAGATATAAAAATAAATTTAGGTATAACAAGTCTTAAGGGGCTTAGATTAGTTAATAGATATGATATTACAGGAATAACACAGAATCAGTATCTATTGTCAAAAAATACTGTATTTTCAGAACCTACAGTAGATGACGTTTATGATGAAGAACTGGATATGAAGGACTATAATATAATATTTGCTATTGAATTTTTGCCAGGACAATATGATCAGAGAGCAGATTCAGCAGCTCAATGCATTCAAATTTTAACAAGGGAAGATGAACATATAGTTAAAACAGCAAGATTGATATTATTAAAAGGAAATGTTAGCATCAGTGAATTAGATAAGATTAAAGATTACTGTATAAATGCTGTAGATTCTAGAGAAGCGAGTTTAGAGAAACCAAAAGATTTAGAGCAAAGTTTTAATGAACCAGAGCAGGTTAAAATAGTAGAATCTTTTACTAATATGACTGATGGAAAGCTTGCAGAGTTCTTAAAAAGTAATGGGCTTGCTATGAGTTTTGAGGATTTGAAATATTGTAGTGATTATTTTAGAGAAACTGAGAAGAGAAATCCAACTATAACAGAGATAAAAGTTATTGATACATATTGGTCAGATCATTGTAGGCATACAACTTTTAATACTGTAATTGATGATGTGTGTATAGACGAAGGAAAATATTCTGAACCAATTAAGATGGCTTACAAGTCGTACTTAGATACTAGAGACTTTGTATACGGTGAAACAACTAGAGATGTGACATTAATGGATATGGCTGTTATTGGTATGAAGGATTTAAGAAAACAAGGAAAATTAAAAGATCTTGATGTTTCAGATGAAATCAATGCTTGTAGTATAGTAGTTGAAGCCAATATTGATAACAAAAAAGAAAAATGGCTTGTAATGTTTAAAAATGAAACCCATAATCACCCTACTGAAATAGAACCTTTTGGTGGCGCAGCAACTTGCCTTGGTGGATCAATAAGAGATCCATTATCGGGTAGAAGTTATGTGTATCAAGCAATGCGTGTTACAGGAAGTGGTGATCCAAGAACGAAAATTGCAGATACTATAAAAGGAAAATTGCCTCAAAGAAAAATTACGCTTGAAGCTGCTCATGGATTTAGCTCATATGGAAATCAGATAGGGCTTGCTACAGGACTTGTTTCTGAGGTTTATGATGAAGGATTTGTAGCTAAAAGAATGGAAGTAGGAGCAGTTATTGGAGCAGCACCTTATAGCAACGTAGTGAGAGAGGAACCAGCAGCGTCTGACGTAGTTATACTTCTAGGAGGTAAAACAGGCCGTGACGGATGTGGCGGAGCTACAGGGTCATCTAAACAACATAGTGAGAGCTCACTGCTAGATTCGGGAGCAGAAGTTCAAAAGGGTAATGCACCTACAGAAAGAAAGATCCAAAGATTATTTAGAAATCCTAAGGTAACTAGACTTATAAAAAGATGTAATGATTTTGGTGCAGGTGGGGTATCAGTAGCTATTGGTGAACTTGCAGACGCACTTATAATAAATTTGGATAAAGTTACTAAAAAATATGAGGGTTTAGATGGTACAGAACTTGCTATATCGGAATCGCAAGAACGTATGGCTGTTGTGGTTAGGAAAGAGGATGCAGGCACATTTATAAAATTATCAGAAGAAGAGAATTTAGAGGCTGTAGAAGTGGCCCTAATAACTAATGATAATAGGCTTAAAATGGTATGGAAAGGTAAAACTATAGTTGATGTAAGTAGAAGTTTTCTTGATACCAATGGAGTTAAACAGCATGCAAATATAAAAATAGCATCGCCTAAAGAGGATGAATATTACTTTACAAAGAATAAATTAGAAAATTCAAGTGAAACTAAATCAATAAAAGTTTTATGGAATTCTACATTATCAGACTTAAATGTTTGTAGCAAGAAGGGTTTATCAGATAGATTTGATAGTACTATTGGTGCAGGAACAGTGCTTATGCCATTCGGTGGGAAATATCAAAAAACACCAACTCAATCTATGGTTGCAAAATTACCTGTTCTTCACGGAGATACAAACACAGGTACAATAATGGCCTATGGATACAATCCTAAATTATCGACTTGGAGTCCTTTTCATGGAGCTGCATATGCAGTAATTGATTCTGTAACAAAGGTAGTTGCTAGTGGTGGCGATTATGAGAACATTAAACTAACATTTCAGGAATACTTTCAAAAATTATCAAAAGAACCTTATAAATGGGGTAAACCATTTTCAGCTCTTTTAGGAGCACTACATGTTCAAAAAGAATTTAGTATAGCTGCAATCGGTGGAAAAGATAGTATGTCAGGTACTTTTAATGAGATGAATGTACCACCAACTTTGGTATCTTTTGCTGTAGATGTTGTAAATACAGATAAGGTTATATCTCCAGAATTTAAAAAGGGAGATAGTAAGGTTGTTTTAATTTATGCAACTATAGGTGAAGATGGATTACCTGATTTCGAAAAACTTCGTACAAATTATAAATTAGTAAAAAAATTAATTAATAGTGGTAAAGTAATGTCCAGTTACGCAGTTGGAATGGGTGGACTTACAGAGGTTATATCAAAAATGAGTTTTGGTAATAATATAGGATTTACGTTTGCAGATGATGTTAAAGTAGAAGATATATTCAAAGAAAATTATGGCAGCATAGTTATGGAAATAGAAAATGATGTTCTTGATGTTCTAACAAAGGAGAGTTCAAATATTCAAATACTTGGGCATACAACGGTTGAACCAGTTATTAAAGTCTTAGGGGAAACTATTAGTTTAGAAGAAGCTTTGAGTAATTGGGAAGAACCTTTAGAAAGTGTATTTAACACAAAGGTAAATAATGCAAAAGTAAGTAGCATGAAAGAAGTTGCTATTTCAAAAGATAATATAATTAATAAAAACCAAATAGATGTTAAAAACATAAAAATTAAAGCTACTCCTATTATTAAAATAGCGAAACCTAGAGTTATAATTCCAGTGTTCCCAGGAACTAATTGTGAATATGATTCTATGAGGGCTTTTGAGAAAGCTGGCGCTGAAGTAGAAATTGTGGTTATAAACAATCTATCGGCAAAACATATTGAGGAATCTATAAAAGCAATAGCACAAAAGATAAAAAATTCTCAAATTGTTATGCTTCCAGGTGGATTTAGTGCTGGTGATGAGCCAGATGGTTCTGGTAAATTTATAGCTACATTCTTTAGAAATCCTATAATAAGTGAAAGCATTAGTGAATTATTAGAGAAAAGGGATGGATTGATGCTGGGAATATGCAACGGATTCCAGGCGCTAATAAAGCTTGGACTTCTCCCTTATGGAAAAATAAGTGATATAACAAAGGATAGCCCAACATTAACATACAATGAAATTGGAAGACATGTATCTTGCGTTGTGCAAACTAAAATAATTTCAACTTTGTCGCCTTGGCTTAGTAATGTAAAAGTTGGCGATGTACATTCTATTCCAGTATCACATGGCGAAGGTAGATTTGTAGCAAATGATGATGTAATTAAAAAATTATTTGCAAATGGGCAAGTAGCTACTCAATATGTAGACTTTGATGGAACTGCAAGTAACGATATAAATTTTAATCCTAACGGATCAAGATATGCAATTGAAGGAATTACAAGTCTAGATGGAAGAATTTTAGGTAAAATGGGACATTCTGAAAGAGTTGGTGTTAATACTTTAGTGAATGTTATCGGAAATAAAGACCAAAAAATATTTGATGCTGGAGTAAACTACTTCAAATAAAATACGAACGATAAATTACGACAATACACTTATTTGTCTATATATTGGTATAAATACGAACAATAATATAAAAAACATAATTAATGAATTGACTTAATGGGAAATAGATGTTAATATTAAAACATAAATTAGGGAAAAACGAATAATTAGTTCATCGATATATTTCTAGGAATATGGCTTAGAAGTTTCTACGAGAGGCCGTTAACTTCTCACTATTGGTGAATCTTGAATTGAACTTATAAAGGGTGTGTATTATGCCCTTAATTCAAGATTACACCATAAAAACATTATTTTGTGGTGTAGTCTTTTTTTATTGCAATTATAAAAGATAAATACTTTATGTAAATAAGGAGGCAAATATATGAGAGTAGGAATTATATTTGGAAGCAAATCGGATAAAGATATAATGAAGAATGCTGCAATGGCGCTTAAGGAATTTGGAGTGGAGTATGAAGTACACATCCTCTCAGCACACAGAGTACCAGAAAAATTAACTCAGGTAATAAAGGAAATGGAAAATAGAGGGGTAGAATGCATAATAGCAGGAGCAGGTCTTGCAGCACATCTTCCAGGAGTAATTGCTTCTCAGACTATATTGCCAGTAATTGGGGTGCCAATTAAAGCGGCTCTCGGAGGTATAGATTCATTACTTTCAATTGTGCAAATGCCAAAAGCTATTCCTGTAGCTACGGTAGGTCTCAATAACAGCTATAATGCTGGGATGCTTTCAGTACAAATTTTATCTCTTAAGTATTCGCTTCTTAAAGATAAACTAATTACTTATAGAAAAGAAATGAAAGAAAAATTTATAGCAGAGAATGAAGAGCAAATCGAATTTTAAAGGTTAAATATATAGGTTAAAAATTAATATATGAAGGAGTGTTATAAATGGGAGATTCAGTGTTATTATATGAGGGAAAAGCTAAAAAAATGTTTAGTACAGATAATAAAGATGAGGTAAGAGTATATTTCAAGGATGATGCAACGGCTGGAAACGGTGCTAAAAAGGGTCAAATTGAGAAAAAAGGAGTCTTAAATAATAGTATAACTACTATGTTATATGAGTTATTAGAGAAAAAAGGTATAAAAACTCATTTTATTAAGAAAATAAATGATAGAGAACAGTTATGCAAAAAAGTTGAAATAGTGCCTCTAGAAGTAATTATAAGAAATGTTGCAGCTGGTAGCATGGCAAAAAGATATGGAATAGTAGAGGGAAGCAAGCTTAAAATACCAGTAATTGAATTAAGTTATAAAAATGATGATTTAGGTGATCCTCTTATAAATGATTATCATGCAGTAGCTATGGAACTTACTACTTTTGAAGAATTAGGAGAAATATATATAATGGCTTTTAAAATAAATGATATTTTAAGAGAACTTTTTCTTAAAAAAGGTATTAATTTAATAGATTTTAAATTAGAATTTGGTAGATTTAATGATGAAGTAATTTTGGCAGATGAGATATCACCAGATACTTGTAGATTTTGGGATGTTAAAACTGGAGAAAAACTAGATAAAGATAGATTTAGAAGAGATTTAGGAAATGTTACAGAAGCGTATGAAGAAATATTAAGTAGAATTACTAAATAAAAATCAAATTGCAATGAAGATATAGGAAGCAGCCTACAAAGGACAATAGCAATGAACAATAGCAATGAACATATAAGGAGGAATTTCTTTGAGTGAATTTATAGAATCAAATGAGGTCATTATTAATGATCAAGATAAGTTTAAGGATGAATGTGGTGTTTTTGGAATTCTTGCGGCGGATAAAGACTTAGATGTTGCATCGTTAACTTATTATGGACTTTATGCTCTTCAGCATAGGGGAGAAGAAAGTGCTGGAATAGTATATTCTGATGGAGTTTCCCTTACTTGTGAAAAGGCTATGGGACTTGTAAGCGATGTTTTTGATAAGAAAAAGATTAGTGAAATGAAAGGTCAAGCTGCTATCGGACATGTTAGATATTCAACTACAGGATCTAGTGAAGTGAAAAATGCACAACCACTTTTAAGTAAATCGAAACTAGGTGACATAGCAATAGCTCATAATGGTAATTTAGTAAATGCAGAGGTAATTCGCGAGTTACTTGAGGATTGCGGCTACATGTTCCAAACATCAATAGATTCAGAAGTAATACTTAACTTAATTGCTAGAGGTGCCAAAAAAGGCATGGAAAAGGCAGTAGTTGATGCAATACAAGCTGTTAAAGGTTCTTATGGAATAGTAATGCTTACAAAAGATAAGTTAATAGGTGTTCGCGATCAAAATGGTATTAGACCTCTTTGCATTGGTAAAATAGAAAACAGTTATGTTATAGCTTCAGAAAGTTGTGCACTTGATGCAGTTGGTGCAGAGTTCTTAAGAGATGTAAAACCAGGTGAAATAGTAATTATAGATGAAGCCGGCCTTACGTCTATTAATTTTGCAGAAAAAACTAAAAATGCAACTTGTTCCTTTGAGTACATATATTTTGCAAGACCAGATAGCACAATTGATGGAATAAATGTGTACACTTCAAGAGTGGCAGCTGGAGAACAGTTATTTAAAGAGTCTCCAGTGGATGCAGATATGGTTATAGGAGTTCCAGATTCAGGCCTGGCATCAGCAATAGGTTATTCTAAAATGTCTGGAATACCTTTTGGAATAGGTCTTGTAAAAAACAGATATGTGGGTAGAACTTTTATAAGCCCAACTCAAGAGATTCGCGAAAGAGCGGTTTCTGTAAAATTAAATGCATTAAAAATAAATGTAGAAGGTAAAAGAGTTATTTTAATAGATGATTCAATAGTTCGTGGAACTACAAGTAAAAGATTAGTTGACATTCTACGAAAAGCTGGGGCAACAGAAGTTCATTTTAGGGTTTGTTCACCAGTAGTAAAATATCCATGTTATTTTGGAATAGATACGCCATATAGAAAAGATTTAATAGGTTCTAATATAAGCGTTGAGGAAATAAGACAAGAGATAGGTGCAGATAGCCTTGGATATTTAAGTATAGATGGACTTCTTAAAACACTTGGTCATAAGGAATTTTGCTTAGGGTGTTTTAATGGTACATATCCAGTATCAGCTCCATACGAAACTGAGAAAGAAAAATTAGGAAAGTAGGGGATATTTATGATAACTTATAAAGATGCAGGTGTTAATATTGAAGAAGGATACAAATCAGTAAAATTAATACAAAAATATGCAGCGGCAACATTTACAAAAGGTGTTTTAAATCATTTAGGAAGTTTTGCTGGTATGTTCGAAATAGGAGAGGGTTATAAAAATCCTATTTTAGTTTCTGGTACTGATGGAGTTGGAACAAAACTTGATATAGCATTTAGAATGAAAAAATATGATACTGTAGGTATTGACTGTGTTGCTATGTGTGTTAATGATGTCCTTTGTCATGGTGCAAAACCTCTTTTCTTTTTAGATTATATTGCTTGTGGTAAATTAGATTCTAAAGTATCGGCGGAGCTTGTAAAAGGTGTGTCAGATGGATGTATTCAATCTAATTGTGCACTAATAGGCGGTGAAACTGCTGAAATGCCAGGCTTTTATAGAGATGGTGAATATGATATGGCAGGATTTACTGTAGGAATAGTTGATAAACATAAAATTATTGATGGCTCTGCTATTCGCGATGGATATTCACTTGTAGGAATTGAGTCTTCAGGCCTTCATAGTAATGGATATTCATTAGTTAGAAAGTTAATACCAAATTTGGATGAAGATTTTAATGGAGATAAGATTGGCAAGACTCTTTTAACTCCAACAAAAATATATGTAAAAACTATACTAAGTCTTTTAGATAAATTTGATATAAAAGGTATGGCACATATAACTGGTGGCGGTTTTTATGAAAATATACCAAGAATGTTTAATGGAGCGTTCACAGCAGTCGTTGATAAAAACAGCTTTAATACCCCAGACATCTGTAAACATCTAATGTCTCTTGGAGTAACCGAGGAGCATATGTTTAACACATATAATATGGGAATAGGATATGTATTATGCGTTGAAGATAAGGATGTTGTAAAAATCATAAAGACTATTAATGATTTAGGAGACAAAGCATATAAAATTGGGCATGTTGAGGCTGGAGGTGCAGGAGTTTGCTTAAAATAGCCGTATTAGTCTCAGGGGGCGGAAGCAACCTTCAATCTATTATAGATAATATAGAAAGTGGGCACTTAAACTGTTCTATAGAGGTCGTAATTAGTGATAAAAAAGATGCATATGGTATAGATAGGGCAAAAACTAAAAATATAAAAACATACATATTAGACAGAAAACAGTATGGGAAAAGTATGTCATCTGAAATATTGAAAATTCTAGATGGAAAAGTAGATTTAATAGTACTCGCTGGTTTTTTATCTATACTTCAAGGTGAACTTCTCTCAGCATTTAAGGGCAAAATTATAAATATACATCCAGCTCTTATTCCATCATTTTGTGGCGGTGGTATGTATGGATTAAAAGTACATGAGAAGGCTATAGAATATGGAGTTAAAGTTTCTGGGTGTACTGTCCACTTTGTAGATGAGGGTACAGATTCTGGTCCAATAATAATTCAAAAAGTTGTAGATGTTTTTAGCACTGATACAGCAAAAGATCTGCAATTAAGGATTTTAGAACAGGAACATAAGGCATTACCCGAAGCTATTAAATATATAAGTGAGGGAAAAATAAGGATTGAAGGAAGAAAAGTACTAGTTATATGAAAGGTGGAATTTTAATGATTAAAACAGCACTTATAAGTGTGTTTGATAAAGAAAATATTTTGGGACTTGCAACATCACTTCAAAACAATGGTGTAGAGATTATATCCACAGGTGGAACTTTTAAGTATTTAAAAGAAAATGGTATAAAAGTTGTGGAGATTTCTGATGTTACAGGATTTGAAGAAATATTAGATGGAAGAGTTAAAACATTACATCCAGTTATTCATAGTGGAATACTTGCTATTCGTGATAATAAAGAGCATATGGCAACTATTAAAGCTAAAGGAATAAAACCTATTGATATGGTAGTAGTTAATCTTTACCCTTTCTTTGATAAAGTTTGCGAAGACATAAGTTTCGAGGAGAAAGTTGAATTCATTGATATCGGTGGACCAACAATGCTAAGAGCAGCAGCTAAAAACTTTAAAGATGTTATTGTATTAAGTGATGTTTCTGATTATGAAAATATAATAAAAAAAATGGATGCTAAAGAAGAAGTAGATTTTGATACTAGAAAACACCTAGCTGGTAAAGTGTTTAATTTAGTATCAGCTTATGATGCAGCTATAAGTAATTTTTTACTAGGAGAGAAGGCTTACCCAGACTATCTTTCTGTATCATATAAAAAACAAATGGATCTAAGATATGGAGAAAATCCTCATCAAAGTGCAGCTTATTATGTGAAAACTTCAGGAAATGGAGCAATGAAAAATTTTGAGCAGTTAAATGGCAAGGAGTTATCATATAATAATATAAAGGACATGGATATTGCATGGAAGGTAGTATGTGATTTCGATGAAATTACTTGTTGCGCTCTAAAACATAATACACCATGTGGTGTGGCGATAGGTAGCAGTACACTTGAGACCTACAAAAAGGCATATGAATGTGATCCAATGTCCATTTTTGGAGGGATTGTTGCTTTTAATAGAAAAGTTGATAAAGAAACTGCAATAGAGCTTAAAAAGATATTCTTAGAGGTAATTATTGCACCAGACTTTGACGAGGATGCATTAGAGGTATTAAAAGGTAAGAAAAATTTAAGAGTTGTAAAGTGTTTAAACAAATCAGAAGGCACTATTAATATGGTTACTGTAGATGGCGGAATACTAGTACAAAGTTCAGATGATAAATTAGCAGAGGAAATAAAAGTAGTTACTAAAAAGAGCCCAACCCAGGCAGAAGTGAAAGATCTAATATTTGCTATGAAAGTAGTTAAATATGTTAAATCTAATGCCATTGTAGTAGTTAAAGATGGTGTAACTAAAGGAATCGGAGTAGGCCAAGTTAATAGAATATGGGCAGCAGAGCACGCTTTAGAAAGAGGAGTAGATGCAACGGTTATGGCATCAGATGCATTCTTCCCATTCGGTGACGTTGTAGAACTTGCCGCAAAATATAATATAAAGGCTATAATTCAACCAGGTGGTTCAATTAAAGATGTACAATCAATAGAGATGTGTGATAAAAATGAAATTGCTATGGTATTTACGGGAATTAGACATTTCAAGCACTAATCATAACTTCATGATGGGATAACCTAGTTATTCCATCAATTTTAATTTATATAGATAAAGGAGATGGAATAATGAAGGCATTAATTATTGGTTCTGGTGGACGTGAGCATGCTTTAGCATCAAAGGTTGCAGAAAATTCTAATGTTCAGGTGGTTTATTGTGCGCCTGGTAATGGTGGTACATATAGAGAAAATAAGTGTGAGAATATTAATATTACAGAAATAGATGAGCTTTTATCATTTGCTATTGAAAACAAGATAGATATTACAATAGTTGGATCAGAGGAATGGCTTGTACAAGGAATAGTAGATAAGTTTAATGAAAAGGGACTTAAAATATTAGGACCATGTGAAAAAGCGGCAAGACTAGAGGGAAGTAAATCCTATTCTAAAGAATTTATGAAAAAATATGGCATAAAAACAGCTGCGTATGAAGCATTTGAAGATGAGAACAAAGCTATAGATTATCTTAAAAATTGTGAATATCCTATAGTAATTAAGGCAGATGGACTAGCAGCAGGAAAAGGGGTAGTTATCTGCAATGATTTTTTCGCGGCTAAAAATAGTATAAATGACTTTATGGTAGTGGATATATTTAAAGGCAGTGGGAAGAAAATTATAATAGAAGAATTTTTAGAAGGCGTTGAGGCATCTATACTCTCTATAACAGATGGGAAAGTTATACTCCCATTCGTATCTTCAAAAGATCATAAACAAATATTTGACGGAGGAATTGGACCTAATACAGGAGGTATGGGAGCTATAGCACCAAATCCATACTGTACTAAAGAAGTATTAGATGAATTTTACAAAAATATATTGTTGCCTACGCTTAAAGGAATTCAAGAGGAAAAAATGGATTATAGGGGCATAATATTTTTCGGTATTATGATAACTAAAAAAGGTGTATATTCGCTCGAATATAATGTAAGATTTGGAGACCCTGAAACGCAAGCGGTGCTTCCACTAATGAAGAGTGATTTTACGAATCTTGTAATTAGTGCGATAGATAGGGACCTTGAAAACTTTGAGTTGTTGTGGAAAAAGGGATATTCTTGTTGCCTAATCGCTGCATCAAAAGGTTATCCTGGAAAATACAATACTGGATATGAAATAAGTGAATCTGGAAAATTAGAAGGTAAATTATATTTAGCAGGTGCTACCTTTGATGATGGTCTTTTAAAGACAAATGGTGGAAGAGTTCTAGGAATAACAGGATTTGGTGGAACATTAGAAAAAGCAAGAGAAATAGCGTATGCTGATATGAAAAAAGTTCAGTTTGATGGAATGTACTATAGAAAAGATATCGGGAAATAGAAATAAAAAGTAGGGAATTTCATACTTAATAATTTAGATAATAAAAAGTGCGATTAGTTATTCTTCGCACTTTTTATTCATTAATAAGAAAATTTCAATAAAAATGGCAGTTGATTATATTTAGAGATATTTAAAAAGGCCTGTAAGCATTTTTAGGGCAACAGCTAAAGACATTGTTACAAAAATAGGTTTTATAAGTTTCGAGCCTTTATTTAATGCAACGATTGTTCCCATTTTAGCGCCTATAATCATAGAAACTGCTACTGGCAATCCTATCATGTAATTTATTTTACCGCTTAGGGCAAATAATATAAGTGCTGTAATATTGCTGACAAAGTTTAAAATTCTTGCATTAGCAGAAGAAGTTACAAAGTTAAAACCAAAGATACTTATAAATCCAAATACTAAAAATGAACCAGTTCCGGGACCAAAAAATCCATCATAAAAACCTAAAAAAAGTGCAAGAATTACTCCAATTATAACATTTTTTTTAGTAAGGCCTTGGAATTTATCTTCTAATCCCAAGGATTTGGAAAAGAGAGTATAAATTCCAATAAACATGATAAGAATTAATACTAATGTATTTAAAAACTTTTGGTCTATATGTAGAACTGCTTTAACACCTAATATTGAGCCTATAAAGGTGAAGGGAATAAGATATTTTAATAACTTGAAATTAGCCTTCCCTGATTTTATAAATTGTAGCGAACTAGTAAAAGAACCAGCAGTAGCACTGAATTTATTGGTTCCAAGCACCATGTGAGGAGGTAACCCTGCAAGCATAAAGGCGGGCACACTTATTAAACCACCACCTCCAGCAATGGAATCCACAAAAGAAGCTAAATAGCCAGCCATACATAAGAGAATAATTTTAGTAATCATGTAACACCTACCTAATTTTCAATAAATTAAAACAAATAATAAGGTTTTCTTCTATTATAAATGATTATTTGTATAAATTAAAGAGTCATATTGATGAAGTTTAAATTAATTAAACACCAAAAACAATAGGCAAATACATCAAGATGCTTAATAAACTATTGATTTATATGTCAAAAATACGTATTATATATAGGTGGAGTAAAAAATTATAAGCATTTTACAATGGGGAATTAAAAAAATAAAAGTTAACAAAAATAATAATATAATAATTGGGGGAATTAAAATGTTAGAACAAGAAGGAAACAAGGTAAATAGTAAAGACGGTCAATCGGTTAAATCTAATTCTAATAATGCATCAAGACCTACTTTTTTAAACACTTTTATGGCTAGTCTTATAGATTTAATAGTTATAGGGGTGGCATCAACAGTAGTAGTATTTTTAGCAGATGCTGTGCTTAGAATATCAGGATTTGCATTAACTCAAAAATTTGGAATGATATTTGTGATTTTTATGGTTATTATGGTATTATACATGAGTATTATGGAAAGTGGAAAAATGTCTGCTACACTTGGTAAGAAAGCATCAGGACTATTTATTACTAAACGATAGGAGTTTGTGAAAAAAATATGCAAAAAAGAAAAGAATATGAATTTAATATAGAAAAATTAGAGTTTCCAGCACAAGGGATTGCATACTATGAGGGTGAAAAGGTACTGATTAAAAACACATTGCCAGGTCAAAAGGTAATTGCTAAAGTATCAAGAAAGAAGCCAGTAGGGGTAGAAGCAAAACTTGTAAAAATACTTGAAGATGTAGACTATAAAGTTGAACCTCTTTGCAAAATCACTGAATTTTGTGGAGGATGTAGCCATCAATTCCTTTCCTATGAAAAGCAATTAGAATTTAAAAAACAACAAGTTTTAAAATTATTTGAAGATGCAGAAATAAAAGATTATGAATTTTTGGGTATACAGCAGAGTCCTGAGCAATTTGAGTATAGAAATAAAATGGAATTCACTTTTGGAGATTTTAGAAAAAACGAAGAATTAACTTTAGGTATGCATACAAAAGGAAGAAGTTTTAGTATAGTTACTGTTGATGATTGCAAAATAGCTGATGTAGATTTTAGAGAAATTTTAAAATTAGTATTAAACTATTTTATAGAACTAAAATTGCCACACTATAATGTAATGGAACGTAAGGGTTATTTAAGAAACTTAGTTATCCGAAAGGCTAAAAATACTGGTGAAATACTGGTTAATTTAGTAACTACATCCCAGATAGATTTAGATCTTAGTGAAATTACGAATAAGCTTAAGGAATTAAAATGTGATGGAGTTATTACCGGGATAATGCATACATATAATGACTCATTATCAGACATAGTTCAAGCTGATAAAACTGAAACATTATACGGAAGAGAGTACATTATGGAAAACATATTAGATCTTAAATTTAAAATAAACCCTTTTGCTTTTTTTCAAACTAATTCAAAAGGTGCAGAAAAACTTTATAGTATAGTTAGAGATTTTTTAGGTGATTCAGAATCAAAAGTTGTGTTTGATTTATATTGTGGAACAGGAACTATAGGTCAAATTGTTGCAGCTAAAGCTAAAAAAGTTTTAGGAATTGAATTAATAGAAGAAGCAGTTGCTGCTGCAAATGAAAATGCAAGAATTAATGGATTAGATAATTGTGAGTTTATAGCAGGTGATGTAGCTAAGGTTATAAAAGATGTACAAGATAAGCCTGATAGCATTATCTTAGATCCTCCAAGAGCGGGTGTTCACCCTACAGCATTAGATTATGTAATAAAATTTGATGCACCGCACATAGTTTATGTTTCTTGTAATCCTAAAAGTTTAGTTGTTGATTTAAAAGAAATGATCAATAATGGATATAAAGTGAATAAGGTAATATTGATGGATATGTTCCCTCATACGCCTCACATTGAGACTATTGTTGATATAGTTAAGGCATAGGCTTATATCAAAGGTTTTAAAGGTTTTTAATAGTAAATTAAAGTGTGTTTCATGTCCCCTCAGACAAGTGTTTGGGGGGATTTTTAATTTATGGATGACTTCTAAATTGTAAGTTAAGTGAATTCAATAATGCTACTAATTATGTAGAATCAGAGGATTATTCAAGAAAGGGGAATTGATTTATGTTAAATTTAAAAGTGAAGAAAATTAATGAATTGGCTATACTTCCTCAATATGCTCATGAAGGTGATGCAGGTTTAGATTTATTTTCAGTTGAAGAAAAGATTATTATGCCAGGTGAAACAGTGCTTGTACATACAGGAATTCAAATTGAGCTACCTAAAGATACAGAAGCTCAAATCAGGCCCAGAAGCGGACTAGCTTTAAAGAATTCTATAACAGTACTAAATACACCAGGAACTATTGATGAGGGCTATAGAGGTGAAATTGGAATAATTTTAATCAACCATAGTAAAATTGATTTTAGAGTTGAAAAGAATATGAAAATTGCACAAATGGTAATAAAACCAGTTTTAAAAGTTAGTATTGTAGAGGTAGATGAATTAAATTCTACTCAAAGAGGTAAAGGTGGATTTGGTTCAACTGGTTTAGCAAATAATACAGACAATAAAATGAGATAGATTAGTATTTAAGTTATCTCATTTTATTGTTATAAGATTTTTTTGTTTACCCTTTAAGCACACCAACATTAGGAATATTAGCTAGGTTGCTTAATACTCCATGACAGCTTTCAAACTGAGGGCTTAAATCTTTACCAGCAGTTAAGCCATAGTGTGCAGCTTCAATCCAGCTTGAATTATTGCTTACATCATATACAATTCCTTTAACCGCTACATAAGCAGGTTTTCCCATAGTACCGTCATACTGAGCAAGTTCACTTGGGGTGAATTCTTTGTTTTGCCTATGAGATCTTTGTCCATTTTGAACGTAGTTGTCGTGGTTTTCTTCAGCTGCATCTGCTTTAGTTTCATGAACTGTACCAGCTGGATGCTGAGGTGGTGCATAAATAGAGTATAAATTAATTGGTATATCACCTGTATTGATTAGATTATGCCATTTACCAGCAGGTATGATGAACGCAAAATCATCATAGACGTTTTTTTGAAAATTCAAGGTATGTTTACTGTCACCCATTTTAATAAGTCCTTGGCCTTCTTCAATACGTATGAATTGGTCAAGAAGGGGATGAACCTCTAACCCTATATCTTCGCCAACCTTGATACTCATCAGGGTAAGTTGTAAATAGCTTCCTGTCCATAAAGCAGTACGATAAGTATTGTTTTGCTTAGTAGCTTTCTCAATATTAACTACAAATGGTTCTGGTCCATAATCTTTTAATTGAATTGAACCATCATCATAGAGATTCGCTGATTGCAAAAAATTAGATTTTGAATCATACTCCATTTCATTAGTTGAGGTAATGTAATAAGGACATGGATATGGTTTATAAAGATTATACGCATTGTATGGATTATATATTGGTGTGTTAATAAAGTAAGGATATGGTTCATAAACATTATACATATTGATATTCCTTTCATAGTACTACAAAATTATAATATGATATCTGTTTAGAAAATGTGATTTTGTTAGAGAGTATAATGAATTAAGTAATGTAAGCTGTTTTTCTAGGGTTTATCTCATTCTGGTATGTTTAATTCCTTAGGGATTAATGTTAAGAACCTTTAAAATACTTTTTTTCATAATTTTCACAAAATATATTGAAGTTAATATTTAATTGTATTATGATGTACTTAGATTTATTCTTCGTAGTTAAAGCCTAAACAAAAAGCACAAGTTGTATTCAATACATCTTGTGCTTTGTTTTTATATATAAAACTACAGTTGCTGATATCCATGTCTAAAAGAGAAGATTTGCTGCAAATTAAAGTGTTCTCTAACAGTATTGATGAAGCATTTTACTGTTAAGAAAGTTACATGCCTGAGTCGTTGAATTTAATATTAGAACTTTCATTTTCAAAACTAGGGTTGAATCGTGCTGAACCTACACATTATGTAGGAAATGAAGGCTCTGGTCGTGTTATGAAAAAATGTGGGATGAAATACGAAGGGCTCGGTCTACAGGAAGTCTACATTTTATAAATTAATTAATCAGTATGAAGAGGGTAAATAATTACCTTTTTTTTATTATGGATTAAATATTAGGGTGGCATTAACATTTTTGAATAGACATATCTTTTATAATGATAAAGAAAAAGCGATATATAATTATATGAATTCTAAGCAAGGAACTTTTATCGCAAACTGTATAAGACTAAAATATCAGTCAACAGATAATATTGTTAATCCATTAATCAAGAGTTATGGGGAATGGTATGATGTTTATGGTGCTAAAGGATTTATAGGGAAATATGAAGTTTTATATATTGCTGTAAAGGTTGAGCCATAATATTCTTTATGTACGTCACAATGGTAAAAAATCGTGTAACAAAGATAGTCTATACAATCCGCAATAAATATCAAATATAAAAAAACGTTATGCCTTATATTATAAAGGAACTGCTTTACATTTTAGTGGATTTTTGACATAATAATATATAACTAATCTTAATATTGATGATTATAAGAAGTGTTCCATAATAGTAAAATATAGTGGGCGGTCTTTCAGGATAGCAGTTGCACAAGCTGGAGTTAATAATCCAAGACCAAGTAAAAAATAAAATAAACAGTAATAAAAATTACTGATATAACTTTTATGGGAATGGGGGAATATTAATGTCTCTTAACAGAGATAAAGATTGTGGTATTATTAGTTCTTATAGCAAGGTAGTAAAAATGTCAGATACTCAAGAAGACGAAAGACTTAAGCGGTTGCTGCAAGAATATGCTAAATTAGTAACTGTATGTACCCATCTGCATACATTTAAGGAAATAGAGCGGTACTTTTTAGAGCAGTGCGATGCTTTGTCTATAACCTTAAATGATGATGATATGAGACTTTTTAAGGCAAATGTGATTATGGACCATTTTGTGAATAAGGAGCATAAAGCGCATGATTTTTCTGATATGACATATGAAGAAATAGTAAAATGGCATAAAGTAAAAAATGATTTGTTTTATGAGGCTCATTCCGCTTCTCCTCAACAGTATGGACTTAAGCTTTATGGATACCGTTTACCTCATACAAACCGTAATGAAGCCTTTTATGATGAGGCTTATCCAGAATTGATGAAATATACAGATCAAATTGTTAAGAGAGCAAAAATTAATGATATTTGTTTTTTCTTTGAAGAAACTACCAAAGAATATTATTTTACCTGCGCTGGATGTAGTCTCATGTATAAAGTAATAATTTTTATTGATATAAGTGAGCATGATATAAAAAAACATAATCAACGTTTCGTAACATATATAAATGCAATGGTTCAAATGGGATATTTGCCTAAATTGTATTAAGAACGATAAGGTTTTATATTTAAAATTAGTCCATATTTTTCATGAAGTGCGCAACCCTGGTATGTTATGGTGAACTACTGCTAAAATAAATATTTCCGATATAACTGTCGGGAATACTATAGTTATATGCCATTCCTAAAAAGTATAAAAAAATAGTTATTAATTCTTGAAGGGGGATTAGCCTTGAAAGTACTGAGAAAAACTATGTTTCCTAATGAGATTTTTTCGGATATAGAGCAGAAAGATGGAATAATTGCTGTAATGTTTTTTTTATTTATATTCATAGTTATGTTTTTAAATCTATATTTAGTTAAAATATCTCCATTATTTTCGATAATAAGAAACGATACAACAAATTCTATTTACAAATTAATATTTGCATTACTAATGGATATACCTGGATTTATATCTGTAATAGTTGTTTTGAAATTTAGAAAACAAAAAATAAATACTATCGGGTTAAGAAGACAAGGATTTAAGTCTGCTATATACATTGGCATTTCTCTTATTTCTATGTTTTGGATTTATTACATAAGTAATAAAGGCTTTAGTAAAAAACTTATATGTGATTCAGTTTTTTACATTGTTCTTATTGGTTTCTATGAAGAATTAATCTTTAGGGGCTTTTTATGGCCAAGACTCGTAGTTGGGTTTGGCAGAATATGGGGAACTATTTTAAGTGGTGTATTCTTTGGAATGATGCATTTACCAATTGATATTGTTTTCAATAATAAGACTATATTTGAAACTTTTATACTAGGAAATGCTTCAAACATTAATATTCTTGGGGGGGTAATCATTGCATTATGGTTTATATTTATCTACACTCGGAATAGTAACATTTTATTACCTTCATTTGTTCATGGACTTCAAGATATGTTAGCTATGCTCTAAGGTATTAATTTATTGACTAATACCTTAATATAAAATGATTGAGGTTTGGGAAATTTTATAATTAAAAATTAGCGGTGACATAACAGCATATAACAAAATGTTGCCGTTCGCCTTGGCTGGAGATTCCCTTAAGGGAAGAATAGTAAATTATTATTGTGAGGAAACTTAAAAAAGAAGCATCAGTATGTTATGAAACAGGAATAAAAGAATTTGTAAAAACAATTCATGCCAGAATTGAGGTTACTGATAATGCATTTCTTTTACATAAATATAAGCTGTTTACAGTTCCCTTTGATATGTTTATGACTATGAAGGCTCTTGGTGATGAAACAAGACTAAAGATTTTAAGTTGCATTTATAAAAAAAACAATTCCACTTAAGCAATAGCTAAAGAAGTAGGCATCACTGAAGCTGGAGTATCCAAGCACCTTAAAATCATGTATAAAGCGGGGGTGCTTCGTAAAAGGAGAGACAGTAATTTTATAAATTATATCATTGATAGAATACCAATGGACGTGTATCAGTATTTGAATAAGTAACATTACGGATCAATGTATATAAGGTTTTACCGATAGCAAAATTTAAAAGGCTATCGGTAGGGCCTTTTTTTGCGATGATAAGGCAAAAAAATAAGTAGCTGATTAGGAGAGAAAAGAAATATTATTAATGATTATTTATAAATCAAGAAAAAAGCAGAGTTAAATGTAGTTAAATATAAGTTATATGTAAATATAGAGAATAATTGAAATAAATGGTATAATAGTTAAAAGATTTCGTACAGAGATAGGATTTTGCATAGCTTATATCAAAAGAGTGGAGGAAAGTTAGAAGTTCCTTTTGCTGATGAAGAATATAAAAACGAAGTAGTATCATTTTATCAGAAATTTAATTTGTTTATAATAGAGGGGGTGGTGTAAATGAGTAGCATGGCAAAAAAAATAATGGTTATAGGTTCACCAGGTAGTGGCAAAAGTACATTCTCGATGAAGTTGTCAAAAATCACGGGTATCCCTCTTATTCATCTTGATAAAGAGTTTTGGAATAATGGATGGATTGAAACTCCGAGGACTGAATGGGTGAGAAAGCAAAAGAAGTTAATAGCAGGAGATGAATGGATAATAGATGGTAACTATGGGGGTACTATAGATATTCGACTTGAAAAGGCCGATACAATAATATATTTCAAATTAAGTAGAGTTGTTTGCTTATTGAGTTACTTTAAACGAGTTATAACAAATTTAGGTAAAATAAGACCTGATATGCCAGAGGGTTGCCCTGAAAAGTTTGATTTTGAATTTATGAAGTTTATTTGGAATTTCTCTAATAAACCAGGTCAAATAAATATTGATAAACTTGAAAAAAATAATAAACAGGTAATAGTATTTAAAAATAGAAGACAATCAAAACAGTATATTATAGAGATTTTAAACTAAATTTCAAACAGGGCCGTAAACTTGAAGAGAATGAGAGCTCTGAATATAGATAGTACGATATAATATTTAACATGTGAAATAGTAAAATAATTAGGGAGGGGTAAATGGTAATGATAAGAATGGCAACAATTGATGATATAGATAGTCTTGTAAAATTAAGAATTAAATTACTCAAGGAAGTAAACAACAATATTAAAAATTATGATTGGGATCAATACTCAGAAGTATTAAAAAAATTCTATTATGACAGATTACCCAACGGGAAAATCATTGCGTTTTTAGCAGTGATAAACGGAAACGTTGTTGCTATAAGTATGATTTGTCTATATAATATTACTCCCTCACTCTATAATTTAGATGGAAAAATGGCATTACTCACGGATATGTACACAACTTTGCAATACAGGAATAAGGGGTATGGGATGAGTCTTTTGAACGATATAATGGAACATGTAAAAAATAGGGGGTATGTAAAAATTAGTTTGAATGCTACCGAATCTGGTAGGAAATTGTACGAGAGATATGGTTTTAAAGATGTTAATGGAAAAATGTCTTTTAAGTTTAAATAATGTAATATTTGGGAGGTAAGATGGATAGACGTGTTCCTAAAAATCAGATAAGAAAAATAATAGAAGATCTATGTGGCAATCAAGTTAATATAACCAATATTTTGTTCATAGATGGTTATGCAAATAGTAATTATCTTGTAAAGACAGATGTGGAGGATGATGGATTTGTAATAAAATTGGTTGAGCCACTTGAATTTCAATCATGGCTTAGATTTGAAAAATCATCTTTATCTGGATAAGCATGTTGTTATAAACTTCTTCGGGAACATGGTATTCCAACATTGGATGTTATAAAGTATTCGCCTCCAGGGGAAATAATTAATCAAGAATATCTAGTAACAAAATATATTCAATACATTCCGTTTACCTCTATACCTTTCAATGAAGATTGTGGTGAAAATTGCTATGAGGTATATGGATATTATGTAAAGAAAATGCACCAAATTCAAGTGAAAAAATTTGGATTCAAACGTGAAGATAATTGGGGAGAATATAGTAGTTGGTATGATTTTGTATGTGCATATACTAAAGAATTACTAAATAAGACGAGAGAGTATTCTCTTTATGATGAGCATTTTTATAACTCTGTAAATGAAATTATCAAACAAAACAAAGATGCACTAGATAAGGTTGTTACGCCATGTATGGTGCATTGGGATTTGGGGTATGGAAATGTTTTGGTGAATAAGAATGAAAATGAATTTTCCTTTAAAGCAATTATTGATATGGGCAGGTGCATTTTTGGAGACCCTTTATGGGATTTGGTAGACTCATCATATAAGCCACAGGCCTTTTGGAAAGGGTATGATAGCAGCTCAAAGGGTACGTTAGATGGAATTATACGTTCAAAGATATACTCTATTTTAGATGGGATTTTTGATGCTTATATATCTCTAATTCGATTTGACAATAAAGAACGTTATCTTAGAGAAAATGATGCGGTCATATCTTCCATCAAGGCTATTTTGGATTTTTAATATAGTATGGAGGTATGTATAAATGGGAAAAGAATTGTCAGAAATGGCGCTGAAAGAATTGTGGGAGTTATTCCCAATCATATTAAAAAAATATAATACAGATTATAAAGAGTGGTATGAAACTGAAAAACTAAAACTTTTAAGTTGTATTGATAGAAAAGATATTAGGCGTATTAATCATATAGGAAGTAGTGCGGTTGAAGGGTTGATTGCTAAGCCAACAGTAGATATTTTGTTGGAAATAGATAATGAAAGCAATATTGAACAATTAAGAGATGTCCTACTACATAATGGTTGGCTATTGATGTCATTTGAAAACAAGCCATGCATGAAAATGGTATTTAATAAAGGATATACAAAAGAGGGATTTGCAGAAAAAGTATATCATTTGCATGTCCGCTACTATGATAACTGGAACGAATTGTATTTTAGAGATTACCTTATGGAACATGATGAAGTGGTTAAAGAATATGGTGAGCTTAAATTAGAACTTATAGAAAAATATGAGCATGACAGAGATGGATATACAAATGCTAAAACGAATTTTATTTTAAAATATACAGAAAAGGCAAAAGAGGAATATGTAGATAAATATAACCCAAGAAATAATCATAATCTATAATAAAGGTAGATGTAGTGTTCTTTATTAAGGGGATTGAAGAGATAAGCTATAAGAAAGATTAAGGCATTGCCTAACGAAGCACAGTCATTTGATGATTAAAAATTTTAATACTATTATGTAAGGCGGTGACTCCTATGAAAAGAATAAAGCTAATTAAATACTTGGTGCAGTTAACATAATCTGATAGCAGATTGTACCGAGATAGTTAAATTTGGCGTCAGATAACTGCACTGCTTTTCATCAAAATTAATTATGAAAAGGGGTTTATGTTATGGAATATATGAAGTTAAAAGAATATTGGTTGTCGGAAGAAAAAAAGATATTTGAAGGGTGGAATTTTTCATATATCAGTGAAAGAAAATCAGAAGAACCCTTGCCTTGGAATTATGACAAGATAGTTCACAAATATTTAAGTACTAATTCAATTTTATTGGATATGGGAACTGGGGGTGGGGAACATTTATTGACGCTAAAGCACCCTTACAACAATACATTTGCTACAGAGGCGTATCAACCTAACTTTGAAGTGTGTAAAAAGACACTAACGCCACTTGGGATTGATGTTAGACAAGTTTTTAATGATAATTATTTGCCATTTAAAAATGACATGTTTGACGTCATAATAAACAGACAAGCGTCTTTTGATATGAACGAAGTTTATCGATTGTTAAAACCGAATGGTTTGTTTATTACTCAGCAAGTTGGTGAATTAAACAATAAGGAACTAAGAAGGTTTTTAATAAGTGATTTTAATGAAACTAACGCCAATGAACACACTTTAAAAAGTAATCTGGATTTAATAAAAAGTAAAGGTTTTACTGTTTTAAAAGCAGATGAATGTTTTCCAAAACAGAGATTTTTGGATGTGGGAGCATTGGTTTATTATGCGAGAATTATCCAATGGGAATTCCCTAAGTTCTCTGTTGATAGTTGTTTTAATCAATTATGTCAATTGCAATCAATAGTTGAGCAAAAGGGCTTTGTTGAAAGCAAGCAACATAGATTTGTAATTGTTGCTCAAAAACTTAATCACATAAATTGAATTTAAATGTTGTTTTATATGCTAAATTTAATGTTATTTAAAATTTAAAGTATGATATTAAACACCGTAAATTCAGTATGAATAATACGGTGTTTAATGGATTATTTGGGTTTAGTAGTTGTGATGCCTTATAAGAATGTTCTACCCCCTAGTATTGAATCGGCATTGCTCAAAATAATATAACTAGGTATTATTTTGTTCTAGCATTAACAATGATATTACACAGTTCTATATATGAAATACCATCAGCTAAAGCTTCTTTGGGAATTAGACTTGTAGGTGTCATACCTGGAAGTGTATTAGCTTCAAGACATATAAATTCGTCTCTCTCGTCTAAAATAAAATCAATTCTAGAATATGTCCCAAGCCGTAAAGTTTCACATATTTTTAATGCTAGACTCTTAATCCTCTTTGTATCGTATTCTGAAAGATTTGCAGGGCATATATCTTGAGTTAATCCAGCTTGATATTTATTCTTATAATCATAAAATCCTTCTTTTGGTATTATTTCAATAACAGGTAATGCTTTTCCCTGTAATAAACCTACAGAAAACTCTCTACCTACTATCATTTTCTCAATAAGTAGACTTGATTCAATTTTATTAGCTGTAGCAATTGCCGCTTCAAGCTCCGCAACATTACAAACAATTGATACCCCTATACTTGACCCAGCACTACAAGGTTTCACAACACATGGTATACCAATCGTTTTAACTATATATTCTGTTGAAAGTGGATTTTTACTAAAAGTTAACCATTTAGCTGTAGGAATACCTACTTGTTGCAACAGTTTCTTTGTTAAATCCTTATCCATTGCAAGAAGGCTACCAATATAGCCAGTTCCAGTATATTTAATTCCCAGTGAATCAAAAGTTGCCTGTATTTGACCATTTTCCCCCATTGAACCGTGTAGAGCTATAAACACAACATCAGCAAATAGGCAAAGAGGTAATACATTTTTACCTATAAGAGAATCCCCATTGTTGCTTTTTCTCTTTATTTCATTTAAATCAGGCTCGGTACCTTTAACATTATAATAATATGGTTTTCCAGTAATCTTATCTTCAAATAAACTTTCAAATTCGCTTTCGTTTGTTCTTAAACCTTCATATACATCTAATAGCACCACATGGTGACCAGCTTCTCTAAGAGCATTAGCAATTTGACTTCCAGAAGATAATGAAACGTCCCTTTCTGGACTTAATCCGCCTGCAAGTACCACGATTTTCATAACTTAACCCCCATAATTTTTTATTCTCATTAATAAAATAATACAATTCTTCTAAAAGTATATTAACCTATCATATCTAATAGATATTAATTATGTTCCAGTATATAAGCTCAACATATCTCAATTATTCTTTTCAGCTACATTTATGTTCGTATCCTCGAAATTCAAACTTAAAGCCTACATAATATGACAATGGTTAATCTGTGCTATAATTTCCAACTGGAAATATAACGGCTATTTTCTTATCCTCCATATCAACTACCGTTGTTATACAATTGTGATGTAGTTGAAGAATATTACGAACCAATAATCATAATATTGTAGTCCTATATAGACTATTAATCAATTATGATAATACAATGCCTTTTTCTATTTTATTTCCTTTTAAAAATTCTTTTACCTCAAGAGGTTTCCCCCCTGGCAACTGTAATATTTCTATAATCAGAATACCGTTATTGGTAGCGACTGTAATTCCTTCATTATTTGCATCTATGATATAACCAGGTGGTTTAATACTATTTTCATCTAATGACTTGGATTTGAATATTTTAATTGGAATGTCTTTATAATAAGTATGAGCAGTTGGCCATGAGTTTATATTTTTATATGGCCAATAACTCAATCCTCTTATTAAATTATGTATGTTAATACTACTGTCATTCCAATTAATCTTTGCCATTTGCTTGTTTAACATCTGTACATAAGAACTTCCATCACTCTGTTGTTTTACCCCACAAATTTTACCTGTGATAATTCCATTTATTGTTTCCTCTAACAGTTCAGCGCCATTTATCTTTAATAAGTTGTACAATTCTCCTGCTGTCATAGATTCAGATATGTCAAACTCACTTCTCATAAGCACATCACCCGTATCTATACCAGTATCCATTAGTATAGTTGTATTTCCAGTTGTTATTTCCCCATTTATTAAACTCCAATTTATTGGTGCTGACCCCCTATACATTGGGAGGAGAGATGCATGTAGACAAATACATCCGAGTCTTGGTATGTCAAGTATATGCTTAGTTATGATTTGACCATATGCTACAACAATAATAAAATCAGGTTTTATTTCTTTTAATTTATCAATAATTACAGAGTCTGTTTTTATTTTTTCGGGCTGAAAAATTGGAATTTGATTCGATAGTCCGACCTCTTTGATTGGTGAAATTGCTACCTTTTTCCCTCTTCCACTTGGTTTATCAGGTTGTGTTACAATCACACTTACATTATATTTCTCTATCATTTTCTTCAATGAGGGAACTGCAAAATCAGGAGTTCCCATAAAAACTATTTTCATTATTGATACCTCCCTTTGATAACTACAAAATATATTTTGTAGTTATTCATTAGTTACACAATAATTTACAAAACTGACTTAATCCTATAGAAATTATATCATATTTTCATATCGCTAAATTCCAAAAATGTAAAATATTATTATTGAGAATCCCTTATTTTTATAAGGTTAAAAAATATGCTTAAAACCAAACAATAAAATTTTTTGCACCTCAAAACGGAACCCGTTAGAAATATAGTTGTGGCGTTTTTGTTTGTTATAGAGTTGGTGGATTAAGTTAAACAAAAAAAATAATACCCCAATCTTTATGGTTATACTATTTTATGGTAAAATAGTATAATATTCTTAGAGTATTATAATGAACCTTATGACAAATATTTGCCTGTTACTTTCAAAATATGAGAAAGATGCTGATTTAGAAGTTATTATTCCATCAGCATTATTGCATGATACTGGAAGAGTAGAAGAGAGTGAGGATAGAACAGGAGAAATTATTCATGCTGTATTAGGTTGTAAGATTGCAGAGGGCATATTAGAAAACTTTGGAATATGAATAAGAAAAGATAAAGCAATGTATTATCACACATAGGTTTGGAACTGGAAACGAACCTAAACTATGGAGGTAAAAATTTTTTTAGATTCAGATAAGTTTGATGTTATTGGAGCAAGTGGAAGGATAAAAGATGTCTCAAAGCATACGCCATTTATTGAATAAAAATAATTCTTTATTTGGTTGCGTCACCATGGTAATTTGTTGTGGACTACCTTATATAATAGGGGGAGAATTAAAATGGAACATGATATGACGCTGTTTAAAGAACCTTTCAATATGATTAAAAACAGACAAAAAATTATAGAAGTTAGATTGAATGATGAAAAAAGACAAACCATTTGTATTGGAGATTTAATTATCTTTTATAAACTTCCTGATAGGGAAGAAAAATTAACTGTTAAAGTTTTAGATAAATATGTATTTGAGAATTTTGAGCAATTATATAGTAATTTTGATTTTTCTTTATTTGGTTGTCAGGGTTATCCAATGAAATGTATGATTGATGAAACATATGATATTTATACAAAGGAACAAGAAAAAAAATATGGCGTTTTAGGTATTAAAATTTGTTTAATATAAATTCATATTGTTCATAAATAATCTAAAAATGGTATAATGTGAAAAAATAAACAAAGGGTAATTGGAAGTTGTTAGAATCCTTCAACAGAAATAGAAGTTGCTTTTAAACTATTAGAATTATAATCATCAAAAGAAAAATCAAACTATATTAAAGATATTATGGGGTTTAAAATTTAAAAAACTATTAAGGAGGGGAAGTTAAATTGGAACTTGAAATAACTGTAAATTCATTATATATTTGTGTTAAAGATATGGATAGAGCTATTAGTTTTTATGAACAATTATTTGAACGGACGGTAGATAAGAAAGATGATATATTCAGTATTTTTATTATAAGGGGCTTTAGATTTTGTCTGTTTAATAATAGTAAAGTTAATGAAACAGTAATTTGGGGTGATAATTGTCTGCCAAGTTTGGAAGTTAATGATATGAATAAATTAATAGAAAAACTAAAGATTTTAAAGGCAAAAATAATTTTTCCTTTAACAAAAATCAATGAAAATTGGGTATTGGAATTTACTGACAGTGAAGGCAATGATATAGAAATGTACTGTAAATACTGATTATTAAAAAATTCAATTATTGAAAGGAAAAAAATTATGAATAACTTTATGATTGGAATGTACGGTAAATTTGATTATAAAAAATTTGATAGAGATTTTAGAAAAGACTTTTATGGAGTGGAAGCATGCTTATTTGAAAATGAAAGTGATATAGAAAATTTAGCAAATGAAGCTAAAGAAAAAGACTTTGAATTCGGTATTCATTTTCCGTTAAGAGCGGGAATTTCAAAGTTAAGAGACCCACAGTTTTTATCATTAAATGAAGAGATAAAAAAGTCTGCCTATAAGCAAATTGAAGAAGAGCTAATTTATATCAAACAAAAGCAGATTAGCCCCAAATATATACTGTTTCATTACCCTAAGCCAGTTATACTTAAAGAAAATTTTGATATGAGTAACTGGCGATTTGCAAACAGTAGTGAATATACATTTGAATTTGAGTATTCATATGAAAAATTCAAGAAAGATAGCGAATACCTTTTTAAATGGTTATCAAAGAAGAGTTTTGAGTATAGTTTCATTCCTGTGTTGGAGTTTGACGCATTAAATAAATATATTTGTGAAGATAATTTTCTTGAAAGCATGTTAGAAAAGTATAAAAATATAAAGATTTGTTTGGATACTGGCAGACTTCATTTGCAACATAAAATAGATTCTGATTTTAATGATATTGAAATTATTAAAAGATTTTCGAAGTATACTGCGGTTGTACATTTATGGAATTTTAAATTAGGTGGTGTTCCTCATTTCCCAGCATTACCAAATTTAAAAACAGAAGAAGGATTTGCATCAATTGAGGATTATTTAAAAATAATAAGAGGAAAAAATAAGAATGTTAAGATAATGTTTGAACATAGGTCGGATTTGATAAGTGATGAAGAATTAGATAGTTGCTATTCATGGATAAGCGAAATATTAGAGTAAAAAGAATGTTAATAATCTGATAGTTAAATATAAGTCATTTGTAAATATAGAGCTTAATTGTAAAAAATGGTATAACGATTAAAAAATTTTATATTGAAACTATAAATTTGGTAAAATAATTTTGTTTTTAAGTGGGTGTGATGTATATGTCTAAGAATGTTATTAATGAGGATAAAAAATATTTAGGAGGTGTTAATGTGGAAATTATTACTAAACAGATTCCTATTGAAAAAATGGAAATTTTAAGAGAATCATTAGATAAACTTCATAAATACCATAACAGTAAATCAGAATATTTTTCTGGTGATTATCCAAGAATAACGTTTGAAGAGCGTTTAGAAGTGTATAGAAAAAACGCAAAATTAGGAAAATACAGAATTGAGTTATTGATTGACGCTGAAACAAACAATGTTATAGGATTTTGCATAGCATATATCAAAAGAATTTGCGGAAAGGTAGAAGTTCTTTTTGTTGACGAAAAATATAGAAGAAATAGATTAGGTGTCAAATTAATGAGTAGTGCCATGGAGTGGTTTGGTGAAAATCATATAAATGATATAGAACTTACAGTAGTATATGGGAACGAAGCAGTATCATTTTATCAGAAATTAGGATTTTATCCACGTTCAATTATTATGACAACAAAACCATAACAATATTTGATTGTCTTTCTTTATAATATAGATTGTACTAAAAGGTAGTGTTATTATGGATTATTATATTCGTTATATAAATATTAACAATTCTAAAATAGTGTAGTAGATTCATTTACAATCAGAGGTGTGATTATAAAATGATTTTTAAATTAAGAGATTTTTGTATAGACTTTGTGGAGGATAAAGATATAAATGCTATTGTTGAAGTGTACAATTCCAATAAATGTTTTTTGGTAAATCATATGGGTACAGATAAGGTTAGATATGAATGGGTACTTGAAGAGTTAGAGAATATGAGAAAAGCAGATTTCTATTCTTGCAAAGTAGTTGAGAAGAGTTCAGGAAAAGTAATGGGGATAATAGATTTTAAAATAGGCGAGGAAACTTATCTATCACTCTTAATGATACATGATAATTATAAAAATAAAGGGGTTGGAAAATTAATATATCAGGCTTTAGAGGAATATGCTAAAGAAGTAAAAAGCAAGTGTATGAGAATAGATGTAGTTATTAACTATGATAATGCAGTACATAAATTTTGGGTTAAGAATGGGTTTGATAAAATCAAAGATGTAGAATTAGAGTGGACAGGAAAAATCTTACCTGCTGTTATTATGAAAAAAAATATATAAGCAATTAGCAGAACAAAATATAAATACAATATATTACATTCAAGATGGACAGGAGGGGAGAAAAAATTGGACCAAAAGAATAAAATATTAGAGATTTTAATAAAAAATAAAATTGATAACATAAATATTATTAATTTTATTGAAAATTATCCTATATGCTATTTAGAACAAATAGGTGACTCAGTTATAGTTAAGGGGACAAGTGATAGAAATTGGGTCTATATAAGTTCTAAATCAGAAGAGGAACTTAAAATAATAAAAAGTAGATTAAATTATAAGGATAAGAATTTTGCAATTATTGAAGATTGGATGATTCCAATTTTAACTAAAGGTAATAAAATCAAGTGGAGATTATCTACTATGAAATTAGTAATATCAAATATAAAAGTTATAGCTAAATCAAAACATAGTGTATCAAAATTGGCGGTTTGTGATTCTAAATTTATATATGAAAATTCAAATTATAAAGATTTTATATCTATGCCATATATCATTGAAAGAATAACAAATGGAGTAAGTTCATGTATACGTTATATGGATAAATTAATAGCTTGGGGGATTACACAAGACGATGGAGCTATAGGATTTTTGCATGTTTTACCTGAATATAGAAAGATGGGGTATGCGCGAGATGTAATGATAGATTTAATTAACAAAGTTCGTGATGAAAATAAAATACCATTTGTGCATATTGAGGAAGAAAATGAAAAATCTATGAAGTTAGCAATGAGTTTAGGGTTTAAAAAAGATCGAGTAGTAAGTTGGTTCGAGATAGAGTAGAAGTAGAAAAAACAATAGTAACTGTTTATTAATTTTATCACTTATGGGTTATTAAAAATGGTTTTTATAAATTGTGTCATACTGGTATTTAATCTTGTACTACCATTATAGAAATGAGTGGAGGATAAATAATGGATTATAATAACAAAGGATTCTGGAGTATGTTAGACGATTTAGTAAGCGGTTCTGAAATAGTAATAGATAGACCTAAAGGTTCAAGACATCCTAAATATCCTGATATGTTATATGAAGTTGATTATGGATATTTAAAGAATACAAGTTCTATGGATGGTGGAGGAATTGACATATGGCGAGGAACAGATGAAAAACATGAAATAGATGGGATCATATGTATTGTGGATTTGTTGAAAAAAGATTCTGAAATAAAAATACTCATTGGTTGTACTAATAATGAAAAAGAAACGATATATAAATTTCATAATAAGTCAGAGTTTATGAAGGGGATTTTTATATCCAGGGAAGGATCGTAATTTTATTTGTTGGAGGTTTTAAATGGAACTTAGTGATAAAACAAACAGTATTCCAGAAAGCGTTAATACAATATTGGAAGAATATTTAGATTTGTTTGAATTAGAATTGCCGAATTTTTTAGAAGCATATTATATCTATGGTTCTATTACATTAGGGGCATTTAATTATGGGCTGAGTGATATTGATTTTATTGCAGTAGTTAAAAGACAAGTTACGGAATTAGATATAGATGTTCTAAAAAAAATTCATAGCAATATTAAAAAAAAATTTCCTAAAACAGATTTAATGGGACTTTATGTAATGGGCAATGATCTTCAATTAGAGTATGAAAATGAGAAATCATGCCCTTGTTTCATAGGTGGAGTATATAAAGGTCTTAAAAAATTTGAGAAAAATTCAATTGACGCTTTTCAACTAAAAAAATATGGTTTAACTGTTAAAGGGAAAGAAATTGATAATTTTGACTTTACCGTAAACTGGGACATCTTAATTCATATTATGAGAGAAAATCTTAATACTTATTGGTTTAACTGGAATGATGACTGTAAGAAGTTTTTATCCAAAAGATACATAGGCTTATTTGTTGACTTAGGAATGATTGAATGGGGAGTTTTAGGTGTTTCGCGTCTATATTACACATTCAAAGAACGAGATATGACATCTAAAGTAGGGGCAGGCGAATATGTACTACAAAAAGCGCCTCAAAGATGGCATAAGGTGATTAATGAGGCAATGAGATTACGCAAGGGTAACCCAAAGTCATATTATAAATCTGTTTTTGAGAGACGAGTAGATGTTTTAGCTTATATTGACTTCATAATACAAGAAAGCAATAATCTTTTTAATGATAAAAGGTGCTAAATTTATTTGTTTTCAAAAGTGGTATCGAATCACTACATAAGACTACAGTCATTTAAATTTTTTTAAAAGTAATGCAGCCTTATTATGTGAAATGTTTTTAAAGAAAACGTTCTAATCCATCAGCACATTTTGTAGGTAGGAATTCAATTATTTCGTATTCTGCAATTTTTTTAATAAAAAAAGGATCTTGTCCTATTATTGATTCAACTTCTTTTTTATCTTTTGCATTGCAAATAATTGTTCCACCTATTCGTGGGTTCCTTCTACCTGAGAAAATAAATTTTTGTAATGAATAAAATTTTTCTAGATATTCTATGTGAGAATTTATCTCTTTGTCAACTTCCTCAAGTGGCTTTACATATGTTAACATTAAAATATACATTTTTCTTCTCTCCTTTATGTTTTAATAATATTTGTTTAATTATACTATTTTTACGGTGGATTGGTATAAAAAATAAAAGAAAAAATTTGTAAATAAATTTGGTTAATGGTAATAATGGTATAATTAAATATATAGCATTACATTACTAATTAAAGAGAGAAGGTAGTTATATGGAAGATAGAGAGTGTATAAATTGCAAAATTCAAATGAAGGAAGCATGGATAAATACTGGGGCAGGAGTTCTTATACTTGAACAGCCAATTAAAGGGTTTAAACGAAAAGCATGCGGGGTAACCACATATGTATGTTCGAGTTGTGGGCATGTTGAATTTGTTGCCGAAAATAAAGAACTCTTTAAATAAATAATTTTTTTAAATGTTACATCAATCCTAACTCTATTATATATGAATAGGTGTAAAATAATTAGTATTAAATAAAATTTTAAGGAGGCATAAAAATGTTTTGTCCAAAATGCAAATGTGAATATAGAGAGGGATTTAATTTCTGTTCAGACTGTAAAATTGAATTGGTTGAAAAATTACCAAGCGAAGAATTGTCAAGTGAAGAATTTGAGTATTCAGAACTTGTCACTATAGCAGAAACAATGGACTTTTCTATAATACCTATTGTTAAGTCAATTTTAGATTCTGAGGAAATAAGATACTTTATTAAAGGAGAAATGATTAGAAGTATTGCTGTACTTAATAATATTATGGAAATACAAGTTCCAATAGAAGATGCTCAGAAGGCAAAAGATTTATTAAAAGACTTGGATATAAAGTAGACTATATTATTTTGTATATTAGTGGAAGAAAGATGCTTTATTCATAAAAGGAAAACACATTTAATATGAAACGCCACAAACAATAAAAGTTCGTGACGTTTTTGTTAGTTGTATAATAAGTAAATCGTAACTCATCTTTATTTTAATACCATGTTATGGTAATATAACATTAAATTATTATAATATTCTCATTAGTAAAAAAATGTGAAATTAAATTTTGATGTAGCAAATTATGGCTTTTTAAGATGTTATAAAACAGCTTTAACTTATAATCATACAGTTACATTTATGGGTTTATCGTAAGTGTGGAAGTAATTGTAATATCTAAATTATTGTTTTATGTGATGAAGGAATTATTTATATTATTTGGGGGTGGGTTTATGGTTGAAGGAAATAAAATATATGAATTGATAATTAGTAAAATGAAATGTTATCCAAGTACAATAGTAGGAATAACAGATATTTCTTATTCATATTATTCTAAGCAATATAAGTGCGCTCTCGTATTAGCAGTTCCTCATAGAGAAATTATATCTTTAAATAACTATTCAGAGGAAAAATTTGAAAAGACAATATCTGCTACTCGTAAAGAATTGAATGAAATTATTTCTGATTTGTTAACTGTTTTGCAAGAATATAAGATCAATTATTATGTACCGCCAGTAGCTCAGACTAATGAAGAAAGTCTAATAGCACCATTTTCATTTAAATATTCTGCCATTAATGCTGGAATCGGGTGGATTGGGAAAAATAGGGTTTTAGTTACAAAAGAGTATGGCCCTAGAATACGACTTTCAGCTATATTAATAGATTATGATTTGCCTGTAGGAATTCCTATTACTAAGAGTATGTGTGATGACAAATGTTTCCTTTGTATAGAGGCGTGTCCACATAAGGCTTTAAAAGGAATACAATGGGATATTTATAAGCTTCGTGAACAATTAATTGATTATCAATTATGTAATTTTAAAAGGAGTCTATATTTAAAAAAATACAATAGAAAAAATGCTTGTGGATTCTGTATAGTAGCTTGCCCGTTGGGATTACGAGTATAGCTTGGAGGAGTTGTATATATGGTAAAAAAAATTATTTTGTTAGGAAACCCTAAATTGTATCAGATAAGTTATATTATAGAAAAGGATGAAATGGACATTATAAAAGAACTTGTTATTGATTTGCATGATACACTTATGAATTTTAGAAACAAGTATGGGGTAGGTAGAGCAATAGCTTCCTCACAAATAGGTGTATTTAAGAGATTGATATATATGAATATTGATAAGCCGGTAGTTTTTATAAATCCAATATTGATTTTTGAAGATGATGAATTTATGGAGGTTATAGATGACTGTATGTCCTTTCCTGAGCTAGTGGTAAAGGTTAAAAGGCATTGTAGATGTACAATTAATTTTAAGGACATAGATTTTATTGATAATGAGATGAAACTTGAAGGAGATTTATCAGAATTATTGCAGCATGAATATGACCATCTCGACGGAATAATTGCAACAATGAGAGCCATAGATGATAAATCGTTGTGTTTGAAAAGCGAAAAATGCTTCTTAGAATAGTAATGAAATCAAAAAACAATAGAGAGTGATAGCAACAATTAACAATTAAATTCGGGTAATGAATATATGAAAAACATTATGTATAAATTCTAATTTTTTTACTTTAGAGGGAGGTAACAATAGAATGATTAAGGAAATTAAAATGCGTAGAAGTATAAGAAAATATAGTAATAAACAAGTTGAAGATGATAAAATAATTAGTTTACTTGAGAGTGCAAGGCTTGCTCCATCTGGTAGTAATACACAGCCTTGGCATTTCATTGTAGTGAAATCGGAATTAAGTAGAGAAAAATTATCTAAAGTAGCTCATAATCAAAAATGGATGATTACTGCCCCAGTTTTTATTGTATGCGTGGCAGATATACGTTGCAGGATAGATGAAGATGTAGATATATTGTTAAATGAAGAGAGTCCACAAGGGGAACTTAAACAAATAATAAGAGATACATCTATTTCTATAGGATATATGTTACTTGAAGCTGAACAATTAGGATTAGGTTCTTGTTGGGTTGCATGGTTTATCCAAGAAGAAATAAGAATAATTTTAAATATACCTACTGATAAATACGTAGTTGGCATTGTCACTTTGGGTTATGCTAATGAAACACCAAAAGCCCGACCACGGAAAAAACTCGAGGAAATAATACACTGTGAAAATTGGTGAAAATGTATTTGAAGTTTTTGATGATTTAGTATTAAAATGTGTGTCAGATGAGAGGAGAAAAAAGCATGGAGTGTAAGATGGAAAATATATCTATAAATTATGAAGTAATGGGTAGTGGCAAACCAATTGTTATGATACATGGTTCACATGTGGACTATAGATTGATGACAGGATGTATGGAGCCTGTATTTAGTAATAGAGAGGGTTATAAAAGGATATATATTGACTTGCCCGGGATGGGAAAAACCAAGGGTGAAAAGTGGATTACAAATTCAGATATAATGCTGGATATTGTAATTGATTTTATTGATAAAATTATTCCAAATGAAAACTTTTTACTTGCAGGTGAATCATATGGTGGGTATTTAGCAAGGGGAATAGTACATAAAATTGCAAATAGAGTAGAGGGACTATTATTACTATGTCCTTCAATTACAACGGATTTAAAAAAACGCAATGTTCCAAAGCATATTATTTTAAAAAGGGATGATAAATTATTATCGCAAATTGATCCATCTGATGCCGAGGGTTTTAATTCAATACAAGTAGTACAAAGTAAAAAAATCTGGGATAGATATAGAAATGAAATTTTATCTGGCATAAGATTAGCAGATAGTGATTTTTTATTACAGCTTGAACAAAATGGCAATGCGTTTTCATTTGATGTGGATGGACTGGATGAAAAGTTTAACAAGCCGACTCTTATACTATTAGGACGGCAAGATTCAAGTGTAGGTTATAAAGATGCCTGGAGTATTTTAGACAAATATCCAAGAGCAACTTTTGCTGTATTGGATAGAGCAGGACATAATTTGCAGATAGAACAGGTAGAAGTATTTAATTCATTAGTGAATGAATGGCTTTTAAGGGTTATAGAGTCATAATCATTGCAGTCACGCTTAAAAAAATAGAAACAAGAATGATACTTAATTCTAGTAAGACAGTTAAGCGGCTATTCTTTTATATAGATGCTATAATCCAAAAATATGAATATGACAAGCCGGTAAGGTCATTAGATTAAGTACATGGAAATAAATTTAGGGAGGTAACGTAAAATTGAGCTTTGATGAATATGCTAAAACTTGGGACACTGATAAAAGAATTAATAGAGCAGAAATAATAGCTGATAAAATAAATAAATCAATTCCTATTGATAAAAATTGTTCTGCTATGGAATTTGGGTGTGGAACTGGTCTTGTAAGCTTTAATCTTTATGATAGGTTTAAAAGAATTACACTTGTTGATTCATCAAAGGGAATGATAGACATATTAAACTTTAAGATTAATAAATACAGAGTTAATAACATGGTTACTAAGCATTTAGATATATTAGCTGATAAAGATGATTTAGATACAAAGTTTGATGTTATTTACAATTCTATGGTATTACATCATATTAATAATACTTCATTAATAATAGGTGAATTTTATGAATTGCTTAATAATGATGGTTATTTGTGTATTGTGGATTTGGATGAAGATGACGGTCGCTTTCATAAAGAATATCAAGACTTCCATGGCCATAATGGTTTTAATCAAGAAAAATTAAAAGGTATTCTAATTAGTGCTGGGTTTAGTGATATAGAATCAAATACATTTTATTATGATAAAAAAGTTATAGATGCTGAAACAGTTAACTATTCTTTATTTCTAATGAAGGCAAGGAAGTCTACAAATCATTAGTTTAATATTTAGTACATCTTATTTGGGCAAAGTGAAGGGTGTGTATAAATTATATGAGCCACCAATGTAGATTATTAAGAGTAGAAGGAGGGTTAGTAAATGGATGATGTTGTAATAAAGAAGCTAAGTAGTGACGAAGAAGTACCTTATGAGTTGCTTCTTTTAGCAGACCCATCTATGGATATAATTAATGATTATGTATATAGAGGCGATTGTTATGTTGCTTATATAAATAATAATATTGTAGCTGCTTATATAATTGTTAAGACAAGACCATTGACTTTAGAGCTTGTAAATATTGCAGTTAGTGAAGCATATCAAGGTAAGGGTATAGGTAAGCGGTTAATATTCAGTGCAATAGATATGGCAAGAGGAGAAGGTGCAAGGGTATTAGAGGTTGGAACAGGAAATTCCAGCATACATCAGTTAGCACTTTATCAAAAATGCGGATTCCGTATAGTTGGTATAGATAGAGATTTCTTTAAAAAACATTATAAAGAAATTATTATTGAAAATGGAATTGAATGTATTGATATGATTAGGTTAAGTATGTATTTATAAAGGATACAATGTTCATATTAATTATTGATACCTTAAAGATGATACATAAAAGATAAAAATCCCCGTAAAGTTATCGTAGGGTTAGGAGGTTAGACTAAAATTGTATGATGATATAATTGAAAAAGTTAAAATGGTCAAAAATGGATTTAAAGAAATAGAAAAAGAATCTATATTAATTCTCAACAATAATTCTATTAACAAATGTTTTATTATTGCAAAAGAGTTTTACTCCTCAGAATTTTATCAAGTTAGGGAGTTATCTACATTTATCTGTGGTTCGATTTCATGTGAGTTAAATGAGGCAGTAGTATTTTTAAAAGAAAAAGTAAGTTTAGATGCAAATTGGCGTGTTCAAGAGATTTTGGCAAAGGCTTTTGATAAATATTGTTGCGATATAGGATATGAAAATGCGTTACCCATAATTAAAATTTGGTTAAACGATAGTAATCCAAACGTAAGGAGAGCAGTTACCGAAGGATTAAGAATATGGACAAGTAGGGATTATTTCAAACAGAATCCTAATATAGCAATAAGCTTAATATCTAATTTGAAGAATGATAAAAGTGAATATGTTAGGAAATCGGTTGGAAACGCATTAAAGGATATAAGTAAAAAACATAGTGAATTAATAAAGTCAGAACTTAAAACATGGGATTTATCACAAAAATCAATTAATCAAGTGTATAAACTTGCCAATAAACATATTATAAAAGGAACTTAAAAGTAGGGGCGCTAATGGACAAAATAAAAAAAGACCTAAAAATGGTACAGTATATTTATATAAAAAATAGCCAATTTTATCTTTAAAATGGCTATTTCTCTAAGTTATATATTTTTAAGTCTCATGTACAATCCTGCTTTATCTACCAAATCTTTACTTGTACCTTGCTCAACAATTGTACCGTTCTCTATAACAAATATAATATCAGAATTTTCAATAGTTGTTAATCTGTGAGCAATAGCAATGGTTGTTCTGTTTTTCATTAGTGCCTCCAAACTTATCTGAATCTGATTCTCGCTTTCTGTATCAAGAGCTGAAGTAGCTTCATCAAGCAGAAGTATTGGTGCATCCTTTAAGAATGCTCTTGCTATTGCTATGCGCTGTCTTTGTCCACCGGAAAGATTGTTTCCACTACTTATTACTTTTGTGTTATAACCCTCAGGTAACTTTTGTATAAAGTCATGAGAGTATGCAGCTTTTGCTGCTTCTATAACTTCTTCATCTGTTGCGGTCAACCTTCCAAATCGTATATTTCCCATTATTGTGCCATCAAATAGATATGCATCTTGTGGAACATAAGCTATCATATCTCTAATTTCATGTATATTATATTCACTCATAGATTTGCCATTTATTGTTATAGACCCTGTAGCTATTGGATAAAATCCAAGAATAAGCTTAATTACTGTGCTTTTGCCTCCACCACTTGGACCTACAAAAGCAACATGTTGACCCTTCTTAACTGAAAGATTGATATTATTTATAATATTTTCTCTTCCTTCATAATTAAAGTATACATTTTCAAAACTTATCATTGAACTTTTATCATAACTTTGATTAGCTTTACATGTTTCTTCTTCTGGCTGTGCATCGAATACTTCAAATATACGGCTAGCGTTAGAGAGTGATTCTTGAAGGCGCGCATAATTAGTTCCTAAATTTAAAAACATCCAGTTAACACTTCCTTGAAGAGTTACAATTCCAGCAACTGTCCCCAAATCAGTCCATCCAGCTGCTGCCATAAGTACACCCGCTACAATAACTCCTATGTTACTTAAAAATGTAAATGCGAAGCTGATACTATCCATTTCTGATTGCTTACCTATGGATTTCATTCGTAAATCGTTTATTTTATTATTTTGAAATTTATATCTATTTACAGCTATATATGCTCCACTAAACAATTTTAGGATTGAAAACCCTGCTAAGATATCACTTAATCTTTGTGTTAGTGTAGATGATTCTTTGTTTATTTTATCTGTTATTTTTCTGATTTTAGCAGTATATTTTAGACTGATAGAAATAGATATAAGACCTAAGATTATCAAAATGAACGCTATTTTCCACTCAAATATAAACATAGTTATCATTGATGTCATACCCATAATGAAAGTGTTAACTACAACAAATACTTGTGTGAAATATGCCGTCTTAAGTGCATCTACATTATTACCGAGCCTCTCTATGCTGTCTCCACTATGATGTTTTTCAAAATAAGATAAATTTAGTTTCTCCATATGCCTAAAGAGCTTGCTTTTTAAATCGTACATAATATAACGGACAATGGTAATATGGATATATCTAAAAAGTGGACAAATTATCCAAATGATCATGTAAACTAAGGCCAGTGCTGCAGTGTTTTTAAGTTGTTGCATATTTGAATGGGTTACTGCATTTAAAACACCTTTGTTAATATTAGCTATAAGTACCTGTGTTATTGAATTTAGGATAACAGCTGCGAGTAGGGAAGTCCAATAAATAAATTGTCGTCCTTTCACCTGGGCAAAGAAGCGTTTAAGTTCTAAAATTTGCGTTAAATTTTTATTAATCATGCTGTTGCCCCCTCTCCATGAGCACCTATATGAAGCTTAGCATAGGCTGAATTCTTTGCTATAAGCTCATTATGTGTGCCATTTTCTATAATAGCCCCATTTTCAAGTACAAATATTTCATCTGCATTCTCAATAGTAGAAAGTCTATGGGCTACAATAATAAGGGTCTTATCTTTTTTAAATTTATCTAAAGCGTCCTTAATCAGTGCTTCGGATTGAGTGTCCAAGGCAGAAGTTGCTTCATCTAACAAAAGTATCGGTGAGTCTTTAAGTATAGCTCTAGCTAATGCAATTCTCTGAATCTGTCCTCCTGACAATTTTGTTCCATGTTCGCCTACAAGGGTATCATAACCATCTGTCAATTTTTCAATAAAATCATGGGCATTAGCCGTTTTGGTAGCTTTTATTATTTCTTCCATAGTAGCTTTAGGATTACCTATAAGTATATTATCCTTAATTGAAAAAGGAAATAAGAAGGTTCGCTGTGATACATAAGATATATATTCCCTTAGGCTTTCAACTCCTAAATCTTCAATACTTTCACCACATATTTTAATTTTTCCGCTTTGTCTTTCATTAATCTTACCTATAAGTTTTAAAATTGTACTTTTTCCACTACCACTTGCACCTACAATGGCAATTGATTTTCCCTTTGTTACAATTAAATTTAATTTATTTAAAATCATGCTTTTTTCATCATAAGAAAAATCAACATTTACAAATTCCACAGCTACATCATTTTTATCATAGCTGTCTTTTGTAAGTCTAATACTCCCACTTTTTTCTTGTGGCTCATCTAATATAGAAAAGAGTCTCTCTACTGAGGCCATTGCCACTTTAATATTTATTATCATAAGGTATAAATATCTCATAGGCTCAGTGAACATAGCAAAAATATTCAAAAATGCGATTAATTCACCCGCGCTCATATTTCCTTGCAGACAAAGATAACCACCATAAATAATACTTATAATTCCGGGTAATGTACCTGCTATGGTAATTATTGGAGTTGTTATGTATTCTTTTTTATCGTTTCTGAAGGCAATTTCTGTGGCAATTCTAATGCTTTCATCATAATCATTTGCCATTTCTTCTTCCAAATTATAAGCTTTTATAATAGAAATACCATCAATTGAATTTTGTACAATATTATTAGTTTTACCTAGATATTTTACATACTCACGTTGATACTTTTTTATTGGACTTATTAGTTTTACACTTAAAGGTACAAGTATAGGAAGTATAATAAAACTTGCTAAAAATAATCTCCAATTTAGATAAGTTAAATATGCTCCAAAGCCTATAAGCATTATTGGCATATAAATCAAATTGATAAATTCAGTTGCCATAAAATTCTGTACTACATTAGCATCACCTGATAGCTTGGCTAATATTTCACCAATCTTATTTTTCATAGTATAATCTGGTGGAAGCTTATTTACATAGTCCACGGTAGCACTTCGAATGTCCCTCATAACACAGTTTCCATACTTACCCGTAGCATATCTGAAAAAATATTTTGAGGCTATACCTAAAACAAATACAATTAACCCCATTAAGATATAAGTATTGATTCCATGAATGCTTTTGTTTACTGCCATGTCGATGATTTTTTTCAGAAGTTGAGAAGTGAATATATTTGAGTAGGTAAGTACAAGTGTTGCAAAAATGCTTAAAGCAATCCAAGAAGCATAAATTTTAGAAAATTTAAGTATGTGTATCCACATTTTTTTTTCATTTACTTTGTCCATTTTATCACCCCTTTCCTACATTAGAATATTATATTATGGAATAATTGTCAATAATATTAAAAATATTACTTAATATTACTTAATATTCTATCAATATTAATCTTTCTTACAAATCAATTTTTATTTATCTCTTCATAATTGTGATTAATTTCACTGAATAAATAAATCTAAATGTTTATAAGGAGGATATAAATAAAAATATTTATAGTTATAGTTAAACATAAGTTGTTTGTAAATATAGAGCTTAATTGTAATAAATGGTATAATAGTGTAAATAAAAGGTGGTAGACTATAATGAGTAGAGTTAAAAAGACTTTTTTGATAATAATTATTTTTATTGTAATTATTCTGATTAGTATTACGATATATTTATCTATTGGTACAGTGGTTGGTACGCAAAGTGTTTTTATTGACAAGATAACAAAAGACAATAAAACTCTACAAATTAATGGAATGACAAGCAACAGTGCTTTAGCCTTTAGTGGTTATAGCTGCAAAGTGAAAGGAAATATTTTATATCTAAAGGTAAGACATAGTCTAGGAAGCTTTATCCATAATACTGGTGAATTTAATATTACTTTAAATAATGACCTTAAGAATGTAAATTATATATACTTGCAGGGTAATAAAACAGAAGATAAAAAATTAGTTTGGACTAAATATTCTCAAGTAACACAACAAAATAGTCTACCAATACAAATGTCTACAGAAAATGTAAATTATAAATCTTCTATTCAAAAAATTAAATTTAGAATAACAAATAAGGGGAATACTCTTGTAACATTCGGATATGATTATTATCTTGAAAAAAATAAGAATGGCAAGTGGGTTGACATTCCTTTTAAGAAAGACACTGCTTTTATTGCAGCATTGTCTCTATTAAATCCAAAGAAAAGCCGTGAAGACAGCATAGTTCTAAGTATGTCTGATTTTACATTTGACGCAGGAAGTTACCGAATGAGTAAACTTGTTTCTACTAAAGAAAGAAAAAATATTATTATAAGTTGTAATTTTAATATTAATTAAAACATTCTGATGTAGTTGGTTGGGAGATGATTATAACACATTTTACTTTTAATACAGAATCTTAAATATCAACATTAATAATTGAGGAGTAACCAATGGAGATTATCAAACGCATGGTGGTGGACTCATAAACAAACGCATAAAACAACTGATTTTTTTTAAATAAATATATATTGGAATACATTTAAAAAAAATTATAGACAAGAAAAGTAATTTGAAATTTCCAACATATAAGGTACGAGAAAATGATATTCTTGTTAAAGAAGAAATAAGGCTCAAAGATATTGGAATTAATTTAAATGGAAAAATACTGAAAACACCTGGACATACTATAGATTCTATTTCAGTATTGTTTGATGATGGTGATTGTATAGTAGGTGATGCAGCTGCTAATATGCTCCAATTTGCTGGAACAAAATATTGTGTAATATTTATTTGTAATATTGATGAGTATTATGAGAGTTGGAGAAAAATAATTTCTGAAAATTCACAGCGAATATTTCCAGCACATGGGAAACCATTTTCAGTTGAAAAACTAAAAATAAATATAGGGAAAAATCAGAAAAAGAACATGGTTATGAATTAGAACCGTTTTGTAAAACACTATAAATCGAGGGGGATATATCATGAGCATAAGTAATTCATTTATGGCATTTTCTAAAGAAGCACCAGAACAACAAAAGGCATGGGGCGAATTTATTGAAAAATTGGATACTTCGTGTAAACTTGATAAGAAGACAGAAGCACTTGCTTATTTAGCTGTACTAGCCGCTGCGCGACTTGAAGGTGGTATACCATTTCATGTAAAACAGGCTAAAAAGTTAGGAGCTTCAAGGGAAGAGATTATAAGTAGCATTTTAGTTGGACTTCCTGCTGTTGGTAATATTGTTATCCAAGCCCTACCTATTGCATTAGCTGCATATGATGAATAGTATATTCGAAGATTTTAATAAAGACAAAACAGCTATGTATGAAGGTATATTTCATACAGAATATCCAAGAGAAGTCCCAGAATTCATATTGACGGAATTTGGTTTTGTACTTGATCATGGAGTCTTTGGATTTAGTAAAGAACAAATTATAAAGAAAACAAAGTCCTTAACTTTTTCGTAACTTATGCGCTCATTTTCAAGTATATGAATTATAAGATATAAGGAAAGGACGAGCAATGTTAATTTCTGGAAAATATTAAAAAAGGTGGGAAAAAAGATGAAAGAAATATTTAAACAAATACCATTATACAGATTTATAATGTTTTGTAATGACACAAATATGGACAAAGAAGTATTAGATTGTGGAGCAGGAGGAGATTGCCCGCCACTAAGTTTATTTTTAGAATGTGGATACTTAACACATGGGGTAGAGTTTAATACTAAACAATTAGAACAAGCTAATAATTATTCAAAGAAAAAAGAACAAAATTTGAATATTGAAAAAGGTGATATGAGACAATTAAAATTTAAAGATGAGTCATTAAGTTTTGTTTATTCATACAACTCCGTATTTCACATGACAAAACTAGATATATCAAAGTCTATCAGTGAAATGAAACGGGTATTAAAACCTAATGGGTTACTTTTTGTTAATTTTCTAAGCACAAAAGATTCTCGGTGTGGACAAGGCATAGCCGTTGGAGAAAATGAGTATGAACAGATGGATGATTTTCCTGTGATACACTCATATTGTGAAGAATATGAGACAGATAGACATTTCCATGATATGGAGATATTATATAAAGAAAATAGAGTTCTAGAAAGAACATATGAAGGAGAAAAAATACGCCAGGGATTTATTGATTATATAGTTAAGAAAATATAGATATAATGCTATTTGATTGGTATGAACAGGATATAAGCAAAACATAATATTGTGAAGTCTGAGAAGCTATTTTTTTATTATATATTAAAATAGTTAAAAAGACATTACTGCCTTTTTAACTAACAAAAAAATCTTATATATGCCTGCTTTTTATTGATTTAATAAGCTCCCAATAAATCAAATTTTGGTCCCTATTAAATTCTTTCATACCAACCTTTTCTAATATCCGTGCGCAAGGGTTGTTACTAATCAAACAATCTGCTTTAATAATTTTAACACTATCTTGAGAAATGGCCCAATTTATAATTGCTTTTAGTGCTTCAAAACCGAAACCATTTCTTCTTTCATGTTCTATTAATCCAAAACCGACTTCAACTTCACTTTTTTCATTAGGCTTTCCGTGAAAACCTATATCTCCAACTACTTGCATAGTATCTTTTTTTACAATCATCCAAAATTCGAATCCAGTCGGGATCCTATCTTCTTCTAAGGATTTATTAACAATAGGTAATATGTCCATTGTATCCTTAGTAGGCCATTGTTCATCTGTTTTTATTCCGAGCTTTTCAATTTCGTTGCTACTTCCATCTAATAAAGAGTTAGTAATTTCAAATGTTACTGGTATTAATATTAATCTGTCTGTAAGTATGTTTTTTAAATCCATTTTATTTTCCACCTTTCAATTTAAAATAATTTGATAGAATTAAAGGTGAAGTAATACCTATAAATTTGATTTAGGTAGTAAACCACCTCATAGAAATTACATTTATAACATTTTCCATAGAATCAACCCCTAACATTATTATTTTATAAGGATATAGCTTTAACTTTTTATCTTTTCATGTAAATTATACTAAATGAACAATTAAATGTAAATACGGAGAAAGTAGTTAACTATTGTATATAATGGTATAATTTATTATAGTTACATAACAATAGCAATATATAATAGAACAAATTTTAAGTTAAGAAAATCTTTGGAGGCATATAATAATGTTAAATGTAAATGTAAAAAATATTGATATGAAATTTAATACATCAAATGAAGTTTTTGCACCTCGAAATGTTGATAAAGGTACTTTAGCGATGTTGTCAATTATTGAATTTAAAAATGATGATAAGGTTCTAGACTTGGGGTGTGGTTACGGTATAGTTGGAATACTTTCTGCAAAAATAGTTGGAGCGACTAATGTAGTTATGACAGATATAGATAGTAGAGCAGTAGAGCTTACAAGAGAAAATATTGATTTAAATAATGTTAAAGGAATTGAAGTATACCAAAGTGATGGATTTAAAAATATTAATGAAAAAGACTTAACTTTAATTATTTCAAATCCTCCATATCATTCGGATTTCTCTGTTCCAAAGGAGTTTATTGAAAAAGGATTTAATAGATTAGCCATTGGTGGGAGAATATATATGGTTACTAAAAGAAAAGATTGGTATAAGAACAAGTTGGTTTCAATTTTTGGTGGTGTAAAAATAACTGAAATTGATGGTTACTATGTTTTTATGGCAGAAAAGAAAACTACTACATATTCAAGTAAGAAAAAATTAAAGTTGTGAAGGTAAGTTTAACTAATAAAGTTAATGTTATAACTTATACATGCAAAGGAGAATTTAAATTATGGAACAAGAACATAAATCAGTAGAAAAAATGTGGGGAAAGTATTTAACATCTATTGGAGAGTCTACTTATAATACTAATAAAAATTATACTTCATGGCATTTTTGTGATAATGAAAAAAGTGCTAATGATTTAGCAAAATTGGTTAGAGAAGAAATCAAAAGTGGGACAAGTTCGCTTTATTATTTCTATGGTGTAGAAAATGAAGAGCTGCCTATGGAGGATAATCATAGCGTTATTACAAAGTGGAATGGAATTGCTCAATGTGTTATAAGAACTAAAAAAGTAACAGTACTACCTTTTAAGGATGTAAATAAAAAATTTGCGAAAATAGAAGGGGAAGGTGATAAGTCCTTAACGTATTGGAGAAAAGTACATATAGATTTTTTTACAAGAGAATTAAAAGAGCTGGAAATGGAGTTCTCTCAAGATATGTTAGTAGTATTTGAGGAATTTGAAGTGGTATATAAGTAAATATTAAGTTCTATTAAATCATAAATTGTTACAATATTCTCATTAGTTAGGCCAAGTACATCTAAGCTTTTTAATTAAACAAAGTTAGAAGTACATAAAGGAGAAAGTATAGATAATATGAATTTAATGAAGGAGATACAAAAATGATTTCTTATAAAATTGGATTAGAGTGTATTGAGTGGTCTCAGCTTTTTAGTTTATACGAAAAGGTAGGGATGTTAAAGCGTTTTATAGAAAGTAAAGAATTTAATAAAATTCAGTCTGCATTTCAAGTGAGTTACAAGGTTGTTACAGCCTGGGAAGAAAATACTTTGGTTGGGTCTTGTAGAATGTTATCAGATGGTATATGCTATGGTGCTGTTTTTGATGTTGCAGTATTACCTGAATGTCAGAAAAAAGGTATTGGGAAAGGGTTGATGAGGTTACTTTTAAATGGGGAAGAACATATGACAATTCACCTAACTTCAACATTTGGGAATGAAGGCTTTTATAAGAAATTAGGGTTTAAAAAACATAAAACGGCTTATTCAAAATACCCATTTGAATCAAAATATGTTGAGGATTAGGGGATTCAGACCATATAGTTTTGAGTAAATAAATACTTATTGAATATTTTTTTAACTTATTTATTTTGTGTCCAATAGGTAAAACTGATACTAAATATTGAAAAAACTATCTATAATATTAGTAAAAAGTAATGGAGGGGTACTATGGAAACCGTTGATTTTGGTATGCCAACACTTATTGAGACAAACAGTATTGAAAGCTGTGTTAAATTATGCAAAGAGTTGGATTTAGATTTCATTGAACTAAATATGAATTTACCTCAATATCAGATTGAAAGTATAGATATTCAAAAATTTAAATCAATTTGTGAAAATGAGAATATATATTTCACAATTCATATTGATGAAAACTTTAATGTTTGCGATTTTAACAATGAAATTTCAAAAGCATATATAAAAACTATATTGGCTACTATTGATATTGCCAAACAACTGAAAATCCCTGTACTTAATATGCATATGTCAAATGGAGTTTATTTTACTTTACCTAATGAAAAAATATTTTTATTTAATCAATATAAAGAAATTTACCTAACTAAGTTAAAGAAGTTTAGAGAGATGTGTAAAAAAGCTATAGGTGAAAGCAATATCAAAATATGTATTGAAAATTGTAGTGGTTATAAAGATTTTGCATTAGAAGGTATAGAGCTTTTGTTAGAAAGCAATGTGTTTGCATTAACCTTTGATATCGGTCATAGTCATATCGTGAATGGTATCGATGAAGTATTTATAAATAAACATATAGACAGGCTTTATCACATGCACGTTCACGACGGGAAGGGGAGAGAAAATCACCTTCCGTTAGGTATAGGAGAAATTAATATAAAGGAAAGGATTTCCCTTGCGAGAGAACATAAGTGCCGCATAGTTCTTGAAATAAAGACTATTAGGGGGCTTAAGCAGTCAGTGGATAAATTATCAAACTACTTATAGTATGATAAATCAATGAGGTTAGCAGTGAAATTGGGGTTTGAAAAAGATAAAGTAGTAAGTTAGTTTGATATAGAGTAGGAATTGATGGACAATGATAGCTAACAAAAAGGGGATAGGTAATTATTATGGTGGGAGATAGGACAAGTTATATTGAAGCAGCCTCACATAATGGGGGGATATCAATTGGCGTAACATATGGCTTTGGAAAAGATGAGGTGTCGCTTGCAAATTATGTTGCTAATACCCTTCAAGAAGTAGAAAAATTAGTAACAGATATTACAATTTAGAGTTTTAAATTATTAGTGAATAATTCTCTAATACCATAATATAACGATAGTAAAAGGGAGAATATATAATGGATAAAAAAGAAGAAGCTATAAATTTATTTAATAATGGATTTAATTGCAGTCAAGCAGTTTTAAGTGTTTTTTGTGAGAAGTTTGGCTTAGATAAAGAAACCGCATTAAAAATCTCTACAGGATTTGGTGGAGGATTTCGTAAAGGTGAGGTTTGTGGAGCAGTCTCTGGAGCAATAATGACTTTAGGGTTAGAGAGTGGTCATTATATAGACGGTGATACAGAATCAAAAAGCAAAGCATATGCGTTGACGAAGGAATTTATAAGAAGGTTTGAGGAGATAAATGAATCAATAATTTGTAAAAAATTACTAGGGTATGATTTGTCAGATGAAAGAGAATACAATATTATTAGGGAAAAGGGACTTTTTAATAGTATTTGTCCTAAAGTAATAGTTGACGCTGTAAGTATTTTAGAAGATATGTTTTCAGAGCAAAAGGAAAAATAATATGATGACTATCTTGATTTAGAAAAAGATTATGAAAATGTTAGGTTTGCGTATGATGGTATGACTATTGAACTTTGATATAAAATTGTTAGTTAAACGGAAAGTATTTTTATTATAAAAAGGAGAAAAAAATGGAGTGGATTGATTTGATAGGAGAATATAATCCTTACAATGGTCAAGAAGAAAAAGATAAAGAACTAATTTTACATTGTATAGATATATTTGATGACATTTTAACTAGGGAAAATAAAATAGCACATATAACAAGCTCAGCATTTATAGTAAATAAGGCAAAAGATAAGGTGTTAATGGTACATCATAATATATATAATTCTTGGTCATGGGTAGGCGGTCATGCAGATGGAGAAAAAGATTTATTAGCTGTTGCAATTAAAGAAGCAAAGGAAGAGACAGGTATAAAAAATGTTAGGCCGATATCTTGTGAAATATTTTCATTAGATATATTGACTGTGCTTGGTCACATAAAAAGAGGGAAATATGTTTCTCCACATTTACATTTATCGGTTACTTACTTAGTAGAAGCTGATGAAGAAGAATTTCTTATTGTTAAAGCTGATGAAAATAGCGATGTTAAATGGATTCCCATTGATAAAGTTAATATATATTCAAATGAACCTCATATGCAGAAGGTTTATAGTAAATTAATATCGAAAATATTTTTGAGATTTAAGGAGAAATAAAATGAATAAATCAATAAACATAGTGTTAAGAGAATTAGAAATTAAAGACTTAGAGGATTATTTGTATTTGAATCATCCATCACGTGAATTTCAGAAATTTAATGGTCCATATTACGTGAAAAAAAGTGAAACGGAATTAAGAAAACATGTGGAAGATTTAAAATTATTACTATTAAAAGGGGAAAAGAATGTACTCAAAGACAAAAGGATAATAGCAAACAAAGATACTGACAAGATAATTGGTCAAGTGAATTGGTATTGGAAATCGGAGGAAACTCTTTGGATGGAAATTGGGATTGTTATTTTCAATGATGATTATTGGGGACAAGGTATTGGTTATAAAGCTTTAAAAATGTGGATTGATGAAGTGTTTGCAAAGAACCCAAAGCTCATAAGGATTGGATTGTCAACTTGGTCTGGAAATAAAAGAATGATGAAACTGGCTGAGAAGATAGGGTTAAAAAAAGAGGCTGTTTATAGGAAAGCAAGAATTGTTGATAATAAATATTACGATTCTGTTAGTTATGGTATATTGAAAGAAGAATGGGAAACTGTAAAGAAAAGTATAGAAATTTAAAAGATAGAAATAAGGAGGCCGTAATATGATTCTTTCGGGAAAAGAAATAAAGAAAAAGTTAGGAAAAGAGATAGTAATCGAACCTTTTAGTGAAAATCAACTTAATCCTAATAGTTATAATTTGAGGCTACATAATGAATTACTTGTTTATGATGAACCAATTTTGGATATGAAAAAGGAAAATAAGGTTAAAAAACTTTTTATACCAGAAGAGGGATTAGTTTTGGAAACAGGAAAATTGTATCTTGGTAGAACAGTAGAGTTCACAGGAACAAATAAATATGTACCAATGCTAGAAGGTAGGTCTTCTATTGGCAGATTAGGATTATTCATTCATGTAACAGCGGGATTTGGGGATGTTGGTTTTCATGGGTTTTGGACATTAGAAATATTCTGTGTTCAACCAATAAAAATATATCCTGGCGTTGAAATTTGTCAAATATATTATCATAGTATTGAGGGCGAATATGATGAATATTGCAGTGGAAAGTATCAAAATAATGAGGGTGTTCAACCAAGCTTACTGTATAAAGATTTTGAAAGTTAAATAACTATAATTTGTAATAGTATTATTTTGTTTCACAGTAATATATTATTGCATATGAAAGGAAGGTATAATTTAATATGGATGATGTTGAAAGTATACTTAATTATTATAAGGATGAATTAAAATGGAATCCGCCTTTTGCTGACATACTCTCTAAATATTCCTCAGAGGGATTGAAAGGTTATTTGGTAATGCGTGAATCCGTTCAAAATGGTCATTTGCCTAAAAAGACAAGCGAATTAATTTTTACAATATTAGATAGTTTAGATAATGAAATAAGTGGTGCAAAAGCACATGCCGTTACTGCAATAGAAGCAGGTTTAACTATGGAAGAGTTAGTAGAAGCGTTTGTAATTGTAACTATTGTAAAAGGTATTAATGTGTTATGTAAAACAGGCGTTGAAGTTATAAAAGCAGCAGAGAAAAGATTTGAAGAAATAAAATTAACCAAGGAGAATCAACAATAAATCTTCTGTATACGACATATAAAAGGGAGCAATATTAATGGATATGGAAATGAAACATAAAAAAATTATAGCAATTGTTAAGGAGAAATTAACTTGTTCTGCTCATAATTTAGACCATATATTTAGGGTGTACAATCTTTGTCTGTTGATTTCAAAAGATGAAAAAAATGTTGATCTAGAGGTTCTTATTCCAGCAGCATTGTTGCATGACATTGCAAGAGTTGAAGAGAGTGAAGATAAAACAGGAAAAATTGACCATGCTGTTTTGGGCAGTGAAATTGCAGAGGGGATATTGAGGAACTTGGAATATGAAGAAGAAAAGATAGAGAAGATAAAACACTGCATTATAGCACATAGATTTAGAACTGGAAATGAGCCTAATACGGTAGAAGCAAAAATACTTTTCGATTCAGATAAACTTGATGTTATTGGGGCAAGTGGAATTGCACGTACTTTTATGTTAGCAGGACAATTTGGACAAAGATTAACAATTGGTGAACCACTTGATAACTATTTAAATACCAATACTGTTGAAAATGGGAGGATAAAAGATGTTTCAAAACATACACCTTTTATTGAATATGAAGTAAAGTTTAAAAAAATTCCTGATAAATTATATACAAAAAAAGCAAAGGAAATAGGGAAAAGAAGACTTGAATTCATGAAAGAATATTTTAATAGATTAAAGTTAGAGATAGAAGGGATTAGATAAAAGTAATTCAATAAAGGAGATAAAAGGATGAAATGCAAAATAAAAAGCATATTTATAAACTATGAAATAATAGGAAATGGAAAACCAATTATTATGTTGCATGGTTATAATGTAGACCACAGGTTAATGGCAGGATGTATGGAACCTGTATTTAGCACTGAAAATGGTTATAAAAGGATATATATTGACTTGCCAGGCATGGGCAAATCAGAGAGTGCTGAATGGATTATTGACTCTGATATTATGCTTGATATTGTAATTAGTTTCATTGATAAGATTATTCCAAATGAAAATTTTTTACTTGCTGGTGAGTCATATGGGGGATATTTGGCAAGAGGGGTAATCTATAGAATGGCAGATAGAGTTGATGGTGTTTTATTGATTTGCCCAGTTATAGTAGCAGATTATAATAAACGCAATGTTCCGGAGCATATTGTTTTGCTTAAAGATAGTAAGTTGTTAGCTAAACTGACACCAGAAGTGGCTGAAGGCTTTAATTCTAGTGTAGTGGTTCAAAGTGAAAAAATATATGAGAGATGTGAAAATGAAATAATATCCGGAGCTAAAATAGCTGATAAGGTATTTTTGAAAACTCTTAAAAAAGATGGATATGTATTCACATTAGATGTAGATAAGTTAAATAATAAATTTGATAAACCTTCTCTTATATTGTTAGGAAAACAAGATAATTGTGTTGGATATAAAGATTCATGGAATATATTAGACAATTTTCCAAGAGCGACTTTCGCTATACTGGATAGAGCGGGACATAGTTTGCAAATAGAACAAGAAGAATTATTTAATTCATTAGTGAAGGAATGGCTTGTAAGGGTTAATCAGTTATGAAGTAAATACAATATGTAAAGGAGAGAATATCATGAGGGTTTTAATTGCACCTATGTCAGCAATGGCTGAAACAAGTGGTCCTTTTTCAAGGGCAGTTGCTTTATGTCGTAAATTAATTGAGAGAGATCATGAAGTTGCATTTTGCGCAGCAGAAGATGTAAACTACAAAACTATAAAAAACATAAAAAACTATTATGCACCTATTCCATCACCGCTCGGAATGCCTATGTTTATTGGGAAAAGAATACTTAAAATAGCACAGTTACTTGGGGTCCAACAGAAGAAAGAGGTTAACAGTTATGAACAGGTGCTACACTTTGTTGGAGCAATCACTTATAAGCATTTTTCAGAAGATGTGTTTTATATAAGAAAGGCAATACAAGACTTTAAACCAGATGTAGTATATGCTGAATTTAGAATTTCTGCAATTGTTGCTGCAAAGCTCGAAAATATTAAAGTTGTTACAGGTTTTAGTTATCCTGTTCAGAAGTCTTTTGCCTCTAACCCTGAATATAGTACTGGTGTTAAAAGATTTATACAGGAAAGTAAACTACCATCAATCGAGTCGGTGCTTGATATATTTAATTGGGCTGATTTAAAAGTAGTTCCCAGTTCCTATGAATTAGAACCTATTGATGATAAAAATATAGTTTATGTGGGTCCATTCTTTGTACCTAATTCAAAAATTGTAGAGTCTCATAGGAGCAAAATCATAGCATATATGGGCAATGGAACAATTTCTCCAAAGACAGTTATATACAATTTGACAAAAGCATTTGAACAAACTAAATTTCAAATATATATTGCAACAGAACAAGTAAAGCCTTACAAGAAGAATAATATTAATGTTGACAAAAGATTTGACTTTAGTGAACTTATGCCAGAAGCCATAGCCTACATAAATCATGGGGGGCAAAATAGTATTATGACCGGTTTAATATATGGTGTTCCTCAAATTATATGTGCAGGCAATGTATTTGAAAGGAGGTATAATGCATCTTCAATAGTTCATTTAGGTGCAGGAGTTTCATTGGAATCAAGTGATTTTAATGCCAAAACAATTAAGAAGATAGTTAAGGAGTTAAACATAAAACCTATCTATGCTAATAATTCTAAAAAATCAGGAGAACGGTTATTAAATCTTGGAGGGGTAAATAAAGTAGTACAGGTTTTAGAAGATTTAATATATTAAATTTAGTAGAAAGTAGGGATATTATGAAATATGAATGGCGAAAGCAAGAGAAAAATTTATACTTACCAAAGGACAAACCAAATTTAATAACGGTTCCGAAGCAAAAGTTTTTTATGTTAAGGGGACAAGGAAATCCTAATGATGAGGAGTACTCTGAGAAAATAGGTGTTTTGTATTCTTTAGCTTATGCTATTAGAATGATGCCCAAACAAGGGTATATTCCAGCTGGATATTTTGAATATACTGTTTACCCACTTGAGGCGACATGGGATTTGACTCAGAAAGGAAGACAATTTAAAGAATTGAATAAAGATGAATTAGTGTATACAATTATGATTAGACAGCCTGATTTTGTTACACAAGAAATAGTAAATTTAGCATTTGAAAATGTTAGAAAGAAAAAAACTAATTCTTTTTTAGATGATGTAACTTTTGAAACTATAGAAGATGGATTATCTGTTCAAATGATTCATATTGGCTCATATGATGATGAACCTAAAAGTTTTGAGTTAATGGATAAATATTGTATGGATAATAATCTACGGATTTTATCACATGTGCATCATAAAGAAATATATCTTTCTGATTCAAGGAAAATTGAAAAATCCAAATTAAAAACAGTTTTAAGATATATGGTTTGTTATAATAATGTGGATAATATTTAGTTGAAAATTTGTGTTATTGAAAAGCTACGACTTGATTGGTATAAGTAAAAAATGTGATGATCCACTCCAACTGTATTACCATATATATGGATACAGCAAATGCACGGACTTCTGATAGAATTAAGGATTTAGTTTCCTTAGCTCTATTTTTTTTACATTATTAAGAAACTGAGCAAAAGGATAAATACTTAATGATAAACATATAATTTTTATAAAATGAGAAGCCTATTTGGAAAATATGGTATAATAAGCAAAAGATTTAATGACATAAATCTTTTCTTATGAGCTATGCGCCGCCGCATTTATGAATTACTAAAAAATCATTCACAATTAAATGTTATTATTTTGAAAAGTAGTGGAGGTATAAAGAAATTTATAGGTGAGCTAATAATAAAATAGACGGAATATTCATAAAATAATTTACAGTTTTGAAATCGTAAAGAAAAAATATTTTATAGGGATTAAAGGGGAGTAGTTATTATGTTAATCAAACTTGAAAGATTTAGAAGTGAGGAAATTATGCAATTAGTGTCATGGGTTCCTAATAAAGAGTTCTTACTTCAATGGGGAGGGCCATTATATAATTTTGAATTTATGGGGAAACAGTTTCTTAATGATATAAATGAGATGATAGGTGAGAATCCTAAAAATTTAATGTTTAGTTGTAAACTACTTGAAAGTAATGAGATGGTTGGTCATATACAGTTACTTGGTATAGATAGAGTAAATATGTCTGCTCGAGTAGGTAGGGTTCTTGTAGGTGATAAAAAATATAGAAGCAAAGGAATTGGTTTGGAAATGGTAAATGTAATTTTGGACATTGCATTTAATAAATTAAATTTACATAGGGTAGATTTGGGTGTATTCGATTTTAATGAATCTGCAATTGCTTGCTATAAAAAAGCAGGATTTATTATTGAAGGGAATTTTAGAGAATGTAGAAAAATAGATGGAAAGTACTGGTCATTGATTAACATGAGTATTCTCGAGGATGAATATAGAAGTAATAAAAACACTATTTAGTGTTAATGAATAAACTTAGTATTAGGTAGAATATTGGTGTTTTATCATCCAACAAATAATATACATTATTCAATAAATCATTGGGGAGGAATCACGTGATAAAATTAGAAAGTGAAAGATTAAATTTATTACCCTTACAGGCAAAACACCTCTCTTTAGCTGTAGATAACTATGGGGAAATGCAGAGTGAGTTGGGATTAAGCGTTTCTAATACAATACTTGATGATGAAATGAAGTATGCAATGAAAGTAAGATTGCAAAAGGTGAGTGAAGATAATAAAAACTATTTATGGTTAACAAATTGGGCGATCGTTCTTAAAGAAGAAAATAGGATAATAGGATTTATAATGATTAAAGGATGTCCTAATGAAAATGGTGAAGTAATAGTTGGATATGGTATTGAAGAGATGTACAGAAAAAGGGGTTAGGCTACGGAAGCATTACAAGGTTTAAAAAAATGGATTTTCGAAAATACAAAGGCTATATATATAATTGCAGATACAGAAAAGGATAATATAGAATCACATAAAGTATTAAAAAATGTGGGTGCTATTAAATATAAGAAGGATGACGAATTAATATGGTGGAAAATTGAAAATAAATAAAATATTTTAGGAGGATATACATGGATGAAATAACCAAATTAAAGGCCGGTGATTCGATAGGTATTTTCTCGCCATCAGCACCTATAACATATTCATGTCCTAATAGATTTGATAAAGCCAAGAAATATTTACAAAGCAAAGGCTTTAAGCTGATAGAGGGGAGTTTAACAGGTAAATATGATTTTTATAGGTCGGGAAGTATTATGCAAAGAGCAGAGGAATTAAATAGTTTAATTAGAAATCCAGAAGTGAAATGTATCATGGCAACAATTGGTGGGATGAATTCAAATTCAATTCTTCCTTATATAGATTACGCTGAGTTTAAGATACATACTAAGATAATAATAGGATATTCTGATGTTACAGCAATTCTTCTTGCTATATATGCACAAACAGGAATAAGTACATATTATGGACCTGCATTAGTGGCATCATTTGGAGAATTTGCACCATTTGTTGATCTTACTTATAAATATTTCAAAGAAATCACTATGGATAAAATGAGTTTTCCTTATGTCTTTCAAACTCCAGAATACTGGACAGATGAATACGTTAATTGGGAAATACAAGATAGAAGCAAAGAAAAAAGAGAAAACTCTTGGATTACAATTTATGGGGGAAATGTACGAGGCAGGGTAATGGGTGGCAACTTAAATACAATTCAAGGGATATGGGGCAGCAAATATATGCCTGAAATAAAGGATGGAGATATACTTTTTATAGAAGACTCTTTAAAAGATGTTGCAACGATAGAAAGAAGTTTTTCTTTTCTAAAATTAAATGGTGTATTTGATAAAATTTCTGGAATTATACTTGGGAAACATGAATTATTTGATGATATGAAGACAGGTAGAAAACCATATGAAATTTTAGTAGAAGTATTAGGAGATAAGAAGTTACCATTTGTTGCCGATTTTGATTGTTGTCATACGCACCCAATGATGACGCTACCAATAGGATGTGAAATTGAACTTGATGCTACAAATAAGAGAGTAAGCATCATAAAAGATTGGTTTAATTAGAAATATAGTATAGAAATGTGATAACTGCTCAAGGAACAGCATTTATCGATTTTGGAATTGAAATATGTGATTGATATAAAATAACATGAATGAGGGAGGAAAATCATACTATGATTATGTACAATACGGATAAAAAAGTTGATTATGATAAATTGAAAAATTTATTTAATGAGGTAGGCTGGAATGATAAGACTGAGGATAATAATAGATTATTACTTATGGTAGAAAATTCTCAAATAGTAGTTACTGCATGGGATGAGGGGAGAATGGTAGGATTTGCCAGGTGTACAACAGATTATGTGTTTAATGGACAAATAAATAATGTAGTGGTTGATTCTAAATATAGAAAAAAAGGTATTGGTAAAAATTTAATAAACATAATATTTAATAGTAGTAAACAAGTCACATACATGTTAAGGGGAAGCATTAGTAATGAGGGATTTTATAGAAGTTTAGGTTTTGAGGATGGGCCAATATCCTTAATTTATAAACGGAAAAGTTAAGATGAAATATAAATATTTATATAATATTGGCCACATATGGAAAATTGGAAGGATGATAGAGAGATGAAAGAAAACTTGCAACTTAATGCAGATAGATTTATGGGATTTGCTGATGTTTATAATAATGCAAGACCTAAATGTCCAGAGAAAGTTAAGGATATAATACTCAAATATTTAAATCATGCCCCAACTCTTGTGGTTGATTTGGGATGTGGTACAGGGCTTTCTACAAGAATTTGGAGTGAGGTAAGTAATAAAGTAATTGGGATAGAACCAAGTACTGACATGATTAAATTGGCAAGAGAAAAATCAGAGGGTTTTAATAATATATTATTTAATTCTGCGTTTTCAGATAATACTCAATTAAACAATAGCTGTGCAGATATTATCACATGTTCGCAATCATTTCACTGGATGAATCCAGAAAATACCTTGAATGAAGTATCGAGAATTTTAAAGAAAGGTGGTATATTTGCAGTCTACGATAATGACTGGCCACCTGTATGTAATTGGGAAGCAGAACTTGAATATAATAAGCTTTTTGATAAAGTAAGAGAATTTGAATTATCACATCCAGATATTAAAGAAAGTTTTAAGAGATGGGACAAAGACAAGCATCTTTCAAATATAAAAAATAGTGGTAATTTCAGATATGTAAGAGAAATAGTATTTTCTAACTCTGAGATTTGTAATGCACAAAGATTTATTTCAATTGCTTTAAGCCAAGGAGGAGTACAGGCTATTATGAAAGCCAATATAGATGAAATTAATCCTCTTTTGATTTCTTTTAAAGAGCGAATTATTGATATCTTTGGCAGCAGTGAATTTAATATAGATTTTTGCTATCGGATGCGTATTGGTGTTAAGTAGATTGTTAGAAATTGATTGTTTTGCACAATAGTATTTTTGTGAAAGCAAAGGTTAATTACAAATAAATTAGTTGTTAGGGGTAAGTACTTTTAGAGAAAGGGGATAAACAAATATGGAAACATTAGTGACTAATAGATTGATACTAAGGGAATGGAAAGAAAGTGATAGCACTGATTTATATGAGTATGCTAAAAGTGAATTAGTAGGTCCAAGTGCTGGCTGGCCACCTCATAAGAATGAGGAGGAAAGTAAAGGAATAATAAGAATGTTCATTGAAAATAATGAAACATATGCTGTAGTTCTAAAATCAGAAAACAAAGTAATTGGTGGTATAGGACTTCATAATAGAAAACCTGATGATAGTCTTTCAGACTTGAAACAAAAGGAAATAGGATATGTTCTTAATCCTAAATACTGGGGAAATGGGTTTATTCCAGAGGCTGTAAATTATTTAATAAAATATGGATTTAATGAACTAAATTTAGATTTAATTTGGTGTGGACATTTTGACTTTAATTCTAAGTCTAAAAGGGTAATTGAAAAATGTGGATTTAAATATAGATTTCAAAAAACTGAGAAGTTAAAACTATTAGATAATAAAGAAGTTACCACTTTATACTATAATATCTTCAAATCCGAGTATACTGACTGATTATCAAAAAAATGGATCGTTTTTATACAAAATTTATTAAGTCAATGTAAAAACTAAAAGTGGAGGTATTGCGTATGAAAGTATTAGAGTCAGAAAGGTTACTTTTAAAACCCTTATCGTTTAATGAACTATTGCATATTAAGGAAAATGATATTAATAATATTGAACATATCATTGATGTTGAAGCAATATCCGATTCTGTTAAATTAGCAATAAAAAAGAAACTAGAGAAGATGAAAAATATTAGTGAAGATACTCAAAGCTGGTATACATACTGGCTAATAATTAATAAGGAAAATCAAATAGGAGTAGGTTTTATTGGATTTAAAGGGTTACTAATTGAAAATGGTTATTTAGAAGTTGGATACAGTATTTCACCTAATTATAGAAGGCAGAGACTTATGACGGAAGCCTTGGAAACATTAATAAGATGGGCTCATGGATTTCGAGAATGCAGAGGAATAATTGCCAAAGTTTCAAAAGGAAATATAGGGTCCACTAAAATATTAAATAATTGCAATTTTAGAGTAAATAGTTCAACCGAGCAAGAGAACAATTATATTCTTAATTTCAGAAGAGTGAAATAATTTATGATTGTTAATAATAGCTTGTATTAATTTAATGATTTAATTTAATTATTATATCGGTGAGTAAGAGAAGCTATGAAATAGCTTAGGAGGCAAAGTGATGAAAGAAAAAATCCAACAGATATGTGATGATTTCAGTAAAAAACATAATTTTTCTGGTACTTGCCTTGTGAAACAGGGGGATGATGTGATTTTTTCTCATGCGTATGGGTTGGCACATAGGGGGTTTAACATTCCTAATAGACTTAATACTATGTTTGATACGGCATCCATCACCAAAGTTTTTACTGCAACGGCCATTTTGATCTTGATAGAAAAAGGGTTGTTACATTTTGATGATAAAATTACAAGTATTATTGATTTAAAAGGAACTACAATTCCTAAGGATGTAAATATCTATAATTTGCTTAATCATACTTCTGGAATCGCTGATGATGCAGATGAAGAAGCAGGAGAAACTTACTCTGATTTATTTATTAATAAACCTAATTATTCTATAAGAAATACATGCGATTTTCTTAAGCAATTTGCATATAAACAACCTATATTTAAGGCGGGTACCGATGTTAGATATAATAATTGTGCTTTTGTATTATTGGGTTTAGCGATAGAAAAAATATCTGGACAGGATTATCGAAAATTTGTTACCGACAATATTTTTGTGCCTAGTGGTATGTTAAATACAAAATTTTGTGCTATGGATGAAGTGAATGCAAATATGGCAGAAGGTTATGTTGGGCACTACGCAAAAAATAAAGATCATATTAAATGGAGAAAAAACATTTACTCTTATCCACCTATTGGATCTCCTGATTCTGGAGTTTATACAACAGTACTTGATCTTGATATTTTTATAAGAAACATAAAATCAAATATGATATTAAATTCAGAGTATGTGAATATGTTATTTTCACCTCATTGTAAATTTGCCAAGCCCTTTAATTGCGGTGAATCTTCAGTTAATGCAACCTTAAGAAAAGGATATGCATTTGAGTTCGTAGAAATTAATGGTAATGTATTTTGTATGCGTAAAGAGGGTTTGAACGATGGTGTAGGTGCAATGCTTTCATATTATTCAGAGATTGATGCAACTATTATAATTTTGAGCAATCAAACTATGTGCAATGGAGAGTGTGATGTTTGGGAGATGCATAGGAAAATTCAAACTATAATAAGTGCTTAATATAATAAGCATTATTAATTTTATACACGCCAATGAAATTTGAAATTTAAATGGTAAATTCAATCTTAATATTATCTAATATCATATAGGAGGAATCACCAATGAATTATATGATAAACAAAATAAAAACAACAAACGTAAGTGTTTTAATATATGCTTTTATAACAGTTTTCCTTTGGGCATCTGCATTTGTATTTACGAAGGTAGCCCTAGTAAGCTTTACACCAGAAGCATTAGGCTCAGTAAGGTATTTATTTGCAAGTATTTTGTTACTAGTTTTTGCGTTTATAAAAAAAATCTCACTGCCAAAGATAAAAGATGTACCTATGTTCTTTTTATCAGGTTTAGTGGGGTTTGCTTTATATGTATATGCATTTAATGAAGGATCGGTAAGTGTAAGCGCAGCTACAGCAAGTATTTTAATCAGTACTGCACCAATTATAACAGCTATTCTTGCAGTAATATTTTATAAAGAAAAAATTAATAAGGTATGTTGGTTTGCACTAGTAATAGAGTTTTTAGGGATAATTATCATTGCTCTAAATGGAGGAGTATTCTCTATTAGTAAGGGAATTGAATGGATACTTATTGCAGCACTTTGCCTTGCAATATATAACATAATACAACGTAAAATTTTAAAAAAATACACTCCGCTTGAAGCAACTACGTATAGTATATTTGCAGGGACTATATTACTTACTGTGTTTTTAAAAGACGGTTTGATGCAATTATCTAATGCACCTGTGTTACAAATTGTGAATGTTATTTATCTAGGAGTTTTCCCAGGTGCAATTGCTTATTTATTTTGGGTAATGGCTATATCCAAAGCAAAAAAAGTCACTACTGTTACGAATTTTATGTTTATTACACCGCTATTATCTACAATCATGGGTTTAATAGTAATAAGAGAAGTTCCATCATTTATAACCATAGTTGGTGGTTGTATAATTGTAGGTGCTTCAATTTTGTTCCAAAAACTTAGTCTAAAATGATTAATATAGATAAAAAAGAGGAGAAATCTTCTTTTTTATTTTTTTTGTATTTATAGTTTTAGAGACATGAGAATTATAACCATATAAAGAATGAAAAAGTGTGGACATTTAAAGAGAATGGGAATACAATACAATTAGAAGGTTAGACAGTTATCTAAATATCTAATTAATTATCTAAACCTAAAAAAATATAAGGAGAAATTAATATGTCAATTCTCAATTTACCATTTAAAGCACTTGCAGATCCAACAAGGAGAAAAATTATTTTATTATTGAAAGAGAAGGATTTGACTGCTGGGGAAATAGCAGAACATTTTAATATGACTAAACCAAGTATTTCTCACCATCTTAATGCTTTAAAACAATCTTTGCTAGTAACAGATGAACGTAAGGGACAATATATTTATTATTCTCTTGATACTACAGTGTTTCAAGAAGTAACTAATTGGTTTTTTAACGCAACACATGTTAATGAGGGGGAAAGTGAAAATGAAAAAGATAAGTAATGTTTTAAAAAAAGATAAGGGAATTTTAATACTTATATTTGTAGGTTTTGCACTTGGAGTTTATTTTTATCCATCACTCCCAAGTAGAATACCTATGCATTGGAATTCAAATGGACAAATAAATGGTTATGGGAGTAAATTCTTCGGAGCATTTGGATTAGCTCTGATAAATTTAGGAATGTATTTATTATTTATTATTTTACCTTATATAGATCCTAAAAGAAAAAATTATGAAGCATTTCAGGCAACCTATCAATATTTAAAGTATCTATTAATTATATTTTTTCTTGCAATGGAAGTGTATGCGCTTTTAATAGCCACAGGCACTATTGTTAATAAACCAGATTTCACGCAAATAATGGTTTCATTGTTATTTATTTTATTAGGTAATGTAATGGGGAGATTTAAGTTTAACTATTTTGTGGGAATAAAAACTCCTTGGACTTTAGCAAATGAAGAAGTATGGAGAAAAACTCATAGAATGGCGGGACCAATATGGGTTATAGGAGGAATAGTAAATATATTATTAACTGTTATAGGTGTAACTTTTAATGGAATAGTTTTCATAATCATTTTGGTAGTAATGGTAGTTGTTCCTACTGTATACTCATATATTATTTATCACAAAATTGTTAATCAAAATAAATAAGAATATAAAATTTAAATGGCGCTTATATTATGAGGTTAATTATTTATAAAGTAAAAAGAAAATAATATTTACAATATGAGTATATAGATGTATAATTTAACAAAATAATTTTATATAATAAAGTGATGTTAAGAAGAGTAAACAAGTAACTCTCATCTCCAAGATATACAAGTCTTGGGGTGAGAGTATTTTTATTTTATAGCATTTGCTAAGCGGTAATTTAAGTTTATTAAAAATAAAACAAAGCTAGTGTTAACACTAGCGGATGATGTAAAGAAGATAAAGAATTTAAAAGGAGAATTTATGAAAGATAATAGTCAGCCGCAAAATTCGTTTTTAAATACATTTAACAATACTTCATTTTTATTAACTGAAGGAGCTATTATAGAGAGATTAAAAAGGGAATTCTGTATTCATTTAGATAAGGATATTTTGCCTGCAGGTCTAATATATGATGAAAAAGGCATTGAGGTATTATCTTTAATTTATAAGCAGTATATTGATATCGCTGATTTTTATAATATTCCTATAATGCTTATGACACCTACCAGAAGAGCAACCGTAGAGAGAATTAATCGTTCAATCTATCATGATAAGAGTGTTATAAAGGATTGTGTAGAATTTTTAGAAGATTTGCGAGAAAATTACCCATCTCATAAAAATAAAATCTTTATTGGAGGCTTAATGGGATGTAAGGGTGATGCTTATAATCCTAATGAGGCATTAGAGACGTCTGAAGCATATGAATTCCATAAACTTCAAGCAGAATTGTTTAAACAAACAAATGTAGATTTCTTATTTGCGGGGGTCTTACCCGCAAAATCGGAGGCAATTGGTATAGCAAAAGCAATGGCTGAAACAGGGATACCTTATATTTTGAGTTTTGTAATCAGAAAATCTGGTAGCTTATTAGATGGCACTATAATAAATGATATTATAGTGGAAATTGACAATACTATAACTCCAAAGCCTTTATGTTATATGGTAAATTGCGTACATCCGGTTGTATTACAAGAAGCCCTTTCTAACCCATTAAATAAAACAGCATTAGTGAGAGAACGCCTAATAGGAATCCAAGCAAATACATCTACAGCAAGTCCAGAAGATTTAAATAATAATATTAATCTACAAACTGATGATTTTGATATACTAATTAATTCAATGATTGAACTAAAGGATAATAACAATTTTAAAATATTAGGTGGCTGTTGTGGGACCGATAATAGACATATTGAAGAGTTAGCTAGAAGAGCTACTAAGGATACTAATACGGATATTATTTAATTTGTAAGACTTAATGAGTTGAAACCATAACATTGGACAAATGTATATAAATCAGATGAGTTGGAGCATTTTCAAAAATAATTAGATGTAGGGAGAGTGTTTTTATGAATAATATTGTTAATTTTTATAATGCATATGATGAAGAAAGCAGGGTTTCAACCAATAAAGCAAGAAAAGTAGAGTTCAATGTAACAACAAGTATTTTAAATGAATATATAAGGCATCAGGATAAAATTATAGAATTAGGCGCGGGGACAGGAGTGTATTCTTTTTATTATGCAAATAAGGGAAATGAGGTAGTGGCTACTGATATAACTCCTAAGCATGTAGAAATTATTAAAGAAAAGCTTTCTAAAGTTAGTAACACTATTAAATTACAAGCAGAGGTAGCTAATGCTATAGATTTAAAGCAATATGATTCTGAAAGTTTTGATGTAGTATTATGTCTTGGACCAATGTACCATCTTGTAAATGAAAAGGATAGAGAAGCATGTATTAGTGAGAATTTAAGAATATTAAAAAAGGGAGGAATACTAGCAATTGCATATATAAATAAACACTATGTGCTTAATTCTATTATGTCCCAAGATAAAAATTTTTTAACTCATGGGTTTATTGATAAAATTTTAAGTGGTGGGACTATAGAGGAAGGTGAAAAAGAATGTTTTTGGACAGATGCATTTTTCACCACTCCAACAGACATGGAGTTACTAAGTTCGAAATTTAATACTAAAATTATTGACCATGTAGCAACTGATGGGATAAGTCCATTATTAGGAAAGCTTGTAGATGAAATGAATGATGAAGAATATGAAGCATGGACTTATTATAATTTATGTAGTTGTAGGGAGAAGAGCATTTTAGGAAGTAGCAACCATGCACTGTTAATATGTAGAAAATAGAAAGTAAAAATTTAAGGAGTAAATAATATGGGTGGTTTAAAAAAGGTCCAAGCAGTATTTATAGATAGAGATGGCACAATGGGTGGGGATACGGATGTAACATACCCTGATAAATTTGTTTTATATCCATTTACGCAAAAGGCTATAAAAATGCTAAAGAAGAATGGAATCAGAGTCTTTGCATTTACAAATCAACCAGGTATTTCAGTTGGACAAGCTACAGAAGAAGATTTTATTAATGAATTAACAAAATTTGGGATTGAAAAAGCTTATATATGCCCTCATACCCCAGAACATAACTGTAAATGCAGGAAACCTGAAGCAGGGTTGTTATTAAAAGCAAAAGCTGAATATGGACTTGATCTATCAAGGTGTTTTGTAATTGGTGATAGGTGGAGCGATATTATGGCTGCGAAGAGGGCTAATATGGGGAAAATTCTTGTATTAACTGGAGCTGGTAATGAGACATTAGGGAAAGATAGAGACAGGTGGTCACAAATAGATCCAGACTATGTAGCAAACAATGTATTAGAGGCTGCTCAATGGATTGTAGAGAATAAGGTAGTGGATATATGTTTAACTAAAGCAACATTAGATGATGCAGAAACTATTCATGTCATGCAAATCAAATCATTTATGGATTTACTATCGAAATATCAAGATTTTGAGACCAGTCCTGCAAATGAATCAATAGAAAAAACTGTTATGCGAATAAACCAAGTATTTACAGATTACTATATTATTAAAAGAGATAATATACTTGTTGGTTGCATAAGAATAGTGAAAAAGGATAATAAACTCTATCGTGTTAGTCCTATTTTTATTTTACCAGAATACCAAGGGCTTGGGATCGCACAAAAGAGTTTTAAAATTATTGAGGAAATATATTATGATGCAAAGGCATGGGAATTAGATACTATATTACAAGAGTCACGGAATTGTTATTTGTATGAAAAATTAGGTTATGTGAAAACTGGAAGGATTAAAGTTATAAACAGTAAAATGACATTAGTATTTTATGAAAAGTATATTCAAAGCTAATTTAAGATGTGAGGGAGGTAAAACAATGAAGAAAAAGAGTATGATAATAGTTAGTATTGTAGTAATAGCAGCTGTTTTATTTGGATTAAGTATGGGTATTGCTACCATTAAATGAATAAAGTTTCCGCCTATAAAATAGAGTATCCAAGTAGACTTCGTAAAACCAAATAACCATAGAATAAAAAAGATATGTTATAATTTAACTAAGTTTAACTTTTAAAAAGAGTAAACTAATTTTAAAGATAAGGGGTTACAAGAACAATGAAAATGTTTAAAAATTTTATAAGTTATTATGGGCCATATAAGGCTCTATTCTTTGCAGATATGTTTTGTGCATTAATTTTATCTGCAATAGATTTGGTATTTCCGTTAATAGTAAGGTATTTGTTAAATGATGTTTATGTATTACAAGATGGAAATAAGATAATTAAGTATGTTATATATGTTGGTATAGCTTTATTAATTATGTACATTGTTCGTTACTTTTGTCAGTATTTCATAACCTCATGGGGACATATAATGGGGGCAAAAATGGAAGCAAATATGAGAAAAGATATTTTTGATAATCTTCAAAAGCAATCTTTTTCTTATTATGATGAAGCAAGTACTGGAAAGCTCATGTCAAGAATAGTTACGGACCTTTTTGATATATCAGAGCTTGCACATCATGGACCTGAGGATGTATTCATATCCATATTAAAAATAGTTGGATCTTTTGTTATACTCGCAGGCATAAATTCAAAAATAACATTTATACTTCTTTTATTTACATTAGTAATGTTATATTTCTCATACTTTTATAATAAGAAAATGCGAAATGTTTTTGTGGAAAATAAGGAAAAGATAGCAGGAGTAAATGCACAAATCCAGGATAGCTTAGAAGGTATAAGAGTAGTGAAATCATTTGCTAATGAGGAAATCGAAAATGCTAAATTTACTAAAGGTAATAATGAATATTTAAAGACTAAAGAGGATAGCTATTTTATAATGGGCAGATTTTTTAGTGGTAATACCTTTTTTCAAGGATTGCTTTATCTTAGTGTTATTCTTGCAGGTGGTATATTTATAAGTGACGGTTCATTAAAAGTAACTGACCTTGTAATATACATACTTTATATAAATACGTTCTTAAATCCTATTGACAAGCTTGTAAATTTTACAGAACAGTTTCAAAGAGGGCTTTCAGGATTTCAAAGATTTGTTGAAGTTATAACCACAAAGCCAGAAATAACAGATAGAGAGGATGCAGTTGAATTAGTGAATCCTAAGGGAGAGATATCATTTAACAATGTATCTTTTAGTTATAATAATAGTAGTGATATATTAAGTAATATAGATATAAAAATACAATCGGGTAAGAATATTGCGCTTGTTGGTCCATCGGGTGGTGGTAAAACAACTTTTTCTAGCCTAATACCAAGGTTTTATGAGGTAAATGACGGCTGCATAACAATAGATGGCATTGATATACGAGATATAAAACTTAAATCACTTAGAAAATCTATTGGAATAGTTCAGCAGGATGTTTATTTGTTTGCTGGAAGCATTAGAGAAAATATATTATATGGTAGGCCAGGGGCATTGGAAAATGAAATAATTGAGGCAGCCAAGAAGGCAAATATTCATGAATTTATTATAGGTCTTAAGCATGGTTATGATACTTATACTGGTGAGAGAGGAGTAAAACTTTCTGGTGGACAAAAGCAAAGAATATCTATAGCAAGAGTGTTTTTAAAAAATCCATCAATTTTAATACTTGATGAAGCCACTTCTGCTCTTGATAATGAAAATGAACAATTCATTCAGAAATCATTGGAAGAGCTTATGAAAAATAGAACTACTTTAGTTATTGCTCATAGATTAAGTACAATAAAAAATGCAGATGAGATAGTAGTACTTACTGATGAGGGAATAAACCAAAGAGGAACACATGATGAACTTATAGAGAAAGATGGAGTATATTCTTATCTTTACAACATGCAGTTTAAGTAATATAGTTATAGAAAGTTAAGTGTAAACTATAACAATCTATATAAAAGAAAGCTGAAAGGCTTTTTTTTATTACAATTTAGTAAAAAAACGTATCACTTCTTATTTGAGCGGCATATAAGTAATATAAAAACAAATAAGGAGGGGTACGTGATGGTAGAAATAATTATACAATATGTATTAATAGTGTTTTTAGTAATGGGACTTGCTTATTTAGCTTACTTATTAAAGGATAAAGATAGTAATTTAAAAGATGATTATTTTGGGTTTGCGTCTGTAATACTTGGATCTTTATCTACCAGTGAATCTACACCCGAAAATGCAAAAACAATTCTTAGAATTATTTCACAAGTTGTACAAAATGTAGAAATTAATTATAGAAATAGCGATAATACCCTTAAAGAAGAGAAAGCTATTCAATTGGCGAAAGAGGCTACTAGCTTATTAGGGTTTAAAAAAAATATAGATGGTGAAAGTTTAAGATATTTAATAAGAGTAGCGGCGGCATTATTGCCACCAACTAATAAAGCAATTAAGTAAGGTGGCGGCAAAAATTAAAGTAAACTACGGTATTGGCCGGCATAAAAGTTTTATTTTGCTGGTCAATATTTTTCTATAAAATAGGGTGAAAATAATATAAAAGGATAAAACTATTCTTAAAAATAGAAACTAACGTTCTATTTTTTTATTAAAATCTCTTTACCTTTTGTGAATAAACATATAAAATAGCAAATGTATGATAAAATTTTACTGGAGGATTTTTATGAGTTTTGAAAATGAAGAAATTCAAACATATGATGTAACAGACTTAACTTCTCTAGAAAAGCTAGAGCCTGTAAGGATAAGACCAGGCATGTACATAGGTTCTACAGGTAGCAAAGGCCTACATCATTGTATATGGGAGATATTAGATAACTCTATAGATGAGATAGCTAATGGCTATGGAGATAAAGCTAAAATAATATTAAATGAAGATAAAAGTGTTACTATTGTTGATAATGGTAGGGGTATTCCTACAGGAATACATCCTATAAAAAATAAATCTGGTGTAGAAATGGTGTTTACAGAACTTCACACTGGTGGAAAGTTTAATAATAAAAATTATAAGACTTCTGGTGGACTTCATGGTGTTGGAGCAGCGGTTGTAAATGCATTATCAGAATGGTTGATTGTTGAAATAAAACAAAAGGGAAAAATTTTCTCTCAAAGATTTGAATATTCATTTGACAAGGAGTTAAAAAGAATTATGCCAGGTACACCAGTAAGTAAGCTTGAGGTAATTGGCCAGTCAAAAGAAACAGGTAGTAAAATTACGTTTATGCCTGATAAAAGGGTATTTACAACCCTTGAATTTAACTCGGATTTTATTGATGAGAGACTACAAGAATTGGCCTTTCAAAATAAAGGGATTACGTTAGTGTTTATTGATAATAGAAAAGAAGGAAACGCTATAAAGGAATATCACTCGGATAGAGGATTATTAGATTTTATTGACTATCTAAATGAGAGTAAGACCCTTCTACATAAGGAGCCAATATTTTTCCAAGGTGAAAAAGAAATAAATGGGATACAATTATACGGAGAAGTGTGTATGCAATTTACTGATTCTACTACAGAATACATTGCTAGCTACGTTAACAATATACCGACTACAGAGTCTGGAACTCACGAGACCGGTTTTAAAACTGGGATGACAAGGGCTTTTAAAGATGGAGCTAAGAAACTTAATCTTTTGAAAGAGAAAGACAAGGATAAAGATTTTGAAGGTGACGATTTAAGAGAAGGAATGACTGCAATAGTTAGAATTAAAATAAGTAATCCAATCTTTGAAGGGCAAACTAAAAGCAAGCTAGGAAATAATGAGGCGTACAGCATGATGAATGAGCTTTGTTATGTTAAAATTTTAGAATGGATAGAAGACAACAAAGATATGGCTACTAACATAATAAATAATGCCATTTCTGCAGCATCGAGAAGAGACAAAATAAAAAAAATTAATGATGCGGAAAGAAAAAAGATAGGTAAGGGAGCATCACCTCTTGCAGGTAAAATCGCGGTATGCACATTAAAAAATCCAGAGTTTACAGAATTTATAGTGGTTGAAGGAGATTCAGCTGGTGGAAGTGCTAAGCAAGCTCGTGATAGAAGATTTCAAACTATAATGCCATCCAAGGGTAAAATTATGAATACAGAAAAACAAAAGCTAGAAAATGTATTAGCTAGTGAAGAACTAAAAATATTCAATACTGCAATTGGAACGGGAGTACTCGAAAATTATAGTGAAAAAGAATTAAAATATGGTAAGATAATTATTTTAAGTGATGCAGATGTTGATGGGTACCACATTAGAACATTATGGATGACTTTTATTTATAGATATATGAGACCACTCATTGCGAATGGTCATCTTTATATGGGAATGCCGCCACTTTATAAGGTTTATAAGGCTAGTAAAAATGGAGAAGTGGCTAAGTATGCATATAGTGATGAGCAATTAGAAGAGACTAAAAAAGAAATTGGGAAAGGTGCCCTTATTCAAAGATATAAGGGGCTTGGAGAAATGAACCCTGATCAACTTTGGGAAACTACGCTAAACCCAATTACGAGAACTCTTCAGCAAGTTACTATAGAAGATGCAGCAAAAGCTGAGAAAATGGTTTCACTTCTAATGGGAGATGTGGTTGCACCAAGAAAAAGTTACATGTATAAATATGCAGAGTTCTAACGATTATTTTAAAAGTCGTTAGCATCACATTAGGTGATGATGAACAGCACCGTAGGTGATGATTTAGGAGGAATTTTTAAATGGCAAAAAAAATTGAAATACCAAAAGATAATAATATAATAATGACACCAATAGAAGAAGCGATGCCAGATAATTACCTCCCATATGCTGTTGAGGTTGCTAGGGAACGAGCACTTCCAGACGTGAGAGATGGTTTAAAACCAGTACATAGAAGGATTCTTTATGGCGCATATATGTTAAAAGCATTTCCAGATAAACCTTATTATAAATCAGCAAGAATTGTTGGAGATATTCTTGGTAAATACCATCCACATGGAGATAGCTCTGTTTATGGTGCAATGGTAATACTTGCTCAAGATTTCGCTACAAGGAAACCTTTGATAGATGGGCATGGAAATTGGGGAAGTCAAGATGGGGATAACGCTGCTGCTATGCGTTATACAGAAGCGAGGCTTTCTCCTATTGCGCTTGAAATGATAAGGGATATTGATAAAGGCGTTGTGGAAATGGTAAATAACTATTCTGATACAGAGAAGGAACCATCAGTATTGCCATCGAGATATCCGAATTTGTTAGTTAATGGAACCTTTGGTATTGCAGTAGGGATAGCTACAAACATACCACCTCATAATTTAGGAGAAGTAATTGATGGGTTACTCGCTTATGCTGATAATAATGAAATTACAACAAAACAGCTTATGCAGTATATTAAAGGACCAGATTTACCAACAGGTGGTATTCTTATTGGTAGAAATGCTATAGAATCTGCTTACGAGACTGGAGAGGGCAAAGTAACGTTACGTTCTAAGATGAAAATAGAGGTTTTAGAAAGTGGACGACTAGGTATAGTTATTACGGAATTCCCATATAGGAAGAATAAGGCAAAATTACTCCAATCTATTTCTGATATGACAGCTGAAAAGAAGCATTTGAAAGCACTAGAATCCATTGTAGATATTAGAGATGAATCCGATAGAACTGGACTTAGATCAGTTATTGAATTTAAGAAGTCTACCAATAGGGATATTGCCACAAAGGTGCTTAACTACTTAATGAAGAAAACAGAACTTCAATGTAATGTGCCATTTAACATGGTAGCACTTGCCAATGGAAAACCTCAAACAATGAGTCTTAAAACTATTCTTATGCATTATTTAAATCATCAAAAGGATGTTGTGACTAGAAGGACTCAAATGGAACTTGAGGTCGCAAAAAACAGATTCCACATTATAGAGGGTTTTATTAAGGCTATAGATGTAATGGATGAAATTATTGTAACAATTAGAGGCTCAAAATCTAAAAAAGATGCTGGACAAAATCTCATAGCTAAGTTTGATTTTACGCAGACCCAAGCTGAAGCGATATTAGAACTTATGTTATATAGGCTAACAGGACTAGAACTTAAAATATTTTTAAAGGAATATAAGAAGTTAGAAGGACTAATTAAGGGATACAACAAAATTCTTGGAAGTGAGAAAGAACTTCTTAATGTAATAAGGAAAGAAATTTTAGAAATTAAAGAAAAATATAATGATCCAAGAAGAACTGAAATTATTGAAGATGATAGCGAAGCAAAAATAGAAGTTGAAGATATAATACTAGTTGAAGATATTATGATAACTTTATCTAACGATGGTTATATAAAGAGAGTTCCTATGAAATATTATAATAGGTCTAACGCCAATGTTGAAGGTATTGAGTATAGAGAGGGAGACTTTAATACATATTCAATTGGAACCAATACTAAAGAAACATTAATGATTTTTACTGATATAGGGAACGTTTATCAATTAAGAGGAGATTTAGTTCCGGAATATAAGTGGAAGGAAAAAGGCGAAAGACTGGATACACTTATTCGTGGAATGGATTTAACTAAAGAAAAAATCATTGCTACTTTTTTATTAGGAGATTTATCTGTAAGTAAACAATTTATATTTTTTACAAGCAAAGGAAATATTAAGAAAACATTTTTAGATAAGTTTGTTACAAGTTATTCTAAATTATCTGCTTTAAAACTAAAAGAAAATGATAAACTTATTGATATTAGCTTAATTAAAAAAGACAGACATGAAGCTTTCATAAAGGTAATTACTAAAGAAGGTCTAGAATTTTCTATAGAAGAGCCTAAACTTAAAGCTGTTGATAGAAATGTAATTGGAACTCAGTTATTTAATCTAACTGCTGGTGATGAAGTGGTAAAACTTGAATATACAAATGATTATGATTATAAAGAATTTTATCTTAGCTTAAATGCAAAAGGTGTTATAAAAATATCAAGTAGAAAGACTAATACAGAATTAAGCACATATACTAAATCAACATCTACGTTACTAATATTTACGCAAAATGGGTTAGTCCATAAATTACCTAGCTATATGGTTCAGAATATTAATAAAAAAAGTACATGCATAAATACTCTTCTCGATAATTTTAATACTTACGATAAAATAGCACAGATAATTTCCGTTGATAATTTTAATGAAGAAAAAAGCCTATATTTCTTTTCAAAGAAAGGAATTACAAAACGAACTAAACTTAAAGAATTAGAAGGAGATTTCTATTCTACTTTGGTATATAAACTTAAAACAGAAGAAGATAAATTATTTTTTGTGAAAATTAATGACGATAAGTTAGACAAAGATGTAATAATTGTGACTAAAAAAGCAATGTGCATAAGATTTAATGTAAATACAATTAATTTTATGGGCAAAGGAGCATCAGGGGTAACTGGAATAAGCTTAAAAGAGAGTGATGAAGTTATATTTGTAAATTTGATAGATGCAAAAACCGCGGAAGGATCAAATGACATAAATGATGAGAACTTAAGTTTGACGGTTAGTTCATTTGGTGGTGAAAATAAAACTATAAAACTCAATGATATAAATGTTCAAAATAGAGCAGGTAGAGGGAAAAATTTAACTAGTTCCCTCTTAGATGATTATGTAGAAACTGTTACTTTAAAATAAAAATATAAAAAAGACACAAACTAAAAGTTAAAAAACTTAATTTTAGAGTGCCTTTTTTTTATTGAAAATAAAAAATTTATTAATGAAAAATCCAAGAAGACCTAATATTGTACAACCTATTATCATGGATATATTAAGCCACAGATGATTTAAATGAGCCATACTTCGATGGTGATGCAAAAGATGAATCAAGGGATTCCTACGTGTTAAGTGTACTAAAATAAAGCTATTTAAAATCATACCCAAAAATAGTAAAGATGAATATTGAAAGTAGGCATTTTTTGTTTCATTTTCTTTAAAAGTGTAATTTATATTTAAATAATAACCGCAAATCGAATAAATTAAAAATGCGATGAAGTTAAAAAGAAATAAAAATTTTCCATGAGTTATGCCAGTAGTATATGATAAAATATTTAATACCGCAATATCTATTACGGTGTTGAAAGCACCAACTATAGAATACTTAATAAATTGAGCTAGGGACTGATTTATTTTGTTTTTATTGTTCATATAATATTTTTCTTAAATGAAATTTGTTTAAGAAATTAGTCACCGCCTTTAAAAAGAGATATAATAAAATTATTTGCAATATTAGTAAGCCTACATTAGTGTACAACAAAACAAAATAAAATAAAACAAAAATATTTTAAAAAAAAGAAGCGAAGGTGAGTATATGGAAAAAATAAAGTTAAAAAATGGTATAAAATTACTATATAAAAGGGCTGAAAATAATTTAACTTCTTTTACAATAGGGTTTGATGCGGGTGCAAATAGAGAGAAAAAAGAAAATTTAGGGGTTGCTCACGTGTTAGAGCATATGCTTTTTAAGGGTACAAAAACGCGCAGCGAATATGAAATAAATAAATTATGTGATGAAACTTTTGGGTTTTGTAATGCAATGACTAACTATCCATACGCAGTATATTATGGCACCACATTAGATGAGGATTTTGAAAAAGGATTTGAGATTTACTCGGATATTCTTTTAAATCCTTCTTTTAAAAATGAAGGATTTTGCGAGGAAATAGAAGTGATTTGCGCCGAACTAAAAGAATGGAAGGATGATTCCAATCAATTTTGTGAAGATTCCATGTTTTATAATGGGTTTGAAAAGAGAAGGATTAAAAATCTGATTATAGGTACTGAGGAAAGTGTACGCTCTGTTACCATTAAACAAATTAAGGATTTTTATGAAAAGTATTACACTATAGATAATTGCGTAATAAGTGTGGTATCTTCTTTGAATAGTAGGGAAATTTTAAAAATAGTGGAGAAATATATTGGCAATATGAAGGCTAAATTATCCTCTGAAAAAGGCATTATAGAAGAAACTTTAGAGAACATGTATGAAAATAATAAACCAGGTATCTATTATGAATATAGAGATGATTTGCAAGGTGCTAAAATCCAATATTGTTTTCCAATACATAATTTAACATCCAAAGAAGTTAGTGCGTTAAAACTATTTAACTTAGGTTTTGGAGATGGTACAAGTAGTATTTTGTTTGATGAAGTCAGGACTAAAAGAGGTCTTGTTTATGATATAAGTAGTAAGATTAAAAATGAAATAGGAATAAAACTTTTTACTATATCACTTGGAACTTCAAATGAAAATGTAAAAAAGACTATAGAAATTATTAATTCTGAAATAAAAAAAGTTAAGGAGCTTAAAAACTTTTTTGATAAGGAGTGTTTGCTGAAATTGTGTAAAAGTTACAAACTGCGCAGAATGGTAGCGCTTGAGAAATCTATTCAAACTAGTGTGAGTTTATGCGTATATGAAATTATGTATAAGGATGGTTTTGAGTTATTTTCTGAATTCCAAGTAATGAAAGACATTACAGATTTCGAAATAATGGATGTAGTAAACAAGGTTTTAGTTAATGCTACGGTGCAGGTTCTGATGGCAAATGTGGAAAGTAGGAGATAAATATGGAGAAAAAGTGGTTACTAAGAAATACATCTAAAGATGTTATTTCACTCGCGAATAAATCAGGTGTAAGTCCAGTTGTAGCTAAGATTTTAATTAATAGAAAATTTGATAATGAAATAGACATAAGAAAATTTATGAGGGCAAGTATAGATGATTTGTATGATCCTTTTTTAATGAAAGATATGGAAAAAGCTATAGATATAATAAAACTCGCAATAGAAAACAAAGAAAAAATTGTTGTATATGGTGACTATGATGCTGATGGAGTTACGAGTACCGTTATAATGTATAAGGGATTAAAACGTTCTGGGGCTAACGTAGAATATTACGTGCCAGATCGGGAACATGAAGGTTACGGTATAAATAGTGATAGGATAAGAAAACTAAATGATGAAGGTTTTAAAATTGTTTTAACATGTGATAATGGAATTTCAGCTATGGAGCAAGTGAAACTAGCAAAAGAATTAGGTTTGATTGTTATAATAACTGATCATCATGAACTACAATTTTATGAAAATGAATCAGGGGAAAGAACCTTTAAGTTACCACCAGCAGATGCTGTTATTAACCCAAAACAAAAAGAATGTAATTATCCATTTAAGAATCTATGTGGTGCTGGTATTGCTTTTAAATTTGTACAAGCATTATTTATAAAAAGTGGAATTGATATGAAATTTGCAAATGAATTTATTGAAATTGCAGGGATAGGAACTATTTGTGATGTAGTGGATCTAGTGGATGAGAATAGGATAATTGCTAAAAATGCCTTAGCTATGTTAACTAATACAAAAAATCTTGGTTTAAGGTGTTTAAAGGAAATGTTAAGTATTAATGATAAAGAGATTAAGTGTTATCACGTTGGTTTTCAAATAGGACCATGTATAAATGCTACTGGTAGGCTGGAATCTGCATCTATATCAGTTGAATTGCTCCTATGTGAGGAAGAAAATAGAGCAAAAGAACTTGCTAAAACTTTATTTGATCTTAATAAAAAAAGACAAGAAATGACTACAGAAAATGTGGAGGAGGTTATAGAACTTATACATAATTCAACTTTTAAAAATGATAAAGTATTAGTAATTTATAAAGATACTATTCATGAGAGTATTGCAGGGATTGTAGCAGGCCGTGTTAGGGAAACTTTTAATGTACCAACTATAATATTAACAAAAGGAAAAGAAACCCCTAAAGGTTCAGCAAGATCTATTAAAGAATATAATTTGTTTGAGGAATTAATAAAATGTAAAGAATTACTTGAAAAGTTTGGAGGACATCCAATGGCAGCGGGTCTTTCAATAAAAGAAGAAAATATAGAAAAGCTAAGGCAAAAATTAAATCTTATTTGTACTTTAACAGATGAGGATATAAAACCTAAGATAAGAATAGACCAGAGAATGCCCCTCGGTAAAATAAGTTATGAAATGATAAATGAGTTAGAACAGCTAGAACCATTTGGTAAAGGAAATTCATCACCTTTACTTGCTGAGAAAAATATTCCTATTTTAAAAATAGATATTTTAGGTAAGAGCGCAAATACAATAAAAATAAAGTGTGTGATATCGGGATTAAATAAGACTATTGATGGAATATGTTTTAATAGGGTAGATGAATTTATAGAAATGTTAAAAGAAAGATATGGAGAAGAGCATATGAATTATCTAACAAACCCTAGAGGAATGAAATTAGACATGATTTACACACCTCAAATCAACGAATATAATGGACGTAAATCAATTCAACTTAAAATTTTAGAATTTAAACTTAGTTAAAGTATCTCCTGCGGAGCTATTAAATCATCTCTTCAGAGCTGTTCTCTTGCGGAGCTGCAATGTAATTAGAATTATAAGGGCACATAGACTAAATCTATGTGCCCTTATTATTATTCTTTTAAATTATAAATTTCTTTCATATTGTTCTACCATTTTTTTAACCATTTGTCCACCCACAGAACCACATTCTCTTGAAGTTAAGTCACCATTGTAATCCGAAAAGTTGACTCCTAATTCTTTTGCAGTTTCCATTTTGAATGAATATAATCCAGCTTTAGCTTCAGGTACTAATTGTCTGTTTGACATTTTAATCACTCCTTCTATAATTTATTTTGGTTATGATAGTATTTTGTGCAGAAATAAGAAACTTATAATAGAATATTTGAGGGAAATTAGGAAAGTAAAGTATTCCAAATGAAAATTTGTAAATAAATCAAATAAAAAAGTTAAGAGGCATATGACTTGCATATACCTCTTAACCAATTAAAAGTATAAATTATAAATTTTTCTCGTATTGTTCTACCATTTTTTTAGTCATTTGTCCGCCTACTGATCCATTCTGTCTAGAAGTAAGATCACCATTGTAACCTTCTTTTAAATTAACTCCAACTTCTTTAGCAGCTTCCATTTTAAATTTGTTAAGACCTGCTTTTGCTTGTGGTACTAGTGTTTTATTTGCCATTGTTAATTCACTCCTTTTATAATTTATTTTCGTTGAAATAATTTGTTATTGAAAAATTTTGAATATACAAATCAACCTATGAAAATTCGAATTATAAGTTTTTTTCGTATTGTTCTACCATTTTTTTAACCATTTGTCCGCCTACTGATCCATTTTGTCTTGAAGTAAGATCGCCGTTATAACCATCTGTTAAATTAACTCCAACTTCTTGAGCAGCCTCCATTTTAAATTTGTTAAGACCTGCTTTTGCTTGTGGTACTAATGTTTTATTTGCCATTGTTAATCACTCCTTTTTAATATATTTTTGTTATGATAATATCTTGTGCATTAATTAGAAATATATAATAGATTATTAGAGGTAAAGAAGGAAAATATAGGTTTAAATTATAAGTTTTTCTCGTACTGTTCAACCATTTTCTTAACCATTTGTCCACCTACTGATCCGTTTTGTCTTGAAGTAAGATCGCCGTTGTAACCATCTGTTAAATTAACTCCGACTTCTTGAGCGGCTTCCATTTTAAATTTGTTAAGACCTGCTCTTGCTTCTGGTACTAATGTTCTGTTTGCCATAATAATTGCCTCCTTTTATTTTGGTGATTACTTGATGATAGTAGTTTAACCGCATAGTCTTTTTTTATATTAGTTGATTGAAGGATAATTTTGAAAATCGTAAGTTGTTTAGAAAATTGTGGATAACGAAAGTTTTTGTAAATACTGAACTTCTTATTCTAATTAGTATATAATAAGATAGTATAAACTGAATAAAGCATGTTTTAAAAGGAGTGTTAAAGTGGAAAAACATAAAATAATAATGACTGGTGGAGGTTCAGCGGGACATGTAACACCAAATCTTGCACTTATACCAAAACTTAAAATGTTAGGTTATGAAATTGAATATATTGGAACAAAGGAAGGTATAGAGAGAAAAATAATAGAGGGTGAAAATATTAAGTACTTTCCTATATCTAGCGGGAAACTTAGAAGATATTTTGATTTAAAAAACTTTACAGATCCTTTAAAAGTAATTAAGGGCATTTTTGAGGCAAAAAAAATTATTAAAATGGAAAAACCTGATATTGTTTTTTCTAAAGGTGGATTTGTTTCTGTTCCTGTTGTGCTTGCTGCATTTTTCAACAAAGTACCAGTGATTGCGCATGAATGTGATATTACACCAGGACTTGCGAATAGGTTAGTATCTCCTTATTGCACAAAAGTATGTGTAACTTTTCCAGAAGCATTAAAAGAATTAAAAAATGGAAAAGGTGTTGTAACTGGAAATCCTATTAGGCGTGAATTGTTCGAAGGAAATAAAATTAAAGGAAACCAAATATGTGGTTTTAAAAATGAAAAACCAGTACTTATGATTATCGGTGGTAGCTTAGGATCTAAAGTTATAAACGAGGTTATAAGGGGAAAGCTTGATAAATTATTACTAGAATATAATGTTATTCATATTTGTGGTAGTGGCAATATTGATAAATTGCTTCAGAACAAAGATGGGTATAAGCAATTTGATTATATAAAAGACGAATTGCCTCATTTATTGGCTAGTGCAGATATTGTTGTATCTAGGGCAGGAGCAAATGTTATTTTTGAATTACTTGCTTTAAGAAAACCTAATTTATTAATACCGTTATCAGCAAAGGCTAGTCGTGGTGATCAAATACTTAATGCAAGATCTTTTGAAAAAAGTGGGTATAGTATGGTTATTCAAGACGAAGATTTAACACCTGAAAATGTAGAAATGAAAATTAAGGAATTGTATAATGATAAAAATAAATATATTGAAAAAATGAATAATAGCAATACTGAAAAAAGTATTGATTTAATAGTAGAATTAATAGAAAAATATAGAAAAAGATGAAGAAGGTAAAATTTCTTCGTTCTTTTTATAATATAAGAGAGAACAAGTGGTTAGTAAAATGTGATAAAATATTAACAATGTTTTATCACATTTAGAGAATATTATTTGGCAAACTGTTCTATAACACTAACTTATTGTGTTTATACAGTATTTTATTTTTAAATATAATGTAGTATTTATAACGAAAAAACCTTGAATATTATTCATATTGATGTATAATTAAATTGTAACGTAGACTATCTATTAATATGAAAGTATGGGGTGATAGTAATGAAAAAATTAACAATAATTTACTTAAGTAACGGCGGAAATGTTGAAGTTTTAGCAAATCACATTGCTAAAGGTGCAAAGGATGCAGGTGCTGAGGTACTACTTAAACTAGTTAGTGAAGCATCAGTTGAAGATGTAACTAATGCAGATGTAGTTGCATTTGGTAGTCCATCAATGGACAATAATAGGATTGATCAAAAGGAAATGCAACCTTTTATTGATAAATTCAAATTGATTCCAGTTAATAATAAAATCACAGGTTTATTTGGATCTTATGGATGGGATAATGGAGAATTTATGAACAAGTGGGTAAGTTTAATGAAAGAATATGAATTTAATGTTGTACAAAACATAACAGTTAACGAGGCTCCTACTGATGAACAATTAGTTAAAGCAGAAGAGATGGGAAAAAGCCTAGTTAAATAAGTTTTTTTTTATAGAAACATGTGGAACTATGAAATGATGAGGTAAGTTACAGAATATGTAGATTACAAGGGTTCATCATGTCTAGCTAACGCTGATAAGTGTTAGCTAGTTTTGCATAAAATCTATTAGAAAGTTATTATTTTGAAGTATAGAGATATTTTAATACAATACTCTTACATTTAATTTAAATAAAAGCGTTTAAACAATTTTTATAATATTATTTAAGAAAGAAGGCTTATTAAATGAGAAAAATGAAAACTATGGACGGAAATACAGCGGCGGCACATGTTGCCTATGCATATACCGATGTTGCAGCAATTTACCCTATAACACCATCATCAACGATGGCAGAATATTGTGATGAACTTGCAGCTAAAGGAACAAAAAATGTATTTGGTCAAAAAGTTAAAATTATGGAAATGCAATCAGAAGCAGGAGCTGCAGGAGCAGTACATGGTTCACTTCAAACAGGAGCTTTAACTTCAACTTTTACATGTTCTCAAGGATTATTATTAATGATTCCAAACATGTACAAAATTGCAGGAGAATTATTACCAGGAGTATTCCATGTAGCTGCTAGAGCATTAACTACTCATGCACTTAATATTTTTGGAGATCATCAAGATGTAATGGCAACAAGGCAGACTGGTTTTGCACTACTTGCATCTAATAGTGTTCAAGAAGTAATGGATCTTTCACCAGTTGCTCATTTAACAGCACTAGAGGGAAAAATTCCATTTGTAAACTTCTTTGATGGATTTAGAACATCTCATGAAATACAAAAAATAGAAGCATGGGATTATGAAACTTTAGGAAGTCTTTTAGATAAAGAAGCATTAGAGACTTTTAGAAATAAAGCATTAAACCCAGAACATCCAGTAACTCGTGGAACAGCACAAAATCCAGATGTTTATTTCCAAGGAAGAGAAGCTTCAAACACATATTATGATGCTCTTCCAGAAAAAGTTGAAACATGTATGGGAAAAATAAACTCATTAATCGGAACTGACTACCACTTATTTAACTATTATGGTGCACCTGATGCAGATAGAATAATAATAGCAATAGGATCAGTTTGTGAAACAATTGAAGAGACTATTGATTATTTAACTGCAAAAGGAGAAAAGGTTGGAGTACTTAAAGTACATTTATTTAGACCTTTCTCAGTAGATCATTTCTTTAAATACATACCAAAAACAGTTAAAAAAATATCAGTACTTGATAGAACTAAAGAACCAGGATCAATTGGAGAACCTTTATATCAAGATGTTAGAAGCGCATATTTTGATCAAGAAAGCAGACCAGTTATAGTTGGCGGAAGATATGGACTTGGATCAAAAGATACTACTCCAGCTCAAATCGTTGCTGTATATGATGCTTTAAAAGCAAAAACTCCAGTAAATGGATTTACTGTAGGAATAGTTGATGATGTTACTAATAAATCACTTCAAGTTGGTGATGCTATTACAACAACACCAGAAGGAACTAAAGAATGTAAATTCTGGGGACTTGGATCAGATGGTACTGTTGGAGCTAACAAGAGTGCAATCAAAATCATAGGAAACCATACAGATATGTTTGCACAAGCTTATTTTGCTTATGATTCTAAAAAATCAGGTGGAGTAACAATCTCTCATCTAAGATTTGGTAAAAAAGCTATAAAATCAACATATTTAATTAGTTCTGCAAACTACGTTGCCTGTGGTAACCAAGCTTATGTAACTAAATATGATGTTTTAAAAGGAATTAAAGATGGTGGTACATTCTTATTGAATTGTATATGGACTCCAGAAGAATTGGAACAACATTTACCAGCTACAATGAAGAACTATATTGCTAATCACAATATTAATTTCAATACGCTTGATGCTGTTGGAATAGCAGGTAAAATAGGTCTTGGTGGAAGAGTTAACATGATTATGCAAGCGGCTTTCTTCCAACTTGCAGACATAATACCAGTAGAAGATGCAGTTAAGTATCTTAAAGCTGCTGTTATTACATCTTATGGTAAAAAAGGCGAAAAAGTTATTAACATGAATAATGCTGCAATTGATGAAGGTGTTCAATCAGTTGTTAAAATTAATGTACCAGAAAGCTGGAAAACAGTTAAAGATGCAACTGTAGCACAAGATGCTAGACCAGATTTCGTTAAAAATATTGCTGATGTAATGAACAGACAAGAAGGAGATTCTTTACCAGTAAGTGCATTTGTTGGAATAGAAGACGGAACATTAATGCCAGGAACAGCTGCATTTGAAAAGAGAGGAATTGCTGTTAACGTACCAGAATGGCAAGTAGATAAATGTATACAATGTAATCAATGTGCATTTGTATGTCCTCATGCTGTAATAAGACCTTTCTTAACTAACGATGAAGATCTTAAAAATGCTCCAAAGACTTACGAAAGTAAGAAAGCTATTGGAAAAGGACTTGAAGGTCAACATTTTGCAATAGGAATAAGTAATGCAGATTGTAGTGGATGTGGTAACTGCGCAGAAGTTTGCCCAGCTAAAGAAAAAGCTTTAATCATGAAACCATATGCAACTCAAGAAGCTAAATTACCAAACTGGAAGTTTAACATAAACTTACCTAAGAAAGAAAATCCAATGGGAACAGCAACTGTTAAGGGAAGCCAATTTGAGCAACCATTAATGGAATTCAGTGGAGCTTGTGCTGGATGTGGAGAAACTCCATATGCTAGACTTATAACTCAATTATTCGGAGATAGAATGTTAATAGCTAATGCTACAGGATGTTCATCTATTTGGGGAGCAAGTTCACCAGCTTCACCATATACAGTTAACAAACGTGGTCAAGGTCCAGCTTGGGCTAACTCATTGTTTGAAGATAATGCTGAATTCGGATTTGGTATGTTCCTTGCAACTAGCCAACTAAGAGATAAAGTTGAATTATCTGCTAAAGAAGCATTAACAATGAAAACAAGTGATGCATTAAAAACAGCTATTAATGAATGGATAGAAAACAAACAGGATGCAGAAGGTTCAAAAGTTGCAACTGATAAAATGTTACCATTATTAACTGCTGAAAAAGATAATAACGAAGCATTAAAAGAAATATTTGCAAAGAGAGATCATTTAGTTAAGAAATCTCAATGGATATTTGGTGGAGATGGCTGGGCTTATGATATTGGATACGGTGGTGTTGATCATGTACTTGCATCTGGAGAAGATGTAAATATATTTGTATTTGATACTGAAGTATATTCAAATACTGGTGGTCAGGCTTCTAAATCTACACCAACAGCTGCAGTTGCAAAATTTGCTGCTACTGGTAAGAGAACTAAGAAGAAAGATTTAGGTATGATGGCAATGACTTACGGATATGTTTATGTTGCTCAAATAGCAATGGGTGCTGATAAAGCACAGACATTAAAAGCTATAAAAGAAGCAGAAGCATATAAAGGACCATCACTTATAATCGCTTATGCACCATGTATTAATCATGGTCTTAAAGTTGGAATGGGATGTACACAACTTGAGACTAAGAGAGCTGTTGAATCAGGATACTGGGCTATGTATAGATTTAATCCAGATCTTAAAGATGCAGGAAAGAACCCATTCGTATTAGACTCTAAAGAACCAACTACTTCATTTAGAGAGTACCTAATGGGCGAAGTAAGATATTCTTCACTTGCAAAAAGTTTCCCAGAAGTTGCAGAAGAATTATTTGTTAAAACAGAAAATGATGCTAAAGAAAGATTAGCAGGATACAAAAAACTTGCTAGTGAAAAATAGTATTTAAGACTTTTAAAAAAAGGGGGATGAATTAAATTTCATCTTCCTTTTTCATTTACACTAATTTAATAAAAATAATTTAAAAAACCCTTTTATTATTTTACTTTTTAGGGTAGAATTAAGATATACTGAAACTAGGAGGTACTACATTATGAATGAAGATAAAAATACATCATGCGGATGTGGTGGTCACGAACATGACCATGAAAATAAAGGTTGCGGATGCGGTGGCCATGAAAATGAAGAAAAGAACGAAAGCTGTGGATGCGGTGGACATGATCATGAAAATGAACATGAAGGCTGTGGTTGTGGATGTGGAGAAGGCGAAGGCGAAGCATTAACAGTAGATTTAGAAGATGAAAATGGTAACGTAGTTCCATGTGAAATAGTAGATGGATTTACTTATAAAGAAAATGAATATGCTTTAGTTCAAAACCCTGAAGATGATTCAATATACCTTTTCAAGGTAATTGGAGATGAAGAAACAGGCGAATTAATTATACCTGAAGATGAAGAGTTTGCAGAAGTAACTGCATATTATGAAGAATTAATTAAAGACGAAAAATAATTCTAGGAGGAGCCGTTGCAAATGCAGCGGCTTCTTTTTAAATTAAATCATCTCTTGCAGAGCTGTAGTATTAAGATTAACATTAAGGCAATAATATTATAAGGTATTTCAAAAGGAGGGAGCAGATTTGAAAGAAAAATTAGCTATTTTTGATGTGGATTACACAATAACAAAACGAGAGACTTTAGTAGAATTTTATATTTTTATGCTTAAGAAGAATCCCAAATATATAAAATATCTACCTAAAAGTATATTTTCATCCCTTTTTTATGTCTTTAAAATATATGATGCTTCGAAAACAAAAAAGACTTTTATAAGATTTATAGACGGTATAGAAGAAAATGATATGAAGAAAATTGTTAAAGAATTTTATGAAAAACGCTTAAGTAAAATATTATATAAAGATGCTATAGATACCATAAAGAAAATGAAAACTAAAGGGTATAAAATTTATTTAATTTCTGCTTCAGCTGAATTTTATTTAAGTGAATTCTATAATATAAAAGAAGTCGATAAAGTAATAGGAACTCGTTTTATAAAAGAGAACGGATTGCATAGAAATCAGATCTTAGGTGAAAATTGTAAGGGTGAAGAAAAGGTGAAAAGATTAAAAGAAGTCTTACTTAAAGAAAATATAGATGTAGATTTTGAAAATTCATGTATGTTTTCAGATTCACTTTCGGATTTACCACTTTTTAATTTAGTAGGGCACCCTTATTTGATAAATTATAAAAAAACGCATGATAAAATTGAAATTTTGAGATGGAAATAGGATTATTTATAAGATATAAAGTATAATAAAAATATAAACATGGAAGATATGACAAATATTAATTGTTATATCTTCAAAATAAGGAGGAGAATTTATATGGATAAGTGTACAGAAATGTATTTTTTATTTGGGGATGAACTTAAAAGCAGTGAAGAATTTGATAGTTATAGTAGTGATGCTGGAAAATCACTATATGAGGTTATAAGAGTAAGTGATGGAATTCCAATATTTTTTATGGAACATTTAGATCGTCTTGAAAATTCTGCTAAAATTATGAAATACAAGGTAACTATTACGAGAAATGAAATTATAGATGGAGTTATTAAATTAATAAGTCACAATAAAGTAAAAGATGGAAATTTAAAATTAGTTATAAACTATAATCCAGACGGTGAAAACCTTTATAATAATGGGTTTAATGAGAAGTTTTTAGTATATTTTGTGAAACATTCATATCCAACAAAAAATCAATACATAGAGGGCGTAAAAACTATTACTTATCATGGTGAGAGAAGTAATCCTAATGCAAAGGTTATTAATAATGAATTTCGTGAAAATGTAAATTTGAAAATAAAGAGTGAAAATGTATATGAAGCAATCTTAGTTGATAATGCTGGATATATTACAGAAGGTAGTAAATCAAATATTTTTATGATAAAAGGAACTACAGTTGTAACCTCAAGAGTTATGAATGTATTACCTGGAATTACAAGACAATTTATTATAAAAACTTGTGAAAAATTAAATATAAAATTTATCGAAAAAGATATTTTTGAAAAGGATCTTAAATCATATAATGGTTTGTTTATTTCAGGGACATCACCTAAGGTTCTTCCAATAGAAAGCGTGGATGGATTTTCTTTTAATTCATCAGAAAATTCAATTATAAAATCAATAATGTTAGGGTTTGATGATGAATTAAAAGAGAATAAACAGAAATTTGTAAAGTTTATTTCGAATAGAACGATAAATAAATAAAACATTCTGAGGCGAGGGATACCACAGAATGATTATGGCATAATTTTTCTATAGAAAGAGGTGGTATAAGTGGATGATAGGCCAGAACTTCAAAAATTTGAAGGATCTAATGTTAAGGAGTGTTTAAAAAATGCAAGTCTTAGTTTAGGTGTTTCGAAAGAACTAATTAAATATTCAATACTTGAGGAAAAAAGAGGTTTATTTAAGAAACATGTTGTAATTTCTATCGATTCTATAGACGGGCTACAGGATGAGGGTAGTCTAAAATTAGACTTTGCTCAAAAAGATGACATTAAAACAGATACTCATAATGAAAAAGATGGAACTATAGAAATAAAAAATAGTAAAATCATAGTAAAAAATCCTTATGATGGCGGTAAACCGGCTGTGATTTCTAATACTAATACTATTACACTAATAGTAAATGGAGAAAAAGTAAATCTACATGCAAGGGTGATGGAAGAAAGTATTATTGAAGTATTTCTAAAAGAAGATGAAGCTAGTCGTCATTTAGATTTAAGGACAAGTCCAGACAATATGGAAGCCTATATTAGCATAAAGTATAAACCTAACATAACTTATAAATTAAAAGATAGTCCACCTAAAAATTCAGTATTAATAGAGTCTGAAGTAAAAGATAAAATTATGCCACCAAAATTTACAGAGGCAGAAATTAATAATGGATTATTAAATAATAAAATTAAATATGGTATTTTGAAGATGGTTGTTATAAAATGTTCAAAAGAAGATGAAGTTTCCCAGTTGGTTATTGCAAATGGGAAGAAAGTAATAGATGCAATAGATGATAGACTAGAAGTAAAGTATAATGGGGTCCCTAAGGATTATAACAATGATGAGGTTATTGACTATAAAGCTATAGGGACAGTTGAAGGTGTAGAAAAAGGACAGGTCTTAGCTATCCTTCATCGTGGTAAAAGTGGAGAAGATGGAATAGATATCAATGGTAAGGTAATAAAGGCTAAAAGTTCTAAAAGTTTAACACTTGGAGTAGGAGAAGGTTGTGAACTTACAGATGAGTTTACGGTGACTGCAACTAGTAAAGGTAGACCATCGCTTAGGGGAAGTACTTTTTTCGTCTATAAAACTTATGAAGTAAATGGGGATGTAGAATTAAAAACAGGAAATATTCAATTTGTTGGGGATATAGTTATAAGCGGAAGTGTACGTGAAGGTATGAAAGTAGAATCAGGTAATTCCATTTTGATAAAAAATAACGTAGCTGAAGCTGATATTGCAGCATCTGGTGATGTTGTGATTAAGGGGAATGTAATTCATTCAAATATTTCATCTGGAAAAGAAGATGTATTAAATTTAGAATTTTTAAATGATATAAAAAGCATGAAAGATGACATGCTCAAATTAATAGCATCCATAAGACAAGTAAAAGGGATAAACCTTATAAGGAAGAATAATAGTGATGGAGAACTTATTAAAATATTACTTGAAAGTAAATTTAAAAAACTCCCTCAAACTGCAATTAAAGTAGTTAAAAGAATAATGGAACTAGAAAATGCTGAAGATGAATTAATATTTATAATAAAACATAAAATACTAAATCTTGCACCTCTTAATATTGTTGATTTCGAGGAATTAAATGATGTTGTGACAATTATAGAAAATAAAATTGAAAAAATGGAAATGAATTTAACACTTCCCGTGGATGTAGTATTAGACTATTCACAAGACTCAACAATTAAGAGTTCGGGTAATATTATTTTTACTGGCAAAGGTGAATATGTTTCAGAGCTTGTAGCAAGTGACAGCATAATATTTAAGGCTGATAAAAGCTTGGCTCGTGGGGGAGTTATAAAGGCGGGTAAAGAAATCAAATGCAAAGTAGTTGGAGGTTTAGGGGGAGTTTCAACAAAACTTATTGTAGAAAAAAATGGGCATATATGGGCAGATCTTGCTTACCCTAACACTAGATTTATTATAGGCGAAAGAGAATATGTCCTTGATGTTCTTAGTAAAAATATTCATGCCTTTATAGATGAGGATAGGGAATTAATAGTTGAGAAATTACAAGGGTAGGAGGAGTAAACATGAAGCAGGAGGATATTAAGGTACTAGTTTTCAGCGTAAATGGGGAACAGTATGCTACAAACATTTTAGAAGTAGAGCGAATATTAGAATACGAAAAGTCAACTAAAGTTCCAGATTCACCACAATTTGTTGAGGGTGTAATAAACTATGAAGATAGCATTTTACCGGTTATAACCTTAACCAAAAGATTTAATCTAGAAGCATCTGTAATTGGCACGGATTCTAAAATAATAGTTACAAAGCAAAAGGATAGTAAGATAGGGATAATAGTTGATTTTGTGTCAGAAGTTAAAGATGTAGGTAAAGATAATATAGAAGATTCACCAGAGATAATTACGGGTATATCTAAAAGATATATTAAAGGACTTATCAAAATTGATGGTAAAATAATTATATATTTAAACATTTCAGCTATATTGACTGATGAAGAAAAAATACAAATATTATAAAATAGGGTGTTGTTATGGAATATAATGAGATAAAGGTAGGAATTGCAGATTTAAATGTAGTGTTTTCACCAGATAAATTAATAACTGTTGGACTTGGATCTTGTGTGGGTATTGCAATTTTTGATAAATATATAGGAATTGCAGGATTAGCACATATAATGCTTCCAGACAGTAGTCAGTTTAATAAAATAACAAATGAAATAAAGTTTGCGGATTTGGCTATACCTATTTTAGTTACTAAAATGATTAATAAAGGTGCGAAGTTAGGTAATATGCGCGCTAAAATAGCAGGTGGAGCGTCAATGTTTAATTTTTCTGATAAAAGTATAATTATGGATATTGGTAATCGAAATAGTATAGCAGTGAAAAATGCTCTGAAAATGCTATCTATCCCACTACTCGCAGAAGACATCGGTGGTAATAAAGGCAGAACTTTAATATTTGATACAACTAATGGTCTACTGTCTATTAGGACTGTAGGAATGGGAACCGTGGAGATTTAAGCAAAGGTAGAGGGTGATATATAATGGTTAAAAAGATAAAAGTTTTTGTAGTAGATGATTCAGCATTAATGAGAAAAATAATCTCTGATATGATTAATGCTGAAACAGAAATGGAAGTTATAGGCACAGCAAGAAATGGCGAGGAACTATTATTAAAAATAGAACGATTGGTGCCTGACGTAATAACGTTGGATATTGAAATGCCCCATATGGATGGTATAACGACGCTAAAGAGATTAAAAGCAGTTAACAGAAATATACAAGCTATAATGCTTAGCAGCAGTTCTAAGACTAGTACAGAGCTAACTATGCAGTGCCTTGAATTAGGAGCCTTTGATTTTATTGCAAAACCCTCTGGGGCAATATCATTAGATATAAATAAAGTTAAAGATGAATTGGTTCAAAAAATAAAATTAGCCTATATGCAAAGTGAAAGCAGAACTACCACGACATTTGAAAAAAAAATCAATATAAATAAGGTAGTATCTAAGAATGCTATAGAGAGACCGTTAAAGGTAGCAGTTCCAAGTATTGAGGCTGTAGTTATTGGAGCATCTACTGGTGGTCCTAAAGCATTATATAAAGTAATAACAGTATTGCCCGATAATATAGGAGTACCAGTTTTAGTAGTGCAACATATGCCGACAGGTTTTACAAAGGCTTTTGCACAGAGGCTTAATTTAAATAGTAAATTAAAAGTTGTTGAAGCCTCTGATGGTGATTTAATCCAAAAAAATGTAGTTTATATTGCGCCTGGTGGATATCATATGGAGGTAGGCCGTGACAAGAAAATACATTTAAATACTGAACCAACTATCTGGGGGGTTAGGCCTGCCGTAGATAAGCTCTTCATATCAGCAACAGCAGTCTATGGTTCCCGGCTTTTAAGCGTTATACTTACAGGAATGGGACGCGATGGTGCAAAAGGTACCGCAACTATTAAAGAGAATGGCGGAATTACTATGGCAGAACATGAATCTACCTGCACTATATATGGCATGCCAAAGGCGGCTTTTGAAACTGGCAAAGTAGATGAAGTGGTGCCACTTGAAAATATTGCGCAGGAAATAAATAAGGTTGTAATGGGGAGATGAGCAAACGCTAATGGATTTAATAGATTTTCAGCATTGGGTCTTAAAAGAATATAGTATAGATTTGTCAGCATACAAATCTAATCAATTGCACAGACGAATCTTGAGCTTAATGTCAAGAGTAGGAGTTAATTCTGTAGAGGAATATATTAGTTTGCTTAAAAAAGATCCTGCTCAAAAACAGAAATTCCTAGATTTTATAACAATAAATGTAACAGAGTTTTTTAGAAATCCCGAAATATTTGATGAACTTTCAAAAAAAGTTAAGTCAGAACTCCCATATAATTCAGGACTTAAAATTTGGAGTGCAGCATGTTCTATTGGAGCTGAGCCTTATTCATTAGCTATGATTGTAGATAATTTAAATTCTCGCGGTAATCATAAAATTATAGCTACAGATATTGATAGCACAATACTTCAAAAAGCGAAAAATGGAGAGTATGTTTATTCTGAAGTTAAAAATGTTCCCAAACAATTTATGGACAAATATTTTGTAGTTAATGGGGACAAATACATAATTAGTCCTCAAATTAAAAAAATGGTTGAATTTAAGAAACATGATCTTATTTTAGATAATTTCGATAACAATTTTGATTTAGTAGTGTGCAGAAATGTAGTTATCTATTTTAATCAAGATGTTAAGGATAAAATATATAAAAAAATAAGTGATTCATTAAAAAAAGGTGGTTTATTATTTGTAGGTGCCACTGAAAGTATATATAATTATAAAGAGTATGGATTTGAAAAAGCATCCACATTTATCTATAAAAAAATGTAGAGTGGATGCATCATTAAGAAATAATGAGGGGGATAAAATGGATACATCACAATATATGTCAATGTTCTTAGAAGAGTCTATGGAAAATTTACAAACATTGAATGAGTCGCTTCTTGAGCTCGAACAAAATCCAGAAGATATAGATAAGTTAAATGAAATATTTAGGGTAGCTCATACTATAAAGGGAATGGCGGCAACTATGGGTTTTAGTCAAATGGCGGAATTAACCCACAATATGGAGAATATTTTATCAGAATTTCGTGAGGGTAAACTTAAAGTAACAGAAAAAGTTGTAACTGTTCTATTTAGGTGTCTTGATACTTTAGAAAAAATGGTGAATAATATTTCTGAAGATATTTCAGAGGATATTTCAATAGACGAGATATTAAAGGATTTACTTGAAATGGCTGAGATTGGTGAAAATCCAAAAGTCGATGAAAAGAAAATTGAAAATACGCCACAAAACACTAGTAACGAAGATATGGGTGAGAGAGTAAGTCTTAATGAATATGATATTGATGTTATAAAACAAGCAAAAGAAAAAATGTATAACGCATTTGACATAAAGATTTTAATAAGTGAAAATACGCTGCTAAAAGCAGCTAGGGCATTTCTCATTTTTAAGAGCTTAGAAGAATACGGAGAGATAATAAAATCTGTACCAGGCGCTGAGGATTTAGAAGATGAAAATTTTGAATTTGAAATAAATTTAATTTATCTAACTAATAAAGAAAAAGCTGAAGTTATTGATATTTTGCTGAATATATCTGAAGTAGAAAAAGTAAATGTTGAAGATGTTGATATTGACAGTACTGCGGCTACTTTAGCTGATAAATTAGTAGAAGTTAAAGGGATTGAAAAAGCTCCTGAAGCTAAAATAGAAGAAGTGAAAAGCAAGATTGCAGTCGACGGTAAAAACAAAGACAAGAAGGAAGTTGTAGCTCATAAAAAAGCGCATCAATCTGTTAGAGTTGAACTGGATAGACTAGATAAATTTATGAATATGGTATCAGAACTTGTAATTCATAGGACAAGACTAGAACAAATAAGTAGTGTTCATAAACTTACTGATTTAAATGAAACTTTAGAACAAGTAGCTAGAGCTACGTCTGAGCTTCAAGATTTGGTAATGAAGATTAGAATGTTGCCACTAGAAGTAGTATTTAATAGATTTCCAAGGATGATTCGCGATATATCAAAAAACCTTAATAAAGATATGGAACTTGTAATTCAAGGACAAGAGACAGAACTTGATAGGACAGTTATTGATGAAATAGGAGAACCATTACTTCATTTGCTTCGTAATGCAGCAGATCACGGTGTTGAGCCTAGTAGTGTGCGAATTGCTAAAGGGAAAAGTCCTGTTGGCACAATTAAGCTTATAGCTTATGCTGAAGGTACTAAAGCAATTATAAAAGTTGAAGACGATGGCGCAGGCCTGGATGTAGAGAGAATAAAGGTAAAAGCAAATGAATCTGGTATAAATACTGAAGGCATGACAGATGCTGATGTTAAAAATTTGATTTTTGCACAAGGATTTAGTACTAATGACAAAGTAACAGATATATCTGGTCGTGGAGTGGGTATGGACGTTGTTAAAACTAAAATTGCTGCACTTGGTGGAACGGTAGATGCAATAAGTGAGATTGACAAAGGTACATCTTTTATTATAAGATTACCATTGACACTACAAATAATTCAGGCGTTGCTAGTAAAAGTTGGTAATGAAACTATGGCTATATCTCTTGGATATATTGATAGAGTAATAGATTATAAAGTAGAGTTAATTAAGAAGACTAATAATAAAGAAGTTATTGTATACAATGATAGCGTAATTCCACTTGTAAGAGTAAATGAAAAAATGGAAATAGAGAATATTGAAATTACAAAGAGGTATATTGTCATTGTAAAAGTTGGAGAGAAAACAGTAGGCCTTTTAGTGGATTCACTACTCGGTCAACAAGAAATTGTAATAAAGCCATTAGGGCAAACATTACACGGAATAAAAGAATATATAGGAGCAACAATTTTAGGAGATGGACTTGTTACATTGATACTTGATGTTGCGGCTTTAGTCTAAGGAGGGCATAATATGGATTATTCTGAGCTTACTACTATGCAGCTTGATGTTCTACAAGAAGTAGGAAATATTGGTGCGGGGAATGCAGCTACTGCTTTATCAGAGTTACTGAATGAAAAAGTAGATATGAGTGTGCCAGCGGTAAACATTATTCCATTTGATGATATCTTTTCAAGTATAGACGTGGAAGTAGTAGTAATTGGTGTTGTTGTGCGAGTACTTGGAGATATACCGGGTAATATATTGTTTACTTTGGAAAAGGATGTTGCACTAAGAATTATATCAGGACTTGTAGGGGAGCAGCAAGAACAAATAACAGAGCTTGGAAACTCAGCACTCTGTGAGATTGGAAATATTATTTCGAGTTCTTTCATGAATGCAATTGCAGAACTTACAAAACTTGAGGTTAGGCCTTCTGTACCAGCAGTAGCACTAGATATGATGGCAGCAATACTTTCAACGACCTTTATTGAATCGGGTCAATTTGATGAGTATGTACTTGATTTAGAAACAAACTTTTTACAGGAAAATGAAAAAATAAGAGGGCATTTTTATTATATACCAATGCCCGGATCACTTGAAAAAATATTAAATTCACTAGGTGTAAATTAATTGGAGGTATTATAAAATGGCTAGAGTATTAATTGTTGATGACGCTGCGTTTATGAGAATGATGATAAAAGATATATTGGAAAAAAACGGATTTGAAGTTGTAGGAGAAGCAAGTAATGGACTAAAAGGTGTAGAATTATATAAGACAGAAAAACCAGATATTGTTACTATGGATATTACTATGCCTGAAATGGATGGAATAGAAGCTGTTAAAGCAATTAAAGCGTTTGATCCAGCAGCAAAAGTAATTATGTGTAGTGCAATGGGACAACAGACTATGGTTATGGATGCAATAAGGGCTGGTGCAAGAGACTTCATAGTTAAACCATTCCAGTCAGATAGAGTACTTGAGGCAATAAAAAAAGTTTTAGGTTAAAGGGGGAGAGTTATGCAAGTAGTTGTATTTAAAGTTAATGAGGAACAGTTTGCAGTTGAAGCATCAAGTGTTCAAAGCATTAATGATATGATGGAAATTACCAATGTGCCTAAGTCTGCAGCTTACATAAAGGGACTAATTAATCTAAGAGGTAATATAATTTCCCTTTTAGATATTAATCTCCTTTTAGATATTGAAAAAGGCAGCGTAGAACAAGAAAATATTATTATTTTAAATCTAAAAGAAGAGTCTGTTGGAGTAACTGTAGACCAAGTTGATGAAGTATTAGAAATTGAACTAAATTTAATTGAAAAGATTGAAACCGATAAAGATAAATCCTATATTAAAGGAATAATAAACTTTAAAGATAGAATAGTCACATTAATTGATATTGGTAAACTTATCGAAAGATAAGAGCTTACAGAAAAATAAGATTTTATAAGAAAATAAGACTTATCATAAGATAAGTCTTATCTTGAGAAGATTTTACTGGAAATTAAAATGATAAATTAAAAATTTCAATTATACTACAGAGGAATGAGGTAGAATTATGGCAGAAGTATTATCACAAAGTGAAATAGATTCACTTCTATCTGCCCTATCTTCTGGGGAAATAGAGCCAGACCAGCTTCCAAATGAAGAAGAAAAGCATAAAATTAAATTATATGATTTTAAGAGTCCTCAAAAATTCTCAAAAGATCATCTGAGAACACTTGAGTTAATTCATGATAATTATGGAAGAATAATATCAAGTTATTTATCTGCACAGCTAAGAAATAATGTAAAGATTCAAATTCAAAGTATTCAGCAAATAACCTATGAGGAATTTATTCATTCAATTCCTAATCCTACTATCTTAACTATATTTAAGATGCCACCTTTAAGTGGCTCTATATTATTTGAAACTAATCCTCAGTTTTCTTTTCAAGTAATTGATATATTACTAGGAGGAATGGGGAATAGGAAGGTTGCAAACAAAGAATTTTCTGATATAGATAAAAACATATTACGAAATGTTAATGCAGGACTTATAGCTAACTTGAAACTTGCTTGGGAAGATGTTTTGGACGTAGAACCAGAGATTGAGGCATTAGAAACTAATCCAGCACTTAATCAAACACTAGCGCCAAATGAACCAGTTGCTTTAATTACTTTTTCGGTGGAAATGGGTAATAATACTACATTTATAAATATGTGTATACCTTATTTAAGTATTGAAAAAGTACTTGATAAACTAGTTGTTCAATATTGGTTTAGAGAAAATGATGAAGAAGTTGTAAATGAATCTAGAAATAGATTAAAAAGTAGATTAAATATAGTAAGTGTTCCAATGACTGGAATACTAGGCAGTACTAATATTACAGTAGATGAGTTTCTGCAATTAACTGAAGGTGATGTAATAACTCTTGATAATTCAAGTGATAGCCAAGTTAATCTATTTGTTGAAGATCAGTTATGTTATACTGGCAAACCTGGTACTATAGGTAAAAACAGGGGAATTGAGATAATAGAGATAATAGATAAGGATGTGGAAAATTATGAGTAACGGCTTTCTTTCACAAGAAGAAATCGACGCTCTCTTAAATGGAGACGGTGCGGATTCAACTCCAACTACAGACTCTGCAAAAGAAGACACTGCAAAAGGAGCGAACTCAGCTGAGGGAGTAGATACTGAGGACATAAGTGCAGAACAGGATATAAAGACTGAATCTATAGAACCATTTGAATTAACAGATAGCGAGAAAGATTTGTTAGGTGAAGTTGGAAACATTTCTATGGGCTCGGCATCAACAGCACTTTCAACTATTGTAGGGCAACCAGTTAATATTGCAACTCCAGTAGTTACGGTAAGTACACTTAAAGAACTAAGAGGTACATTTGAGATTCCCAATATTGCTTTAGACGTTAAATTTACAAGCGGTATTGCGGGTGGGAACCTTTTAGTAATTAAGAATACTGACGCAGCGGTTATAGCTAGTCTAATGATGGGTGGAGATGGCAACATAGAAGGTAAACCAGAGCTATCAGAAATTGAACTTAGCGCTGTATCTGAAGCTATGAATCAGATGATTGGATCTGCTGCAACATCTATGGCAACAATGTTTGCAAGAGAAGTTAATATTTCACCCCCACAATCTAAGATATGGGATGAGGGTACTTCACCCCTAAATGATGATATAGGTGAAAATGAACAGGTCGTTCAAGTAGCTTTTAAAATGACTATAGGTACATTAGTTGATAGTGTTATAATGCAAGTGCTTCCTATAGAAACTGCGAAAAAAATAGTATCTATTATGATGGGTACTGAAGCTGTTGAGGAAGCTGAGAAAGTAGCTGAACCTCAAATTGAAACAAAAACACCAGAATCACGTGCAGAGGCACCACAATATGAACAAAAGAGTGCACAAGAAGCTCCACAACAAGAATATTATGCGAAACCAATTGAAAGACAAGAGCCACAAGTAGAGGTTCGCAAAGCAGCTTTTCAGCCTCTAAAAAAAGCACCACTTTATAATAGTCCTAGAAACATTGATTTAATACTAGATGTTCAACTAGAAATTTCTGTAGTGCTTGGTAAAACTAAAAAGAATATAAGAGATATTTTAAATCTTGGTACTGGATCTTTAATTGAGCTTGATAAATTGGCGGAAGAGCCAGTAGATATATTAGTAAATGGCAAAAAAGTAGCATACGGCGAAGTTGTAGTAGTAGACGAGAATTTTGGAGTTAGAATTACTAGTATAATTAGTGGAGAAGAAAGAGTTAAAACTCTAACAGAATAGATCTGAAATTACATACTATATAAAAAGGAATAAAGAAAATTTATTCCTTTTTTTGTTTATCGTATAAACTTTAAAGAATTCTATACGATAATAGAAGTAGATAAGAAAATCGAGGCTTAAAGATATAAAAAGCTAGGAGTGAAAAAAATGAAAATAGATGGAGTAAAACCAAATGTGATTAATTTTTATAAAAAAAATACAAATAAAGCAGAGGTTAAGGCTACAAAGGTGCCAAAAGATACTATTGAGTTGTCAGCAGCAGGAAAAAGTTTAAGTGCTTTAGCATTAGATGGTAAATCAGTTAATTCTAATGAGAAAATAGTAGATATTAAAAACAAATTAAATAATGGGACCTACAACGTGGATTCAAAATTAGTAGCTAAAAAAATTATTGATAACATGAAGGGGAGAGATATTTAGTTATGATGCAAAAACTAAATGATGTTATGATAAACGAAACACAATCACTTGGGGTTCTTTTACTAGAACTTGAAAATCAACACAAAAATATAGTTACTAATGACATATTTGGAATGGAAGCTTGCGTAAATAAAATTAAAGAAGCAAATAAAAACATAGCTCACATGGAAGTGCTACGAAGGAAAATTACCGAGAATAAAGCTATGGGACCAATAATTGAAGCAGCGAAAGATCCAGAACTTGAAAAGAATTATTATAAAATTAAATTGTTATTACAAGCTGTAGTATTACAAAAGGACACAAACGAGTTACTTATAAGACAAGGACTTAGTTTTACAAATAGAATGTTAAATGTATTAAATCCAGTACGAGAAGCAAAAACTTACAATGGATACGGTAAAGTAAAAAGATAGTAGGAGGTGAGATTATGTCAGGTTTATATTCAACGATGAACGTAGCAGTAAGAGGTATGACGGCTCAACAAGGAGCAATAGATGTAACAACTCATAATATAGCAAATGCCAATACAGAAGGATATTCAAGGCAGAGGGCGCTTATGGAGACTACAACTCCATTTGGTATGCCATCTATGAATAATGCTGTAGGGCCAGGTCAATTAGGTACTGGAGTACAAATTTCTTCTATATCAAGAATTAGAGATAGTTATTTAGATTACCGGGTAAGAGCGGAAAATGGTACTAAGGGTTTATATGATGGACGAGAAAAGTTTTTATTGGAAGTTCAAAGCGTTTTTAATGAACCTAGTGATACTGGTGTGTCAACTTTGCTTGGGAAGGTCTATGATTCTTGGCAAGCACTGAAATCAAGCCCAGAACTTTCAAATACAAGGACAGTAGTTGCACAGCAATCAAAAGCACTGACTGACGAATTGAATAGTAATTATAATCAGTTAATAAGTCTAAAAGGGGACTGCCAAAAGGTTATTAAACAAGATGTAGTGGATGTAAACAGTATGCTTAATCAAATAGATAATTTAAATCAACAAATTAAATCAGTAAAAATTGGTGGAAATGAGCCCAATGATTTAATGGATAAAAGGGATCTACTTGAAGATCAGTTAAGTACTAAATTTGGTATTACAATTGATAAACAAACATATGGTGGAGAAGATATAAAGGCTACGGATATAGCGAATTCATCTCTTGTGAAATCTACTTCAAATGAGAATGTTAATAGATTCTCTTATGTGAGTAGTATTGTGCCAACAGGAGTTACAAAAACAGGTGAAACTGGAACTTATGATGTTACATATTATAAAAATGGGGATATGTCAACAGATACAAACAAAGTAACTATGTCTATGGGGTTAACCAAGGATCAATATGCAAGCTTAGATCAATGTAGAGTGCTTTTGGCAGATAAAGATGGTAATGCTGTCAAAACAGATGGTACTACGAAAATTCCCGATGGTGCTGTTTATAGTGACTTGAAACTATTTACTCCAACAACCGGAGAGTTGAAAGGATATATGTCTGTACAAGCAGATGTAGATAAGTACGTAAATCAATTAAATAGTTTAGCTAAGGGTATTGCGTTTTCGGTAAATGCTGTGCTTAGTGGTGAAGAGGATGCTACTACATCGACCACTACGCCTAATTTTTTCGTGAATAAAGATGATGCTACAATTACTGGGGAAACAGGAATTACAGCAGGTAATATTTCAGTTAACAAATCGATTCTTGATGATGTTATGAGTTTTAATGTGGGAAAAGATGCCGATGCAGGACCAACAGATGGTAGTAAAGCAGTAGCTATTGCACAGCTTAGAAATGTAAAATTAGATATTCAAGGTATAGATGTGAATACTACTAGAAAGACTTTTTTAAATGGAAAATTTGCTGAAAATGCTACTTTAGGAGTTAAAACTATTACTTCATCAGCAAATGGAATGACTACTAATTCTTACTTTACAGATGTCGTTAATACATTAGCTATACAGGCCCAGGAGGCAACAAGAATTAGTACGAATCAAGATACACAACTCTCAAACTTAGAGGAATCAAGAAATTCCGTTTCAGGGGTATCGTTGGATGAAGAAATGTCGAATTTGATTCAATTTCAACATGCTTATCAAGCAAATGCAAAAATCATTTCAACAGTTGATGAACTTTTAGATCTAATTATTAACGGTTTAAAAAAATAGATAATGAATTTATATGTATTAATTAAGGGGTGAATATATGAGAATAACTAATAAAATGCTTGCAAATAACTTTTTGAGAGATAATACAACAAATTTAAAAAATTTGAGTACACTTCAAACTCAAATGGCTACAGGTAAACTAATAAGAAAGGCTTCAGATGACCCAGCTAAAGCTTCGAAGATAATGCAAATATACTCAGATATAGATGCTAATAAACAATATAATGATAACATCACAAATACAACAAATTGGCTTGACATGACAGACACAGCACTTGGGCAGGTAGGAAACGTAACAACTAGAATTCAAGAACTTTTAGTATCTTCTGGAAATGCTGGGTATGGACCAGATGAAAAAGCAGCAATTAAAGATGAAATAAATCAAAAAGTTGGAGAGCTGTCTCAAATTCTTAACACAACATTTGATGGTAAATATATATTTGGTGGTACAAAAGGAACAAGTAAACCAATGGATGTGAAGACAATATCAGCTACTACTGGAAATACTCCAAATACTCAATTAATGTATTCAAAAGCGGATGGTACAGAATTAAATCTTCCGGGCACAACAGATAATACCGATACTGATACAAAAGAATATAACCAAATAAATTCTAAAATTCTAGTTGAAGTGTCTCAGGGTGTAACTATGGATTACAATGTAACAGCAACAGACGTTGTAAACTATGGAACTGGGGATAACAATCTTATGAAATTATTGGGGAATATTACGAGCGATCTTGACTCTAATAATACAACTGCTTTGATATCTACTGATTTGACTGGCATCCAAGCTGTTATGACCAATGTATTAAAACTTCGTTCAGAGGTTGGTGCTAAGCAAAATAGAATGGATAGTGCTTTAGCTAGAAATGAAGACCAAAATACTAATATGACAGAAGTTCTGTCCAGTACAGAGGATATAGATATTACACAAAAAGCTATGGAATATGCTACTATGCAAACTGTGTATACAGCATCTCTCCAAACCAGTGCTAAAGTAATTCAGCCTTCATTACTTGACTATCTATAATAGAGATATCTTAATGAACAAATCTGACAATTGAGAGTTGATTAAAATGATTTTGCTAAAGGAGTGAGTCTAATATGGAGCTAATCACTAAGTATCATGGCGTTCGCGAATATGAAGCTGAAGATGTTATAATGTTTAAAAAAGGTCTGCCGGGATTTGAAAACTTAAAAAAATTTATAATTTTACCAATAGAAAAAAATGAAGTTTTTAGTATATTACACTCAATTGAAAATATGAATGTTGGATTAGTTTTGATATCTCCATTTGATATTATAAAGGACTATGAATTTAAAATACCAGACAATTACATTTTAGAACTCCAAATAATGAAACCGGAAGAAGTATTAGTGTTAACTACAGTAACTTTAAATTCAAATATTAAGAATATGACTACTAATTTAAAAGCTCCTATCATAATTAATATAAAAGAAAAATTAGGAGAACAGCTAATATTAGATAATGATAAATACAAAATAAAGGAACCTCTATTTAAAGAAAGTAACAATTAAAATTGTTATTTAATCCAAAAGCAGCAAGGTGGGAGGTCTAAATGTTAGTAATAGGTAGAAAAAAAGGCGAATCCCTATTGATAGGTGAAAATATTGAAATAAATATAGTTAAGGTTGAAAATGGTTCTGTGAAAATTGCAATAAATGCACCAAGGGAGATTAGTATCCTAAGAAAAGAACTTTACACGGAGGTTACGGATGAAAATCAAAGGGCTATGGTTTTCGATGCAGCAATTTTAGAAAAATTAAATAACGAATTAGGGGGGAATATGGATATTAGTGGCAATATGAAAAATGAGTTCACGGATTTAGAAAAATTTTATAAAACAGCACAGAATACTAAGGACTTAAAAACTGTTGAAAGCAATAAGGAACTTATTAAAAAAGAAAATAGTGAAAAAGAGATTAAAAATGCAGTTAATAAAATAAATAGATTTTTAGATGCTGAAGGAACTCATCTGCAATATGAAAAACATGATGTTCTTAACCAGATGATTATAACGGTTGTTGATAATAATACTAATAAGGTAATAGAAGAAATACCTTCAAAACAAATACTTGATATGGTAGCTAAAATGTGTGAAATGGCTGGTATTTTAGTAAACAAAAAGGCGTAAATTTTTTGAAATGTCATAACCAACTCGTATAAAGCTGGGAGGATTATTATGGAATTCAAATTAAATAAAATAGATGTTGAAATAAGACGAAGAGTTAAAGATACAACTAAGTCTGGTGTAATTCATAGAAAAGGTGAGATATCAGTAAATAAAGATAGAAATCCTAAAAATAGTTCGGAGACATACGAAGAATTTAAAGGTAAGATTTCAAAATATAATAAAAAACATAAAATAACTGTAGGGGCATACAAAAATGCACAATATGATGTACAGGTTTTTAAGGAAACTTTAGAAAAAGAACAAAAGATCATCGGAAATTATATAGATACTAAAAAGTAGGGGTGAAAGAATATGGCAATGAACGCGTATGGTAATGCATTCAATACTTATAAAAGCAATAGCGTAAATTTCGCATCAAAGGATCAATTACTTTTGATGTTAGTAGATGGAGCATCAAAATTTTCCAAAATAGGTAGACAGGCTATAATAGACAAGGATATTAAAAAGGCTCATGAAAACATTGTAAAGACTCAAAATATATTTTATGAGTTAATGGCAACAATGGATGTGGAAAAAGGCGGAGAATGGGCAAAAAGCTTGATGAAGGTTTATGAGTTTATAGCACGACGACTTACAGATGCTAATATTAAGAAAAGTGAAAAAATTATGGATGAGATAATTCCACTAATTGAGGAAGTTCGAGATACGTGGAATGAAGCTTATAAAAAATCTAAAGGTGGAAAATAAACTAGGAGATGATTATAAATGACAAGTATTTATCCAAGTAGTACTAACACAACAAGCAGTACTTCAAGTGCTAACTTATTGAAAATATCAGGTATGGCATCGGGTATTGATACAGATGCAGTAGTTAAAGCTATGGTGTCAAATTATCAAACTAAGATAGACAAGGCTAACCAAGCGAAACAGACTTTAGCGTGGCAGCAGGAGGCGTATAGAGATGTTATTAAAGATATAAAGGGATTACAAGATTATTTTGATCCACTTTCAAGTAAATATATGTTATCAGATAATTCTATGAATACAAATTTAATAAATAGTACTGAGCCTTCTATTGTTTCAGGAACTGTTAGTGCTAGTGCAAAAGCTGGGACTTATGCAATAAATGTGCAGAAATTGGCAGCGCAAGCTCAAATAGAGGGAACATCTCAAAACTCAATTATAAAAGTGGCTGATTTAGCAAACTGGAGTGGTACATCATTAAATTTTCAGGTTAATGCTGATGCTGCACCAGTAAGCATAAAATTAAGTGACATATCAAGTGGTACAGCTACAAATTCTACTAGTATGGCTACAATGGCAGCAGATATAAATAAGCAAATTTCGGCTTCTGCACTAAATGGTAAGATTTCCGCTTCTTATGTAAGTAATGGAGCTGATAGCTATATTAAGTTTACAAAATCGTCTACTAATACAGATAGCATTACACTTAATGGTAAAGACAGCACTGTAGTGACTAGTGATTTAACAATTAATAGTGGAATTTCATCTAGTTCTAAATTAACAAGTTTGGGTCTAGCTGTAGGGAAAGAAATTAATTTTACTTTATCTAATGGAACAACTGATTCAACTGTAAGTTTAGTTGTAAATGATACATCTACCGTGCAAGACTTAATAAATCAGGTTAATAGTAAAACAGGTGGTTCAGTATCAATGTCTATAGAAAGTACAACGGGTAAAGTAATTCTAAAATCGAAAGATTCTGGATCAACTACAAATTTGAAAATTTTATACAGTGATACAGATACTATGAATAAAATAGGTTTAGGAAGTATATCAAGTGCAAGTGGTAAAATAAATGGTAATTCATTGAATTCACAAGTTTCGGTTACTGACGTCACAAAATGGTCAGGTGCAAAATTAGATTTTGGTTCAAGTGGAAGTATAACCTTAGATAGCGTTATTGCTGATGCAGCGAAAGATGGAAATACAATAGATGATATAGTAACCAATATAAATAGTAAAATATCAGGATCTAGTTTAAAAGACAAAATTACTGCATCTTATGTCCAGGATGGAGCTAATAAATATATTAAATTTACAAATTTAGGTACAGATTCAATATCATTAGAAGCTAATGATACATTAGGAAATTTAAAAACAGCAATAAATCCTGCAAGATCTTCAACTTCAAAATTAGCAGATTTAGGCTTTAGTGTTGTTGCTGGTGCCAATACTATTGATTTTAATTTGAGTGATGGCAGCACAACAAAAAAAATAAGCTTAACAGTAACTGCATCATCAACTATTCAGGATTTAATGACTTTGGTTAACACTGGAACAACTGGCTTTAATATGGATATTGATTCTGACGGAAAAATAAAATTCAACTCAACCACTACTTCTTCAGGTTTAAGTATTACAGATAACAAAGGCAATTTAGGAAACTTGAAATTAACTGCAAGTGCAACAGGAACCGATGCTTTAGTGGACATAACTGAGCCAGGACAAACAGTTTCTACAACAACTACTCAAAGTTCAAATAACTTCACAGCCAATGGAGTAACCTATAATATGTCTAAAATAGGTAATTCAGCACTAACAGTAACTAGTAATTCGGATACTGTCGTTAGCAATGTGAAGAAATTTGTTGATGATTACAATACTGTAATATCAAAAATTAATACAAAATTAACAGAAAAAAAAGATAAAGCATATCCACCATTAACTGATGCACAAAAGACAAGTATGAGCGAATCACAAATAACAACATGGGAAACTAAAGCGAAGGTTGGAATACTTAGAAAAGATGACTATTTAAGTAGTTTAATGACACAACTTCGAGGAACACTTTATTCACCTGTGTACAGTAGTTATAGTAGTACAGATGCCAGTGCAGGAAAGATAGCATTAAATTTTGGTGCCTATGGAACTGGTTCTATTGGTATAGAAACATCAACGACTACAACTGATGGTGGAAAACTTGTCATTAAGGATGAAACAAAATTAAAGAATGCTATTGAAAATAACATGGATGATTTTAAAAAATTGTTTATAGGTACATCGACTGATAAATTAGCTACCAATGAGCCTTATATAGGATCAAAAAAATATAACCAAGAAGGAATATTTAGTAGAATGAATAGCATAATGAAGGACTATGTAGCAGGGCCAGGACTTGGTAAAGATGGTACTTACACCTTGAGCGGATATATGAACATATTTGTAAATAAACAATATGATTATAGCAGTTCAGGTACAGGGGGCAAAAATACACTTCCTGACCAAGTATATGCTAAGACACAAAATGTTAGTAAATTTCAAGCTCAACTTACGGCTGCTTCAACTAGATATTATGCTAGATTTACAGCATTAGAAACCGCAATGAATAAACTAAATTCACAACAGAGTTCACTTACGTCTATGCTAGGGTCAAGCTCATAATAAATACAATTGTCAGTTTGACACTAATCAATGGTAACTGTCAATTGTAAATCTTTAATTAAAATAAAGCAGGTGATAAATTGGAATTAGAAGAAGATTTTATTAAATACAAAGGTATCACTTTAAATATAATTAAAATAGTTAAAGCAGAGGAATACGAAAAATTAGATGAGCTTTTTAACCAAAGGCAGTTAGTCTTAGATGATATGAATAAAATTAATTATTTGAAAGAGGAATTGAAAAAGTTCTATGTTCAGTATGAAATAGAAAAATTAGAAAAAAAATTAGCTCTTGAAATGAAAGCTAGGAAAGTCGATTTATTGAAGAAAATGAAAGCAAATGAAAACAAACAACGTGGAATGGCTAGTTATAATAATATGCCTTCTAAAGCAGTTTTTTTAAGCAAAGAAATCTGATTCGAATTAGTAATTTAAAATATATTTAAAATATATTTTAAAAAAGTATAAAGTTATTATTTATTGTAGCGATATATATAGTAGTAACAAAAACAAACTGAAATTCACATTTCAACAAGTTAGTTAGTACAGCTCGTAAAGAGTTTAACTATAAATAACAAATAGAGGACAAGGATGTCCTACTAAAAATTCAAGGAGGAATTTATAATGATAATTAATCACAATTTAGGTGCAATGAACGCAAATAGGAACATGAGCATAAATTCATCAAATGCAAACAAATCAATGCAAAAACTATCTTCAGGTCTTAGAATTAACGGTGCAGCAGACGATGCAGCAGGTTTATCTATATCTGAAAAAATGAGAGGACAAATCAGAGGATTAGATCAAGCTTCAGCTAATGCTCAAGATGGTATCTCAATGGCTCAAACAGCTGAGGGTGCTTTGAATGAAACAACTTCAATCCTTCAAAGAGTAAGAGAACTTGCCAATCAGGCTGCAAATGGTACAAACACTGAGGGCGATAGATCATCAATGCAAGATGAAGTTAATCAATTATCATCTGAAGTTAATAGAATAGGAAATACAACTGAATTTAATACTCAAAAAGTATTAAACGGTGGTACAGGTTCAACTGATGGTACAAAAATTACTAAGGCTACTGGAGCTGATAAAACTTTAAGTGCTGCAATGACAACTGGTACAGTGGCTGCAGATACAAATGCTACAAAGACATTAGGAGCAGTTACAAGTTCTGCTGCTATTACTGGAACAACAGCAACAACAGGAGTAATGGTTTCTGCGGCTGGTACTACTAGCGCAGGTACTAAAATTACAGTTAATGGAGTAGATTTTAATGCTGGCGGAGTAGCTATTGCAGGTACTGCTGCTGATAAAGCTACATTAGAAGCACTTACAGGTACTAATGCAGCTGGTCAAACGGTTACTTTAGGTTCTATGGCAACTGTTACTGCAGCTGCTAATAGTATTACAATTGCTTCAAATAATAAAGGAGCATCTGCTTCAGTTGCAGTTAGTGCGGATTCAGCATCTTTTTTAAACGCTAACGCTGCAAAAACAACAACTAATGGTACAGGATCACAATTAGTTGTAGACGGAAATAAAACATTCGAACTTAGTAATACTACTTTAGCGGGCACTGCAGCTGATATTACTACACTAGGTAATTTGTTATCAACTGATGGATTAACTAAATTATCTGATTCGGTGAATATTACTCTTGTTGCTGGTAAATTAGATTTCACTTCTAAGAGCGCTGGTACTACAAGTAGCATAACAATTAATGGAGCAGCAGATGCTGCACTAGGAACAACTGCACCTGATATTGCTGCTGCTACAAAGACAACTAATGGAACAAACGGTTCAAGAATAGTTGTAGATAATACAACGTTTAATCTTGGTGGAGTTGCTATAGATACAACAAGTGCAGCAACAATAGCAACTTCTATAGATTCATTGAAAAATGTTACTTCTGGTGGAGTTAAATTAGGTGACCTTGTTGATATTAAAAATAATGGTGGTAAGTTAGAATTTTCTGCTAAATCAACAGGAAAAACTAGTACTATATCATTTACATCTACAGCTGCAGATTCATATTTAGGAACATCAGCAGCAGATACAGCAGCTATTGCAGGTACTACAGATACAACAATAGGAGCTGACACTACAGTTGAAAAAGCTGGGTTACAAGCTGGAAAGGCTTTAGGAACTACAGCAGATATTAGTTTAGCTGCTAACTCAACATTTAAAGTTGCAGTAGGTACAGATAGTGATGTAACAGTTACTCTAAACAAATCCGCAGCAGCAGCAGTTTATAATACCTCTAATTCAGATAAGAATGTATCACAGTCTGAAATGGACAGATTACTTAAAGATGTTAACTCATCATTACAAGATGCTGGATTAAGTGGTAAAGTTAGTGCATCGCTTTCAGCTGATAACAAGATACAATTTATATCTGAAACAAATTCTAATATAGAGGTTAAAGATGGAACTAATACTCCATTAGCATCTAACTTAGGATTTACAGATAAAGCTACAGACATGGGCAAAAATGCAAATGTTCAACAAGTAGTTGGAGCAGGAGCACAAGGAAGTGGGTTTACAACATCATTCCAGATTGGTGCTAATAAGGGACAAACAATGACATTAAGCATAAATGATATGAGATCAGCAGCACTCGGAATTACAGGAAATGCTGGTCAACAAGGATTTACAAAAACAAATGGTGTAACAAACGGAACAACAGATGTTAAACAAGAATCAGCATTAAATGTAATGACAAAAGAAGATGCAACTAAATCACTTGATATTATAGATAAGGCAATAGCTTCTGTATCTACTGAAAGAGGTAAGCTAGGTGCAGTACAAAACAGATTAGATCACACAATCAATAATTTAGGAACATCAAGCGAAAACTTGACAACAGCTGAATCAAGAATAAGAGATGTTGACATGGCAAAAGAAATGACTAACTTCTCAAAGAACAATATCCTTAATCAGGCTGCTCAAGCAATGCTTGTTCAAGCTAATCAACAACCACAACAGGTTCTTGCATTATTAAGATAATTAAAGAACTTATAAAAGTAATATTAAAGAGTCAGGGTGAAAACTCTGGCTTTTTTTTTATAAATAAAAGCAGGAGGTAATCATATGGATATAGAATCATTATCAATGGTAGTAAGTCAACCAAATCTTCAGCGAAATGATGATAGAGTAGTAATTAACACGGATAAAGATGCAGGGAAAGAAAACGATAAACAAATGGTGCATAATGATGCAGTAGATCCTAATATCGGGCAGAATCTAGATGTAGTTGCAGGAGTGCAGAAGGATAAGAATGAAGAAGTAAATAGACAGCTACAACAGGAGCTAAAGTGGGCAAAGGATAGACAGAAGATGCTTAATGTCAAAGAAGTAAAGCTCTTGCAAATGAGAGAAATAGCGGAACAAGGTAAGCAAATTAATAGTCTTAACCCAAAAGAACAAAGCAGATTAAATGATAGGCTAGATAATTTAGCAAAACAGGTTAGTGCAATAGATAGTGAGAGTAGAAGAACAAAAGGTGGAAGAAAATTGGAGTGAGCATTAGTGGCTATAGACTTAGCTACTGGTGCTTATTTTTTAGAGTCTCACTAAGATAAAGGAAAAAAATTAATAGTCTTATGTAGCCTAATAATTGGTCAGACATTGCAAAATTAAAGGCTATAAAATAGTAGAATTAGCGATGTAAAATCTGGAACTATAAAATAAAAAGGATAATAAGTAAACATCAGTGGCTAGCTAATTAGCTAATGGTGTTTTTTGCTTCGGGTTCTAATTATGTAGATTATTGAGCCATTATTTTAAAAATTCATGAAATTAACTAAAGTATAGCAAAAATTGTTCGAGAAATAAGCGTATATGAAATTAATAATTGTATGTATTATTTTAAACAAGAGAGGTGTAAGTACATGGGTATCAATAATGAAGTTTCAATAGGAGTAGAATCAATAGAGAAGATTATTAAGGAACTAGATGAAATAAGTGTTCTTTGTTCTGAGCCGTATTTAAAAATTAAAATTGAAGAATTACTTGGTTTTGTATCTAGTATTGTAAATTCAGAGAGTAAATCTTCTGTTGAAGATATGATATTTGAAAAAATGGTAGAAGTTAAGAACTCTAGTCCAGATCTTCATTTGAAGTTATATATGTTATACAGAAATCTTGTGTCTGGTAGGATATCAAAAGAGGATGCAATTATTTCTTTTGAAAGTTCTTTGAGTTTGTTTCCACCAGATGTAATGGTTTATTAACGTATGAAAATTATAATTACAAAATTAGAAAATCAATTACAAAAGATAATAGTATAATGAATTTCTAAAGTAAAATGAATTATCTTCGATATATTAAAATAGAGATTAGTTTAAAAAATTTTAATGGAGTTGATTTTATGAGAATTAATAAAAATATAGCATCTATAAATATATATAGACAATATAGTAAAAATCTTATCAAACAGAATTCATCCTTAGAGAAAATAACATCGGGTATTAAAATAAATAGTGCAAAGGAAGATCCAAATGGGATTGCTCAAAGTGAAAGATTTAGAATGCAGATAAGGGGCCTTCAAATGGCGGGCAATAATACTCAAGATGGTGTTAGTATGCTTCAAACTGCAGAAGGTGGTCTTGATGGTATTACTAGTAGTTTGCAAAGGGTTAGAGAATTATTAGTGCAAGCTGGAGGAACTACAACTGATGTCGATAAAGGGGCTGTTCAACAGGAAATAAATCAGATGTTAGATGGAGCAAATGATATAGCAAATAATACTGAGTTTAATTCTGTTAAGCTTTTAGCAGGGGGTACAAACGATGATAAGTCTAATTTAGCAATGGTTACAGGTGTCAATGTAGGAGAGAAAATTAATATACCCCAATATGATCTAACTACAAAAGGCTTATTACTTAAAAATGATTCAGGTGAAGTTCAAGTAAAGGTGGGGAATATAGATGAGTCTCTAAAACTTGTGGACAATGCTCTTCATAATATCGTTCGTGATAGAAGTAAATTTGGAGCCTTAGAGAATAGGTTTCAAAGTAGTTATGATTCTATAACAGAGATATCGGATAAAACAGAAACTGCTGAGAGTAGTATAAGAGATACAGATATGGCTACAGAAATCATGGAATATTCTAAGGAGAATATTCTTGTAGAAGCTGGGAATGCAATGATGGTTCAATCAAACCAGTTACCGCAAGATGCATTAAAGATACTAGAAAATGTTAGAGGAAGATAATTTAATGAAGAAATTATTATCAAAAGTATTAGGCGTACTATTATTTATATCAATGGTTTTACCATCATCAAGTACAGCGTTTGCAGTCCAATTATCTAACCCGCCTGTTGATACAAATATAACTATAACAAATAATGCAGGAGCCCCCGATATTTTAAATGTAACGGGCCTCGCAAAAGGTGATATAGTAAATGTATATTCATCTGCTACAGATAAAAAATCTATAGGGACAGGAACAGCAAAGGTAGCGGGGGTAGCAACTGTAAGTATTAAACAAATTGGAAGTTCAGCAGGAAATGTTTATGTATCTGTTAAAAATACAGGATTACTCGAGAGCAATAAAATTAAAAAACCATATGATGCAGAAGCAAAATCAATAGCATTAGATCCAAAGGGTATAGTTGTAACAAATAATGCAGCTGGAACAAAAGATACAGTAGTGGTTCCAAGTTTAGTTACAGGAGATATAATAAAAGTATATTCAGGATCGACGGATGGAGTTCTACTTGGAACAGCAACTGCAAAAATAGATGGAGATTTAACAGTAAGTATTGATCAAATTGGAGCAGAAGCCGGAAATGTATATGTATCCCTTACAAGTAAAACGTTACTGGAAAGTGATACAACATCATTTGTAGCATATCTCGCAGAAGTAAAATCAACACCACTTGATCCAATGGGTATAGTAGTAACAAATAATGCAGCTGGAACAGCAGATACAGTAGTGGTTCCAGGTTTAGCTATAGGAGATATAATAAAAGTATATTCAACATCAACAGATGGAGTTCTACTTGGAACAGCAACTGCAAAAGTGGATGGAGATTTAACAGTAAGTATTGATCAAATTGGAGCAGGAGCCGGAAATGTATATGTATCAGTTACAAGTAAAACATTGACTGAAAGTGATAGAACAACAGCTGTACCTTATGATGCAGAAGTAAAATCAATACCATTAGATCCAGCAAGTATAGTAGTAACAAATAATGCAGCTGGAACATCGGACACAGTAGTGGTTAAAAAGTTAGCTATAGGGGATATAGTAAATGTATATTCGACATTAATAGCTGGAGATATTCTTGGAACTGCAACTGCAAAAGTAGCTGGAGATTTAACGGTAAGTATCAAACAAATTGGAGCAGAGAGCGGAAAAGTATACGTAACAGTGACAAGTAAAGCATTGCTTGAAAGTGATAGAACAATAGCAATAGCATATGCTGCAGAGGCTAAATCGACACCATTAGATCAAAACCAAATAGTAGTAACAAATAATGCAGTTGGAACACCAGATACTGTGGTGGTTCAAAACTTATATATAGGGGATATAGTAAAAGTATATTCAGCGGCAACAGGTGGAGTCTTAATAGGAACCTCAACTGCAACAGCGTCGGGATTAACAGTAAGTATAAAACAAATTGGAGTAGCCAGCGGAAATGTATATGTATCAGTAATAAGAAAAGCATTTCTTGAAAGTGATAGAACAACAGCTGTAGCATATGATGCAGAAGCAAAATCAATACCATTATATAAAAGTGATATAGTAGTATCAAACAATGCAGCTGGAACAGCAGATACTGTAGTGATTAGAAATTTAGTTATAGGAGATATAGTAAAAGTATATTCATCAGCAACAAGTGGAATCGTAATAGGAACGGCAACTGAAAAAGCAGTAGGAGATTTAACAGTAAGTATAAAACAACTTGGCGTAGCCGGTGGGAATATATATGTATCAGTAACAAGAGAATCATTTCTTGAAAGTGATAGGACATCAGGGGTACCTTATGATTCGGAAGAAAAGTCAGCACCACTATATGATAGAAATATAGTAGCAATAAATAATTCAGATGGAGTATTAGACAGGGTACTTATCCAAAACTTAGCTATAGGGGATATAGTAAAAGTATATTCAACTGAAAAAGGTGGAGTTTTAATAGGAACAGGAACAGCAATAAAAGCAAAGACAACAACAGTTAGAGTAGATTTAATTGTAAGCATAACACAAACTAAAGCAGCGAGTAGGGATATATATGTATCGGTTACAAGGAAGAAATTTCTAGAAAGCGATAGAACATTAGCAATAAAATCTATCTAGTAAACCCCAGGGGTGTATTTAACAAAAAAGACTAAGAACAGTTCTATTGTTCTTAGTCTTTTGTCGTTAGTGTAAATTTTGTGAATTTGGCAATAATTAATAATACTCAAATAAAGTGGAGGTTATAATTATGCCAACTATAAAAAGAAAATGGTATCCTGGTGCGAGCTATCATGTTACTGCAAGAGGCAATCATAAAAATGATATTTTTAAAGATAAAGATTATTTTAATCTTAGTTTATATATGATATAATGGTAGCAAAAGATCTAGGCGGTGAATTTATGGATAAGGAAATACTAGATATTCTAAAAGAAATGCAAAGTGATATGAAGTCAATGCAAAGTGATATGAAGTCAATGAAAAGTGATATGAAATCAATGCAAGGTGATATTAAATCAATGCAAGGTGATATTAAATTAACACAAAGTGATATTAAATTAACACAAAGTGATATCAAATCAATTAAAACAACCCAAGAAGAACACACTCAAATACTTAGAGCTTTAGAACATAAAACTGATGTTATATCAGCAGAGCAGGAAAATTTGAAACATGAAGTTTTCGAAATTAAAGGTGAAGTTAAGAGTATAAGAAAAGACATGAGTAGTGTGGAAATTATAACGGCAAATAATTGGGCAGATATTGCAAAACTAAAGGCTATAGGATAATATTAATCATTCGCAAGCACCCCAGGGGTGAAAAAAAAACATGGGAATATGCAAAATTACGGTTTACTAAGGGCTGTAATTTTTTTTGCGTTTTTTGCGTTTACCATAGGGTGAAGGAAAAACTGCACCCTGGGGATGTAATTCTTAAAAATTTATTTCACAATTTTGCAACTTAAACTCGAAAAATGCGTATTTAGTATTGAGTATTAATTTATATTAAGGATGAAAATTATATTTTTAACATGAAAGCATAAATATGACAATAAAAGCACCGATATCATATTTATTTATTAATTATACCAATTAATACATACACAAATTACAACAATAATGTATAATATAATAATAATATGTAATCAAATCATAATTTAATAAAACATACCAATTAATAATTATAAACCTTCGAATAAGTATTTAGACAGTAAAATGGAGTAGCTTAGAATTTAAAATTAAGTTTGTTGAAATTAAGTTAAAAAAAATATTCACTAAAATAAGCAAATAGTATATAATAATACTTGAGAAGTGGAATAAATTATCTTTATAAACAAATTTCGCTAATTTTTGCAAAAAAATAAATTTTAAGAAGGAATTATATATTTTATATCTAAATCTAGATTAAGGGGGATGATGATTTTGAATATAATTGGAAGTTCTACAAATGGAGATACATATAGTTTACTTAAAAAAAGTATGGATGCTTCTGCGTTAAGAAGTAAAGTGAGTGCAAATAACATTGCAAATATTAATACAAAAAACTACAAAGGGCTTTACGTTACATTTGAGGAGACTTTAAAGGATAACATGGATGCAGATACAATGAAAACAGATAATAGTAAAGATATTCAAGCCGGGAATAGTAATGGTCAAATTACAGTAAACAGAGATGAGAGTACTAGCGCAAGGCAGGATGGTAACAACGTAGATATAGATCTTGAGATGACTAATCAAGCTGCAAATACCTTAATGTACGCTGCCCTTGTTAGTCAAGTTAATAGTAAGATTTCACTTACCAGTTATGTTATAGGAGGAGGCAAATAATATTATGAATGATGCATTTATGGGGATGAGAATAAGTTCTAGTGGACTGGTAGCGGAAAGATTAAGGATGGATACAATATCATCTAATGTTGCGAATGCGACTACTACTAGAGGCGAAAACGGAAAACCATACATAAGAAAGATAGCTGTATTTCAAGAAAATTTACAACAAGAATTAGATAAAACTACGAGTACATATAAAACCAGTTTTAAAGGGGTTAAGGCTGTGGGAATAGAAAATGATCCGTCTGCTTTAAGGCGTGTCTATGACCCATCACACCCAGATGCTGATAAAGACGGGTATGTGAGTATGCCTAACGTAAATATTTTGAATGAAATGGCAGATATGATTGCATCTACAAGAGCATATGAGGCAAATGTAAGTTCTATGACTGCTCAGAAAAGTATGTTTTCTAAAGCGTTAGAAATAGGTAAATAGGAGAGTGTTTTTATGAACATTAATGCAAGTGCAAATGTAAGCAATACAGCGGTTCTTAATGATGTTAAAATGGATGCTGTTAATACTGAAAATTCAGGTACTAGTTTCTTGGATACATTAAAAGAAAAATTAGATGGAGTTAACGATAAACAAATTGAATCTGATGACCTCACTCAAAAGTTTATAAAGGGTGATGAAACAGATGTACAGAAGGTAATGTTATCTACAGCAGAAGCTAAACTGTCTTTAGAAACCGCTGTACAAATTAGAAATAAACTTGTAGATGCCTATGATGTATTTAATAGGATGCAGATATAGGAAGGGAGCTAGAATATGAGCAAGCTACTTGAAGTGAGAAATAAGTTCTCGCAAAGTTGGGGTAACTTAAGCAAAAATAAAAAAATAGCTTATAGCATACTTGTGGGAGTAATATTAATAGCAATTATCTCTTTTATAGTAGCATCATCGCAAACTAAATATGCTGCGTTATATTCAAATTTGTCAACAGAAGATTCGGGGGCAATTGTTGCACAGCTAAAAACTGATAAAGTTAGCTATAAGGTAAGTGGGACTAGTATATTAGTACCTAAAGATCAGATTGATAGCCTTAGAATGACGCTTGCGTCAGAGGTTAAACTTACGGATGGAAGTAAGGGATTTGAGCTTTTTGATAGTAGTAAAATGGCACCTACTGATACAGAAACTAAAATTATGTATCAAAGGGCATTGTCTGGTGAGATTGAAAGAGCTATAAAGTCTTTCCCAGAAGTAGAAGGGGCTAAGGTTAATTTGGTTATGCCAGAAAGTACTGCTTTTGTTAAAGAAACCGATCCAGCTACAGCATCAGTTGTATTAAAACTTAAATCAGGAACTAAACTTACAGATGAGCAGGTAAAGGCAATAGTTTCATTATTAACTGGGGCTGTGCAGAATCTTCCAAAGGAAAATGTGAGTATAGTCTCTGATGACTTTAAACTTCTAACTGAAGGATTATACGACAAGGAAAAGAAGACATTAACTGACTCTACCGATGATCAACAAGCGCTTCAAGCACAAATTGAGAAGAATATGGAAGAGAAGATAATGAAAGTACTTGAGCCTGTATATAAAGATGGAGTGAAGGTATCTGTTAATTCAGAGCTTGATTTTGATGCGCTTACAAGAAAATCCACAACATATGGTAAAACGGGAGCAGTCGTAAGTTCGCATGATACTGAGACATGGAATGGAGGCACTAGTACTGGTTTATCAACTAGTCCAGTGGATAATGCTACGCAAAATACATCACCGACAACTACTAAAGATGGAAACATTGTGGTAAAAGATAGTACAAAAAATTATGACGTTTCACAAACTGTTGACGATGTAGTGAAGGCACCTGGAGCAATTAAGAAACTTACTACTTCGGTAGTACTTGATGGTAATTTGGATGCAGCTACTAAGACTTCTGTAAATAATTTAGTTGCTCAAGCTATTGGATACTCTGGAGCTAGAGGAGACACTATAAGTATAGAAGGTTTGTACTTTAATACGGCGGCTAAAAAAGCTGCTCAGCAAGCACTACTCGATATAGCAAATGCAGATAAGGCGGCAGCATCTAAAATATTATATACTCGTATTGCAATAGGCGCTTTAGCTATTTTAATATTTATTATAGTAATATTTGTAATTCGTAGGTCGAAAAAGAAGGAAGAAATAACTCCGGAGGGCATTGACATGATGATTGGAGATGCAATTCCTCCAAAGCAGGAAGAAATCTTTCCACCTATTGAATTTGAATCTAAGGATAAAAAATCTAGTATGGAGAATCAAGTTAAAAAATATGCTGCAGATAAACCAGAACAAGTTGCAGATATAATTAAGTCTTGGCTGACAGAAGATGAGAGGTGATAAGTAGTGGCTAAAGGTGAAAAACTTTCGGGAATTCAAAAAGCAGCTATATTATTTATAACTTTAGGGCCGGACGCATCATCGGGTATAATAAAAAAATTGCCGGAGAAAGATATACAAAAAATAACTTATGAGATTGCAAATATTACTTCAGTTAAACCAGAACTTAGGAAGTCAATTTTAGATGAATTTATGGAAATGAATAAAGCTAAGGATTTTCTTTTAGAAGGTGGAATTGAATATGCAAAAAATTTGTTATCAAAGGCACTTGGTTCGCAAAGAGCAAAGGAAATTTTAGATAAGGTTATGGAAGAAACTCAACAATATAGACCATTTGCAATAGCTAGGAAGGCAGATGCTCATCAACTTTTAAATGTTATAGCAAATGAACATCCGCAAACAATAGCACTTATTATGTGTTATATGCAGTCGGATAAGGCTGCTCAGATAATGGCAGAGTTACCACTAGATTTACAAAGTGAAGTATCTTATAGAATTGCAACTATGAGTAGTATTTCGCCTATGGTTATAAAAGAAATTGAAAAAGTTTTAAATGGTAAATTATCTTCTGTAATTAGAACAGATAGTGCTGTAATTGGTGGAATAGAATCTCTAGTTGAAATTCTAAACCAAGTTGATAGAACTACAGAAAAGAATATTACGGAAGGTCTTGAAAGAGAAGATGCAGAACTTGCAGAAAAAATTAAAGAATCTATGTTTGTATTTGAAGATATTATTACATTGGATGATGTTTCAATACAAAGAACATTAAGAGAAATAGATACTAAAGATTTATCTCTTGCATTAAAAGGATGTTCAGAAGAAGTTGCAAACACTATATTCAAGAATCAATCTAAGAGAGCCGCAGCATCTTTGAAAGAAGATATGGAATTCCTTGGACCAGTAAGACTTATGGATGTAGAGAAAGCACAACAAAAAATTGTTGGTATTTTGAGACGTTTAGATGAAGCTGGCGAAATTGTTCTTTCAAGAGGCGGTGAGGAATCGATTGTCATTTAATGTGATAAAAAATTCAAATGTCATAAAGCAGGGTGAGGAAGAAATAAGCACCCATTTAAGTGCAAAACCTTTACCCAAAATTACAGATGAGCAGCAAGTCGTTAAAAATGCTAATATGGAAAGTTATGAAACACTTGCTAGCAATATCCTGCAAAATGCAAGACACGAAAGTGAGAAAATAATTTCAAAATCTATCATTGATGCTGCAGAGGCGAAAATTGGAGCGGTTAAAGAAGGTCTTGAACAAGGGAATAAAGAAGGGTATGAAAATGGGTATAATGAAGCAATTAGCGGTGCAACGCAGGAGGCAAATGAAGTGCGGGCACAAGCAGATGATATGTTAAAGCTTTCAAAATCTAAGTATGATGAATTCTTGATAGAGAAAGAAAAACATATAAAAGATCTAATTGTAAGTATAGCTGAGAACATATTAAAAAAAGAAGTAAAAGAGCCAGATGCAATAAATGAGATGATATTTAATACCCTAAAAGCTGAAAGAAATATAAAATTATATATTATAAAAACTAATAACACTCATTTTGATACTGTTAAGGGTCAAGTTGAAAGTTGGAAAGGTAAACTTGCATTTCAGGGTGATATATTTGTAATAGAGGATAATTTCTTAGAGGATGGAACCGCTGTTATAGAAAAAGAAACAGGTAAAAGTATTGTAAGTATATCTTATGGTATAGAAAAAATAGTTGAAATGTTTAAGGAAGAGCAATTACAAGTATAAAGAGGGTGAATGATTTTATGGTATCTCTAAATTTTGAGTATTTAATGAAAAAGATTCCTGATATTAACTACACTTACTGCGAGGGTGTGGTGAAAAATGTTATAGGACTTACAATTGAGGTACAGGGAATAACAGCATTTGTAGGTGAAGTATGTAATATTTATAATATATCAAACGAAGAGATACCCTGCGAAGTTGTTGGTTTTCGTGAGAAGGACGTAATACTCATGCCACTTGGGGAACTCGTAGGTATATCACCCGGATGTCGAGTAGTGCCAACTGGAAATCCACTTAGTGTTAAATGCTCAGATGAATTATTTGGAAAGGTTCTAGATGGATTAGGAAATCCATTAAATGGTGATGAAATTACTAAGTACACAGCATATTCTTTAAATGCATCTCCTCCAGATCCTTTAAAGAGACGTAGAATAAAAGAAATTCTGCCTACTGGAGTTAGGGCAATTGATGGCTTTTTAACTTGTGGAGAAGGTCAGAGAGTTGGTATATTTGCAGGCAGTGGAGTAGGTAAAAGTACGACTCTTGGAATGCTTGCAAGAGGGGCAAAAGCAGATGTAAATGTTATTGCACTTATTGGTGAAAGAGGACGTGAAGTTCGTGATTTCCTAGAAAAGGATTTAGGCGATGAGGGAATGAAAAAATCAATTATAGTATGTGCAACCTCCGATAAAGCAGCCCTTGTAAGATTAAAGGGTGCATTTACGGCTACAGCTATTGCTGAATACTTTAGGGATCAAGGTAAAAAAGTAATTCTAATGATGGATTCAGTAACCAGGTTCGCTATGGCACAAAGGGAAATTGGACTAGCTATTGGGGAACCTCCAGCAAGTAAAGGATATACTCCGTCAGTATTTGCAATGTTACCTAAGTTAATGGAACGCAGTGGAATGTCTGATAAAGGATCTATTACAGCTTTTTATACAGTGCTTGTAGATGGTGATGATTTCAATGAGCCAATAGCAGATGCAGTACGTGGAATACTTGATGGTCACATAGTTTTATCAAGAGCACTTGCTGGTAAAAATCATTACCCTGCCATTGATGTCTTAAATAGCGTTAGTAGATTGATGTCTGAAATCACTACGCCTGAGCATAAAAAGGCTGCGTCCCTTGCAAGAGACTTAATGGCAACTTATAAGGATTCTGAGGATCTAATAAATATTGGTGCTTATGTAAAGGGAAGTAGTGAAAAAATTGATAATGCAATTAAGTATAATGATAGTATAGAGGCTTTTTTAAAGCAGGATACAAATGAAAATACTGATATTAATGTTAGTTTAAGTGTACTCCAAAATATGTTTGAATAGGTGTTTCAAGTGAGTCTCTTGGAGAATATTTTTATGAGAGGAGGTTTTATATTGGGCGATGCATATAAGTTCAGACTTCAAAAACTTCTTGATATTAGACAAGATTTTGAAGATAAAAGTAAGCTTGAGTTTAAAGAGGCACAAAGGGAAAAAAACATTGTTGAAAATGAGCTGAATAATTTAAAGGAAACTTATAAGACACATAGAAATATAGATGCATATGAATCAATTATAAAACAAAAAATTAAACAAAATTATTTAAATGCGCTAAACTATGCAATAGATAAAAGTACAATAGTATTTGAGGATAAAGGCAAGATATTAGATAAAAAAAGAGAAGAATTGAAACAATGTCAAGTTGAAAAAAAGACTGTTGAAATTTTGAAAGAAAAGCAGAAGATTGCGTTTTTGAAAGAACAAAATTTAATAGAGCAAAAGAGTAATGATGAGTTTGCGCTTTTTGCTTTTATTAGAAATAATACAATGATTCATGGAAATAAATAGACTTATATATTAATGGTTATTTATTTCCACATATGTTATTAAAGGAGGTGAGAAAAGTGAATGTAAATAATAATGTAATAAATTATAATAATACTCCTACTAAAGTTGATACGCCAAAACAACCAGCTAGAAAAGAAGAATTTAAAAAAGCCTTAGATGATCAAACACTAAAATCTAAGAGTTTACCAAATGATGATGTTAAAAAAACAAATGGCAAAGAAGAAAACTTGGATGAAACAAATAACGAAAATCAGAAGGATGATGTTAGTAAAACTACAGTAGAAGGAGATACAACAAAGCCTTTAGATGATGTTGCTACTGGTGACAAGGTAAGTGCAGAGATAAACAATGTTGTAGACAAGTCTGTTGATCCACTAAAACAAAATATTGAGGAATTGCCCAAAAATATAGTAGTTGATGCTGACGCTAGTGATAAGGTAAGTGCAGATATAAACAGCACTATAGAAAAAACAATTAAAACACTAAATCAAAACATTAAGGAATTGCCAAAAAATTCGGTAGAAAGTGTTGGTATTAAGATAAACAATACTTTAAAGAAAATTATTGATTTATTAAAGCAAAATATTAAGACTACTTCAGGAGAATCAGCAAGTACCGAAAAAACAACTGATCAAATGGCACAAATTGAGCAGTTATTACAATCTTTAACTGTTATGATTCAAAGTACTGATAAAACTACAACTACTAAAACTTCGGGAACTGAACTTTCTTCTATTAATATAGAAGAATTAGTAGGTGCAGAAAAATTGACACCTGAAACAAAAAGTAATTTGAAAAATAATCTTAGTGAAATATTATCATTACTACAAAATTCAAAAGAAAATACTAAAGTGACGCCCGAAATGCTAGGTATGCTTCAAAAGCTAACTACTCAGGTTAAGGATATAAAATCAGATTTGAATTTATTAAAAGTACCCACTCCTGAAACTAACAGCGATAATAGTGATGAAAAATCAATAAAAGACAATTTAATAAAAAGGGTGAAGTCGCAAAACATAAAGTCAACTTCTGAAAGTATTTCTAAAAATCAAAATCAGGGTTCAAGTGATAATAAAAAAGACAATAAATCTTCTGGGAATAGTTCTTCAGAGGACAACTTTCTTAATAAGTTGCTAAGTGGAGACAAGGATGATGTGAAAATATCAAAAGCGGTTAACTTTATGAATCAATTTCAAACGGTTAAGACTTCAGAAGCATCCAAAGTACTAAGTACAAATTTAGTAGTTGATAAAAACAATTTTGAGGCTGATGTAATTAAATCTGTAAAATTCATGGAAATTAACAATATAAGGGATTTAACAGTGAAAATGAATCCTAGGGAACTTGGAGAAATTACAATAAAACTTACTATGGAAAGTGGAATTATGAAGGCTAGTATATTAGCTCAAAATAAAGAAACTTATAACTTATTAAATAGTAACGTTCAGGACATTCAAGATAGATTAAAAAATATGGACATTAAAATTCAAAGCTTAGATATAAATGTATATGAGGATTCCACCTTTTTTAACAAGAACTCTAGTGGAAACAATAACAATAATAATGGGAAACAAGATAAGAACTCAAAAACGAATGTGGATATAGACGATGATGTTGCGATAAGCAGTAACTATGTTAAAGAAGATAATCAAGTAAATAAGTTTGTTTAGTTATGCATAGATAAAAATCAATATTTAAGGGGGGATATAAGATGGCAACTGATGTTACATCGGCTTCAAACACAAAAGTACTAACAAGCGCAGAACAAGCAGCTTTATCTAGAGCAACAACCAGAGGGACTGCAATTGTAAAGAAAGGCACAGCGATGGACCAAAATTCTTTCCTTAAAATACTTTCGGCCGAACTTACTAACCAAGACCCGACGGCGGCTAAAGATGGTACAGAATTTGTAGCTCAAATGGCACAATTTGCGTCACTAGAACAAATGTCAAATTTAAATAGCAATATTACTTTTTCAAACTCAACTTCGCTAGTAGGAAAGATGGTAGCTTTTGAGAGTTATGATGATAAAGGAGTTCAATATGGGGGAACTGTTCAGGCAGTTTATAAGGAGTCAGGTAAAACTTACATGGCAGTGCAATTACCGGATGGTACTACAAAGGATTTCCCAGCTGACACTTTATCAGATGTTATAGATGTATCAAACGCTACATCAAATTATTTAAATAATAATACAGTATTTTCAGCTGCTATAAATCTAATGGGTAAACAAGTTACAACAAGCGCGATAGGTGATGCTAAAGTAGCATATACAGGAACTGTTAAAAGTGTTGCTAAAACTACAACGGGAATTAATTTAACTATTTCTTATCAAGAAAATAGTAAGGAAGTAACTAAGGATGTAAGTTATGATGACATTTCAAAAGTAGGATAAAAAGGTAATTAATTAAGATAGTAAGGTGATGTTTATATGTCCTATAGAGTGGTAAACGGCAAATTATACTCAACGGCAAATTTTCCTGATTATTCAGGTGTTGGTTTACAAAATAAAAGTGATCAAGTTAATAAAGATCAAAATAGTTTTAATAAAGTCTTAGATAAACAGATAAAAAAAGAAGAATGTTTTACCATATCATCTCATGCAGCACAAAGGCTTAATAGTAGAAATATAAACTTAGATGATGCTGATAGGAAGAAGATTAATGAAGGAATAAATATGGCAGACAGCAAAGGTTCTAAACAATCCTTAATACTATATAAAGATATGGCTTTGATTACAAGTATTAAAAATAGAACTGTAATTACAGCAATGGATAAAAATCAAAGCACAGGAAATGTAATAACAAATATAGATAGTGTAGTTATGATATAAGCTGGACCTTATAGGGAGCTTAACTTTGTGGAATGACGGAAGCAAAGTGTTTACTAAAAAAATGGGGGTAATATTATGTTAAGATCATTATATGCTGGAATAAGTGGAATGAAAGTAAATCAGCAAAAATTAGACGTTATCGCAAATAATATAGCTAATATTGGAACTACGGCTTTTAAAAGCTCGAGAGTTAGATTTCAAGATATGGTAAGTCAAAGTATATCTGAAGCGTCATCTTCATCAACAAATACAGGTGGAGTTAACGCTAAGCAAATAGGACTTGGTGTTCAAATGGCAGGAATAGATACTATGGTAGGACAAGGTATGATGCAGCCAACATCTAGAAATTTAGATGTTGCTGTGGATGGAGAAGGGTACTTAATGGTTGCTAAGGGAGCAATTAGCGGGACAGCAACATTAGATAATGTTGCTGGTACAACTACTTCTCAAACAATTACGGCTAATACATTTAATGGGATATCATATACGAGGGATGGTGCTTTAACTTTAGACGATAAAGGAAATTTGCTGAATTCAGATGGATTAAGAGTATTAGGATATGCTGTGAGTGAAGGGGGAAATGCTAGTTTAACATACAGTGGTAGTGTGCCAACATCAACATATGTTAATGCAAATGGAACATTAACTACAAGTGAAACACTAATACCCCTTGTAATTCCAGAATCAGTTGATGTTGCCGGAACTGCAGATAGAATTAAAACCTTTTCTATAGAAAAGAATGGAACAATAAAAGCTGTTTTAAACAGTGGTAAAGTAGCAGTGCTTGGGCAAATCGCTATGGCTTCTTTTAAGAATCCTGCAGGGTTAAAGAAGGTAGGAGGGAATTTGTATGAAAATACTTCTAACTCTGGAGATGCTGTAGTTAGATCGGGAGTTGGGACTGATCCAACTACTGATAACAGTGGAAGTTATGGGGATATGCTTGGATCAATGCTTGAAATGTCAAACGTTGATTTATCAGAGCAGTTTACAGATATGATAGTTGCAAGTAGAGCCTTTCAGGCAATGGGTAAGTCAATTACCACAGGAGATGAAATACTACAGGATATAATAGGTTTAAAGAGATAGAATAAGTAAAGTATCATAGGAGGGCCCATGATAAAACTTACAGGCTTAAATAATAAAGAATTTGTCTTAAATGCAGAGGTTATAGAAAAGATTGAAATAATGCCAGAAACATTAATAACCTTAACAAATGGAAAAAAGTATATTGTGATTGAAAGTACAGATGAGGTAATTGAAGAGGTAATAAAGTATAAGAATAGGATATTTACTGGCAAGTTTTAGGAGGCAATTGCATGAAGAAGCATGATTTTTTGACCACTATTGGAATAGTGATAGGATTTGGGTTAACGGTATGGGGGATGGCATCTGGTGGAACTAACTTAAAAATATTTTTTGACCCAGCTTCTATAGCAATTACTGTGGGTGGATCATTTGCTGCACTGCTTATAGCTTATCCTATTTCAGCAATGAAGAGAGTTAAAAAAATTATAAGACAATCATTTAAAGAAAACACATCAGCTAGTACAGAAATTATTGATTGTTTTATAAGTTTATCTAAAAAAGCAAGACAGGGCGGACTTTTATCTCTTGAGGATGACATAGCTTTATTGCCAAATAAATTTTTAAGAAAAGGACTTCAAATGGTTGTTGATGGTCTAGACCCTGAAACAATAAAAGAAGTTATGGAGCTGGAAACGGATGAAATGGAGAGGCGCCACGCGGATGGGATTAATATATTAAAAGCTTGGGCAGCTTATGCACCAGCTTTTGGTATGCTTGGTACACTTATAGGACTTATTCAAATGCTCTCAAATCTAAGTGATGCTTCAGCAGTAGCTTCTGGTATGGGGAAAGCATTAATAACTACCTTCTATGGTGCATTACTTGCAAATTTAGTATTAATTCCTATGGCACATAATTTAACCTATAAATCTAGTATTGAAGTAAATAATCGCGAAATGATGCTTGAGGGAATACTTTCAATACAATCTGGAGTAAATCCAAGGAGTGTTAAAGAAAGATTAACCACTTATTTATCACCAGCGGACAGAATTAAATTTATTGAAGAGCAGGAGAAAGTAGTTGAGGTGAGTGAGAATGTCTAGAAAAAAGAAGATTAGACCAGAGATACGAACAGATACTTGGTTGTCTACCTTTGCAGATACAATGACACTTCTTCTAACTTTTTTCGTAGTATTATATTCTTTTTCAACAGTTGATGCAACTAAGTTTAAACAAGTTGCATCATCTTTTCAATCTGTATTAACGGGCGAAACCGTAAAAAGTAATGTGGATTTTAATGTGAAAGATGGAGATGTTCCATTAGTTGGGTTGCCATTACAATCTGGAGCAGCAGGTAGTGATACACAAAATATTTATAAGAAGGTTCAAAGTTTTATAAAAAATAAAAAATTAGAGTCTATAGTTGTAATAAAAACTGACAATAGGGGAGTTATAATTCAACTTCGTGAAAATATTATATTTGAGAGCGGTAATGCAGAAATTATAGATAAAAGTAAGTCAGTATTAAATTCAATAAATGCACTAATATCTACATTTCCTAATGATATTGTAATAGAGGGACATACAGATAATGAACCAATTAATAATTCTAAATATAAAAACAATTGGCAATTATCTTCAGATAGAGCGCTACAAGTACTTGAATATTTTGTGGTGACAAAAGGACAAGCCCATCCAAATCGATTTAAATCTGTAGCTTGTGGTGAATATCAACCTATTGCAGCAAATAGTAGTGATGCAAATAGAGCTTTAAATAGAAGGGTAAATATTTTAATTGTTGCAAATGATAAGGAGGCCATTACGAAATGAGTGAAAAACCAAAAAAAGGAAATTCGTTAAAATTAGTTATTATAGTATTGCTCGGACTAATTCTAGTTGGGGGTGCGGCCTTTGGTGGTATGTATATAGCTGGTAAAAAAGGAGCGGCGACTTCTACTACTTCAACGACTAATGCTGTAGCGACAAAAGAGGTGACTTATTCATTAGATGAATGCTTAGTGAATTTAACAGATAGTGATGCAAAAAGGTATCTAAAGGTACTTATTTACGTTGGGTATGGTGAAAATACAGATTTAGATACAGAGATAAAAGCACAAAAGCCCATTATTAGGGATTTAGTTATTAAAACTCTAAGATCTAAAAAAGCAGCAGATTTTGATGATGCTGTTGTTGATAATATAAAAAAAGAATTAATAACTAAAATAAACCCAGTTTTAACAAAAGGCAAAATAGATCATGTATATTTTAATGATTTATTGGTACAGTAGGTGATAAAATAATGGATAAAGATTTTTGGATATTGATGTTTAAAATTATAATATTTTTACCCTTTATATTATGTATGTTGTATTTATCTTTGAAATATGGAGGAACCAAACTTCGCAAATTGCAAGATGGTAGATATATGAGGATACTCGATAGAATTTCTTTATCTAAGGAAAACAGTATTGCAGTTGTAAAAATCGGTGATAAAGCCTATGCTGTATCATCAAGTTTAAATGATATTAAAATTCTATTTGAATTACCTATCGAAGAGATTATAAAAATAGAAAAAATTAAAGAGCTACCTCAATATGAAGACATGAAGGATTTATTCAAAAAACATATTTTGAAAAAGCAAACTAAAGAGGAAGTTAGATATGAAAATAAAAAATAAAAATTTGTTTGTTTTTGCTCTAGCTCTAGCTATAACAGGTATAGCTACGATAAGCATTGTACATGCAACTACAATACCAATACCTAAAATTAATATTTCGGTTGATAATGCAAGTACACCAAAGGAGTATGTTGATAATATTAAGTTATTATTGCTTCTAACAGTACTTACCTTATTGCCATCAATTATTATAATGTCTACAAGTTTTGTAAGAATAATTATAGTGTTATCATTATTCAAAAGTGCTATAGGTATTCAAAATGCAGTACCAAAAGAGGTTATAATTGGACTTGCTCTATTTTTAACATTTTTCACTATGGCGCCGACATTTACAAAAATCAATACTGAGGCTTTAACTCCTTATTTAAACAGTAAAATAACTCAAAAGGTTGCAATTGAAAAAGGTTCTAAACCTATGAGGGACTTTATGTTAAAACAGACTAGAGCAAAAGATTTAAAACTTTTCTTAGATGTAGGTAAATTACAAGATACAGTTAAAAATCAAGTTGATGCTAATGGAAAAGAGATACTTAAAAATGGAAAACCTGTAGTTACATATGACAAAGTACCATTATATGCTGTTGTGCCATCGTTTATAATAAGTGAATTAAGGCGAGCTTTTGAAATGGGATTTTTGCTGTTTATACCGTTTATTATAATAGATATAGTAACAGGTAGTATACTTATGGCTATGGGTATGATGATGTTACCACCAGTTATGATTTCTCTTCCATTTAAATTATTGTTATTTGTTATGGTTGATGGATGGAATTTGCTTGCAAAAGCGCTGATTATGAGTTTTAGTTGAGGTGAATTAAATGACAGAGAATATTGTATTATCCGTAATAAAAGATGCTATCTATACTGCAATAATGGTATCTGCTCCAATTTTAGTTGTAGCTACTGTAGTAGGGCTAATAATAAGTATATTCCAAGCTACTACTCAAATTCAAGAGCAAACATTAACTTTTGTGCCAAAACTCGTTGCGGTAGCACTAATTGGCTTATTAATGGGTAGTTGGATGCTCCATATAATGCTTGATTTTACTACTAGAATTTTTGCACTTATAGCTAATATGGGAGGTTAGGTGGAATTGTTTTGACTAATATGGCTTACTATTTGGGCTTTATCATGGTACTCCTTAGAATATCAGCATTCTTTATGAGTATACCAATTTTCTTCCCTAAATCTGCCCCTGTTTTGCTTAAGGTCGGATTTTGTGCTGTTTTCACTTTTATAATTATGCCAGGTATTAATTATCAAAATGTAAATTTAATTACTAATAATGGAACGCTCATAATATTTTCACTAGCAGAGGTTGTTACTGGTTTAATGCTTGGGTACTTAACAAAGTTTTGTTTTTACTCTGCACAAATGGCTGGGCAACTTATGGATTTCCAAATCGGATTTTCTATGATGAGTATGTTTGATCCGATATCTAACGATAATGTAACTTTACTTGGGAATTTGCTTTATTGGGTAAGTATGGTAATGTTCTTCGTAGTGGATGGCCACCATATGTTAATTAGAGCGATTATTGATTCATTCAATAATGTTGAAATTGGGAAATTTATATTATCGCAGCAAACTGCTATGATGATGCTGAAAGTTTTCATAGAGTTTTTCACGCTTGGATTAAAAATAGCAATACCGATTATTTTAATAATTATTATAACAGATTTAAGTATTGGTCTTGTTTCGAGAACAGTACCACAATTAAATGTTATGATTTTAGGTATGCCAATAAAAATAGTAATAGGACTTGCTTGCTTTTCATTAGTGCTTCCTGCGGCTATAACTTTAATAGTGAATTCTTTTTATACTATTCCAGACATAATCAAGGGGCTTTATAAAGTAATACCACTACTTATTTTTGTATCATCTGATAGTGGTGAAAAAACTGAAGATGCTACTCCTAAGAAGAAAAGTGACTCAAAGAAAAAGGGTCAAGTTGCCAAAAGTAAGGAATTATCTTCTACCACAACACTACTCACAGTAACAGTTCTGATGATGACGCTTGGGGCATATACTCTAGACAATTTAAAAGGCATATTAATTCTTTTCTTAAACAATTATTTAACATTTACACTTACTGAGTATACTTTTAAAACTGTACTTTTGGTATCACTTATGAAATTTGGTATTTTAATTTTGCCGATTGTGGTTCCTATTATGATAATGGGAATAGTTGCTAGCCTTATGCAATCGGGATTTATATTTACAGGTGAGCCACTTAAACCAGATCTTAAAAAGCTAAATCCTATAAGTGGGTTTAAAAAAATCTTTTCCATGAGATCAGTGGTGGATTTAATTAAAAATTTAACTATAGTTACTCTTATATCAGTTATAGCTTATAAATTTGTAAAAGACAACTATATGCAAATAATGACATACGGGAGTTTAAAAACAGAAGCTATTTTGGCGGCCTTTGGAAGTCTCGTTATAGATATATTTTTTAAAATAGCAATAGTTATGCTTATAATATCTATAATTGATTTCGCTTATCAGAAATATAAACATAATAAAGAACTAAAAATGAGTATGCAAGAAATCAAGGAAGAATATAAGCAACAAGAAGGAGATCCTTTGATTAAATCAAAAATCAGGCAGAAACAAAGAGAAATGGCATCTGGTAGAATGATGCAAGATGTACCTGATGCAACAGTTGTCATTACAAATCCAACCCACTTAGCTATTGCAATTAAGTATGAGCAAGGAGGGGATGGAGCACCTATAGTTGTGGCTATTGGCGCAGATAATGTGGCAATAAAGATAAAAGAAATTGCAAGTGAAAATGATATTCCAATTATTGAAAATAAACCTTTAGCAAGGTTAATATACAAGGAATTAGAGGTAGGCTCAGAAATCCCAGCTGATATGTATCAAGCAGTAGCAGAGATATTAGCATTGGTATATAAACTGAAGAAAAAATAGTAAAGGATGATATTTGTGGCTGAAAAATCAAGATTTAACATTAAAAATAATTTGGATGTAATAGTTCCATTTGGTGTAATAGGTATAGTTTTAATGATAATTATTCCTTTACCAACAGCTCTTCTTGATGTAATAATTGCATTTAATATTACACTAGCAGTTGTAATTTTATTATTAACAATGTTTACAACAGAAGTTTTGCAATTTTCAGTGTTTCCAACTTTATTACTTATTACCACACTTTTAAGGTTAGGATTAAATATTTCATCTACGAGACTTGTATTAACACAGGCTTATGCAGGAGATATTATAGAAGCTTTTGGTGAGTTTGTTGTTGGTGGTAATTATGTAGTCGGAATAATTATTTTCTTAATAATAATAATTATACAGTTTGTTGTTATTACAAGCGGTGCTGGTCGTGTATCAGAAGTTTCTGCTAGATTTACGCTAGACGCTATGCCAGGTAAACAAATGAGTATAGATGCTGATTTGAATGCAGGCGTTATAACTGAGGAGCAGGCAAGAGAGCGAAGAACAAAACTTCAAGATGAAGCTAGTTTTTATGGAGCTATGGATGGAGCTTCAAAATTCGTAAAAGGAGATGCAATAGCAGGTATAATTATTACAATAATTAACATCTTCGGTGGAATAATTATAGGCGTGGTAATGCTTGGTATGCCAATTGGGACAGCTGCAACTACTTATGTTAGGTTAACAGTTGGAGATGGGCTTGTAAGTCAAATACCGGCTCTTTTAATATCAACTGCATCAGGTATTTTAGTTACAAGATCTAGTAGCGCTGTGAATTTAGGAACCCAAATAACATCGCAACTTACTACATTCCCAAAGGCAATTGCTTTAGCATCAGTAGTGCTTGTAGTTTTGGCTTGTATTCCAGGAATGCCACATATTGTTTTCATAATACTAGCTATTGCACTAGCAGCTAGCGCATATTTCTTGAACAAGGATGCAAACGATCAAAAAATAATAAAATCAGAAACTGAAGAACAAGAATCTTTTGAAACAGAAAATAGAGAACCCGAGGATGTAATGAATTTAATTTCTGTAGAACCTATGGAGATAGAGATAGGTTATGGATTAATACCACTTGCAGATGAAGCTACAGGTGGAGATTTGTTACAAAGAATAGCATCTGTAAGAAGGCAATGTGCACTCGAGATGGGAATTGTTGTACAACCTATTAGAATTAAAGATAATTTGCAACTAAAAACAAATGAATACGTAGTTAAGATAAGAGGTACTGTAATAATAAAAGGTGAATTAATGCCAAGCATGTTACTTTGTATTGATCCAAGTTCAGAAGATATTACTATTCAAGGTATTAATACTGTTGAACCAACCTTTGGATTACCAGCAGTATGGATAAATAATGATCAAAGAGAAGATGCTGAAATCAAGGGCTTAACGGTTGTAGATCCAACTACTGTAATGGTAACTCATTTAACAGAAACTATTAAGAATCATGCTTTTGAACTTCTAGGAAGGCAGGAAACTAAATTATTAATTGATTCGGTTAAAGAAAAATATAACACCGTAGTTGAAGAATTAATACCAGATCTTATGACCATTGGTGAAGTACAAAAGGTTCTTCAAAGTCTTCTTAAAGAAAAGGTAGCTATAAAGGATATGGTAACTATTCTAGAATCTTTAGCAGATAATGCGAGAATAACAAAGGACATAGAAGTATTAACAGAGTATGTACGTTTTTCACTTGGACGAAGTATTTGTAATGGACTAATTGACGAGAATGGTGTTATGACAATTATGACACTTTCACCTGAAATTGAGAATATTGTATCAAATAATATTCAAAAATCTCTTCAAGGTTCTTTTCCAGCAGTTGATCCAGAGACTACTGGTAAAATATTGAATTCTATTAAAGAAAATATTAATACAATTTATTTTCACAATAATCAACCAGTGATACTTGTATCTCCTAAGATAAGACCAGCATTCAGAAGGTTAATTGAAATGGTATTTCCTACATTATCTGTGCTTTCTCTTAATGAGATACCAAATGAAGTTGAGATCAAAACTGAAGGAGTTGTGACTCTACAATGATTATAAAACGTTATATAGTTAATACCATGAATGAGGCTATGACAAGAATAAGATATGAACTAGGAAGAGATGCAGTAATTATAAGTCAAAGGAAAATTAGAAAGCCAGGAATAAAGGGATTCTTTTCTGCCAAAAGTATTGAAGTCACCGCTGCAGTTGAAAATGAAGTAAATGAGAAAAAACAAAATACAGTAAATGATAATAGCAATAATAATCGAAATAGTAATGAATTAAATAACATAGAATTAAATAGTATAGAAGCAATAAAAAAAGTTGTGCAGCAAGAAAATGAAAATCACTCAAGGGTAGTCCAAAAACAAAATAGCAGTGTACATAAAGTTTCTAATCAAAGTGATAATAATTCAGAGAATTTAATGAGTGAAATGATGAAAATGAAAACCATGATTAGTTCTCTCTCTCAAGTTGGCACACCAATAGAAAATCAAAAAAGTGACATAGAAAAAATATTATTTGATAATGATGTAGATAGTGAAAACATTGAAAACATAATGATGAAAATTAAAAATGATAGGACTGAAAAAACAGATCTTGAAAAATTAAAAATTATATTAAAAGAAATGATTCATATAACCAAACCAAAACTCGAAGGTAGAATAGTGCTTGTAGGCCCAACGGGTGTAGGAAAAACCACAACTATAGCAAAACTTGCAGGTAGGCTTGCTCTAGCTGAGGGAAAAAAAGTAGGGCTGATTACTGTAGATACTTATAGAATAGGTGCAGTTGAACAGTTAAAAACGTATGCTGATATTATGAACTTACCGTTTAAGGTTGTATATAATATGAATGATATGGACAAGGCAATAGAAAGTATGAGTGAATGTGAGGTAGTGTTAATTGATACTACAGGACGAAGTAGTAAAAATAAGATGCAAATTGCTGAACTTCGAACATTTGTAGAAAAAGCAGATACAAAAAATATCCATTTAGTTCTAAGCTCTACAACTAAAAATAGAGACATGAAATATATTATTGAAGGATATCGAATTTTGAATTATAATAGTATAATAGTAACTAAATTAGATGAAACTGCCACTTATGGGTCTATACTGAATATACTAGAAACAGCTAAAATACCGCTTAGTTTTGTGTCAATTGGTCAGAACGTACCTGATGATATTAAAGAGTTATCTGCTGACTCAATTGTTAGCCTTATACTAGGAGAGGATACTATATGCTAGACCAAGCACAAAGACTTAGGCAAATGGCTGTAAAAAATGATAATAAGGTGGATTTGCAACCAAGAATTATAACTGTTACCTCTGGTAAAGGGGGAGTAGGTAAAAGTAATATAGTAGTGAATTTATCTATAGCTCTTCAAAAGATGGGCAGAAAAGTTATGATTTTTGATGCAGATATTGGTATGGGTAATGATGATATTATAATGGGATGTTCATCTAGATATAGTGTATTTGATGTTATAAGTAAAGGGAAAGAAATAGAGGAAGTTGTTTTAACAGGACCATTTGGAGTGAAACTTCTCCCAGGAGGTTCAGCTCTTACAAAGGTTGAGGATTTGACAGAAGTTGAAAGAAATATATTTTTAAGTAAGCTTACAGCTTTAACAGGACTTGATTATATAATAATGGATACAGGAGCTGGTGTAAATAAAAGTGTTTTGGGTTTTATTGCTTGCTGTGAAGATTTAGTAATTGTAACAACGCCAGAACCTACATCGTTAACTGATGCTTATAGTTTACTCAAGGCTGTTAAGCATTTTGATATTAAAAATTCTGCTAAAGTTATAATAAATAGGTCCCTTGACAATAATGAAGCTAATTTGACCTTTAATAAATTTAATAATGCTGTTATCAAATTTCTTGATATGAAACTTGAATATTTGGGTAAAATCGGTGAGGATAAGAAATTGTCTTATGCAGTAAGGCAACAAGAGCCTGTAGTTGTAAGTTATCCGAATTCTGAGGCAGCTCAGGATATAAATAAAATTGCAAATAAACTTGAAGGCGCAAAGGATAAAGTAAGTGGAATTGGTATAGAGGGGCTATTTAAAAAGATTTTCAGCATTTTTTCATAAGGGGTTGGGGTAGTTGATTAAAGTTGATTTTAAGTTAAATAAGAAGCTAGAAATATTAGTTGACGAAAAATATTTTAATAGTAATGTGCAAGACGTAACAGAAGATTACATAGCAATTAGTATTCCTACGAATTCAGGAGAGTATCTTCCATTGTCAAATGGATCCATAATAGATGTAATATATTATGAAGAAGAAAATATTTATAAATTTTCATCTACAATTATAGGTCGTAAATTTGAGAATATACCCATTTTACTCCTTGCAAAACCTGATGAAATAAAAAAAATACAAAGAAGAAAATATGTTAGAGTACCATTAATAAAAACTGCTAAATACATAAATCTTAAGAATGAACCCAAAGTAAATCTTAGTACTATTGATGATAGTAAATATTTAAAGGCAGTGCTTGTTGATTTAAGTGGTGGTGGCATGAGGGTTAAAGTGTCAGAGGAAATTAAGGATAATGATTTTCTTTTGGTAGCATTAACTGTTAACGAAGAAGAGGTACTTATTGTGGGGCAAACAAAGAGGATAATGAGAGATGACGATGGCAGATTTATATGTGGTCTTAGTTTCGAATTTTTAGATAACGCAACAAGGGAGCAACTTATTAGATATATATTTCAACTTATGAGAAATCAAATGAAAAAAATTTGAGGAGGTTTTTAAATGTCCATAGCTAAAGCAGATGATATAAGAGAGCAAATTGTAAAAAAACATATACCTTTAGTTAAATATATTGCATCTAGAGTAATTATTGGAAAAACTAAATATGTTGAATATGAAGACTTAATTAGTTATGGTATGTTAGGCCTTATGGATGCTTTAGGAAAATACGATGCCACTAAAGGTATGAAGTTTTCAAGCTATGCATCAATAAGAATAAAAGGTGCTATGATAGATGAGCTTAGGCGTAATAGCCCAATATCTAAAGGAGCTATGGATAAGCTTAACAGATACAACGAAGCAATTGAGAGGCTTCAGAAATGCTTATATCGGGAACCAACAAACCACGAAATTGCGAGTGAACTTGGTATTACAATAAATGAAGTCGCAAGCATTGAAAACAATATAAATTATATATCGGTAGTTTCGCTTGAAGACCTGATTTTTTCTGACGATGATGACATGCCACTTAGTGGTACTATTAGAGATAATAGGAGTCCAAGCCCTGAGGGAGCATTAGAACAAAAAGAACAAGTTGAATATTTAGCTTTAGGGCTAGACAATGTTAAAGAAAAAGATAAACTTGTTTTAACATTATATTATTTTGAAGGTCTTACACTTAAGGAAATAGGAAATATTTTGAGCGTATCTGAATCAAGAGTTTGTCAACTCCATAGCAGAGCTCTTATAAATCTAAGAAAGGCCTTAGTTAAACTTAAATATGATTTATAATATAGAAATTATATACTAACAATTTAATTTTTAAGATTCGGGGTGAATTATATGACAGGTTTATTAATTTTTATTGGGTTAATTCTTATAATTTTAAATGTGTTATCAATAAAAAAACAAAATAAGTCCTTTAATGGGGTTTTAGGAAATGCTATGGGAAATATTAAAGATGATGATATTAGAATAGGGGAACTTAGAGCAGAGTTTTCTAAAAGTATTTTAGAACTTCAAAGCGGAATAATGGAAATTAAAGAGAGTATGGTAAAAAACGATAAAATACATAAAGACTATGAAGCGTGTCACGATAATAAAGAGAATACAATTACTATAGATGATACTAAATCAGATAATGCAAGTATTACATATATAGCTAAGCCAGATGAAATTGATAGTAGAGTCTTAGATGAACCTAATAATAGTAATGAAAAAGTTGAGGAAATAAAAAGGTTATTTAGTGAAGGCTCATCTACTGACGAAGTTTGTGAAATATTGCATTTGGGTAAGGGGGAAGTACTATTAATAAAGGATTTATATATAAGATAAAAGGATTAATAGACTTTTTAAGTGATAGAAAACTCTTGATTGGAATAGGAATAGGTTTGATTATGGCATGTATTTTACTAGCTGGTTCAAAGATAAATTATGAAATGAGTAAAGGACAAATTGAAATTAAGGCAAGTGGGTATGGTATGCGTTACCCAGATGATATGCCAATAACTATTAAGGATGTGAAAAAATGATTAGAGCTTTATACACAGCAGTTACAGGACTTATAACTGGAGAAGCAAAGCAAAGTACAGTAACTAATAATATAGCCAATTCCAATACAAATGGATATAAGGCTGAGAATCTTTCTATCAAATCATTTGATGATGTTTTAATACAAAACTATGATAAGATGGTAAATGGTAAAAACACAAAAAATGTTATTGGATCTCTTAGTCAGGGAAGTAAAGTTGATGATGTAAATACAGATTTTACTCAAGGTATTATACAAACTACAGATAAATCTACAGATTTTGCAATTGAGGGAAAGGGTTTTTTTACAGTTCAAAGTAATAACGGAATAACTACTAAAAATTATTATACAAGAACTGGTGATTTTCATGTTGATGGAAGTGGATATTTAGTAACAGATAGCGGAGATAAGGTTTTAGGTAAAAATAGTACAACAAATGCTATAGAACCAATATTTGTAGGTGATGGTAAAATTCAATCTGATAAATATGGAAATATTAGTGTTAACGGTAAAAAACAATATAAATTTGATCTAGTTGACTTTAAAGATTATAATGCTATCAAAAAAGTTGGAGATAACTTGTATGATGGAGCAAATCCTATTCAAAATGCAAATGTTACTGTAAGACAAGGTTCTCTTGAAAAATCAAATGTTAATGTAACAAATGAAATGGTAAATATGATGGAAATCATGAGAAATTTTGAAAGTAACCAGAAGGTTATGCAAGCTATTGATATGACTTTAGGTAAAGCTGTAAATGAAGTAGGAACAGTTAAATAAAACATTAAAAGGGGGAGTGAGTAAATATGTTAAGGATTATATGGGATAGTAAAAGTGCTATGATGGCACAACAAGAAAAGTTAGATACTATATCAAATAATATTGCAAATGTAAATACAAATGGATATAAAAAGCTTAATACAAATTTCAAAGATCTTGTTTACGAAACGATTGATAGAAAAGGATATCCAGTAAGTATGGCTTCCAAAACTACCCTTCAAAATGGTACAGGTGTTAGAGTAGGGGAATGGAAAAGAGACAATACGCAAGGGGCGCTTAATCAGACAGGCTTATCAACTGACTTAGCTATAGATGGTACTGGTTATTTTGAAGTAACTCAACCAGACGGTAGCAAGGCTTATACAAGAGCTGGTAATTTCCTCTCAGATGCAAGTGGAACTATAGTTGATGAGAAGGGAAACAGATTAAGTATACTTGATGCCAGTGGTAAAAATATTAATACAGTAAATGGAACTTTTAAATTTACTGCTAATAATTTTCAGGTTTCTGAAAATGGCAATGTATCTATAAAAGGTAACAATGCTGTTGTTGGGAAAATAAAAATTTCAACTGTTGTAGGAGATAATTCAATGATTTCAATAGGCGATAATTTATTTCAGCCAAAACCTGGCACAAATGTAGTGGGTAGTAAAGATTATTCTATTAATCAAGGGTATTTAGAACAATCAAATGTTGATATTGCTACTGAAATGACTGATATGCTTATGACTCAAAGAGCTTTTCAGCTTAGCTCAAGTACTTTAAAAACAGCTGATGAAATGTGGCAAATGGCTAATAATTTACGTGGCTAATTAATTTATAATTGTTTTGACATGCTTTTGAAGTATGTCTTTTTTTGTTATAATAAATAATACAAAAATTAGTTTTAATTGGAGATAATTCCTCATATATTATTAGTAAAGTACATAATAATATGATTTAGGAGGGTGATCATGGGGATAGGATATATAATTGGTTGTTTATTTAGCATATTACTGTGGAGATTGGATAGACAAAGGATCTTTGATTTTATTAATGTAAAATCAAAGAATAAAATTAAAAATATATATGCGGTGCAATTTTCATATATATTTCTTATATTTATTATATGTTTGGGGCTTACTTATATAAAAAATAACCAAGTATATAATGCTATTACAGCTTTTATGGTAATAGATATTAGTAATACAGAGAGAAAAAATTTAAAGAACAATGAAAAAAAACATTTTTATGACACAATATCTACTATATCTAGAGCTCTTATATGTGGATTTATAACACCATTATTTCTCATTATAATGTTTGGTAACGGCTTAGCAATTGTATTTGCAATATTATACAATTTAAGTGCTGATGAGGATCTGTTTATATTAGGTTTTATTGTGTCTATAGCTAATATAATACCATCAATGATGGCAGAAGTTTTTTTATATATAATTTATGTATTTAGAAATCGAAAATTAAAGGTAAAATTTAAAGGAGATTACATTAGTAATCTTTTCATAGTACCTCTCCTAAATGTTGATATTTTGGCTGCATTTATAGAATCAGTTAATTTTTATTCTTACCACAAGGGTAACAATATGCATTATCTAAAATGTTATGGTGACTACAACAATAAAATTGATAACGTATGCATTAAGGATTATTTAAGCATAAGTTATTCTATATGCTTCATAGTTTTTATAGTTTTTCTTGTTATACAGCTAATATAGAAGTGTTCATAAAATATAAAAAACAAAGCAAATATTTTTTAATAAATGCCTTGTTTTTTATTTAATTAAAATTTTATTTTATTTTACTTAGGGCAACTGTGATAGGGGGTATAACTTGTTTTTTCCTTGAAACAAGACCAGGTATGTATACACCGATATCTGTTAAATTAACATTAAAAGCTTTTGAAACAATGTCCTTGTGTTCACCAGCAGCTATTAATACTGAACCGCCATTTAATATATCGGTTAGCATTAATATAATCAAGTTGAAACCATTTTCTGTTGCTTTTTTATTCATTAAATCTATCATATCATCTTTAATTGTATCGAAGCCTTCAATATACATTGTACCAACTTGTGATACTCCTACTTTAAAACCACTAAGAGTAAAAATTTTAAAATCCTGATAGAAAATTTCCTCAGCTGTTTTACCGTCCAGTGAGGTACCAGCTTTAAACATTTCTTTAGCAAACTCTTCTATATTTAAGTCGGCAATCTGAGCTAATCTTTTTAAAGTTAGTTCGTCAACTATTGTAGATGTTGGTGATTTTAATAATAATGTATCGGAAATAATTGCTGCACATAAAATTCCAGCAACATTTTTTGATGGTCTAATTCCATTTTCAAAGAATATGGTTGCTACGATTGTTGAAGTGCTTCCAACAGGTTCATTTCTGAAATATATAGGTTGACCAGTTTGAACATCCGCAATTCTATGATGATCTATTATTTCTAATATTTCAGCATCTTCAAGTCCGAGTACCGATTGGGTTTTTTCATTATGATCTACAAGTATAACCTTTTTTTTATTTTCTGATATTAAATGAAATCTTGAGATACTTCCAACTACTTTATTATTTTCATCAAGAACTGGATAACTTCTATATCTAGTCTCAATCATAGTGTATTTTATTTCATCAATAAAATCCTCTGTATTAAAAGTAACAAGATTTTTTCTGGTCATAACATAATCTATAGGAATACTTTGAGTTATAAGTCTAGAAGCTGTAAATGTGTCATATGGTGTCAATACAATTGTACACTCGTTAGTTTTTGCAAGTTCTACAACCTCAGCTGATGGAGCATGGTCACCTGTGATAATTACAAGTGATGCTTTTGACTTAATAAGTAAGCACTGTGAATCATCTCTATCGCCACATATGCCGATATCCCCAGCTTCAATTACTGTTTTTGTGCTATCAGGATGCATAGCAGCCACAATAATTTTACCAGTTATCTTAAAGGGGGTCTCTGGTTTGTATAAACATTTAGCGGATAGTGTATCTAAAATATTTTCAAGGGGTGTATTACTCTTTGCAAGAATAGAATTGTCCCAAATATCTAAATAGTTTGAAGCAAGATTTGAAACTGAAGCTACACCAGCTAGTTGATCATTTTCATCTATTACAGGTAGGGTCTTAACATTCTTTTTCTTCATAATAGACCAAGCCATTTTTAGAGAAATATCCGGTGAAATTGGAGCTACAACATCAATGTCTAAATCAGAAATTTGTGTTTTAACTGTAGTTATAAGTTCAGGTTCGGGTACAGCAAAATATTTAAGGATAAATTTTGTTTCGGAATTTGTTTCACCGAGCCTTATAGGCACAGCAGTAAGTTTACCAGTTTTATTTTTAAATTCTGAATAGGCAATAGCAGAACAAATAGAATCAGTATCTGGATTTTTGTGACCAGTAATATAAACAATGTTTTTCATGTATGTCCTCCTTGTCTTCCCCTAGGGCAGATAATAATTATTATCTACGTGTCGTTTTAACTAATAATTGTTGATAACATTATTTTATATTCAAATTTACATATTGTAAAGAAAAAACCAAATATTCTTTTCATATGTAGGAAAGTAACCACATATATTAGTAAAGAATATAGAATATAGCAATGTAGTTATCATAAAATAATAAGATGATTACGTAGGAAAGATAACAATTAGAAAATGTTATCTATTTTAAAGAGGTGTAAGGGGGAATATAAGTGTTTAATGAACGAATGTCAAATAACAATGCTAAGGATAAAAATAAGTCAAGTGGACTTGGTTATGATAGTATTACCTCATCAAAGGGGCTAACAAATTCAGAGGCCGAGAGTAGGCTTAAAAAATATGGGTTTAATAAATTAGAAAGTAAAAAAAAGATATCAGCTCTTCAAATATTTATTTCTCAATTCAATGACTTTATTACTTGGATATTAATTGTAGCAACGGTGCTTTCGGGTCTTATGGGTGAAAAAGCGGATGCAATAACTATATTCATAATAGTTATAATGAATGGAATATTAGGATTTATTCAAGAGTTTAAAACTGAGAAGTCATTAGAGGCACTTAGTAAGCTTGCAGCGCCAACAGCTAAAGTAGTTAGAAATGGAGGGATTTCAGTAATAAATGCAATATATTTAGTGCCCGGAGACCTCGTAATTTTAGAAAGCGGAGATAGAATCCCGGCAGATTGCATTTTGACTGAGTGTAATAACATCATGCTAGATGAATCCTTACTTACTGGAGAATCCGCTGGAGTATCTAAAAGTGCAAGCTCTAAGGAAAATACCATTTATATGGGAACGATAATTTTGACTGGAAAAGCTAAAGCCAAAGTTATTGCAACAGGAATGAGCACGGAAATGGGGAAAATAGCAGATATGCTTCACAGTATAGATAATGAGAGGTCGCCATTAAAAGAACGATTGGCGCATCTTGGAAAAATATTAGTTATACTTTGTATAATAATTTGCTTTGTTGTAACGTTTATGGGAATTTGGCGTGGACAAGATAAGTACGAAATGTTTTTACTAGGAGTAAGTCTTGCAGTAGCTGCAATACCTGAAGGTTTAACTGCTATAGTTACAGTTGCTTTGGCACTTGGTGTATCTAGAATGCTTAAAAGAAATGCTCTAGTTAGAAAATTGCCGGCCGTTGAAACTCTGGGTTGTACTTCAGTAATATGTACTGATAAAACAGGAACCTTAACTGAAAATAATATGACAGTAAAAGCATTTTATTTTGATGGACAGATTTACAATGTTGACAATGACAATGTCCCGCTTAATTTAATGATGAAAAAAGCCTATACATACTGTAATGATTGTAATTATGATTTCAGTGCAAGAAATATTGAAAAGTGTTTATTTGGTGATCCAACAGAAACAGCATTGATTAAAGGTCTTTTCAATAACTCTAAGGAGTTACAGGAATTCTTAAACAAAGCGAGACGGGTATATGAAATTGCATTTAACTCAACAAGAAAAATTATGTCTGTTATTGTTAAAGAGGATGGTAGAGAAGTTTGTTATGTAAAGGGTGCCCCGGAGCGGGTTATAGAAAAATGTAATTATATATTGATTGATGGATTGATACAGCCAATGCTTCCCATTTATAAAAATAAACTAATGAGATCGGTTGAGGCTATGTCAAACAAAGCTTTAAGATGTATCGCCGCGGCCTATAAGGTGACTGGTATTGTGCATAATGATAATTTGGAGAGTAATTTAATTTTTATAGGTGTAGCAGGTATAATTGATCCTCCAAGAAAAGAAGTAAAGGATGCAGTTATAAAGTGTAAGATTGCAGGTATAAGACCTATAATGATAACAGGAGATCATAAAAATACAGCTTATGCTATAGGAAAAGATTTAGAAATATGTAAATCGCAAGAAGAAGTTATAACTGGAGATGAACTAGATAAATTAAGCGATAAAGAATTAGATAAGAATATTGATAATTTAAAAATATTTGCAAGGGTGAGTCCTAAACACAAGCTAAGGATAGTTAAGGCATTTAAACATAAAAATCATATTGTAGCTATGACTGGGGACGGTGTTAATGATGCACCAGCTATAAAAGAGGCAGATATTGGTATAGCTATGGGCATATCTGGTACAGATGTAACTAAAGAGGCAGCATCTATGATCTTACTTGATGACAATTTTGCGACTATTGTTTCTGCAGTTGAAGAAGGTCGTGTAATTTACAATAATATTAGAAAATTTATAAGGTATTTATTATCCTGTAATTTGGGCGAAGTACTTACTATGTTTTTGGCTTCTTTATTTTATTTAGAGAATCCACTTCTTCCAATTCAAATTTTGTTTGTAAATTTAGTTACGGATGGTCTTCCAGCTATTGCTTTGGGAGTAGATCCTGCAGATCCTGATATAATGCTAGAAAAACCTAGAGGGAAAAATGAAAGTGTATTTTCAAGAGGTCTTACAGAAAAGATTATCATACGTGGATGTCTTATAGGTGTTTGTACTATATTGTCATTTATTGGTGGAAAATATTATGGCATGAGTATTGAGGCATGTAGAACACTTGCTCTTGGAACGTTAGTTTTATCTCAACTCATACATGTGTTTGAATGTAGATCTGAAAAACATTCTTTATTTGAAATTAACCCATTCACCAATATGTATTTATTGGGGGCTGTAAGTATATCGGTAATTATGTTACTTAGTATAGTTTATATTCCATTTTTACAAAGTGTTTTTCACACTATACCTCTTAATTTTGGGCAATGGTTAATTGTTTTGTTTTTCTCAAGTATTATTTCCTTTATAAATAGTTTGTACTTATATTTAACAAACAAGCACTAACATTACCGTTAGGTAATTCAGCACCTAGCGGTGCTGCATCACCTGATGGTAACAAGTTTTGTGGATTTAAAAAGCTATATGACAAAAAGTCATATAGCTTTTATTACTTAAATCGTTTATCTGCTCTTACCCTTTGTACCTTTTGAGGCGGGGTCCCTTGTTTTTGTGGAACTAAGTCTTTTTTCGTAGTCATATTTCTAATGTTAACAATTTGAATATGTTCTCTGTGTTCTTTACCTTTTTTGCCTTTCATTCCTTGAATTATAACAGACTGTCCTTGAAGTACTGATATAAAGGCTATCTTTTTAAACCAACGATGTTTTTTATATATGCACTTAGAAATTGATTTGCTTCCATCAGCCTTTACAAGGATGGTTACTGTTAATTTATAAAATATTCTAAGATAATTTTTCGCTTCTACTTTGACAGATAGAACTCTGCCTTGTGCTTGAGTAAGTCTATCACCATATCTTTTTAAATAAGCATTTGTGTAACTATTAGTCAATTTGTCTTTTAATCCCATTAAATTACTCCTTCACAAAAAAAATTATAAAAAATATAAAAAGTCAATAAGCTTATTATATCTTAAGTTGTTATTTAACTCAAGTATTAAAAAGGGTGTATTTATAAATTTATTTTTACAATATATGTATAAAAAGAGGCGTAATCATAAAATTAGAAAAATTATTAATCTATAATGAGAATATCTGTCCCCAAATGTGTGATTTAAGAATATTAATAGAATAAAGAATTGAAAGGAGGAGGAATATGAGTAAGGAATTAACTCCAAAGGATATAATATATGAATTTGATATTGAAAATATGGATGCAAGGGAAACATTAGATCCCATGCCACAATATTTAGATGTAATAAAAAATATTAAAACTGCTATGAGTATAGATAAAGAAGGTTTTAATGTTTATTTAATAGACGATTTTTCAAAGGAAAGCCTTAAGGATATTACTGAATGTGTAGATAAAATATTTCAGAATAATAGTAAACCAAAAGATATTTGTTATGTATTATATGAAGATGAAAAATCTCCTAAACCTATTATGGTAAGTAATGGGGGTGGAAATAGGTTAAAAGATATAATTGAGGGATTGCAGGATGAGTATTTAGAGTGTACATTTCAGTTTTATAATAATTCATCAAATAAAGAAAAAGAGGGAATCCAAGAAGGAATTCAAAAAAAAAGGAATGAACTTATTGGGGGTCTAATAGATATAGCAAAAGATAGAGGTTTTGATATAAAGTCTACTAATAGTGGGTTTACATTCATTCCTTTAAGTAAAGGAAAGGAAATGTCAGAGAATGAATATGATACACTAGATAAAGAGAGAAAAGAAGAAATTTTAGCTACGGCAAAAATGTTAAAAGAAAAAGCTAAGGATACTTTAGAGAAATTAAAAGAATTTGAAGTAATAGACTTAGAAAAAATAAAACAAATAATGGGAATATACTACAAAAATGAAATGAGTCAAATAAAAGATGACTTTAAAGATATGTTTATTGAAGATGAAGTTGTAGTGGAATATATTGATATAGTATGCAGCGGTATTGAAACAAGACTTATAGATAATTATTCTATGAATTATGATGATGATGAAGAACAAATAAATGAAATTATCTACAAATATATTGTTAATGTAATTGTAGATAACAGCAATAATAAAGTGCCACCAGTAATTTTTGAGCAAGATCCCAATTTAACGAACTTAATTGGAAATATAGAATATGAAAATCACAAAGGAGTTTATTCAACTAATGTTGGATTTATAAGGAGTGGAAGTTTAATCAAAGCAAATGAAGGGTGTTTGATAATTAGAATAAATAGCTTGCTAAGTAACCCTTTGGCGTATAATCAGTTAAAGAAATCTTTATTAGCAGAAAAGGTAGATGTTGGAGCTAACAGTAACCATTATGAGACTATTTCTTTAAACACTTTAAAACCGGAACCTATATCCATCAAAACAAAAATTATTCTTATTGGAGATTACGAGACATACGACTTGCTTTATAATTATGATGAGGACTTTAAAAAAATTTTCACTATAAAAGCAGAATGTAATCCAGTACAGAATATAGATAATAATCTAAAAAACTCTTTAGTATGTGGTATTAATAAGATTTGCCACGAAAATAATTTTAAATCACTTACAAACGGAGCTATTAGAGAAGTGGCAAGGATAATGTCTAGGAGGGTAGAAAGTAAGAAAAAAGTTTATTATGACAAACATGAGATTAAAAAATTATTAATCTTAGCTAGTAATAAGGTTGAGTCAGAAAATAGAGCTGAGATTAATGAAAATGATATAATTGAGGTAGGGTATACAAAAGATATTATGGAAAAGGAAATTTTAAATCACTATACTGAAAAGAAAATGCTTATTGATGTTACGAATAGTAAAATAGGACAAGTGAATGGACTATCAGTAATTGATACAGGATATTTTAGTTTTGGTAAGCCAATAAAAATCACCTGTTGTTGTTATAAGGGAGCAGGTAATATAATAGATGTTCAGCAAGAGAGCAATCTAAGTGGAAGCATTCATAGTAAATCTATTAATATTTTGAAAGGTTATATGAGTAATATTAATGGCGGGTTTAGTAGACTACCAGTTGATTTTCATGTAAGTTTTGAACAAATATATGGAAAAATAGATGGTGATAGTGCATCAGTTGCAGAAATAATAAGTATGCTCTCGGCTCTAAGCAAAGTACCAGTAAAGCAAAACATTGCCATTACAGGCTCGGTAAATCAATTTGGTGAAGTCCAACCTATTGGAGGAGTAAATCATAAAATAGAAGGTTTCTTTGCAGCATGCAAAGCCTTAGACACTATAAAAGACAAAGGTGTATTGATTCCATTATCTAATGCAGACGATTTGGTCCTAAATGGGGAAGTTGAACAGGAAATTAAAAATGGAAACTTTCACATATATACAATGACCTCCATCGATGATGCGATTCAAGTACTAATGGGTGACTCAGATCAAAACTTTGAATCTCTAATGTTAATCATTAGCAAAGAGCTAAAGAAATACAGCAGCAGAAAATGATTAGTAAATATTTTTGTTGTTGTTTTATCATAACATGTTAACAAAAGTATATATTGCGTAAAATGCATTTGAGCAAACCTTAGAAATTCTTAATTTATTATATTTATGTATGCGTTAAGAAACCCACATGTTTGAGCGCAGCGAGTTTGTGGGTTTTAGCATCCATAAATATAATAAATTTTAGAATTTCAAGGTGAAGCGAAACGCAGTTGTAGCGATATATACTCTTAGTTAACAGACATGAGAAAACATGAGATTAATGAAAAAGCACAGAACTAATTTCTTAGTATCTGTGCCTTATATTTTTTATACGTTAAATCTAAAGTTGACCACATCACCATCTTGCATAATGTATTCTTTTCCTTCAAGTCTATATTGTCCTTTTTCCTTAGCAGCAGCTTCGCTACCACATTCAACTAATTTATCATAGGAAACTATTTCTGCTCTTATAAAACCTCTTTCTATATCAGAATGAATTTTACCAGCTGCAGCAGGGGCTTTAGTCCCAACGTGTATAGTCCAGGCCCTTATTTCTTGAGGCCCTGCAGTTAAGTAACTCATTAGTCCGAGTAATCTATAACTCGAATGAATAAGTTTATCAAGGCCTGTTTCGTTAAGGCCATATTCTTGTAAAAGCTCCATTTTTTCCGCGTCGTCTAAAGTAGATAATTCTTCCTCTAGGCTTGCACAAACTACAATTACTTCTGAATTTTCATTTTTAGCAAATTCCTGAACTTTTTTAACCATATCATTTTCTGTATTACCAGACATTAGATCATCTTCACTAATATTTGCAGCATATAATACTGGTTTTGAAGTAATTAGAAAAAGACTGTTTACGAAAATAGTTTCTTCTTCGGTAAATTCAAGGGTTCTTGCTGGAAGATTTGCTTCAAGGTGTTCTTTTATTCTTTCCATAAGTTCATATTCCATTTTTGCCGTTTTATCTCCAGAACGAACAAGTTTTTGTGATCTTTCTAGGCGCCTCTCTAATACATCAAGATCAGAAAAAATAAGTTCTAAGTTAATAGTGTCTATATCTCGAAGTGGATCAACGTTACCATCTACATGTATGATATTTTCATCTACAAAACATCTTACTACATGAACAATAGACGCAACCTCTCTTATGTGAGATAAAAATTTATTACCTAAACCTTCCCCTTTGCTTGCTCCTTTTACGAGGCCGGCTATATCATAAAATTCAATTGCAGTGTGAATTATCTTTTTACTATCGTAAATACCTTGTAATACATCCAGTCTTTTGTCTGGAACACTTACAACACCTACATTTGGTTCTATAGTACAAAATGGATAGTTAGCAGATTCAGCACCTGCCTTTGTAATTGCATTAAATAATGTGCTTTTCCCTACATTTGGTAAACCTACAATTCCTAGCTTCATATATATGTACATTCCTTTCCTGCGTTTAAGATTATTAAGTTCTAATAAATTATACTCTAGATATTATTCTATTTCAAGCTAATGCATTTCAAGGAAGTGAAATTGGCCAATTGTTTAACTAAATACAACTCAGAGATATTAATGTAATTTTAGTTAATAAATTCAAGTAAAGGATTAAAATGATTTAATTACATTTAAAATTTCATTTAAAATTTTAAAAATGATATAAAATAAAGAGGAATTTTTGTTTTTCTATAGAATATTACTTAATAGTGGTTTAAAATGGTTTAAAGTGGTTCAAAGTGGAGTAATAATATAAAGTGGGGTAATATTATGTTTATTGGTGAATATCAACATGCCATTGATAGTAAAAACAGAATGATTATTCCCACAAAATTTCGCGAGGGACTAGGCAGCGAATTTATATTGACTAAGGGTCTTGATGGGTGCTTGTATATATATACAATGGACGAATGGAAGATAATGGAGGAAAAACTAAAAAAACTTCCATTAACGAGTAAGGATGCCAGAGCATTTGTGCGATTTTTTTTCTCTGGTGCAAATGAAATAACAAGTGATAAGCAAGGAAGGGCCTTAATACCACAAAATTTATGTGAATACGCTTCGATTAAGAAGGAAATAGTAAGTATAGGTGTATCAACTAGAATAGAAATATGGGCTAAAGACAAATGGGATAAATATAATGAGTCAGATATGGATTTTGATGAGATTGCAGAAAAAATGAACGAATTAGGTTTATAAAGGAGATAAAAATGGAGTTTAAACATATATCAGTTTTATTAAATGAGTGTATTGAAGCACTTGATATAAAGGAAGATGGAATTTATGTGGATTGTACACTAGGAGGTGCAGGTCACTCACTGGAAATTTTAAAAAGGTTATCTTCTAAAGGAAGGCTTATTGGAATTGATCAAGACGAGGACGCACTAAAGGCTGCAAAGGAAAAGATTAAGGAATTTAATAACGTTACTTATGTACATGATAATTTTTACAATATAAAATCAATACTAGATAAATTAGAAATTGAAAAAGTAGATGGGATTTTTATGGATTTAGGTGTTTCGTCATATCAATTAGATAATACAGAACGTGGATTTAGTTATATGAGAGATGCAAAACTTGATATGAGAATGGACAGAAGTAAAGGAATAACAGCTTTTGACGTTGTAAACAATTACGAAGAAGAGCAAATAGCAGATGTTTTAAGAAATTATGGTGAAGAAAAATTTTCTAAAAGAATTGCTGGTTTTATAGTAGATAGAAGAAAAGACAAACCAATTGAAACAACGCTTGAGTTAGTGAATGTTATAGATGCAGCTATCCCTGCAAAGTTTAAGAGAGATGGAGGTCACCCTGCTAAAAGAACTTTCCAAGGCATAAGAATTGAAGTTAACGGGGAACTGAAAATACTTGATAAAGCAATAGAAGATGGGATAGAGAGGCTAAATTCCGGTGGAAGAATGGCGATTATTACATTCCAGTCACTCGAGGATAGAATTGTTAAAGTTAAATTTAAAAGCTTAGAAGACCCTTGTAAATGTCCAAAAGAGTTACCTATGTGTGTGTGTGGTAAAACACCAATCGTAAAACTTATTAGTAGAAAACCTATAAGGGCAACAGAAGAAGAACTAGAGGTAAATAGTAGGAGTAGAAGTGCAAAACTAAGAGTGGCAGAAAAAATTTAGTTCTAAATTGTGGATGGGGTGAATAAAGTGATAGTAGCAAAAAAAGAGTTTGAAATGTTTGGGAATACAGTTTTAGCACCACAAGAACCAATTAAAAAACGAAAATATGAAGATTTAGAGAAGTCACGAAGGCAGGCTAATCAAAGTAAAAGACAAAAGGATATTAAAAAGAAAAAGAAGGTTCTTGCAAATATTTTTATAGGGTTTGTTATTGGAATGGTTATTATAGCAAGGTACTGTATGATTTATTCCTATCAACAAGCAAGTTCTAAAGCCAAAGCTCAGATAGACACAATAAGTAAACAAAATGATGCATATGAGGTAGACCTAATAAAGTTTAGAAATATAAGCTATATTGAGAAAACGGCTACGACAAAACTTCATATGGTTAAACCCAAAATAAGTGATATACAATATTTTAATTTAAGCAAAAACAATTTAGGTACAAATGATGATTCAAAAGTTAGAATAAGTAATAATGTAGTAAATAAAATAAAAGATATTATGTTTTAGATAGTAAGTAATACCCAGTTAAAGTAGCAGGGGGGAAATAAGTTGGCAAGAGGAGAGTATAGAGACAAGGTAGTAGTTAAACGTAGGATGTTAATTGTCTTTTTCATACTTTTTATTTTGTTTTTTCTATTAGTTAGTAGGTTAAGCTACGTAATGATAGTTAAAGGATCTGATTACAAAGAAAAAGCAATTCTACAGTGGACAAGTGATGTTCGAATTTCACCAAAGAGGGGACGAATTCTAGATAGAAGTGGAAAAGAGTTAGCTATAAGTGCAAATGTTTTTAGAGTAGATTTAGATCTTAATGCATTAAGAGAAACTACGACGAAAAATAGTTTAACTATGAAAGCTATTGCGCCAGAACTAGCTACAATACTTGGAATGGAATCTAGTGACGTTTTATCAACTTTGACTAAGACAAATTCAAAAGGCAAAGTTATTGGGTCAGCTATTTTGAAAAGAAGGATAGAAAAGGTTACAGCTGATAAAATAAGTGATTATTCGAAAAAACATAATCTTCGTGGAATTGTGATTACAGGAGACACAAAAAGATTTTATCCCAATAATAATTTCTTATCAAGTGTTTTAGGACATACAAATTCTGATGGTAATGGATTAACAGGGGTTGAACTTTATTACAATAAGTTTCTATCAGGAGTACCTGGAATAAAAATTTCAGAAACTGATAGAAAAAGTGAGGAATTGCCTTACACAATATCTGATTATACAAAACCCATAAATGGTAAAGATGTAGTACTTACAATTGATGAGATGATTCAGTATTTTTGTGAAAAAGCTGCATCACAAGCTATGATTGATAATAAAGCAAAAGCAGTTAGTATAATTGCAATGAATCCTAAAAATGGCGAAATATTAGGAATGGTTAATAAACCAGACTATAATCCTAATGATCCTTGGGATCTTAGCAAAAGTTATGATGAAAACCAAAAGGTATGGAGAAATAGGGCTGTTAGTGATATTTTTGAACCGGGGTCTATTTTTAAAGTGTTTACAGCTACAGCTGCAATGGAAGAAAAATTAGTTAAGGAAGATGATAAGTTTTTCTGCTCAGGTAGTACAGTAGTTGCAGGGAGAAGAATTAAGTGTTGGAAAACTACAGGGCATGGAGCTGAAAACTTTGTGGACATATTAAAGAACTCATGTAATGTTGGATTTATGGAGCTTGGTCGCAGACTTGGTGCGGAAAAATTAAATAAGTATATTTATTTGTTTGGATTTGGTCAAAAAACTAAGATTGATGTAAATGGGGAAGCTTCAGGAATAGTTACAAAAACTAAAAATATGACTGCTCAAGATGTAGCAACGACATCATTTGGTCAGCATGATGCTATATCTTGTATACAATATTTAACGGGTTTTAATGCTATTGCAAATGGAGGAAAGCTTATAACTCCTCATATCATGAAAGAGATAGTTGATTATGGGGATACAAATACTAAAAAGGTTCTAGAGACATATTCAAATTACAATGAGAGAAAGATAATTGAACCGGAAGTTGCAAAGAAGCTTAGGGGTTACCTTGAACAAGTTGTAGAAAGTGGTGGTGGTAAGAAGGCATTTATCGCAGGATATCATATTGCCGGAAAAACAGGAACTGCTCAAAAGATTAGTGAGACAGGTCCAGGATATGCATCACAAAAATATGTTTCATCATTTGCGGGAATGGCTCCGTCAAATGATCCTCAAATAACTATACTAATTAATATAGATGAACCAGACCCATCTAATTACTATGGTGGTCAGATTGCGACTGTTGTTGGAAAACAAGTATTTAATGATATTTTCAATTATTTATCATTGAAATCTGATGCTACTAGTGAAGAAATTGGCAAAAGTTTATTAAAAGATATTATTGTACCTGAGGTAAGAGGTCTTAAAACAGCAGATGCGCAGAAGATAATAAAAGAAAACAATTTAAAGATAAAATTAAGTTCAGATGGAGGTACTATTACTGATATGACACCAAAACCTGGTTATACGGTTAAAGAGGGAACTGAAATTATTCTGCATACGGGCGAGGTAAAAGAAGATAGTAATACGGTTATGGTACCAAGTATTATAGGGCGTAGTTCAGAAAGCGCTAGTGAACTATTGAGTAGTCTTGGATTGAAAGTTACATTTACTGGGAATGGGATAGTTTCAGAACAAACTTTAGAAGGTAAAGTCGTGAAGAAAGGAACTACAATTACTGCAGATCTAGACATTATGGCTGATTAACTTTTATTTTTAGTAATAGATGACTTTCATCTGAAATGTCATTAAATATAGTGTATAATTATAAATTAGTACGTGGCAAACCAAAACCGACAGGATTCAGCATTTGTGAACTGTCGGATTTGCCATGTTAGAGGGTAGAGTGATTTTTTATAAAATCAATTTTATTTGTATACTATTTGTAAAAGAGGTTAGTAATAAAAAGAATAATATATTTTGCTTTGTGGCAATATGTTATGAATTAAGGGAGCGATTGTATGAAGTTAAGAAAAATTATGGAGAATATTAATTTCAATTTAATAAAGGGTGATATTGATATAGATATAAAAAAAATTCAATATGACTCAAGAAAGGTAAAAAAAGGGGACGTGTTTTTCGCTATAGAAGGATATAATCTCGATGGACATAAATATATTCAAAGCGCTATTAATAATGGCGCTGTTGCTGTTATATGTCAGAAGGATATAGAAGATGGACTAGATATCGTTGTAATTAAAGTTGAGGACGCTAGAAGGGCACTAGCTATAAGCGCGGCTAATTATTATGAAAATCCAAGCCGTAGTATGAAAACGATAGGGATTACAGGAACTAATGGAAAAACAACATCAGCCTTTATGATTAAAGCAATTTTAGAGCAGAGTGGATATAAGGTTGGGCTAATAGGTACCATAGCAAATTTTATAGGAAAAAAGAAGATTCATACAGAGAGAACTACTCCAGAATCGCTAGAATTACATGAGCTTTTTAAAGAAATGGTAGATTCTAATGTTGATTATTGTGTAATGGAGGTGTCATCGCATTCTTTAAGTTTAGACAGAGTATATGGAATAGAGTTTTGCGAAAGCATTTTCACAAATTTAACTCAAGATCATTTGGATTTTCATAAAACTTTTGAAAACTATTTTAATGCTAAATTGAAATTGTTTAAGCTAAGCAAAACATCAGTAATTAATATCGATGATGAATATGGCGCAAAAGCCTATAATTTAATAAAAAATAGTAAATTGAGTTTTGCATTAAACCACACGGCAGATATTATGGCTAGCAATATAAAAATGCATTCAAGAGGGAGTCAATTTACTTTAAAGTATAAAGAAAGTTCTTTTGATATAGAATTAAATATACCAGGAAATTATAATGTATATAACGCTCTTGGGTGTATAGCTGTTTGCTTGAATCAGGGAGTGGAGATTCCAGCAATTAAAAAAGCATTACAAAAGGTGCAAGTACTTGGACGATGTGAACTTGTTGAGAATAATCATAATTTGGGGTTTGAAATAATTTTAGATTATGCACATACACCTGATGGTTTAGAAAACATTTTGGAAACAGTAAGGGAATTCACAAAAGGTAAACTTATAGCTGTTTACGGTTGCGGTGGAGATCGGGATAAAACTAAAAGACCTATAATGGGTAGAATAGGAACAAACTTAAGTGATTTTTCATTTATAACTTCTGATAATCCAAGGACCGAAAATCCGCTGGAAATAATAAAGGATGTGGTTCTCGGCATTGAAAAGAATAATTTTGAAATAATAGAGAATAGACGCGAGGCTATAAAACGGGCAATAGAGAGTGCAACAACTGGGGATATAATTGTTATTGCGGGAAAAGGTCATGAGGATTATCAAATACTTAAAGATAAAACTATACATTTTGACGAGAGAGAAGTCATTTCAGAGATACTTAAGGAGAAATTATAAATGGAGTATATTACTACAAATGAGATAATAGAGGCAATTCATGGGGAAGTAGTTTTGCAAGGTGAGAGTACTAAGCATAATAATGTATGCATAGATACAAGAATTATAAAAGAGGAAGATGTTTTTATAGCAATAAAAGGTGAAAATTTTAATGCTAATGATTATGCCTTAGAGGCTAGTAAAAAAGGAGCTTCAATTTGTATAATTGATGATATGAAGTTTGAGAGGAATGATTTTAATAAGAAAACATCTGTTATTAAAGTAGTAGATACTAAAAAAGCACTTCTTATGCTTGCTAAATATTACATAAATAAACTTAATATAAAGGTAGTAGGAATTACTGGTTCTACAGGTAAGACATCTACAAAAGATTTGGTTGCGGCAGTGCTTAGTGCTAAGTTCAAAGTGTTTAAAACACTAGGTAATTTTAATAACGAAATAGGATTACCTATGATGATATTTAAGTTAGATAAAAGTTATGATGTTGCTGTTCTTGAGATGGGCATGAGTGACTTTAAAGAGATTCATAACTTATGTGAAGTTGCAAAACCTGATATTGCTATTATTACTAACATTGGAATGTCTCACATTGAAAATCTTAAAACTAGAGAAAATATTTTAAAAGCTAAAATGGAAATAACAGATTTTTTTGGTGAAAATTCTGTTCTAATTGTAAATTCGGATAATGATCTATTACAAGATATTACATCAAAATATGAACTTATAAAAACCGGAATTGACGCTAAGGCTGATTATAGAGCATGTAATTTGAATATCCTTGAAAATAAAATAATATTTAACATAATGGATAAAGGAAATTTAATAGAAACCGGTATTGAGGTAAATATACCAGGACGCCATAATATACTTAATTCGATGCTCGCTGTAGCCTCTGCAAGAGTAATGAATATGAGTTACAAAGAAATTGCAGTAGGTTTTAAAAAACTTGAAGTTACATCTATGCGTTTAAATATAAAAAAAGGAAAAAGGTTTACTATAATTAATGATTGTTATAATGCTAGTCCGGATTCAATGGTAGCTGCGATTGATGTACTTTGCGACACTCATGGTAAATCCAAAATTGCAATCTTTGGCACTATGAAGGAGCTCGGGGATAGTGCATATGATGCACATAAACAAGTTGGAAAATATGCGAAAAGTAAAAACCTTGATTTGTTAATAACACTTGGTGAATTTAATGAGGAATATAAAGAAGGATTTAATGATATAAATAAATATAGAAGTTTTGAAACCTATAACGAGGTAGTTTCATTTTTAGATGGAATCATAAAACAGGGGGATGTTGTTTTAGTTAAAGCTTCAAGATATATGAAGTTTGAGAGCATAGTGAAGGAACTCGAGAACTTGAATTCTTGCGAAAATATTAATAATAAAGAGGTGATAGAAAAATGAGTTTAATTATTTATTCTGTAATAATTGCATTTTTATTATCAATTATACAAGGACCCTTGTTAATTCCACTTCTACATAAGCTTAAGTTTGGTCAGAATATAAGGGCAGAAGGACCTAAAAGTCATCTTAAAAAAGCTGGGACACCTACTATGGGTGGCATAATATTTATGGTTTCAACAATAATTACAATGTTATTAATTGTTAGACATACAAATGATGAAGCAATGATTGCAGTATATTGTTTTATAGCTTTTGGATTAATAGGACTTATTGATGATTTCCTTAAGATAACACATAAAGATAATGAAGGACTTAAATCTAAACAAAAGATGTTACTTATAGTAATAGTTGCAGGAGTAATTGGATATTACTCTTCCATTAGATTAGGAACGGATATAACGATACCATTTGCCAATATGAGTATAAATTTGGGTATTTGGTATGTACCTTTTATTATTATATATTTTGCGTCAACTACAAATGCAGTAAATTTAACTGACGGGTTAGATGGACTTGCAACTTCAGTTACAATAGTAGTTATGACATTTTTTGCTTTGGTTAGCAATATGTTGTTTCATCCCTCTCTTGCAATATTTTGTGCGGCACTTGCGGGTGCATTATTAGGATTTTTAAAATACAATTCTTATAAAGCACAAATTTTTATGGGAGATATGGGGTCCTTAGCACTTGGAGGAGCAGTAGCAGGTGTTGGCATGATACTAAAATCACCCTTCCTCGTTGTTATCGTAGGTGGTATATATGTTATGGAAACACTCTCAGTTATTATTCAAGTTTTTGTATTTAAGGCTACAGGCAAGAGAGTATTTAAAATGTCCCCCATTCATCATCATTTTGAATTAAGTGGATGGAATGAAACTAAAGTTGTTGCAGTATTCTCTATTGCAACAGTAGTTTTCTGTTTAATTGGATTTCTATCATTTTCCTATTAGTGATGTAAGGAGGATACAATATGAAAAAACAAAATTCTAAAATGGGACAAATAGATTTTATATTATTTGCAACAATAATGATTCTTGTGGTTATTGGAGTAGTTATGGTTTATAGTTCCAGTTCATATGTTGCTGCTTTTAAATATAATGATCCAGAGTTTTTTTTGAAAAAGCAACTTATGTGGGCAGCTATAGGAAGCATTTTAATGGTTGTAGCAATTAAAATTGATTATCATATTTTAAAAAGATATACTGGCATTATGATGGTAATTACTATACTATTGTTACTTGTAGTTTTAGCTTTCCCAGCTATTAACGGTGCTAAGAGATGGATTCCATTAGGATTCGCATCTATTCAGCCATCTGAGATTGCAAAATACACTGTAGTTTTGTTTATGGCTAAGAGCTTAGACAGAAAGGGAGAAAAAGTAAAAGAATTTTTTAAGGGAATATGTCCATACTTATTAGTTTCAGGATTTTATGCGGGTCTAGTTTTGCTTGGATCAAACTTAAGTATAGCAGCTGTTATAATGATTGTTACGGTTATTATATTATTTGCAGCAGGTGCAAAATTTTTACACCTTTTTGCAATAGGTTCTACGCTTGTTGCGGCGGTTGGTGCTTTAACAATTCTTGAACCATATAGATTGGCTAGACTTATGAATTTCAGAGATCCTTTTGCTGATAGTCAAGGTAAGGGATATCAATTAGTTCAGTCACTTCTTGCACTAGGGTCAGGCGGAATTACTGGCGCAGGCATTGGCCAGTCAAGGCAGAAATGTCTTTATATACCAGAGCCTCAAACGGATTTCATCTTTGCAATAATTGGGGAGGAACTAGGCCTAATAGGATGCACATTTATAATGCTGTTGTTTGTAATTTTTATATGGCGAGGTATTAAAACAGCGGTTACTTCTAAAGATATGTACGGAACCATCCTTGGTATTGGAATTACATCAGTTATAGCAATACAGGCAGTAATTAATATTGCTGTAGTTACAGGTTCGATGCCAGTAACTGGCGTGCCATTACCGTTTATAAGTTATGGTGGATCAGCTCTGGTTTTTAATATGGTTGCAATGGGGATACTTTTGAATTTGTCGAGGCAAACTGAAAATAAAAATTAGAAAAGGCATGCGTAGCGGCATTGCCTTTTCTAATTTTCAAATTACAATTAGTGGGTATAGTTTTAAATAAATAATGAGTCTAAGGGCTTGTATATTTCGGTTATTATTTGTTCTGGTGTAGTTAAAGAAAATTAATATTATAAATACTAAAAATAGGTTAAAATTCAGATGAAAATAGTTAAGTTAAGTGTTATTATATATAGGAGAATAGTTTTAAATAATATTATGTAAATTAAATCTGGATCTATTTTACAATATACAAATTTTAATGGTGTATTTTAATATATAAATTTGTAAATTTGTTAAGGAATGCGAGGAAGTGAATGAGAAAGAAAAGTAATAATCTTGAAAAAGGGAATTACATTATAGAAAATAAAGAAAAATTATTACATAAAAGGAAAAAACGGAAAAAAGTAAGGGGCTTAATTTTATTAGTCATAATTATGGTAACAACGCTTATTACGTTATGCATGAAATTGCCTTATTTTGATATTAAAAATATTGAAATAACAGGAAATGTGAATGCATCTAAAACTGAAATTAATGATATAGCTAAAACTCATTTAGGTAATAATATTTTATATGATGGTTTTGGTGATACCAATAAACAAATTATGGAAAACCCATACGTTTTAAGTGTAAAAGTTAAAAAAGTTTTTCCTAGCAAGATTATTATAGAAATAAATGAAAAAAGAGCGACGTTTTATGGAAAAGCAAATAATGATTTTTACATTATAGATAATAAAGGAAACCTACTTCAAAAAAAATCAGATATTAAAGGTATGAACTTAGTAAATCTAATTGGATTTAATTATGAAAAAGCTCAAGTAGGTAGTTTAATTGGAGAGAAGAGCGATCGAAAAATTGATACTCTAGTTTCAATGGCTAGTATCATTGAGAATTATAGAAAGACTAGTAAATCAAATAAGATAATAGCAGTAGATGTAAATAATGTGTTAGATATTAAGATTTTATATGGAAATATGTATATTAAATTTGGAACAACACTAGATTTGAAAAACAAATTTAATAAGGCGATAAATATTATTACGCAACCTCAATATGAGAATGCAAAGGGGTATGTAGATGTAAGTTTTACAGGAAATCCAGCAATTTATGTAGGACCAAAGAAGTAAGAAGGTGTCTCCCCCGGAGAGTAACAAGGAGGAAGTTTATGAAGAAGTTTATATCTCAAATATCCATTGGTATTATATGTGTATTATTAGGATTTATGATAACTTATCAATTTAAAATGATAAGCAAACAAAATTCAGCATCAACATCAGATACAAATAAAAATACACCTGAAATTATAACTGAAAATGAACAATTAAAAAAGAGTAAGGTAGAGATGCAGAAAAAAATTGATGATTTAGATACTAAAACAAAAGAATATGAAACTGCTGCAGGGGGGAAAGACACAGAAAGTGAATTGTTAAATAAAGAATTAGTTGAGACGAGAATACTCACTGGAGATACCGATGTAAAAGGTGAAGGTATGACAATTTATATAACTCCTAAAAGTAGTATTTTTGGAAGTAATTCTGATGATCAAAAAATAAATGATACAGATTTAGTTCATATAGTAAATGAATTAAATGCTGCAGATGCAGAAGCAATTTCTATCAATGATATTAGACTAACTTCTCGTAGTGGTATAAGAAATGCTGGAAATGCGATTATTATAAATGATGAAAGAATTTCTTATAGTAAAAGAATAACTATTAAAGCAATTGGTAAAAGTGACATATTGGAAAGTGCCATTAGTTTCCCAGGAGCAATTCCACAAACCCTTAGCCAGACTTGTGATATAACAATGGAAAAATCAAATAAAGTTGTAATTACTAAATCAAATAGAGCATATAAGTTCGAGTTTGCGAAACCAATAGAAAAGAAGTAGAGGTGATTAAATGGTTGCTTTTGTAGGATTACTTATAGGTGTAATATTAGGAATTGTATGGAATGTTAATATTCCAGTTAAATTTTCTCCATATATTTCAGTAGCAATTTTTGCGTGTTTAGATTCTGTTTTTGGTGCATTAAGAGGTTCAATGTCTCATAATTTCCGTGCGGATATTTTTGTGTCAGGTTTTTTTGGGAATGCTGCGCTAGCTGTAGCAATGGTTTATTTAGGTGATAAATTAGGAATTCCAATTTATTTGGCCGCTATTATTGTATTCGGAGGTCGGATATTTGATAACTTTGCAATTATTAGACGACTTTTAATTGACAAAGCTAAATCCCACTCATGAGGTGATTAAATGAAAAATAATGAAGCTACCATATTTGTTTTTATTGCTTCAATAATCATAGGAATTCTTATATCAATGAATATTGGATTTAAAGGGAAAAGCAATTTTTTAGATGTAAAACAGTATGATCAAGCCTATAATGAGAGAACTAAATTATATTCAGAACTAAACAGTTTAAAAGAGCAATACCATAGTACCAGTGTAAAGCTTAAAAAGTATGATACTGGTGATGAAAAAACACTTCAGGTTTCAAAAGAAATTAAAAAAGAAGTTATTAATAATAATTTAATAATTGGAAATAGTGATGTTTATGGCCAGGGGGTTAAAATTAAACTAGAGGATGGCGCCGATAGTTTTGATAAGAATGTTACTATGAGTCAATTAATTCATGATTCTGATATTGTTCAAGTAATAAATGATCTTAGAAATGCAGGGGCCGAGGCAATATCAGTAAATGGAATAAGAGTTATTTATGATAATTGGGGGTTATGTGCCGGTTCTAATATTGATTTAAATGGTGTCAAGATAGTAACTCCATTTTATATTAGTGCTATTGGAAACAAGGATATAATGTATAATTATTTAACTTTAGAGCAAACTCATACATCATTCCTCCAAAGTAGTGATGTTAAAATTAATATTGCTAAGTCAGATAATATAAAGATATTAGCATATAATGGTGAGTTTATTTATAAGTACATGAGTTTAGTGAATAAATAATATTAAATATACGAATCTTAAAGGATTTTCCTGTTTAATGAAGAATTAATACAGAAATGGGATAGGGTAATTAATAATTGTTTTGAGCCCTAAAAAACTAAGGAGGGACGGATAGTTGTCAGTTGGTGAGGTTTATAATAAAATAAAGAATGAAATTCCAGAAAACGTAACACTAATATGCGTTTCTAAGACTAGGCAAATTAGTGAAATAAAAGAGGCTTATGAATCTGGAGCTAGAGACTTTGGAGAGAACAAAGTTCAAGAATTTCTTGAAAAATACGATAACATAGAGAAAGATAGTAGATGGCACTTTATAGGACATTTGCAGACAAATAAGGTGAAATATATAGTTGGAAAAGTTCATCTTATACATTCTTTAGACAGCATACATTTACTCAAAGAAATTGAAAAGCGTTATGGGGCAAAGAATGAAATAGCAAATGTTTTAATTCAAATAAATATTGGAAACGAAATCGCGAAGACGGGCGTTGCTCTTGAGGAAATGAATGATCTAATAAAGGCCTGCGAAGAATGTAATAATGTAAAAGTCAAAGGGCTTATGGCTACAATTCCAATTGGTGACGATGAAAGCTCTAGAAAATATTTTGCGAAGATGAAGGCTATTTTTGATAATCTAAAGACTTATAAATACAAAAATGTTTCAATGGAGTTTTTATCTTTAGGAATGAGCAAAGATTTCCCTATTGCTTTAGAACAGGGAGCTAATATGATAAGACTTGGTGAGAAAATATTTGGAAAAAGAGATTATAAAAAACTGGAGGTAATATAAAATGGCAAGTAAAGTGATTAATAAAGTTATGGGCTTTTTGGGTATGGCAGAGGAAGAAGAGGATGAGGTTCAAGAAATAGATAATGAAGATGAAAATGTGGATATTGAATCATTGATGAGTGCAAATAAGAAACAGAGTAAAGTAGTAAATATTCATACATCAACATCTACAAAGGTAGTAATCATAAAACCAGATGATTTTGATGAAGCAACAGTGATTAGTGACAACTTAAAGGCTAGAAAGATAATTGTGATAAATACAACTGCGCTAGAACCAAAAACTGGTCAAAGATTATTAGATTTTGTCGGTGGAGTATGTTACGCTTTAGGCGGGGATCTTCAGCAGGTAGAAAAAGGAGTATATATAATTTCTCCATCCAATGTAGAGGTTAATAATGAATTGAAAAACGAACTAAGTTCAAAGGGAATCTTTAACTGGAATAAGTAAAAATATGTATCAAAGAAATTTTTAGGACACAATAAAATATTGTTGTCTATATTTAGAAAATTCAGGAGGTTATAAAATTTGTATTTGTATAATGTAATTAATATGTTTTTTAAGGTGTTAGAGTATGCAATTCTTATTGAAGTAGTTTTGTCTTGGGTTTATGCTGGGCGCTCAAATCAGTACACTGAAATTTTACATAAAATAACTAATCCTTTGCTAGAACCTGGTAGAAAGATTCAAAATAGATATTTTGGTAATATGATGATAGATTTTTCTCCAATAATAGCGCTTGGTATTATAATGATCTTAAAGCAAATTGTGTATGCTTTATTTACACTTTTTTTATAAGGTTAAACACAGATGGATAAAAAACATTTTTTAAATAATATAAATTGTGAAGATAAAAATTTAATTTCTAACATATTTAATAAAATACAAATAGCTGAAAAGACAAATCAAATCATATTTACTAATGATTTTTTACCTCCAGCTATATGGCATCAAATTCTTGCTATAAGTGAAGATTATGAAATAAAACCATTTACAAATGGAATATTTAAAGATGCAGATAGGAGAATGTTATCATTTTCGACCGGTGAGGCTCCTATAGAGTATCCTATAGTTTTACTTAAAATAAAAAATAAATCTAAATTTGCGAAGGTTGATCATAAAGATTATTTAGGTGCAATAATGTCATTAGGCATTAAAAGAGAAAAATTGGGTGATTTAATAATTCAAGATTCTGTATGTTATGCACCGGTTTGCAGTGATATTAGTAATTTTATAATTAATAATTTAAATAAAATAAAGAATTGTCCTTGCGATGTCACTGAGTATGATTATGCATCACAGGATCTTCCAGAAAGAAAATTTGAGGAAAAAGTTATTATAACTACGTCATTTAGATTAGATGGTTTAGTTTCAGCTGTATGTAATATTTCTAGAAATAGTTCAGTTGAACTAATATCTTCAGGCAAAATATTAGTTAATTATTTTAATTGTTTAAAGAAGGATAAAGTTATTGAAAATAATGATACATTAACAATTAGAGGATATGGAAAATTTAAGGTGGCAGATGTTGTAGGAAATACGCAAAAGGGTCGCTTGAAAGTTGTAATAAAGAAGTACATATAGGCATAGGGGGGAAAGAATGAGAATAACATCTATGGATATTAACAATAAAGAATTTAAGAAGGTCATAAGAGGATACAACTCAGAAGAGGTTGATGATTTTTTAGAAACAGTATCTGATGAATATGAAATGGCATATAAAGAAAATTCTACACTTAAAGAGAAGATAAGTTTTTTAGAAGAGAAGTTAGATCATCATGTTAAGATAGAAGCAACAATTCAAAATACTTTAGTGTTAGCTCAAAATGCAGCAGAACAAGCAAGGGTGTCTGCTCAAAAGGAAGCTGAATTGATTATTAGAAATGCAAACGACACTTCCCAAAGGATGCTAAATAAGGCTCATGATGATGTACTCAAGGTAAATGATGAATATGAAAAAGTTAAGCAGGAATTTGCAAAATTTAGGACTAAATTCAGAAGTTTCATGAATTGTCAGCTTGAAATGTTTGAAGGTCTGGAAAATGATTACCTTAAAAATTATAACATAGGAAATGTTACTCATGATGATAGAGTAGATGATGAAGCTGCTATTGATTCTGAATGTTCTAATTTAACACTCAAAAATATTGAGGAAAAAGATTTTCATGAAAACGGTGAGATGGAACAAATAAAAAGTTTTTTTGCTAAAGGGTAAAAACATAAAAAATCTCACTCATTGGGTGAGATTTTTTATGTAACAAATATGAAATCTATAAATTGGGATAAAATAGCTATCTTTTTAGTTATTTATAAAATAAGGAGGAATATAAAAATGAATATAGGTATTATTGGAGCAATGCAGGAAGAGGTTCAATTTTTAATTAGGGATATGGAGTTTAAGCGGAAAGAAGTGAAGGCTAAAATGGAATTTAGTCTTGGAAGTTTACATAATAAAAATGTTGTTGTAGTAACTAGTGGTATAGGCAAAGTTAATGCAGCAATTTGTGCTCAGATATTAATTGATGATTTTAATGTTGATTACATTATAAATGTTGGTATTGCAGGTGGAACGGTGGATAACATATATCCAGGAGATATTGTGATTGCAAATAATTTAGTACAACATGATATAGATACAACTATATTTGGTGATAAGATAGGACAAATTCCAAGGTTAGATACTTTTGAGTTTAAATGTGATGTTTCTCTAATCAAATTTGCAGAGGAATCATGTAAAAATATAAAAGGGCATAATCATTTTACCGGAAGAATCGTGTCAGGTGACCAATTTATAGCAAATATTGATAAGATAAAGTGGTTAAATTCAGAATTTGAATGTTTGGCATGTGAAATGGAAGGGGCAAGCATTGCTCAGGTATGTTATTTAAATGAGACCCCATTTATTGTTATTAGATCTATATCAGACAATGCAAGCAACGGGGCTCAAATGGAATATGAAAAATTTAAAGATATTGCAGTTGAAAATTCTACAAATATTTTAAATAATATGTTGAAACTAATTTAGAAATCAATCCTTGATAAGTGTTAAAAAATATAAATATTATTAAATAAGTGTAATAAAATTCTTCCCATGAGAAAACATAATCATATAGAAGTTTTAGTTTTTTTAATATTACTACTATATTAAAACTAGAGGAGTTGTTATCATGGAAAAGAATAAAATACAATATTTTAAAAAAAAATTGATAAATGAACAGTCGCGGGTACTTGATCTTATTAAATTAATGAGACAAAATGGAGTTATAGATTCTAATAGTGAAATGGCAACTGAATTGTCGTTTTATGACAATCATCCATCTGATGTTGCCACTGAATTGTTTGATAAGGAAAAGGGACTTGCGTTAAAAGGAAATGAGATATCTGTATTAAATAAAATTGAAGATGCTTTAAAGAGCATTGATGACCATACTTATGGAAAATGCAAAAGTTGTGGAGCTGATATTGATTCAGAAAGATTAGAATTCATACCATATGCTACTAATTGTGTGTCATGTGAAAAATCTAGTGGCAATAAAAAACCAGCAGAGCAAAACAATAGATGTGTTGAGGAAGATATACTAGGATCATTTTTTAAATACAGCAATAAAGGTGATATAGGTGTTGATGAAGAAGATACTTATCAAGATGTAGAACGGTTTAATAACAAATTAGATGATATAATCGAATTTGATGAGGATGGTTATGTTGAACCTATAGAGAAAATAAGTAATCAACAATATAAAAATCAGCTACCAGATTAACAGTATATCTAATTAGAAAAATTAAAAGAGTATATATTGCTTATAATTTTAAAATAATAAATTTGGAGCAATATATACTTTCTTTTGTATTAATAGGGGGAAGGGTATGGAAGTTTTAATTATTTTTTTAGGCCTAATATTGGATAGATTAACTAAAGTTTGGGCACTCACTGCTTTGAAAGATAATAATGGAGTTATATTAATTAAAGATTTCTTTAAATTGGAATATTTAGAGAATAGGGGAGCCGCTTTTGGAATACTTCAGAACAAATTAATATTGCTTGCATTAGTTACATTACTTGTTATATTGGGCATGATATATTATATTATTAAGTATAAGCCAAAATCAAAATTTCTTAGAATAAGTTTTGCGCTCATTATAAGTGGAGCACTTGGAAATTTATATGATAGACTGTTTTATAAGTATGTAGTAGATTTTATTTTAATTCATTATAAAGAGGTTTACTCTTTTCCAACATTTAACGTAGCAGATATGTTAGTTGTTGTGGGAACATTGGTTTTGGCAATTTCAATAGTAAAGGAAGAGGTATAGATGGAAAATTATGATTTTAAAGTTGAAGAAAACTCTGTTGGTATGAGGCTTGATGTATTTATTGCTAATGAATTTGAGGATAAATCAAGGTCATACATTCAAGGAATAATTGAAAAGGAAAATGCTACTGTGAATGGAAAATGTCGAAAAAGTAATTTTAAATTGAAATTAAATGACACAATTGATTTATCTATTCCAGATCCTGTTGAGTTAAACGTAAAAGCAGAAGATATACCTTTGGACATTATATATGAAGATAGTGACGTAATTGTGATTAACAAACCTCAAGATATGGTGGTTCACCCGGCACCAGGAAATTATTCGGGTACATTGGTTAATGCACTCTTAAATCATTGTACAGACCTATCAGGTATAAATGGTGTCCTTAGACCAGGCATAGTACATAGAATCGATAAGGACACATCTGGGGCCTTAGTAGTAGCTAAAAATGATAATGCACATAACTCTCTTGCAGCGCAGCTTAAGGATCATTCAATGACAAGAAGTTATTTAGCACTTGTAGAAGGTCTTATTAAAGATGATGAAGGTATGGTTGATGCGCCTATCGGAAGACATTCAAAAGATAGGATAAAAATGGCGATAGTTGAGAGTGGTAAAAAAGCAGTAACTCATTATAAAGTAATTGAAAGATTTGAGGGTTATACATTAGTAGAATGTAATTTAGAAACAGGGCGAACTCATCAAATAAGGGTACATATGGCAAAGATAGGACATCCTTTAGTTGGTGACTTGATATATGGGTTCAAAAAGCAGAAGTTTAATTTAAAAGGGCAGGTTCTGCATGCAAAAAGGCTTGGATTTATACATCCAACTACTAATAAATACATGGAATTTGATTCACCGATCCCAACTTATTTTGAAAAGTTAATAACTAAGTTAAGAAATAGTTGAAATAGTATATGACATGTGATATTATATTGGAAGTGCAATATCACATATTATGTGTATTGTTTTTTTAATATAATACCTATCCCTTTAAATGTTCCAGAGAGAGCATAAGGATAAAGATAGTAATACTATTATGCAAGTATAGTATGCCTTTACCTTTTGGTAGAGGCTTTTTTTTATATTAATTCCGTATAAATATATATTTGATAGGAGGCGAAATTATGGAATTTAAGTCAGTGTTATTAGATGAAAAAGCTATAAATCGAACATTAACAAGAGTTGCACATGAGATTACTGAAAAAAATAAGGGTACAGAAAACATTATACTAGTTGGAATAAAGAGACGTGGAGTACCAATTGCGCAAAGAATTGCTTTTTTAATAGAACAGTTCGAGGGAGTTAAAGTTCCAGTAAGTTCTGTTGACATTACATTATATAGAGATGATCTTACAACTTTGGATGACCAGCCAGTATTAAATAATGTAAATTTGGGCATAGATGTAAGAGGTAAGAAAGTAATTTTAGTAGACGATGTACTTTATACTGGAAGGACTGCTAGAGCTGCAATAGATGCCATAATAGATAATGGTAGACCTCAAATGATACAATTAGCTGTTTTAGTAGATAGAGGACATAGGGAACTACCTATAAGAGCAGATTATGTAGGTAAAAATATACCTACTTCGAGTAAAGAGATGATCTCTGTTGAACTTTTAGAAACTGATGAAAATGATTCAGTGAGTATATACGAACTGTAGCTTCACAGGAGATGACTACAACTTTACGAAAGATGACTGATCTTTTAATATAGTCCAGCGAGACTAAAAGGAGGAACTAACTAATGAAAGATTTTATAGATGTTGATGAGAAATTACCAATTTTAAAGACTCTACCATTAAGTTTCCAGCACTTATTTGCTATGGTGGGGGCAACTATACTTGTACCGATGCTTACAGGTCTTAGTCCCTCAATTGCGCTATTTTGTAGTGGTGTGGGAACGCTACTATATATATTATGTACAAAAGCTAGGCTTCCGGCATATGTAGGTTCATCATTTGCGTTTATAGGACCTATGAGTGTTGCTACAAAGGCATATGGACAAAGTTCAATGCTATCTGGAATTATTGCTGCAGGGTTTGTATATGTAATTGTAGCTCTAATTATTAAACTTATTGGTATTAAATGGTTAGATAGAATGTTACCGCCAGTTGTTGTAGCTTCTGTTGTAATTGTAATAGGCCTAAGCCTCGCAAGTGGTGCAATAAATTGGTCAGGTTTAAATTCAACATTTACAGATCCTGGGCTTAAGGGCGTAGCTAGAGCCACATGGATATTTATATCAATGACAACTTTAGGCGTAGCAATAGTGGGTACTATGTATTTCAAGGGCTTTTTCGGGGTAGTCCCCATTTTAATTGCAATGGTAGTTGGATATATATTGTCAATATTATTGGGAGTAATTCCTCATGAAGTTTTAAAGGAAATATCAACAGCCAAATTTATTAGATTGCCAAGTTTTGTTTTGCCGACATTTAACATAAATGCTATTATGCTTATGGCTCCAATAGCTTTCGTAACACTTGCTGAACATATTGGACATGTGTATGTTACAAGTAATGTTTGCGGTCGAGATTTCACAAAAGATCCAGGACTTCATAGATCAATACTTGGAGATGGTATTGCTACAATGTTTGCAGGTTTTGTTGGGGGCCCTCCTAATACGACTTACGGGGAGAACATAGGAGTTATGGCAATCACAAAGGTTTATAGTGTTTGGGTAATTGGTGGAGCTGCAATTATTGCAATTGTATTATCATTTATAGGACCTGTGTCAGTAGTTATAGGTAATATCCCATTACCTGTAATTGGTGGAGTAAGTGTAATGTTATTTGGAATAATTGCATCATCTGGTTTTAGAATCTTTGTTGAGGATAAAGTTGATTTTAGTAAAAAGAGAAACCTTATTATCTCTTCAGTGATAATAGTTTTAGGAGTAGGCGGAGGTGGCATTAATTTTCATCTAGCGGGTGCACAAGTACAAATCGCAGGGGTTGCACTTGCAACTTTAGTGGGTATAGTATTAAATTTAGTTTTACCTCAAACAAGCAAGTCAGGGGAGAATTAAGGAGTGATTAATTAAGAAAATCATAATATGTAGTGTCAGACTAGTTCTGGCACTTTTGTTTTTCAAAAGGATGGCTATTTTAAAAATTATAGACAAGAATAGCAAATAGAGATATTATTATATGAGTGATACAAGTAAAAAGGGACATTCAAATAAATAAAAAGTTAGTATACTATTTATTTAGATATTCCTAAGGAAAAGAAGAAATGGGAGAGATAATATATGACATATACGTTAATAGCCACTACAACCTTCGGGTTAGAAGCAGTTACAGCTAAAGAACTAAAGGCACTAGGGTACGAGGATTTAATAGTTGAAAATGGAAGAGTCATGTTTGAAGGCGATGAAATGGATATTGCTATATGCAATATTTGGTTAAGAACTGCAGAAAGACTTTTTATAAAAATGGCTGAATTTAATGCATTGTCTTTTGAGGAATTATTTCAAGGTACAAAAGCTGTTGAATGGGGTAATTTAATACCAGAAGATGGGAAAATGCATATTGTAGGTAAATCTGTAAAATCACAACTACATAGTGTTCCAGATTGTCAGAGTATAGTAAAAAAGGCAGTAGTAGAATCTATGAAGAAAAAATATGACAAAGAATGGTTTACAGAAGAGGGACCGGTCTATAAGATCGAGGTTTCAGTTTTAAGAGATGTTGTAACTTTATCAATAGATACTTCAGGTGTGGGATTACATAAGAGAGGGTATAGAGAATATGCTGGTGAGGCACCACTCAAGGAGACACTAGCTGCTGCCCTAGTTTTAATAAGTAAATGGGATAGTACTAGAGTGCTCGCTGATCCACTTTGTGGTTCGGGAACCATCGCAATAGAAGCAGCACTTATAGCGAAAAACATGGCACCAGGGGTAAATAGAGAATTTGTATCTGAGACATGGCCAAGTATGGATAAGGACATTTGGGAGCAAGTTCGTGAAGGTGCAAAACGAACTATAAATCCTAATCCAGTTGAAATACTAGCGTCAGATATAGATGGAAGATTAATTAAGACGGCAATAGATAATGCGGAAAAAGCTGGTGTTAAAGAATTTATAAAATTTCAGAAAATACCAATGCAAGAGTTTGCCTCAAGGCAAAAGTATGGAGTTATAATAACAAATCCACCATATGGAGAAAGATTGGGTGAGGTTGAGGAAGTAAAGAGTCTTCATATTGATCTTGGTGTTATGTATTCAAGCTTAAATGAATGGTCTTGCTTTGTTATAACAGCTAATCGTGATTTTCAAAAAGATTTTGGAAAGAAAGCAGATAAAAATAGAAAATTATATAATGGAAGATTGTTATGTTACTATTACCAATATATAAAAGAAATACCTAGGAAAAAGAAGGAAGAATAAAAGGGCATCAGTAATAAAATTCTCCTACGTGAATTGCAATATGAACTCTAAACGTGAAATTTAATTAACAAATTCTAATCTTTTGCAAATATAAAATTCTCTGCCGCTCACACTCGACGTCCTGTCTCGGGTTCGCTAACCTGACTTCCTGTCAGGTTCACGAGAATTTTATATTAGCAAAAGAAGAATTTCTAAATTGAATTTCAATGTTTTTTCGCTTCTTATTGCAAGTTACTTTGGAGAAAGTTCATACTTGTATGCATGTCCCTTCGGGCAGAAAGGGATAAAGATCCGATTCCATTGCTTAAAGGGTTTTGTGAATTTTCAATAAGGATAAGGCAAGGGATATATGTATAATACATCCCTTGTCTTATCTTTTGTTTTATATTTTGGTGAATGAATTAGAAAGGTAATTATATATCTTGATAAAAATAAGTCGCAATGTTTCTATTTTATATTTTGTATTGATAAATTTAATTTATAATTTCCATATTTTAAAATTTCATCTAGGAAGTCTATAATTTCAGCTTGAGTAGAGGCTGTTAATTTTAGAATGTAGCAGCCATCTCCGCTTATTCTGTGAGCCTCGGTTACTAATGAATTATTATTTATGTATTTTTTAAATGATAAATGGTCAGTTGTTTTCATAAAAACAGTTATAAAAGCAGTTAGATTTTTACCGAGTATTTCAGAATTGATATTTACAGTATAACCTTTAATAACGTCTGATTTTTCCATTTTGCTTATTCTGTTTTTAACTGCTTGTCCAGTTAAATGAACTTCTTCACCAATTTCTTGCCACTGCATTCGTGAATTTTTTGTAAGAAGACTTAAAATTTGAGTATCTGTTTGGTCAAGCATAATTACAATATATTGTGCGGAAAGCCCACGCCTTTAGGTGTGGGATGGATAGCAAATGCATAAATGTTTATCTGATATATATGTATAAAAGAGTTTAAACATACACATAATAGGATATAATGATATTATGGAAAATAAATATAGAACAACTAAAACAACAGTTTCTTTAATTAAGTATCATTTTATATTTTGCCCAAGATATAGAAGAAAAATATTTTTAATACCTAATGTAGAAGAAAGATTTAAGTGTTTGGTCAAAGATGTATGTAAGGAAATAGAAATTGAAATTATTGCAATAGAATGTGATAAGGATCATACACATATGTTTTTAAATTGTCTTCCCAAATTAGGACCGTCGGATATTATGCAAAAAATAAAAGGTGCAACAAGTAAAATTTTGAGAGCAGAATTTCAAGAATTAAATAAAATGCCTAGTCTATGGACCAGAAGTTATTTTGTATCCACGGCTGGTAACGTAAGTAGTGAAACAGTAAAAAATTATGTAGATAATCAAAAGACAAGATATTAAGAAGGGGGTGAATGCTGCGTCAAATTATATTTTAACTTTAAAATTAAACACAGAAAGATATCAAGAAGACATATTAAATAAAAGATTAGAAATAAGTAGAAGCATTTATAATAGTTGTTTAGGTGAATTGTTTAAAAGGTACAATCATATGAGAGAATCGAAAGATTATGAGAAAGTAATAAATATGGTTAAAGGGAAAGAGCGGAATAAAAAATTTAATGAATTAAACAAGAGATATAATTTGACAGAGTATTCTCTCCACAAATATGTCAAAACTATACAGAAATATTTTAAAGATAATGTAGATAGTTTTACTGCTCAAAAGATAGCTTCTAGGTGTTTTAGTGCTTTTCAAAAATTAATGCTCCATCAATCAAATAGAGTTTATTTTAAAAAGTATGGTGAAATGAATAGTGTTGAGGGAAAATCCAATAAAAC
>NZ_JAHLDU010000003.1 GCF_018861905.1 Clostridium sp. DSM 17811
GAGTGATTGGTAGTAAAAGTTTTAGAGAAATTAATGAGTTCTTATATGTGTAATTTATTAGCTCCTTAATAGATGAGAGTATTTGAGAAGTTAACGTATCTAAGAACCCCATTCCTTGAGGTGTGGGAGTATCAGACAAATCCTTTCATGATGGGGTCATTTTCACTCTTATGAGTTATATAATCAAGTAATATCTATTATATAATAAGTATATCATAAAGAATTGGAGGGATATACATTGAAAATTCAATTAATTCGTCATGCCACCTTAATAGTATCAGTAAATAATAAAAGAATACTTGTAGACCCTGTATTAAGTGAAGCAGGCTCTATGGATCCTATTGAAAATGTGCCAAACCAAAACTATAATCCATTAGTTTCATTGCCTATAGATATTGATAACATTACTAATTGTGATGCGATAATTGTTACACATACTCATAGAGATCACTTCGACGAGGCAGCAGCAAAATTACTTTCTAAAAAGATCCCTGTATTTTGCCAACCTGAGGATGAAATAAAATTACAATCCTATGGATTTATTGAGGTGCATCCTATTAATACCACTTTTATTTGGAACGATATTATTTTTAATCGTACAAATGGAAAGCATGGACATGATGAACTTGCTATAAAAATGGCACCAGTATCAGGGTTTGTTATGACCTGCTGTGGAGAACCTACCGTTTATATAGCAGGAGATACAGTTTGGTGTAAAGAAGTTGAAGATTCAATAAATAGATTCAAGCCTGAAATTGTTGTTTGTAATTGTGGTGGTGCACAATTTGATCATGGAGAGCCTATTACTATGACAACTCAAGATATATATGCATTATGTCTTAGATATTCAAGTCTAAAGGTTGTTGCTGTACACATGGAAGCATGGAACCATTGCAGACTATCAAGAAAAGATTTAATTAATTATATTAATATTAATATCAATAATATTAATACTAATGTTCTTATACCTCAAAATGGAGAAGAATTAAGCTTTGTATTTTAAATAATATTTTAAAGGATTATAGAAATATCTGTAGAATAATTATTCAAATATGTTATGTAGTGCTGGTATTTTATAATGGGATTAAAATTAAATTTATAGTAGTATTATAACTATAATATATTTAATGGTAGATTTGCTATTGTAGAAAGCATGGGGAATACAATGGAAAGAGTAATAAAGTAATATACACTTAAAAATGGAGGTATAAGCAGTTTGGAATTTAATAATAGGGCAACGAAATTTCAAGAAATGGTTAGAGATCAATCAAATGATGAATTAGGGTTATTTGAAAAGTATGATGAGATTTTATTTGACATAAGAAGTAGGATAATTAAATATAAGGCTGTAAGTGTGATTGACATAGGCTGTGGAACAGGCAATTTATGCGGTGAGTTAAGTGAAGTAATGGATATAACAGGAATCGACCGAAGCATGGAAATGATCTTATTTGCTAAAAATAAATATGATAAGATGAAATTTAAATTAGGGAATTTTCTAGATGAGCCTTTTAGAAAAAACGATGTTGATGTTGTTGTAACAACATATGCTTTCCATAGCCTAAATGATAATGAAAAGAAAGAAGCAATTAAGTGTATGTTAGGGTATTTAAAAAATGATGGTAAAATTATTATTGTGGATTTTATGTTTGCCGATGATAATGAAAGAAAAAAATGCATAAAGAACCTATATAGTAAAGGTAGAGAAGATTTATCCAGTGTAATTGAAAATAAATACTATACTAATATAAAAGAATTAGAAAAATTTATTAGAGTTTTAGGTTGTAAGATTCATAGTGAGCATATAGTAAATTTTACATGGATAGTAGAAATTGAAAATAAAGGTTTATTTTAAAATTATTGACTTTATAAGACAAATAGTCTCTTCAAATCTTTCTTATATATCATAGTAAAAAAACCCATATCATTTGATATGGGTTTCGATATTAAACGTATATTGATATTATGAATGTAGCACAACGTCAATCGATGTTAGTTACTACATACGCAGCCTGCCGGCTAAAAGATTTTTTTGTGGTGATTATTGGAGTTTATTATCTTTTTATCTGTCATCGTTTTTAGATATATATTATGGAACTACATAATAGTATGACTTTTTCTATTCTATTCTTTTTAGAGTACTTTCAACAGGAGTTACATATATAGTTTTATTTGTTGTGTAAATAACCATTCCAGGTTTTGCTCCTGAAGGTTTCTTTACATTTCTAACCTGTGTATAATCCACCGGAACACTAGAAGAATTTTGGGACTTGCTATAAAATGCTGATAAGTTTCCTGCTTCAAGTAGAGTATTTGCTGGGATGTCACCAATGTTTTTAATAATAACATGAGAACCAGGTATATCCTTCGTGTGGAGCCACATATCATTTTTATTGGCAAACTTTAAAGTTAAAAGATCATTTTGAATATTATTCCGACCAACATAAATATCAATTCCATCACTTGACATAAAGTGCCTTGGTTTAGTTGGTTTTACTTTTTTAGTTTTACCGTGTTTTTTTATTTTAATATACTCGGTTTCTATTAGTTCATTTTTAATATCTTCTATTCCACTGTAGTTATCTACATTTAATATATTAGTAAGCACGGAATGAAGATATTTTAATTCGTTTTCTGTAAGATCCATTTGAATTAAGGCCATTTCCTCGCCTATTTTAAATTTATTATATTTTTTGTAATAGTATTGGACATTTTGTGATGGAGTTTTATGTTCGTCAAGTTTGATTTTAATATACTCACCATTTTCGCTGTAATAATTCACAAGGTTTGCAAATTTATCGCCCTTTTTAAGTGAGTATATATTTGCAGTTAGGAGTTCGCCGTGTAATTTATAAGTACCTTTAGTAGAACAATCTTTCAAAGTTGCGTTAAGTATTCTCATTTTTTTATCACAACGACTAATGTTGGTATTAACTATTTTTTGCAGGTTAGAACTTTTAGCGTTTAACCTATCATGTTTATCTTTACGGAAATAAAAAGTCTCTATAAGTTTAGAGGGTGAATCATATTGTTCTATCTCACAATCTTTTAGTGATGTAAGCTCAACAGAGTGAAAATCTTTAAGGACACCTTTTTTAGCATAGGCTGCTAAAAATTTATTTTCATGCATGTTTTTAAAAAGGTCTGTTGTGAAATCATATATGTTTTTAGCGTTTTCTAAGTTGAAATCTGCATTCTTAGTAAGGTATCTATACACAAGTTCGGAGGAAAGGTTTGAGCTTACGCCTGTGAAAGTACCTGTGAAAAATTTCTCAGTAAATTGTATATCCTTTGTAGTTATATACTTATAGAATTCATCATATTCAAAATTAAAAGCATCTAATTTAGTGGAAGCTGGTGGATAGATGTATTCAACGCCGGTATATAAAACACGAAAACTGTTGACATCTGCGCCAACATGTTTAATGCTATCCATAATTATATTATCTCGCGTACGAACGAGGCTTATATTACTATGTCTACCCATTATTTCAATTATTAATGAGTACATACTATCAAAACCTAATTCATCACTGCTCTTAAAGTCAATAACTAGTAACCTATCCGAATTTAGTTGTCTAACATCTAAGACAGTGGCGGTATTTAAATATTTTCTTAGAACCATGCAAAAGATAGGGGCTTGTTTTGGGTTTTCTAGGTTAAAGTCTGTAAAGTGAATTCTAGGATAATTAGCGCCTGAACTTATTAGCAACTTATGTATTTTTCTGTTTTTCTTGAAACTTAGTATGATTTGATCTTTCTCTGGTTGGGTTACTTTGTCAACTCTACAATCTATGATTACATCTTTTATTTCCTCAATGAGGCTAGATAAAAAAATTCCATCCAATGCCATATATATCATCCTTTCAGTTTGTTTTATCATTACAAATTTTATTTATGCTTTGTAAATAATACATTATATTATATACTGTTATATATAATATATTATCTTTTAGATAATCTTTATGTATTCAGCGGAATATGAGATATATTACTAATAATAGTATACCATTAAAGAAAATTAATGAAAAGTACCGGTATACGAATGTAAAAAGGAGGAGTTATATGGAAATTATAAATTTTACTAAAATGCAGGGAACAGGAAATGATTTTATTGTTATTGAAGATTTAGAGGAAAAATATAATGATCTAGGGGTACTTGCTAAAAAACTTTGTGATCGGCATTACGGAATAGGTGCTGATGGAATTTTAGTGGTTAGAAAAAGTACTATAGCGGATATTCAGATGATAATTATGAATGCTGATGGTTCTTATGCGTCTATGTGTGGAAACGGTATTAGGTGCTTCGCTAAATATATATTTGAGAAAAAATACGTATTAGGTGAGAACATAAAAATTGAGACTGGTGATGGAGTAAAGCTTGCAAGTATTTGTGTTAAAGAGAGAGAGTTCAAAGGTGTTACTATAAATATGGGGAAATATAATTTTAATCCTATAAGCATTCCAGCTTTATCATCTATAGAAATAATAAATAAGAAGTTAGATACTAATAATAAGGACTATTATATTACGTCATTACTTATGGGGGTTCCACATACTATTGTTTTCGGAAAACTTGAAGATTATGAAGTTTGCGAGGGGAAATTTATTGAGAATAACTGTCTATTTCCGCAGAAAACAAATGTAAACTTTTGTGAAGTAGTGGACAAAAATAGGATAAGAGTTAAGACTTGGGAAAGGGGTGCAGGACCTACGCTTGCGTGTGGTACTGGTAGTTGTGCGGCAGTGGTAGCAGCCAATAGACTGGGATATACAGAGGGGAAAGTCGAAGTGCAAGTTCCAGGTGGAATACTTAATATAGAAATTGTTAAAGGTGAGGTTTTAATGGAAGGCCCCGCAGAAACTGTTTTTAAAGGACAATTTTTAATAAGTTAATTTATATGCAACTGTCTATGTAATAATAGTACAGTTGTTTTTTTATGAAAAATATTTCTGAATAAGTGAATAAAATTTCCAAAATTGACAATGATTACAAATAGAATGGCATTTATAAATTTTACGTATCAGGAGAGGTAAAATACTATGAAAAAAAATTTGCTCCAAATATTATTAGATGAAAAACTTATTACCAAAAGGCAATACAATGAAGTAAAGGAAATTTCACTTTTAAACAGGTGCAGCGAAGAGCAAATTATTATGAATGACACAAAAATAGACCTAAAGAAAGTTGTTTCGATAATAGAGATTAATTTTGGAATATCTTATATCGATTTAAATTCTACATGTATAAAGGATGAAGTCTTTAATTTAATATCAAAGGAGGTCGCTACTAGGTACAGTTTAATACCATTTTATGATAATAACAATGAGGTATATGTTGCCTTTTCAAATCCATTCGAAATAACAGTTATTGATGAACTAAGATTTATAACAAATAAAAAGATTAAGGTTTTTTTCGATCTGACTAGTCATATAGCAGAAGCCATTGAGAGCTGTTATGCAAAACAAATTGTAGATGTTGCAGTTGAAGAAATGAAAAAAGAATATATTATAGAAAGCAAACAAAATAATGAAGAGAAGTCTTCTACATTCGGGGCTCAGAATGCACCGGTTATAAGGATAACGAATTCTTTGTTAAAGAGGGCCATAAATGTAGAGGCTAGTGATATTCATCTAGAGCCTTTTAAGGATTTTGCTTTAATTCGCATGAGAGTAGACGGCATATTAAATGAAATAAATAAAATTCCGAAAAATGTATATAAATCATTATGTACAAGATTAAAGATAATGGCGAATATGGATATAGCTACAAAATTAACTCCACTAGATGGGAAGATGACAGAAAATATAGATGGTATAGATTATGACTTTAGGGTATCCTCATTGCCTACAATGTATGGTGAGAAGCTAGTTATAAGGGTTTTATACAAAGTAGAAAGATTTATTAATTTGGACTCATTAGGTTTTAGTAAGGAGAAGGTTCTTCTTTTAAAAAGTGTATTAAAACTTTCTCATGGAATGATAATAGTAGCAGGACCTACAGGAAGTGGAAAATCAACAACATTATATGCATTACTAAATGAAATTAATAGTAAAACTAAGAATATAGTTACAATAGAGGATCCAATAGAATATAATATGCCTGGAATTAATCAAGTAAACGTAAACAACAAGGCGGGCCTAACTTTTTCAATAGGGCTTAGGAGCATTTTAAGGCAGGATCCTGACTTGATAATGATTGGGGAGATAAGAGACGAGGAGACAGCGAAAATAGCTGTTAGGGCTTCAATAACTGGACATCTAGTACTGTCGACACTTCATACAAATGGCGCGATGGCGACCATATCAAGGTTAATAGACATGGGTATTCCATCATATTTAGTTGCGGATTCATTAGTTGTAGTATTAGCTCAGAGGTTAGTAAGAAAGCTATGTCCTTATTGTAAGGCGGAATATAAAGTTATGAATGAGGAATTTGAACATTTAGGATTTAAGAGAGGCGAGAAAACATATAGTGCAGTAGGATGCAATAATTGTTATGAAACTGGATATAAAGGGAGAACTGTAATATATGAATTGCTAGAGATGGATAGTAATCATAGATCGATTATAGTAAGAAGTGGAATAAGCGATGAGCTTTGGAAATATTGCAATGAAAATAAGTCCAGTTCACTTAAGGATAGTTGTAAAACTTTAGTGCTTAATGGGATAACATCAATAGAAGAATTTTTAAGTGCTACTTACAGCTATAATTTTAAATAAGGTATTTCTAAACAAATTAAAAGTGACGGGTAATAGGTGAATATAACATGAGATATAAATACGTGGCTAAAACATCAAATGGAGTTTTAATAAAGGGAAGTGCGCAAAGTGATAGTATTGAAGAATTAGCTTTAAGATTACGCGAAAAAAAAGTATATTTAATGAAAATTAGAAGTGTAAAAATTACAGGTGAAATTTCGAGTAAACCTAGTTTGAAAACAATATCAATGTTTTGCAAACAATTTTCTTTATGTATTAAAGCTGGTATTTCAATATGTGATATTCTTAATTTGCTTAATGAGCAAATGACGCATAAGTCCATAAAAAAGAGTTTAATTACTATTTGCGAAAATGTACAAAAAGGTAATTCACTCCATGAAAGTATGAAAAAAACTATAAATGTATATCCGAGATTTATGATAAATATGATTTATTTGGGTGAGGAGAGCGGTAGACTCGATATAATTTTAGAAGAATTAGCTGAGTACTATGAAAAAGAGTATAAATTGTTAAAAAGATTTACTAACTCCATGATTTATCCATTTATGGTATTCATAACATTAATGATTGTATCCATGTTTTTGATGATAAAGGTAATTCCAGTATTTATTACAAATCTTAATTCTCTTGATGCAGAAATCCCACTAATAACACAAATAGTTCTAGGAACAAGTAGTTTTCTTCAGCAGAATTTATTATTGATTTTACTTGCAATTTCAAGTGTAGGTTTTATTTTATTAGAATATTTTAAGAACGAAAGAGGAAAGATTTTTTTTGGTAAATTTCTATTTATGTGCCCAATATTAGGACCAGTGTATAGGAGAATTATATACACAAGGTTTTCTAGAGGACTTAATATACTACTAAGTAGTGGAGTTGGGTTAATTAGAGCATTTGAAATAATCAATGATGTTATAGGTGATAGGTATTTTAAGCTAAAACTTAAAATAGTTTTTAATGGTATAGAAAAAGGGGAAGATTTATCAAGCTCAATAAATGCAATGAATCTATTTCCACAATTTTTTGTTGCTATGATAAAAATTGGTGAGGAAACTGGCACTTTAGATGGAATGTTTTTAACTGCTGCAGATATCTTTTATGAGGATGCTCAGGAGAATGTAGATAAGGCGACCGTATTATTAGAACCAATTTTAATAATAATTTTGGGGCTTATGATTGGAATAATCATATTAGCAGCTATGCTACCTATGCTAAATGTTATGGACTCTGCAGGTAAGTTGTAATGATATTATGTTTGCAGTTTTGTGGAGATAATTTAGGTGAACATGCGAGAAAAATTTATGCGTAGAGGATTCACATTAATTGAGATGATTTTAGTATTGTCTATTATGGGTATAATTGGTGGAACTAGCGTTGTGTCTGTTAGATATTATAATACAATAAAAAACAAAGTGGATGCAGATTATTCTTGCAACGCTATAGTAAGCTTTATTAATAATTCTAAAATGTATTGCAGAGAGAATTCTTGCAGTGGAATTATAACTTTTGATGTACTAAGGAATGAAATAAAGTTACACGATGGTACGACAGAGATTAACAAATTATCATTATCTAATAAAATAAAATTATATGAGGTTATAGGGAGGAGAAGTGATAATGATATTGTAAGTGACGATAAGGGTTATAGTAATGATTCATGCACAATAATTTTAAGAGATAACAATTCAATAGAACATAGAATAACAATGAGAGTAGGTACAGCATATGTCAAAATCATTAAGTAAAGATGGATTTACATTAATTGAGGTATTATGCAGCCTTGGTGTATTTTCCATCATTTTCATTTGTATGATGTCATTTGATAAAGCTTCCATTAACATGAAAAAAGATATTAAAAATATAAATAACGATGTGCTAATAATGGAAGCTATAAAAAACAATATTATATATTCAATGACATTCAAGGAATTAGAACAGTTAGAAATAAGTAAAAATTTATTTGTGAATAAAGAAAACATGAATTTTGATAAAATTAAAACTAATGTTATAGAGGTATTTTCGGATTATACGTCCACTCAGAATTCATATATAGAGTTAAGTTTAATAAAAGATGAATTAAATGTTTATAAATTGAACCTTTTGTTACATTCTGGGAAAACAAACAAGAGAGAAGAGCTACAGTGCAATTTCTATAAAGGTTGTCATGAATGATTAAAAAAGGATTTACACTTGTAGAAATAATAATTGTTATGGCTTTGGTATTTTTAATGCTTGGAGTAGTAGATGCTATGTTTATCTCTTATGTAAAAACTTACAAAAGTAGTGTAGTACAAAATAATGGTTTTAATTATTTAAGTGAAGCAATAGCCATAATAGAAAAAGAGGTGAATTATCTGGCAAGAGATGTAATAACTGAAGAAAATGTTATCAAAATTAGTAACACAAATGGAAATGATATAAAGTATATAAAATGTATAAATGCTAATATATATGTTTTATATGGCACAATGTATAAATTGCCTAATAATAATTCTAGTAAGGCTTTAATTGTAGATAATGTGAAAGACTTTGTTGCTATAAAATCTGGGAAAAATATTTATATTAAAATAATTTGGTACAATGGCCAAAGTATTGAGAGGTGTTTGGTTATAGAAAATGCAAACTAAAAAAGGATTTATATTAATTTATACAATTTTAGTAGGACTTGTTTGCTTAACTATTATGACGTATATATTTGATGTCCAATTGTCAGAGGTGAAGTATTCAACAAGTAATAAAAAACATGTGTTAAAAGATGACAATTATCAAAGGGACAAAGAGTATTTAATGACTTTATTTTTTAAGTACATAGATGCAAATAAAGTACAAATAAAGCAGGCGGGAATAAATAAGTTTTTGTTCGATTCTTTAAGTAATACTGTAAAGTATGGGGGTGCTAATGTTAGCCATACTGTATCAACAAATGAATTCATTTTTATAACGTCTAATGTAAAAAATGAAAAAAGATATGATTATTTTAACTTAGAGGATAGTGGTGAAAAGTTTAAGTTGATATTTATAAGGACTGAATATCATAATAAATAAGGGAGGGAAAAATGAAGTTCAGAAAAAATATATTTTTAGAAATTACACAGCAGAAAATTTCAAGTATAGAATTTTCTAAACATTTGATTTTTAATAAGTTATATAATATTTCTAATAAAAATACATATTATAAGGATGATTCCAATGCAAAAAAGTTTCAAATTGATATAAAAAATAAGAATTTATACGTTTTGATTGAAGGTGAAACAGTATACATAAGACTTGTAACATTGCCAATAGTTAGAAAATATTTAATAAATGATATGATTAAAAATGAATTAAGGTATTATTATAAGGATATAAATCAGATCTCATTCACCTATAAGTTAATTAAAGAGGATAAAACCAATATGGAGATATTAGTTTTTTGCTTAAAGGGAAATAATCTAGATATGTTAGAAGATAGTATTAATAATGTTACTTTCAAAAAAGTAAACCTAATTCAATTTTGTTTTAAAAACTTTTATGCAAACAAAATCCATGTAAAAAACTATATAATGGTATTTTATTATAACAGTAATTTATATTATTTAATATGCAACAATAATGAGATTGTAGCTAACAATAGTGTAAATCTTAAGGAAGTCGCCTTATCAAAATTTTCGAAATCAATGAATGAATTTTTAGAACAATATAATGATTATGCAAAATCCTGCGAAAAAATATATTATTCAAATATATCACAATTAGATATTGAATCAGATATTAAAAAATTCGAATATTTACAATTGCCGCATCAAACACTAGACGAGTTAAAGAGAGAAGAATTGTTGAAATATATAATATTAAAGGGGTAGATAATTCTGAAAAAAAATGCATTTATTCCTAATTGGTATATTGATAAAAAGAATAAAACAAAAATGAAGATAATAAAAATGGGTATTATGCTATTTTTCATATTAGATATCATTTTGCTAGGGCTTATATTAAATATCGCGAATAAAACAGGAAATATAGAGGTTGAAAGCATTAGTAATCAAAAGAACAGTGGTATTAAGCTTAGAACAAAACAGGATACAATTATTATTGAGAAATATAACAAACTAAATAATTTTTTAAAGGAAAATGGTTTGAATTACAAGGATATTAAAATAATTGATAATAGCTTTGAAATGAATATAGAAGTCAAAAATTATGAAGAATATATTAAAGTAATAAGTTGCATAGAGAATAAATACCACGTGAAAAAATTAACCCCCAATATTAAAGAGAAAGACAAATTTACCTTTAATATTAAATGTGAGGTATAAGATGTATAAAAATCGACAGTCTGAATGTATGTTAGTTATACTTATGATGATAATGGCTGTTTTATCTTTTGAATTTATAATTGTTAAAAATAAACTTATAACATATAAAGGTAATAAAGCAATTAGTAGTATTACTGCTAAAAACGTCAAAAGCGTTGAGAAATTTGGATATAGTGATATTTTAGAATGTTTAAGCAAAAATAAAGACTTTAAGGTAGAATCCATTAATATGATGGAAAATGAAAAATGTAATGTTGAAGTTAATTACAAAGGGGATTTAAATTTATTATATAGTTCATTAGTTAAGTTAACTGAAAGCAAAAATTTATTAAATGTAAGTAAAATTATTATTAACAAAGATACTAAAATTACAAATATAGAGATTGATTTTAAAAAGAATAAGTGATTAATTGAAATATTTGCTCTGATTTTAGGGAGAGGATATTTTAATTAATGATTTTTATTAAAATATATACACTTTAAATGGTATACTTATAAAAAAGACATAAAATTATTCAAATAATATATATTTATATTTGCAAATATCCTTAAGTTTTGATAAAATAACATTGTTCCACTGTAATGTTTATATTTAGTGGAGTGCAAACGTAATGATTGGTATTAATTTACCTAATAAGGTTATAATATAAATGGGTTAATTGAATTATTTATAAATTTTGGAGGGATACTTAATGATTTCAGCAGGCGATATAAGAAAAGGAACAACATTTGATGAAGGTGGACAAGTTTACACAGTTATAGATTTTTTACATGTAAAACCGGGTAAGGGAGCTGCATTTGTTAGAACTAAGTTAAGAAACGTTATAAACTCAGGGGTTACAGAAAAAACATTTAATCCTACTACAAAATTGCAAGAGGCAGTTATAGAAAGAAAAGAAATGCAATATTTATATGCAGCTGACGGACTATACTACTTCATGGATCAAGAAACTTTTGAACAAATACCACTTAACTACGAAAAAGTTGAAGATGCAATAAAATACTTAAAAGAAAATATGTTTGCTATAATAAAATTTTATAAGGATGAGGCTTTCTCAGTGGAGGCTCCAAACTTTGTAGAATTACTTATAACTAGTACTGAACCAGGTGTTAAAGGTAATACATCTTCTAGTGTAACAAAACCAGCTACTGTAGAAACAGGAGCAATCATTCAAGTTCCAATGTTCGTCAATGAAGGTGAAACTATAAGAATAGATACTAGAAATGGAGATTACATGCTAAGAGTTTAAATTTCTATTTAAAAAGAGCCGATCGGTTCTTTTTTTTTGTTCTTTTTTTGTTAACGAATACATATATTATGGGAATGGATCCGAATTTAAATAATATGTTTTAATTTATATGGAATATTATGCAAGGCAAAGAAATACAAATTATATATGGGAGGATGAGAAAATGTTAATTACAAAAGATTTATTCGAAATACTACCTAAAACTATTAGAAATATTCTTGAGAAAGTTGATAATTTGCAACAACTTGAAGAGATTAGAGTAAAAGTGAACAAGCCTCTGTTTATTCACATTGGCAGTAAAGAAAAAGTCTGGGAATATATTGCAACGCCAGATGATTTAAAATACATAATGCAGAGGATAAGCAATTACTCCATATATGCCTTTGAAGACGAGATACGGCAAGGGTATATAACTATAAAAGGCGGACACAGAGTTGGATTATGTGGGATTTGTGTTATTGAAAATAATAGCATTAAGACCATTAAAGACATTTCGTCTATAAATATAAGAGCATGTAAAGAAATTATTGGATGTGCGGACAAAGTTATGCCATATATTATTAATAATAATTCAGTATACAATACAATAATTATATCGCCTCCTAAATGTGGAAAAACAACTCTAATTAGAGATATTTCGAGGCAGATATCACAGGGATATAAAGATATGAGTTTTAGAGGAAAGAACGTCTCTATAATTGATGAGCGGTCCGAGATAGCTGGTTCTTTTAAGGGAATACCGCAAATGGACGTTGGAGTGCGTACTGATGTACTAGATAATTGTCCTAAGAGTCAAGGAATTATGATGGCGATTAGAAGTATGTCACCTGATGTGATAGTTTGTGATGAAATTGGTACTAAAAATGATATGGAAAGTATTTTAATGGCGTTAAATTCTGGAATTAGTTTAATTACAACTATTCATGGTTTTGGAATTGAAGATTTGTATAAAAGATTAGTTTTCAAGGATATTGTTGATAATTACGTATTTACGAGAGGGATAGTGCTTAGTAATAAAAAAGGAATTGGAACAGTAGAACGTATTTATGATTTTACTAAGGGCATAGATGTATGGAGGTCGTAATATGATTAAAATAGTTGGGTGTCTTGTAATCTTAGTTGCGTCAACTATGGCTGGATTTATATACAGCGAAAGGTTAAAATATAGGGTTTTTCAATTAAATGAAATTCAAAGAGCTGTTTATCAACTTCAAAATGAGATAACTTATGTACATGCTCTTTTGCCAGATGCTTTTAAAAGTATAGCAGGGAAAACTAAAGAACCGATAAATGAACTATTTAATAAAACAAGTGAATTGTTAACTAACAACGAATACGAGAACGTATATGAAGCTATGAATAGTGCAATAAACCTAACAAAAGATAAATTATATATAAATTCTGATGATATAAATGTTATTTTGGATTTATCAAAAACACTTGGAGAATCTGATATTCAAGGTCAAAACAGTATGTTTCTGCTTACTATAGCAAATTTAAAAAAACAAATTACAATATCTGAAGAATATATGAATAAGAATATAAAAATGTATAGATGTTTAGGGTTTTCTTTTGGGGCAATGATTGTAATAGTACTAATATAGGGAGGAGGTTTTTATGTGTTAGATGTTAGTTTACTGTTTAAAATAGGGGCAATAGGTATTCTCATTATTATTATTGATAAGATTTTAAAAAGTGGAGGCAAGGATGATATCGCTGTAGTTGCGAATTTAGCTGGAGTAATAATAATTCTTATGATGGTGATAAATTTAGTAAACAAACTGTTTACTTCTGTAAAAACTTTGTTTCAGTTTTAGGATGAACAGATAAAAATAAAAAACTTTTATTCACTCGCAGAGGCAATCGAGGAGGGTGTTATGGAAATAATCAAAGTTGTTGCATTCGCTTTCATAGCATTATTTATTGTGCTTATATTCAAAGGTAGAAGAGATGATTTAGCTATTCAAGTTAGTATAGCAGCGGGAATATTGATATTTTTATTTATGGTAAACAAACTTACAATAATTCTGGGGTTTTTACAAACATTAGCAAATAAAGCTAATATTGATGTCGTCTATTTAAATACTGTTTTTAAAATACTGGGGATTGCCTATTTAGCTTCTTTTTGTAGTGAGATTTGCAGGGATGCTGGTCAGAGTAACATAGCAGGTAAAGTTGAATTTGCTGGAAAAATATTTATATTAGTTTTGGCAATACCAATTTTGATGGCAGTAATGCAATCTATTTTGAAAATAATGTAGAGGTGTAGGATGAGAAAATGTAAAACGAAGAAACGAAATATGAAGAGAATTAATATGAAAAAGATTTTACTGATTTTATTATTTTTATTATCGCTGAACATTAGTGTACAAGCTACTCAGATAGGTAAGATAGGGGAAAAACAGCAAACTGAAATAAATAATTTATATGACTACATTTCTAATGTTAAATCTCAATATGAAATATTTAACGATATGCAGCCACAAACTTTTGTAGAGCAATTTATAAAAACTGGTGATAATGGTTTAAGTTTTAATAAAACATCAACTTTCATTATTAGATACACGTTTAAAGAGGTTATTGCATGCATGGAATTAATTGGGAGCCTTATGATTATTGCTATTATTTGTGCGATGCTAAATAATCTTCAAAGTGCCTTTAACAGAGATAGTTTATCCAATATTGCTTACCTTGCGTGTTATGGTGTAATGATTTTAATGATAACTAAAAGTTTTTATGTAGTAGCAGAGCTTGCTAAAAATACGATTGTTAGTATGTCTAATTTTATGTCAGCACTTATTCCAGTACTCATGATGCTCTTAGCAAGCGTTGGTGGATTTGCAGAAGCAACGCTGCTCGATCCTGTGATTATGGGTTTTGCAACGGTAAGTTCTAGGATATATGTAGATATTATTATTCCTATAATATTTATGAGCTTTGTAATGCAGTTTGTGAGCAGTATATCTAGCGATTACAAAATAAAAAATCTAACAAAACTTTTAAAACAAACTGCTATTTGGATACAAGGAATAGTTATGACAGTGTTTATTGCGGTAATTACAATACGAAGCATTGCAGCAAAAACGTTAGATCAAGTTACTATAAAAACAGCAAAATTTGCGGTAGATACATTTGTACCTGTAGTTGGAAAATGTTTATCAGATGCAATTTCTACAGTAGCTGGATACTCACTTCTTTTAAAGAGTGCTATAAGTGGGCTTGGGTTAATTGTTCTTATGGTAATAGTAATATTCCCTATTATAAAACTTCTGATTATGGCTTTTTTATATAAAGCGGCAGCTGCACTAATTGAACCGATAAGCGATAATCGCACAGTAGAGTGTATAAATTCAGTAGGGGATTCTATTCTTCTTTTAATGTCTTGTGTAATATCGGTAAGTGTAATGTTTTTTATAATGGTTGCGATAGTAGCGGCTACTGGAAAAGGTATAATATCAGGATGATAATTGCCATATATACGTATATTTATATAGTAAATTTGATTCTAATCATAAAGGAGGTGGTGGTAATTTGATTGAACTATTGAAAGTCTGGGTAACAAATATTACTATAGCTATATTTTTTATTACTGCGGTAGAGATGATTTTGCCAGACAATAACATGAAAAAATATGCGAAATTTGTATTGGGTTTAATGTTGATTGTTGTAATAATAAACCCTATAATAAAAATCTTTGATAAGAACTTTGATTTGAATTCTTATTCTAATAAAGCAACAAGTTACATTGAGGGAAGTACTCAGCCTTCAGACATGAAGAAATATAAAGATATTAATATAGTAAATACAACGGAAAATTTTAAAAAAAATTTACAGAAAGAGTGTATTACAAATTTAGAGCAGACCTATCCAGAAAATAAATACAATGCTGATGTCGATGTTGTTTATGATAGTAAAAATGGAGTTTTCAATATTAATAGGGTGAAAATTGAAGTTGTTGATAGCGGAGTTCAAAGTATTAAAAGTATAAAAATTGATACACAAAGTGTGGATGCTTCTAATGAAAATGTTTTAACAAACACTCAAGGGAAACAGATAAAGAAGTTTTTAAGTAATAAACTTAAAATATCTGATGATGTTATAACTGTTTATAAAGTAAATTCTTAAAACACATGATTATTAATTGATATATAAATAAGAAAAGAGGGGGATTTCTATGAACAATGATAATTTACTTAGTAAATTTACTGAGTTTATTAAAACAAAGATTAATATTGGTAATGAAAGTAGCAAAAATGACAAAAGCAAAAAGTCTGATAAACTATTAGGAAATATAGTATTACTGATTTTGGTGGCAGTTGTAATAGTATTAGCAAGCAGTTCATTTAAGTCATCAAAGCCAACTTCAACTGCACAGACTGCAATAGATACCGAAACACAGAAAAATGCGACTGCGAAGGTAACCAATACGGCTGCAGTAAATGATTATGAAGCACAACTAGAAAGTAAACTTAAATTAACCCTTGAAGGGATGGAAGGGGTTGGAAAGGTACAAGTGATGATCTACTTTGAGAGTGGAGAGGAAAGTGTCCCTGCAGTAAATGTTAATGATTCTAAAAGCGTTACAAAAGAAGATGATAAAGCCGGTGGAACAAGAAATATAACTCAAGATAATAATGGGAGCACTGTAGTTATGGAGAATAATGGGAGTGCGAATGAACCGTTAATTGTAAAAAAAATTAAGCCAATTATTACTGGCGTATGTGTAGTAGCAGAAGGATCAGGTGTGAAAATTACAGAACTTAGGATTAGACAGGCAGTGATTAATTTATTTAATTTGCCTGAGAACAAAGTTAATGTATATCCTATGAATAAGTAGCATATAATTTCTTAGAAAGGCAGATGGGGGGAAATATTATGAATAAAAAACAGTCAGGTATAATTGTTACGTTGGTAGTTCTTATTGTGTTTGCAGGGTATCTTGCAACGAAGGTAAATGGTCCATTGTATGTAAATGACAGTGATTTTAGTAATGAGAAAAGTGCAATATCTTTAAAAGACACTAAAACTGCTTCAACTGCTTCAACTTATTTTGTAGAAGCAAAATTATCAAGAAATCAAGACAATGACAAAACTCTTCAAACTATTAAAACTTTAATTGATGATACTAATACTCCAAAAGATCAAAAGGCAACTGCAGCTAAGCAATACTTAAACATATCGATGGCAGCTCAGAACCAATCAGACATCGAACTAGCATTAAAAGCCCAAGGGTTTGAAGAATCAATGTGCAGTATAGTTAATGACAAAGTACAAGTAGTAATTAAAACTGATAAAAAACAACTTACAGATGAGCAGCTTCGAAGCATTAAAGATATTGTCATGAGTAAAACAAAACTAGAAAAAATTGAAGTTAAGATTAAACAATAATATTTGTAAAAGAAATATTTATCTGCTATAATAAATGTAGCATTATCATGTTTTACCTAAGTTAAATAAGGGGGTATTACTATGGAAGATAAAATTTTAAATGAAACTGAAATGGGTGTTGTTAAAATATCTGAGGATGTAGTTAGTGTCATAGCGGGACTCGCTGTTGCTGAAATACAGGGAATTGTTGGAATGAGTGCAAGTCTTGTTGGTGGAATAACTCAAATATTAAGTGGAAAGAAAAATTTATCTAAAGGCGTTAAAGTCAATGTTGGAGAAAATAGTGCAATAATTGATTTACACGTTGTAGTTGAATATGGTATTAAAATTCCAGAAGTAACTGAAAAAGCACAAATAAATGTTAAAAAATCCGTAGAGCTTATGACAGGACTGGTAGTATCAGCAGTAAATGTGTATGTTCAAAATGTTGTATTACCTAAAACAGAAAAGCTTGAGGAAATAGAAGCATAGTAATAAACACCCTCTCTAATCGGAGGGTGTTTATTTATATGTTTGTTATTCTTATGATAAGGTATAATATAGTATGGAAAAATTAGGAGGATTACTAATGAATAGAAGAAAGTCAAGAGAAACAGCAATGAAATTACTTTTTGAAATGTCAATAAACAAAGAAAAATATGAGGATATAATTGAGAATTTTAAAGAGAACACCGATGTTGATTTAAATGACCTTGATATGTCATATATCACGAAGGTATTAGCTGGTATTCAAGAAAATGGTAAAGATATTGATAAAAACATTGAAAAATATTTAATTAAATGGAAACTTGCTAGGTTATCAAAAATGAATTTGGCTATATTAAGAATAAGTACATATGAAATATTATATGAGGAAGAAATACCTAATAGGGTTTCTGTAAATGAGGGAATAGAACTAGCGAAGAAATATGGTGAGGATAGTTCTCCAGCATTTATAAATGGAATACTCGCGAAGATGATTTAAAATATTATATATTAATTAATAAGATAACTAGTCAGTATACTAGCCTACATTGCGACTTACTTAGCCATTGGAACATCTGATAGTAATTAACTATTAGGTGCTAAATTGGTTTTGTAATGCAAGATCTGAGGGGGTATATCTGATTAGTTTTTTATTTTTAGAAAAAACAATTAAAATTATGTTAAAATATTCTGGTACTAGTTAATATTATAAAATGTATAAAAGGAGAGAAGAATATGGGAATTAGAGTTAATGGTAAAATAATAGTTGAAACCTACAGAGATGAAATTAAAAACATCATAAAGGATGGGGTTGATAAGGGGCTTAGAGTGCCATCAATTAAAACTATATTAGTAGGCTCTGATGGAGGTTCTTTATCATATGTGAAAAGTCAAAATAACTTGTGCAATAAATTAGGGATCTCTTATACTTGTACTCAATTAGAGAAAGATATAAGTCAAAAGGATATCATAGATATTATAGAAAAATTCAATGAAGATACAAGCGTAGATGGAATAATAATTCAATTACCCTTACCTAAAAACCTAGATGAGAAAGAAATCACTTCTAAAATTTCATATAAAAAGGATATTGATGGATTAACAGATGTAAATATGGGTAGATTTTATAAGGGAGATAAAAGCTTTATTCCTTGTACTGCATTAGGGGTTATTGAAATGATTAAAAATACGGGATGTCATATTAAAGGCAAACATGCAGTTGTTATTGGTAGAAGTAATATTGTTGGAAAACCGGTAGCTCAATTGTTATTAAATGAAGATGCAACCGTAACCATATGTCATTCAAAAACAACGAATCTAAAAGAAGTTTGTAAAACGGCAGATATAATAGTTGCGGCTATTGGTAAACCAGGCTTTGTGACAAGTGAATTTATTAAGGAAGGAGCAATTGTTATAGATGTTGGAACTACAATGATAGATAATAAAATTACTGGAGATGTAAATTTTTATGATGTTATTAATCATGCAAGTTTTGTTACCCCAGTGCCAGGTGGAACGGGACTAATGACTACAACGATGCTTATAAAAAATGCTTGCGCTTCGTGGAGGGATAATGTTTATTAAAGTAATAACAGTAACTGCCCTTAATGGGTATATTAAAAAAGTAATAGATAGTGATTTTATATTAAATAATGCTAATGTTAAAGGAGAATTATCTAATGTAAAACTACATAGTAGTGGACATATATACTTCTCATTAAAAGATGAATTTGGAAAAGTAAATTGTGTAATGTTTAAATCGCAGGCTCAAAAGCTTGTTATTATACCTAAGGATGGTATGAATGTTATAATTAGAGGGCGAGTTTCGGTTTATGAAAAGGGTGGGGCATATCAAGTTTATTGTGATTCTATGGAGACGGATGGAGAAGGGCAATTGTTTTTAGCTTTTCAAAATTTAAAGGAGAAGTTACAGAAATTAGGATTATTTGATGAAGAACACAAAAAAATTATACCCTCATTTCCTAGGAGAATAGGTATAGTTACATCACAAACAGGTGCTGCTGTTAAAGATATTATTAATGTTGCAACAAGGCGTAATGCTAATGTTAATATGTTAATATATCCAGCTCTTGTTCAAGGAGTAAGTGCTAGTGCTGAAATTGAACAAGGTATAAAATATTTCAACAACTCAAAAAATGTTGATTTAATTATTATTGCAAGAGGGGGAGGCTCAATCGAGGAATTATGGGCATTTAATGAAGAAAATTTAGCTTATGCAATATATAATTCTAAGATTCCTATAATTACAGGTATTGGTCATGAAACAGATTTTACTATAGCAGATTTTGTTTGTGACCATAGAGCTCCAACTCCATCCTCAGCTGCAGAGATAGCAGTGAGAAATTTAAAAGATTTAAATAATGAAATTAAATCACTTAGAGAACTTTTGTTAAGAGTTGTGGAATTTAAATTTACTAAAGAATATAATAAAATTAATTTACTAAGTAAAACTTTGAAAGTAAATAATCCCTTGAATTTTATAGTTAACCAATATACGCATATAGATAACTTAAGAGAAAATTTAAATTATAAATTTAATGCGAAAATTTCAATGGAAAAGCAGAAACTTTCAAAGTTAAATGCTTTAATGAACGCACATAACCCTTTAAATGTATTAAGCAGGGGGTATGCAGTGCTTCAAACCCATGAAAATGAGGTTATTAGTGAAATTAGTATTTTAAGAAATATTAAAGATGTAAAGATTACATTAAAGGATGGCACTGCTAGATTTAATATAAGCAATTTGGAGGAGTTATAATGGCAAAGAAAAAAGAATCTTATGAAACCATGATGGAAAGGCTTGAAAAAATTGTAGAAGTGATGGATTCAAATGAAGTAACACTCGAAGGAACAATGGTAAATTATGAGGAAGGTGTCAAGTTATGCAACGATTTGTATAAAATTCTCAATGACACAGAAGGTAAAATAAAAATATTAACTGATGAGGGCGAAAAAGATTTTACGCCTCATGAGGAATAGATAAAGAATTAAGATCATAAGGCGACTTAATAATTATAATGGAAAGAAGGAGTAAAATGAATATACAATTGCTTAGAGAGTCTGTTGAAAAATGGATAGACGATTATTTTAAAGGTAAGTCTGAAAAGAATAGTAAAAACTTTGAGGCAATGAGTTACAGTATAAAAGTTGGAGGGAAAAGAGTTAGACCAATTTTAATGCTTCTTACATATGGCATGTATAAGGAAGATTATAGGAATATATTACCTTTTGCTGCAGCCCTTGAAATGATTCATACATACTCTCTTATTCATGATGATTTACCTTGCATGGATAATGATGATTTACGTCGTGGAAAACCTACAAATCATAAAGTTTTTGGAGAAGCGATTGCGGTCCTCGCAGGGGATGGGTTATTAAATGAGGCTATGGTAATAATGCTAGATCAATGTTTAGATGGGAATTTAAATACAGTTAAGGCAAGTAATCTTATAGCAAAAGCTTCTGGGGCAGAGGGCATGATAGCTGGGCAAATTTGTGATATTTTAAGTGAAGGAATGAAAATATCAGAAGAAAAATTATTGTATATGCATAAAAACAAAACGGGGGAACTAATTAAAGCGGCGGTAGTATGTGGTGCAACCCTTGGAAATGCTGATGAGACTGATTTGTGTTATTTAAAAGAGTATGGTGATAAATTAGGCTTAGCATTCCAAATAAAAGATGATATATTAGATGTAATTGGTGATGTTGCTATTTTAGGAAAGAATACAAAAAGCGATGAATTTAATAATAAAACTACTTTTATAACAATGTATGGTTTAGAAAAATGTAAGCAAAAGTGTAATGATTTAACCCAGGAGTGTTTTAAGATATTAAAACAAATTAAGGTGAATACTAAATATTTAGAAGAAATTACGGAATCTTTATTGAGAAGGGAATATTAAAAATAAAACAACTATTTTTAATTATTAATTATATTTTAGATGTCATTAAATGGGTTTTATAGTCGAAATAGCTTTTGAATTAAATAATATTATATGATATAATATTTCCATAAATGTGGGTGAAATAATATATTTTATAAAAGAGGATAGATATATGAGTAAAATAATAGATAATTTTAATGATATAAATGAAATAAAAAAAATGACTATACAAGAGCTGAATGACTTTGCAAAGGAAATTAGACACTTTCTAATTGAAAAAGTATCTAAAACGGGAGGACATCTAGCTTCTAATTTGGGCGTGGTGGAATTAACGTTGAGCTTATATAATGTTTTTGATTTGAATAAAGACAAATTAATATGGGATGTAGGGCACCAATCATATGTACATAAAATTCTTACGGGAAGAAAAGATAAATTTGACTTACTTAGAAATTATGGTGGATTAAGTGGCTTTCCCAAAAGAGAAGAAAGTAAATATGATATTTTTGAAGCAGGACATAGTAGTACTTCTATTTCAGCAGGGGCTGGCATTGCAAGGGCTCGTGATTTACAAAAGGGAGACTATAATGTTATTTCGATTATAGGTGATGGGGCACTTACAGGTGGTATGTCTTTTGAGGCATTAAACGATATAGGATTTAGAAAAACTAAGATGATTATTGTGCTAAATGATAATCAAATGTCTATTTCTAAAAACGTGGGAGGTATGTCAAAATATCTAAGTCAATTTAGGATTGACCCAACTTATAATAGAATTAAAAAAGAAATAAATTCTACGCTTAGAAAGATCCCTAGTGTAGGTGATGGAATGATTAATTCAATTCAAAAGATAAAAAACGGAATTAAACAGGTAGTGGTTCCAGGAATGTTATTTGAAAATATGGGTATAACTTATTTAGGGCCTATAGATGGACATGATATTAAGGAAGTAAGTAAGGTTTTAAAACTTGCAAAAAAAATAGATGGACCTGTGATTATCCATGTAATAACTAAAAAAGGCAAGGGTTATAAATTTGCTGAAGAGCAGCCAAATAAATTTCATGGTGTGGGTCCATTTAATCCATTAAATGGAGAATTATGTAGTAGTCACAAGGAAAGTTATTCTGAGGCGTTTGGGGAGCAGATTGTAACTTTAGCAAAGGAAAATAAAAATATAGTAGCAATAACAGCGGCAATGCCTGAAGGAACAGGACTAGAATCGTTTTCAAAAGAATTTAGGAATAGATTTTTTGATGTGGGTATTGCAGAGCAGCATGCAGTTACTATGGCTGCAGGGATGGCTTCACAAGGGCTTAAGCCGATTTTTGCAGTTTACTCTACATTTTTACAACGAGCGTATGATCAAATTTTACATGATGTATGTATTCAAAAATTACCTGTTATTTTTGCAATTGATAGGGCAGGCATTGTTGGACAAGATGGGGAAACACATCAAGGAATATTTGATTTATCATATTTATCGCATATTCCTAATATGACAATTATGGCTCCTAAATGTATAGGAGAACTTAAGACAATGCTTACGTTTGCAGTTAAACAAGATTATCCAATTGCTATAAGATATCCTAGAGGTGGAGATAACCCAAATGTTAAAATGTCTCCTATTAATGACTTTAAGAGGGGAAAGTGGGAGACTCTACTTGATGGTGGCAAAATAGCATTTATAGCTACAGGTAAAATGGTACAAAATGCAATATTAGTTAGAGAAAAATTATTGAATATGGGAATAGAAGCTACTGTAATTAATGCATGTTTTATCAAACCTATTGATAAAACACTAATATCAGAACTTGTAGATAAAAAATATTCTTTAGTGACTATTGAGGATAATATAGTTCATGGTGGATTAGGTTCTTTAGTATTAGAATATGTGAATTCATTGAACAAGAATGTGAAGGTAATTAATTTAGGATTTAATGATGAATTTATTCCACATGGGTCAGTTGATATACTGTATAAGTTATATAAACTAGATGTAGATGGAATTTTTGATAGTATTTTAAAATTAGTTTAATAATTTACTTTAGTAGGGATTAAGGAGTTTTTTATGATAGAAAATAAAGAGAGATTAGATGTTATTGTGGTTGAAAGAGGCATTTTATTTTCAAGAGAAAGAGCAAAGGAAAATATTATTGCTGGAAATATATTTGTCGATGGTATTATGACTACTAAATGCGGAAAAAAAATTGATGTTACATCTAGCATTGAGTTTATTGGTAAAGACATCCCATACGTTAGTAGGGGAGGTCTTAAACTTCAAAAGGCTATAGAGGCCTTTAAAATTGATCTTAAGGATAAAGTTTGCCTGGATATAGGCGCATCTACGGGAGGGTTTACAGACTGCATGATTCAACATGGAGCATGCAGGGTATACTCGATAGATGTTGGAATAAATCAGCTAGATGATAAGTTGAAGCTTGACCCTCGAGTAGTTTCTATGGAGAAAACAAATATCAGATATTTAAATAAAGAGAGCATTTGCGAACTTGCAGATTTTGCAAGTATTGATGTGTCATTTATATCGCTTGAAAAAGTGATTCCTAATTTATTAAATCTATTGAAAAATGATGGTAGTGTTGTGGCATTATTGAAGCCACAATTTGAAGTAGGTATAGGTGTAGTAAATAAAAAAGGTGTGGTTAAAAAACCTAGTGACCATATCGATGTAATAGTTGGAGTACTAAATCTTCTTAAAAATCTTAATGTAAAGGTTATTAATGTTGATTATTCATCAATAAAAGGGCCTAATGGAAATATTGAGTATCTAGTTTATTTTACTAAATCGAAAAATAACTATGCTGATTATGTTGAAGATAACGTGGCTTTATTAGTTAGTGAGGCCCATAGAAGTTTAAATTGTCTAAAACGGGAATAATAAATAGTGTGCGTTATAGAAAATGGTAAGGAGGAAATATGAAAAACATTGGCATTAATATAAATACCACTAAAGATAAGGATGGGAAAATTGGTAAATATGTAAAAAATATTATTAGCCAATATATTGATGATACTAATATATTTGTGTTTAAAGATTCTATTGGACTTGAAAATATTAAATATAACTATTTGGATATTATTGTTGCTTTAGGTGGAGATGGGACTATATTAAGAACATCTCGTAATTTAAATAATTCCAATATTCCAATACTAGGAGTAAATATAGGAAATTTAGGATTTCTCTCTAGTGTGGAACTACTAGAATTTGAAACTGCTATGAAAAGATTTATTAATGATGATTATTATGTAGAAGAGAGAATGATGCTTAATTGTACTTTGCCAAATAGGAATGAACTTGAAAAATATACGGCACTTAATGATATTGTTGTATCAAAGGGAACACTTGCGAGAGTTGTTAAATATGAACTTCATATAGATAATAAGTTTTACATCGATTTTACAGGTGATGGACTTATAATAGCTACACCAACAGGATCTACAGCATACTCTCTATCAGCAGGGGGGCCTATAATATATCCTAATCTAGATGTTATAGAGGTAACACCTATTTGTCCATTATCGTTGTCTATGAGAACCATAGTGCTAGATAGTAAAAGTGAAATATCTGTAAATATAAAATGTGAACATGAAAGTATATTTTTGACATTAGATGGTCAAAGGGCAATAAAATTAAACAGCTATGAGAAAATACTGGTAAGTGTTTCAGATCAAAAATGTAGATTAGTTAAATTTAATGATTATAATTATTTTGGTATTTTGAGGAAAAAAATAATTTCTAGAACAACAGATTGTGAAGGAGAAAAAGATGAAGATATCGCGTCATGCAAAAATAATTGAGATCATTCAGTCTAAAGATGTTGAAACTCAAGAACAGTTGGCACAAGAATTAAAAAACAATGGGTTTGATATTACTCAAGCAACTGTTTCTAGAGATATAAAAGAATTAAAATTAATTAAGGTTATGAATGCACATGGAACTCACATATATTCGACCAGTTCTCCGGGTGATAGTTTTTTATCAAATAAATTGGTTAATATTTTTTCTCAGACCGTTTTGTATGTTGATAATGTAGATAAATTTATAGTACTTAAGACAATATCAGGAGCTGGCGCTGCCGCAGCTGAAGCCTTAGATTCTTTGAAATTTAGTGGGATTGTAGGTACGGTGGCTGGAGATAACACTGTTTTTATTTTAGTTAGAAGAGAAGAAGATTGTAAAGAGATAATTCAAAAGGTTAAAAAAATGATTAGTGAATAGGAGGAATAAGTATGCTCCTACAATTAAATATTATGAATTTTGCCCTAATTGAAAAATTAAGCATTAATTTTGAAAGAGGTTTTAATGTTCTATCAGGTGAAACTGGAGCAGGAAAATCAATTTTAATTGATGCTATAAATTATGTATTAGGGGGTAAATTTAATAAGAGCTTAATTAGAACAGGGGAAAATAAAACTTATGTAGAGGCTATTTTCACCATAGATAACCAAAATAGTAGGAATGTTTTGGAAGAGATGGATATCGATTATGAGGATACAGTATTTATAAGTCGTGAAACTTTTCAATCTGGGAAAAGTATTGCTAAAGTTAATGGTAAATCTTTGTTACTCTCAAAAGTTAAATATATTAGTAAGAATCTACTAGATATTCATGGTCAACATGATAACCATAACTTATTAGATAAAGCTAATCATATATTTTATGTGGATTCCTTTGGTAATGAGAGGCTCAGAACGGATATAATTGAATATAATGACAAATATACAAAAATGATTAGTATAAAAAATAGAATTCTTAAACTTGAAGGTAATGAAGGAGAACGAGATAAGAGAATCGATTTTTTAAATTATCAGTTAGAAGAGATTAAAAATGCTAATCTCAAAATTGGTGAAGATGAGGAACTTATAGAAAAATATGCAATAGTTAGTAATTCTGAAAATTTGGAGAAACATTTATCAAGAAGTTATCAATTATTATACACTAGTGATGAGGAAAATCCCTCAGTATTGTATAATTTAGCTATTGCAATAAAAGAACTTCGAACTATTGAAAAACATATGGATAAAATAAAGGAAATTACGGATTCTATTGAAGAAAATTATTTTAATATTGAGGAAAATATCACAGAAATCAGAGACTTAAAAGAGTCAATTTATTATGATGAAAAAGAACTAGAATACATGAATAGTAGAATAAGCCAAATTAATAATTGTAAGAAGAAGTATGGAGCTACTATAAAAGAAATTTATGAGTATAGAGAAAAAATTGATGTTGAGTATGAAGAATTAACTAATAGTAGTGAAATAATCCTTTCTCTAAAAAAAGAAAAAATAGTTATTGAGGGTGAAATGAGAATTATAGCAAATGAAATTCACGAAATTAGATGTGAGACAGCAAAAAATCTTCAAGATAAAATAAAAGAAGAACTTAATTATATTGGACTTGAAAAAAGTAAATTTTTTATTGAAGTAAAGATTACAGATGAATTTTATAAAAATGGTTGTGATAAAGTTCAATTTTGTATAGCTACAAATCCAGGTGAACCATTAAATCCGTTAGAGGAAATAGTATCTGGGGGAGAATTATCACGTATCATGCTTGCACTTAAAACTGTGTTCGTGGATAAGGATGAAATACCCACTGTTATATTTGATGAAATAGATACTGGTATTAGTGGTAGGATTGCGCAATGTGTTGCAGAAAAAATGTATCTAATATCATTAAACCATCAAATTTTTTGCGTAACTCATTTGCCTCAAATAGCTAGTATGGCAGATATAAATTATCTAATATCCAAAAATGTTATAAATGATAAAACATATACTAATGTTATACGAATGAATGATAATGAAAAACAACAAGAAATAGCTAGAATGATAGGTGGCACAGAGGTTACTAAATTAACATTAGAAAATTCTAAGGAAATGATAAATTTGGCTAATGATCGAAAGAAAAAATAGTTTTGATTTTTATATGAATATAGTAATAAAAATTTATTTAAAAGGGAAAAATAAAGTCATTAAATATGACTTTATTTTTTTCGCTTTTAAAGTTACTGGGATTATAAACTGATTTATTTTAATAATTTATAAAAGTTTAAATGTGAGTAATATTATAATAAAATTCAATGAAATAGTTCAATGTTGTTTTTTTTATAAAATAATTGAAATACAGAAGAATTTTTTTAATTTATCATAATTTAGTTTTGAATCTATGTCTTTGACTATTTTTGAATTAATAGTATAGCATAATATGGAGATTGTGAGGGTAACTTAAATTTATAACTATTAGAGAAAAGGAGATAAGCTTATGAAAAAAAGATTGAATATATTTTGCTTACTTATAACACCAATACTAATAATTGCTTTAGGTGTTTGCTACCAAAGTCAAAGTATAGCTGTTTCTGCATTTGCCAAATCAAAACAAACTTTATATTTTAATAACACTATAAATGCAAAAGTAAATACAAATAATGTTCTTTCAGATCATTATATAATTGAAAAAGACAAAAAATCAAAAGAAGATACAGATAAAATGTTAAAAGCAAAATCTACTTTTGTAACAGAAAATCAAGATATAATGGTTTATCCAGGAGGTCAACCAATTGGTGTTAAACTAAATACTAAAGGAGTTCTAGTGGTGGCTTTATCTGATATCGATGGTACTAATGGTAAAAAACAAAGTCCTGCTTCAAATGCCGGTGTAGAAATAGGAGATAGTATAATAAAGATAAATAATATTGTTATAAATCATGCCGAGGATATAAGGCGATTTGTTAATAGCGAAAAAAATCCGGAACTTACACTTAAAATACAACGTAGAAATGGTTCCAAAATTTTTGATGTAAAGGTTAAACCTACTATTGATTCAACAGATGGTAAACAAAAAATTGGGTTATGGGTAAGAGATTCTACTGCGGGCGTTGGTACGTTAACATTATATGATAGTAAAACTAACAAATTTGCAGCGTTAGGTCACCCAATTACAGATTCTGATACTGGAACAATATTAAGTATTAACAATGGTGTAATAATATCATCTAATATAATTTCTATAAAGAAAGGTACGAAAGGAACACCGGGAGAGTTAAGGGGGCTTTTTATAGATGAAAATAAAATAAAAGGTCAATTGATAAACAATACAGAATGTGGTATATTTGGTAATGGAACTAAAAGTCTTATAAACAATAAATTTAATAAACCTATGAAAATAGGTCTTAAAAATGAGATAAAAGAAGGCGAAGCACAAATTTTAACTACTATTAATGGTAATGAGCCGGAATTATTTAAAATAGAAATTCAAAAGCTATTGCAACAAGATATACCAGGCTCAAAAAGTATGATAATTAAAATTACAGATCCTAGGCTTTTAGAAAAAACCGGAGGCATAGTGCAAGGTATGAGTGGTAGTCCAATAATTCAAAACAATAAAATTGTTGGAGCGGTTACTCATGTTTTAATTAATAAACCTGACGTTGGATATGGTATATATATTGAATGGATGTTAAAAGATGCAGGCATTTTATCAAAATAACTAGCATTATCTAAAAAAAAGAGGTAAAATAGATATAATGAGATATAGAGTAGCATATGTTATCCTATACATTACAAATAAATGATAATTTATCATTTATTTGTAATATTTTTTTTAATATAAGAAGGAATTATAATTCTTTTGTCGAATTAATATTTGTTAAGATATGGGAATTTATTTATAAAGGGGAGTTAGAATATGGAAGAACCAAGAATTAGTGTTCTTATTGCAGATGATAATAAAGAATTTTGTAATATTTTAAATGATTATTTGCTAAGCCAAAGAGATATTATGGTTACAGGTATTGCAAAAGATGGAATAGAGGCTCTTAAGCTAATAAAAGAGAGAAAACCTGATCTAGTAGTATTGGATATAATAATGCCACATTTAGATGGTCTTGGGGTACTTGAAAGATTAGGCAGTATGGATCTTAATCCAATACCTAAAATAATAGTTTTATCTGCAGTGGGGCAAGATAAAATAACACAAAGGGCTATAGCGCTCGGAGCAGATTACTATGTAGTAAAACCTTTTGATATGGAAGTTTTCACAAAACGAATAAGGCAGATGTTTAACAATACGATTTCTAGTGATAACAGTAAAAAATCAATTTCTTTTATTGATACAACTGAAACAAGGAAAATCAACCGCAATGAACCTATGGACCTAGAAGCTGAAATAACAAATATAATACATGAAATTGGAGTGCCAGCCCATATTAAGGGGTATATGTATTTAAGAGAAGCAATTACTATGGTAGTAAATGATATTGAACTTTTATCTGCAGTGACAAAGGAATTATACCCATCTATTGCTAAAAAGTTTAATACTACTGCTAGTAGGGTAGAGAGAGCAATAAGACATGCTATAGAAGTAGCATGGGGACGTGGTCAAGTTGAAACCATAAACAAAATATTTGGTTATACCGTTCATAATGCTAAAGGTAAACCAACTAATAGCGAATTTATAGCGATGGTTGCTGATAAGCTAAGATTACAAAATAGAGTTAGCTAAAACAGCTTATATCAACGGTTAAGAGGTAATTCCCATACCGACTAATTATTAAAACTCCTTTTGGGATTAGCTTGAAATTATTTTCTGAATCTATAAATATTTATTTTAGAATACAACAGACTTTTCTATTTATTGGGTGTGCTAACCAACAATAGGGAGGTCTATTATTATGGAAAAAATTGATATGCAAATTGATGAATTTATGAATTATTGTCAATCTAAAAACTTATCACGAAAAACATTAATGTCATATGAGCAAACTTTGAGATTATTTGCAAGGTATTTATTGGATACTGTAAAAGTCATAGATGCAACAAAATTAACAGAAAAGATGTTTAGAGAATATATTGTGTCTCTGAAAGAAAGAGGTAAATATTCCGTAGTTGCAGAGGAGAAATCTAAAAAAACGAATAATCCACAAAACAGAAAAGACTTAGGGAAAAAAATATCAGTTTCTACAATTAATAATTATACAAGGAACATTAAAGTTTTTTATGCGTTTTTGCTTGAACAAAGTTTTATAAAAAAGAATCCTTTGACAAATATCAAGAGTATAAAATGTGATAGGAAGCCGAAAGAATTTATTGAAGATATGGAAATTATAAAATTATTAAAAAGTATGGATAATTCGAAATTCCATGAGTATCGAGATAGTATTATAATTCAAACATTACTTGATACAGGGACTCGTATTAGTGAGACATTAAGTATATTAGTTCAGGATTTAGATTTAGCTAATAGGTCAATCTTATTACAAGCAGAGAATACAAAAGGCAGTAAACATAGATATGTGTATTTTAGTCAGGAATTACAAAAGGAATTAAGAAGATGGTTACAATATAAAGACAGATATGTAGAATCTAATTATTTATTCCCAAGTGTAAAATGTAATAAATTACAAATAGGAAGTTTTGAAACTAATTTAAGACAATATGGACAAAGAATAGGAATTAATATTCATCCCCATCAATTAAGAAATAATTTTGCTAAAAGATTTTTAATGGCAGGTGGAAATTTATTTACTCTAAGTAAAATATTGGGACATTCTGACATTTCCATAACGACAAATTCCTACTTAGACCTTAGCGATGACGATATAAGAAAATCTTATCAAGCATTTAGTCCTTTAGCCAATATGCGAAAGGCAGGTAAGTAATATGACTAATTATACTGTTATAGATAATAATTTAATCATAGATACAGACCTTCCCGACAGTGCATATAGGCTTTATAATTTGATGCTGTCAATGGCATATGGAGAGAAAGATACTTGTTATCCAAGCATTAAATATCTTGCTGAGAAACTTAATAAGAGTGTTAAAACTATAGGTAGAAATTTAAAAATACTTAAGGAAAAAGGGCTAATAATTTCAAGACGTAGAGGAAGTATTTCCAACATATATACACTTGTTAAGAAAACTATGCAAGTAAAAACTGAGAAGTTAGTTAATAAGTTGAAAAGTAAATTTACTAAGCCGAAATATGCTGAAAAACGAAGTGCGTTTAACGATTATGAACAAAGAGCTTATGATTTTGATGAACTGGAGAAGAAATTATTAGGATGGGATTAAAATAAAAAAAGGCATCCAAAACAGGACACCTTCAAGAGTTATTAATCTGTACTGGAATATAGATTAATTTAGACTCAAAACTAAATATTCAACTACAGTTATTATAACCTTTATCTTGAAAAAATGAAAGATGATTAGGTTTATTTGTTGTGTAAAATTTTAGACATACAAATATGTAGGTCTTTTTGTCGTTCAAATAATTATTTTTAATTAATATTTGTTGAGATAAAATCTATAAATTGTATATAATGAATACTAATTAAAGATAATTATAGTGATATAGTATTGCTATGTATGTAAAATACAATACTATATCACATGATAGGACATTTAGATTATATCTGTTAAGACTTCTATTAGAATAGAGTTAGGACAAGCATTACAGCCAAATAACTACAAGGTAATAACTAATTTAATTAATATATATTAGTTAATTAGAATTCATTTAAATTTAGTTGAATCATAATTAACCTTAATTAAATTTAATTATGAAATCTTAATATAGAAAAGGTGATTACAATACTTGTAAATGGATATTGTTTAAAATAGAATTACAAAAAATAGAAATACTACACTAAGAGGATATCATGTGCAGTATTTCTAATCTATTTCCGTATCAAGGATTGGTATATTTAAATTATAGACAATTTTTTAATTTTTATTCACTTCATTAACAATATAAGATATATATTTTTTTTCTTTATGTTTAAGCCTTTTAAATTCATAATACAGTAATTCACATACATTAGGTTAACATGGTTGGAATGATACCATATGACTTGTTAAATAGGACTATATTAGGGTAGTGGGGCGTATTAAACGTTCTAATTTAATTTAGTATTCTTTATAAAGTACGTACTTGGCACATGCCAGCACTCTGAGAAAAAAGTCGTTTAATTCTCATTAAGTTATTACCGACCGATTTAAAAATCGAGTGGTTTAGGAAGTCTATCTCTACATATTCAAAATTGCATTCTTTATATGATCGTATATATCAATTGATAGTCACTATCATTACACATAGAACGTTTGTTCGTGTTTTATGTTCGTATTTAATTAGGTGTTTTACCGTGGCGATAACCGCATGCCTTCATATTCTTGCAATTTCATTAAGAGAAAACAATAAATTATGGTTTCAGAATTTGAATTATGTATGTAGCTCAAAGTTGAGCTGCCAGATGGTGGTAAACCATAAGATTATGGTTTCGGAAAGGCGATTTCCATTCCACATATGTGGCACAAGTTTGCCACTAGAAGTTTAGCCCAATATTATGACCCCCATTTAGGGACAGACCTGCACCCCACTTTTTAGCTAACCATAATATTATGGTTACTGAGCGAAGAATTTTGCTTAGGCCAATATTGGCAAAGGTTACTGAGTGCGGAAAAGTCCGCTTTCTAAATGTCGGCATAAGTTTGTCGATTAGATATGTAACCCATATGATACCCTAGAACGAACTTTAAGAATAGGACATGTAATTACTCTGATATTGGCTTAAAGTCCCTCCTCCTACCTTTCATAAAAGCAAAAAATATACCGTAATAACATAGTTCGCCTATGGTCACAATTCTCATTATTTCCATATAATAAACATTGACAATAAAACCATATTGTAAGCATTAATACATATTTCTATAAACAAAATCTAAGACTAATTATATTGATTACTTAAAGAGTGGAGGGAGAGATTAAATTGCAACACGAAAATATAGCAGATTTAGCGGAGATAACTCAAGAACAATTAGATAAAATAGAACTTGATATGTCTGTTGGTGAAATAAAAACTATATATAAGGACATGAATTATAGAATCAGTCTATTTAAAGAAAGTCCCAAAAAAATGCATAGATCTATTGAACGATATGGAACAATACCTTTCCCAGAGCTATTTAAGGAAATGGTAAGAATAGTGTATCCGAGCTAAAGGAGAATTATTATGGTTAAAACAAAAGTTAAGCAATTAGTAGGTGTATACGCGCGTGTGTCCACCGATGACCAACATACAAGTATAGAAAATCAACATATAATATTCTATAAATGGATAGAAGAAAAAGGTTACGAACTATTTAAAATATATACAGACGAGGCTATTTCAGGTACAAAGGGAATCAAGAGGTTAGAGTGGCAGAGACTATTACAAGATGGTAGAGATAAAAAATATAATATTCTTGTGGCCAAGAGTTTTAGTCGTTTCGGAAGAAATCAAAGAGAAACTTTGGATGCTATTAAGGACTTAAGAGCTGTTGGAATTAGAGTAATATTTATAGAAGATAATTTAGACAGTCTAAAAGATGCTAATAACTTTGGATTGTTCGCGTGGTTAGCTGAACAGGAGGCACAAAGAACTTCCGAAAGATTAAAACTTATATGGGAAGGATTTAATAAAGATGGTAGGTTACATGTTTGTTTACCTCCATTTGGATATGATTATGATTTAGAAACTAAAAATTATATAATAAATTATAATGAGTCTGAATGGGTTAGACAAATATTTAGTTGGTATCTACAAGGATATGGATTTAATAAAATTGCTACTATGTTAAAAGAAAAAGAAGTTGCTACTAAAAGAGGTGGAGTATGGGCTAGTAATACTGTTCGATGTATGATATCTAATGAAGCTTATATTGGAACTCTAGTGCAAGGATATACTCGTTCTATAGATGTAACAATGACCGAACGAGAAAAGATTCCCGAAGATCAGCGATATCGTCATGCTAATAATCATACTCAAATTATTGATGATGAAATATTTTATAAAGTCCAGGATATTTTAGCTGAGAGATCTAGTAAGGCTAAAGGCTCTTATGCAAAGGTAAAATCTAGACATAGTAATGCTTCATTATACTCCAACTTATTAGTTTGTGGTGAATGTCAAGGTACCATGTCTATCAAGAGAAAGAAAGCATTACAAGATTATAAACCATTCTATAACTGTATGACTTATGACTTAAAAGGAATCAAGAGCTGCGGGCATAAAAGCAATTTCTTATGGGAAGATGTAATATCAACTTTTGTAAGAAATAATCTTGAGGACATTGCTAGAAATGATTTTAAAGAGCTTAAGCAAATATTTAAAGATAGAAGAACATCTTCTAGACCAAAATCTGTAGAAGAAGAATTAAAAGATATGGATAAAAAAATAGAACAGTATCTTAAATTGTCTATGGATTTAATGATGAATCATGGAAAGGGACTAGTAGGAGATACTCAATTGAAATTACAAAATGAGACAATAGAAAAGAATCTATCATCATTAATTTCTAAGAAAGAAGAATATGAAAAAATCCCAAAAGAGATAATTAAAAATAATGATGAAATTGCAATAATTAATTCAGTAAATAATTTACTGGCGATCCCGAATGAGGAGTGGACAAATAGTATATTGAAGGTAGTCATAGAGAAAATCGTGAGATTTATTGATGGAACTATAGATATTAAATTTAAGTACTTAAATAGTAAGGATGGAACATCTTTTACTTAACGGGCTTACTTATTAAGCTGGTTCCCATTAGTGGTGAACGGTAACGAAACAGATTGTTTAAACCATTATAATCCTAAGACACACAATTACATACATTCAATAGAACAATGCCTTGTAGACTCTCACAGACAGTTAAAAACATACTATAAAGTACTGATATATACTTAAATAATATTAATATTATATGATCTATAGAATACAATTTATATAAGATTAATATATGAGGAGAGGTTCATGAGGCATGGAGGTAATGTGGATGGTCTTGGCTTTTTAGTATTTCCGATACTTGTAATAGTAGGCATTTTTTATGCAGTATGGTATGGAGCAAAATTACTATATTTTCTAATATGCATACCATGCGTATTGATAAAAAGAACATATGAAAAAATAAAGAATAAGAATAAAATTATTGCACCTGAAGTTAAAGTTGATCTATAAAATTACAAACAAGAAAAAAAGATACTGTAATCATTACAATATCTTTTTTTCTTCTATATATCTTCTATAATTCTGCATCCTTGACCTGGTCATTTTAATTGGATTAAGTTTTGCAGCAATATCACTTATCAATTGACGCATCTCTAAATCTTTCCAATTCTCAGAAATTAATTCTGAATTACTCATAACAGATAATCTTAAGGTATTTAATAATCCTTTTAATGTTTTAGTTTGTTCATCTGTCATAGTTTTACCCAATCAATTTTATAACCAATAATGTTAGCAATTTCTTTAGATTCACTATATTTAATAGTACCTCTACTTAACTTATTACTTAAATTCTGAGGAGTAGTTTCTTTATAATCAGCTTCAGTAATATGTCTGTTATTTATTTCCCTTACAATATCTGATATAGTCCATCCACTCAATGCTATATATGCTTTTATTTCATTTCTAATGTCTCCCAAGTTAACACCTCCTATTAATGATATTATACTCTATAGTTTCATTATATGCAATTACAAATATTTTTATTCATTATAGTGTTGACATTTGAAACTACAGGGTGTAATATACAACTATAGAGTTTCAAGTAAACCAAAACTAGGAGGGAGCGAATGAGTATATATGTGTTATTCACTTACTGTGATTGCTGTAAATTAAATAACATAGATCCAACAGCAAAAGGATTATTTATTTATAAAAAGAATAACTGGAGGTAGAAGTATGTATGATATAAAAAATATTTCTAACATTAAAGGGTACGACACAATTTCTAAAAACCAAAAAATGTTTAATGGATTCTTAGGTCGTTTTCTTCAAAGTTGGGGAATGGATGCTAGAGAGAATATAGTACCAATCTCAATAAAATTTGTAAAAGATAACTCAGGAAAATATTTAAGATTTGATTATGAATTCTATGGTAAAAAAGAGTGGTTACATGTTACTTCTGTAAATAATTGGTATTGAGAAATAACAATTTATATAATTAAAAAGTATGTTGACAGTTCACAAAATGCGATATATAATATATATAAAGTTAATAAGTTAACTGTTCACATATGGAGGTGTGTATATGATAGGTTTAGAGTTTGCATTAGAAACACATAAAATTACTAGTACTCAATTATCAAATAAATTAGGAATAACAAAACAAAATATCAGCATGTGGATTTCTGGTGAAAGGAAAATCCCGAAAAAGTATTTAACAACTTTAGAAAACCTACTATTTGTAAAAAGAGATAAACTACAGACAAATTTATCTGATATAGATAAATTAAAAATTATGTCAACTATATATAATAGAATTGGTGTGAGGGATGACAACGAAGAAATGATATATGCAGCCGCAGACCTTTATGCACATGTAGATATACTTGAAGTTAAGGAAAAAGTAGATATGTTATTTGAGGACTACTGTTATGATTTTGTTGATGGAAGTACTGTTTTAGATATATTAGAAAATATTGAATTAATAATAAGTTTAAAAAAAATTGATTCAAGCACTTTAGCAGATATGTTATCTCCGATTTTATATAACATGAAATCTAAAACAAAAGATGATCCTTATATTAAATCATTTACTGACAGAGATATTCCTGATTATCAAGTAAATTTTGAAAAAAGGCTACTTAATTTAATTAGTAGTTATGAAATAGCAAAAGAAAAATATGAAAGAGAGGAAAATCCTAGTATATATAAGGATGAATGAAACTATATTGTGGAGTAAAGTATCGGTATTTTACTCCACAATATAATCTTTAATTTCATGACCGAGTAACAGTTTTTAATTATAAACAAAATTGTATCTCTTATAATCTGTTAAAAATACAGACAAGTTAATAAAAATAAACTATAGGGGGATAAATTAAGATGAGAAAACAACAATTACCAAGAGTAGCAGGGGTTAAAATTTGGGAAGGAATGAATATATTAAATAGTCTATTATTTTTTAAAGAGGCATATCAAAGGGAAGAAGATATTGAGAAGAAAGAAAAACTTGAAAAAAAATTTATGGAATTAAAGCTTAAATTAAAAAATTACAAAGCAGCTTAAAAATAAAAAATGATATATGGGGGAATGTTAATAGTGTATGAATCAAATAGTAAAAATGAGGTGATTGTGAAGATTGTTGGAAAATTAAGCTTAGAATTTGAACAATTAGACCATGCAGGCCAATTAAAAGTAAGGTCAATTTTAGAGGAAGTTCTTTATAAATACGACGTAACAGCTCAATGTACTGCAATTACAACAAATAATGATACAGAAGAAAAATTACAAATTTATTTAGTTTGTAAAAAGTTAGATGGATTAGCTACAAAAACATTGAAGAGTTATGAACGCAATTTAATAACATTTTCTAGTATGTTGAGAAAACCACTTGCTTCTATTGACAGTATGGATCTCAGAATGTTCTTATCTCAGAGATGTGCAAAACTAAAACCAAATAGCACTAACCAACAAATTTATACATTAAAATCTTTCTTTGGATTTCTTTCCGATGAAGGGTATATTCCAAGCGATCCTTCTAAAAAACTTAAATTAACTAAAGAGCCAGTCGAATTAAGACAACCATTAACCCCTGAAGAAATGGAAATATTCAGAGAGTCAGCAATTTCTGATAGAGAGAAAGCATTAGTAGAGTTTATATATAGCTCGGGATGTCGTTTGGGCGATGCGGTTACTATTAATGTAAGTAATATTAATTGGTTAGAACGTACAGCAGTTGTGGTTGGTAAAGGATCGAAACAAAGAGTTATATATTTTTCTATAAAAGCTAAGATACTTATGCAAAAATATCTAGTAAGTAGGAAAGGTGAGGGGGATGCATTATTCCTAACATCTAAGTTTCCATTCAATAGACTTGGAGATAGGAGTATTGAGAGGGAGATAAAGAATATTGCCAAACGAAGTGGATTAAAAGTTAATATATTTGTACACAAACTAAGACATACAAGGGCATCTGATTTATCTAACTCAGGAGTAGAATTATCAATAATTTCTAAAATTTTAGGACATGAACAAATAAGTACTACTATGATATATGCGAAAGTTTCTAAAGAAAATATAATACATGAATTTAATAAAGCAAGTTAATCTATTAAAAGTGAGATTTTATATGAATAATATTTATTTTACAAAGGGTTGTCTAATAGATAGTTTTTATATAAAATAGAAGTATATACGTAAACACAAATAATCTGTTAGTTTATTAGAGTAAACAAAACAAAAGAAATATTCCTATTAAATTTCATTTGAGGAGGTGGTTCTCATACATATTAAAATCTATATTTAAATAATACCACAGAATTTAATAACATGCAACTAAATCTTTATTTAGTTGCATGTTTTTAGAAACATAGTGATACCAACCGATAAAAGCCCTTATTAAAAGTGAAAAACCACATAATTTACTGGTTTTTACAAAAATATAGAATGAAGAGGAGATATTTTATGAACGAATTAAAAAGAACAGAAATACTAACATTAGAATTTGCAAAAGAGGTATGTAACAATTTTAACCAGTTATGTTATAAGTACAGACTTGATTTTGAAAAGGAAACTTTAGTTTTAACTGATATGGATGAAGAGACAAGCAAAGAAGTTGTAGCTTTGGATGATATGAAACTTTTTAGACTTAAAGATGAAGCAGTATATATAGAATTCGATGCTGATAAAGATGATTATAATTGTTGTGAAATTAATGATTTTGGACTCACTCTATTGAGGAAACTAATACTTGAATCTGAAAAAAATGATAGTACAAGCTGTTGCGTACCAAAGTTGAAATTGCAGAATTCTATGTCTGCATTAGGTAATGCATCTCAATCTACATTATCAAGTAAAATTCAAGATTTTGCAGAATTAAAAACTTATCTTCCTGAAGCTTTAATTCAGAAACATAAGGAACTTTATGAGATGGTAGAAAAAAGTTTAAGACATTAAATAAAATAAATCCTAAGGGGGAGTTTCCCTTGGGGTATACAAAAAAGACCAGTGCAAAAAATGAGGAGGTTGATCGTATCATGGAGTACGTTATTAAAAATATAAGATTAAGAGATTATTTATACACCCTTGGATTTAATTTTAGGGAAGTTCCTGATAGAACACTAAAACAAGAATTTATATATCTATTCCCAAACACAGATTTATTAAAAACTGCAATAACATTTTATACTCAATTACACAAAAATAAATAATATATCGAGAGGAGAAATTATATATCATGGTGAAAAATACAGAAATTAAAAACACAACATTAAAAGATCTGTTTATGGATGATAAAGGTGGATTTATACCAGTAACAAGAAAATTTAGTAGAGTATTAGGATTTAATTGTACAGGGTTGCTAGAAGAATTATGTGATAGATATGATTTCTATAAAGCTCAGGATGAATTAAATGAATATGGTGAATTCTTTTATACAGTACCAAGTATGGAAATTAATACTGGGTTAACTAAAAGAGAACAAATAACAGCGATCAAGAAGTTGCGAGAATATGGTTTTATAGAATATACAACAACGAGAAGTATGCCGCGGATTAGATATTTCAAAATGTCTAATAGTATTCCTAAGATATTAAAGCATTTATGTGCTCAGGCAGAGTCTAAAAGGAAAGAAATTCAAGAGCAAAATATAAAGGATAAAACCAAGTTAAATAAGACTAAAAGTGTTCTCAAGCCCCTAGACAATGCAGTCGGTACGATGTGAACTAACATGGACACGATATGAACGACTATGAGCACAATATGAACTAATATCGTCCATATACGCAGATAATAAAGAACTAGTATTAAGAACTAGGTATTAAGAACTAATTATAAAGAACTATTTTGGGATTTCCATTAACATTCAATGGATTAGATTTTTAAGATTAATAGTAGTTAAAACCTTTTCTTGTCGGAGAAGAACCGCCAAGAGTAAATATACAGCAATTAAATAATAATTAGGAGTGATATCAAAATGACGAAGAAAATATTCAAAAAATCCATTGCAATAGAGTTAATATGCAATGGAGAAAATCTACTATATACAGAACAAAATAGGCTTAAGAGCTGGCTTACTGTATTCTGCTTTGAAGAAACTGAAGAATTACTTAGAAAAGTAACAGAAATAAATGACAGAAATGAATAATCAACACCTAATAAATAATATCAAAATGTAAATAAATCAAAATTTATGGGAGGCTTACTAATATGAATAAAAATATACAAATATTATCAATAGAGGCTAAGGACGTAATTACAGGAATGTGTGCTATAGTAGATAAAACAAATTATAAAAAAGTGGAAATATTAAAGGGACAAGGGTATAGAATCTTAAGAAAATATAAAGGTAGTATGGATTATTCACTATTAACCATACATCTTCAGGAAATGAATACTAAGATTGTAAAATTCAATAGGGTAACACATAGATATTATTCCAATAATATTATTACAGTAAATTTCAATTATGCAATTGATAATAGCATAATGTTGAAAGATGAAAAAGACGAACAATATAATAGTATGCTTATTGTATTAGATATTCTTAAAGCGGAAAGATCAAGACATATGAAAGCTAAGAATAATATTAACGGTAAAATTAAGAGATTAGAATCTAAGGTGATATTAAATTCAGATAAAACTGAAATATTAAAGAGTGAATTAAAAAAGATCAATGATAAAATAACATCAATTAATAAGGATATTACAAATGTTCAAGATAAAATTACATTAATAAAAAATAAATATAGTTTATCTACTAATACGCTAAGAGAAAAACTTTATGAGAATGGATTTAATGTAAATGTTAATGGAATAAATACTAATTTTGTTAGATTTCTAAGAAGTTCTGGTTCAGCTAGAGTTGGGAAGATTAATTTTGTAAGCAAAGACTATTATAACAAATTAATTAATTGGTGCATGTGTGGAATACAATATTTAAACAATGAAGAATTGGATCTTCCAAGTCTTGAAAGTTATGTTTCTTTAATTTCATCTTCTATAATTGATACTTTTGCGTTAAAAGCTGAGAATATTTTATTAATTCCTGAAGCTACAAGTACATTTGAAGATACAGTAATGGCCACAGAATTAATAAATGAAGTTAAAGACGAGAATAAAAACATAATAAGTGGAGATTTATCTACTAATGTTGCTAAGAAATCTATATCAAATGTACTTTTTGATGGTGAAGCGTTGCTTTGTAAATCAATATTTATTGAAAAAGGTTATGAAGATAAAGCTATACTACAGATTAGGAATACATTTTATAAAGGATTAGGAGTTAATACAGACATTCAAAAATTCTTCAAAGATAATAACATAACTGAAATATCTCAATTGAAAGGTGAGACTACAGCTACAGATATAAACCAAATAAAATTAATTTGTACTAAATCATCAATCAAATATCTCAAATATGGTACTTTTGAAGAATGGAAAAAAGTTATGCTGCCTAACTGGGCAATTTGCAAATATGAAAAGCCACAATCTAACTTTAATGGAATGGCTCAATCACATTATCAGCTTATAAATACGCTTGGAATGGACTTTAATTCTACTAAAGATTTATTAAAAAATACATTAGAGTATATAAGGTTATTAAAGAATGATATATCTGTTTTCAAGCTTCATTTAGGGATAATTAAAGATGGCGGATTAGATCCTGTAGAAAATGAAGATGATATAGAGAAAGAAGCAACCGAAGAAGAATTAACTCAATTAGATAGTATTAAAACGAATTCTGATATGATATTATCTATGCTGAAAATTAATGAAAATTTCGCTAAGACTAGGATTTGCAGACAATTTAGGTATGAAGTTATCAGTAATTATATAAAGAATGTTAAGAAAGGGCATATATTAATTAATGGTACATATGCCACCGTTGTAAATTCATTGTATGAGTATCTGTTATGTTCTATAGGTAAATGGGATGGAGTAAGTAGCACCATAGGAATAGGTGAATGTTATACTGCAAAATATAAGCCATTAGAGAATGTACTAGGGGTGAGATCACCTCAACCAACGATGTCAAATATGACAGTATTAAAGAATATTACACCTGGTATATTAGCAGATTATTTTAATGTAAAGAGTGAAAATGTTATATTCATTTCGGCTATAGGATGGAATATATGCGAGCTTGAATCGTCAATGGATTTTGATGCAGATCAGATGCTTATATCAAATGAAACTATACTAACAATTCATTGTAAGGCCTTGGATGAAACTATTATAGTTAATGGTCAGGAGATAAAAAGATTCTTAGTTAGTACAGACTTTACTCCTAAAACTAAAATTTCCAGAGGGTACAACGCAAAAGATTTAACGGATACAGACATAAAATGTGCTCAGGGAAAAATAGGAGAATGTATTAATTTAGTTCAAATGTTGAATTCGGTTTATTGGACTAAGAAGTTTAATGGAGCATCCGAGGAAGACTTATTAAAGTTATTTACAGATATATCTACTTTAAATATTCTAAGTTGCGTAATTATTGATAGCTGCAAGAAGTCTAGTCCGGTAAATATTGATGGAGAAATGAAGAAAATTAGAGAAAAAGGTTACTTGGGTAGAGGAACAATCATAAGAGAAGGTAAAACTAAGAATGTTGGAATAAGGCCTAAATTTTTCAAGCATCTTGATGGTGGCAGAGAGTATAAGTTTATATGGTTTGAATGTGGAATGGATTATCTTGTTAGTATAATGTCAGATAAAGAAATTAATCCAAGGAAAGATCGTGATGATGAGAATGGAAATATTACTCTAAAGAGTTTATTAATTAAAATGAAAGGTAAAAAAGCAGACAGAAAGAAAATACAAAACATAATTATAAAAGTAAAACATATGCAGATAGGGATATCTAATATATGTAAGAGTAAAGATACGGGAAAGGAAAAATTTAGACAAATAGAGGAAATAAGAAAAGTATCCTTAGATGAAATCAGTAAAATAGAAATAACCGCAGAAATGGTTTATACTATCGTAAAAAGATTATCAGATTCGTTTCACACATTGGAATATCAAGAGTATAAGAAAATAGGTAGAAATTTATTAAAGACATTATATTCTATTGATTCAGCTAAATTTCTATCATGTTTAAAGATAAAACCTAATATAAGCGGCACAATAGTAAGAGATGAAAATGGAGAGATTAATGTATATGATGTAAAATATAACAAAATATGTGCATAAATCGTACACCTTTTAATAATCTATCTTAGAAAACAAGTCTATGACTAGTCTAAGGTAGGTTGTTTTATTATGCACTATTATTCTATAAGGTGGGAGAGTAATGTAATTATTTATGTTATTATCACTAATCCGAAAAGATTTAAAACCTAAGTAATAGCCCAATATCAAAGACTATTAGACAGAAATAAAAAATGAGGAATTGAATGAGAATTAGATTCCTAATAAAGTAGCTTATTAATTTAGGCTTCTTTTTTATATTTTTTATGTTCAAAAACTTTATACATATAAATAATACCACTAACTAAATAAAATGTCAACACAATATAAAAAAATAAATCTTTATATGAGTTAATTTATTAATTAATTGACATAAGGACTTAATTGTTCTTTTTTCATTATGATGGAACGTTACCCTCATCCTCCAAAGCAACGAATAACATGATAAGCACTCCCATAAAAAGGTATAAGGCTATAGATGAAGATAGCCTGGGATAAAACTACATAAGGTTTTTCTTGTTAATTAACCTTTGTTTTATCCTTGCTCATTTTAGTTTGAATTATAAGGACTTAACTGTCCTCTTATATATATTAATGCTTTAAGTTTCGGGCTTACCTTTAAAAGCGCCATAGGAGAATAATATTATGAAAAATTTAATGAATGTTAATGGAATTGTCAATGTTGCCGGAGTATACGGAATGAGAGTAAAAGATACTGAAGAATATTTATATATTGGTTCAGGAATTGAAGTTAATGATGCACTTTCGAGACATTTGTACAATCTAAAGAGAGGTTTATATTCAACTACAAATAAAGCCATATTACAAGAAAAATATGATTTAGGTGTGTTAGTTTTTGAAGTAATTAAAGAATCAGAACACAATGAATCAGTAAAAGATATGAGTGTAAAACAAAAGGAAGATCTACAAGTTGTTTTAGGAATATTGGAAAAGTTTTATATAGATTTGTATAAGAAAAGTATATGTAATTCTCAAATGTTTGTAAAGAAACACTCAAGTAATAAAAATGCAGCAACTACATTAAAAAGAAGAAAAGCAAATTTGGGCAAAAAGAATCCGAATTCTAAATATAGTGAATTAATGATAAGAGAAATATTATGGTTAAAACTCAATGGATATACACCAATACAGATACAAGAATTATATTCAGAATATGCGATTAAGAGTACATATATCTATCACATAGGAATTAATAAATGGATACATCTTGAACCTATTAAACCTTCGTTTGTTGCGTAGATATAATTATACCAATTTTATACTACATTAATATTATAGCACATAATCAAATAAATATACGATAATTAAAAAATAAATGTAATTACTAAAAACCGACATAAAAGATTAGAGGGGCGGTACAATTACGTTCTATATAATCTTTAACATATCTTATAGAGGGCACACAGGGTCATACCAACACATAGTACAATTATATCATTATAATATATATGCCTCTATGAAAGTAAGCACATAGAACATTATCAAGCTCCCCCGATTTGGGGAGCACTTAAAATCAGGAGGAGTAAATAATGACAAATATAGATTGGGAAATGAAATGTGCAGCACTGGAAATGAAGGTTTTAATGTTAGAATATCAAAAATTAAGCTTAGAAATAAAAATAGATAAATTAGAGCATGACAAGATAATGAAAAATATTACTGATGATGGTATAGCAGCTATAAAGACATTAACTGGAGGATTGTTATAAATGAATATTGACGAGTTAAATGATTTCTGCATTAAGAACATAAATATGGAATTACTGGATATGAAAGATCATCCTATTGCTACAGTAAAAGAGGTAATAGCGAGTGCATTAAAAGACATAGAGACAGACGAAAGTTGTAAGGACAATCTTGAATCTATGTTAAAAATGATTGAAGGTTTAAAAGAGTTTAAAGACTTTAACTGCATATATTCAACGGATTACAAACTCGGTGGAGTTTTTGGGCAAGGATTCGTAATCATAGATTCAAACTTGGATTATAAGGGATTTGTAAGAACAATTTAATAATATAAGGGTATTCAAAATAATTTGAGTATCCTTTTTTGTCGTGTAAATAAATGGAGGTTTATTAATGAGTGAAAACAATTCAAATTCGTCAAGTAATGGAATAGGATTTTGTGGTTTGTTAACGGTTCTATTTGTTGGATTAAAATTAACAAATTATATTACATGGAGTTGGCTGTGGATATTAAGTCCATTATGGATCCCTGCATTAATAGCTATAGGTCTTTTAGCAATCATTGCTATATATTCAATAATAAATTAGTGGAGAGTGATTATTAATGAAAATACCCAAAAGTATTAAAATTGGATGGAGAAAATATAAAGTAGTGTATGTTAAGGATTTACAAGATGCTGAGGGTAATGATCTATTAGGACAAATAAATTACAATGCAAATGTAATTAGACTAGAAAGTAATAATATATCAGAGGATTATGGGAATGTAGTATTTTTACATGAAGTTGTACATGGGTTATTTAATTCTTTGGGATTGAATGAACAAAATGATAATGAAGATATAGTTGATGGATTAAGTGAAATAATGTATCAAGTTATTAAAGAAAATAAGTTAATGGAGAGTGATAATTAATGACAAATACAGAAAGAACAATAGATTTATTAACAACAAACTACATAAGCATGTGTAAGGCTATAACATTGGATTCAATAGAAAAAGAATATGAGGATATGATAGAGACAGCGCTGGAATCAAATGATGAAGAATTTATAACAGACAAGGAAATATTAAATGTGTATATTAAAGTTTTAAATAAGTTCCTAGAATATATTTAATTTAGCCCTTTTTTTGTTGATGAGATAGTAGTATAATTAATGGAAAGAGGTGTTATATTATGGGATTCCGTTTCAGGAAATCAATTAGTTTAGGAAAGTTTGCTAGAATTAATCTTAGTAAAAGTGGTGTTAGTTTATCTGGAGGAGTTAAAGGTGCCAGAGTTAGTGTGAATACTAAGGGTATTGTTAGAAAAAGTGTAGGAATACCTGGAACTGGAGTTTATTATAGTGATCAACATAAACTTAATTCAACTAAAGTTAATAGTAAATATAGTAATAATGTATCTATGAAAAAGGTAAATATGATTCATATAAGCGTAATAAGTGTAGTAGCATGTGCAGTTGGATTTAAAATAATAGGTATATGTATATTTGTATTAAGTTTACTATTTAATATTGGACTTAATAAGAGTAAATAAATGTAATTATAATAGAATACATAATAGATAGTTTGAGGATGTCATTTAATAATGATGTTCTTTTTTTATGGAGTGTACTAGGTTAACGGAACAGTAATATAGTAATACAATATATAAAAGTGGGGTGATAAATAATGGCAACAAGAATATTAAAAGATAAAATAACTAAGAAGGTTACTACTAAGAGTAAAGGTAATAGTAAAGAGAAAGTAATTAAGAAAGATGTTGAATACTTGAACGATAACATGAAGAACTTCTGTGTTGAATATCTTATTGATCTTAATGGTTCAGCATCTTATATAAGGGCATATGGCGAGCATATAGAGCCTGAATCAGCTAAAGTAATGGCATCTAAGTTATTAACGAACGTTCACGTAAAGGCATACATCAATGCACTATTAGATAGTTATACAGATAATGTAGGGCTAACTGTGGGTGAACTGGTTAACAATATTAAATCAATAGCATTCAATGAGAAGGCACGACATAGTGATAGGATCAAGGCATCACAACTATTAGCACAGTATATGGGACTATTAGTAGAGCATAAGGATGTTACATCTAATGGTAGTACTATCAATGTTACATTAGAAGACTAAGTATATAGTGAATGAAACGAATGTATTATAAGTAACATTGTTATATAGTGGGGGAAATAGGAGATAGATGGTGTATATATTCATAGTATATACATAGTATGTTAACACAATATACATATAATAAGATAATAATGTCATTAATATTTAGATTAACCAAGGCAATGGGTTTGTAGACTATAATAATGTCGTGAAAAGATTATTTAACGACATTAATAGTTTGTTCATATTTATAAATTATATAAAATAATGATTGTACCGTACCCTTTCTTATAGGAATTCTGAAAGTGGGGTAGTTGTCTATCATTATTTTTTTTATATGTTTTTTTATTGACCCCTAAAATAATCAATAATAATTTAAAGAGGAGTGTGAGTATATGGCTAAGTCACCATTAACACAATTTCATATTACAAAGAAAATGTTTAATCCATCATACTTGCCTCACCTTGAAGATTATTCACATAGGTTTAATGTTTATTATGGTGGAGCAGGAAGTGGAAAAAGTCAATTTGTTATTCAGAAAATGATATTCAAGTATTTAAAATATGCGAATAGATTATGTTTAGTTGTTAGAAAAGTAGATAACACTTTAAGATTCTCAACTTTTGCTTTATTTAAATCTATCTTAGCGGATTGGAATTTATATGATCAATGTGAAATTAGAGAAACACTTTTAACAATTGTATTACCTAATGGATCCCAATTTATTTTCAAAGGACTTGAGGACAGTGAAAAAATTAAATCTATTGCTAATATTGATGACATCATAATTGAGGAATGTACAGAAATATCTTTAGATGATTTTACTCAATTAAATTTAAGACTACGTTCTAAGAATCCTTATAATCAAGTTCATTGTATGTTTAATCCAGTATCTAAAGCAAATTGGGTATATTTAAAATGGTTTGCAAGTGAGTATGATAAAAAATCAACAATAATTTTGCATACAACTTATAAGGATAATATATTCTTACCTCAGGAGTACATAGATTCAATAAAAGAATATGAAATTTCTAATCCAGTTTATTATAAAGTTTATGTATTGGGAGAATTTGCCACACTAGATAAATTAATATTTAATAATTGGACTGATGCTTGTTTTGATTATAAGGCTATTTTAAAAGATGATATTAAAAATAATATAGAGGCAGTATTTGGTTTAGATTTTGGTTATACGAATGATCCTACAGCCTTTGTATGTGCTCTTATAGATAGAGTAGATAAGAAGCTATGGATATTCGATGAGTTTCAACAAAAGGGTTTAACAAACGATGAGATAGCTAAAAAGGTTACTGAATTAGCATATCAAAAAGAAAAGATTGTATGTGATTCAGCAGAACCTAAATCAATAGAAGAATTAAAAAAGAACGGACTTGAGCGAGTAATTCCTGCAACTAAAGGTAGAGATTCTATATTAAATGGAATCCAATATCTACAACAATTCAATATTATTATACATAGTAGAAATTTACATATGATTGAAGAATTTAGTAACTATACTTGGAAAAAGGATAAGAACGGAATATATATAAATGTACCTATTGATAAATTTAATCATGGAATTGATGCACTTAGATATGCAGTAAATCCAGTTAATACAATGGGTACGATAAAAGTATTTAATGTTAATTTTTAGAGAGGAGTGACAATATGGAAGTATCTACAGAATTACTCAAGGCTATTAAAATTGAGTATGATACAAAAAAAATAATATATGATAAAATGCTCAGATATTATGACGGCGATACAGATAGTAAAAGAAATTATAAGAAAATTAAATCTAGGTCAAATTTATTTGCTGATAATAATTATATTATGAAGTTCATACAAGAAGAAGCTAATTATTGCTGTTTAAATAAGGTTACATATAGTAGCCATACTGGTAATAAAGCAGCGGTGGATTCAATTAGATTAGCCCTAAGAAATTATAGCGAAGGATATAATAAAGAATTATTAAAACAAGCTCTTATATTTCAAGAAGCCTATTCTTTACATTACATAAATTCTAATGGAGATTTCGCTTCATTAATATGTACTCCACAAAATTCATATATCTTACAAGATGACTTTGGGAATATACAATTATTTATAAGGTTTTTTAAGAAGAAATTTAATACAGTTGATGTATTTGCAGATGTATATACGGATGATTCTATTATACATTACAAGGTAAATGGAACATTCGTACAAATTGGAGATATAGATGGTAATATATTTTCTAGTATTCCAGTAGGAATTTGTAAAATAGGTTCTATAAGCGAAAGTTTATATTCTAAATTGAGTGGACTTGAAGATGCATATTGTACAAATTTAAGTGATCAAACAAATTTAAATAGCGATTTAAGAACTAAATATTTACACTTTAAAAACTGTGATCCAAGTCCTGAACAGATGGACACTATGAAAGAAAATGCAACTATAACAACAAGTGGAGAGGGAGATGTAAGATGGGTTCAATCTACAGAAGTGTCATTTGAGTCTACAATTAATATATTACAAGATAATATATATCAACAAGCATCACATTTAAACTTTAATAATCCACTATCAAGCAATACTTCAAGTTTAGCATTGCAAGGGACTATGATGGCAATGAATCAAAAGGTTGGCGATGATATCACAGCGATGACTGATTGCTTAAAAGTCAGGATAAAATTTATTTTTGAATATTTAAAGATTAAAGTTGGATCAGATTTCTCTTGGAAAGATATTTTAATAAAGATTACAGCTAATATTCCGTCTGATAATCTATTAGCTTCTCAAATTCTTAGTCAAAATCCTAATATATCACGTAAAACTGGTTATGGTCTCTATAGTTTTATAGATTCGCCTGAAGCTGAGGAGAAACAAAAAGATTTAGAGGATAAAGCTAATTCAATAGGTAATGACTTATTAAATCCAACTATACCAGTTAATTCTACTGTTCCAGATGTGGTGGAGGCTAAATAATGGTTAAAAAGAAGAAAGTTGATACTAATTATCAGAAACAAGTCGAGCAAATAGTACAAGAGGGTTATGACTATAGTGATGAAGAGATGAAATCAGTATATAGCGAACAAAAGAAGTCTTTGGATGATATTGAAGTTATTATAGGTGCAATGTTTATAAAATACTCAATAGATGGATTACTAAAAATGACCGCTAAAGAAAAAGCTAGTGTAGGAATTGATAAAACTCTTAAAACTATGGGAAAGAATTTAGGAAATAGTGAAGTTGAAAAAGTTACTTCTATATTATCATCTATATATGAAGAAACTTATCATAAGAATGGCTTCATATTGAAGCAAAACTTCAAGATAATCAAAAAAGAGTATGTAGATAATGCTGTTAATACTAAATTTAAGGGTGAAATGTTCAGTGATAGAATATGGACTAATAAAGCCGATATGATAGATAAATTACATAAAGGTTTAGTTGATTGTATGAATGGGAATACGACCATAGATAAATTGGCCCGTGATATTAAGAATACATTTAATACTACAGCTTATGATTCTCAGAGATTAGTACATACAGAAAATGCACGTATTCAAGGACAGGCTTCGGTAGATATAGCAGTAAATACAGGAATTAATCAACATATGTGGAGTGCAACTTTAGATGATAAGACAGCAGAGGAAGATGCAACTTTAGATGGTCAAATTTTTGATATAGATGATACTTCTGCGCCCGAGCAACCTTTACACCCAAATTGTAGGTGTTGTTGGATTAACATTCCATATAAAGACTGGAGTCCAACAGAGCGTATGGATAATACCACAAAAGAAGTAATTGATTATAAGACTTATGAGCAATGGAAATCAGATAAAAATATGGATTAAACATTGAAGCACCTTAGAAATAGGGTGTTTTTATTTTGTATTCCAACGGGTTCTTTTAAATGCAGGTAGAACAGAAAGAAACATTTATAAAACAAATAAAATGTGTTGCTAGTCTTAGGGTTAGGAGTGCAAAGAGGAGTAATAATTATGATAGAAAATTTACAAGAAATAGAAACATATATGGCTACAAATAAAGATAAGGCAGAGGTTAAAACTTATTTAGATACTTTTAGGGTACAACCTACGTTAGAACAATTTAAAGGGTTAACAACAACTGATGCTACTTATAAGAGTTTTATGGATTCTGAGAATGATAAACATACAACAAAAAGTTTAGAGACTTGGAAAACAAATAACTTAGATAAATTATATCAAGAAAGATTTACAAAAGAAAATCCTACAGCAGATCCAAAAGACACAGCATTAACTAAGCTTCAAGCACAACTTGATAAAATGCAAAGTGATGGTGTTAAAAAGGATTTAACTAATAAAGCTTTAAAAATGGCTCAAGAAAAAAAATTGCCAATAGAATTAGTTGATTTTTTTGTAGGAGCTACAGAAGAAGATACAACTAAGAATTTAGCATCACTAGAAAGTGTATTTGCTTCACATATAGAATCAGTTGTTACTGAAAGACTTAAAGGTGGATACAAACCACCTACAGGTACAGGCACAGATGTTACATACACTATGGAGCAAATAAGTAAAATGACTACTGCTGAAATTAATGCAAATTGGGATGCAGTACAAAAATCAATGAAGAAATAACAATATTAAAAACTAGAGTTGGTACTCTTTAAAATACACATAAAAAGAAAAAGGACGGTAATATATATGTCAGTTAAAAATTTTATACCAACAGTTTGGAGTGCTCGATTACTTGCTAATTTAGATAAAGCTTTCGTTTACCCTAATGCAGTTAACAGAGATTATGAAGGTGAAATTTCACAATTTGGTGACACAGTTAAAATAAATCAAATGGGTAATGTAACAGTTTCAGATTTCACAGGAGTATTAGCAGATCCCGAAGAATTAACTTCTAGTCAAATTTTACTTACTATTGACCAAAGAAAATCTTTCAATTTTAAAGTTGAAGATGTAGATAAAGCACAATCAAACGTTTCTTTAATTGACAAGGGAATGACTAGAGCATCTGTAGCTGTAGCTGATGTATTAGACCAGTATTTGGCTACATTTATTTCACAAGCTACTATTAAAGTAGGAACTTCTGCTATACCAATAGCTATCACAATATCAAACGCTTATGATACTCTTGTTGATTTAGGTGTTGCTCTTAATAAAAAGAATGTTTCTAAAACAGGTAGATTTGTAATAGTACCACCTGAATTTGTTGGACTATTACAAAAAGACCCAAGATTTACATTACACCCTGACGTTTTAGTTAGTGGAGTTAGTGGTGTTGTAGCTAATTTTGAAATCAGAGAATCAAATAATGTTCCAGTTTCAGCAGGTAAATATTCTATAATGGCAGGTACTACCGAAGCAATATCATTCGCAGGTCAAGTGACAGAAGTCGAAGCATATAGACCAGAAAAGGGTTTCTCAGATGCTATAAAAGGACTTTATGTCTATGGTTGTAAAGTAGTTCAACCTGATACAATGGCTTGTTTAACAGCTACATTTGCTTAATATTTGAGAAGGGATTTAATTTCCCTTCTTTATTTTTATGAAAGAGAGGGGATTAAATGGTATTAGAAGATTTACAAGTAATATTAAATACAACAACTAAAGATGCTTTATTAACAATCTACATACGAGAGGCTCAAGATGCTATTACAAATTACTTAAATGGAAGTGAGGCCATAGATTTTACTACATTGTATGAGGGTGCAGTAATTAAATACGTAGTTCAATGTATCAATAAAAAAGGGAATGAAGGATTAAAGAGTTTTGGACAAGGTTCTGTTTCGGGAAGTTATGAAGATGGCCTTTCTAATAGTATTAAAGCTTTATTACCTCTTCCACATATAAGGATGCGATAATTATGATTTATAATTATACTATGGGAATATATGGTAGAACATCAACTGTGGATGAATATGGTGAAACAGTAGAAAGCGCAGCTCCAACATGGATTAAAGATATTGACGTAGATAAACAACCTTATTCCTCTGCACAAGCTAAAAAGGATTACGGCTTTGATGTTATATGTACGGATAGAATATACACAGATTTAGAGACTGATATTAAAATTAATACAGTTATTAAATATGGTTTATTAACTTATAAAGTACAAAAAATTATATCTTGGTTAACGTGGATGGAATTGGTGGTGTTATTAATTGAGTAGTAGTGGATTTGAGGGTTTTATTAAAGATTTAGGTAATATAGTGAATAACTATGAATCAGATTCAAAGGAATTTATGCTAAAGATTGAAAAAGAAGTTATTGCAGATACACAATTAAATACACCAGTATTGTCGGGTGATTTGAAAAGATCATTTACTTTTGACGAGCCTATAAAAGAAGGAAACTCAATTGTAGGAGTTGTTGGTGCTGATATAGGTGTTCCATATGCAGAAGCAGTAGAAAATGGTCACTCTAATGAAAATGGTGGATTTATACAAGGTCAATTTATGCTAAAGAAAGCTACTGAAAAGATTAAATTTGAAGAAAAAGTAGAAGATTTTTATAAGAAGTTAGCAAAGAAGGTTGGCTTATGATTGCAATAGTTGATATAAAACATAGTATTTCTAAGATGTTAATACCAGTAGGAATTACAATCTATGGTGAAACAAATGAAGAAAAAATGACTAAGCCTTGTTTAAGTATAGATATTATTCCATTAACACATACAAAACAAAATGCTGAAGTATACGACAAATCTACTTTAATAGATATAGTTTATCTGACCGATGAATCTAAGAAAATTGATAATTATAATATGATTGATGCTCTACAACTTATATTTAGTAAGACTTTAGATGTGGCTGATAGACATTTTACCATATTAGAATTGAATTTTAACATAGTAGAAAATATACTTCATACTCAATTTAAAATTAATTATCTTGATGAAAATATTAATACTGAAATAGTAGAAATAATGAACAAATTAAATACGAATATAGGAGAGTGAAAGAATGGCAAATATAGGATTACCAAACATATTTATATCGTTTAAAACAGCAGGAACAACAGCCATAGTAAGAGGACAAAGAGGAACTGTAGCATTAATATTAAAAGATTCCGTACACCTTGGGGCTACTGTCTTAACAGATCCAACAGATATACCAACAAACTTTTCAACTTATAATTTAGAACAAATTAATTTAGCTTATAAGGGTGGAGTTCAAGTTCCTAAAAAGTTGATAATTTATGTACAACCAGTAGCATCAACAAATTATACAGAAGGTGAAAAATACTTAGAGGGAACTAAATTTGATTATGTAGCAATTCCAAGTATAACTTCAGCAGATGCTTTATTAGTTGCAACATGGATTAAGAATTTAAGGGATAACAAAGACATAAAGAGTAAAGCCGTATTACCAATTGTTAGTGGAGATCATGAGGGTGTTATTAACTATGCCACAAACAGTACTATAGTTGGTACAGAAACTTATACAGCTACAGATTATTGTGGAAGAATAGCAGGAGTATTAGCAGGAACACCGTTACAGATGAGTGCTACATATGCAGTATTAACAGAAGTTACGGATTGCCCTCACTTAACTACAGATGAGTTTAATGCCCAAATAGCATTAGGTCAATTGTTATTAATAAATGATGGTTCAAAAGTTAAAATTGCAAGAGGAGTTAATAGTCTTCAAACAACTACACTAACTAAGGGCGATAGTTTTAAGAAGATAAAAGTTGTTGATATTATGGATCAAATAAACAGTGATATTAAAACTACTGCAAATGACACTTATATTGGTAAAGTACCAAATACATATGACAATAAAATTTTACTAATCTCTGCTATATTAGGATATTTTGATGGTTTAGTAACTGACCAACTTGTCGAAAAGAATCCAATTATATGTATAGATGTTGTGGCTCAAACAGCTTATCTAAAAAGTAATGGAGTTGATGTATCAGTCTTAACAGAGCAACAAATCAAAGAAGCTAACACTGGTGATAACGTGTTTATCGGTGGGACTATAAAAATTATAGATGCAATGGAAAATATACAGTTAAATATTTCAATGTAAGGGAGGCAATTATTAATGAATGCTAAAGATATAATCAACGGTACGTGGGGAGAATTGTGGATTGATGGAGACAAAGTTTCAGAATGTATCGCACTTCAAGCTAAAGTAACCATAAATAAAGCTCCAGTTTCATTTTGTGGAGACCTATTTACACATAATAAAGTAATAGGATTAGAAGGAAAAGGAAGTCTTAAATTACATAAAGCAAGTTCAAGAATGATTATAAAAATATCAGCTAATATGAAAGCAGGAAAACAAACAGTTTGTACTATAGTTTCTAAATTAGCTGATCCAGATTCAATGGGAGCAGAAAGAGTAGCTATATATGAAGTTTCTTTTGACGAATTAACTATTGCTGACTGGGAAAATAAGAAAAATGGAGAAGAGGATGTACCTTTTACATTTGCAAATTGGGAATTTTTAGATACTATTGCACCACAAAATATATAAAAATACAAGGGCGTAAAGCCCTTTTAAAAAGGATGGTAATATATGAACACTATAGATTTATTATTAGGATTAGATACTGGGAAAATTAAAAAACCAACTCAAACAATGGAGTTAAAAAGATTATCAAAATTAGTTAAGGGCAAAGTTGAGTTTAAATGTCAAGCATTAGATTCAGACACTTATAGTGAAATACAAAAGAATGCCGTTGATATGGATAGTAAAGGTGCTATTAAAGGCTTGAACGTAGGAGAAATGCAGACATTTATGGTACTTGCAGGAGTTGCAGAACCTAACTTAAAAGATGCTACTTTACTAAAACATTATGGAGCAGTAACACCAAAGGAATTGTTATTAAAATTACTATTACCTGGCGAGTTAGTCACTTTATATAATCTAATAAATGATTTAAGTGGATTTAGTGAGGACACAGTAGAAGATATAAAAAACTAGTTGAGACTGATAGTGATGTCAGTCTCATGTATTATTTATGGCATGAAAAAGATATGTTACCATCTGAATTTTATAGTTTAAAAGCAGGAGACAAAACTATATTAGGTGCTTTTGCTGAAATAAAAATTAAAGATGATGCAAAAACCCAAGGGGGTGAATAAAAAATGGCTTATCAATTAAATGCTGTATTCAACCTAGGTGGAAATTACATAAAACAAATGCAAATAGCTCAAAAGGAAACTAGTGGTATGAACAAATCTTTAGCTACTGTAGGTGGTGGATTTTCTAAATTAGCATCTATAGCATTAAAGGCAGGAGCAGTTGTTGGATTAGGATTAGGATTAAAAGATATGGTAACTAAGGCTTCAGCTGGACAACAAAAACTTGCACAACTAGATGCAGTTTTAAAGTCAACCGGTGGTTCAGCAGGAATGACTCAGAGTGCATTATTAAAGTTAGCAGATGCACAGTCAAAAGTAACAACATTTAGTAAAGGTACAACAATGGCAGCTGAAAGTTTATTATTAACATTTACAGGAATAAGTAGTAAAACATTTCCTAGCACAATAAAAGCAGCTCAAGATATGTCTACAGCAATGGGAACGGATTTAAATAGTAGCGTTATGTTACTAGGAAAATCTTTGAATAATCCAGCAGAAGGTATGGGGAGACTTGCAAAAAGTGGAGTTACTTTTACTAAGCAACAAAAGGAACAAATTACAACTCTACAAAAAAGTGGTAAAACAATGGAAGCACAAAAGATAATTTTGGCTGAATTGTCTAAAGAGTTTGGTGGAAGTGCAACCGCAAAAGCAAAGACTTTCGCAGGACAAATGACAATACTCAAAAATAGTATGAGTGGTGTTGAAAGTTCACTCGGAATGATATTGATTCCATACTTAACTAAATTTGCAACAACCGTAAATAAATATGTTCCCAAAATTAAAGAAGTTTTAGTAGGAATGATTGATTTTGTTGTGCCTAAGTTTAAAACATTTACTACATTAGTTGGACAAATCGCACAAGAATTATTACCTGATTTCGGTAAGAGTGCAGGGGATGCAAAGACTAAAGCTAGTGATTTAGCTAAAGGTGGAATAAATTTTATAATAACAGCATTAACGTGGATAAGAGATAATATGGGAGCAGTTAAACTTGCAATAGCAGGGGTTACTACAGTATGGGTAATACAGAGTGGAATAGCTTTGATACTTAATGGTAGATTAGCTGTAAATAATGCATTATCAGCAATAGCTATTGTAAAAGATGGAGCATTAACTGTAGCCATAATAGCACTTTATGTAGCACAAGGAATACAAACGCTGGCAACTGGTGCAGGAAGCGTAGCAATGGGAATATTTAATACAGTAATGGGGTTAAATCCTATAGTTAAAGTAATTGGTTTAGTAGTTTTGCTAGGTCTCGCAATATATGGAATCATTACGCATTGGAAATCAATTTCTACTTGGATCTCGACAACTTGGAAAAAGTTAATGGATAATCCAGTAGCAAAATTTATATTAATGATGAATCCATTCACAGCGATTCTCGTAGTTATTTATGATAATTTTGATAAGATAACGAGTGCTATAAGTAAAGCATGGAATTGGCTAACTAAGTGGAATGGTACAGATGTAAAAGACAAAACTTCTACGGTAACAACTAAATATGTAAGCACGGAAGAGAAAAATGCGTCGGTAAAAGCTACTGGTAATCTTAATGCTTATACTGGCAATACATTAGGCATAAATCCCTTAACAGGGAGACCGTATGCAGGGGGAACAATATATGCAACAAAAGGTGCTCATCTAGTTGGAGAAAAGGGAGCCGAAATTGTTAATTTTAAAGGTGGAGAAACGGTTGATACAGCAAGTAATACTAAAAAAATACTAGGTGCAAACAGTGGTCAACCTTTTATAATCAACAATTACTTTAGTAATGTAGTTGGTGAAGAAAGCTTCTTCCAGTTATGTAGTGAAAAAGTAAGTCAAAAAATTTTAACACAGTTAGAAAACATGTAGAGTGGCTATTATAGTCACTCTTATTTTAATTGAAAGGATGTGGCTATATGGCAGATATTTATGTATGTACAGAAAATAGGGATCAAGTATATCAGTTTCCAACTTTACCTGATAAGTTTCCCGATTTAGAATCAAATTCATTGAATGAAGAATTTCAAACTTTCAATAATGGAGTTTTTAATCTACTAAATGGAACAGGATTAATTAGTTTTGACATGGGATTTATGTTGGCAATGCAACAATATGTATTTTGTAAATGTGATTATATGAATACTCCTAATATAATTAATCTTATGGATAGTGCAAAGACTGATAAATTTCCTATAAGATTAATTTTTAAAGGTAATGACAATGCAGATTATATAAATATATTAGTATCTGTAGAAAAGCTTACTTGGGGGTTTAATCATGAAATGGACGTTGATTTTAACGCAAGTTTTAAAGAATATAGGGCTTTAAAATGATTTATACTTTAATGGCTTTAGACGAAAATGGTGGATGGACAGATGTATTGCTAAAAAGCAATAATGTAAGTTGGTCGAGCAACAGTGATACATTAAGCATAGAATTAAATTTTGATTCATTGTTTGACTTAGTTGAGGGTACTCACATAATACTTAAAATAGATAATAAAATAGCATTTACTGGTGTCATAGTAAAAAAGGCTAAAGATAAACTTACATATAAATATATTTGTTATGATTATGCGTTTTATTTAAATAAAAGTGAAACTATAATTCAATTTAATAAAGTAACTGCAAGCGTAGCTATCGAACAATTATGTGCAAAGTTTGGTGTAAGGTGTAATTGTGCAACTATTAATACAGTAGTAAGTAAGATTTATAAAGATATGACACTTTCTGCGATAATTGATGATATTTTAGAAAATGTAACATTAGAAAAAGGTACAAAATATATCAAGGAAATGATTTCGGATATTCTTTATATTAGAGTTCAAAAGCAATATCAAATATTTCCAAAGTTTATATTATCAAAGGATTTAATTGTTAATAGTAGCATAGAAAACATGAAAGACAAAGTGGTAGCTACTGGAAATGATGATACAAATACTAAAATACTAGCTACCGTAATTGATCCAATAAATGTTAAAATCTATGGTGGATTACAAGAAGTATTAACATTAGATATTGCTAGTGATGTAGCACATGCTAAAACTATAGCTACTAACTACTTAAAATTAAATAATAAAATATTCTATGATACCACATTAAATATTGTGGTTATTAGTGGTGGCGAAGAAATAAGAGCAAATAGAAGTATAGGTTTGAGCATCAAATCTATGGGTTTGAATGGGTGGTATAACATAAAATCATGCACTAATACATTGTCTAACGGACAATATAGAGCAAGCATTGTACTAGAGTGGTAGGGGGGTTAAATGGATTATACAACAGAATTTGCAAAGAAAATTAATAGTAAAACAAATATATCGAGAATTGGCAATAGTAAAGGAACCGTATTGTCTATTAGACCTCTTAAAATCAGTATAAGTGGGGGCTCGGTGATACTCGATGATTCTAATTGCTACCTGTGTAGTAATTTAGTAGAAAATCTCACCGGTACAGTAGTAATTAATGGGGTAGATACAACAGTAACCTTTAATAATAGTTTAAAAATAAATGATACAGTATTAGCAATATCAGATATTAGAGGTCAAAAGTTTTTTATAACAGATAAGGTGGTGATTTAATGGCTGATAGCATAATACCTGAACTAAATATAGAGGAAGAAGTAACATTAACTAGTTACGGTACTGCAGCAATAGATACAACTACCATAGTTTCAAATGGTGCTGTATTTAACTTTGACTTTGATGTAGGTGAATTTGTAATTAAAGATGGTAACATTGAGTTATTAACTGGTATTAAAGCATTAAAAATGTGGATTGAGAAATTAGTAAGAACAGAAAAAAATAAATTCAAAATATATGAAACAGGTGTAGCAGATGAATATGGAATATCACTATTAGATTTAATAAATAGTAATAATCCATATTTTTTTATTCAAGCAGAAGTACAAAGAGAATTAACAGAAAACTTATTGAAAAATGCAGAAATATTAACTGTTAGTAATTTTGTATTAACTAGGGAAACAAATGTTTTAGTAGTAAATTTTACTGTAAATAGTGTTTATGGAGTATTGGAAAGTGAGGTGAGGTTATAAATGAACGATACAAGTAAAGTAATACAAGCAAGGTTATTATCTAATATTGATGATACTTATGATAAAACTGAAGGTAGTTTTGTATATGATGTTGAAAAACCATTAAGTATTGAGTTAGAAACAGCTTATGCAGACCAAAATTCAATATTAGATTTAGGATTTGCAGATACAAGCACTGGAATATATTTAAACAAAATAGTAGGAGCATATGGAATTACTAGAAAATTAGCAACTTATTCAGGTAATCCAGTTACAGTTGTCGGGGCAGTAGGAACAGTAATTAATATAGGTGATAAAGTTGCAAGTGACACAGTTAACTTCACATTTATAGAAAGTAAAACAATAGGTGCAACTGGAATTGCAAATGTTAATGTTAAATGCGAAATGGTGGGAACAGTTGGGAATGTAGCCATAGGAGCAATTAAATATTTTCCAGTAACATTAGCAGGGTTAATAAGTGTAACTAATACAGAAGCCTTAACGAGTGGATATGAAGAAGAAACAGATGAACAATTAAGAGAAAGATATTGGGAAAAGGTTAGAAGTCCATCAACTAGTGGCAATTCAGCCCAATATAAACTATGGGCAATGTCTGTAGTTGGTGTAGGTGATGCAAAGGTCACTCCTCTTTGGAATGGAAATGGAACAGTAAAGGTTGCAATAATAGATAGCAATAAGAGAGAGGCAGATACAGAATTAATTACTTTAGTTTCTAAATACATAGAAGATGTGAGACCTATTGGAGCAACGATAACTGTACTATCGGGTATAGAAAAAGATATAAATATATCTGTAAAATTATCTATAGACACAAATAAATACACAATAGAAACAGTAACAATGGCTATTAAAGATAGCTTAACTCAATATTTTAAAAACATAGCTTTCTTAACAACATATGTTAGCTATGCAAAAATAGGAAATCTTCTCTTTAATGTAAATGGTGTCCTAGATTATAACAATTTATTAATAAATAATGGAGTAATAAACGTTGAAATTGCTGATGAAGAAATAGCAGTCTTAGGAGTGCTTACAAATGGATAGTAAAACTCTACTAGGTTATATGCCTAAATATTATGTGAACTCAAAGGTTATTAGTAATTTAAATACTACTAATGCAAAAGAACTAACTATATTTAAAGCAAAAATTGAAAGTACATTAAATCAGTTTTTTACTGATACCACAGATACAATGATTGAAAGATGGGAAGCAGAATTTGGGATACTATCAAACACAAATTTAACTTTAACTCAAAGAAGAAATAAAGTATTAGCAAAAATAAGAGGTAGAGGTGTAAGTACAATAAGTGCAATTAAAAGTATTGCACAAAGTTATGTGGATACAGTTAATGTAATAGAAAATAATCCTGATTATTCATTCTTATTAGATTTAGTAAGTAGCAGTGGATTTCCATACATATTATCAGATTTGTATTCGAGTGTTGAAGAAATGAAACCTGCTCATTTAAAAGCTAATTATAAAATGACATCAAAAACGTGCGATAGTTTGACTATTAGGACGTTTTTATTATGTGGTGAAGAAATAATGGTATATCCTTATCAAACTAGAGAGATAGAAACAAATGGAAAAATTAATATAGCATTAGGTCAAAGTCAAGGTGCTGAAATAATAACAATAAGTCCGAAGGGGGCAATATAATAATGGCAGAACAATTTTATACTATATTAACAAATGTAGGTAAGGCTAAAATAGCTAATAGTCTACCAACAGGAACAAAAATTAATCTTACTACTTTAAAGGTGGGAGATAGTAATGGAACTTATTATAATCCAGTGGAAACTCAAACAGATATTATACATAAGGTATACGAATGTAGCATAACAAGTATTGAAACAGATCCAACTAATCCTAATTGGATAGTAATATCTTCTGCAATTCCAAGTTCAGTAGGTGGATTTATGATTCGAGAAGCAGGAATATATGATGATGCAAATAACTTAATTGCAATTGGAAAATATCCTGAGACATATAAGCCTGTTGCAAGTGACGGCTCAACTAAAGAGTTATACATAAAAATGACATTAGAAGTAACAAATGCAACTAGTGTTGAATTGAAAATTGATCCTACAGTAATACTTGCAACCAAAAAAGACATTACAATTTTAGATACAAAAATAGAACAATTTGAGGCTGATAATGTACATTCAATAAATACGATTAACAATGCTATGGCTGATAATTCGACGTATTCAACCTATAAAACAAATGTTGATGCAAATGGAATATTTACAACGATACAATACAAAAGAAAAAATGGAACGTTAATATTAAAATCTATTTTAAGTGGTGGTACAACTCCAAAATACACAACTAGAACCGAAACAGAATATTTAACTGACGGAACTACGGTGAGTGTTACTAGGGTTTACAGTATTACTTACACACTAGATAAGGTTACTAGTGAGGTGTTGCAATAATGATTGATAGGTTGTTACAACATGGTATAGGTGGAGGTGGAGAAAGTAATACAAAAGGTATCCAAAGAGGTGAATACTCCGTTCTAAGCACTGATTTAACAATTAATATTACAATATCTCCAGTAGATATAACTAAGTCGATACCGAAAATTTTTGTTTGTGCTACAGGAGCGAGCACCAGAGCTAATGTAACATTGTTTAAATGTGTTTTAACTTCTAGCACGAATTTACAAATAACCCGTTATTCTAATGGTGCTACTTTTACAGCTACTATTGACTGGGAAGTTATTGAATATAATAATGTTAAGAGCTTACAAACTGGGCTATTAACGCTAAATACTGCTTCAACAAATATAGCTATTTCATCTGTTAACATGTTAAAAACGGATTTGTTTCTTAGTTTTACCATTACATCCACATATGGTTTATCTGAAATTATGCAAATAGCTATGCAACTTACGTCAACAACAAATTTAAAATTTACTGGTTATGGTTCAATGAATTATTCTATACAATGGTATGCAATAGAATTTAATTAGGAGGGAAATATATGAAATTTTACGCGACTTTAAATGAAAATAAAATATGCACAGGAATTAGTCAGTTAAGTGGTGAGGTTATTCAAGATGATATGATTGAAATAACTAGTGCTGATGCTAGTTATATGTGGAAAAAATATGAGAATGGAAAATGGAGTGTAGGGACTTTTGAACCTATATCAACTGCACCCGTAGAGGAATTTGAGACATTAAAGGCAGACAATATTATTCTTAAACAGAAGATATATGATGCTGAACAAGTAGCAAATAATAACAGTCTTGATTATCAAAAATTACTAGAAACGCTAATTGAAAGCGAGGTAATATAAATGGCAACAGGCACAGTTAATACACTTTTGGTAAAATCTTATTCGCAAAATGTATATACAACAGGTATGAATTCTTTAAATAACATAGAAGTGGTACGACCACAATATGTAGCACCAGTTATGCTATATGCAGCAAAAACGTTTTATATTGATTTAATAGATGCGGCACTAACAAAAGCATGGATTACACCAGTAGAACATGCAGACACAATGGCATTAAAAACACCAGAAGACCCACAGAATCAACCTCCGATAGAATTTTTAACAACAGAAGTTCCTACGTCTTAGGAATATAAGGGTTGGTTAGCACTATAACGTAATATATAAATATAGACACTAGAAATAGTGTCTTTTTTAATGCAAAAAAATAAAGTAGAAGGGAAGTGACGATATGGAAAATAAGGATGGTGAAACAGTTATGGAAAGAGAAATAAGTGAATTAAAACAGAGAACTACTTTACTAGAATCGCAAATGACAGACGTAAAAATCAATAACGCTAAAGCCGAAGAAAAGATGGGGCAATTGTTTTCACTACTTACAAAAATAGAGGCATCTATAGAAAAAATAGCTAATAGACTTGATGTGATTGAAGATAAACCTGCTAAACATTGGGAGCAAGTAGTTAAGATAGGAATTACAGTTATAGGAACAGCAGTTTTTACATTGCTTATAGTTGGGTTAGTATAAAAATAATAGGAAAGAGAGGTAATTATTAATGGCAATAATTTCATATGATTTAGGGCATTTTGCGGGAAAAGATCGTGGAGCAGAAGGGTTTTTGAATGAAGAAAAGATTATAAGAGAATATGCACTAGTGTGTATTGCTGAATTGCAACGTCATGGACATACTCTTATTAATTGTACTCCACTAAATACTCCCATGACAGTCAATGAAAGTTTAGCATATAGAACACTACATAGTAATAATTCAGGAAGTCAACTACACTTATGTTTTCATGTAAATGCTTATGATGACTCTTCAGCACATGGTTGTGAAATTGAGTATGCATCAACTTCAGGAGCAAAATATGCTACTTCAGTATTAAAAGAAATATGTAAGCTAGGGTTTGCAGATAGAGGTATTAAGAATCCAAGATTGTGGATGACATATCAACCTAATGCAGTCAGTATTTTAGTTGAGCCATTCTTTTGTACAAACTCTAATGATTGTAATCTTTATAATAAAACAACTTTAGGACTCGCAATTGCAAAGGGAATTATAAATATTATTGGTGGAACTATTACGGTAAGTCCAGTAGTTAAACCAGTAGCATTTTCAACTGTTAATTACTGTTTGCAATTTCAAAAGTGGTTTAATTTAATCACGCAAACCAGTGATAAATTAATAGAGGATGGATTTTATGGTATTAAAACACAAGCAAAATATGATGCAATGGGTACTTATATTAAAAAATAATAAAAATTAGGAGATGTATATATGTTAGTAACAGTATTAAGTTATTTATATCCAGTCGTAGGAATAAGTTTTTTAGGTGTAGTTGGGAAATTTCTTTTAGATTTATTGCCAAAAGTAGTTTCACTAGTTGTATCAAAAACAGGAATTGCAAAATATGATCTACTTAAAAAGGATGCAATAGATATTTGGAATATTCTTGAGGAAAATCATAGGCTTAATGAACTTGCTGATTCAAAAATAGTTTTATTTTCTAATATGCTTAAAGCAAAATATCCATTAATAACGGATGAAAGAATTGAACAATTAAATAAAGCCTTAGCAGGAGAGTTTAATAAAGACAAACCAATAGCTATTCAAGAATTAAATCCAGTTGAAATAGTTCCTACAGTGGCACAAATTAAATATGTTGATGCTGAAGGAACAGAATATGTTAAAAAAGTAGTTCCAGTAACAGTAGTATAAAATTAAAGGACATTTAGGCTTAATTGCTTAGATGTCCTTTTTTTCTTTTTATAAATACATGAGAGTGAAAATAAAGAAAACTTATGACTTTTAGTGTCATATATTTTGTTATTAAAATATAAATATATTCTTACAATATATGGTAAAATATAAATAGGCTAATTAATATTATATGCATATAGTAAAGAAAGTATACCTATATTTTAATAAATATTTTTAATAAATATTGAATATTAAGGCAAAAGGTGGTAAAATATGATGATAAAGAAGTGGAAAGGAAGAATAAACTTAAATACACAGAAATCTAAACTAAAAGATAAAGGGGCGATTGATATGGTAGTTCAATTGGCAAATTATAATAGACAAGATCCAACCATTAATATATCTCTAATTGATATGATTTTTAATAAAGAAAACCGTAAAGTTATGTATGCAAAATATGATAAAAATTATCAGTCTACTAAAGAGGAAGATGACATATATAACGATATGAGAGGAAACTACAGAGAGGAAGATTAATATGGAAAAGCACGTTAATTCAGAATCATTTTCACCAAGTACTCATTCAGTAAAAGGGGCAATTCATTGGTTTTCTTTAAGCAAACCTAATGCTGATATAACATCATTAAAAGTCAGACCTTTTATTATTATAGGGAGGACAAACTATAATTCTAAAAGAGTGTTATTATCACCAGTTCAAGATTTAGCAAATTATATGGAAAATGGAAAAGTTAAATATCCTTATCATGTTCCATTATTAATGTCAAAGTATGATTTTTTAGAAAAAGATTCAGTTATATTATTAGATCAAGTATATACTATTGCTAAGGAAGAATTATTTGAAGAATGTTACATGGGAACTATATGTGATTTTAAACCTTTAGATAGTGCAATACTATACAACTTTGATTTATACGAGTCAATGATGGATGAAGTTGCAGTACTTTTATCCCAATATAAAACTATATATACAAATCAATTTTCAAGAAGTTAATAGATGCTCTTAAATATTAAGTTATTTAGGAGTTTTTATTATGCCTAAAATAAATTTTAAATAATTATTCATTGATGGAAATTTTTTTTAAGAACTGAGTGATTAAATTCTGTATATCCTTTTTTTCTTTTTTTTGTAAAGCACACAATCGAATTCATAGCTACAGATTTATCTATGTTAAATGATAGAGGTAAGATCATACAATTATATTAATTCAAATTTATAGAATGTAAAATTAACATATTAGATAATTTAAGTGTATATTTATCACTTGTAATAAATTTGAATTTCACTTATAATAGACCTATAAATACTTGGATGTTGCACCTATAAATAAAAAAAGCTTATCATTCTAAAATGATATTTTATATGTAAAAATAATTTTAAAAAACCTTGAAACCGTTGGTATCACAAGTTGAAACCATAAACAAAATATTTGGTTATACCGTTCATAATGCTAAAGGTAAACCAACTAATAGCGAATTTATAGCGATGGTTGCTGATAAGCTAAGATTACAAAATAGAGTTAGCTAAATTGATAGATTAAGAGTGTCTTTAATGGATGCTCTTTTATTTTATGTAAAAGAGAAGATTAAGAAAAATAATAGGATGTAAGCAAAAGCTTACATCCTTAATGTTAATTAGAATTATAGTTATTAAGATATTCTTCAAAAGAGTCGTAAATTAAATTATCATTAGAAATTGAATCTTCCTTAGAATTAAGTTTAGTAGTTAATTTTTTATTTGGTAGTTTTTCTATTTTTTTAGTATTGATATTGATATTGAATCACCTCTATACAAATATTGTAACACAAAATATGTAATTTGTAAAGGCACTTTCTTTTTTATAGTGAAATTTATAGAGAAGAGGTGAATTAAATAAAATTGTAATGTGGTTAGTAATGTTAAACTAAATATGCATATAAACTCCTTTGTTATCATAAATATTAATTAAGATATTGTAATTATTTATGTTCAATTTTATCTTAAATAAGGTGAAACCTAGCATGAATATAACGTGAGTGGATTTTAATAACATATTATGAGTAGCTATAAAAAATATAATGATTAACAAAGGGGGAAAAATTATGTCATCTAACGCATTAATAAGCAATGTAAATAAACATATACAAGAAAATTATTGGTTATATATTATAAGTATCTTGTGTGTATTCACAGGTATAATTTTAGGGATTTATAGTGTGAAATATATGGGTGAATTTGAACACAAGGATTTAGTGAATTATTTAATTAATTTTATTGATCCTTCAAACACAAGTGGGATTAGTTATAAATTAATATTTTTTCAATCAATAAAAAACAATTTACCAGTAATTATTTTTCTATGGTTTTTAGGGTTAACTATTGTGGGTTTACCAATTATTGTGATTATTGATTTGTTAAAAGGATTTACAGTTGGTTTCACTTTTAGTTTTATGATTAGTGGGCTAGGAAAGAGTGGTATTGGTATTGCAATACTAGGGGTATTACCTCAAAATTTAATTTATATTCCATGCATTATTTTTGCATCGGTGATATCAATGGAATTTTCTATAATGTTATTAAGAAACAAGTTCAATAAACAATGGACAAGTAGTATATCTAGTAGAATAATATATTATAGCGTAATATTTATTGTAATAATGGGTTTCTTGTTTATAGGGATAATTATAGAATCATATATTGCACCTTATTTTGTTAAAAATCTTATTAATAATTTGGGAAGTCTAAGCAAATGAAGGATAGGTATTTATTCCATTTTGTTACGTTATCAATTAAATGTTTTATTATTTTAATAGTAATGGGTATTTTTCTCCCCCAGTTTGTAGATTATTCACTTTCAAGATTAATTAATAACCCAAATAGATATATAAACAGTGTTATGGTTTACAAATTAGTTGATAATAATTATAAATTAGTTTATAATTATGTTCTTACATTTTATTTGTTTTTTAGAGTCTAATGCATGTAAAATATTAACATTCCCTATAATATAGGAGAGAAATTATGAATGATTTATTGACAATTTATATAAAAAAATTACAAAATAATAAGTTGACGAGAAATACTATTGACGCCTACACGAGAGATGTAAAACGATTCATTGAATTTACAGAGAATAAAAATGAAACCCAGGAAACGGTTGATAACATAACAATAATGGCTTATTCTGAGTATCTAAAAAAAGAAGGCAAAGCGAATAGTTCAATAGCAAGAAGTATTGTTTCTATTAGAAATTACTATAAATATCTTATTAAAAGCAATCTTGCCCAAAATGATCCAACAGCTTATTTTTCTCTCCCAAAAATCAAACGGAATATACCTCAGATTTTATCAATTGAGGAGATAGATGAATTATTAAATCAACCAGAGCAATTAACAATTAAAGGATGTAGAGATAAAGCAATGTTAGAATTAATGTATGCAACAGGCATGAAGGTCTCAGAACTTTTAAGTTTAACTGTATATGATATTAATTTAGATTCGTTATACATAACATGTAATAATGGCAGAAAAAATGAAAGAATAATTCCAATAGGTAGACATGCGATTAGCTGTATGTCAGAATATTTAAAGATTAGATATAAAATAAACTTAAATAACTTAAATTTACTTTTTTTAAATACAAAAAGTGAGAAAATGACAAGGCAAGGTTTTTGGAAAATTATTAAAGAATATGCTAAGACCACTGGTATAAAAAAGACAATAAATTCTTATACAATAAGAAATTCATTTGCTGTACACTTATTACAAAATGGTGCAGGTATAAGTGCAGTTCAGGAGCTGCTTGGACATAATAGTATGTCCACAACTCAAATTTATTCAACAGTAGTTAAGAAAAATAAAATATCAGAGATCTACAAGAACACTTTTCCTAGAGCATAGATATTGATTCAGAAAATAACTTCAATAAATTAATTAGTTTTCATATAATAAAGTGAACAGAGAAAAATAAGAATTCGTCTTTATAAACAAAGACGAATTCTTATTTTTGTTCTATGGATAAAATAAATTTTTTAATTATTATAGATAAATAGTGATAATATCAATATGTTTTGGTAAAAATAATGTTATGAATTTTAAGTAGTGCAGATGGCTTTTAAGAATTGTCATTTAGCATAAAGGATTATGAGGAGGATAAATATGAAAAGAAGATTTAGAAATGTATTATGTTTAATTTTATCATTAATTTTTACCACGCAGTTTTGTAACATGCCTGCTAAAGCAGAAAATAAAGATGACAAAGGGATTGTCGTTCAGGCAAAGTCAGCATTATTAATGGAACCAACTAGTGGTAAAATAATATATGAAAAAAATTCTCATGAAGAATTTGCTCCAGCTTCGGTAACTAAAATAATGACTATGTTACTTGCTATGGAGGCAGTAGACTCTGGTAAAATCAAATTAACCGATAAGATAACTGTAAGTGAAAACTCAAAAAAAATGGGTGGAAGTAGTATGATACTTGATACTGGTGAAGTTAGAACAGTAGAAGAAATTTTAAAAGGAATTGCTATTGCATCAGGGAATGATGCAGCAGTTGCAATGGCAGAGTACTTAGCAGGTAGTGAAGGGGCTTTTGTTAATATGATGAATGCAAAAGCTAAAAGTTTGGACATGAAAGATACTAGTTTTAAAAACTGCACTGGTTTAAGTGCAGATGGACATATTACAACGGCATATGATATTTCAATTATGTCTAGAGAATTATTAAAACATCCTAAAATATTAAAATATTCATCAACATACATGGAAACTATTTCTGAGGGGAGGAAAGCACCTATAGGTCTTGTAAACCATAATAAGCTTGTTAGATTTTTTAATGGATGTGATGGACTTAAGACTGGATTTACAAATGAAGCGAAATATTGTATATCAGCTACTGCAAAACAAAGTAATGTTAGAATGCTTGCAATAATTATGGGTGCACCAACTTTTAAGATAAGAAATAGCGATGCAAGTATGTTAATGAATTATGGTTTCTCTAAATTTGAGACTAAAAAGGTAATAGTGAAGGATCAAAATTTAGAAAAAATAATTTTAAATAAAAAGGGTGACAAGTTTCTAATCGCTAAAGCACAAGAAGATTTTCTTGTAACGCTTGAGAGAGGTAATAAGAATATAATAACTAAAAAATTTGTTCTAAAACAAGGGGTAAAAGATTATAAAAAGAATGTAGCTATTGGATCTTGTGAAATATATGTTGATAACAAACTATGTGGCAAAATTAATATCTATAGTGATAGAGATATTAAAAAATCTAGGGTATGGGATAACATTATAAATAATTTTACAGAATTATTTGATAAAGCAATTTAATTACCATATATTTTAAAGATAAGTAAAATAACTTCTGAGCAAACAAATACTTGCTTAGGGGTTATTTTTTATAAAATGTATCATTTTATATGTTTTAATATTATACTTAAATTAAACTTGATATAAAGAAATTAAAGTAAAATAAATATTTCTTTATAATTATTTGTTTATATAGGAGAGAGTGTACATGCCAGTAAGTATAAAAGTAACTAATTTTGAAGGCCCGTTTGACTTATTGTTGCATCTTATAAAGAAAAATAAGATGAATATTTATGATATTAACATTGTTGAAATTACGAATCAATATTTGGAGTATCTTAGGAGTATGAGAGAAATGGATTTAGAAATGACATCAGAATTTATTGTTATAGCTGCAACTTTAATTGAAATTAAATCAAAATATTTGTTGCCAAAAAATAAAGAAGACGTTAGTACTGAGGATGAATATGATGTGGAAAAGGAATTAATGGACAAACTGGTGGAGTATAGAAAATATAAAGTTATAGCTGAAAACTTGAAGGTTATGGAGCAAGAGACAGGTATAATGATTAGTAAAAAACCTGAAATAATTGAGGAAGATAATCAGAATGCTAAAGAAGTAGATTTTCTAAAGAATATTACAATTTTTGATTTGCATAATTTATATAATAGTCTAATGGAAAAATATAAAAATAAGATGAATACAGATATTATTGTAAATAAAGAAATATTGATAGATGAATATAAAATAGAAGATAAAATGGAGGAATTGAAACAAAAACTAAATCAGTTTGGAAAAATCCACTTTACAAACTTAATCTATGGTTATTCATCTAAAATAGAAGTTATTGTTATGTTCTTAGCATTACTTGAGTTAATTAAGATTAGGAGTGTACGAGTATTTCAAGAAAGCAATTTTAAAGCTATATATTTAGAAAGGGTAAATTAATATGAATGAATTTAGTATTAAACAATTAGCAAGTAAGAATATTTCTACTAATAACATATATTATTCTATTATTGAATCGTTGCTATTTGTTGCGGGAGAATCATTAAAACTAACAGAAATTGCAAATATTTTAGAGTGTAGTATTGAATTTACAATGAAGTTAATAAATGAATTAAAAGTAAAATATCAGCATGAGCAGAGAGGCATTAGAATTATAGAAACTAATGATGAATATCAACTTGTTACAAAACCATGTAATAGTGAATATGTCCAAAAGTTATTAAAGATAAATGTCAGGCAATCTTTATCTCAAGCTTCACTTGAAACGTTAGCCATAATTGCTTATAAGCAGCCAATGACGAGAGTGGAGGTTGAGGATATAAGAGGAGTTAAGAGTGATAGAGCAATTTACACCTTATCAGAAAAAAAATTAATTAAAGAAAGTGGACGAAAAAATGTTCCGGGAAGACCAATCATATATGTAACCACAGATGAATTTCTTAAACATTTTAATTTTCTTAACCTAAATGAAATGCCTTCTTTAGAAGAGTTTAACAAAGAAAATTTGCAACCAGATATTGATATTAATCAGGTAAAGTAAATATTTAAAATATTAATTATACATATAGTTGTAACCCCAGCCTAATAAAGTTTTTAAATTAAAAAACCTTATTAGGCTGGGGTTAATAATTTAACTTTATAAGTTGTTATAGAAATTCAATAAAAATTATTCATCGCACTTTTGTTTATTGTTGGATTCTTTATTTTCAGGTTCTGTATCATTAGCGCATTTATCTTTAAACATACCTTTAATAATATCGATAACTTGTGGTACGGTATCAACAATTTTATCATATGTATTTTGCTGATCTACAGATAATAGCCTAATTGAATCATTCTTAACAACTAAAAATGCGACTGGTTTAACAGTGACTCCAGCGCCAGAACCACCTCCGAAAGGATATTTATTAGTTGAGTCAGTAGTATTAATATTATTAAACTCACTACCTCCAGATGCAAAACCAAAACATACTCTTGATATAGGAATAATTGTAGTTCCATCTAAGGATTTTACAGGGTCGCCTACAATGGTGTTAACATCTATCATATCTTTTATACTCTCCATGGTGCTCCTCATTAAATTTTCAATTGGATGATTATCCATGTACATTTCCTCCTCTATATTTTTTAAAATTTGTTTTGTTATGTTTTATATTTATAAGGCAAGGTAATATTATAAATGCCATATAAATAATTTTTACAAAATTGATGTATATTATACTCGAAATTTCCATATTTAGATTATTTTCTTTAAATTGAGGCGTAACTTTAAGATCTATGTTTTTAACTTTAACAAAATTTATTAATATTAAATACAAAAGACTGTAGGTTGAATGAATTAAACCAAATACGATAGCTACCAAGGCAGCATCGTCGAATCCATATTCTAGTTTAGTATTTAAAACTAATGTTGGCTTAAATTTTAAATTCTTAAATTTATGACTAATTAAATTTATATCGCTTAAATTTATATCTCTCAAATTTAATGATTTAAAAAACATTTTTGTAGGTTTAGACTTTAATTGATCTTTTGAATTGTTTTTTAAAGGCTTATTTACCTCTAGTTTCTTTTTATATATATAAATTTCCAAGACTTTGTTTGTGTATTTAAGAGTTATTTTTAAATGGATTGGAAATAATATAATTGTTAACACAAAAAGAAACACTAATATAAATTTAAACATCACAACCTCCAATATATCTAATAATTGGTATTATGCTCAGAAATCAATAAAAAAATCAATAAAGGACATAATATTTTTTAAGAGAAAGAGATACTTTAAAAGTTATGAAAATTAAAAGAGGTGAAATCATGACAAAAAAATCTAAAATGTATTTATCATTATCTTTAAGCTTAGTTTTATTATTTTCTACATTAGTTCAAACAGTCCATGCTGAGGATTTATATGTTAATGCAATTAGTGCTATAGCGTTAGATTGCGATTCAAAAGTTGTTTTATATGAAAAAAATGCATATACTCCAATTGAAATTGCAAGCACTACAAAGATAATAACTGCACTTGTTGCAATTAAATGTGGAGATTTAAACAAGAAAATAATTATATCAAAAAAGGCAGCAACTATACGCGGTTCCGAAATAGGGTTAAAAGAAGGAGAGGAGATAACTTTAAAAGAATTATTATATGGTCTTTTAATGAGATCTGGAAATGATGCAGCAATTGCAATTGCTGAAGGGGTAAGTGGGAGCGTTGATGAGTTTTTAAAACTTATGAATGAGTATGCCTTAGAAATTGGATTATTAAATAGTAATTTTGAATCTCCTCATGGGTTAGATAGTAGTAATCATTATTCAACTGCATATGATTTAGCTTTAATAACTGCCAAGGCAAAAGAGGTTAAAACTTTTAATGATATAGTAGGCTCAAAAGATATTATTGCAAAGGACTATAATTTTACTAGAAGTTATCATAATATCAATAAAATTTTGTCTATTTTACCAAATTCAACAGGTGTAAAAACAGGATTCACAGGTAAAGCAGGTAAATGTCTAGTGACTTCTGTCAAAATTGAAAATAGAGATATTATTATAATCACATTGAATTGTACCCCGAGGTGGAAAGAAACTGAAAAAATAAATAACTATATTGAAAAAAATTATAAATATAAAAAGGTTGTAAGCAAGGGTGATATTCTAGGAAAAATTATTTTGAAGAATGGAAAAAATAATGTAGAAATAGTAAGTAAAAGAGATATTGTAATTCCAGTTAAAAATGATCAAAAGATTGAAATTAAAGTCAAAAAACCATTATATGAGATTTACGCACCTATACATCAAGGTGAAAAAATTGGAAGGGTAGATGTATATGCAAACAATAAACTTCTATTAACGGAAAGTTTAGTGTCTAAGAGCAATGCTTACAATAAAACTAGTTTTAGATTTAGATTCAATAAAATTAAAAATTTTATTTTACAATAAAAAAGAGCCACAATCGACTCTTTTTTTTGTTTTGTTTTTTAAATACGCATGTATATGTATTTAACATAGATTATCTACAACTCTTAGAGCCAGTATAAGAGAGAATAAACCTCGATAAGTATATCTTGTAGAACAAATAATTGCACCTTCTTAAAGGGCTTATATGCCTTTTTAGTGACATTTACAAATTACACTTTTTAACTAAAAGTTGCAACAAATTTGAAGTTGGTTAGTTTTTATAGTGATTACATAATGTTTATAATTTTATTTCAAAAAAATCATTGAAAGAATTGTAATTTTCCGTTAAAATAGTCTTTGAAGAAAGGACTGATTGTTTGAAAAATCTTTTAAAAAAATTATTACCATTAGTGCTTATAGGTTCTGTTCCTTTTTCTAATTTGTTTTATTGGACATTAAATAGTACTCATAGAGGCGTTTATGATCTTACTACAGATTTGGATAGATCTCTGCCACTTATAAAAATTTTTATAATACCTTACATGACTTTATGGTTTTTTTTAGCCTTTTGTTTTGTTTATTTGTGTTTTAAAAACAGAAAGGTTTATTATAAAATTATGATTACTTTATTTTTATGTTATGTTGTTGCATTTATTACATACTACTTTTTTCAAACTACGGTTATAAGGCCTATAGTTACCGGTAATGATATATTGTCAAAGATGATTTTATTTACCTATAATTCGGATGAGCCATATAATTGTTTCCCAAGCATTCATGTCATTACAGCATATCTAGCTGTTAAAGGGATTAATGCTACTAATGCTAGAAAGTCAATTAAAATACCAGTTAACATAATTGGATTTCTTATTATTATATCTACTGAATTCGTAAAACAACACGTGATAATGGATATATTTTTCGCAATGTTCTTATGCAGTGGAATTTATAAATTGGTTATTTATCTAGAACAACAGTATAAGCTTTATAATCTGTCAAAAATATATGATTTGGATAAACAAGAGATAGAACAATAATAAAGTTAAAAGCTACTGAAAATTATTCAGTAGCTTTTGACTTTTATACTATAACTATTTTATCATCTTGTAATTCTACAGATATATTTGATCCTTCACTAAATTCATTTTGGAGATAATGCTCTGCAATCTCATCTTCAATATATTTTTGAATAGTTCGTCTTAGTGGTCTTGCTCCATATTTATCATCGTACCCTTTTTCTAATATAAAGTCAGCTACTGATTTTGAAACATTCATTGTAATATTCTTTTCGCCTACCTCTTCAATTACCTCCGTAATCATTAAATCTACTATTTCTCTAAGCTCTTTCTTTTCAAGAGGTGTAAATACAATGATTTCATCTACTCTATTTAAAAATTCAGGTTTAAATGTTTGTTTTAATGCATCCTTTACACGTGCCTCTAATATACCGTAATCACCGTTAACAAAGCCAATGTTGCTTGATTTAAACTCAGTTCCTGCGTTTGATGTCATTATTATTACGGTGTTTTCAAAGAAAACAGTTCTGCCTTGACTATCTGTTAGTATTCCATCATCAAGAATTTGAAGTAACATATTAAATACATCTGGATGAGCTTTCTCTATTTCATCTAGTAGAATTACTGAATATGGTTTTCTTCTTACTTTTTCAGTTAATTGTCCACCTTGATCATATCCTACATAACCTGGTGGGGCACCAATTAGTTTTGACACTGTATGTTTTTCCATATATTCAGACATATCAATTCTTATTAGTGCGTCCTCACTTCCAAAAAGCTCACAGGAAAGTGTTTTAACAAGCTCTGTTTTTCCAACACCAGTTGGTCCAACGAAAATAAAAGAGGATGGCTTTTTCTTTTTTCTAAATCCTGAACGATTTCGTCTTATTGCTCTAGACAAACTCTTAATAGCTTCATTTTGACCTATAACCCTTTTGTGAAGTCTGCTTTCTAGATTTAATAGTTTTTTCGCTTCTTTTTCTGTAATTTTTTGAATCGGAATTTTAGTCCATGATTCAATAACGAAAGCAATATCCTCTATAGTAATTTGAACCTCACCACATGTTTTTTGAGTTTCACTAATATCTTCTTTTACTTTGCATAACTTTGTCCTATATTCAGCAGCTTTTTCAAAATTTCCATTAGCCTCTGCTTCATCTTTCTCTGTTTGAATCCTGATTGACTCCTCTTTAAGTCCTAAGAGCTCAATGAGTCCTTTGTTTTTTAGATTTGCTCTAGAACCAGCCTCATCAATTACATCAATTGCTTTGTCTGGCAAAAATCTATCTGTTATATATCTCTCAGATAAAGTTACAACTTCTTCAATTACTTCATCTGATATTTTGACTTTATGATAATCTTCATAGTAGCCTCGTATGCCTTTTAAAATCTCTATTGTTTCAGTCACACTAGGTTCTTCAACTAGAACTGGCTGAAATCTACGCTCTAGTGCTGCATCTTTTTCTATATACTTTCTATATTCTTCAAGAGTTGTTACACCAATAACTTGTATTTCACCTTTTGCTAAAGCAGGTTTTAAAATATTAGCTGCATTCATTGCTCCACCCTGAACTTCACCTGCACCCATAATATTGTGTACTTCGTCAATAACTAATATTATATTTCCATTTTCCTTAGCCTCTTCAATAATTGATTTCATACGACTTTCAAATTGTCCTCTAAATTGTGTTCCTGCAACTACAGCTGTTAGGTCAAGTAAATAAACTTCAGCATTAAATAATTTTTCTGGAACTTGTTTTTCTATGATTCTTACGGCAAGACCCTCAGCAATTGCTGTTTTACCTACACCGGCTTCGCCGATTAAGATAGGATTATTTTTACCTCGTCTATTTAATATTTGAACTACACGATCAATTTCTTTATATCTTCCAATTACTTTGTCTACACCATTTTGTTTTGCTTTGTCTGTTAAGTTTATCCCATATGTATCTAAATGTTTTCGTTTCTTCTTAAACCAGTTCTTTTTTGATTTATCATCTGATGCACTTTTGATTTTTGGAGAAGGTTCAACATCACCGTCTATAAAATCATTACCTTTATCTACAGATGAGAATAATCCATTGAAAATGTTGCTAATAATATTTTTTTCTTCGCCATTTTTAATATTCTTATCTGATGTATTTAAATCATCACTATTTACATCTTCTAAATTCATATCGTTAAACATGGTACCCATTTGTTCATTTAAGCTTTCAATATCCTCTGAGGATAATCCAGCTTGCTCCATTAATTGATCCATTACCGGAATGCCCTTCTTTTTAGCACATTCTATACATAATCCTATAGTTTCAGTTTTGCCGTTTTCAATTTTTGAGGTTAATATCATTGCTATATTTTTTTTGCATATTTCACATAACTTCATTTAAATCATCTCCATATTTTATGATGTATTGAATATTATTATTATAGTATATCATTTATTAACAGAATTTGTTCAATATATTCGGATTGTTTACTTTTCATTATCAAATATTATTCTTTATTACCTTAAAATAGCACTCCATACTTTATTCTATTCTCATATATATATTCCTCTTTAAAAATAGTAAATTATTAGCTTTTTTGATCTTAATATATTATAGTATGTATTTTTAAGATCAGTGTTACAAAAATGTAAATAGTTAGATATATTTAATATGCACATTTATTCACAATTTTACATAGTTTAATATAATAGTGCTTAAGGAGGTAATATTATGAGTTATGAGCCCTACGACTGTATTGATGTAGGAAGTGAATTTTGTCCGTGTCATCTTGCTGAAACAGGAGATTGTATATTATGTTCACAGCTAGCAGGGAAGGATTTTTGTGACTGCTGCAACTTTAATGGGGTATGTATTTATCAAGAGTATGCAACGAATGGTTATAAAGCCAAAGAAAGCAGAAAAAATTATAATTGCAAAATATTAGAGAAAAATATATTTGAAGACAATGTTATTGTACTTACTGTTTGTGCAAGTGATAAATTGGTAAGTGAATTGGTACGTGTTGGAAGTTATATTTTCGCTCGAAGACCAAGTGCAGAGGCTAGATTTGATACACCAATATCGATAATGGATACTGACACGACAAATAATACAATCAGTATTGCGATAGAATTAAAGGGAGCTAAAACTAAAGCATTAGACACGTTAAAGGTAGGAGATGAACTACTCATAAAAGGACCGTTTTGGAATGGTACTTTAGGATTAAAAAACATAAATGAAATTAAAAACAGTAAGTGCTTAATTGTAGCAAGAGGTATAGGTCAGGCACCTATGATACCGGTACTTAAACATTTATATGCAAATAACAATGAAATTATAGTTGTGATTGATAATTCGCCATATAAGAATAGTTTTGCATGTGAGTATATAAAGAAATATGCATCAAAGGTTATAGAATGTAATACAATAGCCGCAAATGGCCTTATGACAGAGAAATTTAATGATTTATTAAAAGAACTAACTATTAATAATGATATTAGCTTAGTTCATTGTGACGCCGTAGATATCCTAAATTATGAACTGATGAAGAGTATTGAATATATAGATAAAAACATTAAATATTCTTGCTGTAATAATGCAAAGATGTGTTGTGGAGAAGGAGTGTGCGGTTGTTGTACAAGAACTAATAACGATCTTAAATTAAGAAGACTCTGCAAAATGCAGACAGAACCTAAATATGTATTGGAAGGGAGGAGAACATTTTGAAGGTTATCGTAATTGGCGGTGGATGGTCTGGTTGCATGGCAGCAATCACGGCAAAAAGAGCAGGAGCTGATGTCACATTATATGAGAAAACTGATATGCTTTTAGGACTTGGAAATGCAGGTGGTATAATGAGGAATAATGGGAGATATACTGCGGCGGAAGAATTAATAGCGCTTGGGGCAGGTGATTTGATACATGTAACTGATGAGAATAGTAGACATAAAAATGTTGAATTTCCTGCACATAAAAATGCTTGGTTTTATGATGTAAATAAAATTGAACCAGCCGTGGTTAAGTGTTTAAAAGATATGGATATAGAATTAAACATGATAACAAGGGTAGTAGATGTTGAAAAAGAAGAAAATAAAATAAAAGGAATATATTTATCAAACGGCAATTATGTAGTGGCAGATGTATTTATAGAAACTACAGGTTCAACAGGCCCAATGGGGAACTGCTTAAAGTATGGAAATGGATGTTCGATGTGTGTGTTAAGGTGTCCAGCATTTGGACCTAGAGTAAGCATAAGTTATAGAGCAGGCATTGAAGATTTAAAAGGGGAAAGGGAAGAGGATGTATATGGAGCATTCAGTGGTTCATGTAAACTAGCTAAGTCTTCTTTAGGTGATGAGGTTATGAAGGAGCTTAATGAGAGAGGAGTAGTTGTTTTAAAAGTACCAGAGGAAGATGTGAATTTAGATAAACTTAAAGTGAAAGTATGTCAGCAATATGCACTTAAAGAGTTTGCAGAAAATATGATTCTCTTAGATACAGGTGATGCAAAGCTTATGACGTCATATTACCCACTGGATAAGCTTAGAAAAATCAAAGGTCTTGAAAAAGCAAAATATATAGATCCAATTGCAGGTGGGAAGGGGAACTCCATAAGATATCTGTCTGTAGCTCCAAGAACTAATAACATGAGGGTTGTAGGTCTCGATAATTTGTTTTGCGCAGGAGAAAAGGCAGGTCTATTTGTAGGTCACACAGAAGCCATGTGTACAGGTGCTTTGGCAGGACATAATGCCGTTCGAAATTATCTAGGAATGCCACTTTTAATATTACCAAATGCTCTTGCTATTGGTGACTTAATATCATATGCAAATGAAAAAATGAAATCCAAAGAAGGAAGAAGAAACAGATATACATTTGCGGGAGCTGAGTATTTTAATAGAATGCAGGAACGAGGACTTTATATTTTAGACATTGATGAGATTAAGAAGAAAGTTGCGAAATTAAATTTGACTAATATATTTAAAGAAAAACTTATATAGAATTATTAGTATATTTTACAATGGAACACACACAATATCATTATGTGGAAGAAATTTATTATATATGGATTTTTAGGTCTTTTAGGAGAGGTTTTTTGGAATGCTTTTGGCGCAATGCTTAATGGAGATATATTACTTAGGGGCACAACTTGCATTTGGATGTTTCCTATATATGGTCTTGCTGTGTTTCTTGAACCAGTCCATAATAGGATCAGGCATCTTCCGCTTATAGTTAGGGGAGGCATATATATGGTCCTTATATTTGCAATAGAATTAGTTAGCGGACTATTGCTTAGGTTAGTTTTAGGGGAGTGCCCATGGAAATATGTAAATAAAACATTATCAATATGCGGAATAATCACATTAGATTATGCACCGGTATGGATCATTTATGGAATTGTGTTCGAAAAAATACATGATGCTATAACATGTATTGAGAAAAGAATTAATCGTAATGATAATTAGGGCTATATTAGATATTGATAATTACAAAAAAATAATGTAGTAAGTTTAATTTTAAAAACACATTAAACTTACTACATTAAATTTTACATTTATTTATTGTTAGAGGTTAAATTTGATAATAATGAATTAACATTTTCTTTAAGAGTAATTGCACCCTCAAGTGAAAGGCCTGTAGAGCAAAAGATTTCTTTTGGTATACCAATAGCCATTTTTTTTAATTCATCACCAGCGGGAGTCAAGGTAATATATACATTTCGCTCATCTATAGTATCTCTAGTTCTTTTTACTAAGTTCATACACTCTAATTTTTTAAATAGAGGTGTTAAAGTGCCAGAGTCAAGATGCAGTTTTATTCCAATTTCTTTTACGGTTATATTATCTTTTTCCCATAATACTAGTAGAGCAATATATTGGGTGTAGGTTATACCTAATTTATCCAATTCTGGCTTGTAAAGTTTTGTTATTTCACGGGAACAAGCATATAGAGCAAAACATAATTGATTATCTAATTTAAGGGATTCATCTGTCACTCATAATCATTCCTTTTCATTTAAAGTAAATTTTGAATTTGATTTTATTCAATCACATAAAATTAAATTGAATAAAATCTATCAACAACTTAAACATATCATTTTAGTTATACAATGTCAAGTATTAGTTTTAGTTGGTTATGCACTTAATTTTTAATTAGAGGGTTTTGAAACATTAATTTTATTTACCATGAAGCCTGATACATAATCAAATTGATGCCATTTTTCAATTTGAACTTTATCACCTAAGTAAGTTGATTCAACTGGTGAACTACCATTAAGATAAAGGTTAGAGGTGGAGTTGAATAAGAATACTCCATCAGCACCAGCTTCATATACATCATAGGCCCGTAATAAATATTGCTCAATATCTAAATACTCCTTGTTGTTTATATATAATCCTTGCTTTACTAATTGTTCTTCTTCTTTTGTTATATCATGTCCACTAACATCTGCTGAAATACCTATGTATAATTTTACATTTGTATTTTTAACAATGTTTACATAAGATGAAATTTCAAATGATTTATCTTCATTACCAATGCTTGAAGGTATTAACGTATCAAGTAAACCTTCCTTAACCCAAGTATTAACATCAAAGCCATACTGAATGGGATCTTTCCAGGGAACTCTTATAGTAATTGTTTTATTTTTTGGCAGTTCTTTTCGCAAGGTTCGTAAAAATTCATTCATAATTAGTACTTTTTGATCATTTGGAGTTTCACTTCCAAAAACTGTTGGATACCTACAAAAATCTAGTGTCACACCATTTACATTATTAAAAGAACCTGCTTCTATGAGTATGTTTTTTATATAATTTCTAACTTCTGGGTAGTAATAACTTAGAGGGAAATTCCCAGGTTGAGCGAATTTTTTGTATTCATTATACATATTTCCATTTAAAAAACCATAAATAGTTGGATTATAGAATACATCCATTCTAAGGGAAGCATTAACTTTTATTTTCTTATCAGCGCCTCTATCAGCTACAATTTCGAGTGGTGACTTTCCGGAGGCTAATATATTTAATATTTGAGATTTTGCTAAACGGTCTCCATCTCTAAGCTCAGAATCGAATTCTTCAGTTCCCTCAAACGCATTTCCGGCATATTTACTATTATAACTTAAAGCACCTGTAGTTCCTAAACACCAATTTACTATCCCGACATTTTTTTCATTAAGTCTATCTATGGTTTTATTCTTAAGTGTTTCAACAGTGGGGTATTTTCCTGAAAAGAAATCAGAATATCCATCAAAATCATACATAACTGTTTGCTTATTCATATTTTCCTTTTGATATAAAGTAACTTGATCAGCGGTTAATCCTATTAGTTTAACATATGCAATCCTTGCGTTTTTATAAGGAACTGCATTGATTTCAATTGAGTTATTATTAAAATTTGATATTATTGTAGATTTTCCATTAATCCATTGATCTCCATATAAATTGTCAGATTTAAGAGAAACCTCACCATTTACCTGAGTCATTGATGTACTTCCAGTTGATCCTATCCTAAAACTATCTGTACCAGTAACATAACCTACATAAACTCTAAACCAACCATTTAGTGTTACTGGCATTTTTAATGTTAAGGCATTATTCCCATTTTCAATTATTGAACCACTCTTAGTGGTTTCAGAATCCACGTAGGATCCTAATTTCCAACCGGAACTCACTGCATCACTTTTGCCTGCTGCTGCCATCTTATCCATTTGAGTATATAAATATATGCTCCCGGGGGTGGAAGTTATAGTTTGACCCGGAACTAAATTAACTGTTGAAATATTCATACTGATAGTCCTTGTTGTTTCATCAATTACCTGACTACCTGTAACAAGTTGCTGTACAAGCTTCATTTCTCCCGATTGGGTTATGTTATTAAGAGTCGACAAAATTGTTTTCTTATCCAGCACAGTTGTAGATTCTGCTATTATCTTATCGTCTTTGTATAAGTAAGATTTAATATTATATTGCTTAATGCTTATAAGATTTTCATCTGCAATAGTCATAGCTGTTGAAATATTTATAGTTTGATTCTTTTCATCAGGTATTACAGTAGAATTTCTTAGTGCTAACGATTTTACTATTGCAAAATTATCAATATATACTTTATTGGTGCCAGTAAGTACATCAGTCATATCACTATAGAGGATAACCTTATCAGCAAGCCCAGCAGCATCTAGTTCGGGATTAGAGAAGGTACCAATAGTTTTTCCATCTATTAATACTGATATAGTTTTATTTCCATCATTTTTGATTGACCATCTATGAATATCATCATCTTTAGGTAAATATGTAGTAAATGTTTGAAAAAGATTTGTTCCTGAATTTTTATTTAATAAGTTTACATTTACTTTGTTGTCGGAGTCTTTGTTATTAATACTAAGACGGTATCTTTTATTGTTAGCAATTATATCTAGCGCAAAACCTCTCCAACCTCCATTTGTAGCTGGAGTTTGTAAATCTGTTATTTTAGCATCAAATTCTACATTGAAAGGACCAGCGCCTATTTTTACATCTTTACTTATTTTGGATATTGAATTTTGAGTGGTATTATAAAACAAATATTGGCCATATGGAATATGTGTTTTATACTTTTCACTTGAACTAGTATCTGCAATAAATGAGTCGTTAGTTTCGTCACTTTTGCTCCAACCACTAGTATTAAGATTATTGCAGTTATCATTAAAGATTGACTTAATATTTTCATTATTTTCTACAAGTATATTATTATTGATTTTAAAAGTCATCTGTAAAATATTTTGCAATTGTGTATTGTCTGTTGAATAAATCTCCTTATCCATTTTCAAAGTATACGATTCACCAAGAGTATATCCTTTTACTGGTGGATTAATTAAAATGGATTTCTTATCTAGTCCAAGCTGCGTTGATATATCCGATGATTTCCCTGTACTATCTACTATAGTTATAGATTTTTTTAAGGTATCATCAAATTTAAGCTCTTTATTAAACTGGATATTCCAGACTTTATTTGCGCTAACTACTTGATTATTAGTTGGTTCAAACGCATATGAATTATGAGTAGATATTAATAAAAAACAAAACAATAGAATAAAGGTAGTTGTTAATAGTTTTTTCATTTCTTGTAATCCCCCTGTTTAAACTTTCTTTTATATTCTTTTGTATTTTAACACAATTTGCCTTATTATATAACAAGATTGGAAAATATTAAAATATAAATTACTCACTTATATATATTTTATCTAAAAGTAATTTAATATACTTTATATTTAAAAGTTGATAATTAATGAACTGAAATAAACAATTTAGTAAAATGTTTTCATGTAGATATATAAAAATAAATTTTAGCTAAGATTACTACGTATAATATATAAATCTAGAGAGAAAATAATAAAGTAAAAAAAATTAAATTTAAATCTAAGGTATATATCTGTGGATGTAAAAGGAGAGTGATTTAATGGTTAACGAAGGTGAGCATTTTATAAATGAAGGTTATAAAATAATGAAATTTGAGAGAGATATTGATAAAATTACTGGGCAAGAAATAGGTACAATTGAGGTAAAGGCATTGGATGGTCATAGGCAGTATATAACATTTGATGATAATGGTGCGGATGAAATAGAGAAAAGTTTATTCGAATATCTAAAAAACAAATAGAATCATGAAAATAAGGCATGCTCATAATTTGTATGCCTTATTTTCATTTATTGTCATTTATGAAATTTTATAAATAAAAGATGTAATTTTTGCAGGTATATTGTAGAATAGAATTTGTTTCTTAAAATTAAAACATAAATTATCGAAAGTAAATTTATGTTTGAGTTTCCATAATACACGAGAGTGAAAACAGATTATTTTATTTTAAAATTAAGATTAGGAGGTAATTTAAATGAAAAAAGTTGTGGTTATTTTTAATGGTGGCACAATTTCTATGACCCTGGATCCAAGAATAAAAGCGGCAGTCCCAACTCTAAGTGGAGAAGAAATAATGTCTATGGTTACAGGAATTGAAAAATATGCGGAAATAGAATCATATACTTTTTCAAATCTGCCTGGCCCTCACATGACGCCAGAACTAATGATGGATTTGTCTAAATACATACAAAAATTCTTAACTCGAGAGGATATATGTGGGGTTGTGGTGACTCATGGTACAGATTCACTTGAGGAAACAGCATATTTGTTACATCTAACTATCAATAATCCAAAGCCTGTAATTGTTACAGGTTCAATGAGAAATGGTTCGGAACTTGGGTATGATGGTCCTGCGAATTTATCTGCTGCTATTTGTACTGCTATTTCGCAGGAGGCGCGTAATAGGGGAGTATTAGTGTGCTTAAATGATGAACTTAATTGTGCTAGTGAAGTTACTAAAGCACATTCAATGCATCTAAACACTTTCCAGAGTCCCGAGTTTGGGCCCATAGGAATTATAGATAACAATGAAGCCATATTCTATAGAGATAGTTTGAAAAAAGAACATATAACAACAGATAAGGTAGAAACTAGAGTGGATTTAATAAAAGCTTGTGCTGGTATGAATTCAAAACTAATTGATTTTTGTGTGAAGGAAGGCGCAAGAGGAATTGTTATTGAAGCTATGGGAAGAGGGAATATTCCGCCGGAAATGGCAGAGGGTGTAAAAACTGCTATTGAAAAGGGCGTAGCGGTTGTTATGGTGTCTAGATGTTTTAAAGGAAGAGTATTAGATTCCTATGGATATCCAGGTGGTGGAAAAGAACTCAGGAATGCAGGCGTTATTTTTGGGGATAGTCTTCCGGGTCAAAAGGCTAGAATTAAACTTATGCTAGCACTTGCGAGTACAACAGATTTAAAAGAAATAAAACACATGTTCGAAAATGGAAGGTATAAAAGCCGAATTTAATGAGGAAAATATAATTTAATATTCGCCATGGTATTGACGGAAACTTCCATTTTTGATATTATGTTTGTATAAAAAATAAAATACAGGATAGGGGAGAAACATGAAATCAACAGAAAACATTGAAAAAAGTTCTATATTTGAGAAGCTTTTTAAATTAAGAGAAAACAAAACAACAGTTAAAACAGAAATACTTGCGGGTATAACTACATTTATAACTATGGCATATATTATAATTGTAAATCCTAATATTCTTAGATTTGCTGGAATGAATCTGCCAGGGATAAAGGGAGAAGGGGCAGGAGCTTTTACTGCGTTAAATGATCCAGTTGTAGCATCAGTTTTTGCAGCTACATGTCTTACAGCTGCAATAGGTACTTTCGTAATGGCTTTTTATGCTAACCTGCCTTTTGCACAGGCACCAGGAATGGGATTAAATGCATTCTTTACTTATAGCGTATGTTTAGGCCTAGGATACACATGGCAACAAGCTCTAGCTGCGGTTTTTATATCAGGAATTTTATTTATAATAATAACACTTACATCAATACGAGAAAAAATAGTAGATGCTTTGCCACAAAATTTAAAACTTGCTATTTCAGGTGGTATCGGATTATTTATAGCCCTTATAGGTTTTAAAGGTGGCGGAATAATTGTAAGTAATAAAGATACTTTAGTAGCCTTTGGTAGGCTTACATCTCCAAGTGCATTAGTGACTTTAATAGGCATAGCTATTACGGCAATATTCATGGCTAGAAAAATAAAAGGATCTATACTAATTGGAATTGTTATAACTGCTATAGTGGGGATTCCGTTTGGAATTACAAAACTAGCAGGTGTTAAGATATTTAGTGCACCACCATCTCTTGCACCAACATTCATGCAGTTTGATTTTGCAGGTCTTTTAGGATCAGGTGCTGGTAAGGGAGTATTTTCAGCAATAATGAGTGTAGTAATGGTTGTAATAACCTTTAGTTTAGTGGATTTATTTGACACAATAGGAACACTCGTAGGAACAGCAACAAAAGCTAAGATGCTCGATGAGAATGGACGAGTAAAAAATATGAATAAGGCATTAATGTCAGATGCATTAGCAACTACTGCAGGAGCAATTATGGGAACAAGTACAGTAGTAACTTATGTTGAATCCACAGCAGGAGTTGCAGAAGGTGGAAGAACAGGTCTTACATCAGCTACAGTGGGAGTCTTATTTTTAGCTTCATTATTTTTTAGTGGACTTGTAGGAATAGTACCAACGGAGGCAACTGCTCCAGCACTTGTAATAGTTGGAGTACTTATGATGAGTTCAATTACAAAGATTGATTTTGAAGATTTTACAGAAGCACTCCCAGCATTCTTAACAATAGCAATAATGCCTTTTAGCTATAGTATAGCAAATGGAATAGCTGCAGGAATTATTTTCTACCCAATAGTAAAAGTAGCAACAGGCAGGTATAAAGAAGTAAGTCCTATAGTTTATGTTTTAGCAGGTTTATTTATAATTAGATTTATTATATTACCTTAAGGCTGAAATGTCATTAAATTGGTATTTATAGAATAGATATTTTAAGATATCTATTTTATAAGTACCAATTTTAAATTTAAGCTTCTTTTTTACTGTAAATTAGGTTAATGTAACAAAGTTAGTATTATCTGAATAGTATAATAAAAACTATATAAAGGATGATACCATGAAAATAAATAATAGACTGTCTAATGTATCTGAATATCATTTCAAAAAGATTGATGATATTAAAAATAAAGCTATAACTTGTGGGAAAAAGATTGTTGACCTTAGTGTAGGAGATCCGGATTTATCAGTCAATTCAAAAATAACAGATGCCCTAATAGAGGGCCTAAAATGTGAGAAATATAATAACTATCCGCCTTATGATGGAATAAATGAACTCAAAAAAGCAGTTATAAAATATTATAATGACGTTTACGATGTATGTTTAAATTTAGATGAAGTAATAATTCTTATAGGATCAAAGGAAGGTATAAACAATATAATTCCGGCTGTATGTGATATAGGAGATTGTGTAATAGTGCCTGAACCTGCATATCCAGTTTATAGTATTTGTTCAAAGCTATGGGGTTGTGTTCCATATGCTGTACCATTAACACAAAGCAATGGATATATGCCAAGGCTTGATACTATTCCTGAAACCATTGTTAATAAATGCAAATTAATGTTTATAAATTATCCTAATAACCCGACAGGAGCAGTAGCAAGCAAAGACTTCTATAAGAATATTATAAATTTTTCTTATGATAATAATATTGTTTTATGCAATGATTCGGCATATAATGAGATAATTAAGGAAGATAAAGAACCAATTAGCCTTATGCAATATGATGTATTAAGGCAAAATGTGGAATTTGGAACTTTATCTAAAACTTATAATATGACAGGATATAGAATAGGGTATGCTGTAGGTAATGCTAAAGTAATAAATGCTCTTTTAAAAATAAAAAGTAATTGTGACTCTGGTCAATTCATACCAATTCAAAAGGCTGCAGTTGCTGCTCTTAATTTAGAACGTGATTATGTTCATAATATAAGAAAAATATATGACGAAAGACGTGAAGTTGCTAAAAGTGTTTTACTAGAAAAAAACATAGAATTTTTTGATGCTGAGGCTACTTTTTATTTATGGTGTAGAACACCTAAAAACTATACTACAAATGAATTTTGTGAAGAATTGCTGATTAATCATGGAATTGTGATTACACCAGGTAATGTTTTTGGGAAAATTGGGTACGATTACTTCCGTATAGCGCTTACAAAAGATAAGCTTATTATTGAAGAAGCTTTAAAATCTTTAAAAAAATGTGGTGATTAATATTATTATTGGTATAATATAAGTTATATAGGAAATATTTTATTAATAGTATGAGCTGTTTTTAAAAGCTATAAAATTACAGCTTGATGATATTTTTTTTATGAAAATCGTAATAAAAGTAAAAACTTATAATTTTAGCTTGAAATTAAGGTAATACTTTATGTATACTTATTACGAGGTCACAATGAACAATGGAAGGATGTCTTGTTATGATTAGGAGTATGACCGGGTTTGGGAGAGGAAACTCTGAAAAAGATGGTAAAAGTTTTACAATTGAGATTAAAAGTGTTAATCATAGATATTTTGAAACTAATATAAGAATGCCTAGAGTATTAATATCTTTTGAGGATAAAATTCGTAAAATAATTGGTGAAAAAGTAAAAAGGGGAAAGCTTGATGTTTTTGTAACTCAAGGAAATTATGATAAGGAAGATGTCGAAGCATATTTGAATGAAAATTTAGCAGTAAGTTATATAAATTGCCTTGGAATCTTAAAAGATAAGTATGGTCTAAGTGATGATATATCTGTTGCAGCAGTAGCTAAATTACCAGAAGTAATAACACTTAAGCAAAAGGAAGAAGATGTTTCAGAAACATTTGAGCAGATTGATTTAGCATTAACAAAGGCGCTTAGGGCCCTTCTTTTTATGAGAGAAAGAGAAGGCAGAAAGCTACTTGAAGATGTTATAATTAAGTGCGATTTAATTAATGGATTAGTTGATAAGGTTAAACTGCGGGCACCTCTTGTTGTTTGTGAGTATAAAGCTAAGCTAACTCAAAGGCTAGATGTTTTGCATAAGGAAATTGATTTTGATGAAAATAGAGTTGCTATGGAAATTGCAATTTTTGCTGATAAAGCAGGAATTGATGAAGAAATTGTAAGATTAAATAGTCATATAAACCAAATGAGAGAGACTCTAATTTTAGACGAACCCATTGGTAGGAAGCTTGATTTTATTATTCAAGAAATGAATAGAGAAACTAACACTATAGCATCAAAAGCAAATGATTTAGAAATTTTAAACACAGTAATTAGTATGAAAAGTGAAATAGAGAAAATTAGAGAACAAATACAAAACATAGAATAAACTGGAGGCAAACGATGAGTATAAAGTTGATAAACATAGGGTTTGGAAACATTGTTTCAGCAAATAGATTGGTAGCTATAGTCAGCCCTGAATCAGCGCCTATAAAAAGAATAATTCAAGAAGCAAGAGATAGAGGAATGCTAATTGATGCTACATATGGAAGAAGAACCAGAGCAGTTATTATCACTGATAGTGATCATGTTATCTTATCGGCTGTTCAGCCTGAAACTGTTGCACATAGATTATCTGTTAAAGATGATGAACATTTAGACGAGGTTGAGGAATAATGAGGAGCAAAGGACAGCTGATTGTAATTTCGGGACCTTCCGGTGCTGGTAAAGGGACTGTATGCGAGGCGCTTCTTAAAAAAAATGATTTCTGGATTTCAGTTTCAGCAACTACGAGAAGCCCAAGAAATGCTGAAATAGAAGGTATAAATTACTATTTTATATCTAGAGAAGAATTTCTAGAAAGGATAGCATCAAAAGACTTTCTTGAGTATGCGCAGGTTTACGGAAATTGTTATGGTACACCTAAATCTGAGGTTCTAAAAGTGCTCGAGAGCGGCCGTGATGTAATACTTGAAATAGATATTCAAGGCGCTCTTAAGGTGAAAATGGCTTATCCAAATGGTTTATTTATTTTTATTCTTCCACCATCTATGGAAGAATTAAGAAACAGAATTACAAATAGGGGCAGTGAAACACCAGAGTCATTAATGACTAGATTTGCATCTGCTCATGAAGAAATAAGTTTTGTATCAAAATACGATTACGCAGTTGTGAATGATACTGTGGATAGCGCATGTGAGAAAATTCAGAGCATTGTCATTGCGGAAAGATGCAGAGTCGATAGAATGAATGGAGATTTTTTAAAGGAGGAAATTATAAATGAATAATTCAATGATTAGTCCATCAATAGTAGATTTGTTAGAAAAGGTTGACAACAGGTATTCTTTAGTTGTAGCAACATCAAAAAGAGCAAGACAAATAATAGAAGGTCAAAGCCCACTTGTACAGGTGGATTCAACAAAACCTGTTACTATTGCTATAGAGGAGATTTATGAGGGAGCTATTGTTGCCATCACAACAAAAGAAGGAATAAAATAGTATGGAAAATACAAGGACGGTAGTTGTTGGTGTTACAGGTGGAATAGCTGTATATAAGGCTCTAGACGTTATTAGTAGATTAAAAAAAGAAAATGTTGATGTGCATGTTATAATGACAAAAGCGGCGTTGGAGTTTGTAAATCCAATAAGCTTTCAATCACTTAGTCAGAATATGGTTATACATGATATGTTTGATGAACCTAAAGCGTGGGAGATACAACATATATCTCTTGCTAAAAAAGCGGATTTATTTGTTGTAGTTCCAGCAACTGCTAATATAATTGGTAAAATTGCAAATGGAATTGCAGATAATATGATTACTACTACTATTATGGCAACTAAGGCACCAGTGATTTTTGCTCCGGCAATGAATGTTAATATGTATAATAACCCAATTCTACAAAGTAATATTCAAAAACTGAAGGGTTTTGGTTATGAGTTTATTGCCCCGGTATCAGGAAGGCTTGCTTGTGGAGACATAGGAGAAGGAAAACTTGCACAAACTGAAGATATTTTTGAAGTAATTATGAGTAAATTATATCCTATAAAGGATATGATAGGGACTAAGGTTTTAGTTACAGCTGGACCTACAATTGCACCTATTGATCCTGTAAGATTTATAACTAATAGGTCAACAGGGAAAATGGGTTATTCAATTGCTAGAGAAGCAAGAGACAGAGGGGCAGATGTAACTTTAATATCTGGACCATGTAATGAAAAAGCACCTTTTGGTGTAAGTATAATTAAGATAAATACTAATGATGAGATGAGGACCGCTGTAATAAGCAATTATGAAGATAGTGATATAGTTATAAAAGCGGCAGCTGTATCTGATTATAAACCTAAGGTATACTCTAACTTTAAAATCAAGAAAAGTGAAGATACTTTAGACTTAGAGTTTGTACGAGATAACGACATTTTAAAAGAGCTTGGATTACATAAAAAGAAGCAAATTTTAGTAGGTTTTGCAGCAGAAAGTAATGATTTACTTGAAAATGCGAAAGAAAAACTACTTAAGAAAAATTTGGATTATATAATTGCTAATGATATAACAAAAACAGACAGTGGGTTTGGAACTGAAGAGAATAAAGTGATTATTTTAAGCAAAGATAATGATCCAATAGCATTAGACATAATGTCTAAGAAACAAGTTGCTAGGGAATTGTTTAATTTAATAAATAAAAAGCGCTAATGCGCTTTTTTATATTATAGAAAATTATAAAATTAAAAGGGTGATTAAGTGTATCAGTATGCTGGAGTTGTAGTGAATAACGATTCAGTTCAAGTGGATAAAATTTTTACATATAAAATACCTACTAGTTTATTAGGTGTTTTACAGTTAGGATTTAGAGTTAAAGTGCCATTTGGTAGAGGAAACAGAACATTAGATGCTTTTGTACTAGAACTTTATCAGCAATGTGAGAATGTGAGTTACATTAAGGAAATAACTAACATATGTGATGAAATGCCTCTTCTTAAAATAACCGATATTGAACTTGTAAAAATCATGAAAAAAAAGTATCTTTGCACTTATCTAGAGTGTATAAAAGTTATTATTCCCAGGGGAATAACAAAGGGAATAAAAAAGAAGACCTCACTATTATTAACTGTAGGTAAGCCAATAGAGGGCAAATTTTTAAATGAACCTTATAAGAATATTTATGACTTAATAGAATTAAATAAAATGAAATATAATAAAAATGAATTTAGTAAAAATTTTAAATTATCATTATCGTCAATCAATACAATGATTAAACATGGGTTCTTAATTGTGCAAGAGGTTACAATTAATAGGTATAATCAAAAACATTATGCTAAGTACGAAGAAAAAATACTGAATGAAAGGCAACGCCAATCAGTGGATTTTATAATGAATTCTAAGAAAAATAAATTCTTAATTCATGGAGTTACCGGTAGTGGAAAAACTGAAATATATATGAAATTGGTTAGTTATATGTTAAAGGAAAATAAGCAATCTATAATACTTATACCAGAAATATCGTTAACACCTCAAATGGTTGAAAGATTTAAAGGGCGGTTTGGTCCTGAAATCGCGGTCTTTCATAGTAGATTGTCAGATGGCGAGCGTTTTGACGAATGGATGAGAGTAAAGCTTGGAAATACCCAAATTGCCATTGGAGCAAGGTCAGCTATATTTTTACCTTTTGAAAATTTAGGATTAATTGTTATAGATGAGGAGCACGAGGCTAGTTATAAATCAGATAGTGATCCGAAATTTGATGCTCGTGAAATAGCATATATGAAATGTGAACTTGAAGATTGTAAACTAATACTAGGATCAGCTACACCATCAGTCGAAAGTTATTATAAGTCTACCATAAATGAGCTTTCATTAATTACTATTAATGAGAGAGCAGATGGTGCAGCAATGCCAAAAGTAGAAATTGTAGACATGCGGGAAGAGCTTATGAACAACAATCGCTCAATATTTAGCAAGTCGCTACATGATGGCATTACGCAGTGTTTAAGTAAAAATGAACAGGTAATTTTGTTTCTAAATAGAAGAGGATTTTCGACATTTGTATCCTGCAGAAAATGTGGTTATGTTTTTAAATGTAAAAAATGTGATATTTCATTAACATATCATAGCGCAGGTGAATACTTAACATGTCACTACTGTGGTGAGAAGGAAAAGATTAGTAAAGTTTGTCCTAGTTGTGGCAGTAGTTATGTGAAATATTTTGGTGTTGGAACAGAAAAAATTGAACAAGAAATTAATAGAATTTTTCCAAGTGCAAGAACATTAAGAATGGACTTTGATACAACACGGAAAAAAAATTCTTATGAATATATATATAATACCTTCAAAAATAAAGGAGCAGATATTCTAATTGGAACTCAAATGGTTGCTAAAGGCTTAGATTTTAAAGATGTTACATTAGTGGGAGTAATAGCTGCTGATTTATCACTTAACTTACCAGATTATAGGGCGTTTGAACGGACATTTCAACTACTTACTCAAGTTTCAGGAAGATCGGGTAGGGGTAGTAAGGAAGGTAAGGTTGTTATTCAAACGTATAGTGCAGATGAGTTAACAATTAAGTATGCAGCAAGCAATGATTATGATAGTTTTTATAGAAATGAAATTATGATGAGAGAGGCTATGGATTATCCGCCTTTTGCAAGTATTTTAGTTATAACTATGAGTTCTGAGGATGAAAATATGTTAATAAAAAATATACAAAATGTTGGCGAAAATTTAAAATATAAGATCAAAGATAACAATAAAATTACACTGCTGGGACCATGTACTTGTGGGGTTTCTAAAATTAAGAATTTCTACAGATGGCAAATTATTATTAAAGGTGATATTAACGAAACAATTGCTCTAGAAATAAAGAATTCAGTTTATGAATTAGTAAAAAATGTTTATAGCAGTATAAGAGTTAGTATAGATATTAATCCAAGTAATATGATCTAGCAGCACAAAAATTATAATTTATTTATAAGGAGGGTAACACATGGCAACAAGAACAATTAGAATATATGGTGATGAGCTATTAAGGAAAAAAAGCAGAGTAGTAGGTGAAATTAATCAAAGAATTTTATTGTTAATCAAAGATATGAAAGAGACTATGTATATTTCTAATGGGATAGGACTTGCGGCGCCTCAGGTTGGCATTTTAAAAAGAATAGTTGTTATTGATATTGGAGATGGTCCTATAGCATTAATAAATCCAGAGATCATTGAGATGGAGGGTTCACAAATCGCAAGTGAGGGTTGTTTAAGCATACCAGGAACACAAGAGAATGTTGATAGGCCCCAAAAAGTAAAAGTATCCGCATTAAATGATTTGGGAGAGAAGATAGTAATTGAGGGAGAAGGTCTTCTTGCAAGGGCGCTTTGCCATGAAATTGATCATTTGGATGGTATATTGTTTATAGACAAAGCAATAGAGGGTGAGGAATAATATGAAGATAATTTTTATGGGTACACCGGAATTCTCAGTGCCATCTCTGCAATCACTTATAAATGAATTCGAAGTTTCTGCTGTTTTTACTCAGCCTGATAGACCAAAAGGAAGAGGAAAAAAATTAGCTATGTCACCGGTTAAGCAGTTGGCAAGTTCATGTAACATACCGGTATATCAACCTCTAAAACTTAAAAATAATGATGAAATGATAGATATAATTAAGAATTTAGAACCAGATTTTATTGTAGTAGTAGCATTTGGACAATTACTTCCAAAGGAAGTATTAGATATCCCTAAATATGGATGTATAAATTTGCATGCATCTTTATTGCCAAAATACAGGGGGGCGGCACCTATAAATTGGTGTATAATTAATGGTGAGAGTACTTCTGGTAACACAACAATGCTTATGGATGTTGGCCTTGATACCGGTGATATTCTCTTAACAAATGAAGTTGAAATTACTACTGATATTACAGCAGGGGAACTTACAGACATTCTTAGTAGTAGCGGTGCACAGTTATTAGTTGAAACAATAAATGCAGTAATAAATAATAAAATTAAACCTATTAAACAAGGGGATAGTATTAGCTCATATGCGTCTAAGCTAGGTAAGAAAATGGCAAGTATTGACTGGGCATGTAGTAATACTGATATTCATAATTTTATAAGAGGTTTAAATCCAACACCAACTGCATATACTCATTATGACAATATTGTAATGAAAATATATAAGTCGAAAATATTAAATGAGTTATCAAGTAAGCAAGCTGGATGTATTATAGATGTTTCAAAAGAGGGGTTAAAGGTATCAACTGGAAGTGGGGTTTTACTTATTGAGGAGATTCAATTTCCAGGTAAAAAGCCTTTAAAGGTAAAGGATTATATAATAGGTAATAAAATAGATGTAGGTATGATACTTAAATAAAAGTGAAATTGAGGTAAGGGTATGAGTAATAGTAGACTGGTAGCAGTTACAGTTATAGAAAAAGTATTAAATGACAATGCTTATTCGAATATTGTTTTAGGATTAGAACTTAATAAATCAGAGCTAAGCGATAAAGATAAAGCTCTAGTTACAGAAATAGTTTATGGAACGTTAAAATATAAGTATACTATAGATAAAATATTGCAACACTTCGTTAAAAATGGTTTTGATAAGTTAGAAAGTTTTGTTTTAAATATATTAAGAATATCAGTTTATCAAATTAGGTATTTAGATAAAGTTCCGAGTTTTGCAACTGTAAATGAGGCTGTAAATTTAACTAAGAAAAAGAGTAATATAGGAGCATCAAAGCTTGTTAATGGTGTACTTAGAAGTTACCTTAGGGAAACAGATGCAAAGTATTACAATGGAGAAAATGATATTGAAAGATTATGTTTTGAGTATTCATTTACGAGGGCGCTTGTTAAACTCTTTATAAAGCAATATGGACCTCAAAAGGCTGAAGAAATTCTTAAAGGTTTAAATTATAAGCCTGATGTTACAGTTAGAGTTAACACTTTAAAATTAACTTATAAAGAAATATGGGAAAAACTTATAGAAAATGGCTATAATATAGAAGAAGGTTATGCATCATCTGAAGCAATCCGAATTATTAAAGGAAAAAATATAGAGAATAACGTTTTATTTAACGAAGGTAATATAACGGTTCAAGATGAGAGTGCAATGCTTACAGCACCTTCTATGGATTTAAAACTAAATATGAAAGTTTTAGACCTTTGTAGTGCACCAGGTGGAAAAACAACACATATAGCAGAGCTTATGAAAAATACAGGTAAGGTTCTGGCGTTTGATGTGCATAAAAACAAATTATCTTTAATCGAAGAAAACATAAAGCGAATAGGAATTACCAATACAACTTGTGAAGTTCAAGATGCTACTGTCTTTGACAAGGATTTATTTGAATATGCGGATAGAGTACTTATAGATGTGCCATGTTCAGGGCTAGGAATCATTAGAAAAAAACCTGAAATAAAGTGGAGCAAAAATATAAAAGATATAAATAATATAATAGAAATACAAAGACGTATAATGGATAATGCTTCAAAATACGTAAAAAAAGGAGGAGTACTTGTATATTCAACATGTACCCTAAACAAAGATGAAAATGAAGGTAATATTGATTGGTTTATAGAGTCACACTCAGAATTTAAGATAGAACCTGTATTTTTTGGTGAATTTGATAATATAAAATATAGTGACAAAGGTTATGCTACTATATTTCCAAATGAATACATGGATGGCTTTTTTATAACCAAACTTATAAAGTCATAGTGGCCTTGTAAAACTCGTGAGTGTATAAAATGATTGGGTGTGTAAAATGATAAATATATTAGATATGGATTTAGAGGAACTAAAACAGTGGATGAAAAGCAATGGGGAAAGTAAATTTAGGGCTAAGCAAGTATTTGACTGGATTTATAAGGATATTTGTGAATTTGAAAATATGAATAATATACCACAGAGTGTAAGAGAGAAGTTGCAAACTAATTTTTATATAGGAATACCTAGGCTTATAGAAGAATATACATCAAAACATAATGATACAAGAAAATACCTTTTTGAACTGGGTGATGGTAATTTAATTGAATGTGTTGTTATGAAATATAAACATGGAAATTCTATATGTATATCTACTCAAGTAGGATGCAGAATGGGTTGTAAATTTTGCGCATCTACTATAGGTGGAATGATTAGGAATATATCGCCGGGAGAAATGCTTGCTCAAATATTAAAAGCACAGCAGCTTATTAGTGAACGAATTTCTAATGTTGTACTAATGGGAAGTGGGGAACCATTTGATAATTTTGACAATGTAATGAAATTTCTTGAAATAGTGAATTCTGAGAATGGACTAAATATTGGACAAAGGCATATAACTATATCTACATGTGGTATAGTTCCAAGAATCAAAGAGTTTGCGGATTTTAATATGCAAACTACACTTGCTATTTCGCTTCATGCGCCTAGTGATGAAATCAGAGTGAAGAGTATGCCAATTGCAAATAAGTATTCTATTGCAGAAATTATTGATGTTTCTAAGTATTATATAGATAAAACTAATAGGCGAATAACATTCGAATATGCTCTTGTTAAGGGTCTTAATGATAGTAAGCAAGATGCAGAGAAACTAAGCGCTTTGTTAAAAGATATGTTATGCCATGTTAATTTAATCCCGGTTAATGAGATTAAAGAAAATGAACTAAAGAGATCTTCAAATGATGATGTGGCTGAATTTAAGAGGGTGCTTGAGGCTAATAATATTCAGACAACGATAAGACGAGAAATGGGGCTAGATATTAATGCTGCATGTGGACAGCTTAGAAGAAGCCATATTAAAGGTGAAGAACTTAAATGAGGGGGTTTAACAATGCTTGGGGTTTTATCAGATGTTGGGAATGTTAGAAAAATAAATGAAGACTCTGTAGGTTATTTAGAAAGTAGTGATTACGATATTTATATTGTTGCGGATGGCATGGGAGGACACAATGCTGGAGAAGTAGCAAGTGATATAGCTATTAAGGTTATAATGGAATATATAAAGAATAATCACAAAGGGAAAGAACTTAAAAAAGTTCTTTCAGAAGGCATAAAAAGTGCAAATAAGGAAATTTATGATATGGCTAGTCAAAACGATTCTCTTAAAGGGATGGGGACAACTATAACAATTTGTATTAGAAAACAGAATGAAATGGTTGTTGCAAATGTAGGGGACAGTAGTTGTTATATTATAGATAGTAAAAGAAAATTAGTAAAAGTTACAAGAGACCATTCTCTAGTACAACAGCTGTTAGATAATGGAACTATAACTGAAGAAAAGGCAAGAAATCATCCAAATAAAAATATTATTACAAGGGCACTTGGAACAAATGAGTTAGTAGAAGTTGATTTGTTTGACCTTGATTTGACTAATGTAATCAAATGTATTTTATGTACTGATGGTCTTACTAATGATGTGACTTATTCTGAAATGTATGATATTATTGTTGAAAATGATAATGATACAAGTTGCAAAATGTTAGTTGACCTAAGCAAATTTAATGGTGGACGCGATAACATATCTGTTATCGTATTTGAAGGAGAGTGCAGAGATGATAGGAACCATATTAGGGAGTAGATATGAACTCCTTGAAAAAATTGGAGAGGGTGGAATGGCAATAGTTTATAAAGCTAAGTGCCACTTACTCAATCGTTTTGTTGCTGTAAAAATACTAAAAGAAGAGTTCTCAAATAATATAGACTTCATGGAAAAATTTAAAAAAGAGGCGTTGTCTGTAGCTAGCCTTTCATCAAATAATATAGTTAATATTTACGATGTTGGAAGTGAAAGGGATATTAACTATATAGTAATGGAATATATAAAAGGAAAAACTCTGAAAGAAATTATAGTTGAAAATGGTAGCATGAATACTGAGTTAGTATTAGACTATGGTATGCAAATAGCAAAAGCACTTGAGTGCGCTCATAAGAACAACATTATACATAGGGATATAAAACCTCATAATATTCTGGTAACTGAAGATGGAACAGTTAAGGTTACAGATTTCGGTATAGCAAAAGCGGCTAGTTCCGTTACTATAACTAATACTAGCACTGTAATGGGATCAGCACATTATTTTTCGCCAGAACAAGCTAAAGCAAGCTTTGTAGACTGTAGAACAGACATTTATTCCTTTGGAATAGTGCTTTATGAGATGGTTACAGGTAGAGTGCCTTATGATGCGGAAAGTCCAGTATCGGTAGCCTTAAAACATATACGAGAAAAAGTTGTTCCGCCTAAGGAAATAAATAACAAGGTTCCAGAAAATTTGAATAAATTAATATTAAAAGCTATAGAAAAGGAACCTATAAAGAGGTATCAAACTGCTAAAGAAATGTATTTGGATCTTCAGAGAATACAAAATAATAGTGAGTATACTATTGCTAGTAATAGTATGGATAATGAGTACACAAGAGTTATGGCGCCTGTAAATATGGCTGACTATGAAAAAGAAGAGGATGTGGTTGAAAGTCCAGAGCCAATGGCCGAGAATAAAAATGAAAGCAAAAATAAAAATAAAAATAAAAAAAAGACAATAGTTGCTGCTTTAATAATTTTATTGATTGTTATATGTAGTGCTGTAGGGTTCGTATATATAAAATCAATTGCTAACAATAATGCAACAGTTGAAGCTAAGATATTAGTCCCTAAAATAATAGGACTTGATAAGGCGGCTGCAGAAAAATTAGTAATAGCAAAAAAGTTAACTTTTGCAGTTTCTAAAGAGGTAACTAGTGATGAACCAAAAGGTGTTGTTACAGAATGTTTTCCTGATGAGGGAACAGACGTAAAAGAAAATTCAGAAGTAAGAGTTTACGTGAGCAAAGGTCCAGATGGGTTCAAGATGATTTCGGTTATAGGAATGGATAGACCTTCTGCAAAAGTTAGTATAGAAAATAACGGATTGGTACTTAGTAATGTTATAGAGGAGTCCAGTGATACCGTTGCTAGTGGTATTGTAATAAGGCAAGATCCTACTGAAGGTAGCTTAGTTCAAAAGGCTGATAAAGTAGATTTAGTAATAAGCACGGGACCAAAAGTTAAGGTTACACAGGTTCCAAGTTTACTTGGAAAAACGCTAGATCAAGCATCGACATTATTGCAAAATAGTAATTTGACATTAGGCGATAAAAAACAAATACCAACTACTGATAAATCTTTGGATGGCAAAATTTCTAGTCAAAGTATTGATCCGAATACGAGTGTTACGCAGGGGAGTTCTGTATGGGTTGGTATTTATACTTATAAAGCACCTGAAAAACAGCAAGTTGATGTTCCGGAATTTAAGGGAAAAACTGTTAAAGATGCAAGGGATTTAGCTTCTCAAAACAATGTAAACATATCGGTATCGGGTAATGATGAAGATATAATTCAAACGCAAGATAAGGATGCAGGAACTAAGGTAAGTGCTGGAGATACTATAACTTTAACATCTAAGGCAACGACTCAGGACCCAACTAAAACTGATCCAACAACAAATAAAAATCCCAAAAATGGTCAGTAAAAATAAATATTAAATTAAAGGTAAATGGTGGAGGATATATGCAGGGAGTAATCACAAAAGGTATAGGTGGTTTATATTTTGTAAAAGTTAAAGATAGGGTAATAGAATGTAAGGCAAGAGGAAAGTTCAGGTACACTGGACTTTCTCCTGTTATTGGTGATAAAGTAGAAATAATGCTAGAGACAGACGATACAAAGGGTGTAATTGAAAAGATTTTTACAAGAGAAACAGAGATGATACGCCCAGTAGTTGCTAATGTTACTCAAGCATTTGTAGTTTTTGCATTTAAGAAACCTGATTTAAATATGGAACTTCTAAATAAATTTTTAGTGCTTTGCGAGCATTATAGACTAAAAATAGTTCTTTGCTTAAATAAGTTGGATTTAATTGAAAAAGTTGATGAGGACCTTATAAAAGAATTAGAAAGTGTTGGATGTGATATAGTATTTTTAAAAGCAAAAGAGGGAGAGGGCCTTGGCGAGCTAAGGGCGAAGATAAAAAATAATATATCTGTTTTTTGTGGACCGTCTGGAGTCGGAAAGTCAACTATACTTAACAGTATACTTGGAAGAGAAGCCATGAAAACTGGAGACATAAGTAAAAAATCACAAAAAGGTAAGCACACCACACGTCATAGTGAGCTTATTGAGTATGAGGAAGGATTCTTATTAGATACTCCAGGGTTTTCATCATTAAGTTTAGATTTTATAGAGAAAGAACAATTACAGCATTGTTTTCCTGAATTTGAAAAATATAGATATGAATGTAGGTTTTCTAATTGCATGCATTACAAGGAACCTAATTGTGGAGTTAAGGAAGCTGTAGAGGCTAATGAAGTTTACAGAGATAGATATAAATTTTATATAAAAACTTTAGAGGAAATTATTGCTAGGGGGAATAGAAAATGATAAAAATAGCACCATCAATACTGTCAGCAGATTTTTCAAGGCTAGGGGAACATATTAAGCAATTAGATGCATATGGTGCTGATATGATTCATATTGATGTAATGGATGGTATGTTTGTACCTAACATTTCTTTTGGTACTCCAATTATTAAGAGTATTAGAAAACTAACAAGGCTACCATTTGATGTACATCTTATGATAGAAGAACCATCTAGATATGTAGAAGAATTTGTACATGCGGGTGCTGATATCATAACTGTTCATTATGAAACCGATAGGCATATTGATAGAACTATTAACTATATAAAAAGTTTTGGGGTTAAAGTAGGAGTTGCATTAAACCCTGCCACTCCTGTAGCTTTAATAAAGCATTTAATAAGTAATATTGATATGGTGCTTATTATGACAGTAAACCCGGGATTCGGAGGACAGAAATTTATTGAATACTGCTCGGATAAAGTTAAAGAAGTTAGAGAACTTTCAAATATTTATAATAAGGATATTATGATTCAAGTGGATGGTGGAATTGACGAATCTAATATTCATGGTGTTGTGAGTAGTGGTGCTAATGTAATTGTAGCTGGGTCGGCTGTATTTAAAAATGATGATATTGAAAAAAATATAAAAAAATTAAGAGCTGGAATTTAATGATTTTTATATGATTAACAGCTTCGAAGGTGATGATTGACATGAAAGTTATAATAATATCTGGAGGGGCGCCTCCCTCAAAGAAATTACTCACAAATGAAATGACAAAGGACATATTTTTAATTGCAGCTGACAGTGGTGCTAATTGTTTATATCACTATAATATTAAGCCTGATTTACTTGTAGGAGATTTTGATAGCATAGATAAAGAAATATTGGATTATTATAAAAAAAACAAATGTACCATAGATATTTATCCGACAGAAAAAGATTTTACTGATACTGAAATTGCAGTTAGGAAGGCTATAGATATGAAGGCAAGTGAAATAGTGCTTTTAGGATGCACAGGCAGTAGAATTGATCACCTGCTTGGTAATATTGGGATGATTAAGATTTGCTTAGAAAACAATGTTAAAGCAAGCATTAAGGATGATAATAATATTATTACGTTAGTTAATGATTCAACACTATTAAATGGCATCGTAGGTAAGATATTTTCAGTACAATCTTATGGTGATGAAATAATCGGATTAACGATTGAAGGAGCGAAGTATCCTTTATATAATTACAATTTAAAAATTGGGGAAAGTATAAGTATTTCAAATGAGTTTGCATGTCCTCAAGTTAAACTAAAATTTAAAGCTGGAACACTGATGATAATATTATCAAAAGATTAATATTTATATAAAAAACTATTTTTTTATTGATTACTTCAATAAAAAAATAGTTTTTTATTTTGTAAACATTATTAAAAGTAAATCATATAATACTATTGGAATACTTTGAGAGGGGAATAACTTATGAAAAGGTGGTTTAGGTGTTTACAAAGACAACTTGGAGTAATCATAACATGTTTAGGAATAGGAATCATAACAGTAGTAATAGTTCCATTTTGGTGGTGGATAATCGTTGTGGGAGGAGGAATTGTTTATTTTGGTTTTAGTATAATGAATCATAACGATCATTGTTAGGATATGTAGAATATATGGGAAGTATTTCAATAAATTAATAAAGTTTAGTGATTTTTAGTTTTTAAAAGATTATAATTAAATATTTATATATATTATGTTTGGGAGGTAAGGAAATGAGAATTGTGGCTATTAAATTACCGAAATTTATGTCCCGAATAATCAGATTTTTTTTAAAAAAATAACATAGAAGAGTAAAAATGCAAGGTTATAGTTGTATTTAAATAAAAAAATGCAACTTTAAAGTTGCATTGAAATAAAAAATGCAGCTAAAAAGCTGCATTTTCATTTTTAAATTATATAGCACGTTGTACTTTACCTGAACGAAGACATCTAGTACATACATGTATAGACTTAGGCGTTCCGCTAACTATAGCTTTAACTTTTTGAATATTTGGAGCCCATTTTCTTTTTGATTCACGGTGTGAGTGACTATATTGGCTACCTGAAACAACACCTTTATCGCATATTTCGCATTTTCTTGACAATGAAAACACCTCCTTAAGACTATGAAGAAAAAATTCTTCTCAATTGAAACACGCATTATTGTAACATAGATACTACTACTCTTGCAAGTTAAAAATTCTATAATTACTAATGATAATAATTATAGAATTATTTTGTTGAATAAATTAGTGATATAATATAATATAATCTATATAGCTTTATAAGGAGGAATTACAATGATAGGTAACATTACAAACGAGAATGGTATTATATATTATTCAGAGGAAGCGTTAGCTAACATAGTTGGCATTTCTACAACGGAGTGTTATGGAGTTGTGGGCATGGCTCTTAAAAATGCCAAGGATGGATTTTGGCAATTAATTAAAAGTGATGGTTTAAATAAAGGAGTTAAAATTAATTCTAAAGAAAATAAACTATTTATCGAATTATATATAATTGTTGAATATGGAACAAAAATTTCAATAATAGCAAATAATATAATTCAAAAAATAAGATATAACGTTGAAAATTATACAGGACTAAAAGTTGCAGAAATAACTGTAAACGTACAAGGTGTAAGGGTTTAAGGGGGCAAAGAAAGTGGAATACTTAAAGATTAATGGACGGCATTTCCGAAATATGGTAATTAACGCATCAAATAGGTTAGAAGATGAGAAAGAATATGTGAATTCGTTAAATGTATTTCCAGTTCCAGATGGAGATACGGGTACTAATATGTCAATGACATTTAAAGCAGCAGTGCAAGAAATTGAAAGCATACAAACCGAATCTATTGCTGAGATAGCTAAAATACTAGCTAGAGGTGCGCTTATGGGCGCAAGAGGCAATTCGGGAGTAATATTATCGCAAATATTTAGAGGCATTGCAAAGGGCCTAGAAGGCATAACTGAAGCTACATCTGAAGAATTTGCTAAAAGCATTTTGGAAGGATCAAAGTTTGCATATAAAGCTGTTATGAGGCCTACTGAAGGAACTATCTTAACTATTATTAAAACTGCGGGTGAAAGTGCGGTTAATAGTGAGACTTCAGATATTGTAGAACTTATGAATGAGGTTTGCAAGCATAGTGAAATAATGCTAAACAAAACTCCGGATATGCTTTCAGCATTAAAAGAAGCAAAAGTAGTAGATGCAGGTGGTATGGGGCTTCTTATATTGTTTAAAGGGATGAGGGAAGCTATAAGCAATAACATTGAGGCTGTAATTTATAATACAAACAAACAAAGTACTAAAAAAGAAACTATTGTATCTTCGCATGTAGAGGTTCCTATAGAAATAAAGTTTGGATATTGTACTGAATTATTAATTATAGCGAAAGATGTTGATACAAATAAATTAAAAGAGTATTTAGAAAAAATTGGAGACTCAATGGTCGTAGTTTCACAAGATGAGTTTCTTAAAATTCACATACATACAAATGATCCAGGGCTTGTGCTTTCAAAAGCAGTAACGCTAGGGGAACTGTCTAAGGTTAAAATTGAAAATATGAGAGAGCAACATAGAAACTTATTAGGCATAACTGATGAGAAAGCAGAAAAATCATTAGAGAAAGATATAACAAAAGCAAATGTAATAGAAAATAAAAAATATGGATTTATATCTGTTGCGCTTGGAGAAGGAATAAAAAATATTTTTGAGGATTTAGGTGTGGATGTTGTAATAGAAGGCGGACAAACTATGAATCCAAGTATACAGGATATAATAGATAGCATAAATAAAATTAATGCTGAAAATATATTTGTACTACCTAACAATAAGAATATACTTATGGCAGCGCTTCAAGCGGCTGAGCTGTCAGATAAAAATATAGTGGTCATTCCATCTAAAACTATCCCACAGGGAATAACTGCTGTAACAATGTTTAATCCAGATGTTAGTGTAGAGGAAAATGAGGAAAAGTTGAAAGAAGCAATAAGAAATGTTGCGACTGCTTCTGTAACATATGCAGTTAAAGATACTGAATCTGATGGAAAAATAATAAAACAAGGAAATATTTTAGGCTTAGTTGAACAAAAAATTTGTGAGGTTGGAACCGATATGTATAAAGTTTGCGCTAATATTATTGGAAGCATGGTAAATGATAATAGCGAACTTATTACAATTTTTTATGGAGAAGATTGTGTTTTAACCGAAGTAGAAAAGCTTATTTCTAACTTAGAACATAAATACCCAAATTTAGACATTCAACAATATAATGGAAAACAACCATTGTATTATTTTATTGCTTCAGTTGAATAAAAGCCCTCGGGCTTTTTTTCATGTGTCTTAAACAGCAAGAAATGGAAGGAACAGAATTATTAATAAAATATTATTTTTGGGGTGGTATTTATGGATACTTATAGCGATATAAAATATATAAAAGGTGTTGGCCCTAAAATGGCAGAGAGTTTGAATAAATGCGGGATTTTTAATGTGTTAGATTTGCTATTATATTTTCCGCGAGATTATGAGAATGTATCAGTACATAAAAGCATCTTAGAATGTGAAAAAACTGAGAAAGTAATTATTGAGTGCACCGTTTTAAGTATATTAAAAGACATTAGGTTGAAAAATAACAAAACTCTTTCTACCATAATTTTCTGTCAAGGAGATAATGAATTTAAAGGTAAGTGGTTTAATCAAACTTATGCAAAAAATAGTTTTAAAATCTCTAGCAAGTATCTTATCACAGGTAAAGTGGATAAATTTAAGGAAGAAATCACAATTATGAATCCTAAAATAGTAAAAAATACATCAATGGATGAAAATGAAATTATTGCTACGTATCCTCTTAAAAATAATATTACAAATAATTTTTTTAATAAGATTATTTCTGATGTACTCTGTAATATTATAATAACAGAGAATTTGCCGAAAGGTATAATAGAAAAATATTCTTTTTGCTCTTTAAATGATGCAATTCGGAGTATTCATAGTCCTAAAAGCTTAGAATTCCTTAATGAAGCCAAAAGAAGACTTAAATTTCAGGAGCTTTTTACATATTCGTTAAAAATATTAATGTTAAAAGAGTTTATAAAATCTCATAATAATGGTATTCAATTTAAAATGGCAAAGGAACTTACAACTTTAAAGGCGATGCTTCCTTATAATCTTACAAAGGCACAAAGCAAAGTTGTAAGAGAAATTCTAATAGATCAAAAGAAGGATATTGCTATGAATCGCTTGTTACAGGGGGATGTTGGAAGTGGCAAAACTATAGTTGCTATTATTACTATGTTTAATGTTGTAAAAAATGGTTATCAAACAGCCATGATGGCACCAACTGAGATTTTAGCAAAGCAACATTATGAAGAAATTAAAAATATACTAAAGCATTTTTCATTAAATATACAAATATTAAGTGGAAGTACAACTGCTAAAAACAAACAATTAATTAAACAAGATTTAAAGGATGGAACTATTGATATTATAGTTGGGACTCATGCACTTATTGAGGATAATGTGGAATTTGAAAATTTAGGTATGATTGTTACTGATGAGCAACATCGTTTTGGAGTTTCGCAAAGAAATAGATTTTCTAATAAGGAAAAAAACATAGACATTCTTGTAATGACAGCTACTCCTATTCCAAGAACGCTATCTTTATATTTATATGGTGATTTAGATGTATCTATTATCGATGAATTACCACCAGGTAGGCAGAAAATTGATACATCTTATGAGAGTATTGAGAATAGTTCCAAAGTGTATGAATTTGCTTTAGAACAGATTAATGAGGGAAGGCAAGTCTATATAGTTTGTCCACTTGTTGAGGAAAATGAAGAAATGAAATTAAGCTCTGTTGAGATGCTTTATGAAAAATTAAAAAGAGAACAATTTAAATATATAGAAGTAGGAATGGTATATGGAAAAATGCCTAGCAAACTTAAAAATGAAATTATGGATAAATTTAAAGCAGGGGAAATTAAGGCTTTGGTTTCAACTACAGTAATTGAAGTTGGTGTAAATGTACCAAACGCTACAGTTATGATAATTGAAAATGCAGAAAGATTTGGACTTGCACAGCTTCATCAACTTAGAGGAAGAGTAGGGAGAGGTGAATATAAATCCTATTGCATACTACTTGCAAATATCAAAAACAATATAGTAAGAAGAAGACTAGGAATACTTATAAAAAGTAATGATGGCTTTTTTATTGCAGAAGAAGATTTGAAAATTAGGGGTGCAGGAGAATTATTTGGTATAAGACAGCATGGAGAATCGGGTTTAATTTTATCGGACGTAATTGAAGATATCAGTATTTTAAAACTCGCAAATAGTGAAGCAAAGAGGTTGATACAAAGTGATAATGCATACGATACTAAGATAAAAAATGAGATATTACAAAAAATCGAGTTGACTTCTAGCTATATTTGCTTTAATTAGGTAAAAATATCTTTGTATAAAATACATATTTATGTTAAAATATTATCGAAACTTGCTTAGATGGAGGAATAAACATATGAGAATTATATCGGGAAGTGCAAGAGGAAGAAAGTTATTGTCACCTGTTGGGATGGGAACGAGGCCAACGTTAGATAGAATAAAAGAAGCTATATTTAATATAATTCAAAATAGAGTACGTGATGCTGTAGTTGTGGATATGTTCTCAGGTACAGGTAGCTTAGGACTCGAGGCAGCAAGTAGGGGAGCAGCTAAATGCTACCTTATTGATATGGGTGATACTACCTTTGAAATGTTACAAAGTAATGTAGATAATTTAAAGTTTAATGATATATGTAAATGCTTAAAAGGTGATACGTATAAATACATGGAGCAGTTTGCAAATGAAGGGATTGTGTTTGATTTAATTTTTATAGATCCACCATATGCAAAAGATATGATCCCACCTGCTATTGAAATAATTTCTAGCAATAGTCTTTTAAGTAAAGAGGGGATTATAGTCTGTAAAATAGATTCATCTGAAGAGATATATGAAGGCAATGGTATTATTCATTTGTCTGATTCAAGAAAATATGGAAACACTACTGTATTGTTTTATAAATATAAGGAAACTAATAATTAAAATTATTAGTTTCTTTTAGAAAATACAGGGGGGATAATTAATAATTGTTATCTAACCTAGAGGAAAACATGGAGGCATAACATGAAAAAAGCAATTTGCCCTGGAAGTTTTGACCCAATAACAAATGGACATTTAGACATTATTGAGAGGGCGTCAAAAGTATTTAATGAATTGATTGTAGGAGTAGTAGTTAATCCTGCAAAAAAATGTCTATTTTCAGTAGATGAGAGAGTAGCACAAATAAAAGACGTAGTGAAAAATTTGCCCAATGTACGTGTGGAGAAGTTTAGTGGTTTACTTGTTAACCTTATGAATAAAGAGGACGCTAGGGTTATTGTTAAAGGTCTTAGAAGTGTTGCTGATTTCGAATATGAGTTTCAGATGGCAGCAATGAATAACAAGCTTGATCCAAGTAAGGAGACGGTGTTTATGATGACAAAAACGGAGTACTGTTATATAAGTTCTACGTCAGTTAAACAGGTTGTAATGCTTGGAGGATCTATTAAAGGGTTAGTACCTGAGGAAATCATTCCAGAGATCATTAGAAAAATCAATTCTAAATAGGGGGGGAAATATGGATGTTATAAAGCTTTTAGAATATCTTCAAGGAATTATTGAGAGTTCGTCTAAAATACCTGTTACAGGTAAGGCAGTTATAAATAAGAGAGAAATATTAGATATAGTTGATCAAATTATAAATCATTTGCCAGATGAATTTAAGAAGGCACAGTGGGTTTGTGATGAAAAAGAACGAATCTTAGTTGATGCAAGAAAACAAGCTAAGATTTTTGAGGAAGAGACAGTTGACAAAATAAGAAGAAGAGTTGAAAAACAAGACCTAGTTAAAGAGGCATTAAATAGATCTGAGGAAATTATAGCCTCAGCCCAGAGAGATGCTAAAATTATGAGACTCGGAGCTAAGGATTATGCGGATGAAATATTATCCCAATTGGATAAAGAAATTGAATTAAAAGGACAGAAAATGCTTCATGAAATTAAAGGTGATGTTCAAGACTTTTTAATACTTATGCAGGGAGAAGTTACAAATACTACAACATCAATAAGGGAAAATGTAAAAGAATTAAGAGGTATGAAATAATTTAATTATAGCTATAAGTAATGATGGTATAATTAAAATTATTAATATTAACAAGTATAAATTATAATTTTTATATAGACTCATATTATTAAAAGTAAGAATAGATGAAACATTTAAAAAAATATAATATAATATTATTGTTAAAATCGCAGAGATTATACCTTGGAAAAATTTTCTTATAATATATTTTTTTATTGATACAGTATATTTATATGTATAGCTATACACTTGAGAAATAATAGATAGACCACTAAAAGCAATTAAAAAACTCAAAACTGGAAGTTTTACATAAAGATTTGAATGGCTAGAGGATATTAAATAACAGCCATTGGTCATCTCAAGCATTCCGAGTAAGATACCTTCTATAAAATTACTTGAAGCGCCAATAATTAAAGACAACTTACTTATGACAATGTTAAATATGACATTGTCTTTAATTATGCCTGTTATTACTGAGAATATCACAATAAAACCACCTATACTTAGCGTGTTTTTAATGGCATCTTCAATACTGTTTTTAAATATGATACCAATATTTAGGCTGCTTGACTCAGCTTTAGAAAAATTACTACTTCTATACTTAACTCTAAAAGCATAATTTTTAGAGGGAATAATTAATCCCATAAAAATACATGACAGAATATTAGATGACAATAGTATATAACCAATTTTAGGACTAGACATCATAGATGTGCCTACTGATCCTAAAATGAAAAGTGGGCTTGCATTAGAAGCAATATTTAACAATCTTTCACAGGAATTTAAATCAATTATGTTTTTTTCATATAAATTACAAGTATACCGTGCACCTAGTGGATATCCACATAGTACACTAACTAAAAGTGCAAAGTTACATTCTTTTGGCAATTTTAATGGTCTACATATTAAATTCCCTAGTAATTTAGAATAAATGTGAATACCGTCGTAACCTATTATGATATTTATTACAACTAAAAATGGGAAAAGAGATGGAAAAATTGCATTGAAAAATAATTTTGCGCCAGAAATAGTGTACTTAATACAAATATTCGGAGCTAATATTATTTGAAAAATAATAAGGGAACAAATCAATGTCACAGATAAATTTGTTTTAAAAGTTTTAAATAACTTAAATAGCAAAAACAATATAGAGAATAATAATATAACTAATAATAATTTCAATTTTAAGCCCCTCCTTAAAGTACTACTATACTAAATATATTTGAATTTAATAAACTTATGTATTAGAAATACTAATTTTAAATATAATAAATGCGACTATCGAATTACGATAGTCGCATTTATTATATTTGTTTTATTATTTTATTATAATGGGGGATATTAAATAGTCGCTACTGGGATCTATACTTTTATTTAATATGCTATAAGCTCTTGTAGATTGAATGTCAAGCCTTAATGTTTCATTTGATTTTTTAGAAATCTTGGTATAAAGTGGAATGCTACTGTTTGATTTTATAGAGCTTAGAATTGACTTTCCTTTTGAATTAAAGCCTAAAACTCGAGCATAGGGGCAAGGCTCTGATCTTAATCTCGTAGTATCAAAATCATCAAAGCCTATAAAGTATTGGCATAATATTCTGCTGATTCGGCTATAGGTGTAACGTTTGCTTTTTATATCTTCAAGTGCACTTGCGTAGGTCGAATTATTTTGTAATGATTTAACAATTTTATTATCAAGTCCCTCTGACACATCTGGCAAATTTACTAAGGAATTTTTTGATGTAGTCGATTTATATTTAATGTACGGGAACATAGAATCTTCAAATACAAACTTGTTATTTTTTGAATATAGATCTTTAATTTCAGTTAATACCGATGGTGGTACATAATCTTTTAAATTTGTTAAAATGCCATTTTCTTTTACAAATTTTCTTATAGCAGTGGCACTTGAAAACTCACTATTTATAGAATTACTGTTGTAAGATGCACCTTTTCTTTTTAAGGTATAAGGTGTGATTGAACTATTGAGTTTTATTAAGCTTTTACAATACTCGATACCTAGTATATTATTAGAAGAATTTAAGAAATTACCTAATAATAAGTTCGATATAATCATGTTTGAATTTTTTAAATACTCATAAAGTGCCTTAGCTCTTGCTAAAGGGTATGTAATACCTTTGGATAGATATATTTTTAACATTAATTTGAATTCAATAGGTTCTTTAAGTAGTATATTTGAAATATTATATATATCATTAATATCACCATGTTCACTACCAAAACAAATGTTATTTACTATTCCTAAGCTGTTTAAAAGACTGACAGCTCCCTCTGCAAAAAATTCTGCTGAAGACACACTGTAGATAGTTGGTAATTCTATTACTAAATCTATTCCGTTGTTTAAAGCCATTCTAGTTTTTGTCCATTTGTCAATACTCGATGGAATTCCACGTTGAGTAAAATTACCACTCATAACACCAATTAAAACATCGCAATTTGTAAGTTCCTTGGTTTTATTAATATGATATACATGGCCATTATGCAGTGGATTATATTCAACGATTATACCTGAAACATTCATTAAGTCACCTCTTGGAAGCTCATATAAATTATAAGCTAATAATTTAAGTATAATAAAAGTGTAAGAATCTAATATCTCTTTGAAATATATATTAATCTAAAATTGAAGAATTCTTAACATGTCTTATATATTATATAATATATAATGAATTATTAAAAGTAGATATATTTTGGTATAAAAAGAGACGAAAGTTACATAATAAAAATAAATTATTATACACATGATTTAAAAATAAATTACGTTGATTTTCAGTTTTATACAAGTTAATATTGGATGATTTACAGAAAAATATGAGAATTAAGACAGCAAATATTTTATAAAATCATTAGTATAATTTTGGATTAGGGCAAAGGCTATTTTGCTGAATGATTATGAAATATAGATAAATTATGTTAATAATTTATCTATATTGAAATGTACAGATTAAATAGTGTATATTATAAATGGATACAAGTCGATAGTAATTGAGAGGAGAAAATAATGACATTTATAGAAAAAATGCACAAAATGGCACAAGCAGACAAAAAAAGAATAGTACTTCCAGAAGGCGAGGAAGAAAGAACTATAAAAGCTAGTGAAATTATTAAAAATAATTCATTAGCTGAAGTAATATTAATAGGTGATGCAAGTATAATACATAATAAAGCCGCTGAACTTTCAGTAAATATTTGCGGTATAGAAATTGTAGATCCAAAAAATTCTGAAAAAACTGAGGTTTATGCAAAGGAATTTTATGAGTTAAGAAAAAATAAAGGAATGACTATAGAAAAAGCGGCTGAGACTATGAAGGATTGCGTGTATTTTGGAACTATGATGCTTAAGATGGGAGAAGCTGATGGAATGGTTTCAGGAGCAGTGCATTATACAGGTGATTTACTTAGACCTGGAATGCAAATCGTAAAAACTGCACCAGGAATTAAGGTTATTTCAAGCTTTTTTATAATGGAATTGCCTCATGATGAATATGGAGAAGACGGACTGCTTTTATTTGCAGATTCTGCTGTTAATATAAACCCTACGGCAGAAGAATTAGCAGCTATCGCTATTAGTACTGCAGATAATGCAAAATTATTATGTGGGTTTGAACCTAAAGTTGCGATGCTTTCTTTTTCAACTATGGGCAGTGCAAAGCATGAAAAAGTTGATAAAGTAGTGAAGGCTACTGAAATAGCAAAGAATGCTAGACCCGATTTACAAATTGATGGAGAACTTCAGTTAGATGCAGCTATTGTTGCTAGCGTAGCAAAACAAAAGGCACCAAATAGTACTGTGGCTGGAAAGGCAAATGTTTTAATATTTCCAGATATACAATCTGGAAATATTGGATATAAATTAGTGCAAAGATTTGCGAGGGCAAAAGCTATTGGACCAGTTTGTCAAGGATTTGCGAAGCCTATAAATGATTTATCAAGAGGATGCAGTGTGGATGATATAGTTAATGTTGTTGCAGTAACAGCAGTTCAAGCTCAAATTCAAAAATAGTTATGAGATAATGAGGGGAGAAGATGTTAATGAAAATATTAGTTATAAACTGTGGAAGTTCATCGCTTAAGTACCAATTAATAGATATGGAAAATGAACAATGCGTAGCCCTGGGATTAGTTGAGAGAATAGCAACAAAGAAATCAATATTAACTCAAAAGGTTGATGGAAAGAAATACATTATTGAAGAGCCTATGGAAAACCATACAGATGCTATTAGAGTGGTACTTGGAGCACTTGTAGATCACGAACATGGAGTTATTAAAGACTTATCTGAAATAGGTGCAGTCGGACATAGAGTAGTTCATGGTGGAGAAAAGTATGCAAATTCAGTTATACTTAATGATGAAGTAATGAAAGGTTTAGAAGAGTGTACAAAACTTGCACCTCTTCACAATCCAGCTAATATAATTGGAATTAATGCTTGCAAAGCATTGATGCCAAATACGAAAATGGTGGCGGTATTTGATACTGCATTCCATCAAACTATTCCAGAGGTCGCATATATATACCCACTTCCATATTGGCTTTATACTGACCATAGTGTTAGAAAATATGGATTCCATGGAACGTCTCACAAATATGTTTCAGATAAAGCTGCAGAAATGATGGGTAAGGATATAAAAAAATTAAAATTAATAACTTGTCATTTAGGAAATGGAGCAAGTATTTCTGCGATTCAAAATGGTAAGTCAGTAGAGACAAGTATGGGATTCACTCCACTTGAAGGAATGGCTATGGGCACTAGATGTGGAAGTATAGACCCAGCTATATTAATATATATGATGAAAGAATTGAAATTAACAGTTGATGAAGTAGATAACTTAATGAACAAAGAGTCAGGTCTTTTAGGTGTATCAGGAGTAAGTAGTGACTTTAGAGATGTAAATTCAGCTGCAACAAATGATGGAAATCAAAGAGCCCAACTCGCAATTGATATATTTTGTTATAAAGCTAAGAAATTTATAGGTGCTTATGCAGCAGTAATGGGCGGAGTAGATGCAATTATATTTACAGCCGGACTTGGTGAAAATTCTTCTAGAATAAGAGAGGGAGTATGTAAGGGCCTAGAATTTTTGGGAGCAGTTTTAGATAAGTCAAAAAATAATGTTTCAGGAATTGAAGCCGAAGTAAACACCGATGATTCGAAAACTAAAATATTAGTTATACCAACGAATGAAGAACTAGTAATTGCAAGAGACACTATGGCTCTTATAAAATAAAATTACTAAATTCTATGATAAATAATTCTTGACTTTTTATTGTATTGTTTATATAATAGACTGTGTTTGAAGTAAGTAAAAAACAATTTAGTTAGGAGGGACGCAGAAGCTTTGCTCGAGCTGTATAATTTTTTTATACAAGATATAGAGATTTTCTTTATATGAGAAAAATCAATTAATATTTGGTTTTTCAGAGTGGATAGTATGGTAATAGACGTTTCAGAATTATTTAGTAATAAAAAAGCAAGAAAAGAAATTGATTTAGATTTAGAAAAAGCTAAGTTTTGCTATGATAATGAATTTATACAATTTTCTAAACCAGTTAAAATGCATTTGACTTTAAAATCTAATGATGATGATATAGATTTAACTGGAAGTATTGATACAGAACTATTACTTGCTTGTTCTAGGTGTCTTGAGACCTTTTCTTATTTAATACATATTGAATTAAATGAAAGATTGTCGAAAACTCTAAAGAGTGAAGATGAGGATATTATTTTTATTGAAGATGATAGATTAGATTTAAATGAGATTGTGGAAAATAATATCATTTCTATTCTGCCTATAAAAAGACTTTGTAATAAAGATTGTAAAGGCTTATGCCATCAGTGTGGAATTAATTTAAATCATAATACATGTAATTGTGTTATTGATGATATTGATCCAAGGTTGGCAAAATTAAAAAATTTGTTTTCAACTGATTAAGGAGGTGTTACAATGGGAAATCCTGCTAGAAAATTTTCTAAAGGTAGAAGAGATTCTCGAAGAGCGCAAACATTTAAACTTGGTTTACCAGGAATAGTTGAATGTCCTCAATGCCACGATATGAAGCTTGCTCACAGAGTATGTAAAAACTGTGGATATTACAAAAATAGAGAAGTTGTTTCAATGGAACAAAAATAAAAAGGAAAGTCGAAAGACTTTCTTTTTTGTTTTTAAATACAAATATAATTATATTTGCATTTTAGCATTGTTAAGACTATAGATATTTAAATAATATGGTATATAATATAAGTAAACAAATAAATAACCAAGTAAATAAATAGATATTTATTCGTTTATTTGGAAGATTCAAAGTGAGGTCTTAAAATGGTAGTTGTTGTAGATGGAATGGGTGGAGATTTCTCTCCAAATGCTGTGGTTGAAGGTTGTATTGCAGCTATAAAAGAATACGATATAAATATATTAATAACTGGCAGTGAAGATTTAATAAGAGAAGAGTTAAAAAAGCATACCTATGATACTAATAAAATAAAAATTATTAATGCCACAGAAGTTATTCATGTAAGTGAGCATCCGGTAATGGCTCTTAAGCGTAAAAAGGATTCTAGTTTAGTGAGGGCATTAAATCTTGTGAAAAGTGGAGAGGCAGATGCCGTTATTTCAGCGGGAAGTACGGGCGCGTTTTTGGCTGGATGTACGCTTATAGTGGGAAGAATAAAGGGGATAGATAGACCAGCACTCGCACCGGTAATGCCAGGTAAAAAAATGCCTTTTATGATTATTGATTGTGGAGCAAATGCAGAGTGCAAACCCAATTATTTATTGCAATTTGGAATTATGGGGAAAATATATTTTGAAAATATTTTAAATGTAGTTAATCCATCTGTAGGGCTTGTAAATATAGGGACGGAAGAAGAAAAGGGTAATGAACTTTCTAAAGCAACATTTAAGTTATTGAAGGAAGCAAATTTAAATTTTGTAGGCAATGTGGAAGCTAGAGAAATTCCAACTGGAGATGTTAATGTTTTAGTATGTGATGGGTTCACTGGAAATGTAATTTTAAAATTATATGAAGGTACTGTTGCTACTATATTTGATTTATTGAAAACAAGTATAATGGCATCATTTAGAAGTAAGATTGGCGGCATGTTGTTAAAGCCAGTCTTTAAAAAGTTTAAAAAAGATTTCGATTATAAAGAATATGGTGGAGCTGCATTTCTTGGAGTAAATGGTATTTGCATAAAAGCTCATGGAAGTTCAGATGCCAAAGCTTTTAAAAATGCAATTAAACAGGCAACAATATTTTATGAAAATAATGTTGTTGACAAATTAAAACTAGAAATTGAAAAGCTATCAGATAAGGGAAAAGTATAATCTGGATACTGATGATTATTATGTAACATAAAATACAAGGAGGTGAAAAATTATGTTTGAGGAAATTAGAGTGTGCATATCATCACAATTAAATATAGACGAGGAAGAAATAAAAATAGAATCATCTTTTATGAATGATTTAGGTGCAGATTCACTTGATATTGTAGAATTGATTATGGAACTTGAGGAAAAATATGATATAGAAATTCCTGATGAAGATGTTGAAAAAATTGTCACTGTTGGTGATATAGTAGAATATATTAAAGCTCATTCTGAGGAATAAGTGATATAACTGCGGATAAAATAAACTTCCGAGAAGGAGTAATGATTATGAAAAATGATATACAATTACAGGACCTTGAAAATAAACTGAAATTAAATTTTAGTGATAAGGATTTATTAAAAACTGCAATTACCCATAGTTCTTATGCAAATCAAAAAAAGAAAGTTGAGTTTAATGAAAGACTCGAGTTCTTAGGGGATTCAGTATTGCAGCTTATAATATCTGAACACTTATATAGTCGTTTTACGCAGAAACCTGAAGGTTATTTAACTAAAATTAGGTCACTGATAGTGTGCGAAAATTCGCTTTGTGATATAGCCAATAGTTGGGAACTTGGTTTATATATGAACATGAGTAAGGGGGAAGAAATTACTGGCGGTAGAAATAGAGTGTCTATACTCGCCGATTGTGTTGAAGCAGTGCTTGCTGCTATATATCTAGATAAAGGAATAGAATATTCTAAGGAGTTTATACTTAATAACTTTAAAACAACTATTGAGAAAGCAATTAATAATGAGATAATTTTAGATTATAAGACAAAACTTCAAGAGATATTTCAGCAAAATGGAGAAGTTAATATCCGTTATGAGCTTGTAAAATTTGAAGGACCACCTCATAGACGAAAGTTTTTTGTTAATATTTTGATAAATGATTGTTTGAAAGGTTCAGGGCAAGGGTTTAGCAAAAAAGAAGCAGAACAAAATGCAGCTAAAGAGGTTATGGAAAGCACGGATGATGTACATGAGTAATTTGCATTATATTATTCCTATATTTGTACCGCATGAAGGCTGCCCCCATGAGTGTGTGTTTTGTAATCAAGATAGTATAACAGGAACAAAATCGAAAGTCGATGCAATGTATGTGGAAAAAACAATAAATGAATACCTTGAAACAATAAAGAATGATGATGCTATCATTGAAGTGTCCTTTTTTGGAGGGACATTTACAGCTATAAAAATAGAAAAACAAATAGAATTATTAACTGTTGCTAAAAAGTTTAAAGATAATAATAAAATAAAATACATTAGGTTATCTACAAGACCGGATTACATTGATGATAATATATTAAAAAATTTAAAAAAGTACTCTGTAGATATTATAGAACTTGGAGTCCAATCTATGGATGAAGAGGTGCTGTTAAAATCTGGACGGGGTCATACTGCGTCAGATGTAGAATATGCATCTAAGCTTATAAGGCAATATGGTTTCACTTTAGGACATCAAATAATGATAGGCCTTCCAGGAGATAATATAACTAAAGATATTGAGACAACTAAAAGAGTTATTGCTCTTAAACCAGATATTTGCCGTATATATCCTGCTCTTGTGATTAAAAACACTCAAATGGAAAGAATGTACATAGAGCATAAGTTTAACCCTTATTCACTAAGTGAGGCGGTAAATATAAGTAAGGTTATTTATATTATGTTGACCCAAAACCAAATAAATGTTATTAGAATAGGATTACAACCTACAAGCGAGATATCAGAGGGACATGATCTTGTTGCGGGTCCATTTCACCCTGCATTTAGAGAGCTAGTTGAGGGTAGTATATATAGTGATTTAATATATGATGTTATTATGAATAGTTTTAATAAAGAAATTATTTATGATAGGGCTTTAGTAAAAATTAATCCAAAAGATATTTCAAAGCTTTATGCTAATGGAAAAATTTATTTTAATGAACTAAAAAATAGATTGAAAACAATTTCTATAGATGTATCTCAAGATATTACAGTTAAACGTGGAAGTCTTAACATAAAAATAAAAGAACAGTGTATTATTATGACTATATATGAGTATGTGTCTATAAAGTATAAAAAAAATTCTGATTTAGTGTATAAAATATAATTTCAATTTTTAAAAGGTTAATAAAATATATATTGCATTCAATAAATTTACAGTAATATATTCTTTTTTTATTTTAAAAAAAATTGAAAAATTAAAATATGAGGTGACGTATGAAAAAGGCAAAAAGAGATAAATATACAAAGGTAATAATTTATGGCATTGTTTTTATTTTCACTATAGGTTTTGTATTGCCAATGTTATTCAGGTAAAATAGGAGAGTGTTTCATGTTCTTAAAATCAATTGAAATAAGAGGATTTAAATCCTTTGCAGATAAGACGGAGTTAACATTTGAGAAAGGTATTACAGCAGTAGTTGGGCCTAATGGAAGTGGAAAAAGTAATATCTCGGATGCCGTAAGATGGGTCCTTGGAGAACAAAGTGTACGAAGCCTAAGAGGCGATAAAATGGAAGATGTTATATTTGCGGGTACACAGTTTAGAAAACCGGTGGGGCTAGCTCAGGTGTCGTTAACGCTTGATAATAGCGAGTCAGAATTGGATATTGATTATGCTAATGTAACTATATCGAGAAGATTATATCGTTCAGGAGAAAGTGAATATTTAATAAATAATACATCTTGTAGGTTAAAAGATGTTCAACAGCTTTTTATGGATACAGGAATAGGAAAAGAAGGATATTCAATTATTGGCCAAGGTAAAATAGATGCTATTTTAAGTGGTAAAGCTGAAGAAAGAAGAAAATTATTTGAAGAAGCAGCAGGAATTGTTAAGTATAAAACAAGGAAAGAAGAAGCAGAAAAAAGACTAGATAACACAGATCAAAATTTAATTAGAATAAGTGATATCTTAAGTACTTATGAGGAACGATTAGAACCATTAATGAATGAAAGTGATAAGGCAAAAAGATTTCTAAAGCTTTTCGAAGAATTGAAAAGCAAAGAGGTTAGCATAATTATTGATTCTATTACTAAAGTAGAAGAAAGAATCAAAGGATTACATGATGAATTAGATAATTTGCAGGTACAAGTTGTAAAAACTACGGAAGAAAAAATATCTTTTAAGAAAGATGTTGAATTATTAAATGATAAGTTTGAAAAATTTGAAAATAAAAGCCAGGAAGAAAAACAATTATTTTATGATAATAAGATAATATATCAAAATAATATTTCACAAATAAATATTCTTCATGAGAGAATAGAAAATTTGGAAAAAGTCATTGATAAAACAACTAATGAAAGTTGTATAACTCATAAAAGTTTGTTAGAACTTAAAAATAATAACACAAAAGCCGAGGACTCATTAAATAATATAAAAAATATTCAAATAGAAATAGATGAAGGAATCAAATCAGAAGAAATAAAAATAAAAACGATTCAGGAAAACATAGAAATTGAAAGCAATGAAATTAAATCGCTTAAGGAAGAAAAGCAAAATAATATTAACGGAAATATGGTGTCTAGCAATAGTTTGTTATTATTAAATAATAATATAGATATATCTAAAAATAGACTGATTATGCTTACAAATACTATTGAAGACCTTGAAAATTCAATAAAAGTGAACCTTACTACAAAAATAACGTTTGAAAATGAAATGAAAGAAGTAAGGCACAAAATAATACAATGTCAAAGTAAACTTGATGAAAATAAAATCGAAATTATTAAACTTCAAAATATTTTAGCTATAGATGAAAAAGATATGAAGAATTGTAGTTTTAAAATTAACAAAGCGGAAGCTAATTTTAATGTACTTACAATGCTCGAGAAAAAACATGAAGGTTATAATAAATCGGTAAAGAACTTAATGCAAAACGTTAATGAAGGTAAGATAGGTAATGTTCATGAATGTTTTGTACTTGGTGAAATTATAAGGGTCGAAAAGTATTTGGAAGTGGCTTTAGAAATTGCTTTGGGTGGTACTATATCACACATAATAACTAAAGATGAAAATGTGGCAAGATTATTAATAAATTATTTAAAAGCAAATAAACTTGGACGTGCGACATTTTTACCCTTAAACATTATTAAAGGCAGAAAGATTATCATTGATAATGAAACTAAAAGTAATTCAGGTTTTGTAGGAATAGCAAGCGAACTTATAGAGTATGATAAAAAATTTAGTGAGGTTATGGCATTTATTTTAGGTAGAACAATTATTTGTAAAGATATGGATTCAGCTTTACAGATATCAAAATGTAATAATCATAGGATTAAAATTGTTACGCTATCGGGTGAGATTATAAATGTTGGCGGGTCACTAACTGGTGGAAGTATATATACAAAAACTTCAAGTATAATTGGAAGAAAAAGAGAACTTAAAGAATTAGATAAGGATTTATCAACTCTAAAAAAAGAAAATATTATTTATCTAGAAAAAATAAAAAAAGGTAAAACTGAAATTTTAAGATATGATGATGAAAATTTAAAAATTAGAGAAAAAATTCACTTTGAAAACATCGAGGTAGCAAAAAAAGAGGCTAAAATAAACTCAATAGTGGATGATACAAATAGATTGCAAAGCAATAGTAAAAATTCAAAGATTGAAAAATCTTTAGAAGATAATAAACTTAAAAAAGGATATATAGAAATTGAAGAAAAGAATATGCTAGTTACTAAGTTCACGCATTTAAAAGACGAAATAGATGAAAATTTAAATAGAATTGAATTTAAATTAAAAGATAAATTGCAAGAAATTGACAATATAAAAGAAGTAATTACAGAGTCTAAGATAAAAAAAGCGCAAGTCTATGAGACGTTACGTAATAAGGAGTCTGAAATTAAAAGATTGAATTTAGACATAGTATCTCGAAGTGAAAAGATAATTATATATTCTAGAGAAATAGAAGAAGCTATAAAAAATAAAGAAACAAGTGTATGTTCAATTCAAAGTGTAGAAAAAAAGGCAAATGAAATATTGATTAACATAGAAGAAATGAAAAAAAACTTTGATGATTATGAAATTCAAAGGATTAAGATTAAAGATAATATAAAAACAAATGTGGATCAGTTTGATAATGTTACGTCGATACTTGAAAAAACGGAAAAAAGTTTATATAAGTGTCAATTAGCTCTAGCAAAAGTAAGTATGGAAAAGGATAATTACTATAAAAAATTAAATGAAGACTTTGAACTAACATATGCGGAGGCTCTAATATTTAAAAAAGAAATTGATGATATTTATAAGCTTAAAAATGAAATAGCAAAATTAAAAGAGGATATAACACTTCTCGGTAAAATAAATGTAAGCGCTATTGAAGAGTATAAAGAGGTCAAAGACAAATATACATTTATGAATGGTCAAAAGGAAGACTTAGTATCAGCTAAAAATGAATTATTGACTGTAATAAGTGGAATGACACAAAAAATGAAAAAAATATTTGCGGAAAATTTTATTATATTAAGAAAAAATTTTAATGAGACATTCATGGAGTTATTTAAAGGTGGTAGCGCAGATTTAATACTTACAGAGGGCGATGAACTTACAGCAAAAATCGACATAAACGTTCAGCCACCAGGGAAAAAACTTCAAAATATAAGTTTGATGTCTGGTGGGGAAAAAGTTTTATCAGCGATTGCATTATTATTTGCAATACTTAAGATGAAGCCAACACCATTTTGTATTTTGGATGAAATAGAGGCAGCACTCGATGATGCAAACGTTGTTAGATACGCAGAGTTTTTAAAGAGGTTTGCGGACAATGTTCAGTTCATTATAATAACTCACAGGAAAGGAACTATGGAGGCTGGAGATGTATTATATGGTGTTACCATGGAAGAGAAGGGTGTGTCAAAAATAGTATCCATTGATTTAAAAAAGTAAGGGCTTATAATAATCATTTTGCGTTTTAAAGTATAAACAAGGAGGACTTGAAATGTTTGGAGGATTTTTTGATAAATTAAAAGATGGATTAGCAAAGACTAGAAATAGCATTACAGAAAAAGTTAGTGAAGTATTAAAGTTGGCAATTACAATTGATGATGAATTGTATGAGGAACTAGAGGAAATATTAATTACATCAGATATAGGTGTAGATACTTCTGTTTATGTAATTGAAAAACTTAGAAAAAGAGTAAGGGAATTAAAAATAAAAGACCCATCAGAGATTATACCATGTTTAAAAGAAGTTTTAATGGATATATTAGGTGAAGAGCAAATAAAGGATGTAGAGCTACCAAAGGTAATTTTAGTAATAGGAGTTAATGGAGTAGGGAAAACTACTTCCATTGGTAAAATGGCATCATCATTAAAGTCTAAAAAGTATAAAGTTCTTATTGCTGCAGCAGATACATTTAGAGCAGCGGCAATTGATCAGTTAGAAATTTGGAGTAGTAGAGCAGAGGTTCCATTAATAAAACACCAAGAAGGTTCTGATCCTGCGGCTGTAGTTTTTGATGCTGTTCAAGCAGCTAAAGCTAGAAAAATTGATGTGCTAATTTGTGATACAGCAGGAAGACTTCATAACAAAAAAAATCTTATGGATGAATTAGCAAAAATAAATAGAGTTATTATAAGGGAGTACAGTGAGGCCCATATGGAAACACTACTAGTTATTGATGCAACTACTGGTCAAAATGGAATTCAACAAGCTAAACAGTTCATGGAGATATGTCCCATTGATGGTATAATACTAACTAAATTAGATGGCACGGCCAAAGGTGGCGTTGTAATATCAATTAAAAATCAACTTAATATACCTGTTAAATATATAGGCGTTGGTGAGGGGATTGATGATTTACAAGAGTTTAATTCTAAAGATTTCGTAGAGGCTTTGTTTTAAAAAACATATAAAAAATATAAAAATATGTGCCTGTTAAGTAAAACTACTTGACACCACATTTAAACTCTGATATTATATTATTTGTGAGTCGGTGATGAAATGGAAAAAAGATTTGAAATTTCACTATTATTAGATTTTTATGGAGAATTACTTACGCAAAAGCAAAGAACCATAATGGATTTATATTTTAATAATGATTTGTCTTTATCTGAAATAGCAGAAATAAATAATACTAGTAGGCAAGCCATTCATGATACTATAAAAAGATCTGATAACGCGCTTTTAGTATATGAAGAAAAATTGAAATTATTAAATAAAGACCATGAATTAAAAAAAACCTTTGACAATATAATATTAGAATTAGATGAATTGCAAAATAATATAAAAGATGAAAAAATGAATCAGCTTATATGTGACATAAAAACACAGATTATCGAGAATGTTTAGGGGGTTTATTATGGCTTTTGAAGGGTTATCTTCTAAGTTACAGGATACCATAAGAAAATTAAAAGGTAAGGGTAAGCTTTCCGAAAAAGATATTAAAGATGCTATGAGAGAAGTAAAATTAGCATTATTAGAAGCTGATGTTAATTATAAAGTAGTTAAAGATTTTGTGAAAAATGTAAGTGAAAAATGTTTAGGTAATGGCGTATTACAAAGTTTGACACCTGGGCAACAAGTTATCAAAATTGTTAATGATGAGTTAACTAGTTTAATGGGTAATTCAGAAAGCAAGTTAGAGTTTTCGACTAGTGGGTTAACCGTTATAATGCTTGTAGGGCTTCAAGGTGCAGGTAAAACTACAATGGGTGGTAAACTTGCTCTTTCGCTTAAAAGAAAAAATAAAAAACCGCTATTAGTAGCTTGTGATGTATATAGACCGGCTGCAATTAAACAATTGCAAGTAGTAGGAAAACAAATTGAAGTTCCGGTATTTACTATGGGAGACAAAGTGAGTCCTGTTGATATAGCAAAAGCATCAATAGACTTTGCTCGTGAAAATGGTAATAATGTAGTTATATTAGATACAGCAGGAAGACTTCATATAGATGAAAACTTAATGGAAGAACTACAAAATATGAAATTAAGTGTAAAGCCAAATGAAATAATGTTAGTAGTAGATTCAATGACTGGTCAGGATGCAGTTAATGTAGCAGATAGTTTTAATTCACAGCTAGATATAACTGGAGTAATTTTGACTAAATTAGATGGAGATACAAGAGGTGGCGCAGCACTATCAATTAAAGCAATAACAGGAAAACCTATAAAGTTTGTTGGTTCTGGTGAAAAAATGAATGATCTGGAAGTGTTTTATCCGGACAGGATGGCATCGAGAATACTTGGTATGGGAGATGTGCTATCATTAATAGAAAAAGCTCAGGATTCGTTTGATGAAAATGAGGCAAAAGAACTTGGTAATAGAATGTTGTCTCAAGAATTTAACTTTGATGATTATTTGGCATCAATGCAGCAAATGAAAAAACTTGGACCAATTAATAAAATAGTTGAAATGATTCCAGGTTTCAATAAAAAAGAATTGCAGGGTGTAGACTTATCTCAAGGTGAAAAACAAATGGGGAAAAGTGAAGCTATTATAAGATCAATGACTGCATCAGAAAGAAAACATCCTAATTTGGTTAGTGGTTCTTCATCTAGAAAAAAGAGAATTGCTAATGGATCAGGTACTTTAGTTCAACAGGTAAATAAAGTTATAAAAGATTTTGAAATGATGAAAAAACTTATGAAACAAGCAAAAGGATTCCAAAAATCCGGCAAAAAAGGAATGTTTGGTAAAATGCCTTTTTAATAAAACACTTGATAGATTACTAGATATAGATTTAAGGAGGTGATATACATGGCAGTTAAAATAAGATTAAAAAGAATGGGCGCTAAACATGCTCCATTTTACAGAGTTGTAGTTGCAGATTCAAGATCTCCTAGAGATGGTAGATTTATTGAAGAAATAGGATACTACAATCCAACAACAGAACCAACAACTATTAAAATTGATGTTGAAAAAGCAACTAAATGGATGAAGAATGGTGCACAACCATCTGATACAGTTAAAAGGTTACTTAGCAAAATAGCAGTCAACTAGAAAAGTTTGTAAGTAATGAATGGAGGAGTTTTCCATGAAGCAGTTACTTGAAGTATTGGCAAAGTATTTAGTTGATAAACCAGAAATGGTAGTAGTAAACGAAGTAGCACATGAGCATACAGTACTTTTAGAATTATCTGTAGCACATGAAGATATGGGGAAAGTTATAGGAAAACAGGGTAGAATAGCGAAAGCTATTCGTACTGTGGTAAAAGCAGCTGCTGTTAAAGAAAATAAAAAAGTAGTTGTTGAAATAAAGTAAGAGTTAGGTTCAACCTAACTCTTATTTTATTTAAATATCGGGTTTTATTTATAACATAAACAAAATAATAATATTGAAAGGAGGATTTTAAATGAAAGAGTTTATGAGCGTAGGTACGATAGGTAAGACACATGGCTTAAAAGGTGAAGTTAAAGTTTTTTCGTTAACTGATAGTCTCGAAAGATTTAAAAAATTGAAAAATGTGTATATTGATGGTGAGATTAGAAAAGTTGAGGGCTGCAAACTTCAAGCAGATAAAGCAATACTTAAGATTGAAGGCATAGATACCATAGAACAAGCAGAGACATATAGAAACAAGTATCTGATGGTTAAAAGAGAAGATGCAGTTAAGTTAACGAAAGGAAGCTACTACGTTGCTGACTTGCTTGACTGTGCTGTTTTCGAAGAAGGTTCAGATGAAGAACTAGGTAAGGTATTTGATGTCCTTAATACACCCGGAAATGATGTATACTGGGTTAAAGGAAAAGAGGAATTACTTATTCCAGTACTTAAGAATATTGTAGTTAGTGTAGATATTAATAAACATATAATAATAATTAAACCAGTAAAAGAATGGCAAGAATGAAAATAGATATATTAACTCTATTCCCTGAAATGTTTGAAATTTTTAATTATAGTATGATTGGAAAAGCAATAGAAAAAAACATAGTTAATATAACATCTCATAATATTCGTGATTACACGATTGACAAACATAAAAAAGTAGATGATTCTCCATATGGTGGTGGAGCTGGTATGGTAATGCAAGTTCAACCATTAGTTGACTCAATTCGTGATGTTAAATTAAGAAATGGTGGAAAAGTAATATTTTTAGGACCAAGAGGAATTACATTTACCCAAAATGTTGCAAAAGAGTTATGTAAGGAAAAAGAATTAATATTTGTATGTGGTCACTACGAGGGCATTGATGAGCGAACCTATGACTATATAGATATGGAAATGTCTCTGGGAGACTTTGTTTTGACTGGTGGAGAAATGGCATGTATTCCTATTGTGGACAGCATTTGTAGGTTAATTCCAGGAGTATTATCTTGCACGGAGAGTTATACAGAGGAATCTTTTTATGATGGGGTACTTGAGTACCCACATTACACAAGACCAGAATGTTTTGAAGAGAAAAAAGTCCCAGAGGTTTTAATATCTGGACATCATGAAAACATACGAAAGTGGAGAAGACTGCAATCACTCTTAATCACTAGGGAAAAAAGAATGGACTTATTTCAAAAGCTTAAGCTTTCGAAAGAAGATAAAAAATTATTAAGTGATAAACATAAAATAGAATAATGAATAGTTATTTGCAGTTTAAATATCTTTCATGTAAGAATAAAAGACAATTTTATGTTGATATATATATATATTTATGATAAAATATAGTTTGTGCTAGTACGGGCGCTCCTCTGCCATAATTTAATGAGTACGAACGTCACAATAAAACTTTAGGAGGGAATGCACATGTTAGAAATTATAAGATCAATAGAAGCAGAACAAATCAGAACTGACTTACCAGTATTTAATGTAGGTGATACAATTAAGGTTCACATTAAAATTAGTGAAGGTAACAAGGAGAGAGTCCAAGTTTTCGAAGGAACCGTTCTTAAAAGACAAAATGGCGGTATCAGAGAAACTTTCACAGTAAGAAGAGTAGCATCTGGTGTTGGTGTTGAAAAAACATTCCCAGTTAATTCTCCAGTAATTGAAAAAATTGAAATTGTAAGATTAGGTAAAGTTAGAAGAGCTAAACTATTCTACTTAAGAGATAGAGTTGGTAAATCTGCTAAGGTTAAAGAAAGAATGAGATAAAATGGGGGGGCTGAAAAGTCCCTTTTTACATTTAGCTATAATATAACATACATAAATGGGAAAGTTATTAATGTATATTACAAAAATAAAAAATTTATAAGATAGGGAGGATTGAATAAATATGGCAATGACCATAAATTGGTTTCCGGGACATATGGCGAAAACTAGAAGACAAATTGGAGAGAGTTTAAAACTTGTTGATGCTGTAATAGAAATTAGAGATGCAAGGATAGTTAAATCAAGTGCAAATCCACAAATCGATGAGATATGTAAAGATAAGCCTAGAGTTATTTTGCTAAATAAGAGTGATTTAGCTGAAGATAAAGTTACTAAACAATGGATAGAAAAACTTACAACTGATACTGTAAGGCCACTTGCTGTAAATTGTATTACAGGTCAAGGGTTAAAAAGTATAAAAATCACACTTGATGAGTTATTGAAACAGAAACATGATAGGCAAAGAAAAAAAGGCTTAGTTAATATAGTTACGAGAGTTATGGTAGTGGGTATACCTAATGTTGGTAAATCTTCGTTTATAAACAAACTAGGGAAAAACAACATTACTAAAACTGGGGATAGACCTGGAGTTACTAAAAGCAAGCAATGGGTAAGAACTACCTTAGGGATAGAGTTAATGGATACTCCAGGTGTATTATGGCCTAGATTTGAAGACGAGACAGTTGGGCTTAATTTGGCATTTACAGGTGCTGTAAAAGATGAGGTCATAGATATAGAGGAATTAGCACTTAGATTAGTAGAAAGACTTCAAATTAATAATGCACAGCGATTAATGGAAAGATATAAACTTACAGAAATTATGGAAAATCCTTTAGATAACTTAGATAATATAGCTAAAAAAAGGGGAGCTGTGATTTCAGGGGGTAATATTGACTATAACAGAGTAGCAGTTATGCTTTTGGATGAATTTAGAGGTGGTAAATTAGGACCTATATCTTTAGAGAGAGTAAAGGAAGATTAGGTTTATACATATAAGATATAACATGCAAATATTGATTAAAGTATAAAGGCATCTTAAAAAATTAGCCAATTGTTCTAATATTTTTAAGATGCCAAATTCAAGATATCTGTCGATTATAAAGGAGAAATATTATGAATTTTAGTGTGGATTTTTCAAGCATGAAATATAAAGAAGTAAAAGAATATATCTTGAGTATAGGAGATACTGAAAACGTTTCCAATAAGGCCGAAAAAGAAAATGTAATAAACAGACTTTTGCAAGATAAGAGAAAAACCGTTCAAAAACTAGGTATTAAAATGTCTAAAATGTTAGAGTCAAAAGAAAAAGAAATTCAAAGGGTAAGGAAAATGTATGACTTTGATCGAAGTTTTGGAGACTTTAGATATGTAGCTGGTGTAGATGAGGTTGGTCGTGGACCTTTAGCGGGCCCAATAGTTGCAGCAGCAGTATTATTTGATTCAAAATTAGTTGAAGACAAAGACTTAATATTAAGAGCTAATGACTCTAAAAAACTGTCTATATCTTGTAGAAAAGAACTATCGCTTATTATTAAAGAAAGAGCATTAGCGTACAGGATTATTGCTATTGATAATAAGCAAATAGATGAAAAAGGAATTGCTTGGTGCAATAATCAAGTGTTTTTAGAATCATGTGCGGGGTTAACTACTAAGCCGGATTTAGTTTTATCTGATGGATACAGAATAAAAAATTATCCTGATTTAAATGAATTTGTAATAAAGGGGGATACGTTAAGTATAAGTATAGCCTGTGCGTCTATAATTGCAAAGGTATATAGAGATGAATTAATGGCAGAATATCATGAAAAGTATCCTAATTATGGATTTGATAGAAACGTTGGATATGGCACCCAGGAACACGTACTTGCGATAAAAAAGTTTGGGATTATTCCGATACATAGAAAAAGTTTTTTAACAAGAATCTTAGAATAAATAAAAGATTTACAAATGCACTTTGTAGATTACTGGGTGCATTTATAAAATTTATTTTAATAATACTTAAAATTATAATTGGAAAGCGTCTTCAATATGATTAACTAAAAAATCATTATTATCCTTATTTAACAATACTTCAATAACATCAAATCTAAAATTTCTGTCTATAATATTTTTCTTTAAGATATAAACCTGAGCTGTTTTATAAATTTTACGTTGCTTATAAGTAGTAACTGACTCTGCTGGTATTCCAAAGTTTATTCCATATCTAGTTTTTACCTCGATAAAGCAAATATAATCTTTATGAATTGCTATTATGTCTATTTCACCACATTTGCATCTAAAGTTTTTGTCTATTACTTTGTAACCTGATTTCTTTAAAAAAGTTTCCGCTATTTCTTCACCAAATGTTCCAATGTCTTTATTAAAAGCTTTCATGAAAAACATCCTTCCTTAATAATGAATAAATTACAAATATATATATATAAGATAATATTAAGATAAAAAGGATAAAAAATCAATGTTTTTCCTCGTAATATTATGTTAAACTGGAAATTATATAGTTTTATGTAGAAAATTAGATGAATAAGGATTATAGTATAATTATATTTGATTTAAAAATGAAAAATCTAAGTATTCTTAATATGATTTTACAACACTAATATTATACAATCGGGGTGTAAGCAAAATGGAAAAAAGATGTATACCTATTCTAGAGTGTGAACTTGGTGAAATAATTGCGCAAAAAGTTGTAAGCAAGTACGGTTCGACTATTGTTGTTGAAAACACTACAATAAATAGTTATATTAAAAATAAATTAATTGCATTTGAAGTAGATTATATTTGGATTTATGGAGTTTGTATAGGTGAATCTATTAAATATAAAGACAATGATCTAAATCAATTGAAGCAGAGTTATAATAGAAATATATTAGAGATCAAAAAAATAGTGAATGATTTAACCAATGGTAATAATGTAAGTATTGAAAAAATAGATTTAATATCTAATTCTATATATGAACCTATAAACAATGAATATCATGTTGTTAGATGTCTAAATGAATTGAAATCTATTGATGAGGATACTTTTACTCATAGCATAAATGTGTCGTTATACGCTATGTTATTGGGGAAATGGATGCTGTTACCAGAGAGTAAAATAAAAGATCTTATACAAGCCGCATTGCTCCATGATGTTGGGAAAACAAAAATATCTAATTCCATTTTGAATAAAAAAGGAAAATTAGAAATTGAAGAATTTGAAGAGATAAAAAAACATCCTATTTATAGTTTTGAAATTATAAAAGACATCGATGGTCTTTCCATGGAAAGCAAGGAAGCTGTATTAAAACATCATGAAAGGGAAGACAAATCAGGTTACCCAGCAGGTATAGGAGGATCTGAGATGAGTATATGTTCCAAAATTATAGCGATTACGAATTTCTATGCTTCAATAACTTCTGAAAGGACTTACAGAAAAAGAGTACATCCTTTTGAGGCTTTTAAGATTTTTCAAAGTCAAAGTAGTGTTAGTTTTGATATACATATAGTAAATACTTTTTTATCAAATATAGCTGCTTGTTATGTAGGTACGAAAGTTTTATTGAATAATGGGAAAATTGGTGAAATTGTATATGTGCCACCACAAGTTATCACTAAACCAATCGTATGTGTTGATTCTGAGTATTTGGATTTATCTAAGGAAATTAATTTAAGTATTGTAAATATGTTGTAAATTAAAGGCGCGAAGTAAACATCTGTAATGAATATGGACAGTTAATAATTTTTATAAATTATTAACTGCCCATATTTTTTGTATAGTATTATAAATTATTAAGAATCTAGTTTTTAGTTCTGCTTGATATCTTCATTAAATCTTTTAGTTTTAACCGTTTGCCATAGTGAAGAATAGCCGCGGAATATATTTTTATAGAAATCCAAGCTATAAAAGCAATGGTTATAACTAAGGAGATGAGAGAAGCTGTAATTTGCCAAATAGGAACTTCTGTAGCTAAAATTCTAGAAGGCATGGAGAAAGGAGATGAAAATGGAATGATAGATGACACAATCGATACGGTTCCTTTTGGGACTGCAAGTGAAAAATTTCCAAAATAGAATGCAGCGATAGATATAAAGGATATTGGCATAAGCGCTGAGTTAACATCTTCAGCCTTACTAACTGTGGCCCCAGCAACTGCATTCATCATAGCATATAGGAAATAACCTAATATGAAATACACAATTATCATTACAATACTAAAGGGCGTAAAACTTGAAAAATCAAGTGCTTGCCCACCTATAGAAAAATTATCAGGGAAGGTTAATTTATAGGTTAGTAAACCAGTACATACAACCATAAATACTTGAACTAAACCAAGCAGACCCATAGCAACACTTTTTCCAAGAATTATTATTGAAGGTTTTGTTGAAGTTACAAGAAGTTCCATTACTCTTGAAGTCTTCTCTGAAGCGATAGACATAGCCACTCCATAACCATAATAATAAATTGAAAAGAAAAGCAATATACTTACAATCATACTTGATATAGAACTACCAACCTTTCCTTTTCCTAGTTCACTTACATTAAAGGAAATATCAGTTTGTAACATTTGGGTTATATTATTTGGCACTTTAGCTTCTTTTAGTAAGTTCGTTACAAAGTTACTTTTTACATATTGACTTAGCGCAGAAGGATCTAATCCATTGCCAGATTGTTTAACTATATAATTAAAAGTGGGCACACCATTTTTCTCATCTAAAATTAGAAGAGCGTTATTTTCTTCTTTTTTCACCTTAATTTTGAGGGAATCAATGTTATTAGCAGTTTCAGGTTTAAATTTATACTGAGAAAAGACGGTGTTAAGTTTATTTAAATTTTCTTTTAAAATACCTTTAGAATCAACTACAAATATAACTCCTTTGGTTTTGGTGTTTGATGATTCTTGCTGCGTTTTGTTTTTCGAAGTATTATCAAAGTTTTTTATTATAGCTGGCATGCTAACAATAACTGCGGTTAATATAAGTGTTATTATGGTTGAAATAATAAATGACTTTTTTCTTGAATTTTCTTTAAAAGTATAATTTAAAACAGTAAAAAATCCTCTCATTATTATTCACCTACCTTTTCAATAAATATTTCATGGAGAGAGGGTTCACGAATTTCAAATTTATCAAGTCTTATTTTCGATGATATAATTTCCCCAAGAAGGTTATAGGCTTGCTCATCAGATTTAATTTTTAGCTCATATCCGGTAGCATTTTTTGATATAAGATTTATACCTTGGTCGTTAATAAGCGTTTCAATTTCCTCTTTGCAATTAATTGTAAGATTTGTTCTTCCATAAGTAGATTTTATTTCTTTTAGATTTCCATTAAGAACTGTTTTGCCATCTTTTAGTATTATAAGGTCTTCACAATAATCTTCAATGGATTCCATTTGGTGACTAGACATTATAATAAATTTACCCTTTTCAACTAATTCATAAATTACACTTTTAAATAAATCGGCATTAACTGGATCAAGACCACTTAGAGGTTCATCTAAAATAATTAATTCAGGTTCGTGTATGAGTGCTGTTATAAATTGAATTTTTTGTTGATTACCTTTAGATAATTGTTCTGCTGTAGAGTTTGAATATTCAGTCACTTTAAGTCTGTCAAACCAATAGTTTATGGCTTTTTTAACTGACTTTCCATCCATTCCTCGAAGTTTTCCAAAATAAGAAAGCTGATCTATTATCTTAGTCTTAGGATATAATCCTCTTTCCTCCGGTAGATATCCGAATTTTACAGTTTCCCTAGTAACAGGTTTTCCATTCCATTGAATGCTTCCACCATCTTTTTCAAGAATTCCTAAAATCATTCTTATGGTAGTGGTTTTTCCTGCACCATTTGTGCCAAGTAAACCAAATACGCCTGGATTTTGGATTTTGAAAGAAATATGGTCTACTGCAGTCTTTTCACCAAAAGTTTTAACTAAGGATGATACATCTAATGACATTTTATAATCCCCCTCTGTATAGCTTATAGGGGGATTATATCATTATTTACAATAGTTTACTAATAATTAAGCTTGATGGGACATTAATTTCACAAAGAACAAAGGTGTTTAGAAGTTATTTATTTTGCAAGAAGATTCATAAACGTTGTAATGACACCCGCGTTGCAAAAATCTATAAATAAACTACCAACGAGTGGTACAATAAAAAATGCTTTTGAAGAAGCTCCATATTTTGTTGTCATAGCTCCCATGTTCGCCATTGCATTTGGGGTCGCACCCATACCAAATCCACAGTTACCAGAAACAATTACTGCTGCATCATAATCTCTTCCCAGAACATTGAAGGTTACAAAATAGCAAAACAATCCTGTAAGAATTGTCTGAGCTAGTAACATTACTATTAGAGGTAATGCTAAAGCTGATAATTGCCATAACTTTAAGCCCATTAATGCCATAGTTAAGAATAGGGATAATGAAACTTCTCCTATTATATCAATTTCTTCTGAGTGAACTTTATATGTATTTGTACAATCAGATATATTTCTTAGAATTGCAGCCGCAAACATAGCTCCAATATATGATGGGAAAGTCATACCTGTTTCTTCTAAAACAAGTGATATAATTGTACCTAGTCCCATAGCTAACAAAATTTGAGTTGCTGCTCCCATAAAATTATCATGACGGAGTGGTTTTTCATTGCTTTCTTTGGTTTCTACAACTTGGTTATGTGTAGTTGAATTAATTTTCATAGGGTACGAAAGATTATTTTTTTCTATTAATCTTTTTCCTATTGGGCCACCAATGATGCTTCCCATAACTAAACCAAATGTTGCGGATGCAAGTGCCACAGTGGTTGCACCTATGGCACCCGCTTTTTCAAATATTGGACCAAAGGCACCTGCAGTTCCATGACCACCTACCATAGGAACAGAGGCGGTAGAAAGACCGATAAGCGGATTTAAACCAAACATTTTAGCAAGTGTGACACCTGTAATATCTTGAAGAACACACAGTATTACGGATATACCTAAAAAAATTAAAACCCCTTTTCCACCTTTTTTTAGTAATTTAAGGCTTGCTGTAAGTCCGATAGTTGTGAAGAATACTGTCATAAATAATTTTTGAAGTGTTATATCCATATCAAAAATTAATAGGTTACTCATCTTTAGTATTAAAGTTATTATTGCAAAGATTAATCCCCCAATCACCGGTGCGGGGATACAGTACCTATCTAAGAAAGCGAGCTTGTTTTTAATCTGTTGTCCTATGAATAGAACAACAACAGCAAGGGACGCTGCTTGAACCATGTCTAATTTTAAAGCCATTTTATTACCTCCTAGTATAATGTGTTTGTAAGTATTGGTAATAAACAAGCCATAATAATTACTAATGTCATCACTAAAATCTTATTTAAGGTTTTAAACTCACAATTTAATTTGGATTAATCTTATCTTAAATTCAGCAAATAAAAAATCGGAGAAGGGTTTTCTACAAAGACTGCGTTAAGTGGAGTTAACAGTCATGTATTTTCTAACTCTTTTCCGGTTGCTTTAGGATAAGAAGTATGTGACCTTAATTATAAAGACTCATATTATTAATTGTAACAAACATAACCAGATTATGAAAGTGAAAAATTATAGGAAATAAAAAAATCATAATCAGACTGTTAAAATGTATATATGTACGGTATACTTATTAAAAAATAAGATGATTTAGCTATTTAGAGTTTCTATGTTATAAAGAAACTACACAAAGGAGAATAAACAGTATGAGTAAAATAATTGATTTAAATAGTGATGTAGGAGAAAGTTTTGGAGTTTACAAGCTTGGACTTGATAAAGAGGTTCTTAAATATGTATCATCAGCTAACATTGCTTGCGGATGGCATGCAGGTGACCCTATGGTTATGAGTGATACTGTTAAGGCAGCTTTTAAAAATAATGTGGGTATTGGCGCACATCCTGGATTCTTTGATGTTATGGGTTTTGGGAGAAGGAATATGACAGTATCTCCGGGCGAGATAAAGCAGTACACAATATATCAGCTTGGGGCTTTATATGGTTTTGTAAAATCAGCAGGAGCGAAAATGCAACACGTAAAACCTCATGGAGCAATGTATAACATGGCAGCTAAGGACAGTAAATTAGCCCAGGCTATTATAGAAGGTATATGGGAAGTGGATAGGGATTTGATAGTTCTTGGATCTTCAGGAAGTGAAATGATAAAGGCAGCAAATGAAAAAGGGTTAAAGGCTGCAAATGAAGTTTTTGCAGACCGGGCATATAATTCTGATGGAACTCTTGTTGCAAGAAGCCTTCCTGGTGCTATGATTCTAGACACGAATATAGCTATTTCGAGAGTGATTAGAATGGTAACAGAGGGAAAAGTCACAGCAATAAGCGGTGAAGATGTGGACATAAAGGCAGATTCTATATGTGTTCATGGAGATAATCCAGAGGCAACACAGTTTGTGAGGCTTATAAGGGAAGAACTATTCAAAGCTAAAGTTGAAATAAAACCACTTAGTCAATTTATTAAATAGGAGGAAAATTTATTTATGAGTAACAATTTAAACACAAAAGCTAAAAAGAAAAGTAATATTGGTGTACTGATTGGGGCAGCATTCATTATGGCTACATCTGCTATAGGACCAGGATTTCTGACTCAAACTGCTGTATTTACAGAATCGCTTAAAGCTAACCTGGGGTTTGTCATACTTCTTGTTATTATAATAGATCTTATAGCACAGCTCAATATATGGCAGATTATTGGTGTATCAGGACTTAGGGCTCAGGATATTGCAAACAAGATGGTACCTGGTCTTGGTATTTTTCTAGCAGTGCTTATAACTATTGGGGGATTTGCATTTTGTATAGGAAATATTTCAGGTGCGGCCCTTGGTCTTAATGTACTATTTGGGCTAAACACTAAAATAGGTGCTATTATTAGCTGTGGTATAGGTATTATACTGTTTAGTTCTAAAGAAGCTGGAAAAGCAATGGACATTTTTGCAAAGGTACTTGGTGTTGGAACATTATTACTTGTAGCATATGTGGCATTTAGAACCCATCCGCCAGTTGGGGAGATGATTCTACGGACATTTGTACCAACCAAGATTACATTCTTGCCATTGTTAACGCTTGTCGGTGGAACAGTAGGTGGATATATATGTTTTTCAGGGGGGCACAGACTAATAGACGCTGGTATTACAGGGGAGGAACATGTGAAAGAAATAACCAAAAGTTCAGTACTTGCTATATCGTTAGCGTCACTTATGAGGATACTTCTTTTCGCTGCGATTCTAGGGGTTGTTGTAAACATTGGTAAGCCACTTGGCACTGTAAATCCAGCAGCTGAAGCATTTAGACTTGGAGCGGGCAATCTGGGTTATAAGTTGTTTGGAGTTATACTCTTTTCAGCTGGGTTAACTGCAATGGTTGGGTCATCTTATACAACTTTATCATTTTTAAAAACACTTGCACCGGTTTTTGACAAACATACGTCAAAATGTATAATAGGCTTTATTACTATCTGCACATTGGTGTTCTTAATAATAGGTAAGCCTGTAAAGTTACTTGTTCTAGCAGGTTCATTGAATGGTTTGATTCTTCCGATTTCCCTTGGAATAATACTTATCGCATCCACTAGAAAAAATATTGTAGGAGATCACTATAAGCATTCAAAGTTGCTCATGTATTTGGGTTATATTGTTGTAATATTAGCAGTTGTTGCGGGGTATATGTCATTGGGTGGAATAGCTGAATTATTTAAATAGGAGGTGACAATACAATATGTATGAAGAAGTTAAGTATTTAATCGCCGGAGATAGAGCTTTAGTTGTGGAATTTGGAGATAAAATTGAAGAGCAGGTTAACTCAAAAATTAGAAGTCTTACAGTTGCAATTGAGCAGGAAGGTATTATAGGAATAAACGAGACTATTCCAACATACAGGTCACTTATGGTAATTTATGACCCTATGATAATGGAACTAGATGAACTTATAAGTGTTTTAAAATCCATTATATTAAAGATGCATGAATTAGAACTACCAGGTGCTAAAGTCATAGAAATACCAACATTATATGGTGGGGAGTATGGCCCTGATATTGAATTCGTGGCAAAGCACAATAAAATATCAATAGATGAAGTTATAAAAATTCACACAGATAGGGAATATTTAATTTATATGATTGGGTTTACACCAGGTTTTCCGTACCTTGGAGGCATGAGTGATAAAATAGAGACTCCTAGGCTTCAAAATCCAAGAACTAAAATACCAGTTGGAAGTGTAGGAATTGCAGGTAAACAGACAGGTATATATCCTGTAGAAAGTCCTGGGGGGTGGCAATTAATTGGTAGGACACCTGTTAAATTGTATGACCCTTGCAGAGAGGATCCTGTTTTATTAAACGCGGGAGATTATATAAAATTTATATCAATAGATGAAAATGAATACAAAAATATCGAACACTTGGAAAAAAAAGGAAAATATAAAGTGATTATAAGAGAGAAGTTAAGAAGGTGAGCATATGACAATAATGAAAATATTAAAGCCGGGTATGTATACTACAATTCAGGACATCGGTAGGTATAATTATCAAAAATCCGGTATGTCTGTTTCCGGTGCTATGGATCAATTCTCACTAAGAGTGGCTAATATTCTTGTTGGGAATAAGGATGGCGAGGCATGTTTAGAAGCTACTCTTTTCGGTCTTAAAATAAAATTTGAGGGTGATGCCTTGATTGCAGTTACAGGGGCCAATCTTATGCCAAGGATAAATAATAAGGCTATAGACATGTGGTCTGGAATTAAGGTATTAGATGGTGATGAACTTTCCTTTGAAACAGCTCAAAGTGGTTGCAGAAGTTATATAGCAATAGAGCATGGCATTGACGTGCAAGAGGTTATGGGTAGCAAGTCTACATATGTGAAAGGCAAAGTAGGAGGCTTTCAAGGAAGGATGCTCAAGGCTGGCGACGAGATTAAGATTGGATCTTCAGCAGAAAATGAGTTTACTAGTATCAAAAAGCTTCCAATTGAGTTAATACCATTGTACTCCAAGAATAATATTGTAAGAGTGGTAATGGGTCCTCAGGATGATTATTTTACGGTAGATGGTATAAATACATTTTTTGATTGTGAGTATAAAGTGACAAGTGAAGCTGATAGAATGGGATACCGATTATCTGGTCCTAAAATTTCACATATTACTTCTGCAGACATTATATCTGATGGAATAACAATGGGGTCTGTGCAGATTCCAGGTGATGGGGCTCCAATAATTATGATGGCTGATAGGCAAACTACTGGTGGATATACGAAAATTGCCACAATAATAACGCCTGATATAAACATAGTGGGACAATTAAAGCCTGGTGACAGTATCAGGTTTAAATTAATAAGTATTGAGGAAGCTCATAGAATATATAGAAAATATATGAAAGACTTTGATTCTATAAGAGAAAATATGACAAAAGTAGGATGTTACGCAATAACTGGTGAAAAGTTTAAAGTAAGGGTAAACAATAAGGAGTATGAAGTAATCGTACAGGAAATTAAGTAATTAAGAAAAATGAACTCTTAGGAGGGATAAAATAGTGAATCCAATTAGAATAACTGAGACAGTACTTAGAGATGGCCAGCAATCCTTAATTGCGACGAGATTAAAAACAGAAGAGATATTGCCAATTCTAGAAAAAATGGATAAGGTCGGGTATTATTCAATGGAGGTATGGGGAGGAGCGACTTTCGATTCATGTCTCCGTTTTCTTAATGAAGACCCTTGGGAAAGACTAAGAGAAATCCGTAAAATAGTTAAAAATACTAAGCTGCAAATGATCCTTCGAGGTCAAAATCTTCTAGGATATAAGCATTATGCGGATGATGTGGTTGAGGCATTTATTAAGAAGTCTATAGAAAATGGTATAGATATAATAAGAGTATTTGATGCATTAAATGACACAAGAAATATGGAAACTTCAATTAGAGTTATTAAAGAAAACGGAGCACACTGTCAATGTGCTATATGTTATACAACTAGCCCAGTGCATACTTTGGATTATTATGTTGAATTATCAATAAAACTCGAGAAATTAGGGGCACATTCAATTTGTATTAATGATATGGCTGGTATATTAACGCCATATTCGGCTTTCGAATTGGTGAAGAAATTAAAAGCGGCTGTAAAAATACCATTATGTTTACATGCTCATTGTACTAGCGGAATAGCTTCTATGACATATTTAAAGGCTGTTGAAGCAGGAGTAGATATTATAGACACTGCAATTTCTCCCTTTTCAGAGGGTGCATCACAACCACCTACAGAGTCGATGGTCCTTACTTTAAAAGAGAGTCCACGCGATCCTAAATTAGATATTAATTTATTAGGTGAAATAGCAGATTATTTTAGAACTATAAAAGAGAAATACAGAGAAAATGGAATATTAAATCCAAAAGTTATGAATGTAGAGCCTAGAATTATTACATATCAGGTTCCTGGAGGGATGTTATCGAACCTTTTATTAGAGCTTAAGGAGCAGGGGGTTGAAGCTAGATATAAAGAAGTACTTACAGAGATACCTAGAGTGAGAAAAGATTTAGGATTTCCACCTTTAATTACACCTCTTATTCAAATGGTAGGAACTCAAGCGATATTTAATATACTATCTGGCGTCCGATATAAAATAATTCCAAAAGAATTAAAAGATTATGTTAAAGGACTTTATGGAAGTCCATCAACACCTATAAAAGATGATATAAAGACAAAAATCATAGGTGATATGAAAATTATAACTCAAAGACCGGCAGACTTATTAGAGCCGGAGATGGACAAATATAAAAATGAAATTGGGGAGTTGGCCACTACTTATGAAGATGTATTATCATATGCTTTATTTCCACGAAGTTCAAAAAAATTCTTTGAGGACAGGTTAAGTGACAATATAAACAGTGGTACTTGCGATAGTTATAAGGAAATAATAACAAATTATAAAATGCAAGAAATAAATGAAGTAGACGAAGAAGAGAGAATAGTAGTAGCACTTGTAGCATCTGCTATGGCAGCACGCGACAATCCGAATTCGGAGTTTAGGATATCAAAAATCAAAAGAATAAAATGATGAGTATAATTTAGCTAGGAAGGTGTTAATAATATGAAAAAATATATGATAACGCTAAATGATAAAGTTTATGAAGTAGAAATAGAAGAAGTAATGGAGCCAACTGGGGAAGAGAAGATAACCATAACACAAAATAGCAATATTATTCCTATAAATGATTTAAGTGCCTTTTAGGAACATATGTTTTGTACAAAAATAAACTGGTAAAAACAAAAATACTGCACCCAAGGGGACTTGGAGTGCTCCCTGTCAAGTAGACAGGGAAAATAATAAAATTGACTTAAACGGCTAAAGCCCTGAATTTAATTGGGCTTTAGCCGTTTAATTTTTTTTAATTTCATGTAAGGTTATTTTGTTGATAATTATGTCAATAATTATGTAATATGAATTAGGAAATAAAAAAGGTAAGGGTGATAATATGGCAATACAAATTATGTCAGCAGCATTTACAGGAATTAAAGGCGTTATAGTTACCGTTGAAATTGATATAACTAGGGGACTACCCGCCTTAAATATCGTCGGACTTGCAGATATATCTGTTAAAGAATCAAAAGAACGAGTACGTTCTGCAATACTGAATTCAGGATTTGATTTCCCGGTAAATAGAATAACTATAAATCTAGCACCAGCCGATTTAAAAAAGGAGGGATCATTATTTGATTTACCAATAGCGATAGGCATTCTTCTTGCAACTAAACAAATAAATGTTAATGATATTAATGATTATCTTTTTATTGGAGAATTATCATTATCAGGTAAACTAAAAAAAGTACGTGGAGCCTTACCTGTGGTTATGGAAGGAATTGAAAATAAAATTGAAAAGTTTATAGTTCCGACATACAATGCAAGAGAATGTAGCCTTGTTAAATCTGCAAAGATATTTCCTTTGGATGATTTAAAACAAGTAGTAGACTTTTTAAATTATAAAGATTTAATGCCTTATGAGAGAGGCAAAGATATAGAAATATTAATTAATGAAGAGTTAGATTATGAAGATGTTATGGGACAAGAGAGTTCAAAACGTGCTATTGAAGTAGCTGCTGCTGGGGGACATAATCTAATTATGTATGGACCACCAGGCTCTGGTAAATCAATGATGGCAAAAAGGATTCCAACAATACTACCGTCTTTAAGTCAAGAGGAGTCACTCGAGGTTACAAAAATCTATAGTGTTTCCGGAAAGCTGGGCAATAATGAAGGAATTGTTTTGCAACGACCATTTAGAAATCCTCATCATACTATATCGCGGATTGCTTTAGTTGGTGGGGGAAATAAAATAATACCTGGAGAAATTTCTTTAGCTCACACGGGGGTATTATTTCTAGATGAAATATTAGAATTCAAAAAAAATGTCTTAGAAGTGTTAAGGCAACCTTTAGAAGAGAGAAAAATCACTATTTCAAGAGTTAATGGAACTATAGAATACCCATCCAATTTCATGTTTGTAAGTGCATTAAATCCATGCCCTTGCGGATACTATGGATCATATGAGCGTCAATGTAGTTGTAGTGAATATGAAAGAAGAAGGTATTTGAGTAAGCTAAGTGGTCCACTACTAGATAGAATTGATATATTTACGGCAGTTAATTTTCTGCCTTATAATAAAATAATTAGTAAAAAAAGCAGTGAAAAATCTAGCATTATTAAAAAAAGAGTTATCGAGGCAAGAAATATTCAAGAGAAACGTTTTAGTACGGAAGAAATTCACTGCAACGCAGAGATGAACCAAAAGTTAATTAAAAAATATTGCCATATAGATAAAAAAGCAAGTGAAATTCTTGAATTAATGTACAATAAATTTGCTTTAAGCACAAGGGCTTATTCAAGAATCATTAAAGTAGCTAGAACTATAGCAGACTTAGATGGAAGTGAAAATATCTTAGATAAACATATTATTGAGGCGGTGCAATATAGAAAATTTATTGATGAGCAAATAGTTTGATTATTAATATAAGTTGTTATAAAAAATATATACAGGAGGTATAGGAAAAGGATGAATGACTACGATATATGGTTCTCATTAGTTAAATTATCCCCGAAAATAAAACTGAAATTGATAAATGATTTCCATAATACGCAGCAAATATGGTATTATGGTGTACGTAATAAAAAAACAGAATATTTTAATAATACTTTAATTAATGTTTTAACTTGCGCTTGGAGTGATAAAGAAATTGATAATGTACGAAGAAATTTAGAAACTAATGAAATAAAATCCATACAATATTACGAGGATGAGTATCCTCAAAAATTAAAAAATTATGATGATGCACCATATACATTGTTTTACAAAGGCAACATAATGCCATTAAATGAAGGGTATAACATTTCTGTAGTGGGATCTAGAAAGTATTCAAATTACGGAAAGGATGTTACTAAAATTATATGTTCAGATTTATGCACAAGCAAAGTTAATATTATAAGTGGCATGGCGAAAGGGATTGACACGTTTGCTCACGAGAGTTGTCTTACGAATGAGGGATACACTTGTGCAGTTTTAGGATCAGGACTTGATGTAATATATCCTAAAGAAAATTCTAAAATATTTAATGAAATAGTTCAAAAGGGTGCTGTTATTTCGGAATTCTTACCAGGAACGCCACCATATGCTTATAATTTTCCTCAAAGGAATAGAATTATAAGTGCTCTTGGTGACATTATTATTGTAATAGAGGCTGGAGAGAAAAGTGGTTCTTTAATTACTGCAAATTTGGCACTTGAGCAAGGTAAGGATGTCATGGCTGTGCCGGGATCTATATTTTCATTCGAAAGTAAAGGAACAAATAAGTTGATTAAAGATGGAGCATTCCCACTTACATCTAGTGATGATATATTTGAAATACTTGGAATAGATATTAAAACTAAAAAAAACACCACTGTAAGGTCTTTAAATAGTAAGCTTAGTGAAAAAATATATAGCATTATAAGCGATAGTCCATTACATATTAATGACATTATTAGAATAACTAGCATTGACATAAAACAATTATATGAGGTATTATTTGAAATGCAGATTAAAAATGAAGTATTATGTCTATCAGGAAACTATTATGTAAGAGTAAATGACAAAATATAAGTAAATATAAGTAAATTATATTAAAATACATTGATGGAGGGGATAAGATGGGACAAAAACTTGTTATAGTTGAGTCACCTGCAAAAGCTAAAACCATAAAGAAATATCTAGGTAGTAGTTATGTAGTAGAAGCGTCCATGGGACATGTTAGAGATTTACCTAAAAGCCAATTGGGTGTTGATATCGACAACAATTATGAACCTAAATATATAACTATCCGTGGTAAAGGGGAACTTTTATCTAAACTAAGAAAAGCAGCTAAAAAAAGCGATAAAATTTATTTGGCAACAGATCCTGATAGAGAGGGTGAAGCTATTGCGTGGCATTTAGCAAAAGCATTAAAAATAGATGAAAAAGATAAGTGTAGGATAGAATTTAATGAGATAACAAAAACGGCTGTTAAAAACGCTATAAAATCTCCAAGAGTAATAAATGCAACACTTGTTGATGCTCAACAAGCAAGGCGTATACTTGATAGACTAGTTGGATATGAGATTAGTCCTATACTTTGGAGAAAAGTTAAATGGGGATTAAGTGCAGGAAGGGTTCAATCAGTTACCCTTAAAATAATTTGTGATAGGCAAAAAGAAATAGAAAAATTTATAACTAAAGAATATTGGACTATAGAATGTGAATTATATAAAGAAGGGGATCCTCAGAAATTAAGTGTTAAATTAAATTCAAAGTGTGGAGAAAAGTTTGAAATAAATTCTAAGGAAGAAAGTGAAAAGGTTATTAATAACCTTAGTGAAAAAGAATTTGTTGTAAGTAAGATAAAAAAATCATCTAAAATTAAGAATCCACTACCACCATTCATAACAAGTACACTTCAGCAAGATGGTTATAGGAAACTTAACTTTGCAACAAAACGAACTATGTCTATTGCTCAACAACTATATGAAGGTATGGAAATAGAGGGACATGGAACAGTAGGGTTAATTACATATATGAGGACCGATTCCACAAGAATTGCAGAGGAAGCTCAACAAAGTGCAAAAGACTTTATTTGCAGCAAATATGGTGAAAAATACTATCCAAACACACCAAGAATATTTAAAAGTAAAAAAAATATACAAGATGGTCATGAAGCTATTAGACCATCTAATATTGAAATAACACCAGAAGTTGCGAAAAAAACACTTAAAGCTCCACAATACAAATTATATACATTGATTTGGAATAGATTCGTAGCAAGTCAAATGGAAACATGTTTACTTGATACTGTATCTATAGATATAGTAAATGGAGATTATAGTCTTAAAGCATCCGGGTCTAAAGTAGCTTTTGATGGATTTAGAAAAATTTATGGTGAAGATTTAGAAGATGAAGAAAATAATCTAAAGTTTCCAGAACTTAATAAAGAAGATATTTTACACAGTGAAAAAACTGAGGGAAAACAGCATTTCACTTTGCCGCCTGCAAAATTTTCTGAAGCATCTCTTGTAAAAACACTAGAAGAAAATGGTATAGGGAGACCTAGTACTTATGCACCAATTATTTCTACTCTTCTTAATAGAAAATATGTGGAAAAAGATAATAAAGCGTTAGAAGTAACGGAAATAGGGAATATTGTAAATAATATCTTAAGTGAATACTTCAAACAAATAGTGGATATAGAATTTACAGCACAAATGGAAAACAATTTAGATTATGTAGAGGAAGGCAAAGAAAAATGGCAAAACATAGTTAATAACTTTTTTACACCGCTTAAAGAAGATATTGAAATTGCAGAGAAAGAGATAGCAAAAATTACAATTGAAGATGAAGTTACAGAAGTAGAATGCGATAAATGTGGAAAGTTCATGGTAATAAAACACGGAAGATTTGGTGATTTTTTAGCATGTCCTGGTTATCCAGAGTGTAAAAATACAAAAGCAATTACTAAGGAACTAGATGTTTCCTGTCCTAAATGTGGTGGAACAATTTTAGAAAGAAGAAGTAAAAAAGGAACTAAATTTTTCGGCTGTAGTAATTATCCTAAGTGTGATTTTGTAAGTTGGCATGAACCAACTGATATAAAATGTTCAGAGTGTGGAACATATATGGTTAAACGATATAGTAAGACTAAAAGTGATTATATGGAATGTTCAAATGCAGAATGTAAACATAAGGAATATAAAGAGGAAGAAAACAGTGAGGAAAATAGCGAAGAAAAGAAAAATTAGGATAATAAGGTAGAGGCAGATTAATATTTGACAAATAAAATGTCGAAACATATATTAATACTGTTGATATAGCATGAATGTTGTGATAGTATTATAAACGAAACGATTCTAAAAATTTAAAATATTTTGAATTGTACTTATTCTAAAGTAAATTGACTTTGTGAATTTGTTTAAATAATATAGGTTGTATTTTATAACAAAAACGAGGAGGAATATTGTGTCATTATTAGATAAAACGAGAATGTTGAATAAAATATTGCAAAAATCCGGAACAGAACCAGTAGTTTTTGATGATATATGTAATTTATTAAGCGATGTATTGCAATGTAATGTATATATTATTAGTAGAAGAGGAAAGATATTAGGTTATGATCTATCAAGTGGGTTTGAATGTGAAGTTGTAAAGAATGAAATTATAAAAAACATGAGGTTTCCAGAGGATTACAATAACAGCTTGCTTAATATTAATGAAACAAAAGCTAATCTCACAAATGAAAATGTTTGCGTATTCCAAGATGATAAAGAATGTGGAGTAGAAAACAAAATGACTACTATAGTACCGATAAACGGTAATAGGGAAAGATTAGGTACTCTTTTACTTTCGAGATTTGATCAGATGTTTACAGAAGATGATCTAGTTTTAGTTGAATATAGCGCTACAATAGTTGGTCTTGAAATTTTAAGGGCTAAAAATGATTTGATAGAAGAAGAAGCAAGAAAAAAAGCAGTAGTGCAACTCGCTATTGGAACGTTATCTTATTCAGAACTTGAAGCAGTACAACATATATTTAATGAATTAGATGGCAGTGAGGGTTTACTTGTAGCGTCTAGAATAGCAGATAAGGTTGGAATAACTAGATCTGTTATAGTTAATGCTCTAAGAAAATTTGAAAGTGCAGGAGTAATAGAATCAAGATCACTTGGAATGAAAGGTACACATATTAAAATATTAAATGAGAAATTAATGGATGAACTAAAAAAAATAAAATAGTCTAAGGCAGAACAGTTTTGTTCTGCCTTAAAAAAATTAAATTAATAAAGTATAAATATGTATGAAATGAGAATATTAATGGGTAGAGTAGTTATCTAATTCAATAAAAGATTTAATTATATTAAATATTTTTATTGAATAGATTATTACCTTATGTTATACTACAAAAGTGAGAAAATACACACATTGCTTAATTATTGAAGGGTGCCAATATTTGGTCTTTAATAAGATGATGGTAATGGAGGTAAAAACCAGGGAGGTTATTATTAATGGCAGTTATATCAATGAAACAATTATTAGAAGCAGGTGTACATTTTGGACATCAAACAAGAAGATGGAATCCAAAAATGGCTCCATACATATTTACAGAAAGAAATGGAATATATATCATCGATTTACAAAAAACAGTTAGAAAAATAGATGAGGCATATGATTTCATTAAATCAGTATCTGAAGAAGGTAAGGATGTTCTATTTGTAGGTACAAAAAAACAAGCTCAAGAAGCTATTAAATTTGAATCTGTAAGAGCAGGAATGCATTTTGTAAACAATAGATGGTTAGGTGGAATGTTAACTAACTTTAAAACAATCAAAACAAGAATAGCAAGATTAGAAACATTATATAAAATGGAAGAAGACGGAACATTTGAAGTTCTTCCTAAAAAAGAAGTTAGTCATCTTCTAAATGAAAGAGAAAAACTAGAAAAGAATCTAGGCGGAATTAGAAGCATGGATGCAAATAAAATTGGAGCTCTATTTGTTGTAGACCCAAGAAAAGAAAAAAATGCTATTTCTGAAGCTAAAATTCTTGGAATTCCAGTAGTCGCAATAGTCGATACAAACTGTGATCCAGATGAAGTTGATTATGTAATTCCAGGTAATGATGATGCTATAAGAGCAGTTAAATTGATAACTGAAAGATTAGCTGATGCTATTATAGAAGGAAGACAAGGCGAACAATTAACTGAAGAATAGTAATTAGATTTATCTAATAGAATAATTATGAGTATAACAGTGAGGGGTAGGTGGAAGTTAATTCTTTCATTTACCTTTTAAATTAGATAGGAATAGGAGGAATTAATAATGGTTACTGCAAGCATGGTTAAAGAGTTAAGAGAAAAAACTGGAGCAGGAATGATGGATTGTAAAAGAGCTCTAAGTGAAACAGATGGTGATGTGGAAAAAGCAATTGAACTTCTAAGAGAAAAAGGTTTGGCAGCAGCTGCAAAGAAATCTGGAAGAATAGCTGCAGAAGGATTAGTATGTACATATATTTCAGAAGATATGAAAGTTGGAGCAGTAGTCGAAGTTAACTGTGAAACTGATTTTGTTGCCATTAATAATGAGTTTGTTAATTTAGCAAATAACACAGCGAAACAAGCAGCACAAACTAATTCAACGACTATTGAGGAATTCATTTCTGAAAAATGTATGTCTGATGAAACAATTACTATTAAGGATGCAGTTACAGCTTTAATAGCAAAATTAGGCGAAAATATGTCTGTAAGAAGATTTCAGAAATTTTCTATTGAAAATGGTGTTGTTCAAAGCTATATTCATGGTGGTGGAAGAATAGGCGTCTTAGTGGAACTCGCATGCGAAAAGCAAGATGATGTGTTAATTAAGATCGCTAAAGATGTTGCAATGCAAATTGCGGCTGCTAGTCCTTTATTTTTAGATAATACATGTGTTGATAAAGATACTTTAGAAAAAGAAAAAGAGATATATAGGGTTCAAGCAATAAACGAAGGAAAACCAGAAAAAATTGTAGAGAAAATGGTTATGGGTAGAGTTAATAAATATTTTAAAGAAGTTTGTTTACTTGAACAAGTTTGGGTTAAGAACGCTGACTATACTATTACTAAATATCTTAAAGAAGAATCAAAAAAACTTGGTGCTGAGATAAAGGTAACAAGATTTGAAAGATTTGAAAGAGGAGAAGGTATAGAAAAGAAAGAAGAAAATTTTGCTGAAGAAGTACAAAGACAAGTGCAAGGTAAATAAAAATTAAAGGGAACACAAAGTGTTCTCTTTTTTAAAATAAGTAATACTTTAAATCAGGAGGTACAATGTTTATGGAGGTTGCTAAATACAAAAGAATTATGTTGAAAATTTCAGGAGAAGCTTTAGCTGGTGATACAGGATTTGGAATAGATTTTGAATTCACAAATGTTATAGCACTTCAAATAAAGGAACTAGTTAAGTTAGGCGTTGAAATAGGGATAGTTGTTGGAGCTGGAAATATATGGCGTGGTAGAAGTGGGGATGGTATGGACAGAACTACTGCAGATTATATGGGGATGATGGCAACTTGTATTAATGCATTAGCACTTCAAGATTCTTTGGAAAATATAGGCGTAAATACTAGAGTACAAACTGCCATTGAGATGAAGGCAGTAGCAGAACCATTTATAAGAAGAAAAGCTATGAGGCATTTGGAAAAAGGAAGAGTTGTTATATTTGCTGCTGGGACAGGTAATCCATATTTTTCAACGGATACAGCAGCAGCACTTAGGGCAGCAGAAATAGAAGCTGAAGTAATACTCCTTGCTAAAAAGGTTGATGGAGTATACGATAAAGATCCACACATATATGATGATGCAAAAAAATTCGATAAACTTAGTTATATTAATGTACTTGAAAAAGGACTTCAAGTTATGGATTCTACGGCTACATCATTATGTATGGACAACAATATACCTATATTAGTTTTTGGACTTGATAAACCAGAAAACATAAAAAAAGCAATCTTAGGTGAAAAAATTGGGACTTTAGTATCTGATTGCTAAATAACTAATATAAAATGGAGGGAATTCTATGATTAAAGAAATTATTAGTATTGCTGATGAAAAAATGAAAAAGACGATTGCAGTTTTGAAACATGAGTTATCAAGTATGAAGGCAGGAAGAGCAAATTCTGCAATGCTGGATAGAATTAATGTTGAATGCTATGGTAGTCTCGTGCCATTAAGCCAAATTGCAAACATATCAGCACCTGAAGCGAGAGTATTATTAATTCAGCCATGGGATAAATCTTCTATGAAAGAAATAGAAAGAGCTATATTAAAATCTGATTTGGGATTAAATCCATCAAATGATGGAATATCAATGAGATTAATTATTCCAGAGCTTACGGAAGAAACAAGAAAAAATTTAATGAAGAATATTAAGAAAACCGGAGAAGAAGGCAAAGTAGCTATAAGGTCTATAAGACGAGATGCTAATGATAAAATTAAAGCATTGAAAAAAAATAGTGAAATTTCTGAAGATGAAGTTAAAAAAACAGAAGATATCATTCAAAAGGAAACAGATAAATTTATTAAAGAAGTAGATAAAATAATTGATACTAAAGAAAAACAAATAATGTCAGTTTAGTCCTTAATTTTAAATAGAACCTGCATTTATGCAGGTTCTATTTAAAATTATACTATAACTAGTAAAAAGGAGAGAATTTTATTGAAAAAATTATTCGCTTTCTTAAAAAAGAATAAAGATATGAGTAATGAAACAAACTTAGATATGACTAAAATACCTAAGCATATTGCAATTATAATGGATGGAAATGGTAGATGGGCAAAAGAACGTAATTTGCCTAGAGCACTTGGACATAAGGCCGGTGTTGAAGCAATTAGGAAAATTGTAAAAGAATGTGACAGGTTAGGGGTTAAATATTTAACATTATATGCATTTTCAACTGAAAATTGGAATAGACCTGTAAAAGAAATCGATTCTTTAATGAAGTTGTTAGTGGAGTATTTAAAAAAAGAAGTCGAAGAATTAAATGTTAATGATGTTGTTATTAATTCTATTGGTAATATTTCGAAATTGCCTTTGATATGTAGAGAAGAATTAAATAATGCATATGAAAAAACAAAAAATAATAAGGGATTGATTTTAAATCTTGCTTTAAATTATGGAGGAAGAAGTGAAATAGTAGATGCTGTAAAAGAGATTTCATCGGATTTAATTAATAAGAAAATCTCTAAGGATCAAATAAATGAAGATTTATTTTCAAAATACATGTATACAAGTAAAATGCCAGATCCGGATCTAATAATAAGGCCAAGTGGTGAGTTAAGATTAAGTAATTTCTTGCTTTGGCAGGGTGCATACTCAGAACTTTGGTTTTCAGATATTAATTGGCCGGATTTTCATGAGAAGCAGCTACAAAGTGCAATAATGGATTATCAAAAAAGAGATAGAAGATTTGGAAAGGTTAAATAGGGGAGAAAATCATGAATAATAGGTATATAGGGGCTCTTGTTTTAGCTCCATTCATAATATTTTTATTTTTAGGTGGGGTGTATTTAAAATATATTGTAATGGTGATTTCACTTTTTGGTATGTACGAGTTCTATAAAGTTTCTAGAAAAAAACACTACAAGCCAATTGCACTTATAGGATATGGGTTATGCATAGTATATTACTTAAATATGAACAAGGATTTTTCACAAAGTTTTAATATATATATTTTAATTGCAACAATTTTCTTGCTATTATGTATTCCTGTGGTTTATACAAATTACAATTTTGTAGATGTTGCGCTTACCTTATTTGGATTTTTGTATGTAGCAGTATTTTTTAGTTTTATAGTGTTTATAGACAATAAAACTTATGGTCAATATTTAGTATGGATTATATTCATTGGTTCATGGGGATGCGATACTTTGGCTTATTATTCTGGTAGGATTTTAGGAAAAGGAGGCAAACATAAGCTTTGTCCTAAAGTTAGTCCTAATAAAACAATAGAGGGGTCGATAGGTGGACTACTTGGGAGTACTATAGGATGTATGATTTATGGATATGCTATTTCAAAATATGGCGTGCATATAGAACTATATCATTATGCAATAATTGGTGCTTTATGTGGCGTTTTTGGGCAGTTTGGAGATTTAATTGCATCATCTATAAAGAGGTATGTAGGGGCTAAGGATTACAGTAATCTTATACCGGGACATGGTGGGATTTTAGACCGTTTTGATAGTATTTTATTTGTGTCTGTGGTAGTATTTTATTATATTACATTTATAATAAAATTATAAATGTATATAGTTTATTGTTTAAGAAAATCATATATTTGGCAGGATGTAAAAAAAAAATTCAGAGTGAATTGGCATTGATAACTTTATTATAGTAGCTAACTATGTTATATTTAGTACTACGAACATGCAAAAAAATAGAAAAAAATTGAAGATATTAACATGATATTTTATTTGTTGTTTGGGACATAATTACATACATTGGCATAGGTGTAGTATTTTTAATTTTGATGACATAATAATTATAAATTGTAACATTATAGGAATGGGGAGATTAAATGAAGAAACTTACTATTTTAGGAGTTACGGGATCAATTGGAACTCAAACTTTAGATGTTATTCGATCTGATATTAAAAACTTTATTATTATAGGAATTTCTGCAAATACTAATTATGAGAAAATTATACCTATCATAGAGGAATTTAAACCTAAATATGTTGCTATGATGGATGAGGAAGCTTCACTAAAACTTAAAAAATATTGTGACTTAAATAAATATTCAACGGAAATATTGCATGGATTAGATGGTTTAAATTATATAAGTACTTTACCTGAAGTGGATCTTGTAGTAACTTCAGTTGTAGGAATGATAGGACTCGTTCCTACTATGAAAGCTATTGATGCAGGAAAGGATATTGCTTTAGCTAATAAGGAAACACTAGTTGCCGCGGGAGAACTAGTTATGGAGGCTGCTAAAAAAAACAATGTAAATATTTTGCCAGTTGATTCAGAACATGGTGCTATTTTCCAATGTTTACAAGGTAATAAGTTAGAAAATGTTAATAAGATAATAATAACTGCATCTGGTGGTCCATTCAGAGGTAAAAGTAGACAAGAATTAATAGATATAAGGCCTGAAGATGCGATTAAACATCCAAAATGGAACATGGGTAAAAAAATATCAGTTGATTCGTCAACGCTTATGAATAAGGGACTCGAGGTTATTGAAGCGCACTGGTTATTTGGGGTAGATTACGATAACATACAAGTGGTAGTCCATCCGCAAAGTGTTATACATTCTATGGTTGAGTATATAGATGGTAGCATAATAGCACAAATGAGTTCAACTGACATGAGGCTTCCTATTCAATATGCCATAAACTATCCAAAGAGAAACATAGCTGTAATTGATAAATTGGATTTTTATAATATGAGCAGTTTAACTTTTGAAAAACCTGATAGTGATACATTTAAATGTCTTAAATTAGCATTAAAAGCAGGGAAAATGGGCGGTAATATGCCTGCTATAATGAACGCTGCGAATGAGGTAGCTGTTGAACTCTTCTTAGATTATAAAATTAAATATCTCCAAATAGAAAATATTATAGAAAAATGCATGAATATATTTGATCATAATATTACGCCAAATCTAGAAGAAATTTTAGACGTTGATTTAAAGGTTAGGGAATATGTGAAAAATAATTATGATGAAAAATAGGGAGGAAAATTGTTATGGCTAGTATTTTACCGAATATACCATATATTATTATGGCTGTTTTAGCATTTAGTCTTTTAGTAATAATACATGAATTAGGTCATTTTATTATGTGCAAGTTAAATGGGGTAAAGGTAAGTGAATTTTCCTTAGGAATGGGTCCGAAACTTTTTGGAATAAAAGGAAAAGAGACAGAATATTTGATCAAAGCATTTCCTGTTGGTGGATACGTTAAAATGGAAGGGGAAGAGGAAAACAGTAATGATCCTAGATCTTTTACTAATAAAACACCAGTTCAAAAATTAAGCATAGTTTCTGCAGGGGCGATTATGAATCTGATTTTGGCGGTGGTTTTATTTGCTATTGTTGGTGCTGCAAAGGGATATGTATTACCAATAATAGGGCAAGTAGTGGCTAATAGTCCAGCTATGCATTCTGGATTACAAGTTGGAGATAAAATTACTAAAATTGATAAAGTTAACATAGAGAGATGGGATGAATTTATAAATGTTGTTTATGCGTCTAAAGGTCAAAGTATGAACATTGAACTTGTTAGAAATTCAAAAGTAAAAGAAATTTCTTTAAAACCAGTTAAAAATGTGAAGGAAAATAGATACATGATAGGAATTGCGGCTTCAGGTGTAGAAAAAAAATTAAACTTTGGTGAATCAGTAGGATACGGATTTAGTCAAACAGTTGATACTGCAAAACAAACTTTTGGTTTTTTTGGCACTATATTTAAGGGACAATTCTCGGGTTCTGATGTAGGGGGACCTATAAGCATAATGAGGATTTCAACAAAGGCAGCACAAACTGGATTAACAACTCTACTTTACTTTACGGCACTAATGAGTGTACAACTAGGAATATTTAATATAATACCTTTTCCAGCTTTAGATGGAGGATGGATATTTATGTTATTATTTGAAATAATATCAGGTAAGAAATTAGATGATAATAAGGTAGGAACTATAAATTATATTGGATTTATGTTTTTAATGGCATTAATGGTGGTAATAGTTATTAAGGATATAGTCAGTCCAATGAAATTCTAGGAGATGAAGATTATGGAAGCTAGAAAAACAAAAAAAATTAAAATTGGCGATTTATATATAGGTGGAGATTCAAAGATCGCAGTGCAGTCAATGACGAATACTGATACACGAGATGTAGAGGCTACGATAAAACAAATACTTGAGCTTGAAAAAGTAGGTTGCGATATTGTACGCTGCGCAGTGCCAGATATGGTAGCTGCTGAGGCGATAAAAGATATAATGAAAGGAATACATATACCTTTAGTTGCAGATATCCATTTTGATTATAGGCTGGCTTTAAAAGTTATTGAGAATGGAGTATCTAAACTAAGAATTAATCCTGGTAATATTGGAAATATTGATAGAATAAAATTAGTTGCAGATGCAGCCAAAGCGAAGGGGATTCCCATTAGAATTGGGGTAAATTCAGGATCACTAGAAAAAGATATTCTTAAAAAGTATGGTCATGTATGTGCGCAGGCTTTAGTTGAAAGTGCGCTAAAACATGTTAAAATACTTGAAAGTTTAAATTTTTATGATATAGTTATTTCTATAAAATCATCAGATGTTGTAATGATGATTGAAAGTTATAAACTATTATCAGGCATGGTAGATTATCCACTTCACCTTGGGGTTACTGAGGCTGGAACTACATGGAGAGGGACAATAAAATCAAGTGTTGGAATTGGAGCACTACTAGCTTCAGGTATAGGTGATACTATAAGGGTATCTCTAACAGGGGATGTAGTAGATGAGGTTAAAGTTGGAATAGAAATTTTAAAATCATTAGGTTATATAGATGATGGAATTAAATTTGTATCATGCCCAACATGTGGTAGAACGCAAATAAATCTTATAAAGATTGCAAATGAAGTAGAAAAAAGATTAGAATTTTGTAATAAAAATATAAAGATTGCAGTCATGGGATGCATAGTTAATGGTCCGGGTGAAGCAAGAGAGGCTGATATTGGCATCGCTGGCGGAGATGGAGTTGGTCTTATATTTAAAAAAGGTGAAATAATTAGAACTGTTAAGGAAGAAGATTTAGTAGAAGAACTTATTCGTGAAGTAAATAACCTATAAGATGTCTTCTCAGGAGGAATGTTAATGAACGCAAGTCTAGCTCAAATGTTGAAAAATGATCTTGATTTAAATGAAGAAACATTAGTAGATAATATTAAGGTATTAAGGGTTCAGTACCTTAAGAAAAGCAATAAATTAAGGGTAATTATTAAATCTTTTGAGGATACAGATGATAATAAAAAACTACTAATTAAAGAGATTATATCAAAACGATTATGTAGTTTTAACGATATACAGTTGATTTGCTACCATGATGTATCAAATGCAACTATAGAAGATGTAAAAGATAAGTTTTGGCTCGATGTAGTTAATGTAATATCTATCTCAGAGCCATCAAGTAAGGATAGTTTACTTAAATCAACTAGAATAATTGAGAATGGTATACTTAAAATTCAGTGTGGTAATGATTTTATGTGCAAAATTCTAAGAGATAAAAATATAGAACTTCTTATGAAAAACACTATAAATGATATGTTTGGAGTTAATTCAGTAGTTAAACTAGAACATAACAGTGAACTTTCTAAAGATGATTCTTTTATGAAAAAAGAAAAAGAAAATGAAACTATAATTAATGAAATAGTTAAAAATATGAATACAGAAAAGACAGACAAGCCCCGTAGTGGTGGGCAAAGTAACGATAATAGCAATGGCTATAAAGCTAATAAATTTAGTAGACCGGGTTACAAAAAGGGTGAAGTTGCTGATAAAAATACTATTATGGGAAGAAACATTAATGATGAAAGTATAGAAATAAAAGATATAAGTGAGACTTCAGGAATAATTTGTGCTTGTGGTGATATTTTTAAGGTGAATATAATTGAAACAAAAACGGGAAGAATAATTATAACATTTTATATTACAGATTACTCCAGTTCAATTACAGTGAAATGTTTTCCAAAACCTAAAGAAGTAGAAAAGATGATGGAAGAAATCAAAGTTGGACTATATTGCAAGATACGTGGAGAAGCAAGTTATGATACTTATGCAAGAGAAGTTGTAGTTATGGCTAGAGATATAATTAAACTTAAAAAAATAGAAAGAATGGATACTGCTCAGGAGAAAAGGGTTGAACTTCATCTTCATACTCAAATGAGTGCTATGGATGGTATTAGTCCTGCATCGAAACTTGTTGAAAGAGCAGCCAAGTGGGGACATAGTGCAGTAGCAATAACTGATCATGGCGTAGTTCAAGCATTTCCAGAAGCAATGGATGCTGCTAAAAAGAATAAGATTAAGGTTATCTATGGTGTTGAGGGTTACCTAGTAGACGATGGAGTGCCAATTGTTATTAATAATAAAGGCGGAACTTTAGATGATCGTTTTGTAGTCTTTGATCTAGAAACAACTGGGTTATCTAGTGAAAATGATAAGATTATAGAAATTGGTGCATTGAAAATAGAAAATGGAAAAATAGTAGATAGATTCAGTGAGTTTGTAAATCCTGGAATAGACATACCGTATAAGATTATAGAACTAACTGGAATTACAAATGATAATGTTTCTGATGCAGCATCTATAGAAGATGTACTCCCTAAGTTTTTAGAGTTTACAAAAGATAGTGTGCTTGTAGCACACAATTCTGATTTTGATGCATCTTTTATTAAAAAAAATTCACAAAGGTTAGGCTTGAAATTTGAGAATGCAATTATGGATACAATTCCTTTAGCTAAATATTTACTCAAAGACCTTAAGACGTTTAAGTTAAATACAGTAGCTAAATACTTGGGCATAACCCTAGAAAATCATCATAGAGCTGTAGATGATGCTAAAGCTACTGCGGACATACTATTACATTGTTTTGGGCTACTTCGCGAAAAAAACATTTTAGATTTAGATACTTTAAATAAAGAATTTCTAGCTGACTTTAATGTGAAAAAGGCGAACACTTATCATGTGATTATTTTGGTGAAGAATCAAATAGGGCTAAAGAACCTTTATAAGCTTATTTCATTTTCAAATTTAGAACATTTTCATAGAAGACCAAGGCTTCCTAAAACTTTAATTGAAAAGTACAGAGAGGGCCTTATAGTTGGATCTGCGTGTGAAGCTGGACAAGTATATAAAGAAGTGCTTCAAGGGAAATCTGAAGAAGATATTAATAAAATAGTAAAATTCTATGATTATTTAGAAATACAACCTTTACTAAATAATAAATTTATGATTAAAAATGGAATAGTAAAAGACGAAAGTGAATTGATGGATATTAACAGGAGAATATGTACTATTGGTGATAAAAATAATTTGCCAGTAGTTGCTACAGGGGACGTACATTTTTTAGAACCTTCAGATGCAGTTTTTAGAAAAATATTGATGGCAGGTAAAGGGTTTTCAGATGCGGATGATCAACCACCATTATATTTTAAAACTACAAATGAGATGCTAAGTGAATTTTCATATTTAGGAGAAAAAAAATGCAAAGAAGTAGTAATTTATAATCCAAATAAAATTGCTGAAATGATAGAATTTGTAAAACCAATACCAGATGGAACTTTTACACCTAAAATACCTGGTGCAGAAGATGATATAAGGAAGATGACATCAGATAAGGTTCATTCAATATATGGAGATCCATTGCCTGAGATAGTTGAAAAAAGATTAGAAAAAGAATTACATTCTATTATTGGGAATGGATATGCTGTGCTTTATTTAATAGCTGAAAAATTAGTAGCAAAATCACTTGCAGATGGTTATTTGGTAGGCTCGAGAGGTTCGGTTGGATCTTCTTTTGCAGCTAATATGTCTAATATAACAGAAGTAAATGGGTTACCACCACATTATATATGTCCTAATTGCAAAAAGAGTGAATTTATTTTAGATGGATCTATTGGTTCAGGTGCTGATTTACCTGATAAAGAATGTCCAGATTGTGGAACATTATATAAAAAAGATGGTTTTGATATTCCATTTGAAACATTCTTAGGATTTGAAGGAGATAAAGAACCGGATATAGATTTGAATTTTTCAGGGGATAATCAAGCAGACATACATAGATATACAGAGGTGCTGTTTGGAAAAGGACATACTTTCAAGGCTGGAACTATTGGAACAATCGCTGATAAAACTGCTTATGGTTATGTGAAAAAATATTTAAATGAAAAAGATGTTATGGTGCCTCAAGCTGAAATTGAGAGACTTGTACAAGGATGTACTGGCGTTAAGAGAACCTCAGGACAACATCCAGGTGGAATAATGGTTGTTCCAAGTGACAATGAGATATATAATTTTTGCCCTGTACAACATCCGGCGGATGACCCAACATCAGATATTATTACAACACATTTTGATTACCATTCTATAAGTGGTAGGTTACTTAAACTTGATATTCTTGGTCATGATGATCCTACAATGCTTAAAATGCTTCAAGATTTAACGGGTCTTGACCCTTTAACTATCCCCTTATCTGATGATAATGTTATAAGCTTATTTACGTCACCAAAGGCATTAGGGCTTACAGCTAAGGAATTGGGTTGTGAAGTGGGAAGTTATGGAGTTCCCGAATTTGGTACAAAATTCGTTAGACAAATGCTTTTAGATACACAACCAAAATCTTTTTCAGATTTGGTCAGAATTTCAGGATTATCTCATGGTACTGACGTATGGATTAATAATGCACAATATTATATTAAAGAAGGATTTACAACGCTTAAAGATTGTATTTCTACAAGAGATGATATAATGGTTTATTTATTGCATAAAGATCTTGAACCTAAGACTGCTTTTACTATTATGGAGAAAGTACGAAAAGGTAAGGGGCTTTCAGAAGAACATGAGAAAATAATGAAAGAGCATGACGTTCCTGATTGGTATATAGGCTCATGTAAAAAAATAAAGTATATGTTCCCTAAGGGTCATGCAGTAGCATATGTAATGATGGCCATTAGAATAGCATATTATAAGGTTTATTATCCAAAAGAATACTATGCTACATTTTTTACTATAAGAGCAGATGATTTTGATGCAAATTTGATAGTAAAAGGTGACAGTGCTATAAGAGTTAAAATGGATGAACTCGAAGCTTTAGGCAAGGATATAGGAGTGAAAGAAAAAGGACTTTTAACTGCTCTTGAGTTATCTTTTGAAATGTATAAAAGAGGAATTAAATTGTTAAATGTTGATCTATATAAGTCAGAGGCAGTTAAATTTACAATTGAAGAAGATTCACTAAGACCTCCTTTAAATGCACTTGAAGGGGTAGGCGAAAATGCTGCTAAAAGTATAGTATTAGAAAGAGTGCATGGAGAGTTTATATCAAAAGAAGATTTGAGAACTCGCTGCAAAGTGTCTAAAACAGTTATCGAATCATTAGATAATCATGGGTGTTTGAAGGATCTTCCTGATACAAATCAGCTGTCGTTTTTTTAGGGAAATGCAATTAACCCTTGAAATAGCGGATTTTATATGATAGAATAATAGATATTAGTTATCACTAGTTATTTTATTGCAAGAGAGTAGGCCCGCCTACTCTCTATTTATTGAAACGCAACTCATGGTTGCGTTTTAATTATAATATTATGATTAATTATGTTAATAATAGTATAAAATACTAATAAAAGGAGGGTGTTAGAATGAGAAATGATACCTTGTTGCAAAAGCTTAGAAAAATCGCTTTGCCAATAGTTGAAAAAAACAATTGTGAATTATATCATTTGGAGTATGTAAAAGAAGCTGGAGAAAATTATTTGAGAATTTATATAGATAGTTCAAGTGGAATATCTTTGGAAGACTGCGAAAAAACTAGCAGAGGCATAAGTGAAATACTAGACGTTGAAGATCCAATAACAGATAGTTACTGTTTAGAAGTATCCTCACCAGGAATTGAGAGGATTTTATATGATGATAATCATCTAAAAAAATACATAGGTCAGAATGTACTAGTTAATTTAAAGAGCCTATATGAGGGAACTAAAAAACTTGAGGGCGATTTAGTAGGATTTTCTGATGTGCAAATAGAAATTCAATATGATGGGAACAATATAATTATTCCAAAAGAAAATATTTCCATCGTAAGTTTAAAACCAGTGCTGTAAGGAGGAAGTTGTTAAAATGAATCAAGAATTTATTGAAGCATTGAGAGAAATTGTAGACCAAAAGGGAATTAGCGAGGATTTACTTTTTGAAACTATAGAAGATGCGTTAGTTGCAGCGTATAAGAAAAATTTTGCTACGCTATCAAATAATAGTCAAGATGTAAAAGTAACAATGAACAGAGAAACAGGAGAAATACATGTCTATGGTCAAAAGACGGTTGTAGAAGAAGTTGTTGAGGAAGCTAGTGAAATGTCCTTAGAAGAAGCTAAAGAGTACAGCCATAAATATCAAATAGATGATATTGTTGATATTGAAGTTACTCCAAGAAAATTTGGAAGAATAGCCGCACAAGCTGCAAAGCAAGTAGTTATTCAAAGAATTAAAGAAGCAGAAAGAAATATAATATACAATGAATTTATAACCAAAGAGTTTGATATTATTACAGGAAGTGTTATAAGAAAAGACAGAGGCAATGTATTCATAGATTTAGGTAAAATTGAGGCTGTACTTGGAGCCAATGAACAAATGCCAGGTGAAGAATATAATTTTAATGAAAAATTAAAATTGTATATTGTTGAAGTTAAAAACACTACTAAAGGTGCTCAAGTTGGAGTGTCAAGAACTCATCCAGGTCTTGTAAAAAGATTATTTGAATTAGAAGTACCAGAAGTTTTTGGCGGGGTTGTCGAGATTAAGAGTATTTCGAGAGAAGCTGGCTCAAGAACTAAAATTGCAGTATACTCAAATGATGAAAATGTTGATGCTATGGGAGCTTGCGTAGGACCTAAGGGTGTTCGCGTTCAAAGCATAGTTAATGAATTAAGAAATGAGAAAATTGACATTATTAAATGGAGCAAGAAAGCTGAAGAATATATTTCAAATGCTTTAAGTCCTGCAAAGGTATTAAATGTAGTAGTTGAGGAAGCTTCTAAATCTGCAAAGGTCATAGTGGAAGATAATCAATTATCTTTAGCTATTGGAAAAGAAGGCCAAAATGTCAGATTAGCAGCAAGATTAACTGGGTGGAAAATAGATATAAAAAGTAGAACACAAGCTCAATACAACATGGATATAAATGAAATGGATGTAAATGAAGTAGTTAAAAGTGAAATAGATGAGAGTGAAGTAATTGATAATCAAGCAGTTAAAGATCAATCAACGCAAGAGCAAGTAATTGAAACCATTACACAGGAGTAGGTGATAGCTTTATGAAAGTTAAAAAAATACCTCAGCGCATGTGTACAGGGTGTATGGAAATGAAACCTAAGAAAGAACTATTGCGCATAGTCCATAGTAAAGAAGGCGAAATCTCTATAGACTTAATAGGGAAAAAACCAGGTAGAGGTGCATATGTTTGCATGAACATAGAATGTTTTGAAAAATCTTATAAGACAAAAAGGTTAGAGCGAAATTTAGGTGGCAAAATAAGCGAAGAAATTTATGCAAAGCTAAAGGATGAGATAAATCATGAATAATAAATTTTTTCAATTTTTGGGTTTAACTAAAAAGGCAGGTAAACTTATTGAAGGTTACAATCAGTGTGAAGATGCACTATCACATGGTAGAGGAACCCTTATAATTTTATCTGAGGAAAGCGCTGTAAATACTAAAGACAAGTTTAAAAGATTATCTATTAAAAATGTTATACCACTTATTGAAGGTGTTTCAAATGAAACATTAGGTAAATGTTTAGGTAGACCAGAAATTAATGTTTTATGCGTAAATGATAAAAAAATGACGAATAAGCTATTAAGCTTATGGAATGAAAACATTGAATAAATTAAATTTCGGGGGTGAATGATTTGGCAAAAGTCAGAATATATGAATTAGCTAAAGAATTAGAAGTGTCAAGTAAAGAATTAATTAATGTACTATTCGAAGAGTTTAGTATAAAGGCCAAAAATCATATGAGTGTGATTGAGGAAGAGGATGCTGAATTAATTAAGGAACTTTATAGTGACGAAAATTCAGGACTTAAGGATAATAAAAATGAAACAGTAGAACACTATGAAAACTTAGCTAACGAAGATGCTAATAAAGTTGTCATAAGAAAAAGAGGCAGAAAAGGTCGCGATGAATTAGGAAGTGGCAACAATGCTGTTGAACCAATCGATGACGAAGTTGTAGTAATAGAAAGTACTATTACAGTTAAAGATTTGGCTGATACATTAAAAAGACCTTATGTTGAAGTAATAAAACAACTTATTTTTATAGGTGTTATGGCTGGAATGAATCAAGAAATAGATTTTGCAACAGCTGAAAAAGTAATAGAAAAATATGGTGCACTTGCTGTACTAAAAGACCTTGAAGAAGGAAAAATTGCTGATGATGAAGATATTGAGGAAAATGACGCTGAATTAGGTACAGATAAAAAACCAGCAGTTGTTACTGTTATGGGTCATGTTGATCACGGTAAGACATCATTACTTGATTGTATTAGAAAATCTAAGGTTACAGAAACAGAAGCCGGCGGAATAACACAACATATAGGTGCATATACTGTTAATATTAATGGTGAAAAAATAACATTTTTAGACACACCTGGTCATGAAGCTTTTACAGCAATGAGAGCGCGTGGTGCTCAAATAACAGATATAGTTATTTTAGTAGTTGCGGCTGATGATGGTATTATGCCACAAACTGTTGAAGCTATAAATCACTGTAAGGCTGCTAGTGTACCAATGATAGTAGCTATAAATAAGATAGATAGGCCAGGAGCTAATATAGATAAAGTTAAACAAGAACTAACAGAACATGGACTTGTAGCAGAAGATTGGGGTGGAGACACAATTTGTGTTCCAGTATCAGCTCATACTAAGGAAGGTATTGATACTTTACTTGAAATGATACTAATTACTGCAGAAATGTTAGAGCTTAAGGCAAATACTAAAAGACACGCAAAAGGAACTGTAATAGAAGGAAAACTTGATAAAGGTCGCGGACCACTTGCTACTTTACTTGTACAAAATGGTACACTTCACACTGGTGATTCTATAATAGTTGGATCAACTTATGGAAGAATAAGAGCAATGTTTGATGATAAGGGTAAAAAAATAAAGACAGCAGGACCATCTATACCAGTAGAAATACTTGGATTATCTGATGTACCATCAGCTGGAGATAGATTTAATGTAATTAAAGATGAGAAAACTGCAAGAAATATGGCTGAAGCTAGAAAAACAAATTTAAGAGAAGAACATTTTCAAGCTAGTAATAGAGTTTCTATGGAAAACTTATACAATCAAATACAAGAAGGATCTGTTAAAGAACTTGGCGTAATTGTTAAAGCTGACGTTCAGGGATCTGTAGAAGCTGTAAGACAATCACTTGAAAAATTATCTACTGATAATGTTAAAGTAAGAGTTATACATTCTGGAGTTGGCGCTATAACAGAAACTGATGTTGTACTTGCGGCTGCGTCAAATGCAATAATTATAGGGTTTAATGTAAGACCTGATAATAATGCTGCAATAGTTGGAGAAAAAGAAAAAGTAGAAATTAAAACATATAGAATAATTTATGATGCTCTTGATGATATAAAATTAGCAATGCTTGGAATGCTCGATCCTGTATATAAAGAAGTTGTTTTAGGAAGAGTAGAAATAAGACAAATATATAAAGTTTCAAATGTAGGTACAATAGCAGGTTCTTATGTATTGACTGGTAAAATTACTAGAAATAGTAGCGTTAGAGTGCTTAGAAATGGAATAGTTATAACTGAATCAACTTTAGCTTCATTGAAGAGATTTAAAGATGATGCAAAAGAAGTTGCTGCTGGATTTGAATGTGGATTAAGTGTAGAGAAATTCAATGACCTTAAAGAAGGAGACATCATTGAAGCATTCATAATGGAAGAAATAAAACCAAAACTAGTATAAGATAAGGAGTAGTGGGTTGTATGGTTAGTTATAGAAATGGTAGAATAAATGAAGAAATTAAAAAAGATGTAAGCAATACAATTCAAAACAAAATAAAAGATCCAAGATTAAGTGCTATGGTTAGTGTAACAAAAGTTGACACAACAAAAGACTTAAGTTATACAAAGATCTATGTTAGTATATTTGGAAATGAAATTGAAAAGAAAGAAACAATTCAAGCACTTAAAAGTTCAGCTGGTCTTATAAGAAAAGAAATAGGGATGCATGTTAAGTTAAGACATGTTCCTCAGGTTATTATAGAGCTAGATGAAACTATAGAGCGTGCAATACATTTAGAAAACATTTTCCATCAAATAAAGGCAAAAGATAAGAATGAACATGAAAAAAAGATTGAAGAAGAAACAAAGATTGAGGATGAAATAAAGAGTGAAGATAGCAATGAAGACTAATGATATTAACGATATCATTAGCAAGATAAAATGGTTTTAAAGTAAGTTTTGATAATACTAAAGTTAAATTAATGGAAATTTTAGAAAAAGAGTTGATGAAATGAATGGTATATTAAATGTATTTAAACCTACAGGAATTACTTCTTTTGATGTAGTGCGTTTAATAAGAAAAATCAGTAAAGTGAAAAAAGTAGGCCACGCTGGCACTCTAGACCCTGAAGCTAGCGGGGTCTTACCTGTTTGTATAGGAAAAGCAACAAAGGCTATAGACTATATAATGGGAGATTTTAAAATTTACGAAACTGAATTAAAATTGGGCGTTATTACAGATACTTATGATAGAGAGGGTAAAATTCTAAAGGAAAGTGAAGTTAATTCTAGTCTAGATGAAATTACGCTAGCTATTAATTCATTTATAGGAGAAATAAAGCAAGTTCCACCTATGTACTCAGCTCTAAAGGTTAATGGAAAAAAACTTTATGAGTTAGCGAGGGCTGGAATAGAAGTAGAGAGGCAGCCAAGACCAATAACAATTTATGATATAAATATTACGGACATTAAATTACCTTATATAAAATTCACGGTAAAATGTTCTAAAGGTACATACATTAGAAGTCTGTGTTATGATATTGGGGAAAAATTAAAATGTGGTGGCATGATGTGGAATCTACAAAGAACTGCTACAGGTCAATTTCATATTGATAATGCTATAAATGTTAATGAACTAAATGAAGAAAATATAAATAAATATATAATGCCTATAGAAACTATTTTTAGTGCGAATGCTAAAATTACCATAGATGATAGATTTGTTAAGTTTTTATTAAATGGTGTTATAGTAAAAGATAAGGCACTAATTTGTAAGTTTGAATCTGGCATTATGTATAGTATATATAATAATGATAATGATTTTATTGGAATTGCGGATAAAAGTGATGATGGTGTTAGATTAATAAAATCATTTATATAGGAGTATATTAAAATGTTAATTATAGAAGATAATTTTAAAACTAATCTTAAATATCAAACTTTTATTGCACTCGGAAGTTTTGATGGACTACATTTGGGACATATGCATCTTATAAATAAAACAGTGGAATTATCAAAAGCAAATAATGCTAAAAGTATGATCTGTACTTTTAAAAATCATCCATTGTCTGTTATTAATAAAGAAATTTGCCCAAAGCTTATAATGGATAATGATACTAAGATAAAATTACTAGAAGACACAGGTATAGATATAGTTAATTTAGCTAATTTTGATAAAGATTTTATGAAGATAACCCCTGAAGAGTTTATAAGAAATATGGTTAAATGCTATAATGCCAAGGGGATAATTGTTGGTTTTAATTATAGATTTGGTTATAAAAATTTAGGCGATGTAGAAATGCTTAAGGAATATAGCACAATACTTGGATATAAACTATATGTTTGTGAGGCAATTAGTGTCAATGATGAAATTGTAAGCAGTTCAAAAATTCGTCATCTAATTGCTGAGGGTAATATTGTTAAAGCAAATGAACTTTTAGGGCGTCCACATACTATTAGTGGAAAAGTGATTACTGGTAAACAGCTTGGTAGAACTATTGGTTTTCCAACTGTAAATTTAAATTATAATAAGGAATATATTCTTCCAAAGGGAGGGGTATATTATACTATAATTGAATATGATAATTGTTTTTATAAAGCTATAACCAATATAGGATACAATCCTACTGTAGAAGGTGGTAAATTATCAGTAGAAACACATATTCTAGATTTTAACAAGCAAATTTACAGTGAGATAGTTAAAATAAACTTTATAAAAAGAATAAGAGATGAAGTTAAATTTAATACTGTAGAGGAACTAAAGCAGCAGCTTGTAAAGGATAAGGAGTATGCTTATAATCAAAAAATAGAATAATAAACGTAAAGATGTAAAAATTAATTTACAATTTAATCTTAGTTTGTTATAATTGATTTGAACCTTATGCTAAGTTAGCCGAATCACCAACGGTATACTTGGAATATGGGGATTTTATTCGGAGGTGTTGTAAAATGACAAAGACTACAAAACAAGAAATAATGGTAAAACATGCAAGACATGAAGGAGATACAGGTTCTCCAGAAGTACAAATTGCACTTTTAACTGAAAGAATTACAGAGTTAAATGAGCATTTAAAAGTTCATAAAAAAGATAACCATTCAAGAAGAGGTCTATTAATGATGGTTGGTCAAAGAAAAGGTATGTTAGGTTACTTAAAGAACAAAGATATTGAAAGATATCGTGCAATTCTAGCAGAACTCGGACTAAGAAAATAATTCGGAGCGGCTTAGCCGCTCTATTATTTTAGGTTAGGGCAAAATATATACGATTATCTACCAATATTTATAAAAATATTGGTAATTTAAATTGAGGGGAGGCAAATATATGATTCATACTATAGAAACGATTGTAGCAGGTAGAAAGCTTAAAGTTGAATATGGTAAGGTTGGAATGTTATCAGACTGTGCAATTTTTATGAGTTATGGTGAGACAGTAGTTTTAGTTAATACAAATGCTTCAGAAAAACCTAGGGACGGTATCGACTTCTTTCCATTAAGTGTAGAATATGAAGAAAAACTTTATGCTGTTGGTAAAATTCCAGGTGGTTTCATAAAAAGAGAAGCAAGACCATCAGAAAGAGCAATTTTAACTGCAAGGGGTATAGATAGGCCTCTAAGACCATTATTTCCTAAAGGTTATAAAAATGATGTTCAAATTGTTTGTACAGTACTATCGGTTGAACAAGATAATTCACCTGAAATACTTGCTATGAATGGAGCATCACTTGCATTATGTATATCAAGTATACCTTTTACTGATGCTGTCGCAACGGTTTCAGTTGGTTTAGTAGATGGTAAATTCATATTAAGCCCAACAGCAGACGAGAGAAAAGTAAGTGTTATGAAGCTTACAGTTTGTGCTACAAAAGATAATGTAACAATGATAGAAGCTAGTGGAGACGAAATAGCTGAAGATGTAATGATAGCTGCAATCGACTTTGCTTTTGAAGCATGTAAAAAAATAGTAGCTTTCCAAGAAGAAGCTGTAGCTAAATTTGGAAAGAAAAAAAACATTCCTGAGTTTAAAAAAATAGATGAAACTCTCGAAAGTGAAGTTAGAAAATTCTCATTTGATATGGTGAAGACAGCAATGTACATAATGGATAAAGATGAGAGAAATGTAATGGTTGATCAAATTAAAGCAAAAATAAGCGCTGAATTTGATGAAAAGTATGCTGATAAAAAATCAGATATAGGTGAAATTTTCTATAATATTCAAAAGGAAATAGTTAGAAATATGATGTTAAATGAAAATAGAAGACCTGATGGAAGAGCTTTTGATGAAGTTAGACCAATAAGTTGTGAGGTAGGAATACTTCCAAGAACTCATGGAACAGGTCTTTTTACAAGAGGACTTACTCAAGTTATGGGAGTTGCGACACTTGGAGCATTAAAGGAAGCACAAATACTAGACGGAATAAGTGATGAAGATACTAAAAGATATATGCATCATTATAATTTTCCAGCTTATAGCGTAGGAGAAACTAAACCAATGCGTGGACCTGGAAGACGAGAAATCGGACATGGTGCACTAGCCGAAAAAGCAGTAGAACCACTTTTACCATCTGTAGAAGAATTTCCATATGCAATTCGTGTGGTATCAGAAGTATTAAGTTCTAATGGTTCAACATCTCAAGCAAGCGTAAGTGCAAGTATTTTGGCACTATTAGATGCTGGAGTTCCAATTAAGAGACCTGCAGCTGGAATTGCAATGGGACTAATTACAAATGATGATTTATCTAAAGAAAAAGTTATAACTGATATTCAGGGTATAGAAGATTTCTTTGGTGATATGGACTTTAAAGTAGCTGGAACTGTTAATGGTATTACAGCTATACAAGTTGATACAAAACTTCATGGATTATCTAATTACTGCATTAAAACTGCAATTATAGATGCGAAAAAAGCTAGACTTCATATAATTGGAAAAATGAATGAATGTATAGCTGCTCCAAGAAGTGAAATGTCAAAGTATGCTCCTAGAATGTATGTACTAAATGTTGCACCTGACAAGATTAGGGATGTAATAGGTAAAGGTGGAGCAACTATAAAGAAAATTATAGCAGAAACTGGTGTTAAAATAGATACTAGTGATGATGGAAAAATTGTAATTATGTCTAATGATGGCGTGAGCGCAAATAGAGCAGTGGAAATAATTGAACAGTTAACTAAATCTGTTAAAGTTGGAGAAATATATTTAGGAAAAGTAACTAAGATTGCTGCTTTTGGAGCATTTGTTGAAATTCTACCTAATAAAGAAGGATTAGTTCATATTTCTAAACTTGATTTTGAAAGAGTTAATAAAGTAGAAGATATTGTATCAGTTGGCGATGAAATATTAGTCAAAGTAATGGAAATAGATAATCAGGGAAGAGTAAATCTTTCAAGAAGAGATGCTATGAAAGATAGCGAAAATGAAAAAAAAGAGAATGAAAAAAAATTGAATGAATAATAATAGAGGGGCTTAGGTGCCTTTTTATTTTTTTAAATAAAAAACACTAATATGCACATAATAAATATAAAATCTCACTAAGGAGAGGCGCATATGTATAATTTGATTAAGTTAGATAATGGTTTAAGGATTGCAGTTGAAAATATTGAATATGTGAATTCTGTAAGTGTAGGCTTATGGGTGGAAAATGGCTCTAGAAATGAAAATACAGTTAACAGTGGAATATCACATTTCATTGAACATATGCTTTTTAAAGGAACTAAAGTTAGAACTGCAAAACAAATTGCTGAAACCATTGAAGATGTCGGTGGTCAAATAAATGCGTTTACAAGTAGGGAAGCTACATGTTTTTATATAAAAGCATTAGACACTCACCTTGATTTATCATTAGATATTATTTCGGATATGTTATTCAACAGTACTTTTTGTGAAGAAGATATTGAAAAGGAAAAAGGTGTAATTGTTGAGGAAATAAATATGAGTGAGGATTCACCAGAGGATGTTTTAGCTGACCTGCATACAAAAGCAATTTGGGAATCAGATTCTATTTCGTTACCAATTTTAGGGACAATAGATACTGTAAATTCTTTTAATAGAAAAATGATAGTAGATTATATAGATTCGTATTATATACCAGAAAATTCAGTAATATCTATTTCTGGTAAATTTAATATGGAAAATATAGAAAGTCTTGTTGAAAAATATTTTGGTAAATGGCGCTATAAAAATAAACAGATTACTAAATATAGTAGCCCAAAAATATTTAATAACCATTATTTTAGAAAAAAAGATATTGAACAACTTCATATAAGTTTAGGAATTCCAGGTGTAGGTCTTGGAGAAGATGATATTTATACGTTAATATTATTAAGCAATATACTTGGAGGTGGAGCGTCTTCATTATTATTCCAAAAGGTTCGTGAAGATTTAGGGATATGTTATTCTATCTATTGTTATATATCAGCATTTAAAAATACAGGAGTTGTAAGCATTTATGCTGGGCTTAACCCAAAATATGCACAAGTTGCTATTGATGTTATAAAAGAAGAAGTTAGTAACTTTGCGAAACTAGGAATCACTAATGAAAAATTAAGTAAAGCTAAGGAACAGTTAAAGGGTAGCTATATTTTAGGACTTGAAAGCACAAGTAGCAGAATGTTTAGTAATGGAAAATCAGCTCTGTTTATGGACAAAATAAATACGCCTGAAGAAATATTACAAAAAATAGATGAAATAGATATGATAAGAGTAAATGCTGTAATGGAAAAAACCTTTAAAATAGGTATAATAAATTCGTCATATGTAGGAAGAGAAAATGAAATGCTTAAAAAGGTTTTTGATGGTAATGTTATTTCAGTGGACAAGTAAATCATTTGATAAAATATAAAAATAAGGCATATCTCCTTAATATAATCCATAGTATTTTATGAGAAGAGTTAAGGAGATGTTTGTATGGAAGACAATGTAAAACTATATAGTGAAATGGAAAGATATGAAATCATAAATATTAATGATGGTGATAAATATAGCAATTTAGGTAGTAATGATGTAGTTGTTGATGAGAATGGCTTTTTAAAATTCTTAATTATAAATGATGGCAGTTCTAAGTTTAGCTTTTTTCGAAATAACGATATTATTGAAGTTCCTTGGGAATATGTTAAAAAAATAGGGTCTAGAACTATAATTATTGATGTTGATAATGAATTATTAAAAAAATCTCATGTTTAACGATATTTCAGAAGTTGTTAATGTTGCAGTTTAGATAAATGATTATTCCAGGAGGTCAGAAATGAAGATATTAGTTCAAAAGTTTGGTGGTACATCTGTTTCAACTAAGGAAAAAAGAAAGCTTGTAGCAAGTAAAGTGATAAATGCAAAGGCTAAGGGGTATTTTCCCGTGGTAGTGGTATCTGCTATGGGAAGGAAAGGTGAGCCTTATGCTACCGATACACTGTTATCACAAATAGACGATGATTTTAAAGGTGCAAATCCATTAGCAACAGATTTGCTAATGAGTTGTGGTGAAATTATAAGCACTGTAATAATGTGTAATGAATTAAATAATAATAAAGTTGATACTGTGCCTTTAACTGGGGGACAAGCAGGTATAATTACAGATAGTAGTTATACAAATGCTGCGATACTTAATGTAGATACAAAAAGAATATTAAGTATTCTGAAAAGCGGAAAAGTTCCTGTAGTTGCAGGATTTCAAGGTATGGATGACAAGGGCTATGTTACGACCATTGGTAGAGGTGGAAGTGATGTTACAGCTGCACTGCTTGGCGCAGCGCTTAAAGCAGTAGAGGTCCGAATATACACTGATGTAGATGGAATAATGACAGCAGATCCAAGAATAGTTTCTGAGGCAACTTTAATAAAAAAAATAAGTTATGATGAAATATTTCAATTTGCGGATCAAGGAGCAAAGGTTATACATCCAAGAGCAGTGGAGATATGTAAAAAATATAATATACCACTCGTAATAAAAAATACTATGAACGAGTGCGATGGAACTGTAATTTCAAATTTTGAAAGTGAAGATGATAATAATATAATTACAGGAATTACACATATGAATAATAGGGTTCAAATAAAAGTAACTAAAAATTTAGGTTCTAGCTATGATGATCTTTTTGATATTCTGGCTGAAAACTTTATAAGTATAGATCTTATTAACGTTTTTCCTAAAGAGAAAATATTTACTATTGATGAAAAAGACTTTACTAAATTTACCAACTTAATAAAAGAACTTAATGTATCTTATTCTTTTGTGAAGGAGTGTAGTAAGCTTGCAATTATTGGTTCAAAAATGAGAGGTATACCTGGTGTAATGGCGAGAATACTTAAGGCGTTAACAAAACAAAAAATTGAAGTATTACAAACAGCGGATTCTCATATGACAATATGGTGTCTTGTAGAAACAAGAGATGCCCAAAAAGCTATTATCGCACTACATAGAGAATTTAAATTAGGTTAAAAAATGTATATAGTTTCTCTTAATGCACAAAATAAAGTGAATTAGGAGGAATGCAAATGTTAAAAACTCAAAAAAACAATGAAGATAAGAATAATGATCAGGTAGAAAGTATCAAAGAACTTGGAACAACTAATGTTGCAACTCAGGATGATAGAATCCAGGTTTTACCAATTATTGGACAAATAGAAGGGCATATGATGTTGTCTCCTCAAACAAAGGCTACTAAGTATGAACATGTTATTCCAGAACTTATTGCTATGGAGAGGGATGAAAAAGTAAAAGGTATTCTTATAGTCCTAAATACTGTAGGAGGAGATGTGGAAGCAGGCCTTGCAATAGCAGAGATGATACGTAGCGTAAGTAAGCCAACAGTGTCACTTGTAGTCGGTGGAGGGCATTCAATAGGCATACCACTAGCGACAGCTGCTGAATATTCATTTATTTCTCCATCTGCAACTATGATAATTCATCCTATAAGAATGAATGGTTTAATCATAGGAGTACCTCAAACTTTTGAGTATTTTAATAAAATGCAAGAGAGAATCACAGAATTTATTATTAGAACCTCAAAGATTGACAAGGAAACGGTAAATAGATTAATGCTTCAAACCGATGAGCTTTTAAATGATATGGGTACTATACTCATAGGAAAACAAGCAGTGGATAATGGACTAATAGATGAAGTTGGTGGAATAAGTGAAGCTTTATCAAAATTAAATGAAATGATAGATAAAGCATAAAAACAGATATAAATAGGTCTAAATGACCTATTTATATCTGTTTTTATTGACTGTTTACTATAACAAATAGATTCTAATGGTAATTCTTATAGAAGTAGTTTAAAATACATTTATAAAGCTATTTAAAGTTAAAGGTAATTTATAATGTTTGTAGAAATAATAAAGATAGAACTAATAAAATTTGAGGTGATACTTTGGCCAGAAAAAAGACTAAATCTAAAGGCTCTAAGATTGTAGATAGTGAAATTTTTGGAATTGTATTAATAACAATAGGCATATTAATGTTATTAAGCATATTCTCAACTATATTTTCAAATTCTAATTCAATATCAGGTATGATTGGTAATTTTATTAATCATCTACTTTTTGCGACTTTGGGGTTAGGTGCATATCTTTCTCCGTTTTTGATATTATTTATAGGTTTTTGTGATATTGTTAAGAAAGGTAAGATAAATTTTAGTAAAAAATTTTACGGGATAATGCTTACTATAATGAACACATTGCTATTTATACAAATGTTAACTTTAGATGAGTACTACATTAAAGAAGATTTTTTGCTTGGGATAAGTAAAATATATAAATCATCAAGTGTTTTACATGGGGGTGTTATTAGTTATTCCATTGATGTACCAATGTACACACTATTTGGGGCTGCTGGAAGTTATATAATTTTTATTGCGATTTATGTAATTTGTTTAATTATAATATTAAACGTATCGCTAAATGATGTATTTATGTATTTTAAGGAAAGAGTCATTACTAAAAGAGATACTAACAAAAATGATAGTAAGGAGCTATATATAGAAAACAATGATAGTCAAGAAGAGTTAGCAGTTTCAAGTGGAGGAAAAAACAAATTTATTAAAGATATTAGCAATAAAATTAAAATAATTGATTTTATAAAATCAAATGATATTGAAACTGAAGAGCAAGTACCAAATGAAGATGAAGCTTCTAATATTAATAAGAGTGATAATACAAGGGGCACAAAAGTAAAGCACATAGATAATTCTATAAAGCAAGAGCTTGAACAAGAAATTCAATTAAATAGTGTGCAAATAAAGCCAAATTACAAATACGAATATCCTACTTTAGAGTTGTTAAATGAAAATATTACTTCTAAAATGAATAAAAATGATAAAAAAGAATTACTTAATAATGCGAATAAATTGCAAGAGACATTAAGTAGCTTTGGAGTTGAAGCAAAGGTTATTCAAGTTACCAAAGGACCTTCAGTGACAAGGTTCGAGCTTCAGCCCAATGCTGGGGTTAAGGTGAGCAAGATTGTGAATTTAGCAGATGATATTGCACTGAATTTAGCTTCATCGGGTGTAAGAATTGAAGCACCAATACCCGGTAAGGCAGCTGTAGGAATTGAAGTACCAAATAAAGAGTTAAGTGCAGTGTACTTAAGAGAAGTAATAGAGTCTAATGAATTTTTAGAAACAAACAAAAATTTGTCTTTTAGTTTAGGAAAAGACATAGGTGGTAATTGTGTTGTTTCAGACTTAACAAAAATGCCACATTTATTAGTAGCGGGGGCTACGGGCTCCGGAAAGAGTGTTTGCATAAATTCATTAATAATAAGTTTACTTTATAAATATTCCCCAGAGGAGGTTAAGTTATTACTAATTGACCCCAAGGTTGTTGAATTAAATATTTACAATGGAATACCTCATTTATTAATACCAGTTGTAACAGATCCGAAAAAATCAGCAGGTGCTTTAAATTGGGCTGTGAATGAAATGACAAGAAGATATAAGAGTTTTGCCGAAAACAATGTGCGAAGTATTGAGGGATATAATGAATTAGTTAATAAAGGCATTCTTGAAGAAAAATTACCATGGATTGTCATTATAATTGATGAGTTAGCGGATTTAATGACGGTTTGTGCAAATGATGTAGAAGAGTATATTGGTAGGCTTGCACAGATGGCGAGAGCGGCAGGTATGCATTTAGTAATTGCTACACAAAGGCCTTCGGTCGATGTTATTACAGGCGTGATAAAGGCTAATATACCTTCAAGAATATCATTTGCGGTTTCAAGTCAAATAGATTCAAGAACGATTTTAGATTCCGCTGGTGCAGAAAAATTACTTGGTAAAGGAGATATGCTTTTTTATCCGTCTGGAGAGTCTAAACCAATTAGAATACAAGGAGCTTTTGTATCAGAAGAAGAAGTTGAGCGAGTTGTTAATTTTATAAAAGACCAGAAGACCCAGGTGAATTATGAAAAAGAAATAATAGATGAAATAGAAAGTAGTTCAGTAAAGAAAGATGATAATGAAGGCATTGACGAATTATTAAATGAAGCAATTAGAATAGTTGTTGAAAATGGTCAAGCATCTACTTCATTATTGCAACGTAAGCTAAAAATAGGTTATAATAGAGCAGCAAGAATTATAGAACAAATGGAGGAACGTAGGATTATATCTGGTAGAAATGGAAGTAAACCTAGGGAAATATTGGTAAGTAATGCTGAACTTAAAAATTAATAAAACAAATTTTTGTAAGAATAATTGTAAATACTCTTGTTTAATTTGTAAATCACATTTACAATAATTTATGTATACAAATATAGAAGGATAATAGGTTAATAGTTATTATCTGTTTTAAGAACTAAACAACGAGAAAAAGTTAATAAATGGAATTTACCCGCAGAGACAAACAAGGAGGCTGACTTATGGAAAAATTGAAAGTTGGAGTTATAAATTTAGGTTGTGATAAAAATAGAATTGATAGTGAGATTATAATAGGTAGTTTAAGTGAAAGATATAATATGACAAATGATCCTAAACTAGCAGATATAATTTTAGTAAATACATGTGGATTCATAGAATCTTCAAAACAAGAGTCGATAGACACTATTCTAGAAATGTCTGAATATAAGGAAAAGTATAAGTGCACAGTATTAATTGCAACGGGGTGCTTAACTCAACGTTATGGCTCGGAACTTCTTGAACTTATGCCGGAACTTGATATTATGCTCGGAGTTAACGATTATAACAAGCTATTAAGTAGTATAGAAGAGGTGCTTTTAAAGAAAATTAAAGTACAATATTGTAGTTATAGTGATGAAAACATCAATGAAGGACAAAGAGTATTAACTACAGAAACCTATTCTGCTTATGTTAGAATTTCAGAAGGGTGTGATAATGCTTGTACATATTGCGCAATACCCAATATTAGAGGAAGATATAGAAGTAGAAAGATGGAAAATATAATACAAGAGGTAAAGGAATTAAGTGAACATGGATGTAAAGAAATTATATTGGTGGCTCAAGATACAACCAGATATGGAATTGACCTTTATGGTGAAAAAAACTTACACACACTGATTAGCAAAATTTCTGAAATAAGCACAATTGAATGGATTAGAGTACTTTATTGTTATGCAGAAGAAATCACAGATGAAATAATTAATGAAATAGCTTTAAATGATAAAGTTTGCAAATATGTAGATATACCAATCCAACATATAAGTGATGATATTCTTAAATTAATGAAAAGAAAAGGCCGAAAAAATATTATAACAGAAAATATAAATAAGATGAGAAAGAATATTAAGGGATTAGTACTTAGAACTACTCTAATTGTAGGATTTCCAGGAGAAACTCAGGAAAATTTTGATGAGTTAAAACAATTTATTAAAGAAACCAAGTTTGATAAACTAGGGGTTTTTCAGTATTCTAAGGAAGAGGGGACTGAAGCCTGCGAAATGGAAAATCAAATTTCAGAGGAAATAAAAGTTAAACGTGAAGAAGAATTAATGATCCTGCAACAAAGTATATCAAAAGAAATTAATAATAAAAAAATAGGAAAAATCTATAAAGTTTTAGTAGAAGGTTTTAATGGTGAAACTTATTATGGAAGGAATTATGAAATGGCACCAGAAGTAGATGGTAATATTTTCTTTGAATCTGATAAAGTTTATGATAAGGGAGAATTTGTTAAAGTGAAAGTTACTAAAGCTTTAGAATATGATTTAATAGGAGTTGTGTGCTATGAATCTTGCAAATAGACTTACAATGATACGAATTTTTTTAGTGCCTATATTTCTACTTTTTATAGCAGCTAAAGGTATACCTTATGGAAGTGTACTAGCTACAATTATTTTTATTGTAGCTTCTCTTACTGATAAATTGGATGGGTATATAGCAAGGAGTAGAAATCAAATAACTAATTTTGGAAAGTTTATGGACCCTCTTGCTGATAAGTTATTAGTAACATCGGCGCTTGTATCGTTAGTTGAACTTCATATAGTGTATGGTTGGGTAGCTATGATTATAATTGCTAGAGAATTTGCAGTTACAGGGCTTAGAACAATAGCGGCGGCTGATGGAAAAGTGATTGCGGCTAGTAAATGGGGAAAACTAAAGACTGTTATTCAAATAGTAGCTATAATTACGGCTCTGATAAATTTATCTTATGGAAATAGAACTATTAATATGATAGTTAATGTTAAAGAAACATTGAACGTATTAACCAATGTTTTCATGGGTGCGGCAGTAATTATTACAATAATATCAGGTGTTGATTACTTTGTAAAAAATAAGGGTACAATTAGAGTTGATAAGTGATTAAATTATTAAAGATTGTTAATAATAAAAATAAGTGCTTACTAGAGTGTTACAAAATTGGGAATATTATATCGCAATGCATGTTGACCATGTAAAATAAATAGTGTATACTTACGATGGAACAAATGTTCGTTAATAAAGGATGGTGAACCCAAAGGGGAAATTTATGAATAATGAAAAATTAAAAGCATTAGAAATTGCTATGGGTCAAATAGAAAAACAATTTGGAAAAGGTTCTGTAATGAAACTTGGAGCAAATAGTAAGTTAAATATAGAGGCCATTTCTACCGGCTGTTTAGGACTTGATATAGGACTTGGTATAGGTGGAGTACCTAGAGGAAGAATGATTGAAGTTTTTGGACCGGAATCTTCAGGTAAAACTACAGTTGCACTCCATATAGTTGCAGAAGCTCAAAAAAATGGCGGAACAGCTGCATTTATAGATGCAGAGAATGCATTAGATCCCGAATATGCTAAGGCATTAGGAATAGATATAGAAAATTTAATAGTCTCACAACCAGATACTGGTGAACAGGCTTTGGAGATTACAGAGGCGCTAGTACGTTCTGGAGCTATTGATGTTATTGTTGTGGATTCAGTAGCAGCATTAGTACCTAAAGCTGAAATTGAAGGCGAGATGGGAGACTCTCATATAGGACTTCAAGCAAGACTTATGTCTCAAGCTTTAAGAAAACTTGCAGGTTCCATAAATAAGTCTCAATGTGTTCTTGTATTTATAAATCAATTAAGAGAAAAAGTTGGAGTAATGTTTGGTAGCCCAGAAGTAACTCCTGGTGGTCGAGCACTTAAGTTTTATGCATCTGTTAGAATAGATATTAGAAAAATAGATACAATTAAACAAGGTGACGAATTTATGGGGAATCGAACAAGAATAAAAATTGTTAAGAACAAAGTAGCTCCTCCATTTAAGAAAGTTGAATTCGATATTATGTATGGTCATGGCATATCTCGTGAGGGTGATGTCCTAGATATAGGTGTTACGGAAGAAATTGTACAAAAAAGCGGGGCATGGTTTTCCTATGGAGATATACGTCTTGGACAGGGAAGAGAAAATTCAAAACAATATTTCGCAGAGAATCCCCTTGTTATGCTAGAAATAGAAAACAAAATAAGAGCAAAACACAATTTGCCATTATACAATAATCCAGAAATTAATAAAAAAGAAGTAACTAAAAAGGAAGCTAGTAAGAAGGAAGCATAAAGCAAGTTTATACTTGCTTTTTTCTTTAATCAATTATTAAGTATTTGTTTATTAATTTTATATGATTTTAGTTAAATCTATAAGTAATACATATAACTAAAGAATATTATTATAGTACTGGATATATAACGATAAATAGATTATTTAATTCATATAAATAGATTATTTAATTCTTATAATCTTGACATTAATTGAAAAGTAATATAAAATAAATACAAATACTGGTTTGCATATTTTAATTGCTACCAACTAAATAAATATAGCACCTTTTCTAGCTTTCATATTTACTCTTAAATAGATTTGAAATAAGCAAGGGAGGTGTTGATAATCGATGAATGCTAAAGGTTTACCAATTTTCATAGTAGTTTGTGCTATTTTGATTGTTGTTTCGTTAGTTGTTTTTGTTGTAATTTATACTAGAAAAAATAAATCTCAAGCAAATATTTCTGAGGCTGAAAAAGAAGCTAAAAAAATTCTTGATGATAGCTCGAAAGAAGCTGAGACAAGAAAGAAAGAAGCTATTTTAGAGGCAAAGGAAGAAGTTCACAGACTTAGAACTGATTTAGAAAAAGAATCAAGAGAAAGACGTAATGAAGTTCAAAGGTTAGAAAGAAGAAATATCCAAAGAGAAGAATCTTTAGATAAAAAAGGTGATGTGCTAGAGAGAAAAGAAGAAAATCTTAATAAAAAGCAACAAGAGATTGAGACTGTAGAAGCAAGTGTACAAGATTTATACACAAAACAAAGGGGAGAATTAGAAAGACTATCAGGATTAACATCTGATGAAGCAAAACAAGTATTGTTAGAAGAAATAAAGAAAGAAATTAAACATGATGCTGCAATTATGATAAAAGAAATTGAAACTAAAGCTAAAGAAGAAGCAGATAAAAGGGCAAGAGAAATTATTACTTATGCTATTCAAAGATGTGCTGCTGATCATGTTGCAGAAACAACAGTTCATGTGGTTTCTCTTCCAAATGATGAGATGAAGGGAAGAATAATAGGCAGAGAGGGTAGAAATATTCGAACGCTAGAAACACTTACTGGCGTAGATTTAATAATAGATGATACTCCTGAAGCAGTAATTCTTTCCGCATTTGATCCGATTAGACGAGAAGTTGCAAGAATTGCACTTGAGAAGCTAATAGTGGATGGAAGAATTCATCCTGCAAGGATTGAAGAAATGGTAGAAAAAGCAAAAAAAGAAGTTGATAGCGATATAAGAGAAGAGGGAGAACAAGCAACTTTCGAAACGGGAGTTCATGGGCTTCATTCGGAGATTATTAGGTTGCTTGGAAGACTAAAATACAGAACTAGTTATGGTCAGAATGTATTAAAGCATTCAATAGAAGTTTCATACTTAGCGGGACTTATGGCTTCAGAACTTGGAATTGATCCAACACTTGCTAAAAGATGTGGGTTACTTCATGATATAGGTAAGGCTGTGGATCATGAAGTTGAAGGACCACATGCACTTATAGGTTCAGAAATCGCTAAAAAACATCATGAGTCGCCTATCGTAGTAAACGCTATTGCAGCGCATCATGGTGATGTTGAGTTACAATCTCTCGAGGCGATACTAGTTCAAGCGGCAGATGCTATATCAGCTGCAAGACCAGGCGCAAGAAGAGAAACTTTAGAAGCATACATTAAAAGATTAGAGAAACTAGAAGAAATTGCAAATTCTTATGAGGGCGTGGAGAAGTCATATGCTATCCAAGCTGGAAGAGAAGTAAGAATTATGATTAAACCAGATGTAATTGATGATGCTGGTGCTGTCGAAATGGCAAGAAATCTAGTTAAAAGGATTGAAAATGAACTTGAATATCCAGGGCAGATTAAGGTGAATGTTATTCGTGAAACACGAGCTATTGATTATGCTAAATAAAAACATATAATAATAAATCCTCTTGAAATCTAGAATATTTCTAAATCTTAAGAGGATTTTTTTGCGCAAAGTATTAACTACATATCACATGGGTAAACTTGTAATTATTAATAATTTATTCCATTTACATCATAAAAAAATAATGATATATTAGTACAATACGAGTTATGTAGTCTATTTAAGGAAGCAAAATTGTGTTAATATAAAACATACAATTAATATAGATATCGGGGGTAAAAAAATGGTATTATCTAAAAAAGCTGGTAAAATATCAACATCTTTAACATTAGATATAACTGCGAAAGCAAAAAAAATGAAGGCTGATGGTATTGATGTAATAGGGTTTGGTGCCGGTGAACCTGATTTTAATACACCAAAGAATATTAGAGAAGCAGCTATAAAAGCAATAAACGAAGGAATGACAAAATATACGGCGGCATCTGGTATTATTGAACTAAAGCAGGCAATAATTAAAAAGCTTAAGAAAGATAACAGTTTAAATTACATAACGGATCAAATTATAGTTTCAACTGGAGCAAAACAATGCTTAGCTAATGTTTTGCAAGCTATATTAAACCCAGGAGACGAAGTTATAATTGGAGCTCCATATTGGGTTAGTTATCCAGAATTAGTTAAACTCGCGGATGGTGTACCTGTTTTTGTCGAAACAGAAGAAAGTAATAAATTTAAGTTAACAATCACAAATCTTAATAGAGCGATAACTTCTAAATCTAAAGCAATAATATTAAATAGCCCGAATAATCCTACAGGAACAGTGTATTCAAGAGAAGAACTTATAGATATTGCTGAGTTTGCAAAAATAAATAACTTAATAATAATATCAGATGAAATCTATGAGAAACTATTATATGCAACTAATGATCATATTAGTATAGCAAGCCTTTCCGAAGATGCTTATTTAAGAACCATAGTAATTAATGGTCTTTCTAAGGCTTATGCTATGACAGGATGGAGAATAGGGTATGCAGCTGGTAGTAAAGAAATCATAGCATTAATGTCAAACATACAAAGTCATACCACTTCTAACCCAAATTCAATTGCTCAATATGCATCAGTTGAAGCTTTAAGCGGGGAACAGGATGATGTACATAGTATGATAAAACAATTTAAATTACGAAGAAATTATATGGTAGAAAGAATAAATAGTATTAACAATTTATCTTGCATAGAACCTGAAGGTGCTTTTTATGTTATGGTGAATATAAGTAGCATATTAAATAAATTAATTGATGGAAAAATGATAAAGGATTCAATTTCTTTTTCAAAGCTTCTACTTGAAAAGGAAAAGGTTGCAGTTATACCGGGCATAGCATTCGGAGCAGAGAATTTTATTAGACTATCATATGCAACTTCCATGGAAAATATAAAGCAAGGACTTAATAGGATAGAAAGTTTTGTTAGTAATATTTAAAATTGATTTACATACTTATTAATGATATTATGATGGTATGGTGGTATGAACTAATGTAAAGAGTTTTACATTAGTTCATACTAATAATAAGATATTGAGGTGAAGTAAATTGATAACAAAGGAAGTTATAGTTAATAATCCTAAAGGATTGCATGCTAGGCCAGCTACATTGTTAGTAAGAAAAGCAGCTTCTTTCAAGTCAGATATAGGTATAGAATTTATGGGTAAAAAAGCCAATATTAAAAGTTTGATAGGTATTTTATCATTAGGTGTTGGATCCAATGTGGCTGTAAACGTTATTGCAAATGGTGTTGATGAAAAATTAGCGTTAGAAGAAATAGTGAAATTAATCAACTCTTTAGAAGAATAATTAAGACCTATAAATTTTAAAAAGCTGCTAACGTACTGTTTGCAGCTTTTTAAAATTTATAGAAAAGTTAAAGCATTAAAGGAGAATATTTATGCAAAATGAAATTATTGGATTTAATTATAATTCAGATTTAATATTAGATAATAAAAATTTTATAAGATATTTTCTTGAGATTAAATCTAGAAAAAGTATCTATACATCTAAAAGTTATGAACGGGATATAAAAGACTTTTTCTGTGTGAGTTCTATTTCTGATATTAGCATAGATGATATTAAAAAAGTAAATATATTACATACGCAAAATTTCATTATGGAATTGATGGATAAAAACATGTCATCTGCAACTATAAATAGGAAAGTATCATCATTAAGCGCTTTGTATAAGTGGTTATTAAAGTACCAAGATAATTCTACAGGTATTCATATAATAGAATATAATCCATTTGGAAATCTCAAGGAAGAGAAACCAGTGATAAATAATAAAGAAACTGAATTTTTAACAAAAGAAGAGTGCAAAATTTTATTAAGCAGTATAGATACATCCACTATATTAGGACATAGGAATAAAACAATATTAGTGCTTGCGTTGACTACTGCACTAAGAAAATCTGAAATTATAAATATTAAAATAAAACATGTTACTACATACACAGGTTATAATGTAGTAAAGGTGAGAAGAAAAGGCGGTAAAGAAGATATAGTGAAACTACAACAAAATGTTCTTACTATGATTAATGAATATATTAAGTTGACAAAGAGAAATAAGGTAACTAGTGGTGAGGAATATTTATTTATTGGTCATTCGACAAATGGGAAGAATAATGAAAAGTTAAATGCAAGCACCTTAAATTATATGATAAAAAAAGTGTGTAAAAATGCAGGTATAGATAAAGATTTACGGGTTCATTCTACTAGACATACAGCAATAACACTCGCAATACTTGCAGGGGCTACAGTAGAAAAAGTTAGAGATTTTGCGGCACACAAAAATTTGGCAACTACTAATAGGTATATTCATTCAGTAGAAAAATTGAAAAATAATGCTGGAGATTTAATAGATATATTTTAATTATTATAATGGAACTAAATATATCTACTAATAACCTTGTACAAGCAGAAAAGACATTAGGCTTCCGTTTACACCTTTAGCTTAGTTTTTCACTTTAAAGAAAGCGTAGATGTGGTTTAAATGTGCAATAGGAGCTAAGCATGCATATAAAAGCTAAATTTCGTTATAATACTAAATTATAAACCATTTAAATGTGGAATTTTGTGCGATTTAATATAAATTGAAAAAATTGTAAGTATAAGAAAATAGGAGTATAAGAAAATATGAAAATAGGATATGCATGTATACCATTAACAATAAATGAAAGAACATCAAGAGGACTTACACTAAAGAAATTTTCAAAAGACATTTTTTTAGATGTGGTAAAACAAAATATAATAGGGTTAAAAAAAATTCTGGAAAACAATGAGAAACTTAATATAAAACTATTTAGAATAAGCTCAGATATAGTTCCACTTGGAAGTCATAGTATTAATGAAATTGAATGGTACAATTATTTCAAAAATGAATTAAATGAAATAGGCGAATTTGTAAAGAATTGTGGTATGAGAGTTTCAATGCATCCAGGACAATATACAGTGCTCAACGCTTTGAAAGATGATATTGTAGAAAATGCAATTAAAGATTTGGAATATCATAGTAAATTTTTAGATTCATTAGGTCTGAATTCAAGTAATAAAATAATACTTCATATAGGTGGAGGGTATGGCGATAAAAATGCAGCTGTGAACAGATTTATTGAGAATTTTAAAAGATTATCATCTTCTGTTAAAAATAGACTTGTAATTGAAAATGATGGAAAAATATTTAATATTGAAGATGTTCTTTATGTGAGCAGTAAAATCGGTATACCAGTTATATTCGATAACCTTCATCATGAGTGTAACCATCAAAAAGATGAGTCTATAAAAGAAATAATGAATAAAGTAATAAAAACATGGAAAGAGAAAGATGGTAATGTAAAAGTTCATTATAGTCAGCAAAATTCACAAAAACAGGTAGGAGCACATTCAAATACTATAATGGTGAAAGCATTTTTAGAATACTATGATGAAGTAAAAGAGTTTAATCCTGATATTATGCTAGAGGTGAAAGATAAAGATGTTTCGGCTATAAAATGTAATATCATAATTAATAACATAAATAATATAAATAAGAAATTGATTTCTACAATTATGGAAAAACAATGGGCAAAATATAAATATGTTTTGATGGAGAGAAATTATAAGTATTATAAAGAATGTAGCAAAATGGTAAAAGAAAAATGTAGTCTTAAGGAATTTTACGAGTATATTGATGAAGTAATAAACATTGATGTAGAAGATGGAAGCTTTATAAATACTGCAGAGCATGTTTGGGGGTATGTTAAAGATGATGTTACTGACAAAGAAAAAGTTCATTTTGCAAAACTTCTTTTGGATATGCAGCATAAAGAGAAGGCGAAGCTTTATTTAAGAAAACTATGTGATAGATATAATGCTGAATATATTCTTAATTCATATTATTTTTATTACTAAAATTTCTATATTATTAAAAAAACATGTGGTTACATATGTTTTTTTTAGTTAAGGGGTATAGTTTTATTAAACTAAATTTATAACTTATAAGTAATCTATAAAGATCAAAACATATAAAAAAATAAAAGAACATTTGTTTGTATAGAAACTATTTTTATTGTCAATAATCTTAAAACGTTATTTAATTACACAGTAGAAATAAAATTATATTAAGTGTCAATTAATTAGCTAATGCAAATTATTAAGAAAAGAGGAGATAAATAATGAATACTGTATCAATCATTGGCAGATTAACAAGAGATTTGGAACTTAAAAGTTTTAATGAAGGAAAAGGGTTTTATACTAGATTTACATTGGCAATTAATAGGGTACAACATAAAGATATGAAAGCAGAAGCTGATTTTATTAATATTGTGGCATGGAGTGGTTTGGCAGAAACTTTATGTAAATATTTAAAAAAAGGGAGTCGAATTGCTATAACAGGGAGACTTTCAAGTAGTAGTTATGTAGATAAAGATGGAAATAAACGATATAGTACAGAAGTTGTAGCTGAGGATTTTAAATTTTTAGATAATAAGCAGCAAATTGTATAACTTACATAATATTATGACTGTGGTATAATTTATAAACAGTAATAATAAAAAGGTGAGGTGTTTTAATGAAAACTATAGTTGTAGCTGGAGGATGTTTTTGGGGTGTAGATGCTTATATGTCAAAAATAGACGGTATTGTTGAAACTAAGGTGGGGTATGCTAATGGTACAAAGAAGGACCCTACATATGATCAAGTTTGTATGGGAAACACTGGCCATGCAGAAGCTTGCTTAATAAGTTATGATGAAAAGTTGGTATCACTCGAAAAAATATTAAATAAGTTTTGGGGAATAATAGATCCTACTGCTATTAACAGGCAAGGAGCTGATGTAGGTAGTCAGTACAGAAGTGGTATTTATTACTCTGATAAAAGTGATTTAGATATTATATTAAGCACAAAAGATAAAGTTCAAAGTAAATATGAGAAGGTTATAGTTACTCAGATACAACCTCTTTCTTGTTTTTATGATGCTGAAGATTATCACCAAAAATATCTACAAAAAAATCCGGGAGGATATTGTCATATTGATTTAAATGCCGATTAGTACAAAAATATAAAAACAAGGTTGTGTAAAATCTACACTCCCTTGTTTTTAATAGTTTTGTTTATCATTTTATTTATAAATAAAACTATTTATAAATTTAAAGAGTCCTTGTACATTTTTAGTATATCTTCTTTTCCTACAGGGGTGGGATGATTTTTTAATTTATCTTTGTTTAATGCCATGTCTTCCGCATAGGAACATATGTCTTTATAACTTACATTATCTATGCTTCCAAGCATATCATTTAAAAAAGCACCGAGTTCATCTAAATTTTCTATAGTTAATAAATATAGAATTTTTCTGACTCTGTGTTTGTTTTCGGAAAATTCCAAATATTCTTTTAAAAGAACTCCGTTTGCTTTTCCATGCGGTATATTATGAAAATATGTAAGAGCATAACCCATTCCATGTGGAAGAGATGTGCCTGATTGTGCAATTACCATACCAGCTATGGTAGAGGCTAACATTAATTTTTCTCGAACAGCATAAGTAAAATCTTTTTCTTTTATCATATTTAAACATTCACCAAATAATTTCAAACCTTTTTCAGCTAGTGCATCACTCACTGTATTTGATTTAGAAGATAAATAACCTTCTATTAAGTGGGATAATGCATCTATAGAAGTATTAACAGTTATTTTTTCTGGTAAGGACATTAAATATTTTACGTCTAACATGGCGTAATCGGGAAATACTCTTTGACATATGCCATGTTTTGTTTTTAGTTTATTATCTGTAAGAATAGCATATGGTGTTGTTTCAGTTCCTGTTCCAGCTGTTGTAGGCACTGCAATCAAAGGTATAGATTTAAGGTTTGGACTATCAAATAAATTATGAATTGTAGCATCGGCGTTATTTATTAACACTCCAGCTGCTTTTGCAGAATCAATGGGAGAACCTCCTCCAATACCTATAATAAAGTTGGAATTTTGTGTTCTTCCAAGTTTTACAATCTTCTCTACAGTTTCTAAAGATGGATTTTCTTCTACATCATTAAAAACCTCGTAGACAATGCCTTCTTTTTCTAATGCATTAGTAATATCTTTTAATGAACCGTTTTTGATTGATGAGGTCTTGCCGGTTACAATCAAAGCTTTTTTTCCATAAGAAGAAAATAGATTACTGTTCTTTAATATTACTTCTTTATCTAATATTATTTTTGTTGGCATGTAGTAATTAATAAAATTCATTATATATCCTCCTTTTATAATATTACATTCTGTATATATTATAACATTAGGAACCTTAAAATATTTTATGATCTTAATTTTATATTTTTTTGTTTATTATAATTTATATTTTTATAGATATATTTCCTTGGAAATATATTACAACTTTTATCGCCATTACAAAAGTAAAATAAAAAATGATTTATCAGCAATTGATTTTTTATTAATATACTTATATAATCCTTTATGAAGGCTTATTTATATATATTTCAATTTAAATTTTAAATCGTGTTTTTTATTTAGTAACAGATTATAAAATTGGCTTAAAATTATTTAATAAAAGAGTACATAAATAATTTTATAATAGAAAATTTATATTTATATAGTAACTAAAAATAAAATTAGGATGTGTTATAGTGGAAGAACGTTTGCAAAAATTTATGGCAAGATGTGGTGTTGCATCACGAAGAAAGTGTGAAGAAATAATTACTGCTGGTAGAGTAAAAGTAAATAATTTGTTAGTTTCAGAGCTTGGAAATAAAATTGACCCCGAAAAAGATAGTGTAGAGGTAGATAATAAAATTATTAATATAGAAGAAAATAAAGTTTACATTGCATTAAATAAACCAGAAGGGATAGTATCTACTGTAAAAGATGAGAAAGGCAGAGAGACTATTTTAGATTTAGTAAAGACAAAAGAAAGAATATATCCTATAGGTCGTTTAGATTATGATACATGTGGATTAATTATTTTGACTAATGATGGAGATATCTATAATAAGGTGATTCACCCAAGACAGGCTATTAATAAAGTCTATATGGCAATACTTGAAGGCTGCCCAAATGAGGAAGAAATAGCTACATTCTGTAATGGAGTGGATATTGATGGATATATTACTGCTAAGGCCGGTTTTGAAATTACTAAAAGAATCGGATTTAATTGTAGGGCTACAATTACAATACATGAGGGTAAGAACCGTCAAATCAGAAAAATGTGTGAGGTTATAGGTCATCCAGTTGTTGCATTAAAAAGAATTTCTGTTGGTAATATTTTGCTCGGAAATATGGAGAAGGGAGAATGGAGAAATTTAACTTTTGATGAAATAAATTATTTGAAGAATTTATAACTTGAGGATTTATTATATGATGTATGTAAATAATAAAATATTATACAAATGAATAATTCGTTGAAAATATCTTCAAAAGATGATAAAATGAAATAAAAAATTCATTTTATTATCTTTTGAAATTTTTATTTCATTTATTTGGATTAATATAGGAAGGATTGAGTTGATTATGGTAGATAGCAAACAAGATTTGATGAGGACTATTCAAATTAAATTTCCACGTTTAAGTAAAGGACAGAAATTAATAGCAGAATATATTCTAAAACACTATGATAAAGCAGCATTTATGACAGCAGCTAAATTGGGAACTAGTGTAGGAGTAAGTGAATCTACTGTTGTAAGATTTGCTAATGAATTAGGGTTTAGTGGTTATCCTAAACTACAGAAAGCTCTTCAAGAATTAATTAAAAACAAATTAACTACTGTGCAAAGAATTGAATTATCAAATGATTTTATTACTCAGGAAAATGCATTAAAAGGTGTATTAAAAGCTGATATGGAAAATATTCGCGCTACACTTGAAAAAATTAATCATAAAACTTTTGAGGATATAGTTAATTCACTATTTGAAGCTAGAAAAATATACATAATTGGACTTAGAAGTTCGGCAGCACTTGCAGAATTTTTAGCATTTCACTTAAATCTTATTTTAGATAATGTTAAAGTAGTTGCTTATGGTGTTAGTGATATATTTGAGCAGATGCTTTATGTTAATGAACAAGACATAGTTATTGGAATAGGGTTTCCTAGGTATACAACAAGAACAATTGAAGCATTAGCTTTTGCTAAAAGTAAGAATGCAAATGTTGTAGCAATTACAGATAGTTTATTATCTCCATTAGCTACTAGAGCAGATTACACATTAATAGCTCAAAGTAATATGGCATCATTTGTTGATTCTTTAGTAGCACCACTTAGTGTAATAAATGCATTAATTATTGCTGTGGGCTTACGAGAAAAAGAAAAAATTTCAAGAACATTTTCTACTTTAGAGGACATATGGGAAGAATATCAAGTTTATTCCTTTAAAGATAAGGATAGGGAATGAAAGATAAATTCTTAATCAAACGGTTTGAAGAGAATCCTTTCATTGGGATTCTCTTTTGAGGTTGTGTTTTACATATACAGAAAATGAGTTTAATTGTATTATAATAAATTTTAAATGTAAATATTATAAGGGAGTGATTGTGTGGCAAAAGTAATTATTATTGGAGGAGGACCAGCAGGCATGATGGCGGCTGTTACGGCTTCATCAAAACATGAGGTGGTTCTCATTGAAAAAAATGAAAGATTAGGAAGAAAACTTTATATAACAGGTAAGGGTAGATGCAATATTACAAATGCTAAGGATATTGGTGACTTTTTTGAAAATATACCATGTAATCCTAACTTTTTATATAGTTCTTTATATTCCTTTACTAATGAAGATACTATGAACTTTTTCAAAGAGCAAGGAGTTAACCTTAAAGTTGAAAGAGGGGATAGAGTATTTCCTGAGTCAGATAAATCTTCAGATATTATAAAAGCTTTTGATATTGAATTAAAGAATAAAAAGGTTGAAGTGTTATTAAATTCAAAAGTGAAAAGAATAGTTCGAGATAATCAGAAAGTTATTGGTGTTGAACTTGCTTCTGGAAATAATGTATATGGAGATTATATTATATTATGTACTGGTGGGTTATCATACCCACAAACTGGTTCATCAGGTGAAGGATTAACTTATGCCAAGGTTTTAGGACATAATATAATTAAACCTAAAGCATCACTTGTACCAATCGAGCTTGAGGAGGATTGGATTAAGGATTTACAAGGACTTTCTCTAAAAAACGTAGAACTTAATATTACAAATAGTAAGAATAAGAGCATATATAAAGAGTTCGGAGAAATGATTTTTACTCATTATGGAATTTCAGGACCCATTGTCCTAAGTGGAAGTTGTTATGTAAAAGAAGGAGAAAAATTAAAAGCTTTTATTAATCTAAAACCAGCATTGAGCGAAATTCAACTTGATAAACGAATTCAAAGCGATTTCTTAAAGTACGCAAATAAAGATTTTAAAAATTCATTAACTGATTTACTCCCTAGTAAACTTATTAATACAATTATTCAATTGTCTAATATTGATGAAGATAAAAAGGTGAATTCTGTTACTAAAGAGGAAAGAAAAGTTTTAGTTAATTTACTTCAAAATTTACCGCTCACTATTAAGAGGCTTCGCCCAATTGATGAAGCAATTATAACTAGTGGAGGGGTAGACACTTTGCAAATAGATGCTTCTACTATGAAATCAAAACTAATAGATAATCTTTATTTTGCAGGCGAAATGATAGATGTGGATGCATATACAGGAGGTTATAATCTTCAAATAGCATTATCTACAGGATTTTTAGCTGGAAATAGTGTAGGGGTAGACTAATTATACTTAAAAGAGTGTTTTGATTGATGGAGGGTGAATTATAATGGAAATTTCTATTGCTATAGATGGACCTGCAGGTGCAGGGAAAAGTACAATAGCCAAAATGATAGGTAAGAAATTCAATCTAATGTATATTAACACAGGTGCAATGTATAGGGCTGTTACATTGAAAGCTATGGATGCAAATATATCAGAAAATAATGTTCACGATTTAGTTAAATTAGTGGGATCTTTGGAAATGCATTTTGTAGAGGATCGTTTATATGTTAATAATGAAGATTTAACAAATATGATAAATATGCCAAATATAAGTAACAATGTCTCAAAGTATGCAGCTGTTCCTGAAATTAGAGAAATTCTTGTTAAGTTACAAAAGGACATAGCAAAAAAGTTTAATGTTATTATGGATGGACGCGATATAGGTACCGTTGTATTAAAAGAGGCTCCTTTTAAATTTTATTTAACTGCTAGTAGTGAAGAAAGAGCAAAAAGAAGATATGAGGAATTAATGTCAAAAGGTATAGAAGTTGATTACAATACTATTTTAAATGATATTATTAAAAGAGATTTTATTGATACCCATAGAGAGGTTAATCCACTTACAAAAGCGTCAGATGCTGTAGAAATAGATTCTTCAGATTTAGACATTGATGGAGTAATAAACGTAATAGTATCTTATATTAATTCAAATATTTAAAAAATACTTTATCTATTGAGGTGAAAAAATGAAAGAAATAACACTTGCAGATTCAGCTGGTTTTTGTTTTGGAGTTAAACGGGCAGTGGACAAGGCTTTAGAAATAAAGGGGAAATATAATAAAAAAATATATACACTTGGACCACTTATACATAATAATGATGTTGTAAACTTTTTAAAAGAAAATTTAATATATCCAATAGAACTTGAAGACATTACAAGTTTGGAAGATAATGACACAATTATTATAAGATCCCATGGTGTATCTGAAGAAACATTAAATATTTTAAGGAAAACTAATCTTAATATAGTAGATGCGACATGTCCATATGTAGAAAATATTCATAAAAAGGTAAAAAAATATTATGATTTAGGATATCATATAATTATTGTAGGAGATAAAAATCATCCCGAAGTTATTGGAATTAATGGATGGTGTAACGACTGCGCAGTAATACTTAAAAGCGGTATTGATATTGGGACTACCGCAAATAAAGTATGCGTGGTAGCTCAAACAACCGAAAGGCAAGCTACTTGGGAACATGTATTAACTAAAATTATAAAGGTTAGTAAGGAAATAGTTGCATTTAATACTATTTGTAGTGCAACAGAAGTGCGCCAAAAATCTGCAGAAGAACTTTCAAAGAATGTTGATGCTATGGTTGTTATTGGTGGATTTAATAGTTCAAATACTACAAAGCTTTATGAAATATGTAAACAAAATTGTGAAAATACAATTCATGTAGAAAACATATTAGATATATCAGATGAATTTATAAAGGATGAAAATGTTAAGAAAATAGGGGTAACAGCAGGGGCATCAACACCGGATTGGATTATTAAAGAAGCTATCTCAAAAATGAATTAGAAGAAACGTGTAGCATAAAATTATGTATACACGTTTCTTTACGATTTGTAGCCCGAAATAAGTTATTCATAAAGGTCTTAGAAATTGTGCATCTATTTTTAGAAATTACAGAATACTAAATTAAAAATAATAATATAATTTAATAGTACTAATGTAGGGAGACAAAAATAGAAACTTATTAAAAAATAAAAATTAATGGAGTAAAGCTAAATGTATAAGTCAATAGGTCTAACTTTAAAAAACATTGATGATTTTCGTGAAATCAATAAATTTAATACTAACTTTAGTTTATCAAATAAAGATTTTTTTGCTCTGTATGATAGCAGTAATATTATTCAAAAATTATTTATGAGAAAGAATGTAAATCTATTAATGGAAGACAATAATTATATAGGATATATATGGTTTGAGAAGCAAAATAAATATCATAGCTGCATAAACTCAATGAATGTAATAGAAAAGGGTAATTTGATTTATTTTTATAAAAATTTAATTGGATCAGTTATAAACAATAGTCTACTAACTTATGAATGCGAAGATAACAAAGTAAATATTGATATTTTAAGTGAGCTAGGATTTAAAAGGACTAAAGGATTTAGAGAACTAGAAAAACAGTGCTCTGAACATTTTAATACCTTTGTGACCAGTGAAATTACTTTTTCTATAGTAAAAAGAAATAAAGATGAAAAATTACGTTGCTTATTACAAAATGAAATATTTAAAAATGATGACAGAATTCCAATAGACATAGAAGATATATATTATGATGAGGAACAAGAATATTATTTTGACAAAGGCGCAATATTCATTAAATACAATAATGAACCTATTGGTTATGGTCAGATTATAGTTGAAGAGAAATCAGCAATAATAGTAAATTTTGGTATAATAGGTAAAAATAGAAATGTAGGATATGGAAAAGTGCTTTTGGAGTATTTGCTAAATATAGCTATGGATAACAATTTTTCCAAAGTATCACTTCGTGTTGATGCAGATAATATTGTTGCATTTAACTTATATAGATCTCTAGGGTTTAGTGTTAAAAAAGAATTTTATACATGGCAAAAACTAAAACTTAAGAATATAAAAGTGGATAGATGATGTACATCTATCCACTTTTATATTCTTAATTATTTATTTAATTCAACATATTTCTTGATTGCTATACCCAGAATTTCCATAGCATCTTTTAATGCGGTAGTATTTAAACAATATGATAATCTAATTTCGTTTACTCCAAGTCCCTTCGTTGCATAGAAACCTTGCGCAGGTGCAACCATAACAGTCTTATTATTATAATTAAAATCTGTTAATAACCATTTAGCAAAATCTTCAGCACTTTTTATAGGAAGCTTGGCCACTATATAAAATGCTCCAGTTGGTTTTTCACAAACGACACCTGGTATTTTTAATAAGTATTTGTACAAAATATTTCTTCTTTCTTCATATTCTTTTTTTACCTCTGTAAAATATGATTTAGGAGTGTTAATTAGGTTTGCAGCAGCTACTTGCTCTATAACCGGCACGCATAATCTAGATTGACCTAATTTAAGCATCTGAGCCATAAGATATTTGTGTTTTGATGCAACTAAGCCAATTCTAGCACCACAGGCACTGTAACGCTTAGAGATACTATCAATCAATATTACTTTATCTTCGATATCTTTCATGTATAAAGCAGAAGTATATTTTAAATCATCATAAACAAATTCTCTATATACTTCATCAGATATTAAAAATATATCATTTTCTTTAACAATATCTGCAAGCATTCGTATTTCGGCCTGAGTATATACTACTCCTGTAGGATTTCCAGGATTTGATACCATTATTGCTCTAGTTTTCTTTGTAATCTTGCTTGTAATCTCCTCTTTGCTAGGTAAATGAAAACCATCTTCAGCTTTGGTGATAAATGGAATGACTTTAACTGAAGCTAAATCGGCAAGCCCATTGTAATTTGTATAAAATGGTTCAGGAATTATAATTTCGTCACCAGGGTCACAAATAGCCATAAAAGCAAAAAGGATGGCTTCAGATCCTCCATTAGTTACTAGTATTTCACTTTTAGAGAGTTTTATATTCCACTCAAGATAATACTTTACAAAACTTTCAATTAATGGATCCATTCCTTGGGAATTTTCATACTTAAGTACTTTGTCTGTGAAGTTATTGATTCCTTCCATAAATGTAGAAGGAGTGTGTATATCAGGTTGACCTATGTTAAGATGATATACACTGACTCCTCTTTTTTTTGCATCTTCCGCAAAAGGTGCTAGTTTACGAATTGTTGAAAATTGCATTGATTCCAGTCTATTAGATAAATTCATAATATTTCCCCCCATCCCAAATTAAAAAACTAACTAAACTCTTTTACAATGATTTCGACAGGAGAAGAGGATACTTTTATATTTATCATATTGTTGTTGTGATTACACATACAAAAATAACTTCTATCTCCTATACAATTAAACTGCATATGTCTATCCTTAATGTTTTCATTCTTTTTTGCATCATACATATTAAATCACTCCTTTTAGGTAGGTTATCCTAAAAGCTGAAATTTATTAAGAAAAGAAAAAAACAAGTAATAGAGACATTTACATAATTAAAAAAACACAATAACACGTATATTATTTGATATATTATAACACATAATTATCAATTAATATTCTATTCTGATTTATTCATATATTTAAACCAAAATAAATTTATGATTAATTATATCCAATTAGTAAAAATGACTTTAAAAAAGTTTATAAATTATATATAATGATAGATAGTGATATTTTTTTATAAAGGAGAATGAACTAATGAATGAAACAATTAAATACTATATAGAAACATGGGGCTGTCAAATGAACGAGGAAGATTCAGAAAAATTATCCGGTATGCTAATACCAGTGGGGTATAAAAAAACATTGGATAAGGGATCTGCTGATATAATTATATTTAATACTTGTTGTGTTAGAGAGAACGCAGAACAAAAGGTTGATGGAAATATTGGGGCTTTAAAAACAATGAAAAAAGAGAATCCAAAGCTTGTAATTGCGGTTATTGGATGTATGATGCAGCAAGATGGTATGGCAAAACATATAATTACTAAATTCCCATTTGTAGATATTATTATTGGGACTCATAATGCATATAAATTTCCAGAGTATTTAAAAAGAATACAGAGCGGAGAATCATCTATTGTTGAAATTTGGGACAAGGAAGAAAGCATTATAGAAGGAATTCCAATAGAAAGGGAAAATACTTTAAAAGGTTTTGTTACAATTATGTATGGTTGCAACAATTTTTGTACTTATTGCATAGTACCTTATGTAAGAGGACGCGAACGTAGTCGAAATCCGGAAGATATCATTAATGAAATAACAGTTATGGTTGGACAAGGGTATAAAGAAATAACCTTACTTGGTCAAAACGTTAATTCTTATGGGAAGGGATTAACTCCAGAAATAAATTTCGCTCAGTTACTTCGTAAAATTAACAAAATTGAAAATTTGGAGAGATTAAGATTTATGACGTCTCACCCAAAGGATTTATCTAATGAAGTAATAGAAGTTATTGCCGAGAGTGATAAGATTTGTGAACATGTTCATTTACCAGTACAATCAGGTTCATCTAATCTTCTAAAAAAAATGAATAGACATTATGATAGAGAGCAATATTTGGAGTTAGTAAAAAACATTAGAAATACAATCCCTAATGTAGGAATAACTACAGATATAATAGTTGGATTTCCAGGAGAAACCGAGGAAGATTTTGCACAGACTCTAAGTTTAATGGAAGAGGTTAAATTTAATTTAGCGTTTACTTACCTTTACTCTAAAAGAAAGGGAACACCAGCAGATGAAATGCTAGATCAAGTACCAGAGGACGTTAAGCATGAGAGGTTTAATAGATTAGTAGAAGTTGTTAATAGAAATTGTGCAGAAAAAAACAAAGCATGCGTAGGGAAAATTGTAGAGGTACTGGTCGAGGGTTATAGTAAAAAAGATGAAAGTAAATTGACTGGTAGAACTAGAAACGGGAAAGTAGTGAACTTCGAGGGAAATGGCAATGTTGCCGGCGATCTCGTATCAGTGTTAATAACAGATTCACATTCTTTTTCACTTTTTGGTGAAGAAATATAAACTAACAAATAAATTATAGTAACTAATTTAATATCTGTGATTATTTATAAAGATTCAATTTATGTGTTTAAGGCAATTTATATAATTACAGAGAAAAGCAAAGGGGAATGGCAATGGCATTAACTCCAATGATGATACAATATTTTGAAGTAAAAGAAACATGTAAGGATTGCATTTTATTTTTTAGATTAGGTGATTTTTATGAAATGTTTTTTGATGATGCACAGCTTGTAGCAAAAGAACTAGAGCTTGTGCTTACAGGGCGTGATTGTGGGCTTGAAAAAAGAGCACCTATGTGCGGAATACCCCATCATGCAGCAAATATATATGTAGGAAGGCTAATTGCAAAAGGATATAAGGTTGCTATATGTGAACAAGTAGAAGATCCTGCATTAGCTAAGGGAATCGTTAAAAGAGAAGTAATTAAAATAATCACTCCAGGAACTTACACTGATTCTGGGTTTTTAGAAGAAGCTAAAAATAATTATATTATGAGCATATACATTAATAAAGAGACTAATTTTTGTGGTTTATGTTTTTGTGATGTATCAACAGGTGAATTTACTTGTACTGAGACGAAACTTAACATTGTCACCATATTAGATGAAATTTCAAAGTTTACACCAAAAGAAATTATTGTCTCAGAAGATATAGAGGATGAAATACTAAAGGTTATAAAAGAAAGATTTAACGTGTCTTATTCTGCATACCCTAATGACTTTTTCAGTATTAAAAATGATAACATAATAAAAAATCAATTTCATAATTATAGTGAGAAAACTTTCTCGCAAACTTTACTAAGTAGCATTTCAGGGCTACTTAGTTATATTATAGATACACAAAAAAAATCGCTTTCTCATATAGATACTATCGAATACTATGATATTTTAGATTATGTAAGTTTAGATGCAAACTCTAGGAGAAACTTAGAGCTAACAGAAACTTTAAGAGATAAAACTAAGAAAGGTTCTTTATTATGGGTGCTAGATAGAACTAATACTGCGATGGGAGCTAGAAGACTACGTAAGTGGTTAGATCAACCTTTAATAAACAAAAAGATGATAGATGAAAGATTAGAGGCTGTAGAAGAAATTAAAAATAATACAACGACCCATGAAGATTTAAAAGATGTACTTGTTGATATATATGATATAGAAAGGTTAGTTGGGAAAATTTCTTCGAAAAACGTCAATGCCAAAGAACTGATTTCTCTAAAAAACTCTATAGAAAAAATACCAAAAGTAAAATCAATTATATCAGTGTTAAATAGTAAATTAATAAATAAGATATATTTAGAATTGGATGATTTGCAAGATATACATAACGTATTAGAAAAGTCTATTATAAATAGTCCAGCTATTTCCATTAAAGAAGGAAATATTATTAAGGAAGGTTTTAATAGTGAAATAGATGAGTTAAGGCGTGCTAAGGCTCATGGTAAGGAATGGATTGCTACCTTAGAAAGCGATGAAAAAAGAATAACTGGAATAAAATCACTAAAAGTTGGGTACAACAGAGTGTTTGGTTATTATATTGAAGTAACTAAATTAAATATTCCATCTATTCCAGAAGGTAGATATATAAGAAAACAAACTTTATCTAATGCAGAAAGATATATTACTCCTGAACTTAAGGAAATGGAAGATAAGATTCTTGGTGCACAAGATAAGCTAGTAAATATAGAATATGAGATATTTACAGGTATACGAGAAGAAATTGAAAAACATATAGAAAGAATGAAAAACACAGCGAAGCTAATATCAGAAATAGATTGTCTAAGTTCACTTGCAACAATCGCTCTAGAAAACAATTATACCAGGCCTAAGATAAATAAAAAGGGTATTTTAAACATAATAGGAGGAAGGCACCCAGTAGTTGAGAAAATGATGCCTACGAATACTTTTATTGAAAATGATACATATATGGATGAAAAGGATAACCAATTACTATTAATAACGGGGCCTAATATGGCAGGTAAATCCACATATATGCGTCAAGTAGCCTTAATAACTATTATGGCTCAAATGGGAAGTTTTGTTCCTTGTGCGTCAGCAGACATATCAATCTGTGATAAAATCTTTACAAGAATAGGAGCATCTGACGATCTTGCAGCAGGCAAAAGTACTTTTATGGTAGAAATGTGGGAAGTATCAAATATATTAAAAAATGCAACCAATAAAAGCTTAGTTTTACTTGATGAGGTAGGCAGAGGTACAAGTACTTATGATGGTCTAAGTATAGCTTGGTCAGTAATTGAGTACATTTGTAAAAACACTAATTTAAGGAGTAAAACTTTATTTGCAACGCATTATCACGAGTTAACAAAGCTAGAAGGAATAATTAAGGGTGTTAAAAATTATTCTGTAGCCGTGAAAAAAATTGAAAATGAAATTGTATTTTTAAGGAAAATTGTACCTGGAGGAGCTGATGAGTCCTATGGTATTGAGGTAGCTAAACTTGCAGGGTTACCAGAAGATGTAATAAATAGGGCGAACGAGATCTTAAATTCACTAGAAAAAAACAATGCTAGCACGGAAATTAACTTTATTAACAAGAAACCTGAAAAAATGGATAAATCTATTAAGTCAAGCGGCAAAGTTAATGAGGAAAACATTGTGGAGAAGGAATCAGCTGTAACTTATGAAGCTGATATAGTGAAAGACGAGGTCACTCAAATAAGCTTTACAGATATAGAAAAGGATAATATATTAAAAGAAATAAAAAATATAAATATTCTTAATCTAACACCTATGGATGGTTTTAATAAGTTATATGAATTAGTTAATAGGGCAAAGTTGTTATCATGATGTCTGAGTTATTATAAGAGTAGCAAAGGATGTGATTTATTATGAGAATTAATATATTAGAAGTTGAAACTTCCAATAAAATTGCTGCAGGTGAGGTTGTGGAAAGGCCATCATCTGTAGTAAAGGAATTAGTTGAAAATAGCATAGATGCAGGTGCTAAAAATATTACCATAGAAATATTAGAAGGTGGTCAAAAAAATATAAAGGTAATTGATGATGGCTCAGGTATTCATGTGGATGATATAGAAAAAGCTTTTTTACCTCATGCTACTAGTAAAATAAAATATGTTGAAGACATATATAAAATACATTCATTAGGGTTTAGGGGAGAGGCATTACCCAGTATAGCTTCAGTATCTAGGACGTTGTTAAATAGTAGAACAAAAGAGTCTCCATTTGGCATGGAAATATCTCAGTCATCAAGTGATGTACTATACATTAAAGAAGTTGGATGTAATGTTGGGACAACAATTGAAGTTAAGGATTTGTTTTTTAATGTACCAGCAAGACAAAAATTTCTAAAATCACCACAAAGAGAATCTGCTTTAATATCGGATATTTTAGGAAGACTAGCCCTGGCTAATAATGAAATTTCTTTTAAATTGTCAAATAATGATAAAAAGGTATTTTCTACTTTTAGTTCTACACAGCCTCGTGACACCATTAGATACATATATGGCAAAGAGGTTGCAGATAATATTACCAGTTTTGAAAAGTATAATGACGTAATGTCTGTACATGGGTATATTGGTAATGCTTTGATAAGTCGTGGAAGCCGTAACAGGCAAAGTATTTTTGTTAACAAAAGGTATATTAAAAGTGGTTTAATTACCGCTGCGGTGGAAAATGCTTTTAAATCTTTTTTGACTATTAATAAATTCCCGTTCTTTGTTATATTCTTAGATATTTTCCCGGAGTATATAGATATAAATGTTCATCCGCAAAAAACTGAAATTAAATTTCAGGAAGATAAAGCAATATTTAAGTTTGTTTTTGATGCAGTTCATACAGCAATTGGTGATAGCCTAAGAGGGAATTTTGACGTTACAGAAGATGATAATAAAAATAATGATAATAATGAAAAAAGAAATGAGAATGAAAATAATAGTGCAAAAGAAGTTGAAAAAAACACCATAAAAAAAGATGTTTATGATTTTAATAGAATAATTATAGATGAAAAAGTCAAAGAAGAACTGGAAAAGAGTGTTCAAATTCCAATAGACTTTAAATATAAAAGGCAAAACAATGAAAATGAAGCAGATAGTTTTATGGAATCTTCTTATGCACATTCAAGCCTGCCAAAAGTTACAAGTAATTCAGGCAGTGAATTTGCAAGTGAAGTGCAAAGCACAAGTGAAAATGTCAAAGAAAGTGGTAATATTAATCAGGAAACGGGTGAAATAACAACATCAAACGAAGTTTCTAGAATTTCAAAGTTTCCAGAACTTCGAATTATAGGGCAATTTAATAAAACTTATATAATTGGTGAGGCATATAATGAACTTTACCTAATTGATCAACATGCAGCTCATGAAAAGGTATTATTTGAGAAATATAAAAAAGAAATTAAAAACGCGCAGGTGGTGTCTCAAATTTTATTAGTACCAACTGTAATAGAACTAAGCGTGGATGATTATGCTTATTATAGTGAAAATGTAGTTGTGTTTAATAATACTGGTTTTAATATTATTGAATTTGGGGAAAATACAATTAGTATAAAGGAAGTTCCTATAATACTCGGAAAACCAGATATCAAAAATCTTTTTAATGAGATATTAGATAACTTAAAAAATATGGGTAGTGGTGAAACAATACAAATTAAATATACTCGTATAGCAACGCTTGCATGTAAAGCAGCTGTAAAGGCTAATAATCTGTTATCAGATTTAGAAATGAATAAATTAATTAATGATCTAAGATACATTGATGAGCCTTTTACTTGTCCACATGGAAGACCTACAATAATAAAAATTACACTTAATGAATTAGAAAAAAAGTTTAAAAGAATACAATAGAAAAGGTGAAAATATGAAAGATTTATTTATTTTAGCAGGGCCTACAGGTATTGGCAAAACAGAAATATCTATAAAACTTGCACGAGAGCTAAATGGGGAGATTATATCAGCTGATTCAATGCAAATATATAAATATATGGATGTTGGATCTGCTAAGATTTCATTTGAGGAGATGAGGGGAATTCCTCATCATTTATTGGATATGATAGAGCCAAGTGTTGCTTTTAGTGTAGCCGATTTTAAAGAAAGATCAGAGAAGGCCATTTGCGATATAACTGACAAAAATAAACTCCCAATGCTCGTTGGTGGAACTGGGTTTTATATAAATTCATTAATTTATAATTTCAGTTTTGCTGATACAAATAAAGATGAATCATATAGAGAGTATCTTACAAAACTTGCAGAAGAAAATGGGAAAGAATATGTCCATAACTTACTTAAAGACATTGATGAAAAGACATACAATAAACTATATCCTAATGATTTGAAAAGAGTTATTAGAGCTTTAGAAGTATACAAGGTTAGTGGTAAACCCATGAGTGAGTTTGCAAAGGAGCAAGACATTTTGGATATTCCTTATAATGTACATTATTTTGTATTAAATATGGATAGACAAAAATTATATAATAGGATAAATTTACGCGTAGATATTATGATGAAAAATAATTTAGTTGATGAAGTTATAAAATTAAAGAAAATGGGCTACAATGCAGATATGCAGTCAATGAAGGGTATAGGTTACAAAGAGATATTATATTACTTAAATGATGAAATATCCTTAAATGAGGCTGTAGAGAAGATTAAACAAGGAAGTAGAAATTATGCTAAAAGGCAACTTACTTGGTTTAGAAAAGATCCAAGGGTAAACTGGATTAATAAAGATGATTTTAGTAGTGATGATGAGATTGTAGACTACATAAAGAGTAATTTAACCCTTTTGAATTAGTCTTAATAACTGTTTTTATAAAATTAAAATACAATTGTGGAGGAATATTTGTGAGCAAATTTACTGATAATTTGCAAGATATATTTTTAAATGAGGCAAGAAAGAATAAAATACAAGTTACTTTATATCTGATAAATGGTTTTCAATTAAAGGGCAATGTAACTGGTTTTGATACGTTCACTGTAGTATTAAACTGCGACGGGAAACAAATGATGGTATATAAACATGCTATTTCTACGATAACTCCACTTAATCCAATATTACTAGGGAGTGAAGAAATTTAAAGTTATAGTATGTTATTTAAGGCCTAAGGTTAGAGTAAACTAGCTTGAGGCTTTATTTTTTAAAATGATTATTCATACTATAAATACTAAATATGAAAGAGGTAAATGATGATAAATGAAAAGAATATTAAAACTTTAGGAACACATAGTGGTAAATTTCATGCAGATGATGTTATGGCTACAGCTATACTTAGATTATTATTAGGAGATATAAAGGTAATCAGAACAAGGGATGAAGAGGTACTTAAAAAACTAGATTTTGTTTATGACATATCACTTGGAGAATTTGATCACCATCAATTAGATAAAGAAATAAGAGAAAATAATATTCCATATGCCGCGTCAGGACTAGTTTGGAGAGAGTTTGGTTCTAGAGTAATACAAAAGTTTAATTCTGAGTTTGATGAAGACGATATAATATCAATTTTTGATTATATTGATAAAACTTTAGTGCAGGGGATTGATGCTATAGATAATGGCATAGATTCTAAAACGGAATTTAAAGTAACTTCAATAAGTGATATTATACAAAATTTTAATCCTACATGGGATGATGACTCATCTAAAGATGATGCATTTGAGGAAGCAGTAGGATTTGCAATTGTTGTTATAAAACGGATAATAAGTAGACAGGTTTCGGTTATAAAAGCGAGAGATATAGTAAATAAGGGATTTGAAAATAGAGAAGTTAATGAAATAATGGTTTTGAAAAATGGTTGTCCTTGGCTTCAACAGTTACTTAAAATAGATATAAATAGTGAGGTATTGTTTGTTATTTCACCTGGTGATAATAACGCGGAGTATAAGATTCAAACCGTAAAGAAGACCTCGGGGACTTTTGAGGCAAGAAAAGATTTAGTTGAGTCAATTAGAGGAAAATCAAGTGATGAGATAAATTCAATAATAAAAATAGATGATGCTATCTTTTGTCATAAGGCAGGGTTTATAGCATCAACTAAAAGCCTCACGAGTGCTCTAAAAATAGCAAAATTATCAGTTTAAAATTTATATAATGAACTCAATAACAATTAGGTGTTATTGGGTTCGTTTTTTATATAATAACTAATTAAGAGCCGATTTACAGCAGATAAATAGTAAAATTATTATTTTAATGTATCAGATATGACAACAAGAGCATAAGCTGTTGTTAAATGGAATTTTATTGTGGAGGGGATTAGGCGTTGGAATATTATATCCAGGTAGAACCAGATGTTAAAATTTTTGTTGAAGATTTAAATCCAAGAGGGAAGAAAACAATTTTATTTATACATGGTTGGCCATTAAATCATAAAGCATATGAATATCAGTTTAATGTACTTCCTAAAATGGGATATAGATGTATTGGAATTGACACTAGGGGGTTTGGTAATTCGGATAAGCCTATAAGTGGATACGATTATAATACATTATCAGATGATATAAGAGGGGTAGTCGAAGCTCTTAATTTAAAAAACTTCACTCTTGGCGGACATTCTATGGGGGGAGCAACTGCTATTAGATACATGGCTCGTCATAAAGGCTATGGGGTATCCAAACTTGCTCTCTTTGGGGCAGCGGCGCCTAGTTTAACTAAGCGTCCCAATTTTCCATATGGGTTGCCGAAGGAAACGGTAACAAAACTTATTCAAGAAACATATAATGACAGACCTAAAATGCTAAGAGATTTTGGTGATATATTTTTGTTTCAGTACGCTACTCAGCCTCTACAGGATTGGTTTTTTAATTTAGGTCTTGAAGCAGCAGGATGGGCAACAGCAGATTGTGCCACAACTTTTAGAGATGAAGAGTTATTTTGTGATTTAGAGAAAATAAATGTACCAACATTAATTCTTCATGGTATACATGATAAAGTTTGCTTATTCAAGTTAGCCGAAGTTATGAAACAAGGAATTAAAAATGCTAAACTTGTACCATTTGAATATAGTGGACATGGATTGTTCTGGGAAGAGCGTGACAAGTTTAATAAAGAATTAACACAATTTATTGAGAACTAATAAGGAATATTTTTAAACAGCTAGAGCCATAAAAGTTATGGGCTAAGGCTGTTTAAATTTTTTTGTAATTTTTAGCCACTCTAATATCTTTTTATGTCTAAACAATGACGTTTCATGTCTTAAATATTGAATTGTATATATTTATAAAATATTATATAATAAGTAACAGGTATTTAATTATGTCATTTAATGAAAATATAGTAAAAAGGAGCGGGATGCTATGAAAAAAAAATTATATTTAATATTTATATTTATTTTTGTGCTCTCTATCGTTGGGTGTTCAAGAGCTACATCCACTACAATAAAAAAGACAAACCCTGTTAAACCAAGTGTTGTAGCTACACCTGCAATTGTAGCGAAACCTGTAATTGTAGCTAAACCAATTGAAGTCTCTACAATACCTGGGTTTGACAATACTACTGATATTAAACCTTATGGTAAGAGTATTCCGGTTTTAGAGTACCACTCAATTAGCTATGATAAAGGTAATCCCATTTGTATTCCAATTAAAAAATTTGATGAGCAAATGAAATATTTAAAGGATAACGGTTATTATACTATAACACTTACAAATTTGTATGAGTACCTTATGAATAATACTCCAATACCTAGAAAATCGGTAGTCATTACTTTTGATGATGGATATGATAATAATTATACCGTTATGTTTCCTATTCTAAAAAAATATAAATTTAAAGCAACAATTTTTGTTATTACTTCACTTACTGATGTACATAGCAACATGCTAACATCCAAACAGCTTATAGAAATGAATAAATATGGTATAGATATAGAAAGCCATACTGTACATCATGATAATTTGAAATCGATTTCTAAGGATAACCAACTAAAAACGTTAATTCAATCTAAAAAGTATCTTGAAAAAACATTAAATAAAACAATAAACTTCTTTGCATATCCTTATGGTGGGTACAACAAAAGTGCAATTGAGGCATTGAAAGAAGCTGGTTACAAAATGGCTTTCACCACCGAAAAGGGTTGGTCCTCTAAAAAAAATGGTATATTTTCATTACATAGGGTATGGATAAGTGCTTCAGATAGTAAGAAAGTATTTGAAAGTAAAATTTCTAATCCTAGAATAGATTAAAGCACTCAACTGATTAACAGTAAAAGAAGATTTGCAATTATGAGAGGAGAATATAAATGAACTCCCATTAATTAAAGAGGGAGTTCATTTATAATATTAGAATTACTAAGATAAAAAATATCAACATGATAACATCTTATTATATGCAAATTTGAATATTAATTATTATCTTTATTTTCTAATTTGTCTAAAATAATATCTATCTTTTTCTCCATATTCTTACTTCTATTAATATAATTTTTTAAAATTTGTATTGCTTTATATATTGCTATTATAATGGCAACGAATATAGCGATGTTAACAAATGTAAAAATAATTGTTAAAAGGTTAAATTCCATATAAATCCTCCTTACTATATTGAATAGTTTAATCAGGTTATTTTACAATTTAGACTAACAATATATATTCAATCATATCATAATTACCATAAATTAAGTATATTTACGACTTTTTTTAATATGCAATAGCCTCGATATTGATGCTTGCGGCTTAATGTCTAATTTTTCAATATAATGTTTTCTTTCTTTCCATTCCATTTAATTGTATAAGTTACATCCTCGTCTTTACTAAAACCGAACCACTGCCACCGCTGTTGCCAAAACTTTTATAACCTTCCTTATCAAGTAGTGAACCTGTTGATCCCCCTCCACCAGAAGTGGCTTTTACTTTTCCATCATTTAAATATTTAAATACAATATCAGAAATCAAATAAAGATATATTTAATCATACCATAACTACCATAAATTGTGTATTGTTTCATTTTTAAAGAATGTTCAATAGCCTCAATATGAAAGTAATATAATTGGGAGTGGTTTGTGATAACTAGATATTGAAACTACGTTTAATACGAATTAAAAGAACCTTCATTGTATACAAGTTTAAAAAGGCTTGAATCACAAAAACTTATTGAGTCTTATTGGGGAAGTGAAAGTCAGGGTGGCAGAAGAAAGTATTATAGGATTACAGAACTAGGTAAAGAAAATTATGAAAAATCGCTTTCAGCTTGGAAGATAGCAAGAGATTTAATAGATAAACTTATTAAAAGGGAGGGATAATGGGTATGAATAGTTTAAAAAATCATGTTGATAGTATTTTTAGCAAGTATAAATCAAGTAAGCAGATTAACGAATTGAAATATGAGGTTTTAAGCAACCTTGAGGCAAAAGTTGATGATTTAACTGCAAATGGTATGGATAACAGCGAAGCTATTAAAAAAGCCAAAGGAAGCATTAACAGCATAGATTACCTTATTGACGGGAACAAAAAAGTATTTATAAATGAATATAATCTTGAATATATACAAATAGCTTTACTTTATTCTATAATAGCATGGATAATAACAATACCTGGTTTAATTATTAGAGTAGGATTTATATTGAATATATTTCTATTTATTTGCAGTATTGCAATTGGAATAAAGTATTTCCTGTTAAACTCAAAAAAAGAATCTGAATATCGTAAGTGTAAATCATTTATTAATATACAATCGGCGTTTAAAGCTAAAAAAATTGCTTGGATTATGTGGTTATTGTTTATTGTAGTTTATACTCTGTTTACCACTGCAATTCAGTTTGGAAGTAACATTTGGTTCTCAAGACCCATTAGTATAACAGGGCCATATCAATTTGCTAAACTGGCAATAGGATACGGTATTCCGCTTATTTCAATCATAATTCCATTGATTTTTAATTTAGCTCCAAAACTAATATTAAAATATGAGGTGGGTGAAGACAATGAAAACGAGGAATAATATAATAATTGGTTTAGCAATAATGGGGATAGTTTTATTTGGACTGGTTCAGTTTATTGTTATACCAAAGAATAATCAAAAAAATAGTCGGTATATGGTTAATCAGCAAAATCCTATAACACACGACATAAATAATGTTCTAAAGTATAGAAATAAATATATGGGTAATTCGAGCAATATAACTAATCTATTTCACAAATTGCCATTAAGTAATATTAAAATGTCTTTTGAGTTATTTCCAAATAAGTTAACAGCAGAAGTGAATTACAAGGATACTATAGCAGATATTAATGAGAATAATGTGAATAAAGCTTTGATATACAATTCTACTGTTGCATTTGCTCTAATTGATAATCTTCAAGTAATAAATTATAAATTTACTGGATCAACATGTAAAGTTTCGCGCTTGGATGTTGAAAAGTGGTATGGGCGAGACTTAACGGGTTTATTAAAAAAAGAGGAATGGAAAAGTAAAGTACAGGATAAGCTTGAAGATAGCAACTACGTTAACGATTGTATAAAAGCAGTATTGATGAAGTAATAACTATCTTAAGGGGTTCGATACGAAGTTATTTCAGAAAAAGACAGTAGAAGGGGGTTATTATATGATGAAAAAGAGAAATATTATAATAGGTGGATTGTTAATTATTGTGTTAACTTTTTTTATTACCGATTTTTGTTTAGAAAAAGCAAACAAATCTCCTGTTTTTGCAATTCCAATGGTAATGTACAAAGATGGAGGATCCATTGAATACTATGGTTTGGGCTATAAGGTAATAAAATATTCTAATCTAACTGGCTCGGAGATAAAAATGGATTTCGGTACGTGGTTTATGAAATTTTCACCACCTAAATATAAGATTACTCAATTCAAAAAATAGAGTGTTTAATATTTATGAGAAATTGGTGTATGTTGCACATTATTATGTATTGATTGGGGGGATATGCTTTGATAACAGCGCTAGAAAAATATAAAAGGAGAAATGCTCGATATAACCTACTACTTAAGAAGCAACAGAAAGGTATAAATAATATAAGCAGCTTACGACTTGTTATTTTTGTACTCGTACTTGTAATTTTAATAGAAACATATAGACTGAAAAGGTTTTACTTATTTGAGATAGTGATTTTAATTGCAACTGTTTTGTTTTGTTACTTAGCCTATTTACAAAAAAACACAGAGAACAGGAAAAAGTATACCACTGCATTATGTGAAATAAATGAAACTTCCATAAAGAGATTAAGGGGTGACTGGATACACTTTGAAGATACCGGTGAAGATTTTATAGATGAAAATCATAATTATTCATATGATCTTGATATTTTTGGTAAAGGATCTTTATTTCAATGGATAAATGGAGCCTATACTTATATTGGAAGACAAAGGCTTAAAGAAATATTTACGGAAAAGCCTCAAAATGAACAAAACATATATGATAGACAATCAGCAGTTAAAGAACTTGAGCAGAAAGTATATTTTAGACAAAAACTTGAGTTAAAAGGAAAGATAATGCTCAACAACAAACAAAATCCTAAAGAACTTTTTTTATGGTCAAAAAAAATAAGTAATCATATATTAAAAAATGGAGTAGTTTGGTTTTTAAGATCTCTTTCTATGATAACCACAATAACCACCTTAACAGTACTAGTTAGAATAATTTATTATATAATATCTGCTTTATTTGGTATTAATAAAAGTGCACCAAAAATATTTTATTTGATTCCGTACTACATTCCTGTTTTTTTAATCATAATTCAATGTATTATTCTAAGGATAAAGAGAGAAGATAGAATGGAAACTTTAAATATGGCTGAAAAATATAACGATGACATAAAAACATATAAAAATATGCTTAGGCATATAGAAAAACATAAATTCAAGTCAAAGTATATTATGAATTTGTGTAAAACTCTTTATGATAAAGATGGAAAAAGTGCATCAAAACAGATAGGTGATTTTTCTGGAATCTGTGAAGTTATTGCCGATAGGCGTAATATGATATATCCCATTTTAAATTCGATTTTCATGATAGAATATCACTGGATTATTTCTATCGAAAAGTGGAAGATAAAATATGGAAACAATTTTGAAGGCTGGATTAATACAATAGGGGAATTAGAAGCTTTATGTAGTATTGCAGTTATAAAACACGATAATCCTTATTGGAGTATGCCTAATATTGTAACTGGACCATCAAAGATTATTGCTAAAAGTATGGGCCACCCTCTTTTAGGGGAAAACAGGGTATGTAATAATTTAAAAGTGGAAGCGCCATATTCAGTTATGCTTATAACAGGTTCTAATATGTCTGGTAAGAGTACATTTATGAGAACTGTTGGAATAAATATTGTATTAGCATATGCCGGAGCTCCTGTATGTGCAGATCAATTTTGTTGTACTATTATGGATTTCTATAGCTGTATGAGGGTAAGTGATAATCTAGGACAAAGTATATCTTCTTTTTATGCAGAAATATTAAAAATTAAAAATATCGTTAAGGCTTCAAAAGAAGGAAAACAAGTGCTATTTCTATTAGATGAAATCTTTAAAGGTACCAATTCAAGGGATAGGCACACTGGAGCTATGATTTTGGTAAAACAATTAAGTAAAACTGGAAATTTAGGATTTGTATCCACTCATGATTTAGAGTTAGCTGAAATGGAGAATCATAGAAATTCAAAAGTTAAAAACTATTATTTTTCTGAATATTATAAAAAAAATGAAATTTACTTTGATTATAAATTAAAAATTGGTATTTCACCTACAAGAAATGCGATATATTTAATGAGATTAGCTGGTATTGAAGTAAAAGAAATTAATGGGATAAAGTAATGATAAATTATAAGTGAGTTGTACCATTTATTACCTAACATGTTATGATTTTTATTGATTATTTTAAAGCAACTAAAAGGGTAAGAATATAAAAAATTCACGATAACTGTATATAATAGCAATTAATATTATTTTAAATGATTTTAACTAAGTAAACGTATTATCGTCAATTTGAATATTTGCTAAGCTATTATATGTCATAGTATAATTTTATCTTAGGTTAAAAATTAAAATTATGAGACGTTTTAGGAGATGAAAGAATTATATGGGATCAGATATTATAGTAGGAGTTATAGGCAGTGCTTTAATAGCAATGGGAATAATGGGATTTATAAAAGAAATGACATTACTAAAGATAGAATGTGAAGGAACAAAGATAAAAAATGAAAAAACGAACACATGTAATTGGCCAAAAATATTATCTGTATAATAGTTTCAAGTAAAAAAGTTTAGCGATTACGCTAAACTTTTTTATTTTTTATAACTATAGTAAGTATGTATTGATATGCCACATTAATTGTTTACCATATTCAAGCTTGTGTTTTAGAGTTTTTAAGTTGTCTGACGGACCCATGTATATCCTATTTATTTTATATGGGTTATCTAATCTTGAAGTGAATCCCTCATTTGTGGTTAGTCCTAAGTTGCATCCTGCTGCATGGGCTGCTTTAATTGTATTAGTATTATACGAACCACATGGATATGCCAAATACATCACTTTTCTTCCTAATAATTTTTCTAATGATGTTTTTGCAGCTCTTATTGCATTTAGTTGTTTTGCATAGGGTAAGCTGCCCAAATTTTCATGCCAATCTGTATGACTTTCTACTCTAAATCCGTTAATATCCATCTCTAGTAGTTGTTTAGCATTCATTGAATCAGATGTCCTGCCTATTTCATGAGATATCATAAATAGCGTAGCCTTTTGTTTATTCGCCTTTAATATAGGATATGCTAATTTATAATTACTTATATATCCATCATCAAATGTTATTAAAACTGATTTCGCGGGTAATATAATTTTTTTAGACATGCTAGCGTAAAATTGGTCCATTGTTATCGTAGTATAGCCATTTGTTTTTAGATAGTTCATTTGTGAACGGAATGCTGATTGTAAAACTGTTAAATTATTTGTTTTATGAGAGTCAGTTGTTAACATGTGATACATAAACACTGGTATTTGTTGAGTTTGTGTCTTGGCAGGTGCTATTTTACAACTTAAAATTATTATTAATGTTAATACAAAAGCTATTTTGTTTTTCATAAGTTACCTCCAATATATCTTTAGTTTCTTTACGCAAACTACAGTTTAGCCTTACGTATATAATAGGCTTGTCCACGTTTTTGTTTTGGTCAAATACACAATTCAATTCAAGGACCCCACTTTTATTCTTTAACGCGACAATAAGTTTATTTTCTTTCATGGTTGCCTTTTCTACATATTATTAAAACTAGTCAACTCCAATTCTTTATTATACATCTAAATATGGAGTTGTATTGTAATAATATGTCGTGATTAGCGATAATCATTCTACAAATTTCGACATTGCATCCAATGTGAAACAAAATGTAGTTTATAGAAAAGACCTATAGATTAATAATGATGATAAAATGAATTCTAAATTCTTGATATGACCCATTGATACTAGGAAGTGAAACTGATATTATTAAAATTGAGAGAAACGCAATTATTTTTGCAGTTTTGGAGGGAAATGAAAATGAAAATCGCAACAGCACAGATAATGAGAAAGATTGATAGTTATTGTATAGATATTTTAGGGATTCCAGGTATTATACTAATGGAAAATGCAGCACTAAAGGTAATGAAAAATATACCAGAAAATAATAAAAAATTCGTAATTGTTTGCTCTAGTGGGAATAATGGTGGGGATGGTTTTGTTGTAGCAAGGCATCTTTTAAATAGAGGCAATTATGTCGAAGTATTTTCTCTTGGATCAGATGAAAATATGAGCGCAGATGCACTGGTAAATCTTAATATCATAAGAAATATGGGTGCGAAAATAATAGAGGTAAATAACGATGAGGAGCTTGAAATTTTAAGGGAAAGCATAATTCAATGCGAAGTTACTATTGATGCAATTTTTGGAACTGGATTATCTAGAGAAGTTAAAGGTATTTACTCTTTAGCAATTACAATTATGAATGAGAATAGTAAGTATATTTTATCAATTGATGTCCCATCAGGATTTGAGTGTAATAGTGGGAAAGTGATGGGGAATTGTATTAGAAGTAATAAAACAGTTACATTTGAACTTTATAAAAAGGGTTTTATTTCATATGATGCGCAGGCGTTTACTGGAGAAATTGTTATTGAGAAGATCGGGATACCAAAAGCTGTAGTAGACAAATTTCATGAGGATGAATACGTAATGGATATAGACTTTATTAAAGGGTTAATCAAGAAAAGAAATAAGTATTCACATAAAGGTGATTATGGAAGAACACTTATTTTGGCCGGATCACCAGGGTTTACAGGTTCCGCGTATATTTCAACTCAGGCTGCTGTTCGAAGTGGTGCTGGACTTGTTACGTTAGGATGTGATAGCTCAATTCAAAATATACTAAGTGGAAAATTAGTTGAAGCTATGACTGTCCCAACTAATGATGAAATAGGATTAGATTCCTTAATAGCTAAAAGTGATTCTATTGCAATTGGTCCAGGACTCGGGAATAATAAGTGCACTTTAAATTTACTGAAAAAAGTTTTATTGAACTCTAAGTGTCCTGTTGTAATTGATTCGGATGGTTTAAATGTGCTTGAGGGGAATCTTGAAATACTTAAAAATAAGAAATGTCAGATAGTTCTTACACCTCATATGGGGGAAATGGCAAGAATATCGGGTTTTTCAATAGATGAAATAAATAAAAATAAAATAGACATAGCAAAAGATTTTGCAAAGAAACACAATGTCGTTTTGTTACTTAAAGGATTTAATACAATAATTACAGATGGTAAAACAGTTCAAATAAATCCTACTGGGAGCAGCGCAATGGCATCAGGTGGAATGGGGGATTGTTTGACTGGTATTATAGCGTCTTTTATATCTCAAGGTTATGACATGATGACTGCAGCATGTATTGGTGCATATGTTCACGGATACTCTGGGGATAAACTTTCAAAGAAAATGTTTTGTGTAAATGCAAATCATATTATAGAGGCACTCCCTTCTATAATAAAAGAAATTCAAGACTTAGAATAATATTATTTATATTATTGCACTTTTGTTGCAACTAAAAGGTTATGAGTAGCGTTTATAGTATGGTATAAATGTGAAATTATAATCATTCTTAGGGTATTAAATATTATAAAACTGATTAGATTGTTAGGAGTGCATAATATGAGAAGTATTAGAAGTAAAAAAACTGTTGTTTTGGGAATTGTTGGTATGATGGTAATTGGAGCTAGCATTGGTTATAAAATAAAGTCCAATGCTATTATTAAAAAAAATTCTTTAATAGTATCAAGTAATAAGAGCAAGACTGTTCATAAAACTAAAACTAAAGCTGAGCTCGACAGTGAGAGACCAGATAAATCTATAATAAAAGCATCAGACAAGGGTGAAGATGTTATAAGGATACAAACTAGGCTAAAAAAATACGGCTATAATGTTCTTGTGGATGGTGATTATGGTGAAGGTGTAATCTATGCGGTTATGGATTTTCAACAAAGACATAATCTTATACCTAGTGGTAAGGTAACAGCTGAAACAATAGATGTTATGTACAAAACGCCTACAAAGGACAACATGTACAAGCCAGCCACTCAATCGCTACTAAGCGCAAATGATGTTGCTGTAAAATCTACTTATGAAAGTAAATTAAATAGTGGTGAGAATACAAGTTCTACGCATAATTATATTTTAGTAGATCTATCTCAGCAAAGAGTTTATGTTTTTTATGGCTCAATGCATAATTGGAAATTAATTAATACCTTTTCTTGTGGTTCTGGTAAAGCAGAAACTCCAACTGTAACTGGGTATTTCCGCGTTGGTATTAAGGGGTTAAATTTCAAATCGGGTACGGACGCTGCACCTGTTTATTGCAAGTATTTTACTCAAATTAGCGGTAATTATTTATTTCATAGTATTTTATATGACAAGAGCGGAAACGTGATAGATGGTAATTTAGGGGCAGTTGAATCACATGGATGCATAAGGCTCGCTCTTGAAAATGCAAAATATATTTATGATAATATACCTATAGGATCTACAATTCAGGTAAAATAAATATTTATTATTAATACACTCCGAGACTAATAGCTCGGAGTTTTTAATATGTCGTGAAATATAAAAGGTAATTATAGTTGTATGTTGGACTGTGTAAATAAATGCTATAAATAGAAAAAACAATTGTAAATATAAAAAAATGTTTCACTAATAGTTATTTTAACAAGTATAATAGAATGAATCAGTTTTCCTTTTAAGGAGGTATTATTTATGAGAAGAGAATATTTAGAATTAAAAACATGTCGTACAGAAAAAGCTGAATTTATAAAAGAAAAGGAATATATTGTACTTGATACAACAACGGAATATACATATGAATATGACTTTAATATATTACCTTGCTATAGGGTTATAAATGAAAAAGGTGGAGTTGAAATAGTTGTGCCTGATCAAATTTTTTATCCAACGCATAGGTTAATGCAATCTATAAAAGATGTAGTGTATATAGGCGTTTTAGATATAGACGATTTAGTAGAAGGGGAAGTATATTCTGTCTTTAAAATGAACGAAGAAAAAGAAGAACCTATTTATACTATATTTAATGATTCAAACAAACTAATGACATATTATGCTTCTCTATTTGTAACAGAAGATAAGTATCTTAAAATGACGAAAGAGGAACTTTTTGATTTAAAAAAAGTGAAAAAAGAAGAAGTATTACAATTTGATTGTAGGAGAAAAAAAGAGGCCCAAAAGTTATTAGATCAACAATTAGAAGCTGAAAATAATAAAAAAAGGGAGATACAAAACTCTTTAGATGAAAAAGAAAGGCTACGAAATGTAAAAAATTCGAATAATCTTGAGATAGAAAAATTCAAGGAGCTTATAAAAATTTTAAGACCAAATAAAGTAGAAAATACTACTAACACTTTGATGTTTGAAATCAATAAAATAAAAAATAAATTTAATAAACTTTCAATATTTTTCATTAGTGGATGCAGCATAACGGTAGTTTCTTCAATATTTGGCAATGGCTTGTTAAGTTTAGTGATCAATATAATATATTTAATAACAGGGGTGTCAGCCTACTTATATTTAAAAAACAATTTATTTGGAAGTCTGATTAAAGCTATACCTATAAGTAAGAAACTAGATAAAGAATCGCTAAATTTAATGGTTTCCTTTAGTGATGATATATTGTTGAAATTAAAAAAAATTGAATTGAATTTATTAATATTAGAAACTGGAGCTACAATAAGTAGCAGTACTGTTTCACTAATAAGGGAATCGGTATCCTTTTGCCTAGAAAGTTATAAAACCAAAGACATTAATTTACTAAAAGACATATACGCATTTTTAGATAAAACGCTTGAATATATATATAGCCTTATAGAGGGAGATAATTCAGCACAGGAATATATAGAAAAGCAGATTTATGAAAATGTATCATCTATTATAAAGAGAAACACTGATATTTTCGAACTTATGATTTCAGATAATAAAGAAATTAAAGAAATTATGAAGAAATTTTAGAAAAACATAAATTTAGGGCCTGATCATGGATAAAATTCGTGAACAGGTCCATTTTTCAATTATGGAGATTTAAATATTATGAAACAAAAAATAAAATGTTGATTTATGGAAAGGTTTTATTTCTTTCACAAAATATAAAGGAAACTATGAATGTTTGTTGAATTATGTAAAGATAGCGTATTGTAACAGGCAATGTAATTAATGATGATCAAATTAAAAAGGGAGTTTTGAAAATGGAAATGATATTATTAAAGAATGATTTTAATGGTGCTCTAAATGCTTTATTAGAAAACATGGTAGACAATCATATTAAAGAATGCAAAGAGAAATATCCAACAGAGACTAAAGAACAGTTTAAAGCTGATATTTCATCAAATGAAGACTTAACAAAAGAACGTGAGAATATAGAAAAAATGATAAGTAGGGATTTATCCTCAAAGGAAATAGTTATATTTAAATACCTATTTAATCACAGTTTAACAAGAAAAATGTATTCAAGTGACAAACTTGTTACAATACATAAGCATAACCTAAAAGAATGGGAAATAGATGGGTTAGGCAATTGCTTAGAAGTATATGTTAATAATGAAAATTATGTTGCAGTTAAATGTGAACTAGGAATAATTTATTTATTAGTAGAAGGAAATATAGGTGAAGATAGATATATTTCAGTATCCACTGAAAATAGAGATACAATCTCAGACAATGTTTATCAAATTGAAGGTGGTGTGCAGGTTGCAAATATAGATATATGTACATCTGAAGGGACCATTACTTTTACTAATGGTAAAAAACTACATATAAAGCTAAATAGGGACATTAATCTTGTAGATAGTGATGATTATAATAGCACAGTAAAAGAGATTATAACTGAATTTAAATAGCTATTTGAAATGGGAAGATAAAAGAATTATCAATATCACTGGAATGGAAAAAAACGTTTCTATGAATTATGCAGAGAAATTACATGAAGTTTTTGAATTTGGAAAAAGTATTAAATGAAAATATTCAGAGATGAATTATTTTAACATAAAATGTGTTATAATGTAATTATTAACAATAATGAGGCGCTAAGCTGTTGTTAAATTTATATTTTTATAGCTTTCATTGCGTCTTTATTCGAAGGCATAAAGATATATATAAAACAGGAGGATTTTATTAATGAAAAATTTTAAAAAAATTATGATAATGGGGTTTGTGTTATTGATAGTTACGCTGTCAGAACCAGTAATGGCAATGGGAGTAGGTAGCTTTACCGATGTTCTAGATTTTTCTGTGGTAATAGGAGATAGTATGTATACACTAGATTTTGTAAATAATCCAACGAATGCAAATCAAATTAGTGACTTAGTAGCTAAAAACAAAGGTGATATTTTTATAAAAACAGACGATAGCGGTTGGATAAAAAATAGTGATGGGACACAAGTGAATAAAGAGTATGTAGATATTTCAACTATTAAATATAATAATGGTCAAGTAATTGGAGATACATTAACTTCAGCAGTAGGTAAAATTGATTTGATCTCAACTAAATTAACAAGGACAGCAGCAAATAAAGCTACATTTAAGTATAAAATATTAGATAAAGCTGGTAAGGATATTACTGGGACAGTCCCAGCTTATGAGATGATGATGAAAAATTTCTATATAAATTCCACGCGTGGTTCAATAATTTTAGATCCACTAACAGGAACCGGTACAATAACATATGACTTCTCTGATACTGACCAATTTGTTACAATAGACTTATTGGCATCTAATGGAGCATATGCAAAATCAACCTTATCTTTAGGTGATGGTAAAGCGGAAGATGTTTTAGGTATATCAGATATTAGCATTGTAGCACCTGACGTAATGACAATTCCTTATAAAATTCAAAATAATGCTAACTTAACAAAGACTGGACCAAACACAACTACATTCCAATATAAAGTTAAAAATATATACGGGTATGATATTACTAAAAAAATTCCAGCTAGTCAAATAGAAGCGATTGCATCTGTAAGCTCAACAGTAATCTTAGATCCAAAAACATCAACTGGTACAATAACGTATAATTCTGCTGCTGATGTTAATAAAACAATTGATATTTTACTAAAAGATAAATTAACTGGCGTAAAGTCAGACTCAGTGCTGTTTACATCTGAGGCTGCAGCTGAAAGTCCCAAGGTAAGTAAGATTACTATAACTTCAGATAAAATGGAAATTGCTCCTCCTTCAATGGGAATTGGTTATACAACATATAAGGTATTTAATCAATATGGATTTGACATTACAGATTCACCTCTTAGTGATAGTGTAACCTTCAAAAGTGAAGCTGGTACAATTGTATCCAAGGGTGGTATAATTACAATGACAGCCAACAAAGGTACTAATTTTAGTACTCTTAAATCAGCAGTAATAACCGGTAGTGATTCAATTACTGGGACTTCAACAAGTGCTACATTGAATTTAAAATAATACAATATAACTAAACAATTATTGAAGATGTTGTATTATTTAGTAGATGAATTTAAAACCAGTTTGGATATAAAATATGAAAAGATAGGGCACATTATGGAAATTAATTCCAATATGTGCCCTATCTTATTTCAATAACAATAATATTGATTCAACAATAACCTAAAAAATAAAATGGATTTATTTTTAAATAAATCCATTCTATTTAATTCTAACCATTAGATTGGATTGTTTAGTCATCTAATTTCTTTAAATGTTTATCAAATTTAAAGAAACAACATCCTAAGAAACCTATCAATCCTATCGATATATATACTAAACCATTACCTGACCCTCTTCCATTACCAACAATATAAGAAAAAAATCGTTGTAAAGTAGAGGGATTATTCATAAATGGCTCAAATATTTTATCCGTTAAAAGTCCACCTAACATATATCCAATAGGGATAGATAAGTATTGTAAGGTATTTCTTGTAGAAAAAACCCTTCCTTGCATTTCTATTGGAATTTTTGTCCTCATTATATACTCAACATTAGCTGTTAAGAATGGAACTAAACAATTACCTGCAAAAACTGCAATCATCCAAATATAATAGTTACGGCCAATTCCAAGCATACTATTACAGACTAAGAATGAAAATGTCATTGTATTTATAATAATAGGTATTCTTTTTTTAGGTTGTTTCATTACTGTTACTAAAATACTTCCTATAATACCAGCAATACCAATGGTACTACTTACAATACCTAGTTCAAACTTATTATTTCCATTTCTAAGCAAAATCATAGGTGTAAAATTACAACTATATATAGCTGCAATGAAATTTACAAATCCCATAAAAATGATGAGATGGAAAATGTCTTTTCTGTTTACGATATAAGTAATTCCTTGTTTGCAGCTTGAAAGAAAGCTTTCTTTCTTATCTTGTTTTTTTATAATGTTATTTGGAACATACACAAAAAACAATAAAGATATAAATGAAAATAAGAAGGTGCCTAAATCAACAATTATAATTACCTTCATTCCCAGCAATACATAAAACGAAGTAGCAATAATTGGTGCAAGTGTAGTAGTAAATGAAATTGCAAAAGAACGTAAACCACTTATTTGTGTATAATATTTCTTTGAAACTATTAATGATATTACAACATCTGATGCAGGTCCTTGAAATGCATCAACAACTCCTAAAGTAAAATTGATTAAGTATAAATAACGGATATCTAGTTGATTGAAAAACAACAGTATTAATGTAATTAACGAAAAAATTATTGCAATAGAATTAGCTATTAATAATATTTTTTTCTTATTCCAAACATCAATAAAACTACCTGCAAAGAAACTAAACAATATAGATGGAAGCAGTGAACAAACAGTTAAAGACGATATATACAATACAGAACTACTTTGCTCATATGCCCACATAATTAATCCAAAGCTAGTCATTTTGCTACCAAATTGAGAAATAAATTGCCCTAATTGTAATATATAGAAATTTTTTAATTCATTATTATATTTTAAAATTTTCATTTTAACTCCACTCCTTAATTATATTAATAATTAAAGTTGCAAAGTCAATATCTAATAGATTATTACTCCATGCAATCTCTATTTCTAATGACTTTGCATGAAGTCAATACAATAGTTAATTTCATAAATTCACCTCTTTTAATATCAATATTATACCATTAAATGCTAATTTTATAAACTTAACTAGTATTTCATATATGATCCATGGAGATTCTATTTTTTTATTCGAAATATAAAGGAAAATTATGAATGTTTGTTGAATTATGTAAAGATGCTATAACAATTTTAGCATAGGGGGATAGAAATATGAGTTTAGTGATAGGAACATTGTTTATCGTATTCGGTTTTATATTAATGAAGTATCCACCAAGTAGGAATAATGTGATGGGGTATAAATCACTTTTAGCAATGAAGAATCAGGATACCTGGAATGTAGCACAGAAACATAGTGGATTTATTTTAATGATATTTGGAGCTATTAATGGTATTTTTGGAATTTGGTCAATAATTCAGCCAATGACGATTAATAAAGAAAAGATTCAACTATTATTACTAATATTAAGTGCTGTAGCTATTTTAGCTGTTGAGGAAATACATTTGATGAAACTATTTAATATGGATGGAAGCAGAAAAAAATCGAATGATTTATAATTTTCGATTTTTTTCTGCTTCTTCATAGGTATATTTGTGATGGGGAATAGTGCATAGAATGGCAAATAGAGTAGATTGAATTTTAATTAACAGGAGGTAACAATGTGATAATTAAATCAGAAACAAAAATAACTGGAGTCGGAGGGTATGTTCCAAAGGATATTCTTACCAATTATGATTTGCAGAAGTTGGTAGATACAAGCGATGAATGGATTATTAGACGCACAGGTATAATAAAAAGACACATTAGTAGTGAAACTGAAAATGCAAGCAACTTAGCTATCAAGGCTGTTGAAAATTTAATTGAAGTTTACGGGTCTGACATATCTGATGTAGATATGATAGTGGTTTCGACAACTAGCCCCGACCACATTGTCCCAAATGTAGCCTCATTAATTCAGGGTCATTTTGGCATCAGAAAAACAGGCGTTATGGATATAAATGTAGCTTGCACAGGATATGTCTACGCATTATCGGTAGCAAATGCATTTATCACAATTGGTCAAAATAAAAAAATTCTAGTTGTAGCAACTGAGGCAATATCTAAACTTATTGATTATACAGATAGAAACACATGTATACTTTTTGGTGATGGGGCATCAGCATTTTTATTAGAAAAAACTGATGGAAAAGGCGCCTTCATTGCTACAAATTTCGAAACAAACGGTAGTGGGGCTGATAGTATCTATTGTAGCAATCATTCAAAAAATATTGGTGAATCATCTGTTATAAAGGAACATCGTATTGTTCAAAATGGTGGTGAAGTATATAGATATGTTATGAAAAATGTAGTAGATGGTATTAAAACACTTTTAGAAACCTCTCAGCTCTCACTTTCAGATATTAAGTGGTTTGTACCTCACAGTGCAAATTTGCGTTTGATTGAAGGTATATGCAAACGTCTTGAGTATCCTATTGAGAAAACTCTAGTTAGCGTAACAGAATTCGGAAATACTTCAAGTGCGTCTATTCCACTAGCTATTTGGCTAGCATTAAAAGAAAGCAAAATAGCAACAGGCGATAAGATACTACTTTACGGATTTGGCGGTGGACTTACTCATGGTGGAATTATTATTGAATGGTAAGGAGAAATTTAATTTATATACATAAGTACAATGAAGCAGAGCTGCTGTTTAAAATTATGAAGATTGTTTTACTTAAGTAGCTGCTTTCTGTTCCATTATTAATTTCTTCTACAATTTTACCGCCATTAAACACCAAAACTTTGCATAAAATAAATTATTTTTTCATTTCCAATATATTGGATAATCCAGAAACTATAGGCATAACATTATACGCATATTTATTGCTTAGTATAATAATTACATACCTTTTATCAATATCTTTTCCTAGATATGATGAATAGCCTAGTGTACTCCCATTATCCCAAATCATTTTATCTCCATTAGCCTTTTTGGTTATAATTAATCCATATCCATAACTATGTAGGTGTGGTGTAATCATTCCATTTAATGATTCTTTATTAATTAATTTTCCATCAAGTAGCGCATTATACCATGTATATAAATCATCAACTGTTGAATAAATACCTCCAGCGGAGGGTAATATTGATCCTTCTTTATCAAATGAGGATGTATATTTGTCCGTTTTCTTAGGACGATAATATCCATTTGCTTTGCCTTTTATTATAGCTTTATAAGTTAAAAATCCGGTATCAATTAATTTTAAGGGTTTAAATATATTTTTGTCTATATACTCCTCGTAGTTAATGCCGGACACCTTTTCTATTATATATCCAAGTAATATATAATTTGAACTACTGTACTCATACTTTGTTCCAGATTCAAAATGGCGTGGCTTATTTTTAAATAGATTAACACTTTCCTTTAGAGTATATGTATGTTTCCCGTTTACAGGTGATATAGAAGATTGATTATAATCAGGAATTCCAGAGGTGTGGGTGAGCAGATTATAAATTTTTATTTCATCTCCATTTGGATAATCTGGAATATATTTATCAACTGTGTCTTGGACATTTAAAAGTTTCTTTTCTTGTAACATTAAAATTGCTGTAGCAGTAAATTGTTTAGTTAAGGATGCAATTTCGAAAGCTGTTTTAGGTTTATTAACAATTTTTTTATTATAGTCTGCCATACCATATCCTTTATCTGATAGCACCTTATCATCTTTCGCAACGAGAATGGTACCACTAAATTTATCATTTGGGGAATAAGAATCTATATATTTAGATATCTTAGATTGAATTTCAATATTATCTATTTTCACGCTACTATCTATTTTCACGCTACTATCTATTTTTGTTTTATTATTTATTTTTGTACTATTATCTGTTTTGGCACTATTATTTGTTTTTGGAATATTAAGTGTGGAGGTTGTACTTTTACCACAACCTGTCGCTATTATTATGAATGTAAATAATAAAGAGGTTATCTTTATTATATTCTTTTTTGTCATTATTATATCCTCCCAAATTATTCAAATGGCCACTTGCATATGTATCATACTAAAAATGCGAAATGGTCTAATTATATTTTTAGTATATATGAAAAAATACAAAACAGCATTTTACAAGTATGGTGTAATGTATTTATTTAATTATACTGTAAATTTCATATAAATACTTAAAAATTTGGATATAAATTTCATGTATAAAGAATATTAGAATCTTGCGCACTATAATAAAGGTTCTAATTGTTTGATTGTTTAATGAATAAGAATACTTTAAAAAATCATTCAAAAACTGAATAGTTCTGCGTCACTGGGTATAGACATGGAACATATATGAATTAAAATGCAATATATACTTCACAAATAGAAATATATATTATATAATGTTAGTAATTTAAAAATGAAAAGAGGGGTTTTTATTATGAAATCTAAAGCAAAAGACGAACGTATAGTAAAAAAATCCAATGAAATTTGTGCACACTTGTATCCGTTAATTATTATTTTAACAATAATACAAGCTATCTTTAAATACTTGTTATTAACACAAGATATTACAGAATATATTTTGGAAATAATTGCAATACTAGGTTCTATTGGATATTTACTTATTAGAACCTATGTTACTGGGATACCATTGTTTAGACATTCGGATAAGTGCGTACATGAGATTCAAAATCGTTATGTCATGCATAGTTTTTATATTTGTTTTATTACCTATGTTTTTGGTGAATTTATTTTGATGTTCGTATTTGATAAGTGGATTTTATCGTCTACATATGTTCTAGTTTGGATTATACCTGCGTTTATATATACTTTTAAGATAGTGAAAAATGGCTTATTTGTTTGGGGTAGCAAAAAAGCAGAGGTAGCTGGAGTAAAAGCATTTAAAGTGAGAGTAGCAATCGGAAGCATTTTCTATGGTGTTGTTATGGAATGGAAAGTACTATTTAAGAATAATAATTTTCATCCAATTGGGTTGATTTTGGTTATTATGATGGCAATTGGTTGGGGTATACCCTTTTATTTCATCATGAAAAGTATTAAAAATAAATCGGAGCGACATTCAAACAATGAGTTAATGGAAATTGAACAAGAAAATAAAAATGATATGTAAAATACTGGGGAGGAAATATGAAGAATAAAAAAATGAAAATAGCTAGAATTGAATGTGACTTATCTCAAGAACAATTAGCAGATAATGTGGGTGTCACAAGGCAAACAATTGGCCTTATTGAATCTGGAAAATATAATCCATCTATTAAATTATGTATCGCCATATGCAAAATATTAAATAAAACCTTAAATGATTTATTTTGGGAAGATGAAAGTATCCAATGGTAGAATATTCTTTAAAATTATGTTGCAATAATATAAAAAGGTGAAATGAAAATTGTTTATATTATACGATAATATGAGCTAACTATTTTGCTATATACAATGAGGTTATATCAATTGAGCCAGATGTTGAAAATGGAATTGAAGGAGTTTTTATGATGTAGGTGTCTGACTCCTTCATGTTCAATTATAACTTGTGTTAATATTTTCATTTAGATATTTACTATTGTGGGGTAAGCGTTTATTATAATATAAATTTCTCTTTAAATTTTTTTTATCTTGGAGTCGTTTTTTTCATTCAAATCCACTCCAATTAAATCTAATACGAATATAACAATTGGGATGCCAAGTAACAGCCCCCAAGTTCCCATAAACTGTTCTGAGATTATTAATGTTGTAAAAGTAAAAAATATTGGAAGATGGGTTGTATCAGACATAAACATTGGGTTTAAAACATAACTTTCAATAGTATGAATTACTAAGATCATAATAAGTACAAAAACTACTTTAATTAACCCTCCTATTTTAAAGGCAATTAGACATAAGGGAATTAAAGAAAAAAACACTCCGACTACAGGTACAAGACTTAAAATAAATATCATAAATGCAAGGGCGAACAATGCAGGAAAGCCCATTATAGTAAGTCCTATGATTGATAATATTGTATTTGCAATAGCTATCATTATTTGAGCTCGTATTACTTTACCAAAAGAATTTAAAAAATTATTACCAAAATAACTTAAATAATTGTATGCTGAAGATACTCTACTATGTTTAAACTTATATAGAAACTTTAATACACTAGTTTTTTCTAATACAAATACCAAACTTAATAGAAGTGCCATAAAAAAATTCAAGCCACATTTACCAAAATCAGTTATAAAAAGCATAATATTTTGAATCCCCATTTTAGCATAACTTGCTATGTCAATTTGATGAAAGATAGGTGCGAAATACTTCATATTTCCTTTTGTATCTATCACGAAATTAGTGTATTCCATTCTACGTAAAATATGTAAGCTTTGAGAAATAGCAAGTGGTATATATTTCACTGCTAGCAGCACTACAGTTATTGTCATAAACATATATATAATTATAGTAATAATAGCTGGGTTTATCTTTATAACTTTGTTGATTTGCTCAGTTAATAAACTTTGTAGACTATTTGCTAAATAAGAAATCATAAAAGTTAATAAAACCAAATTTAAAATAGATCTGATTAAGAAAGCGAATAATACTAAAGCTGCTATTAATAATATTTTTATTACCGATTCTTTGTGAAATAATTCTACTATTGTTTGCATTTAAGATACTCCTTCATCTTGTTTTATTAGAACTTGTCATATGTATTTAAATAGCTTACCATATCTTGCTATTATAATAAGTTATTATCTTATTTGTTTATTATAGCAATTATTTAGGGTGCACGGCAAATTATAATTGAAATTAATAAGAATAATTATAATTACAGTTTGGAATTAGCTCTAAATTTAAATTAATTGATAATATATATAAATGTTTCAATTTTATTAATTTTAATAAAAGTCTTTATACAAATGTAAAATTATGGTATATTATAAAAAATAAACTATATACTTTGAGGAGGAATTAAATTGAAAAACATTAAACTTTTAACACAATTAAAAAAAGCTTCATTAAAGAAAAAGGTGGTTGTCGTTACTACTATTATGGGGATCGCATTAGTATCTATAGGTATAAATAATGTGAATTATAATAATAGTACAAGCAGTGCAAATAAATATGTACAAGTATTAGGTAGTGTAGTTCAACAACCAGTAGTAGGCAAAATACAATATGGTGTAACGACATCTATTGTAAACATAAGAACTGGGGCATCAACTACATCTTCTATACAAGGAAAATTAGCTAACAAAACTGAAATTAAAATTCTTGAAAAAAAAGATGATTTTTATAAAGTAAGCTACAGCGGTAAAACAGGATACGTAAGTAGTCAATATGTAAAAGTAATAGCTAAACCAGCTGCAGTAGTAACGGCACAGACAGTATCTAAAGTACAAGATGGCGTAACAACATCTATTGTAAACATAAGAACTGGAGCATCAACTACTTCTTCTATACAAGGGAAATTAGCTAACAAAACTAAAGTTAAAATTATGGGTAAGGTCGGTAGTTTTTATAAAATAAGTTATAGTGGTAAAACAGGATATGTAAGTAATCAATATGTGAAAATAACAACTAAATAAGTATTATATATTGAAACTTAAAAATCCATATCAATTATGATATGGATTTTTAACTCTTTTTTTATTTTTAAAAGTGGATTGTGGTTACATGTGATTAGAATGATTGCTACCAATGATGATTTATCTTCTATTAAAATATATCCTCGTCACATAATTATGGTATGATATAAATGTATATTATTGGTCGAAATTGTAATCGATATCTAAGCAAAGATTAAATATAAAACATTAATTTAAATGAATTTTATAAATTATGGAGGTTATTATGAAAATTAGAGATAAAATGAAAAATGGTATGTGTGCGACACGTTGCAACTTGAAAAGAGTTGCCTAAACTGAATAAGTTTAAGAACTGATGGCATTGAAAAGTCAAATGAAGGGGTAACGCCTTGAAGGGCTTTCTCTGATACTCCGATATGTGTCTTATTTATTAAGAAATGAGAGATATAAAGCTCGGTGAAGTCGATTGAGAATACACCCTAATGCTGTGCATATGCAGAGTAAAGGAACAGCGAACCAGAGGTGGTTGTGTGTACGATAGGTCGGGAGTCCATAAAATACTCATGGTAAGAATGTTCCTTAGGAACTGACAAAATTCCGAATGTAAGGGTCTATACGTTTAAAGAACAGAAATGTTTTTCATACCTAAGTTGTATGGTTTGTGAGGATAAGTAAAATTGCATGTTATGAAAGTCCTTATACTGTTAAAGGCAGTATCAATCAAACAGGCTCAAAGGAATTACCTAAAAGTATATGTAGTGATAAAAGTCATCGGAACGTGGTAAGCATCAGGCATGGAGAAACTTAATTTCAATGAAATGTTGATAAGGAAAGGTTTAAACTATAACTTATCTTAATTGATGTGAAAGTAGTGGCACAATACCTATGAACCTCTGATAATAAGGAGTGGAGGGATAGCCACAAGTCAATAATTATTTTCTTAAATATACAAAAAACAATATTATTAGGTTCTTGTAAGACTAATAGAAGCGAAATTCACCAGATATGAGGGATGAGCTGACTAATGACAGTCAAATTGAAGAAGTTTAAGAAGAAATTACTAAGAAATAACGAATATTATGATTTCCAAGAAATACAAGATAACCTTTATAAGCAAAGTAAAGATAATATGAAGTTTAAAAATCTTATGGAGTTAATTACTGATGATAGAAACATACTATTAGCATATCGCAATATAAAGAGGAACAAAGGGAGTAAAACACCCGGAACTAACTTTAATAATATATTAAAAATTGCAGATACGGAACCTAAATATCTCATAGAGTATGTGAAAGAAAGACTAAAAGATTATAAACCTGAACCAGTAAGAAGAATTGAAATACCTAAAGATGGTGGAACGGCAACAAGGCCACTTGGAATACCCTGCATTGAAGATAGACTTATACAGCAATGTATCAAACAAGTATTAGAACCTATATGTGAAGCAAAGTTTCATGCACATAATTATGGATTCAGACCTAATAGAAGTACACACCATGCAATATCGAGAATGACATTCTTAGCAAATAGAGCTCACCTACATTATGTAGTTGATATAGATATAAAGGGATTTTTTGATAATGTAAATCATGGTAAGCTATTAAAGCAAATGTGGTCTTTAGGGATACAAGATAAAAGTCTACTAACAATAATATCAAAAATGCTAAAAGCAGAAATTGATGGAATAGGCATTCCTCAAAAAGGAACCCCGCAGGGTGGGATTTTATCGCCATTATTAAGTAATATAGTGTTAAATGAGTTAGATTGGTGGATTAGCAATCAATGGGAGACATTTGAACCAAGGCACAAATATACAAGTTACAATAAATTTAGTGCATTAAAGTCCTCCAAACTTAAACAAATGTTCATAGTCAGATATGCAGATGATTTTAAGTTAATGTGTAGAGATTATGAAACAGCTCAAAAGGCGCTTATAGCAGTTAAAAACTGGTTAAAGGAAAGACTAGACCTAGATATTAGTCCAGAAAAGTCAAAAGTAATTAATATTAGGAAAAATTATTCAAACTTCCTAGGGTTCAAACTGAAGATTATCAAAAAGGGAAAGAAAAAGGTTATCAAATCCAACATCAATGATAAAGCAACAAAGAAAATTATAAAAGGTATATTGGAAAGAATCAAGGAAATTAAGAAAAGTCCAACTGTAGCAACTGTAAATAGATATAATGCATCTATATTAGGATTGCACAACTATTATAGATATGCAACATATGCAAACATAGACTTTTCTAAAATAGCTTTCTTAGTAAGCAAGAACCTATATAATAGTACCAAACGAATACGAGGTAAAACAGGTAACAAGAGTAAAGCATATATTAACTATTATGGTAAATATAATCTTAAAATAGTATATATTGCTAGTATAGCATTGTTTCCAATAGCAGGAATTAAAACAAAAAATGCAATGAATTTCTCCCGAAATATATGCAACTTTACCAAAGAAGGTAGAGAATTAATCCATGATAACCTCAAAGGGGTCAATCACAATGCACTAAAATACATCATGGAAAACCCAATACAAGGTGAAACCACAGAATATAACGATAACAGAGTATCGCTATATGTAGGACAAAATGGGAAATGTAGTGTAACAGGAGAGCCATTGTTAATAAATAACATGGATTCCCACCATAAAATTCCAAGAGAATTAGGTGGGAAAGATGAATATGCAAATTTAACATTTGTTATTTGTGGTATTCATAAACTAATTCATGCAATAACAAAGAAAACGATACTAAACTATATAAATAAAATGCAGAAATTCATTAATGAATCAAGCCTGATTAAAATAAATAAACTTCGTAAATTGGTTGGAAATTGTGAATTGTATATAAGTTAAAAGGAAAATATGAATTGAGGGCGCGCCGTATGAGGTGAAAGTCTCACGTACGGTGTTGAGCGGGGGAAAAGGTGAAGATTACATCAAAGTCTTACCTATCGCTATTGTATATAGATGCAGGAGAGGGTCTTGAAGAGGAACGTAAAAAGTGTAAGGAATTATTATATGATTATAATCATACACACCCAAGTGAAGAAAAAAAAATGAAAGACTTGCTCAGAAAATTATTAGGAGATATGGGTGAGAATATTTGGATTGAACCACCAGTACATATGGCATATGGTACAAATGTGCATATTGGTGACTATTTTTATGCTAATTTTAATCTTGTAATTGTAGATGATATTGATGTTTATATAGGCGAACATGTAATGATAGCACCTAATGTGACAATAACCCCAACAGGACATCCAGTTGATTCAAATCTCCGCAGGCCAGGTACTCAGTTTTCAATTCCCGTAAGAATTGGTAACGATGTATGGATAGGTTCTAATGTAGTTATTTTGCCAGGCATCACTATAGGAGATAATTCAGTTATAGGTGCTGGAAGTGTTGTTACTCATGATATTCCTGAAAATGTAATTGCTGTAGGAAATCCATGTCATGTGTTAAGGAATATAGATGAACGGGATAAAGAATATTATTATAAAAACAGAAGAATTGAATAATTGTTGAATGGATTTTATCACATATATTAGTTTAAAGAAAGAAGCAGGAAATTTAATGGTATTATTAGGGGATGATTATATAGGAAGGGGAGAATAACATTAATGTGGAATATTTTAAAAAAGAAGAAACTATTAATAACTGATGATTGTTCTATAGATATGAATAATATCCCTAAACATATCGGAATTATTATGGACGGAAATGGAAGATGGGCAAAAAAACGGAAATTACCTAGAAATATAGGTCATAAAGCAGGGGTTGAAGCTTTAAGGGATGTAGTAAAAGAATGTAGTAAGATAGGTGTGAGATATTTAACATTATACGGGTTTTCAACGGAAAACTGGGTAAGACCGGCTGATGAAGTAAATGCTTTAATGAAGTTACTTGTAGAATATCTTAAAAGTGAGTTTGAAGAGTTATATAAAAATGATGTTGTAATAAACAGTATCGGTTATATAACTAAACTTCCGTTAATATGCCAAAATGCATTGAATAATGCATTTGAAAAGTCAAAGAATAATAAGGGGTTAGTATTAAATTTAGCCTTTAATTATGGTGGTAGAGCTGAATTGATTATGGCCTTTAAAAAAATTAATGAAGATATTGAGTATGGAAAAATAAATAAAGTTGATTTAGATGAAAAATTAGTTGCTAACTATTTATATACGGCTGGAATGCCTGATCCAGATATTATTATAAGGCCCAGTGGAGAACAGAGGCTAAGTAATTTTCTGCTGTGGCAAAGTGCTTATTCAGAGTTTTGGTATTCAGATATATATTGGCCTGATTTTAAGGCTAAGCATTTACATATGGCAATACATGATTATCAAGAAAGAGATAGACGCTTCGGTGGAATTTAGTTGATATTCATTTCAAAATATAAGTAAAACAACTCATAAGTATAAAAATTTATTATGGTTCCCATATACAGTTCGTGGCAAAAATAGTATAATTAAGTAAAAAGGTGTGCCATACTCGTAAAAATAAGAGGCATGTGATACTGATGGAGATATCGGTTTTATTCAAATAATGTTTAATAACTATTAGGGAGTGGTATAAATGAAAAAAACAAGAAAACAAGTAATAGTTACTTTATTGGTAGTAGGCATGGCAATAAATGAATTTATTTTACCAGTAATGGCTCAAGCAGCTACAATTGAACCACAAGTTACTTGCTCATTAAAAGTACTACCATCTACGGTTGTAGCCTTGAATGAAATAGCTTTGAAGCGAAGCGTAGTAGCTGCTTCAAGTGGAATTACTGCTTGCACTTCATATTTGAATAATAAATATGTACGGCCAGTGATAAACACAGCATATATTAATTTAGTTGGAGATACCCAATTTGCTACAACAATATTAAATAATAAAATTGCTGTAACTCAGTCTGATGTTGATGTTTTAACAAAAAAAATTATAGAAGAAACGTCAATACTTAATGAACTACTAGAAACAAGTATAGCATCTATAAACTTGGATGAAGCAGCTTTGGTGCAAAGCTTAGTATCGGCTTCAAGGCAAATGGCTACTTGTGCTCCATATTTGGGTTGTGGATATGCACAACCAGTGATAAGTGTAAAATATGTTGAATTGGTTGAAGATATGCAATTTGCTACAACAATATTAAATAATAAAGTTGGTGTAACTCAGTCTGATATTGATGCTTTAACAAAAAAAATTACAGAAGAAACGTCAATACTTAATCAGCAAAGTCTGTTTTTTAATATTTCATGATAAAAGTATCTCAAGTATATGTGGAAATTATAAAAATTGTTTAAGCGGCTAAAACCCTAAATTCTAAAGGGTTAAGGCTGCTTAATTTTATTGTAGATGCAAGAAACGGATTTGAAGATGAAAAAGGAGATACAGAATGGGGATTTACTTTCTTGCTTCCAGCTATGTCAAATACAGATTGTAAAAATGTTGTGTTTATTATGAATAAAGCAAATGAAATAGAAGAAGAGATGGACATGAGGACGAAAGAATTCAGAAAATATTTTACGGTTAAGAAAGTTAAATGTTATGAGGATGCAGTCAGATTATTATATAAAGAACTAAGGTGAAAGTAATGTCAAATTGGGATATTACGCAGTTCGAAAGAAGTGTAAATATACTTAATTTAAATAATGGAGGTAATAAATGTATAATTATATTATATTTGATATTGATGGTACAATTTTAGATACTGAATTTGCAATTCTTTCATCACTTCAAAAATTAGTGCTTGAAGAACTTAATAAAAAGTTTAGTTTTGAAGAACTAAGATTTGCATTAGGTATTCCAGGAGAAGTAGCATTAAATAAACTTGGAATAACCAATCTGTTTCAGTCTAATGAGAAATGGAATAGATATTTGAAAGACTATCTTAATCATGTGAAAGTCTTTGATGATATTAAGGATACTTTAGTTAAATTAAGCGAAATAGGGATTTTAGCAGGTATAGTTACATCAAAGACTAAAGCAGAGTACATAAGTGATTTTATACCTTTTGGGTTGGCCGATTATTTTAAATTAGTAGTTTGTGCAGATGATACAGAAAGACATAAGCCTAATGCAGATCCAATTTTAAAATTTATTGAATTGTCAGGGATAGATAAATCAAAGACTATATATATCGGGGACACTAAATATGATATGGAATGTGCATCTAGTGCTGGTATAGATTTTGCATTAGCGTTATGGGGTGCTAAATCGTCAATTGGAATTAATGCAAATTATATTTTGAAAAATCCCAAACAAATACTGGAACTTATATAAGTTTAATTATCAATTAACTCCTTGAGGAAGAGACATTCAAATATTTACTATTAGTTTGACTGTCTCTCTCAAAGAATTATTGCAATATCGTTAGCTTTTAAATTTAAGCCCTTAAAGATATATTTTCTTCAGATTCAGACTCAGATGCAGACTCATCTTCAGCTTGATCTTTAACAATAATATTTACGAACTTTTCTCCATACGGAAGACAAAATTGTATACATGGGCCTGTTAATAATGCAGATATTATTGTACCTATTCCAAATACTCCGCCGAGTGCAAAGCCCATTATTACAAAGCTAATATCTAACACCATACGAATCCAACGATATTCTAAATTAATTTTATCTTTTACAATAAATGGAATGATATCATTTGGTGCAACACCTAGATTACTTGCTTTAAGTATAGAAAATCCAATTGCAATTAAAACACAACCTAATACAACTAAAAGTATCTTTGCACCAATATTTAAAGATGCAATTGGGAAAAACGAAACAGCCTTTACTCCAAGGTCAATAATAGGTCCTACTCCAACAACGCATATAATTGTTCCTATCTTTATACGACGTCTTTCAACTGCAAGTATTATGCAAAACAATACAAATAAAATAACCATATTAGCATTTCCGGGTGTTTTATTTAATAAAGATGCTAATCCTTGAGTGAATAAAGTAAATGGATCGGAACCAATATTAGTTTTTAAAAATAATGCTACTCCAATCTGTATAATACTCATTCCTACAAAAAATATAGTTAGTCTTTTAATTAGATTTAGGTTTTTAGTCATATTTTCCATCCCTTTCTTTATATTTCATAGTTGCTTAAGCTGCAACCTGTTTATTCGTGTTCGTTTATGTTCGATTTATATTTCGTTTAGCTTCGCTTGTTTTCATTTTACTGTATTTTGTAAACGGCGTCAAGAGCATAAGCAATTCCAAAAGTAATAAACATCAAAAATAAAAGGTATATATACAATTTAGTCTAAACTGTGTTAAAGTAAATGAATAATAATTGGAATTAGGAGGCGTATTATGAATAAAATACTATGTATTGGTGAATTATTAATTGATTTTATTTGTTCAGATATTAATAGTGGTTTAACTAAAGGAGAAAATTTCGTAAAAAAAGCAGGAGGTGCACCAGCTAACGTATCAGCAGCTATATCAAAGTTAGGAGGCCAAGCATATTTTGCAGGGAAAGTTGGTAATGATAACTTTGGTATGTTCTTGAAGGAAACATTAGAGGAAGCCGGAGTAGACACTTCTATGCTTATACTTGATAAAAATTCTAAGACTACTTTAGCGTTTGTTTCGTTAAATGAAGATGGAGAAAGAGATTTTATTTTTAATAGAGGTGCAGATGAATTATTAACTTTTGAGGAGCTAGGTCGTGATAAGCTAAAATCTTTTAAAATAATGCATTTTGGTTCTGCAACCGCACTTTTAGGTGGGCCTTCAAAGGAAACTTATTTAAAAGCTATGGAGCTTGCTTTTAAAAATGAAGTTTTTATTTCTTTTGATCCTAATTATAGAATAGATTTGTGGAAAAATAGATTGAGTGACTTTGTAGAAATATCAAAAAAATGTCTTAAATATTCAGATTTTGTTAAAGTAAGTGATGAAGAAATAAAAATAATTTCAGGTAAAGAAAACATAGATGAAGGTATTAAGTTGTTTCATAGCTTAGGTGCAAAAGTCGTAGCTGTTACACTTGGGGAAGCAGGTACATTAATTTCTACCAATGAAGGAAGCAGTATAATAAATAGCATAAAAATTAAATGTATTGATTCAACAGGAGCTGGTGATGCATTTGTAGGTGCATTTCTTTATAAGCTTGCACAGCTAAAGAATCCAAAATCATTCATGAATAATCCTGATACTATTAAAGATATAATAATTTTTAGTAATAAAGTTGGCGCTATTACATGTACAAAGCTCGGTGCTATAGCATCTCTACCAACGCTCAAAGAAGTGCAAATGTTAAAATAGTTTAAATAAGTAACAAAACAAGGTTTAAGACTAGTTACCTTATATTAATATAAATATGCGAATTATGAAGAAGGAACAGAAAGCAAGGCAATTTGCAATGCATGAGTTGAAAAAGAAGGAAAAACATAGAGGTCATTAATTCATAGTGACCTCTATGTTTTTCCTTCTTTTAAATTTCGTATTAATAATTTCAAAAGTGGATGTACTATTTTGTTATAAGAATACATTCCTAAATACACCACCTATTATATTAAATGGTTACGATTTAAATTTGTTTTTCGCCCCACGTACACATATCATTAACAATTGGCATGAGACTTTGCCCCTTTTCGGTAAGAGAATATTCTACTTTTGGAGGAATTTGAAGATACTCTTTTCTTAATATAATATTTTTGTTTTCTAATTCTTTTAATTGTGAACTTAACATCTTATGAGTAATACCTTCAATATTTTTCTTTAAAACCCCATATCTTACAGTACCCATACAAGCAAGTAAATAAATTATTTTTAACTTCCATTTTCCACTTACGACTGACAAAGTGTATTCAAAAGGTTCTTTATTACTGATATAACATAATTTCTCTGACATATCTTCACTCTCCTTTTTGAAAGTATATCACAAAAAAGTGCATACTATTATTTTTTGGAAACTAATCTATAATAAGGGTGAGTTGCAACTCAAATTAGAAATAAGAAGGAATGATATATATGGTTATTGATGGACATTCACATGTTAATTTACCAGTTGAACAACATATCGAAATAATGGATAAGGCTGGTGTTGAAAAAACAATTCTGTTTTCAACATCAATACATCCAGAGAAAGCAGATAATTTACAAGGTTTAAAAAAAGAGATGAAAATTTTAAATGATATTGTATCTGGGAAAACAAATTCTTCATTAGATGAAAAATATAAGTCTATAAATGAACTCAAACAAATAATTCAAAGGTATCCATCGAGATATATTGGATTTGGTTCTGTACCCGTTGGATTGAATGAAAATGATACTAACTTATATATTGAAGAAAACATAGTAAAAAACAAATTTGCTGGTATTGGTGAATTTACACTTCCAAGTGGTCAAATAAAAATATTAACTACCATTTTTAAGTCTTCGATGATATTTGGAAAATTACCAATTTGGATACACGCGTTTAATCCTTTAGTATTACAAGATATTAAGGAAATCGCTGAACTAAGCAAAAAATTTCCTGATATTCCTGTTATATTAGGACATATGGGAGGAAGTAACTGGCTAACGGCAATAGAACTTGCAAAAGAGATGCCAAATTTATATCTTGATACATCTGCTTGTTTTTCTACACTTGTTTTGAAAATAGCCATAAATGAAATTCCATTAAAATGTATATTTGGTGCAGATATGCCATATGGAGATTTGCAGTTATCAAAAGAAGCTATTGAAAAATTATGCAATAAATCATATATTAATGCTGTTTTAGGGGATAACATGGCAAAATTATTAAAACTTTAGATATCTTATTATATAAATATCAAATACTTTAATTATTGAATAATATGGTATAATATGATATATAAGGTTACTGTTTGAGGAGTGATTGTATGAAAAAATGCATTGTAATAATGGAATAGGAATTAAAGTATCTTAATACAAAGGAGAGATTAAAATATGACTATTTCAAATTCAGATAAAATATATCCAAGAAGTAATGACAACCAAACAATATATCTTAAAAATGTAATTACAAGAGATAATATAAAAGTTGGAGATTATACAATATATAATGATTTTAATAATGATCCAAGGGATTTCGAAGAAAATAATGTATTATATCAGTATATTGTAAACAATGATAAATTAATAATTGGAAAGTTTTGTTCAATTGCATGTAAAGCGAAGTTTCTTATGACAAGTGGAAATCACACAATGAAATCACTATCTAATTATACATTTCCAATATTTTATGAGGAATGGGATTTACCCGTCAGCCATATAACCGATGCTTGGGATAATAAGGGTGATATTGAAATTGGAAATGATGTGTGGATAGGTTATGACGCTATAATCATGTCAGGGGTGAAGATTGGTGATGGTGCAATTATTGGAACTAGAGCGGTAGTTACTAAGGATGTTCCTCCATATACTATTGTTGGAGGAGTACCCGCAAAAGTTATAAAGAAAAGGTATGATGATGAAACAATTTCTAAATTGCTTATAATTAAGTGGTGGAATTGGACATATGAAAAAATCCAAGCAAATATTAAATATATTCAATCAGGAAACATTGATAAGTTAAAGTGAACAAGTTAGTATTTTGTGTCTCATTCTTCACAAGTAAAGTCATATCTAATGATATGGCTTTACTATATTAGTGTGCCCGGCATGGGCGTAATCTAATGGGTGAAAGTCCCAAGCACATAGTTGAATAGATATGTCTACTCCAGTCCCAATACTTCTAAGACCAGGAGCAATAAGCTTGGATGACATATGTAAGGTAATTCCAAATCTTATATACAAAAAGGATTTATTAAGCGTGAAAGAAATGGAAATTCCAAAGGCTCCAGGAATGAAATATAGACACTATGCACCAGATGCACCGCTAACATTGGTTGAGGGAGAGTATATAAAAACGTCTAAATGGATTAAAGAAAATGCAAATGAGAACGATGTTATAATTTGTTTTCAAGAATTTTTAAATGATTTTGAGGACTATCAACATATATATAGTTTAGGAAGTTTTAAAATGTTAAATATAGCTGCACAAAAGATATTTGATTTGATTAGAGAATGTGATAAATTGAATGTAAGTCATATTTATGTACAAGCTCCCAATAATAGTGGTTTAGGGAATTCTATAATCAATCGATTAGAAAAAGCAAGTGCAGGAGACATTATTCATATATAAATTATCAGTGAATATTTTGTTAATTAATAGGATGCTTATATTCTTTTTTCAAAATATAAAGGAAAATTATAAATCTCTGTTGAATTGTATAAAGAAAACATGCGTCTGGTTTGAATATTCAGAAAGGATGAGGAGTTTTATGATATTTAAGTTGATTGAGCCAAAACTTGAAATGGAAAAAGAATATAACAATTATATAGTTGAATGGGAAAAATCAGGAGAAGAAATAATTCCATACGCATCTAGAAAGAGTATGGTCAATTATGAAGATTTAATTAATTGTTGGAAGACCCAAAAAAACAATAAAGCATATGAAGATGGATTTGTTCCATCTACTCTATATTTTTTAATTGATGAAAACATGAAGATTTATGGTGCGTTACATATTAGACATGAATTAAATAATTTTTTGCTAAATTATGGCGGACATATAGGGTATGGGATAAGGCCTTCTGAACGTAAGAAAGGCTATGCTACTAAGATGCTTTCACTATCATTATCATTAGTGAAACAGTTAGGTATTAAAAAGGCGTTGGTTACGTGTGACAAAATAAATATAGCTTCAGCAAAAACTATATTAAATAATGGTGGAGTATTAGAGAATGAAGTTATTGAAGAGGGTGAAGTAACTCAGAGATATTGGATAAATATTAAATTATAAAATACTCTGTGATTTTAATTAACTGCGCCGATATTATAAAATAATGATTAGTAAAGGGTTATTTATATAACGGAAGGAGAATAGATGGTTATAAATCAAATATCAGAGAGGATATATTACTTGCCTTTCGATGAAAATACAGACAGACCAAATCTTGGTTATATTTTGGGGAATAAGTATTCGATTATGATTGATTGCGGTAATTCACCTAAACATCTTTCTTTATTTTATGCGGGACTTGAAGAAAGACATCTTCCCATTCCACAAATTGCTTTCATTACACACTGGCATTGGGATCATACATTTGGTATGGAAGCATTCAATGGAATGACTATTGCAGGGCAACTTACCAATAACAAACTGAAAGAGGTAATGCAATGGAAATGGACTGACCAAGTTATGGAAGAGCGTCTTGCGAGTGGTGAAGAAATTGAATTTTGCGATGAGAATATCCGCAAAGAATATAAGGATTTATCAGAAATTAGTGTTAAATCAGCTGATATGACATTCGATAGAAGTATTTCCATTGACCTAGGGGGAATTACCTGCATTGCATTAAATTGTCCATCACCTCACTCAAAAGACAGTGTGATTATCTATGTTCCTGAAGAAAAAATATTGTTTTGTGGAGATGCAGATTCTGGAGATTTTTATGATAACAAGGGACAACGTGAAGTTGAACGAGTGAAACAATATAGGGATGTTCTGATGAAAATTCCATTTGAAGTCTATTTACATGGCCATTGTGAACCAGTAAGCAGAAAACAGGTGTTTAGCGATTTGGAAGAAATGATAGAAGGGAATCAAAATACGAATTTTAATTGAGAATGATATTTTGTGGGAGGTAATCTCACACCAGAGAATATGGAGTAATTTGTTTTAAATGTGTATGAATATAGTTAATGTAATACGACAACGATTGAGTTATATTCAGATTGAGGTGAAATTATGAATGAAGTTAAAGTGATATTTTTTGATATGGGAAACACATTATTGCATTTTCATTATGGAGCATCAGATGATGAAAAAGACATGCAGGGCTTAATATATCTAACTAGATATCTAAAAAAATTCAATGAAAAAATTCTATTTGAGGATGTAAAAGATGGATTTTATGAGTGTTGGATGCGTGGAATAAATCATAGAAAAATAACTCTTATAGAGTATCCAATAGAAAATTTTCTGAATAACTTCCTTGAAAAATATCAATTAAAGTTCAATTTAAATCAATGTATAGAAGCAATTAATTTATTTTATACGGAGTATAAAGAGCAGGTATGTTTTGAAAGCGATTTATACAACACTTTAAAACTGATAAAAGATAAGGGATATAAAATAGGGATTATATCAAATACTTGTTATTATGATGAAGTTATGAAAGAGTGCTTTAAAAAGGCGAAAATTTATGATCTAATTGATAGTTTTACTTTCAGTTATTCATTAAAAATATGTAAACCCAATAAGAAAATTTTTATAAATGCTATTGAGTTAATGAGGATTACACCTGTAGAGGCAGTAATGGTAGGGGATAGTTTAGAGTGTGACATAAAGCCAGCATTAGATTTAGGTATGAAAACTATATGGTTCAATTTTAATAATAACAATTCAAATGAGAATATTGTAGCAGATTTTAAAATAGCATGTATAGCTGAAGTACATGATTATATATAGTGATATAATTTCAGTTGGGTTTTAATATGTTGAAATTCTGAATGTAGTATAATGCGAAAAAATATATATTATAAGAGGTGAAATTAATGAAAACTGTAGTAATATACAAGTCCAAAACAGGCTTTACAAAAAAATATGCAGAATGGATTTCTGAGGCGTTATCAGCGGATATTTTTGATGTTTCAAGTGCTGATATAAATGTAGTTACAAATTATGATACCGTGATTTATGGCGGCAGTTTGTATGCTGTTGGTATCATTGGAGTAAAATATATAACGAAAAATCTCGACAAATTTAAAGGTAAAAAAGTCATTGTTTTCGCAACGGGGGCATCGCCATCGAGTGAAGAGGTAATACATGAAGTAAAAGATAAAAATTTTACTCCAGAGGAACAGAAGTCTGTACAGTTCTTTTATTTAAGAGGTGGATTTGATTATAGTAAAATAAAGCCTTTTGATAAAGCACTTATGACATTACTAAAATGGAAGATTAAGATGAAAAAAGAATTAACACCTGAGGCAAGAGGCATGTTAGCCATGTATGACAAGCCAGTAGATTTTACAAGAAGAAAGAATATAGATGAAATAATAACTTATGTTAATTCATAACATTCAGAATATGTAGAACTATCAACAGAGTTACTAATATGAAATACACATAAAATTCAAAACAAGAAAGGAAGTGGATATTTAGTGGGTTTGTATACTTAAAGTACACGCTCTCGCTAAAGATAACCTATGGAAAACAAACTTAAATATCGCTTAATTACAGGAAAAGATGATGCGAATTTTTGCAAGAAAATTTCTGAATTACTTGATGAGGGGTATAAATTATACGAAGCTCCATCATGTACTTTTAATGGGCAAGATGTAATTGTGGCACAGGCATTAATTCTTAATGAGTGTGACAATCTTGATATTGGTTTCAAAAGAACAGTTAAATAAAAGTAAAAAACATATTTAGTTTAATTGATACGGATTGTTTTTTATGTCCTCTCAAGTAACCCCATATCATTAGATGTGGGGTTTAATCGTTAAGCATTACTAGTAATAATGATTGCGATTGAAATGATATTATACTATACATTTTCATTTTATGTCGAAAGATATCTATAATTTATTTCCAAAAGGGTATTGACTCTAACGTAACGTCATAGATTATTATAAATTTGTAGGGAAGATTAATAAAGAACAAAGGAGTTAATTTTATGTCTTATAAAATAAAAGAAGTAGCTGATATGGTTGGTGTAAGTGTGCGTACACTTCATCATTATGATCAGATAGGCATCTTAAAGCCAAAGTCTGTAACACCTGCCGGATATAGACTCTACACTGATGATGACCTTGAAAGATTACAACAAGTTTTGTTCTTTAAAGAATTGGATTTTACTCTTCTAGAAATAAAAGAAATTTTAGATAATCCGGACTTCGATAGAAAACATGCATTAAAGACACATAGGGAGCTATTGATAGAAAAAAAGAAGAGACTCGATAAGATTATAAAATCTGTAGATAAAACTATAGATTACATTGAAGGAGGAATAGATATGAATAAGAATGAAATGTTTGAGGGGTTTGATATAAGCGAAATAGAGGCTCATAAAGAAAGATATGCAGAGGAAACGAAGCAAAAATATGGCGACACTGATGCCTACAAGGAAAGCTTGAAAAAAACCTCCAAATACACAAAAGAGGATTGGGCTAGGATTAATGCAACTAATGGAAAAATCAACGAGAAAATTATAGCTAACATGGATAAAGGAATAGGCAATTCAGAAGTTCAAAAGGCAGTTGCTGAGTTAAGACAACACATTACTGATAATTTTTATGATTGTACTATAGAAATATTTAGAGGACTTGCTGACTTATATGTTAATGACGAACGTTTCACGGCTAACATTGATAAGTATAAAGAAGGTTTAGCTAAGTTCTTAAGTGAGTCAATGATTTACTATTGTGAGAATGTAAAATAGGTGGCACTCAAGTTGTAAGTCTAGGTTTTCTATAATTCCGACAAAACCTACGCTAAGACATAAAATGAATAAATATCATATAGTTTAGCAGGGTATGAGCGATTTAAAATCGTTGCGTAATTGCAAATTATTATTCAACAAATTTGAGGAGGAAAGAATGAGGTTTTTAAGAAAAGTTATTATAATATTATTAACTATAACAATATTTATTGGAGGAGTTATTATAACTCATATAACTCCTTCAATATCTATTAGAACACATTTATTAGTAACTGGACATCCAATTGGAGCCTTTAAAGTAAGTGTACATGTTAATAAAGGTCAATATGAAATGGATAAAAAAATTCTTGATAATGAAAATGCTATGATTTATAGAACTGGTGATTACAACTTATATGATGGAGCAACAGGAAATCCAATAGGTAATTATAAAGTTGAAAAATCGTGGATTTTATATTTCGCTCAGCAATATGGGGAGGCATAATTAAGTCATCTCCTAGGTCGCTGTAACAGCTTCAATGGAGTGTATGCACTTTATATTTATCAGAATATATTGGAATAACGATTCTTATTTATCATTATACAACACCCGAGACAGTTGAGTTATTAGGCCTTAAAAAAAGCAGAAAGATTGCTGAAATTATAGCTATTGCCATTATGACGTTAGGTATTGCTTTTTACGCAGCTATAGTTTTAATTTGATAATTTAAGGGATACCCATTTAGCAAGCACAGAAGACAACAAACTAGGCTATACCATAAACAATATGATTATCAACTTCTTGTATTATATAGCGGACTAGGAGTGTGAGAAAATACAGTGTAGAGTATAGAAAAACTAAAAATGAAACTATTTAGAGTTTGTTATTTACTTGATGACCTCTTTATAGATTATACCCACTAATTATTAATATATTTATACTAGGTTAGATAATTATAAAATGGAAGTTAATATTGACAACATTAACAATTTTTGATATATTAAAAGATAATAAATTTATAAGTGGGTAGAAACCATAAAAAGGGAAGGGTGAAAGTAAGATATGTCAGAAAAAATATTAACAATGAAATTATTAAATGAAAAATTTGCGGTTTGTAGATTAAATAAAAATGAGCAAATTCCTGAATGGGTAAAAAACAGCAGTTTTTATTCTATAACAAAAACATCAGATGAATTATCAATTGTATGCTCTCAAGATAGTATACCGAGTAATATAAAGTGTGAAAAAGATTGGAGAATTTTAAAAGTTGAGGGACCATTAGATTTTTCGCTAATTGGTATTATTTCATCAATTAGTACTATATTGGCGCTAAAAAGAATCAGTATTTTTGCTGTTTCCACATATGATACAGATTATATACTTGTTAAAAATAAAGATATAGATAACACCATATTAGCATTATCAAATGAAAGATATGAAATTATAGATCAAGAAAATTTGTTATAGCAGTAATAAGTTCATCAATAGATTTATTAATATAAGATTTATGATAATCTTGTTCAATCAACATATTATGATAAGTATAGATATTATGAGATTATTATAGATGATATCCTTTATGGTGTTATTAGTATAATTACTTTAGGGAGGCCCATGTGAAGATTATAAGTAATTCTAATTCTGTAATCATAGTGTTACATGAAATATATGGTATTAATCAGCATATTAAGTTGGTCTGTGAGAAGTTTTCTATGGCTGGATATGATATTATTTGCCCAAATTTAATTAATCTAAATCATCCTTTTAATTATGATCAACAAGACGAACAATTGCAAGTTTTTTTATATTGACTTTTTTTGAAAAAGTAGTACCATGTTAGTATAGTACGAAACAAGAACTATATTGATGTATTACTATTATCTAGAGGAGGATCTTATATGAAAAATAATAAAAATATTTTTAAAGAAAATTCAAAAATAAATTTCAATAAACAAGCTGAATCTTACGATGAGAGTCATGATGGGAAATTCGTAGCTCCGATGTATAATGAAATTATTAGCAGAATAATGCTTATTAAGCCTGAAAAGTTATTAGATGTTGGATGTGGCACCGGAAATGTATTGATGAAATTAGTTGAAAATAATATAAAATTATATGGATTAGATCTTTCAGAAAAAATGATTGAGGTTGCCAAAAAAAATCTTGATAATAGAGCTGAATTAAGAGTTGGTGATTCAGAATGTATGCCTTGGGGAAATAATACTTTTGATGTAATTGTATGTAATGCATCATTTCATCATTATCCAAACCCAGAAAAGACACTATTAGAGATGAAAAGAATATTAAAATTTAATGGAACATTAATTATTGGAGATCCAACTTCACCAGTAGTTATTAGAAAAATATTAAATTTATATTGTAAAAGAAGTAGTAGTGGCGATTATAAAATATATTGCAAGAAAGAAATTGAGGAACTTTTAATAAAGTGTGGATTTAAGCCATCTAACTTTAAAAAAATAAATAATAAAAGTTTTGCTATTAATGCTAATATAAAAAAATAAGTAATAAATATAAAACAAATTTTGGAGTGATTATATGGATTTAGAATATAAAAGGCAAGTAGATGAATTAAATAAATTATGGCATTTTATGATAGTATCATCTAACTATAAGGATATAGAATCAAAGTTTTTGAGAATACAAGGACTAAGAACTAATGAACTTACAATACTAAGAATTATTTCTGAAAAAGAAAATGTTATTATAAAAGATATATTAGAAGTATTAAATGTACCTAAAAGTACATTAACTAGTATGATTGATAGATTAGAAAAGCGCAATCTTATTATTAGAACTCTTAGCAATAAGGATAGAAGATCCTACAAGTTAGAACTTACTAAGGAGGGTAATATGGCCCAAGAGGAACATAGAAAATTTGAGGAAGAAGTTTACGGAAAAATAATGATTTCTTTAGATACTTATGAGGATAGAGAAAATTTATTAAAACTTATAAGAAAAATGGCATACAATATATCTAACTAATCGTTAGGTATTGTAAACTATTTTAAATAGTACAAATTATATAAAATTGCGTAATATTGGAGGATAAATGAATATAGGATTGGTTAGGCATTTTAAAGTTAATTGTTCTACAAAGATGTTTATGACATCTGCTGATTTTAAGCAATGGGTAAAACAATATGATAATAGTGATGTTGTAGAAAATAAATTTAAAATAGGAGATATAAAATGGGACAAATGTTTTTCAAGTGATTTATCAAGAGCCATTAAAACTTCTCAATCTATTTTCAAAGGTGAAATAATTAAAACTCAATTATTAAGAGAAGTTCCTATAGCACCAATATTTAATACTAATATAAAAATTCCTTATATATTCTGGTGTATAAGTGGGAGATTTGCCTGGCTTTTTCAGTGCAAATCTCAAATAGAGAATAAAAAAGATACCCAAAAACGTGTGAATGAGTTTTTGGATAGTATAAAGGATGAATCAAGTAATAATATATTAATTGTTTGTCATGGTTTCTTCATGAATACATTACAAAAGGAACTTAAAAGTAGGGGCGTTACTGGACGAAATATAAGAACACCTAAAAATGGTACATTATATTTATATAAAAAATAGATTATTTTTGTTTCACATTAATAATACGTTCCAAAGTTAAAAAAGTATATGATGTTGTTTTATCATCATTGATGAACCCAGTTTCTTCTTCTCTACAATTCCACTCTGAATAGTCTAGCTTAGGAAAAAAAATATCAGCATTATATTCTTTATGTACTTTTGTTAAATGTATCCTATTACAATAAGGCAATAATAACTTGTAAATTGCTCCACCGCCTATAACAAAGTATTCTTCACTGTCTTTCATAAATGCGAATAACTCTTCCTTAGAATTAAAAATAGTAACTCTTTCATCATTTATAACAAAATCTTTATTTTTTGTAATAACAATATGATGTCTGCTAGGAAGAATACCAGGAAGGGACTCAAATGTCTTTCTTCCCATTATAATAGTGTTTCCACTTGTAATTTGCTTGAACCTTTTTAAATCTTTTGAAAAATGCCAAAGTAAATCGTTATTTTTACCTATAGCGAAATTATCTCCAATTGCAACAATAAATGTAAGCATTATACAGCCACACTCCCCATATTTATTTTCCCAAGGTGTTTATAATCTATAAGTTTAACATCTTCTGGTGTAAAGTCATAGAAGTTTTTAATATTTGGATTAATCCATAGTTTCGGAGCAGCTAAAGCTTCTGACTTTCTTGAAAGCTGTAGCTTTAAACCTTCAATATGGTTTTCATATATATGTGCATTATTTATAACATGAGTGAACAATCCTACTTTTAATCCTGTTACCTGTGCAATTAAATGAACTAATACTGCATATTGACTTGTATTAAAAGGAATTCCTAACGCTGTATCACCACTTCGTTGTACTAACATACAATTAAGTCGTCCATCAGTTACATCCCAAAGAGTTAAGAAGCAACAAGGTTGAAGTGCCATTTGGGGCAGGTCCTCTATATTCCATAAATTCATCATCATTCTTCTATCTTGAGGATTATTTTTCAAGGCATCAATAAGTGTATCAATTTGATGATACTTAGCTATTTGAAAACCATATGCCTTACCAATGGTTCCATCGTCGTATGCCCATTCATCCCATATATGCACATTTTGTTCCTGAAGTTTTTTAACATCGTTGGATTGGTCTTTGAAAATCCAAAGCAATTCTTTTACTGCTGTCTTAAAAGCAACAAATTTAGTTGTTAATATTGGAAATTCTTCTTCTAAATCAAATTGCATAATTTGGTGAGGGAGTTTTAAAGTTGCAATACCAGTACGGTTTTGGTCGTAGTATCCTTTTTTTATAATTTTCTCAATAATTTTAAGATATTGTCTATCCATTTCATTTAACATAATTTATCTTCAATGGGACAGTGTACACAATTATTCAAACCCACTAAATATTCACTTCCTTTCTATATATTGTGTATACGGCACTAGTAGTTAGCTGCCCATATTATAGCATTCTATAAATGTGTTTTAAATATTATATCATGAAACTCAACAATATTTTTACCATATCCAAAATGAATGTATTATAAATAGTGTGAAATTTCTCATAGCATTATATTCTTGGATGGATTATAATGTAATAAAATAAATCAAATGGGTATTATTTTATTGGAAGAAAAGATAAATAGGGTGAAATGGTAAGAATATTAGTCAAAAATTTTGAAAGGGGTGTCGTTATGAGATTGTTGCTAATGGGGGTTCTTATTATTTCTGTACCTATAATTATAATTATGAATGCAACTTTGGGGTTTCTTATTACTGAAAATGATATAAAGCCAAATAAATTAACAAAATTATTTTATTCTGATGATGAAAGTTTTATTGAATTTTGGGAAAAAAGGAAAGAAAAAGGCATGTTATTGCATAACCTTAAAAATTTTATTTTCTTGACTGCTTGGTATGGAATAATGGGTTTTGTTTTTTTTACGCAAGATAATAATATTATGTACGGACATGAACACATCCTATTATTGTGTATTACTACTATTATTTTTAGTTTAATATCTTCTATAATTGCTTGGGGTCAAGAATACAATAGATATATCAAATTAAAAGAAAAATTGGATATGGAAATCAGAAAAAATTAAGTGAATTACAAGTGTTATTATAAAGTTCGGTAAGGAGCGTTTCAAATGGATAAGGAAAAAAAATTTAACAAATTATTTATAGCAAGTATAGTTATAGCTGCAATTATAACCTATGTATCAATTGTCCTAGGTAACAATGTAAATAAAATATATTTTTGTGTAAATATTATTTCATTAGTTTTGCTGATGTTTGGACTAGCAGCAAGAAATAAAGCAATTTTTTATAAAGATTTACAAAAGATTAAAGAGAATTACAGTAATGGAAACAACCGCGTGCGAAAATTTGAGGATATTAAATTATTATTTGACGTACTAAAATATAAAGATCCGGAGGAACTATATATTGATGATCAAACTTATTTAGATTTAAATATGGATAATGTTTTTGAAAAGGTAGATAGAACATTATCCTCGCCAGGAGAACAATATTTATATTATATTTTAAGAAATCCAATCCTAAAAGAAGAAAAACTAATCAATAGAAATAAGATTATAACGTTCTTTCAAGATAATAAGGAAATAAGAGAAAAAATACAAAGAAAATTTTTTAAATTAGGAAGACAGAATATTAACACTATAACATGTTTTTTATGGGATGAAATATCCTATAAAACTTTCATGAAACCACTGTTATATCTTTTAAGGATATTAGCTTATGGTTCCTTAATTTCAATAACGTTTATGGGTATAGGAAAGGCATGGATTTTTATACTTATAATATTTGCGGTTAATGGCTATCTTAGTGCTAAAATCAAAAAGGATATTGGCGGAGATCTTGCCTCAATGGGGTATTTAAGTAAGATTATTAGACTGGCAGAGGCTATTGGATCTGTAGAGGATAAGGAGTTAAAAAGATATACTTTAAAGCTTAAAGAGCAATCAAAGAAATGCAAGGCAATAACAAGGAAAGACGCCTTTATTAAAATAGGAAGAGTAGAAGGTGTAGATATGTTATACGAGTACATAAATATATTCTTTTTAAGTGAGGCTAGAGGTTTCAATAAAATAATAGATGAAGTTAAGGCACATATTGAAGATATAAGAAGTATCTATTTGATTTTAGGGGAAATCGATGCATTAATATCTGTAGCTTCTTATAGGGATGGACTTCTAGAATATGTTGAACCTAAATTAACAAAAGGGCTTAAGGAAATAATGGTTAAAGATATAAAACATCCACTAATAGACACAGCTATCGGGAATTCTTTAACTTTAGAAAAGGGTGTTATTATAACTGGTTCAAATATGTCTGGTAAGTCTACTTTTCTAAGAGCATTAGGCATAAATGCATTATTTTCACAGACTATTTTCACTTGCCTTGCGACAAGTTACGAGGGTGGATATTTCAACATAATATCGTCAATGACTGTTACTGATAATGTGACTAGTGGGAAAAGTTATTATTTAAGCGAGGCAGAGGCATTGTTTAGGATAATTAATGGTTGCAATGAGGAAGTGACAAGCTTATGTCTTATTGATGAGATTTTTAGGGGAACTAACCCTATTGAGAGGGTTAACGCATCTGCTGAGATTCTTGCCTATTTGTCTAGACATAATTCATTGGTGGCAGTAGCTACGCATGATCTTGAAATAGCTACTATGGTAGGAGATTTATATGAATGCCATTATTTCACTGAAAATGTAGGAGAACATGGTTTAGAATTTGATTATCAAATAAGAAAAGGTGTATCTTCAACTAGAAACGCAATAAAGGTACTTGAATTTATAGGATATCCACAAGAAATTATTTATAGAACTAACGAAAGAATTATAAAACAATGTATTCTTTGATATTTTTAGAATGAATAAATTCAGACAAATTAAAGCACAACAAGACAGATATAAAATCTCATTTTTTGATATACTTTAGCGAAGGTAGGAAATAATTAAGGTCATTATAGGGAGGACGTATTAGATGGTGGAGTATTATAAAATTAGAGGGAAAGATCTTTACACTGAAATTTTGGGAGAGGACTCATCTCCAGTATTATTATTTATTCATGGTGGACCAGGTGGGATTGGTGTTGCAGATTTTATTCAATATCAGGGGGACAGATTATCAAAAAACTTTAAAGTTATAGCTCCAGATCAAAGGGGAGTATGGAGATCCGAGGCTATTTTAGATGAAGAACATATTTCACTAGAAGATATTATTGAAGATTTTGAAGAATTAAGAAAAAAATTACATATAAATAAATGGTCACTGCTTAGTCACTCATTTGGTGGGTATCTTGCTGTTCTTTATGCTAATTTATACCCTAATTCTATTGAATATATGATATATGAATGTCCGTCTTTTAGCTTTGCACTTTCAGAGCGTTCTATGCTAAATGAAGCTGCTAAGGAATTAGTTAAATTAGGAAAATCAGCATTGGCAGAAGATTATTTTAAAGCTTTAAGAGAAATTACAGATTATAGGGATATCAATAAACTACTTATGAAGGTGTTAAATGAACTTGGAGCTAACGGAAGTAACTATATGTGGTTTGGAAGTGATAAGCAAATTATTGAACGAATAGCTATGAGTACTAACGATGCTAAGAATTTATGGAATAAATCTACCAAAACAAGAATTAAATTATTGAAGGATTGGCGAGTGTATAATGATGTGTTTACTGAATTATCAAATGTAAACAAACCTTCTTTATTGATTAAAGGTAAATATGATCCAATAACTTGTGAAGTACAAACAGCAGAATTTATGAAGCGAGTGCAAGACAAACAAGTGGTTACATTTGATTTCTCTGGTCATTATACTAGAATTGAGGAGCCTGATAAGTATTGTGAAGTTATAACAAGTTATATATATAATAAGATGAAATAATGGAGATTTACATTTTTGTAATGAATGAACTGATTTTGAAAGGATGGGAAAGTTGGGAACAATAATATTACTTAATAATACGCTTGAATACATTGAAAGAAATTTGGACACAGCACTTAATATAGATGACATATCAAAAGTCGCATGTTCATCCCGATATCACTTCCAGCGTGTTTTTCATGCATTAACAGGATTTACGGTGACCCAGTACATAAAAAATCGAAGACTTACCCTTGCTGCAGAAGAGTTGGTTGCAACAGACAAAAGAGTAATTGATATAGCATTAAAATATGGTTATGAAAGTCCAGAAGCATTTACTAAGGCATTTAAAAGACTGCATGGAATATCACCGTCAGCTTTAAAAAAGCTTAATGGAAAGATTAAAGCTTTTCCCAAACTCTCTTTTCAAATATCAATAAAAGGAGAATTTGAAATTATTTATACAATAGTTGAAAAGGAGGCTTTTAAAGTATTTGGTGCAGAATTTGCAACAACTAGAGTTGACGATGCAGCCTATAGAGAGATACCAAAGTTTATTAGTAAGATTTTTGAGGATGGAACACATGATAGGATAAACGAAATTCTTGGGAACCCCAAGGGCACTTTGCTAAATGGATTTCATTATGGATTTGAAGAAGATGGAACAAGAAAATATATAATGGGAGCTGAACAGTTCGAAAAATATATACCAGATGAATTTACTATACTAGAGGTGCCAAAACTTACATGGGCAGTATTTGAAGGTAATGGAGCTGTGCCCAATAATTTGATTATACATGATATTTGGAGACGCATATACTCTGAATGGTTTCCCTCCTCTGGATTTGAACAAGTGAAAGGCCCATGCATTGAAAAAAACTTTTGGGATGATAAAAACCCTGGTGAATACAAATGTGAAGTATGGATTCCTGTTAAAATAAAGTCGATTAATTTATAACTTCCTTATTAAATAATACATTTAGTAAAACTAAATAATTTCTAAAATACCGCAGAATTCAAATTTGAATTTTGCGGTATTTTTACATTAGCAGTTGCCTTCCCCATATTGCATATGGATGTTTAATTAATTTCATAAAACCACAATTACAATTCCTTATTTATATATATTTTAATTGAAATGAAGAATGAAACTACTATAAAAATTATAGGTATGGCTGTCAGTACGATTCTTTGCAGTAATCCAAAATCAACCCCAAAGGTTGTATTATTCTTTAATATCTCATTTGCAAAAGAGATGAGACTTCCCAGTACAGCCATAATTATGAAATTAACCCACCTCGACTTGAGGTATCCGAGCTTGTAATAAAATGGGAAAAAAATAGAAAAATAAATACATACAATAAAAAACTCAAGAAAAATGGTGTTTATACCGATGGTTTTACTTACTAAAGTTGGAGCAACAAAATGTAATAAACTGCTCACAATAAGTGTTATTAATATAGCACAGATAAGGAATAAAAATACTGATAAATATTTTGCAGCCACCACAACTTTTCTATTAACAGGCAAACTATTTATCATTAGTTCACTATTATATTTAAAATCATAAGCATTAGCATACACTGCCAGTAGATATATACTTAAAAAACATAACAATATAGTGGTTGCATAATTAGTTTGAAATATAAATGCGTTTACAATGTTTAAAAGAATAAACATAAATACGGTTTTATCCTTTTTCTGAATTCTAATGTCTTTCATTATAAGATTAAACATGAATATCACCTCTTATTGTATAAACCATAATATCTTCTAGTGATGCTTTTTCTATCTTACAACTATCATTAAATAAAATCCTTGCTTTCTCTTTATCATCAGTTAATGCCTCAAACCCTGAAGCAGTTTCTCTTATACCTATAAATTCCTTTCGTATATTTAAGTCTAAAAGTCTAGAAGCGCCTTTGACTATTGCGTATTTTTGTAGCACTTCTTCCTTCGACTCAGAAAACACCATACTTCCTTTGTTAATAAAAGTTATATAATCTGCAATTTTTTCAAGATCTGTTGTAATGTGTGTGGAGAAGAAAATTGACATCTCTTCATTCTGAATAACATTATATAAAATATCCATAAGCTCACTTCGAAAAGCAGGATCAAGTCCTGAAGTAGGCTCATCCATAACAATAAGTTCAGCTCCGTGGGAGAGAGCTAATGCTAAGGCAAATTTTATTTTCATTCCCTTTGAAAGCTTATCTATCACCTTATTTGGATTTAATTCAAAATGTTTAATATACTCCTTAAATTTGTTTTCATCCCACCTTCTATAAAAACCTGCTATAATATTTTTCATTTCATTTATGGTAAGCATGCCATAAAATATATTTTCATCATAAACAAATCCTATTTTTTCTTTGATTTTTCTTTCGTCTTTAACGCTGTCCATACCAAAAACACTGATGCTTCCACTATCTTTTTTTATTAGATTCATAATTGATTTTATTGTGGTACTTTTTCCTGATCCATTTGGTCCTATAAATCCCATTACGTATCCTTTTTCAAGCTTAAAGTTTAATCCATTTAAACAAAAATCACCATAAGACTTATTGAGATTTCTAACGTCTAATACACTGCTCATTTTACGTCCTCCTTAAGAAGTTTCATTATATCTATTATTTCTTCCATAGATAAATTCAGTATTTTACTTTCCTTTAAAATTTCTTTTAATTTTTCTTCTAAAATCTTCATTTTTTTCGTGCGAAGTATATCCTTATTTTGCCCTGATACAAATGACCCTTTACCTGTAAGAGAAACAATAAATCCTTCCTTCTCTAATTCTTCATAAGCTCTCTTTGTGGTGATTACACTTACTTGAAGATCCTTTGCTAAATTTCGCATAGATGGAAGTGCATCACCTTCTTTTATTTCACCAGAAAATATTAGTCCTTTAATCTGATCAATAATTTGCAGATATATAGGATCGTTTGATAAATTTGAAATTATAATAGTAATGTCCATATTTTATCTCCTAGCAGTTTCTTTTAATAAACTCTTGTTTAATTTGAAAGAGTATAATGTATATATACTATATATACATTATTTAACCCCTTTTGTCAATACTATAGTGTATTTAAAGTATTATAAAACTATAATTGGGTAATGCTCGCAAAGCGTAAATTTACAAACTACGGGATGCACCATGAATGCTTGCTGTAACCCATATGGTATTGATAGATTTTGTAGTATACTATAATTATTATTCAGAACGGCGAGATAAAAATAAATGTAAGTTATGGGAATGGGGAGTATATATGGAATATATAAGTATTTTAGTGGTTGAAGATGATAACGAAATTAACTATCTTATTACAAAATATCTAAGAAAGGAAGGATATATTGTAGATTGTTGTTTTGATGGTATAGAAGCTGTATGTAAATTTGAAAATAAGACTTATCAATTGGTTATATTAGATTTAATGTTGCCAAAACTCAATGGGGGACAAGTACTTTTAAAAATTAGGGAAAAAGGTACGATCCCAGTAATTATTTTATCGGCGAAACATGAACAAACAGATAAAATATTTGGACTTGAGTTAGGTGCTGACGACTATATTACTAAGCCTTTTGATATAGCAGAAGTTATCGCCAGAGTTAAATCTCAATTAAGAAGGTATTTACAATTTAATAATAGCGAGTTTGAGGAAGATGAAGTATTAAAACACGGAAATCTTCAATTAGATTTAAATACCTATGAACTTAAAGTTTGCAAAAAAAATATACCACTTACTTCAAAGGAATTTGAGATATTAAAACTTTTTATGACTTATCCAAACAAAGTCTTCACTAAGTCTCAACTTTTCAGTGCTGTTTGGAAAGAGGAATATATGACTGATGAGAATACTGTAATGGTACATATAAGTCGTCTAAGAAATAAAATTGAGGATAATTCTTCTAAACCTAAATATATAAAAACAGTTTGGGGAATAGGTTACAAGTTGGGGGAGATGTAATGATGAATATATACATTGTTTGTATATTAATATGCATATGTTGTATTTTGATATTTAATAATATTTATTTTTCTAAGCAAATAAATGAAATTAATAGAACATTAGAGGGAATAAAAGGTGGTAATTTTAATATTAGGGTACGATTTTATTCTTCAACTAAGGGTATACAAAACCTGGGTGTTAATTTAAATTATATAATAGATGAATTTCAGAGGATCGCTGAAAAAAAACAATATCTAGAAGAATCGAGGAAAAAAATGGTGGCCAATATTTCGCATGATTTAAGGACTCCATTAACATCTATACTTGGATATCTAGAAGCTCTACAGAAGGATTCAAAGTTAAACGATAAAGAAAAAAAGTATTTTTTGGATATAGTGTATTCTAAGTCTCAAAAATTATATTCATTACTTGAAGAGTTTTTTCGTTTTTCTAAAATAGAAGCAGAAGATGTACTAATTAAAGTAGAAAAAATCAATTTGACCAATATGATTCAAGATGTATTAGTAGGATTTTATCAAGAATTTGTTAATCAAAACATTGAACCTATCATTGAGATAGCAGAAAAAGATTTTTTTGTCTGGGGAGATAGTAAAGCAATTGATAGAATATTATCTAACCTCTTAATTAATGCACTTAGATATGGAAAAGATGAAAAAATAATTGGTATAAAAATCAGAGGAGAAAACTCTATGGTTTGGGTAGATATATGGAATGGAGGAGCAGGTATTGCTGAGAAAGACATTCCATATATATTTGATAGATTATATATCGGAGAAACTTCAAGAAATGGAAAGTTTCATGGAAGCGGGTTGGGACTTGCAATAGTTAAAAAACTTGTAGAAAGATTAAAAGGAGAGGTTTTAGTTAAAAGCATTCTAAATGAGAAAACTACTTTTTCATTTTCTTTACCTTTATATAAATAGATATTTATGATTTAAGGTATTTGTAAGGTATTTGTTAGAGTTATTTAAAACTAATATAGTATTCTATGTACATGATAATAAATTAATGTTTGGGGGAAGAAAATTATGGAGTGCATATTAAAAACTTATAATCTAACAAAGCAGTATAAAGAACATAAAGCTGTTGATGACGTAAATATAACTATTGAAAAAGGAGACATTTATGGATTCTTAGGCTTAAATGGTGCAGGTAAAACAACTACTATGAGGATGATTATGGGGCTAATTAAGCCTACCACAGGGAATATCGAATTATTTGGTGAAAAGCTGAGTGAGGACAAAAAACATTATTTTGCAAGAGTTGGGTCAATTATAGAATTTCCAGGTTTTTATGAAAATTTAACCGCGGTGGAAAATTTAGATATTCACAGAAAACTTATGGGTGTTCCAGACAAAAATTGTATAGAACAATCACTAGAGGTAGCGGGAATACTTGACGCTGCTAATAGAAAAACAAAAGAGTTTTCGTTGGGTATGAAACAGAGACTTGGCATAGCAAGAGCTTTACTTCATAATCCTGAGTTCTTAGTATTAGATGAACCAACAAATGGGTTAGACCCTGTGGGAATAAAAGAAATACGACAACTTATACTTGATCTATCGCGAAAAAGGCATATAACTGTATTAATATCAAGTCATATTTTAAGTGAAATTCAGCAATTAGCTACTAAAGTGGGTATCATACATAAAGGGAAACTACTAGAAGAAATAGACTCTGAAGCATTAAAAAAGAAAAATAGACATTATATTGAGCTTAAAGTTAATAATGATAGGGACGCCGTATTTATGTTAGAACAAAAATTTAACATCTCAGATTATATAATATCAGAACCGGGAGTGATTAAAATTTATGAAAGGTTAACAGAGACTTCTAATATTAATAGGATGCTAATACAAAATAATGTTGAGGTTAAAGAAATATCTTTGCTTAGGGACAGTCTTGAAGATTATTTTATTAAGTTGGTAGGAAGTGATATAAATGAATAATGTTGCAAGTTTATCAACTGTTATGCATACTGAATTTCTTAAACTAAGAAAATGTAAAGTTTTGTGGTGTATGCCTCTATGTGCATTTTTGCCTGACCTATTAATATTTTCTGTGTTTGCATTAAATAAAAAATTTCCTATAGTAGTTTGGGAAAACTTTTTTACAGATGCTGAAATGATGATTAATATGTTGATAGCCATTGGACTTTTCTCTTTATTAGCGGGATTTATATTTTCAAGGGAATATCAAGAAAATACAATAAATAGTATGTTTACCTATCCAATAGGTAGAATACAATTCTTCATCGGTAAACTTATTGTTATACTAATTCTTATTTCCATTACAATTGTCTCTTCATTTATTTTGCTAGTATTGTTAGGATTGACTATAAAACATGAACCTTTAACTCTTAACATTTTACTATATTACACTAAAGTATATGTTTTTATGATTCTTATGCACTTTGCATTAATTCCTATAGTAGCATTCTTAAGTATATATAATAAGAGTATAGTTCCACCAATCATACTTGGAGTAAGTGCTATTACTCTTAACCTTATAGTAATGAACACTGGATTTAATACAATATTTCCTTGGAGTATTCCAACTATATTAAGTCCTCATCAAAATGGAACAATTTATACAAATTATACTTTAGGTATTATTGTATTATGTGCAACATTTATCATTGGAACAATATTAAGTATAAAGAGCATTAAGAAAGACGTACAATAAAAATATAAAATATAGTAGCACAAGGGAAATTATGAATGTTTGTTGAATTATGTAAAGACAGCGATTTAAAACAGTGTTGTATAGTAATTTATAATATAGAGAGGAAGATGATTATTAATGGATTTAACATGGAATTTAGACGCACTTTACACTTCATTTAACTCTGAAAAGTTTAAAGGTGACATGGAGCTTCTTAACAAGCATATAGAAAATTTGAATGATTGGTCTGCAAAAAATATGAAAGATACGAATAATGCGACTTCTAAAATTCAAGAGTTTTTGAATCTTTATAATGAATATAAGAGCGTATATTGCTGTTTATATTCTTATGCTGAGTTAACTTCATGCTCAGATAACTCAAATATGGAAGCAATGAATGTTTTAGATGATATTGAATATAAGAATTCATTGGTTATAGATTCTTTTGTAAAGTTTAACAAATGGCTTATTTCTTTAAATAATATAGATGAATTAATAGATACTTCGCCAACACTTATTGAATATCGGTTTTATCTTAAAGAACTTATTTTGCAGTCAAAATATTTATTGAATGAAAATGAAGAATTATTAATTGCAAAAATGCAGAGTACAGGATCCAAAGCGTGGCAAAGACTCTATATGGAGCTTACTTCTACAATATTAGTTGATATAGATATTGAAGGTGAATCAAAGAAAGTAGCACTTTCAGAGCTCAGAAACATGGCATATAAAAAAGATGAATTTTTAAGGAAAACAGCCTATTATGCAGAAGAGGAAGTTTGTAAAAGAATATCGAAAGCGTCCGCAGCATGTTTGAATGGAATTAGTGGTGAAGCACTTACTATTTATGATATGAGAGGATATAAATCACCTTTAGAAAAAGTTCTCATGGTCTCAAGAATGGATTATGAAACTTTAAATGTTATGCTTTCTGCTATAAAAGAAAGTCTACCTATATTCCATGAATATTATCATAAAAAGGCAGAAGGGCTAGGACATAAAGTTTGCCTTCCATTTTATGATATCTTTGCACCAATGGGTGATGCCAATACAAAAATATCATATTCAGATGCCAGAGATTTAATTGTATCAAGTTTTAGAATATTCAGTCAAGAACTTGCTGATTTTGCAAAGAAAGTCTTTGACAGTAGATGGATTGATGCTGAGCCAAGAACTGGAAAAGGGAATTATGGACTAACTGTTGATATTTTTCCAATAGAAGAAAGCAGAATTATAGCTAATTTTACTGGGGAGTATTGTGATGTTGGTGTACTGGCTCATGAAATTGGACATGCTTATCATAGCTATTGCCTTAGGAATGAAAAGATGCTAAATACGGACTATCCTACACCTATTGCAGAAACAGCTTCGATTTTCTGTGAAACAATAGTAAATAACGCATTACTTAATATTCTACCAACAAATGAAGGTTTTTCAATTTTAGAAAAAAGCATTTCAGATGCGGGTTATTATATCGTTGATTTTTATGCTAGATATATATTTGAAAATAAATTATTTGAAAGAAGAAAATTGGGTCAGTTATCTGTTGAAGAGTTAAATGAATTAATGCTTAATTGTATGGAAGAAGCCTATGGCGATAGTATTGACACTGAGACCATCCATCCATATATGTGGATGAATAAGGTTGGATATTATTTGTCTGGCAATGAATTTTTGAATTTTCCATATTCATTTGGAGTTTTATTTTCTAAGGGTCTTTATGCTGAATATATAAAAAATGGAGAAGCTTTTGTATCGCAATATAATAATTTTTTGAGTGCTACAAGTAAAAATAATATTGTTGATAGTGCAAAGATAATTGATATAGATGTTCACTCAATAGAATTTTGGCGAAACGCATTAAATCTTATTCAAAAGGACATTGAGGTGTTTGTTAGTGGAGTGTAAATAATTCTAGTAATTGTGACAAAATAAACTTTTTATTTCCATTAGAAGTGAAAAAATCATTGCAAATTTATCGAATATGTATTACTATGAAACAATAAAATTTAATAGTTCAGATGAAGATAGCGGGAGAGTAATGGCATGCCATTCACCGAAGGGGTAAATCTTTCAGGTACCTATTTAATTAGAGATGACCGCTATTGGATGAACCCTTGGAGAGACTCATAATGAGCACCGAAGGAGAAAGCTGTAAAGGCGAAACTCTCAGGTAAAAGGACAGGGGACAGGTGACATATCTTACGAAAGTAATATATTACCAATTACTTCATTTAGATCTTATCTATTCCCAGTTATATCTCCAATCGCAAAATATTTATATAGGAAAAGGCATTTTTTAGTACATGCCTTTTGACTGAGATGGAGGAATATATATGTCAGAAAATGAAAATTTATCAAGAGGTCTGAAAAATCGTCATGTTCAATTGCTTGCAATTGGAGGTGCAATTGGCACTGGGTTATTCCTTGGTGCAGGAAGGTCAATTCACTTGGCAGGTCCATCTATTTTATTTGCATATGCGATAACAGGCACAATTTGTTTTCTTATTATGCGTGCACTTGGGGAATTATTGCTTTCTAATTCAAAATATCATTCATTTGTAGATTTTGTACAGGATTATCTAGGTAACGGAGCAGCATTTATTACTGGATGGACATACTGGTTCTGTTGGATTTCACTTGCTATGGCTGACTTAACAGCTACTGGACTTTATGTACAATACTGGTTACCCAATGTAGCTCAATGGGTTCCAAGCCTTATAGCTCTTGTAATTTTGCTGATTATGAACCTTACTACAGTAAAGTTATTCGGTGAAATGGAATTCTGGTTTGCCTTAATTAAAATTATTGCAATTTTATCACTAATTATAATTTGTACATTTATGATTATTAAAGGATTTTCTACAAATGTTGGTGTATCTAGCTTTACAAACCTTTGGAATCATGGTGGTTGGTTTCCAAATGGGGTAAGCGGTTTTATTCTTTCCTTCCAAATGGTTGTATTTGCTTTTACTGGAATAGAATTAGTTGGTTTACTAGCTGGTGAAACTGAAAACCCAGAACAGGTTATTCCAAGTGCTATTAATAATATTCCAATTAGAATTATTATTTTCTATATTGGGGCACTTATTGTTATTATGAGTATATACCCATGGAATTCAATTAATCCCGATAAAAGCCCATTTGTACAGGTGTTTTCTGCAGTGGGAATCCCAGCGGCAGCAAGTATTATAAATTTTGTTGTACTAACATCAGCTGCATCTGCTTGTAACAGTGGTATATTCAGTACAAGCCGTATGGTTTACTCTCTTGCTAAAGAAAAGAATGCACCTGAGTCAATGAAAAAATTAACTTCTAATCAAGTACCTTCTAATGCTTTAATGTTCTCTGCAACTGTTATCTTGATTTCAGTTATTTTGAATTATATTATGCCAGAAGGTGTATTTGTACTCATTACAAGTATATCAACATTCTGCTTTATCTTCATTTGGGCAATTATAGTTGTCTGCCATTTAATATATCGCAAAACTAATCCTAAACTTGCTGCTAAGAACAAATTCAAAATGCCATTTTACCCAATTTCTAACTATATAATTCTAGCATTTATTGCTTTCATTATAGTTGTATTGGCACTTACTAAGGAAACTCGTGTAGCCTTATTTGTAACACCTGTATGGTTTATAATACTTGGTGTGATTTATAATATACTTAAATCAAGAATGAAAAATAAAGAAGAGGTCAAAAGAAATGTAGTATAGTCTAACACTAAAAGGAATTTGTACCTAAAAGGTTAGATATCAGATAAAAAGCACCCAATAAAACTTGTTCACAAAACAAGTTTTATTGGGTGTTTTATTTAAAGTATTGTAGAATTTACTGTATCTAATGTTTTTAGTAATGTAATTTTCGAAGTGATTATAAAGTGAGGATTTTATAGAAATGGGGAAGTGTATAAAGAAAACATGGTGAATTCAAAGAGAGGTTATAGTTTTTGTAACATTAGGAAACCATATATTTTAAAGTTAAGATTAATTATGATGTTTAGTTGGAGGGGACGAGATGAAAAAAATGAATCTCAAAGAGAATTTAAAAAATTAAAGGGTCAAATTAGTCAAATTGAAGAGATAGTTCATCATTCAAAGCCAGTAGCTCTTATTGAACATGAAGTAGCAATAAGAAAAAAACTAAAAAAGATTAAAGAGCTGGAAAATGAAGGTTTAAAGGATTTTAAAAAGGTGTATGAGAAATACGAGGAATTATTAGAAGATATATCAAAAAGAATGCTTGAGGATTATAACAAGAGGAATGGTACTGATTTTGAGTTTCATAAGGTTTTAAAAGGAAAATATAACACTTTTTTTAATTATGGGTTCATGCTATTACTTACGAAGCAACATATACCAAAATTAATTATTAAGGAATTTGAAGAAAAATTTCCGGATAACCCTAAAGATGAGTATGTAGAAGCTAGAAGTATGGATAGAATAATTTATATTCATTTAGGTGATACGAATACAGGTAAAACATATAATGCTGTAGAACGTCTGAAAACCGCACAAAAGGGTATATATTTATCACCACTAAGAATTCTTGCTTTAGAGAATTTTGAAAAATTGAATAATGAAGGAATAATTTGCAATCTATTGACTGGAGAGGAAGAAGTATTAAAGATAGGTTCAACTCATGTTTCATGTACAATAGAAAAGGTTAATTTAAAGGAACATTATGATATAGCTGTTATTGATGAAATTCAAATGATTAAAGATCAACATAGGGGAATGGCATGGAGTAAGGCCTTATTAGGATTAAGATGTAAAGAGATTCATATATGTGGAGCCGCTAATACGAAAAACATACTAGAAACAATTATAAATGACTGTGGAGATAAGTATTCTATAAAAGAATATACAAGAGATATTCCTTTAGAAGTTGAAAATATAAATTTTAATTATAATGATACTCAAGAGGGCGATGCAATTGTAGTGTTTTCTAAAAAGGGAGTATTAGAAATAGCAGAAAGGTATTCTAGGATAGGTATTAAAACTAGCATAATATATGGAGATTTACCACCAGAAGTTAGAAAAATGCAATATAAACAATTTACAAGTAAAGAGACAAAAGTTTTAGTAACTACTGATGCAATCGGCATGGGGGTCAATTTACCTATTAGAAGAATTATTTTTATGAGTATAAAAAAATTTGACGGTGAAGAAATACGACAACTAACATCACAAGAGGTAAAGCAGGTTAGTGGACGTGCAGGACGAAGAGGTATCTATGATGTAGGGTATGTAGCCAGTGCTGGAGATACTCAAGATTTCATTAAATCTAGATTAGAGGTTAAGGATGAAGAGATAAAGAAAGCAGTTATTGGGCCATCAGATGTTATAGTGAAAATTAAAGGGTTACCTTTAATTGATAAACTAGTTTTATGGAGTACTAGGGAAGAGAAATTAGACTATTATACTAAAATGGATATTAGTGATTATATATTAATTCTAGATAGAATAAAGAATTACAAGTTAAAAGAAGAGGTTCAATGGGATTTGTTAAAAGTTCCATTTGATATCTCAAGAGAAGAGTTAATGAATACATTTTTACATTATGTAGAAGAGATATTTGTTTATAAACAAGAGAGTTTATTCAAACCAGAGTGTTTAAAAAATAATTTAGACAATTTGGAAATATATTATCAAAAAATAAATATGTATTATTCATTCTCTAAAAAATTTGAATTAGAATTTGATGTAGATTGGGTTTATGAGGAAAGAGTAAGGGTTAGTAAAGCTATAAATGAAATACTGATGGGGATATAAAAAAGGTAGGATATGATATATATAGTAGTACCTTGAAAGTAATTACTATTTGATTTAATTTCAAATGTAGCTTTATATTCAACTAGATTGAGGTCAAATTATTCAGTAAGGATAAATATTAACATAATTAAATATAATAAATCAAAAAAGTGAAGGCATTTTTCCGTTGAAATATTAATTGGAGATAATGCCTTATTTTTATTTGATGCTATATTTGCAAATTATAAAATATATATTAATGCGGATCATATATAAAATAATAGTGGTTTTTTTAAATTAACGGAGGAGTTTTATGGCAATTTAAGGGGTGAATATATTTTTTTTTGCAAAATTTAAAGGAAAATTATGAATGTTTGTTGAATTATGTAAAGATAATGTATTATAACAGGTAATCTGTTAACTTCACATAATGTCTATAATGGGCAGTTTACATTGCTGATGTAAAACTTAATTATAGCAATAATGTGCAGTTTGTTCATATGAATGGAAGAGTAAAAATAGGACAATTATTTTATTAAAATAATTGATAATTAATACTTCACAAATAAAACCTTGGAGGAGACAGAGAAATTATGCAAAATACATTTACAAAATTTTATCAAAATATAGGATTTGATAGTTACCCCTTTCGTGATCGCACTGCTGAGAAAGAAGATATAACGAAATTATTTATAAAACCTCTTGATTACTCATCACTAGAAGACATCTTATTATCTAATCAAACTGCAGTGATATGTGGGAATCGCGGCTCGGGAAAAACAATAATACTTTCAGATTTAAAATCCAAAGTTCCTTCCAATAAGTTAGTTTGTTTTATTGATAATTATGAAGCCATTCCTCTCAATAATAACTTACATGATTTTTATTCATTAATTTTGCAAAGTATAACTAAAAATCTTCTAATCCATTTAGATTCTAATAAAAAGACTCTTAAAAAAGCATCTAGAGATGATAAGATATTTCTTTCATTTCTTATAATGAAGTATAGTGATAGTATAACCGGTGATCAGATAAATTTAAAAATTGGAAATGTACAACTTAATTGCTTGAAAAGATTAGTAAATAAATTTACTCTTCCTTTAACAACTTTACTTAATTACGGTACAACTGCAATGACTAATTTTGGAAACGAGTTACTTACACAGAAATTTGGCGCATATTTACCATCTATTAGCGAAGGTACTGTCAGGAAGATATTCCCTAATATTCACTTTACAATTGCTAACGAATTTAAATCTGTTGAAATTTCATACTCACTTTTTGATAGATCGTTACAATTAATTAAAAGTGTAATGGGTTCAATTCCTTTAGTTCTAATAGACAAATTAGATGAAGACATACGTCTTGAAAATGATGCTGAAGCAATTGCCAATTTAATCAAGGAATTGGTATGCGATAACAACTTATTGTTGAATTCCAATATTCAACTATTTATTGCTGTTTGGCAAATACCTTTTTCCTATCTAAGTGCCTTATTTAGACGCTCAAAACATTATGTCTATGATATAGTTTGGAATCAACAACAACTCGAAATTGTTTTAAATCGCCGGCTTTCTGTATATTCCAACAATAAAATTAGTAAATATAATAATCTATTTTGTCCTGATGTTGCTACCGATGAGATTAAAAATATTTTTATTCTTTCTAATTCAAATCCTCGAGATTTATGGAATATATTTAATGAAATTTTTAAAGCTCAATACAGTATTGACAACAATAGCAAAACTTTATGTAAACAAGCAGTGATAAATGGGCTACACCACTTTGTTGAACATTTCGAATTTTACGAATATTATCCAAAGAAAAAAGATGCACAAAAAAATACTAATAATGTATATTCTTATATTAATCATTTATTAAAACTAGATGATACTGACGAATTTACTAATGAAGAACTTCGCCAGGCAGCATCTACAGGTGGTTCGACCACTAATTATATCAGTGGTATGATGAATATCGGATTGATAAAAAAAACAGATAATAAGAGAGCAGGTGGCGCAGTCATTTATAAAATCAAAGATCCTAAAGTTACATACGCGATTTTAAACAATATTGATATAAACCATAATTAATCAGAAGCTATATATAGATAATACAATCTAGTTATAGTATACTTTCGAACTGCACAATATGTTTAGAACAATGGAAGAAGCCAACTGCACGGTAGGCTAATAATACCAAGTTTAGATAGCTAGTTAATAATAAATACAAGAAAAAGTTATAGGTAACTGTATCATTTACAGATACCTTGAGTATGCGATAAATAGTAATTTGAGGAGGCAACCAATGGATAATAATATGAATTTTGGCGATGGAGTGCTTGATGAAGCTAAAACTAATGTCAATAACAGGGCAAAGGGATTAATAAAAATAGCTATAGATGCTGTTTTTGATTATCTCGAAGGTAAAGTAAAAGATCTTCCAGAAATAATTGAACAACTACGCAATAGTCCAGAGACAGAGCAGAAAATAGCTGTTTTATGGTCTGAACAACTCTCAGAGGAAGGTCTCGTGCCAAAGAGTTATAATGGCTTGTCGGATAAACTTCTGATTTCAAATTTTCGGCAGGAGGGATATTTAGATGGATTATATGCAGGATATGTCCTTGCGATGATGGCTCTGGTAGACAATGATGCCTCCAAGGATATAATTCTTGCCGCAAGAGATTATATTCGCCCTAATTTAATAGGGCATCATTATGATGACAGAGATGAATTTATCGGTCAGTACAAGGATGAGAAGTATAGCTGGATTGATAAAACCAATGAACCGTTATCAGGCATCTAATCAAAAAAGTGTAAAATTCCAATTTGTAGAGCTGAGGTAATATAATTTTGGCATTACTTCTGTCGGAAACTTATTTAATTATGACACTTCCAGCGTATGGTAATAGAACTATAAAGCATAAGTGGCGGCTTCTAGTTATCCATATAATTTGAATTACGCTGTAAAGTGGAGAGCAAAGCTAATTAAACATCATAGCTAATGGGTTAGAGTTTACTGCAGATTATAATTGATGCTCATCAATGTGTGTATATATTTCAGTTGTAGCAATACTTTCATGTCCAAGGATTTGTTGTAGTAATCGGATATCTACTTTGCCGTATTTATACATAAGAGTAGCAGCGGTATGACGAAGTTTGTGTGTTGATATAGATTTTTGGTTAAGCCCTGAAGAAACAACATATTTTTTTACAACATTTTGAATAGCCCTTGTAGTAATGCGGTTATTGTTTCTAGATATAAATAATGCAGTAGAAGTAACATCAAGTGAATTTCTGATATGCAACCAATTATTGATAGATTTTTTGGCAGCAGGTGTCAGGAAAATTTTACGTTCTTTATTTCCTTTGCCAACTACTGATAAAATATCATTGTTCACTTGGTCTATGTTTAAATTTGCGAGTTCAGATAATCTTAATGCACAATTTAGAAAGATAGTTATTATACAGTGATCCCTGGGAAAGTTCTTGCATTCAAGTAATAGGCGTACTGATTCTTCTAAATTAAGATATTTAGGTATTCGCTTTGGTAATTTTGGAGTTTCTAATTCTTCTGCAATATTATTATCAACAAGATGCGCTTTAGTTTTGAGATATTTCCAAAACTGACGAATAGATACTATTTTCCGTGCACGGGTTCCAGCAGAAGATTTTAAAGTCTTTTGGCAATAGGTAATGAAAGAATACATATCATTTAGATTAATAGATTTTATAAATCCCAAATCTACTTGAGAAAAGTTGCCATCTATAATATTGATGCTACGTGAGTCTAGAGTGTAACTGAAAAACATTAGTAAATCGGTACGATATTCTAAGATTGTATTTTCAGAGCGATTTTTTATAATGGAAAGATAGCCTAGATATTGTTCAACTAATGGACAAGTTTTATTTGATTGCATAATTAACACCTCAGTAAAAATTATGGACATAAGTTTAATAACGTAAACATGAACTATGCTAAAAAGTTATTTATTGGATAATAACAAGAAATTAAGATAATAAGATGTACTTAATAAGATGTTTATTTTAAATTAAGAGATTATGAAAAATGCCTTTATTGGCTCAATAAGGTCTTATACATTGATAATAATGATAAAGAGGCATTAGCCCATAAAAAAATTATCGAAAACAAAATAAAGTCTAAATTAAAATATTAAAAATCTAGTTTATGGAAGGAGATATTATGTTAAGTTCAAAAGAAGCAGAAAGAGAGCTGTCAATAGGGGCACAACTAAATCCAGGGCCTTGGATAAAACATAGCATGTCTGTTGGATTGAATGCTAAATTTATTGCAGATAAGATTGATATATTAGATAGCAATCAGGCTTATGTTATGGGAGTATTGCATGATATAGGTCGCAGAGAAGGCATAAAATCAATTATGCATACTATTGACGGGTATGATTATATGATGGGTATAAAACAAAAGGAGATTGGCAGAATATGCTTAACGCATTCTTATCCAATACAAGATGTAAATACTTTTTTTGGAAATTTGATTGCACAGAAGGACAAAAGATTTTCTTAACAAGTTTTATAAAGAATACGGTATATGATGATTATGACCGTTTAGTACAATTGTGTGATGCAATATCATTGCCCAATGGTGATTGCATAATGGAGAAAATGTTAATTGATGTGGCATTAAGACATGGGTTACCAGATTTCACTATTGATAAATGGAAAGCATTTTTAGGGTTGAAAAAGTACTTTGATAAATTGTGTGATTGCGATATATATACACTTTTACCAAATGTAATAGAAAATTCTTGTGAGAGTTTGTTATAAATTGGAATCTGTGTTAATAAACAAAATGTGCATACTGATGCTATAGTAAAGATTTAAACTTCTAATTAGGCTAATAATGGGCAGTCGAAAAAATGGGTACAGTGAAAATGAATAACTTGGTTATGGCGAACTAGTAGATTATGACGAAATACTCAGTATAAAATTTGGAGGGTGATATGGGATGGATAGGCATTTTACAGTTTCCGTATTTATAGTATATAAAGATAAAGTATTATTACATTTACATAAGAAGGCTAAAAAAATTCTTCCTTTAGGTGGGCATATCGAATTAAATGAATTGCCAGAAGAGGCATGTATTCGTGAAGCACAAGAAGAATCAGGTTTGAAAATAAATTTATACAATCCAATAAATAACCAGCTTAAGAATTCATGCGAATTAGTAGGAGAAAAATTGTTGATAAATCCTATGCACACAATTTTTGGTGAAATAAATCCAGAACATTATCATATAGACTTTGTTTATTATGCAACTGCAAAATCTTTTGATACAATACCAGGAGACGGGGAATCTAAAATTCTCAAATGGTATAATAAAGAAGATTTGAAAAACGCATATGACATTCAGCATAATATTTTAACAATGGCTAATGATGCGTTAGAATTGTTATCAGAAAGATAGATTGGTTCGTAAATTATTACATGGTTTTCTAAAAGTCCGTCATAAACAATTGTAAAAGTTACTCAGATAAATTGGACAGGTTATGTCTATAATGTGAAGTACAAAAAATAAATTTTATAAACTTAGCTAGGAGGGTGAGAAACAAAATGGGATTACTTGATAGGTTTAAAAAAGATAAAGTATTGAAACAGGAGTTAGATAAAAATGCGGATTTTCAATCGCTATTTCAAATTCATCTTTTATTTTGTGATAAACCAACTAAACTAGGGGCAAATATTATTAAGGAAGCTTTAAATAGAAAGTTTGGCGATATAGATGTTGTATCTGGAGATAAAAGTCTGACTTCATTTGCAGTGAAAAAATATACAGCAAAGTTTAAAGAGGGTTCTATTCCTCCACAGGTTTTGATGATGGAAGTTCAACCATTCAAAGAAGAAACTATTAGTGAATTCGAGAGGACTCAGTTATGGGATGTAAAAGATAATGAAGAACTGCTGGGAAGTTGCAAATATAGGCTAATTATTTCAGATATGATGGCAGCTACTATGGAATATAAAGAAAGATGTGAACTGTTGGTTGGTTGGCTAGAGGTTGCGCTAACCTTATTTCCTAATTGTACAGCAATTTGGGTTCCCTCGTCTGGGAAATTACTAACTTCAGAGCAAGTAAATAATAATAAGATTAAGGATGAAGACAAGTTTATATATTTATGTGTAAATGTGAGATTATTTAATATCCAGAATACAGAAGATATGTTGGTAGATACTCTAGGATTATATGCAATAGGATTGCCTGATCTTCAGTATCATTTTCATAATTTAAAACCAGATGATATAGTGGGACATGCTTTTAATGTAGCATCATATATATTTACTGCAAATGCACCAGTAAAGAGTGGTGAGACTATAGATGGACTTGAAGGTGGAAAGATGAGTAAAGTAGTTAGATGGAGATGCCAATATGAGGAATCGCTGATTCAACCAGTTAGAGAAGTGATGGATATCTGCCTCGGTGAATATGCTTCAGGAACAAGACAATAATGCTGCCACTATTATCTTGAAGCATTGAAATTGAAATAAACTAACTAAATACTTCACATCATTCATATACCTATTAGGCTAATAATGTGATGTATCAACCTTGTTCTGGTATAATATTTATAGAAATATTCAATAAAAAAGAACTCCTGTATAAGTGAATTCAAGTAGACTTGCTATTTGAGTTAGTAGAGTAAATTAAGCGTTAATTAATCAGGAAGAAATTCTAGTTACTGAACTTAGAATAAAACCGAATGTAGGAGAAATTTAAAAAAGAAATGAGAGGATAATAAATGACAAACTTTAGATTTGAAATACAAACATCAAACAATGGATTGCTGGACATTCCTCTAGCAGAAGGAAATGCTTTATTTGTACTTGGTGCAAATGGCGTTGGTAAATCTACATTAATGCACAATCTATTTCATCAAAACATCAATCATACAAAGCGTATATTAGCTCACAGACAAACTTGGTTTAATAATAACTCAATGGATATGACTGCTTCGCAAAAGAAGAATACAGAGCAAAATATGCGAATTAGTGATGATCAAGTCTACTCAAGATGGAAAGATGATTATTCACAAGCAAGATCAAGTATATCAATTTTTGACTTAATTAATTCGGAAAATATTAGAGCAAGAAAAATTGCAGGGGCTGTAGACGCTAATAGTATAGAATTTGCTAAAAATCTTTCTCTTATTCAAGCGCCTCTTCAGGCAATAAATGAGATATTAGGAATTTCAAATATTCCAATCATAATAACATTAGGAAAAGATGAACAACTTCTTGCATCAAAAAATGGAAGTGAACCCTACAGCATAGCAGAACTCTCTGATGGAGAGAGAAATGCATTATTAATTTGTTCCGATGTTTTAACAACTGAACCAAATTATTTAATAATACTAGATGAGCCGGAAAGACACCTTCACCGTTCAATAATTTCACCTTTATTATCATCCCTATTTCAAAAAAGAAAAGACTGCGTTTTTGTTATATCTACACACGATGTTTCTTTACCAATTGACCATTCAAAATCAAGTGTATTACTTTTAAGAAGTTGCCAATGGAATGGGAAAAGTATAAACGATTGGGATGCAGATTTAATTCTTGAAGCGGATAAAATACCTAATTCTGTTAAACATGAAATACTTGGTGCAAAACGTAACATTTTATTTGTTGAAGGTGAAAATGAAAGCCTTGATCGACAAATTTACCAGCTTATATTTCCAAACATCACTGTTATTTCTCAAGGTAGCTGTACTCAAGTAGAAAAGTCAGTTGAAGGAATTAAAGGAACAGAAAATTTACATTGGATTAATGCATATGGACTTATTGATGCAGATGATAGAACAAAAGAACAAATTCAAACTCTATTTGCTAAAGGAATTGCTGCGTTAGAATGTTACTCTGTCGAGTCGCTTTATTATAACTTAAAAGTTGTTAGCAGAATTGCGAAGCGTTGTTCAGAGGTAACAGGTGTTGACGAAAAAGAGCTTTATAATAAGGCAATTTCAGAAATTGTAAAAAACATACAGCCGCATAAAGAAAGATTATGTTCTAGATTATGCGAAAAGCAAGTCAGGAATAATATTATGACCGCTTTGCCCAAACACAAAGACATTGCACTACGTGGTGAATTTGAATATAAACTTGATTTGAAAGATATTATTGAAAAAGAAGAATCTTTATTCGATAAATTAGTCTCTGGCAATGATCTTGATGGTTTGATTAGTCGTTACCCTGTTAGAGAGACGCCAGTGTTGGCAAGTATTGCAACAGGCTTAGGTCTGACACGTGAAAAATACGAAAGTGCAGTTAGGAAACTAATAATTGATGATAAAGACGCAAGGAAATATTTTAAAACATTGCTAAATAATCTGACAAGCCTAATTGACAAATAAGAATACAACCAAAAGTGAACAAAGTGAATGGATTTATAAATATTAAATAGAGACTGAAATAAAGGGAATATTTACTTTTTGAAATCCATATTAGGTTAAAATGATTGGTTAGTGGACATCAAATGGAGAGAGAACCAGCTTCCCATTATTCTTATAATTGATAAACTAAGTAAGTCTCAAATTGTACAGAATATGTCCACAATATGTCCACAATAAAAGGTTGGAAATGAACAATCAATTCATTAATGTAGTGAATACCAATATTATGGGACAGATTATATTAGTGCAAGAAGAGTGTATCCGGAATCTGGAGGGATAAACATGAATCAATATTTATTAGATACGCAATTCGCTACAAGTGAGTTGATAAAAATTATAATTTTTGAAGAAAATGAAATGAGAAACCTTAAATCAAAATATAAGGAAAAGAAATCACAACATGATTTACTATATAGAGATTTTATTAGGAAGGAGTTAGACCCTGATGAAAACTTTACAGAGGGTCAAATGATGCAATCATTTTATATGCAATCAAAATATTATTTGGAAATATTGCAGCCAATAATAGAAGAAATTAAGATATTAGAAAGGTCAATAAATATAAAGGATGGATCAATAAGGGCTTTATCGGGGGCTCTATTACAAATAGCTAAACAAGGGATTAGTGTAGTATATAGAGGCCTAAGCGGGTGTCCAGATGGAAGGATTATTAAGAATGAAAGTCTAAAAAATATTATTTGGCAAGCTCGTAACCAATCAATCCATTATGAAGAGTCAAAATTTAGCCCTGCAGTGGTTAGTTGCTTTAATAATTTACAATTTGCCTCACTATCCAATATTAATATGGCTAAAGATATCTTTAATTTAATAGGTTGGAATGATTATTGTGACTATGAGGACGATATGGTTTCATTATTAGGATAGGGCTTTAATAAAAGACATAATAAGAATTTGCAATTTATAATGGATGATTAAAGTAAAGGCAACAAACTTATTCAAGATTGCCTCAGTTCCATATATCTAACTTATACTGATTTTTTATAGTTTGTGTGTAGGGCCTAATGCATATCAGAAAAATTAATAATCATAATACATTTAAATATTGTTTTTTTTAAGGAATGTATTCAATAGAAATGTGTGTGACAGCTATATGAGCTATTTCTTATAAAAAATATGTAATTTATAAGAGGTTTATTTGTGGTCACTAATGAGTTGAAAATAAATGGGATACAATTGAATTGTTACAAAACATAATATCGGGAATAAAAATATTAATGTTAATTTTTGGACAAGTATGTATGATATGAAACAGGCACGTTATAAAATTTATTGATTGAAGATAGGTAGGCGTAGAAATTATGTTAGGTGAAGATAGGCTATATGAGTTCAAAGAAGGGAAACTATATATTTCTAATAAAGAAATATATTTATTAAAGTATAAATTCATCAAGATACTCGGAAATGGAGCAAGTGGAGTTGTATTAAAAGGAATAGACACCTTAACCGATAGAGAAGTTGCCATTAAAATTTGGTTACCCAGAAAAAATTGTAAATATCCAGACAAAACACGGTTTTTGGAGGAAATAAAAAAAGTATCAAAATTAAACAGTTCTAGAATAGTACAATTATATGATGCTAATTACATTGATGAAAACTATTTTTATGCTGTATTTGAATTAGTGGATGGGAAAACACTTAAAGAGTGGTTGAGTGAGGGTAAGGGTATTGATGATAGGTATAAAATAACATGTTTGATCTGTGAAGAAATGGAATTAGTACATGATAAGAAAATTTATCACGGAGATTTACATACAAAAAATATTATGATTACAGATAATGATGACATAAAATTATTGGACTTTAATACGAGTATATTTGCAAGAAGAAAACAAGATGATCCACATAAAAGAGAAGGAAAGCTAATATTAGAAACTGGTTTAAAACTTTTGCCAGAAGAAAATGAATATAAATTTTTAGATGAAAAAATTTCGGAATGTCCGCCTGTATGTGTTCCAAAAGTTTTATTAAGCTTAGCTCAAATGATCTGGAAGGCTGAAACATGCACTAGTGAGCTAGATGATTACGGAAAGAACCTATTTATATTTAGTTTTGGTGAGTATATAACAAAGGCGCCATTTTTTAATTTGAATAGTATTGTGAAATATTTTGTTAGGTGTAACTATGAGAATAAATATATATATTTACTCTTAGGATATATATCCCATGTGTGCAAAGAAAAATTGAACAGACAATATAATTTAAATATAGAACCATTAAAATTAAATGAGAATAACATGAGTGAGTTAATAAGAGTTTATAATGAATGGAGAATTGAATTTATAAAAAGGATTGAAGAAGTAAATTTACCTTATAGTAATCTATAATTATTGGGGTTTAAGGCGTTGAGGATTAGACTGAGCTATTAAAGGTAGTTCTTAACTACCCATTATTCTTATAACTGGAATAATCTCGTGGTTGGAAATAAAGCTAATTAAACATCATAGCTAATGGATTTGAGTTTACTGCAGATTGTAATTGATGCTCATCGATATGGGTATATATTTCAGTTGTAGGAATACTTTCATGTCCAAGTATTTGTTGCAGGGATCTGATATCTACTCTACCATATTTATACATAAGAGTAACTGCCGTGTGGCGAAGTTTGTGGGTTGATATGGATTTTGGGTTAAGCCCAGAAGAGATAACATAATTCTTTACAATATTTTGAACTGCGCTTGTAGTGATGAGGTCATTATTTCTAGATATAAATAATGCATTATTCTAGAGATAAATAATGCATTATTCTAGAGATAATGGTGTTAGCAAATATTGTGTTGGTGTTGATTGTTCAGGACTTATTACAATTTGCTGGGGTGTTGCAAAAAGATTGTATACTAAAACTATTACTGAAATTGCATCATCTTTAGATTCAATGGATTAACTTCTACCTGGAAGTTATTTTTTATGTGATTTTATCTGATTGTGTATTCAATGCGCATTTCTATTATCGCAGAGTATTAGTAGTAAGTACTCTACTTCTTGTTTATGAAATCCTAGGAAATTGACTGGATTTTGTGTAATATAAATTAAATTATTAAAAGATGTAATTTTTTTTTACATTGTTAATGTTATAATACTTATTGAAAAAGTTTAGAATGTAAGGGTGGTTATGTTTAGTGTATAAAGAAAAACTATGTGCATGTACATAACTGAAAGTAAATTTTCACATAATATTTTCTATGGTATTCCATAGGCTATAACAGGAGGATAAAATTTTGTATAAGAAAATAGGGCACCCCTTTGATTATAAAACAAAAAAAGAGTTTCCAAGTAAGTTGATGGATTGGATTGGCGATGTTTTTTACGATATTCTTCCGGAACACGGATATGAGATACGTGATGAACAAATATATACTGCGTTTCAGCTTGCCGATGCAGTTTGTAATAAAAAAGTTCATCTGGCTGAGGCTGAGGTAGGTACCGGAAAGACCTTCGCCTATTTACTCACTGCAATTGCCTACGCTGATTTTAGTGGAAAGCCTGTAGTAATTGCATGTGCCTCAACAGCACTTCAGGAACAGCTGGCAGGGCCAAAGGGAGATATTCAAACACTTTCCCGAATACTGGGATTAGAAATAGATGCGCCAATGGCAAAGGATCCTCGTCAGTATGTTTGTGATGAGAGAGTTAGTGGAATGGGGGGAGTATTTGGTGATGCAACAGCCTCTGATGAGATTAATCAATGGTTAGCCAGGACTACAAAAGGTGAACGCTCAGAAATGCCGCACATATCCGATAGTGTATGGAGACAGATTGGATGGGATGAGACTATGCCCTGTGATGCCTGTACCAGAAGAGGCTTTTGTAAGCTTGTTAAGGTAAGGGAACATTACAGATCTTCCAAGGATTTAATTATCGCTGATCATAGTATCTTTTTTCAGGACCTGTGGACAAGGGATGAAAGAATTGCAGACGGTAAAATGCCTATCCTTCCAGATTACTCGCTGGTGATTTTTGATGAAGGCCATAAAGTCATACTGCCTGCAGCCATGGGTGCTGGAAGAAAAATTCACAAAGAGGATATTGATAATATTATCCTTTCGATAGAGGAAATCCAGGGAGCAAGAACTTCAATGGTTGTAAGTGTAATTGCCTTGGGCCAGGCCACTTCTAACTTTTTTGAAAAACTTAATCAAAACGTAATAGATGATGAGCAATCAGAGCGTCTGGCGGTTCGTATCGATGATATACTTCTGAAAGCAGCTGATACTTTTCATAAGGCACTAGATCGGTTGCTCTTAGAGATACAAATTGAGGAAGAGCTATACATAAACGAGCTACCGGAAAGCACGTTACATACCTTTGAAATTCAAATAGAACTATCAATTACAGCCTTAGCCAGGTTTGGTAGGAACAAAGGGAGAGAGGTTATTATTTGGATAGATAGGGCAGACGGCAGCTTTTGGGTAGTTCCTCGGAATTTGAGCAATATGCTAAATAAACATTTATTTTTGAAAAAATTGCCTGTGGTGTTTACTTCAGGAACTTTAAGTGATGAGGGCGATTTTGGTTACCTTATGAGGACTCTGGGTTTAAAGAATCCGACAATATCAACGGTTGGAAGTCCCTTTAATATTGAAAAGCAGGTGGTGGTTTATTTACAGCCGCCATCCTTTGAGGATACTGACAGTGCCAAGTTTTCACGTAAAATCAAACAATTACTATGTTTGCTGAAAGAAAATGGAGGAAGAGCGCTGATACTTGTTAACTCTTTGAAGGAAGTTAGGAAAATAAGAAAAGAAATTAGTGGTTATGAGCTACCTTTTGAAGTTTTATGGGAGGATAAAGGTGAGCGAGGATATCTTGTCCAAAAGTTCCGTGCGGAAGTTACATCTGTATTAGTAGGTTCTACATTTTGGGAGGGAATTGATGTGCCCGGGGAGTCTTTATCTCTCGTTGTAGTTTGGCAGCTTCCCTTTCCTTCACTAGACCCTTTGATTGAAATGAGGCGCAAAGATGCAGAAGAAGAGGGGATGAATCCACTTATAACCGTTGATTACCCTGAGATGGGATTGAAGTTAAAACAAGGTTGTGGCAGATTAATTAGAAAAAAGGATGACCGTGGAGCAATAGCTGTCATGGATCAAGTAATAGGAACCCCATGGGAAAAGGTGGTTATGAGAGCTCTACCTAGAGGAGTGAAAATCAAAACTTTGGAGCATAGGGAGGTTTGAAATACCATACTTAAAGAAACTTTTTAATATATAAGTGATAGTAAGGTATATCTCTAAGATTGCTCCTATTACCATTCGTGCTTATATTCTTAAGAAATAAGCCAATGGCATTAAAAGTGTCATTGGTTTATGTTATAATTTTTTTGAGTTAAGGCTGTTATTTAGAAGCATAGTATATACTTGATTTGAAGAGAAATAGGTATTAAAAAAAGAAGGAGAGCGAAAAAATGGAACAGTTTTTTAAAGCAATAGATGAAAAGATAAGAAAGTCGGGATATCCTGGAGAAGTCAGTGGAGAAGAAATCTACGCTGAAATAAGTGATGAGGCCGAGGATCAAGAAGAAGGAAGTTATTTATTCATGAAGAGGCAAAATGATGATATCATGTTCGAATACAGAGTGGATATTTTAGAGGATAATATTAATTTAGCAACCCTCACGATAAATACACCAGAGAGAAAGTACTTTATTGATTTTGATGCTGAATAGATAAACGTATTGGGGGTGAAGATGAAAATTATATGCATTGCATAATGAGATAAGATTTTATATTTATTAACCACAAATTGTTATTATGGTGAAACAACATAAAAATTTATAAAATAATATAAGGGATGGTGCTTGCACATATGGCAAAGTAGGGGAAAAGAATAAGAGATATGCTGAAATTGTATTGTACCTTGAAGTAAGAGGGATGTTGGGTTTTAAAATAACAAAAGAGTATCCAAAAGCATATTTTATGGATTCTTCTTACCAAGGTAAGTATCAAATGACTTTAATTAATGATAAATTTATTAAGTTAAAATGTATGTGTGGTGGATTCTCTAAGAAAGTTAAAGGTGGAGATGTAATAATACCAAGAAAAGTATTGAGTGAAGAAGGAACATCATTACACTATTATGAAAATATTAAATTTGTAGAACAGTCTGAAATACTGATATCAAAAGGGTTAAGTTATTTTAACCAGTATTTTAATAAATATCAACTCAATACAGTTACAAATTGGGGAAATGATATTTCCCAACTTGTAATAGATAAACAATATGAACATGATTTAATATGGAAAAGCATTTAATAATACGGCCACAAACCCGTAAAGATATGCCAATGATTGGAATATTACTTACATTAAAGTAACTATGATAATTATGGTATAATTAAATGTATTTTATATATTTAGGATTATAGGTCTTTTCAATAAGAATTATATGATGATGTAGCTACAGAAAATAACATGGTAAAATTTCTTAAAGAAAGTCAAGATCGTACCAATTATTTTATGCTGCAAAAAATATTGGCACTAAAAGTATGGACCCTATAATGAGACATATGCCTGTAATACTTGTACCTTGAAGTATATATTTAATACCTTTTTTACTGTAACCATCCCTTTTAAAAGACCTCATTCCGATAATCCAAAGAAATAATGCTATTGTTATTATTAGAATATTCATTGAAAACAATATTTTAAGCATTTAAGCCTCCAAACTTTTGTAGTGTTTTACAATTAATTTATTAAGGAATTTCTTAAAGGTGTATAATATAAAAATATACACCCACTTCATGAGTAGTAAAAAAACAGCTATTTATCTAAACTAACAATATAAGTATTTATTTGACTATTACCTGCAAGAGAATCTCCATAAGTAAATGAGAAAGCGGAACTTGTACTATCCCAACAAATATTCGAAATGTCCACTCTTACCGGCACCTTCTTTTCTACTTCCTTACCATTCTTATCTATTGATTTAAATATATTATAAACAATCTTTGCTCCTTTATCTTTTAAAGTAGAAGAGTTAACTATTTCTTTTATAGCACCTGTCTTAACATCTATGATTTTAATAGATGGGTCAGGAGTAACGCCCTGGGTAGTGCCAATCTGATCAGCAAATTCTACATAAGCAACTTTACTTCCATCTGGTGATAATACGCTGGTAGTATAACATTTACCTTTAGGTAATTTTATGTCTTGTAGCTGTTTGCCAGATTCATCCATAATAATTGTTCCAAAAGTTCTATTTAAAAATACTCCATCAGATGATTGTCCACCGTTATTATCAAAATGATCAATTATAATTGTTTTACCCTTTTTATCTGCCGTTCGAGAGTACTTATTTGAAAAAATAGTTTTTATGTCTTTAGTCCTAACATCAACAGTGCATAATTTAACCCCTTCTTTTCCATTCTTATCTTGAGTATAAAAGAATTTACCTTCTACACTAGTTCCTAAATCTTTTATATCATCAACCCCAGATATCCAGGCACTATCGAATTTATCAGCATTATAGCTACCATTTGCATATATTTTCCCAGTTGTATCAATGATTTCCCATTTGTCAAAATAGTTTGCTAAAATTTTAGTGTTGCTTACCCATATAAATTGTGCATCACTATTAAGTTTTTCTGTATTTATATTTGTAATCTCACCTGTAGATAAATTTAATAATTTTACATTTTTATGAAGAAGGTCCCCAGAATCGAGAGTTTTTTTCCATTCAGCACTTCCGATTTTAGGAATGGTTCTTGCCTCTGAATAAAGAACATACTTTTTATCAGGAGACACACCCATAAGTTCAGCTATATTTACATCTTTAAAGTCTTTAGAAATTTTTGTATTTAAATTATAGATGCTGCAGTATCTTATAGGGATGGTAGAATCCGGGTTCTTAAACTCTCCTTTTTTAGTTAATGTTAAAACCTCATTGTCATTAATCCAAGCCGTACTTTCAATTTTTTGATATTTGTCGATTTGATAGCCATTTTCATTTGTTTGAGCAGACGGCTTGTATGCCATTACCTTTATGTTCTGTATAGCTGAAGTATGATAGTTTATAGCATATGCACTCATGCCACCTACAACTCCTACCGTTAAAATCAGGGATAAAATCTTTTTTCTAACCATTGAATTTTCCTCCTTGTATCTATCTAATCTTATAGTAACAAAAACTTTTCACAAAATTATAAACAAATGTCACAATTTTGTAAATTCTATATAGAAAATTCAACAAAAAAAATAGTGCCTTCATTTAGCTTAGAATCTACATTTATAGTGCCCTGTTGCTTTTTAACCAACTTTTCCACCAAAGCTAGGCCTAGCCCAGCACCCCCTGTTTCACGACTTCTATGACTTTCAACTCTATAAAATGGTTCGAAAATTTTATACAAATCTTTTTTACAAATACCTATCCCTGTATCAGCAACTTTTATAGTTATTTTATTACCATTTTTATGACATTCTATATCTATACTTCCATTAGGCCTATTATATTTTATAGCATTATCAATTAAATTAATAATAATAATTCTCAAGCTTTCTTCATCTATTGTAACAATAATATTTTCAACATCACAGTTGAAAGTTAAGTTGTTTTTATTTATTTTCCCCATGATTCGCGCGCAAATTTCATCAAATGTTTCCTTTAAATTCACTTCTTTTTTCTGTGTTTCAAAGTCATATTTCTCTAAAGCAGACAAATTTAAAACCTTATCTACCATAGTTGCCAAACGATCACATTCTTTTGATATATTTAAGGTTCCATCATTAATTAAACTTAAGTCATTTTCATACATCCCAATTAATTCTGCATATGCTTTTATAATAGTAATTGGAGTCTTAAACTCATGAGTTACGTTGCCTATAAATTCCTTTTGTTCCTTGTCCATTTTTTGTAATTTATCTATTGCCAGACTCAAAGAATCTCTCTCAACTTCAAGATCTTCAATATTTTTCTCTATAGTATTACTCATGAATACTATACCTCTGCTTAGCTCCCCTAATTCATCATTACGATTGACTAGTTGTATTTTATTAAAATCACTTTTTCGAATATTTTCTACTGAATCTTTCATTATATATATATCTCTGGTGAGATTGGAAAAGTAAAAAATGCCAAGAATTACACCAAATATCAAAGCTAGAAAACCTGTTCCATAAAACATTTTTTTTGTATTATCATAAAATAAACTGCTCTCTTTAACTGAATATTCAAGTTCTAAAATTGCTACTATACCATTTTTATATTTAATTGGTGAATAAAAATATATTACATTATTATTTTTTATAAATGATACTTTACCTTGAATAGCATATTTAATCATAAGATTTTTATCTTTATTTTCATTTAACTTACCATCCACCTTAAATCCTGAAAGCAGATCTCCTTTCGTATCATATACACTAGCCGGTATAGTTCTAAGCCAAGGCTTGTTAAATATGCTTCCTCTAGCAAGTTGAGCCTTATTACTAGTTCCATTCTCACCTAAGTTAGAGCGTTCACTAAAATATTGCTCAAACATATCCTTTTGCTTAAACAGAGTAGCTTGATCTTGCTTATGTTGATAATTTTTTATTCCGTTAAGTACAGAAATGCTCAAAAATGATATAACAACTAATAAGAGTGAGGCTGTAAAAGCTATAAGTTTGAATTTAATCCCTATTTTCAAATAATTCATCAACCCCTTTATAGCCTACTCCATGAACAGTTTGTATTAATTTTTCATAAGTATAACCCAACTTTTTTCTTATTCTTTGAATATGTGTATCAACTGTTCGTGTACCGCCAATATATTCCATGCCCCATACTATCTCCAAAAGCCGATCCCTGGAATAGACTACATTTGGATTTAAAAGAAACAAATATAATAAATCAAATTCCATTTGTGTAAAATCTATTTTTAGGTTTTTTACACTTACGCTTCTTTGTTTTTTATTAATATTAAAATCTTTAATATTAATTAGATTATCATTACGTTTCTCATCTGTTGCTTTTTTAAACCTTCTTACTAAAGACTTTACCCTTGCAATAACTTCCCTTAGATCAAAAGGTTTTGTTAAATAATCATCTGCTCCTAGTTCTAGGCCTACTAATTTATCTACAATATCATTTTTTGCTGTAAGCATAATAATGCCTATATTTTCTTTTTCTAATTTTTTGCAAACATCATATCCGTTCATTACAGGTAGCATTAAATCCAGAATTATTATATGTGGATTAAAGCTTTTTACTTTATCAAGGGCTTCTTGTCCATTATAAGCTTTTTCTACTAAATAACCCTCTCTTTTTAATGCACAATCTAATACATCTAAGATGCTTTTTTCATCATCTACTACAAGTATTTTCTCGTTCAAATTTTGCACCTCCATAGTTTGCAGTAGATAGCTTATTTGCTAAAGTACCTACTCTATAATTATATTTTAATTAAGTTTTATTTACCGCGTTTATTGATGTGTTTTAAATTCTCCATATGGTTAATAGTATATATAACATTAGTACAATTTACAACGATATCCAATATGGTTTATATATTACAATAATCGGGTGGTTCTTATGTGTTATTAATTTCTCAACATTTAACGAGTAACGAAGTCACAAATTTTATGGTTTATTGTTGTTAAAACTAAAAAAATTGATGAACATATTACGATGGGGGATGAATTATGGTATTTAAAGAATTTGGAAATAAGAATAATAAAGCTATCATTCTTATACATGGATATGTTGTAGCATGGAAAATGTAGAAACCTCAAATAGCTGTTTTTAGATATTCACTTTCAAATTCAATAGCTAATATTAAAACAGATATACCATATTGTTATGGCTTCAAGTAGGCTTTGCTTGCGAAAAAGTATACTAAATGTATTTTAACAATAGTACCGAATATTAAAATCAAGGTTTTTAAAGGCCTTGACCACGGAGAACTATGTATAGGTAATCCCGATTTATATATAAAACAAGCTACTAAATTTTTTCATTCATAGCGTAATTATAAAATTAGATGATGTAATTATTATTTTATAAGGGTTATCAAAGGATCCGTTGTTATAATTGACATCTTTTTTTGACTAAGTGTATCATAAAACATATAAAACCGCATGATACACTTTTACAACAGATTAAGTAGGTTTATAGAAGTTATTATCTCTCTTTTCCAATGTCTCAGTTAATTATCGTTTATTGATAATTATTAATATTTTTGTAATTATAAGTATTTACTCTTATAAGGTTATGTATAAAACAATAATTAGCTACGTAAATTAGAAAAAAATATTTTAGTAATCTAGGGTTAGTTTTTTTGCGAAATATAAAGGAAAATTATGAATGTTTGTTGAATTATGTAAAGAAAGCATCATAAAACAAGTAATTTGTTAACTTTACATAATGTCTATAATGGGAAGTCAAAAAAATTTAATGCTAAATTGATAAATATAGGGAAAATCGAAGATAATTAGATCACTTATGTAAGATAAATAAGTCTAATCAAAAAAGGAGAAATAAAAATGAAAAAGTTATCAAAAACTCTTTTTGAACAATTAAATAGCTATATGGATACAGACGCTAGACCATTGGAAAAATCTATATTCAATTATTATTTTAATGATTCAAGTGGTTATGATATATTAGATTCATTAGAAGCATTTCAAAACACAGATGGAGGTTTTGGTAAGGGTATAGAACCCGATTTTAAACTTATAAAGTCCTCACCAATGGCAACATCGATTGGCTTAAGATATTTGAGTAAGTTAGACAATAGTGATAGGGCACAAAATATGATTGCAAAGGCTGTTGAATATCTTGAGACGACTTTTGATAGTAATAGAAATGGTTGGTATAGTGTTCCAAGTATTGTTAACAACTATCCTCATGCACCTTGGTGGGAATTTAGAAATGATATAAATATGACAGTTATTGATTATTCATGGGGAAATCCTACTGCAGAATTGATAGGGTATGTTTATAAGTACAAAAAATACCTCAATAACCTAGATATTTATTCTTTAATAAATTATGCTATAACTAATTTAAATAAACGTACAGAGTTTAACTCAGAACATGAAATAATAAGTTATATTCATATGTATAATACTCTAGAAGAAGAAGTTTCTAGCCAAATTATAGATACATTAAATTTAGCTGTTTCTAAATTAGTGAACATACACCAATTTGAGTGGATAAATTATGTACCGACACCATTAAAATTTATAAACTTAGATTCTAAGAACTTTTTTGGAATTGAGGGTAAATTCATAGATCAAAATTTAGATTATTTAATAGATCGGCTTGAAGAAGATGGTAAGATATTACCTACATGGCAGTGGGACAAATATTTAGAAGAATGGGAAATTGCTAAGATTGAATGGATGGGAATCCTAACCCTTGAGGCTTTATTGTCTTTATTAAAGTTTAATCGAATATAGTTAGGGTCATAGGAAAGACTTTTCATAAAGTTGGTCACAATCAACTGTTAGAATTACTGAAAAAATTAGATAAACTGGACAGGTTATGTCTATAATTGGAAGTGTAAAATGAAAGTTTAACGGGGATATGTCCATCTTGTATAATATGACGAAATAATGGGTTCATATATTTTGAGGGGAGGAATAAAAGTGGAATTTTATATTAGACCAATAAATGTTGGTGATGGTAAAGGTATCAATGAATTAAGACGCATGCCGGGTGTATTTGAAAATATTTTAGGTATTCCGTCAGAGAGGATAAAACGCAATGAAGATTTCATTGTTAATATGGATGTCAATCAACATGTGTTTGTTGCTGCTTCAAAGCTTCAAAATGGTGAAGAAATGATTATAGGCACTGCGGGCTTAACTGTAAATGCTAATCATCGCATACGACATAGCGGTAGCATCGGCATAATGATTCACAAAGCCTATCAAAATAAAGGTGTTGGTAGTGCCCTAATGAATGCACTTATTGATGTGGCTGACAACTGGTTAATGCTTGTTAGAATTGAATTGACTGTTTTTGAGGATAATAAGCGAGCTATAAACTTGTATGAGAAGTTTGGATTTGAAAAGGAAGGGATTAAGCGTCTTGCAGTAATAAGAAATGGAAAATATGAAAACGAATATTTAATGGCGAGAATAAACTCTGCTCATATACAATGAGAAAATTGTTAATTCGAAATATTTAATTAATATATAATATTTTATATCTATAAATCGGGAGGGTCATTATGATTGAAAAAACATGTGAAATTATTAATGATGAGTATTGTTGCGATATTGATATAACTATTGAGGAATGGAAACAATTATTAACTAATCCTACAGTTTTTGATGATAAAAGCAAAGAAGCTATAAAAAAATGGTATATAGAACCTAGATATTCTGCTACTTGTGGTTATATAGGTAAAAAATATAATGAGCACAGTATGAGCGCTAATGGAATTATAAATGGTTTAGCGGGAAGGGTCCAAAAGGAGCTTGGACGGTTCGTTGTGAAGGGAGTAGGCGGTATAGCGGTAGGAACAAGATTTATTGTGGTGATGAAAAGCAAACTGATAGATGTAAAACCAAAGACTTGGGAGTGGACAATTAGAGAGGAGCTTATTAAAGCTATTGAGGAATTAAATATATTTTTAGATAATAGTTATACAGATGATGCCCTTGTTTCAGATATCGGCGATAGTGATATTTCTTCGGATACCCAACACTTTGAATATAGTGGTAAATCTAAAAATAGGAAAGAACCTATTTATGTACAAAATAAATATTTATATCCTCGAAGTCACAAGGTATCAATAAATGCTTTACGACATGCAAATTATAAATGTGAATTTGATAATACTCATTTAACATTTACTAGAAGGAATTCAGGCTTAAACTATACTGAACCTCATCATTTAGTACCAATTGCTTACCACAATAATTTTGAAGTTTCTCTTGATGTTGAAGAAAATATTGTTTCTTTATGCGGTAATTGTCATAAGCAAATACATTTAGGACAAGGTTTTGAAGTAATGCTAGAAAAGCTATATAATGAGCGAAAAGATTTGTTAAAGATGGTTGGTATATATATATCCTTAGATGAGTTGATTAAACTATATAAAAATGATAAATGCGAAAATTGAATCATAGAATTTAAGGCATCAACAAGTAACTAATTAATGATGACCAGTCACTATATTGATTATACAAAAGGAGAAGATTATGTGTGAGAATTGTTGCATAAATGCGATCTATCAAACAGTTCAGTTGTAAGTTGATTGAGAGTATACAGATTTAGATCAAAGGAATAATTAGCTCGTTTTTACAACTCTGCTTACAATTATTTATAAAACGTAATTACCGTCAATAGACTGTAACTATAAATATAAATTAAACATCATAGCTAGAGGAGTGGAGTTCACAGCAGATTGTAATTGATGTTCATCGATATGAGTATAGATCTCAGTAGTTGCAACACTTTCGTGACCTAGAATTTGTTCTTGTTGTGGCAAAGGTGAAATGGGTTTTTGAATAACATTTTATTACGTATTAGTGTATTGAAGGGAGAAATGTAATGAATAACATATCTAACATTGATAATATTCCCAAGGAATATATGTATGATCCTGATTTTCAATCTAAACTGAAAACGATATTAATAGGCGACGCCATTGGATGTGAAAAAATTTATGTGAACATAGACTATGTAAAACCTGGTGCTGAAAGTACAAAGTATCATTCACATTCAGTACAGGAAGAATTCTTTCTCATATTAAGTGGAAAAGGGCTATTGAGAATAGACGGAGAAAAAATATTAATAAAGAAAGGTGATGTTATTTCGAAACCTGCTGGTAAAAATATCACACATCAGTTTATAAATAATAGTTTAGAAATATTGCAGATACTTGATATAGGAACTCGTGAAAAAGATGATATTATTACATATCCAGATGAAAATGTAATTTATTTAAAAGATAAAAAATTAGTTTTTGATATTAACGATAGTATTAAAGATTGGACATCAGAACTGAATGAATAATATTCTTTTATATCGACACAAGTAAACCTATATAACTAGATATGGGTTTACTTTATTAAGCGCGTATTTATATTCTGAATGTAACACAATTGAGTTACATTCACATTGTTGCTATTGGCCATTCTTTAAAAATTAACTATACTCAATTTATAGTAATTATGGTATAGTTTAATATACATTGTTAGTTAAATATTGTAAATAAAATAAAGGGAGATGGGAAAGTGAAAGATAAGTTTATTTGGGCTATTGCTATATTTATAATTATCACCATTAGTATTTTGATATATTTTTATGTAAATACCACATATACATATCAGAAAATTGATATTTATACTGCTAAAAATTTTAATAAAGAAAAAAATACTCCCCTTATATCTATTAATGACAAAAATAAATTGAAAGAAATTTCAACAATAATAAGAAAGTCTAAAAAAATGCCAGGAATTTTAAATGTAGTATCACCAGAGTATATATTAGAGATACATGGTTTTAATAAAAGTATGCACACTGTATATTTGTGGATAGGGAAAGATAGTGTTAAGGGTATGTATATGTATAAAGATAATACTGAATCAGGATATTCTATTTCAGAGACGAACGCTCAGAAACTAAGAAAAATAGTAATTACTGCAAATAATTAAGTCACACTTTTCAGAATAGTAATATGTGTTTGTAAATTTTGCTAGAGATATTTTAAATAAGAAAAGTGTGATTTTTGTAATTAGATAACAAAATTGGAGGTTTTTAGTATAGGAGTTTTAGAAGATATATTTTCAGTATTATTCGTCAAGGACAAATTTTGGCATGTTCATTTTGTTTATTATATATATAAAATGTGAATGATGTATAGGCTAGATTTGTAAACAACAAATGACGGGAAAGAGAATACTTGTTTATAATAAAGCTTATTTATATAAAATGGCACATTAGAAATCAGTCAGAACAAAATGCAAAATCTGAAGAAGATGATTGGAGGTACTTTATGGACATAAGACATCTAGACTATAATAATTCTATCGTGAATTTGGCTTGCTCAGTATTGAAACATTACGGAGCAGAGAACCATCATGAAACTTTAGCAATATTTGATAACTATTTAAAGAAAAATTATAAAAATGTTGTGGTCATGTTATTAGATGCTCTAGGCGTAGACGCCTTAGAAAACCATCTTGATAAAGGAAGTTTTTTTAGGAGGCATTTTGTGTCAGAAATATCTACAGTGTTTCCACCCACCACAACTGCGGCAACAACTTCTATTGAAAGTGGATTGACGCCTAAGGAACATGGGTGGCTTGGTTGGAGTTTATATTTTAGCGAAATAGATAAGATTGTGAATGCTTTTATTAACACACTGGGAGCTAGTGATGAAAAAGCTGCTGATTATCACGTGGCTGGAAAAATAATTTCTTATAAAAGCATATATGATATTATCAATAAAACTGGTAATGCTACAGCTTACAGTGTGTCACCTTTTGGCACCAATAAAGTTTCCTCACATGTTGAAATGTTTAAAGAGGAATTTTACAAAGACTTTGGCAAGGATTTTTTATTGTTTTCCAAGGCGGAAGTCTTAGAAGGGAATTTATTTGGAGAGGGTCAAGCCCATAAAAAATTTGAGGAGTTTATTGGTGATTTCTTGGCAGTTGCCATTGGGGACCAAGGCATTGCATACAGTCCTAAATCAAAACAGTTCTTATCAAATCATGCAGGAATGACCAAGCAGGAGATGATGGTACCATTTATTGTGGTTGAGAGTCATGGTTAGTTCGCATCTTTCATAAATGTTACATTAATCGTGATTCTGTGATATGTGAATAAATGTAGAGACCATTAATATAGTAGATAATGGACAAATTAAAGAATTGCCTTTCAATTATTATCATTTAAAAAACCAGAATAAGCAGATAAACAGTAAATTGAAAAGGAGAATAAATATGGATAGTGTATATGTAAGTTGCCCCGAATTTGAAAATAAACGATTCAATTTAAGATTTATTTCTATAGATGACTGTGATGGCTTATTAAAAGTATATTCTGATAAAAAATCAGTTCCCTTATTTAATAGCGATAATTGTAGCGGAGATGATTTTTACTATAATACACGTGAAAGAATGAAGCAGGCTCTTGATTATTGGGAATTCCAGTATGACCGAAAAGGTTTTGTAAGATGGTCTATTGTAGATAAAAAAGATAATATTGCAATTGGAACAATAGAGTTATTTCATAGAGATTCTAAAGATTATTTTAATAATTGCGGACTTCTTCGTTTAGATTTGAGAAGTGATTATGAAACAAAAGTCAACATAATTGATATTTTAAAATTGATTATTGATAAAACTTATCAATTGTTTGAGTGTAATATGATAGCAACAAAGGCACTTCCTACTGCAAGTGAAAGAGTAAAGGCTTTAAAGGAATTAGATTTTTTACCTACTGAAAATAAGTTGATTGGTCATGATGGGACGGAATATCCATCATACTATTTCAAAAATAGATAAATTTTAATTTGTAGGGCTAATGTAACATAATTTTAAATTCAGTTCTGTCGTTGAATTACATATACTTCGGTGGAGTTCAACTGAAAACCGGAAAGGTCCAAGGCTTTCAATATACAAATCACACTGATTGAAAGTGGCAGTCAGGTTAATGGGTAGAGCTAAAACTGTTATGCAAAGCTAAAGTGACGGGAACAAGGGAACTGCAATAGGATACGTATTGTAACGTAATGGGTGATTGTGGCACAAAAATTTTGACTACCTAAAATCTGAAACAAGATTGCGAAAAATACTAGATGAGTTATATAGTACTTCAAAATTGGCGAAATTAGAAGGTAAAAGACCCTCGATTAGAGGGCTAGTTGAAATCATGGCATCAGAAATAACAATAATACGTTCATTAATAAAAGTTTATTTGAATTTACAGTGCAAATCTATAACCAACGCCCCATATTGTTTCAATATATTCAGGGTTTGATGGGTCAGATTCTATTTTTTCCCTCAATTTTCGTATATGGACCGTAACAGTACCAACATCACCAAACGAATCCATACCCCATACCTTATCAAATATATCATCTTTTGAAAATACTTTATTTGGGCTTAAAGCCAAAATTGTTAAAATATCAAATTCTTTTGCCGTAAGTATAACTTCAACTCCATTAACATATACACGCCTAGAAGTACGGTGAATGGTAAGCCCTCTTATCTCAATTATCTCATCTTGATTTTTATTTTCTCCCTTTAGCCTTTCGTACCTTGAGATATGGGCCTTTACTCTTGCAACAAGTTCTCCAGGACTGAATGGTTTTGTCATATAATCATCTGCTCCGAGTCCTAGCCCTCTAATTTTATCAATGTCTTCTTTCCTAGCAGAAACCATCAGTATAGGAACATCTTTTACGCTTCTTATTTGTCTGCAAATTTCAAAACCATCAATTTGGGGAAGCATAAGATCAAGTATGATGAGGTTATAGTTCTTACTAAGTGCAGCTTTAAGCCCTAATTCTCCATCAACTTCAATATCAACCGAGAAATCATTTATCTCAAGGTAATCCCTTTCAAGTTCTGCTATGCTGAGTTCATCTTCTATTATTAATACTTTTTTCATATTAACTTCGACCTTTCTATACTGTACTTTTTAATTATAAAAAATATACTAGTTCCAAGTCCAACAGTGCTTTGAGCCCATATTTGCCCATCATGTCCCTCAATTATACTTTTTGCAATTGCAAGTCCAAGACCATTTCCACCTGTTCGAGAGTTTCTTGATGGGTCAGCTCTATAAAATCTATCAAATATAAATGGTAGTGCAGCCTTTGATATTCCCCGGCCATTGTCTTTGATTTCAAATTGCACGCTCCCACCCAATTCTTTAAGTATTATTTGTATTTTTCCATTTTCCTTATCCATATATTTTACAGAGTTTTGAACTATATTTATTATTACTCTTCTAAGTTTTTCACGATCAGCAACGATTGCTGTTTTATCTTCAACCTCACCAATTAAAAAAATTTCACTATTGCTCTCCTCTAAGTCAAATTTGAGCTCATCAATTATGTCACTTAAATAACTTTTTACATCAACTTCCTCAAAACCGAAGGTCAGTTTATTTAAATCAAGTTTCGAAAATAGAAACAATTCATCTATCATTTTGTCAATGTCTCTTGTTTTTTTATGGATAGTATTAATATATTTTTCCATTTTCTCAGGTGTATCTGCTACACCATCTTTAATTCCCTCAACATATCCTTTAATTGCAGTTACTGGAGTCTTTAAGTCATGTGAAATATTTGAGATGAGTTCTTTTCTGTTATCCTCATACTGAAGCTGCAACACAACTGATTCCTTAAGCCTGCACCTCATATCTTCAAACTCCTTGTATAGCTCACCAATTTCATCATTTGCACTAGATTTAACTTCAAAATCAAGATTTCCTTCCTTTATTTTAGTCGAGGCATTTTTTAATGCAATTAGTGGAGTTACAATTCTTTTAGAAACCCAATATGTAAGTATCCCATTAATTAGCATCATTATTAAAATGACAACGATAATATATACAAATAAAAAGCTTTTAGCAATTGTAATCATTGCCCCTGCATCTGTAATTATGAAAATACTCCCTGCACTTTTATCTTTAAAATAAAAGTCATGCTGCTTTGAGAACATAAGATTATTTAGCATAAGATTATGTGTCATTTCATTTTCATAATTATAACCGAATTTTGGAAGACTCTCTTTAATTGCAGTTTTACTAATGAAATCACTAGAATAGGCTATATTTCCATTTTTCCGTACTACAATTCCACTATGTGTCAATTTTAATTTATTATCAAGATTTGATAAATAATTAGTATTTTCAAGAATATCAGGATTTATTTCTATTGATTTTTCTATGCCCATTAGTATTAGCGAATTTTTGTTAATCAAATCTTTAAATGGATTGCCTTTAAACATAGTACTTTGCAATGGGTGCCCATCATATTTTATGTCATATGCCTTATCAATATTTTTAACATAAAAACTTGCAATAATGGGAACTACCATAAGTGATAAAATAATTGGTAGTATAAGCATTGCCATATAGGAAACCCTGAGTCTAAATTTTATGGACATAAAAATTCCTCCCTAAGGTTTATTCATATCGGAGTGCATCTATAGGATTTAATTTTGCAGCTTTCCTTGCTGGATAAATCCCAAAGAATATACCAATTACTGACGAGAATAATATTACTTCTATAATAACAAGTATTGAAACACTAGGATTAATGCCCGCAAACGATCCTATTATTTCAGCTGATAATATACCAAACGCCATGCCTACAAGGCCTCCAATAAGCGATAAGATAACAGACTCAGTTAGAAATTGGTATAATATATCCTTGGTGGTAGCACCAATTCCTTTTCTAATACCTATTTCTTTAGTTCTCTCAGTTACAGATACAAGCATTATATTCATAACTCCAATTCCTCCAACTAAAAGAGAAATAGCTGCGACAGCACTAAGGAATGTTGTAAAGATTCCCAATACTTGATTAATTGACTCAAGCATACTTGCTGAATTGGTAGCCTTATAGAGATTTACATTCTTGTTGTCGTGCCTTGCTTGAACAATCTTCAAAACCTCATCTCCAGTTTGCACCGCTGTTGTTTGAGACGTGGGTGTTATGCTAAGCGTTGAAATGTTTGAATCCATTGGATATAGTGTTTGGAAAAACGTTACTGGTACTGTTGCAAGTGTTGGTGTACTATCTCCACCTCTGCTAGGTGGACCACCTTCACCACCGCCAGAAAACATACTGCTTGCTTTTGAAACACCAATAACTGTGACACTTTTACTTGTCGCTACAGGTCCTAATCTAAATGATTTACCCACAGCAGCATCAGTTCCAAATAATGCTTTTGCCGAAGTTTGATCTATTACTACAACAGACTTACCTTCTTCAACTTCTCTATCATTAAAAAACCTCCCGTAGACAATCTCTACATTGCTTATCATTGAGTAATCTACGTTAACTCCTGTAATACTTGCTGTATTAGTTTTAGTATCGGTTCTTGCTGTTCCCTTTTGCGATACTGTTGGAGAAATGTACTTAACTGTATCAACTCTACTTTTTATTTGATTTACATCATCAAGTGTAAAATAATCACTTGTCTGCTCTACTTTTGATGCATCCGCATTTAGTGTAACTGTATTTGCTCCCATTTTACTAAATTCGTCTCCAATGTAACTTTTTCCTCCATTACCAAGAGAAATAATAGTAATTACTGAGCTTATTCCTATTATAATTCCCAGCATCGTGAGAAGAGATCTCATTTTATTTGATAAAATACTTGCAATAGCCATTTTAAAACTCTCTAAAATATTCATAACTGTCCTCCATTCTATCGTTAAATCATCACCTGCTGTGCTACAATATTAATGATTTCAGAAGGAGATTTAAACTCCCACTTGTAGAAGTAGGAGACTTTCCTTCTGAAATGTCGTTAAAAGATTTATATGCGATAATGTTATCTATAATATTGTCCTTTCCGAAACAACGTAATCATCAACTATCTTTCCATCTAGGAATCTTATGATTCTTTTTGCGCATTTCGCTATATCATCTTCATGTGTAACCATTACAATGGTCGCACCTTGTGCATTTAATTTTTGAAATATTTTCATTATTTCAATCGATGAATTTGTATCTAAGTTACCTGTTGGTTCATCTGCCATAATAACCGCTGGATTGTTAACCATCGCTCTTGCAATTGCAACTCTTTGCTTTTGTCCACCTGATATTTCATTAGGCCTGTGTTTTACTCTCTCGCTAAGACCAACTTTTTCAAGTGCACTAAGTGCTCGTAGTTTCCTTTCTTTTGGTGATACTCCTGCATATAGCATTGGAAGTTCTACGTTTTGAAGTACCGATATCCTGGGAAGTAGATTAAATGATTGAAATACAAAACCTATCTCTTTATTTCTTATTAATGCCAGTTGATTATCGTTAAGATTTGAAACATCCTGGTCATTTAAAAAATATGTTCCACCATCCATTCTGTCTAAGCATCCTAAAATATTCATAAAAGTTGATTTTCCGGAACCTGAAGGTCCCATTATTGCAGTAAATTCGCCCTTTTTAATTTCAAGACTTACTGATTTAAGTGCAGTAAAATCAATGTCTCCAGTTATATATCTTTTTAATATATCCTTTACTTCTATCATTATTTTCCTCCTGTCACTACTGATTCTTTAACCATTATGCCATCTGTAACGGTACTTCCTGGATTTAATATTACACTGTTCCCTACCTTTACTCCACTAACAATTTCCATAAATGCATCTGATTGCACTCCTAATTTTACGATTTGTTTAACTGCCTTTCCGCCTCGCACAGCAAACAAGTAAGTTGTGCCATCTTTGTTAGTTAGTATTGCCTGTGCAGGAACTTTCACAACACCTAATGCTTGGTTAAGCAGTATATCAACATCTGAGTCAAAGTTTACTTTTAATTGCGGTGCTACTTCTAGTACATCAAGTTCTACAGTTAAGTTTGTATCCCCACCTGTAGCTGTTGTATTAACTGTTGCAGTTGGATAAATTTTTGAAACTTTAGCTTTATAGCTCTTTCCATTATTCATAATTGTCGCATCTTGTCCAAGGGCTACTTTAGCAGCATCATATTTCCCGACTTTAACAACCGCCTTTAAGTCTGATATATCCTGCACAACTAATGCCGTATCCTGGCTTCCAGTTTGACCATTCACGACATTTACTGCTGTTGCTACTCCATCGATATCTGAAATAATGGATGAATTTTGTGCTAGCTTGGTCTTTGCTGAATCAAGCGTTATTTTTGCAGTTTCAATAGCATAGTTAAGCTGTTTTATTTTTTCATCTGATAGCGAATTTTGGCTTGCAGCACTACTAGTGCTAGCATTTGTTTGAGCACCGGCTTGAGTGCCAGCCGTAACATCCGCATCACTATTTTTATCTACCGCATCTTTTTTTTGAGATAAAGCATTTTCATAACCTATTTGAGCAGAAGATACTTGGTTACTAAGGTCAGATGTATCATAAGTTAAAAGTGTATCACCCTTTTTAACCTTATCTCCAACCTTTACCTTAACACTAGAAATCTTAGCTGTTGATGAAGCTATATAATTTTTTTTATTTTTAGACTCTATTGTAGCAGTGGTGGATAAGTACATCTTTACATCGCCCATTTCAACCTTTGTGCTTTTTACGTTTGTTATCTCTTTTTTATTTTTTGCAGAAATTTGGATCCCCGCAATAATACCTACAAGTGCTACTATTATAACGCCAACAATAATTTTCTTTTTCATGATTGCCTCCCATTTGTATGTAATTATGAATTTAAATATTTCATAATTTTAGTTTACATTATAGATATTAAGAATATCTTAGGTAAATATTAAATTTTTATTATATAACCTCGTTGTCTAAATTTGCACCAGCAAATTGACTATTATAAAGGTCTGCATAGAAACCATTTTTAGCAAGAAGTTCATTATGACTCCCCATCTCAATAATACTTCCTTTATCCATAACTAAAATTAGCTCTGCATCTTTAATTGTAGAAAGTCTATGTGCAATTACAAAACTTGTTCTATTTTGCATAAGTTCTGTCATAGCCCTTTGTATATACACTTCTGTTCTAGAATCGACACTACTTGTAGCTTCATCTAATATCATTATAGTTGGATTTGCAAGTATTGCGCGAGCTATAGTAAGAAGCTGTTTTTGACCTTGTGATATATTAGAAGCTTCTTCATTTAATATTGTATTATATCCATCTGGAAGAGTCTTAATAAAGTGATGTGCATGAGCAGCTCTTGCAGCTTGCATAGTTTCTTCCTCTGTTGCTCCAGCTCTACCATAGGAGATATTTTCCATTATAGTACTATTATTCTATCTGCAGCCATAACAGTTGCAACCCTCTGAGCAACAATAAGTACTGTAGCTTTAGATGTTTCTATTTTGAGTGCCCCACGTAGTCTTGCGTCAGTTTTAAAATCAAGAGCTGAAAAACTATCATCAAAGATGTATATTTCAGGTTCTCTAACAAGGGTAGATTTACCTGAACCTGTACCACCAATTATAGCTGTTGTTTCGCCAGGTTTTACGCTAAAGTTTATGTGGCTAATTGCAGGTAGATCCGAACCCGGATATCTAAAGCTTATGTTTTTAAACTCAACATAACCACTTTTCTTATTAGCCAATTTTGTATTCTCTGGATCTGTAATTTCAGGTTCCATTGCTAATACTTCATTTAAATGCACGTACTACTCTAATACCAATAAGAGATTCACGAAGCACTAGATTCAATTTATCTATTCTTATTTGCATTTTTTTAGATAGTGGTAACGAGGCCTTAAGAATCAGAATAATAATAATTGCTAGTATGGGGATTATCGCTGCAAAAATCCAAGTTAAAGAACTTTCTTCTTGTAAAGCCATAATAATACCGCCTAGCGCAGTTAGTGGAGCAAAAAGCAGAGTTGAAAAAACCATTACGGTTACTGTCTGAACCTGAGTGACATCATTTGTAGTCCTTGTTATAAGGGTAGCTGTACCAAGCTTATCAAACTCACTTTGCGAAAAATCTTCAATTTTAGAAAACATTTTACTACGAATAGTTCTACCTGTTTCAATTAAAATTTATTTTTCATTACCAGCAGCTACTTCTTCATGTATGTCACATAAATTAAGTATTTCATCAACACCTTTTTTATACCCTCCAGCTTCTCTGAGTGATTTTCCGATTTTTTCACTGTTCATTTTAAAATTATCGCCAGTAAGAATCTTAACTACTGACTGCTTCAATATCTCAGGAGTAACTTTATCTTTATCAATAACAATGCCTGCACCAAGCTGCGCTACTCTATTAGCCACAGCAGGTTGGTCAATTGTTTGAGGAATAAGAACCAATGGAACATCATAATACAGCCCTTCACTTGTACTATTCATACCACCATGGGTAATAAACACATCTGCTTGTTTTAAAACCTTAAGTTGAGGTACATAATTACGAACTATAAAATTTGATGGAATAGATTTAAAAGCACTAATATCTGTGTTGTTACCTACAGACATAATAATCTTTGCATCCATATTACCAAAAGCTTTAAAGCAGCTTTCATAAAAATTAATAGAATTATTAAATATAGTACCTAAAGATATATAAATAAGTTTCTTTTTATTATTATTTTCTAAAGAAAAATCCATATCCTCATTTCTATCTGCTATTGATGGACCAATGAATTTATACCTCTCATCGAAACGTTCTCCATGAATTTGAAAATACTTAGAAGTATAAACAATATTGATCATCCCAGATCCATTAAATATAGTAGATAAATCAGGTAATTTTATTCCATATTTTCCTTGTAGATGTGCAAAAAACTCTTTGTATAGTGGACTATTTGAAAATTCCTGTATTTTAGAACCCATCTCCTTGGTTTCTTCACCCAAAATTTTTGTATTTTCATTCATTGCAAAAGTAGTAACAGAACAAATAGCAGGCACTTTTAATATTCTACCTAATTCGTTACCTATAAAAAACATTGAATCGTATATAATATAATCATATTGTTCACTGGAATTAAGTGCAGCTTCAATTATTTCTTCAATCATTTCTTTTAACGTATCAAGCATTTTAAACGGTGCTTCGACATTTTCTGGCATCTTAAATGGTGCTTCACCATTTGGGGGACCGAAGGTTTTAGGGAATTCCATAGTTTTATGCCCTATAAACGTAGCTCCTGCCTTTTCTATTTTCTCTCTAAACTCTTCACCCGCAATATACGTAACTTTTTTTCCTCTATTCATTAATTCTTTAACTAGACCTATAGTTGGGTTTATATGTCCTTCACCAAACACATTTATAAATAATACTCTTTTCATTTCTATACATCCCCTTATTTTATATTAATAATATATTGATTACTTTGAGATTTATTTTTAGTATTTTATTGAATGGTACTAGTGCTTAAAATTTATTCAACCGCCTATCAAATTACTTCGTGTACGTATATTTCGTCCTCGTAGTATCTATACTACACTTCAAATATAAAGATTTTCTTAAGCATATATTAAGATTTTATTAAGTTAATGAAAAACAAAATAGGTTTTACTTGTAAATACTTAGTACAGAAACATTTCGTGTAGGGGTACCGACAACATTTACGACAAAACCTACACTAAGATATAAAATATCAAACATATCGGTACTGCAAAGATGGACAAACAAGTATAATAGTCATAGAGAAATAAAGGCAACAACGAAGGGAATGAGCCAATCTATGACAAATAGAAGAGGTACTTCTTTGAAAGAAAGAATTGAAATTGTATATTATTGTATTGCTCAAAATAACGACTATAAGCAAACTGCTGATGTTTACAACGTATCCTACGAGCAAGTATATCAGTGGGTTAAGAAATTAATGAAGAATATTAATAAAAATTTAAAAACAATAATGGCAGATTTAGACTTGATTTTATTGGCATGAAGTTAAAAAAAAAATATCTTTGGAATTTAATTCATCATTTTTGACCATATGCTTATTTATTGTAATTATAGTATAATTAAACAAATGCTTTGATTTACAATAATTAAATATTATCGATTATTGTAAATCGTATAAAACAAATTTAGTTAAATGGGGATGGAATAATAATGATAGATTTATTTAGAGCGTTTTCTACAACAGAAGATTTTTTTTATGAAGGTGCATTTATTGCTAAAGTAAAATATAAACGTTTCAAACCAAAATTAGATGAAGAAACTTATAGAAGTGAGGTTTTGAAAAGCAATGAAAAACTTTGTATAGCAAGCTGTAGCGGATATATTGAAAATGAAATTGCAGAAACATTAACTGTATATTTAATGATGAATGTAACTGTTAAAGAATCTGTTCAAACAGAAACGATTCAAGAGAAAGAGACTCTATGGCATAATTTTTCAAAAGAAGAAATTGCAGATTTTAGTCATCTAACAGGAGATACAAATTCTATTCATCTTACTGAGAATCCTGTTGTACAAGGGCTATTTATTTTGAAAGAACTTTGTAACACAACTAAAACAAATAAAATAGAAGTAAAATATATTTATCCTGTTTATGGTGATAAATCAGTTTTTTTAAAACAAGAAGGAAATCTTATCAAGGGTTTTAGTAATGGGATAGTATGCTTTAAAGCAACCATATTTTAAAATATTCAATCTAATATAAATATTGCATAAAGGGAGTGTTAAAATGGATTCAGTGATGTCATGTATATTAGATCGTAGAAGTGTTCGGACATATAATTCAAAAGAAGTAAGTAAAGATGCTGTTATACAAATATTAACTGCAGCTAATTGGGCTCCATCTGGTAACAATATGCAACCTTGGAGGTTCTCTGTAGTAATTAATAATAAAGAAATGATAAAAAAAATATCTTCACTTACTGTATACCATAATTGGGTGGAAAACACCCCTTGTTTGATAGCAGTCTTTCTAGATACCAAATCTTTAGATGATAAAATTCCAAACATTTACTTGAAACATTCTCAATCAATAGGGGCAGCAATACAAAATATGCTACTTGCTGCACATGAACTTGGTTTAGGGACTTGCTGGATTGGAGAAATATTAAAGAATGAAGATAAGGTACGAGAATTATTAGGAGTTTCAGAGGACTTGCAGTTAATGGCTGTTATATCTGTTGGGTATTCCAGTAGAAAAGATTTAAAATCTAAGAGAAATGATATCTCTGAAAATATTGTAAGCTGGTTATAAATTTAAAGATTAGGAGAAATAATAAAATGAAAAGTACTAATATCTATGCTATTCATGGTTATACATCTTCCAGCCAGGCAGAATGGTTTCCCTGGCTGAAAGAACAGTTTAAAAATAGTCCTATTAAAATTGATATTTTCAATATGCCTGATTCCGGGGATCCACACCTTGAACCTTGGCTTAAACATCTTCGTAAAAATGTTTTGGATATTGATGAAAATACGATATTTATCGGTCATAGTCTTGGATGTGTTACGATACTGCGCTATATTCTCGAAAAAAACATAAAAATCAAAGGTGCAATACTTGTTTCAGGTTTCATAAATGAAAACCCGATGGATGAACAAACAGAAGGCCTCCAAGAATTTGTAGATGGATCACTTGACATTGCAAGAATAAAAAGTCTAATTTCATCAAGAATTGTTATTACTGCAACAGATGATGATATTGTCCCAACCGAAGCAACACAAAAATTAGCCAAAGTGTTAGATGCAAATCTTATTATTCTTTCATCAGGAAAGCATTTTATTGCTCGTGATGGATATACTGATTTCCCTGTTTTATTGAATGAAATCCAGAAATTGATTAACGATTAATATTATCCTTAGATATATTATATGAAAATCAAAAAAGTTATTATACCGGTAGCAGGACTTGGAACAAGGTAACGGTATAGTTAATTCAAATAGACAGGTTATGTCTATAATGGAAAAATGAATATTTAATTAATGAATGTAGGGGGAAAGAATAACAGAGATATATCGACTATGCAAGAAAGTGCGAATTTATTAAAATCTTTTTAAAGGGGAAAAAGAGATGGATATTATTAAGGGGAAGAAACAAGACCTATCAGGCATTCTTGATATAATTTCTAACTGTATAAAACATATGGAGAGTCAAAGCATATATCAGTGGAATAAATTTTATCCAAATTCGGATATTATTGAAAATGATATTAAGAGTGAGCATTGTTACGTTTTAAAGGATAATGGCAAGTATATAGCATATGTGGCAATAAATGAAGAACAAGCTCCAGAATACAGTCAAATAAACTGGTTTACTGATGGTATAAAGGTATTAGTTATTCATAGATTGTCTGTTCATCCGGAATCTCAGGGAATGGGTATTGCAAAAAAAATGTTAAAGTTTATTGAAGAGGTAGCTACTAAAAATAACTATTCATGTATTAGATTGGATGCTTATAGTGGAAATGAAACAGCACTTAAATTATATGAGAATTTTGGTTATAAAAAAGTGGGGCAGGTATATTTTCCTTGGAGAGACATTCCTTTCTATTGTTATGAGAAAAATATAAACAGTACTTTGTTATGCTATTGAATTAGAAAAGTTGTTCTATAAATATGACTATTTTGTAAACTTTTATATTTTAAGCCTCCATTATACCACAAAACAAGGAAAATTTCAAGCCTTGTACTGTTGATAATGAAGTGGTATTAATTATTAGAGGTGATAATTTTATGGAGCAAAAAAGCATGACCGCATTGATAAGCGCATTTTCAAGGGCATATCATTCACTGCAAAATACAGATAAAGTATTTGATGATTATTTGGCAAAAGACATTTTAACTGAGAACGAATACGAACAAATTTCAAGTAATATGTCAAAAGGAATCAATTTTTTTAATCCATCATTTGATGGTACACAGAAAGAAGCACTACATTGGATTGTAGATAATCAGTTATCTCCAACACCACTTGGTAGATCAGCATTTGCGGAAAAAGCACTTCAAAATGCTGTGAGAGGTGGCGCAAAACAATATGTAATTTTCGCTGCCGGTTATGATACATTTGCATATCGTCAGCCTGATTGGGCATCAACCATTCAAATTTTTGAACTTGACCATCCGGCCACTGGTTCTGACAAACAAAAGCGTATTCAATCAGTATTATCAGAAAAACCTACCAATCTGCACTACGTATCAGTTGATTTTACAGAAAACAACTGGGAAAGCAATTTAATTGCTTGCCTTGAATTTGATCAAAGTAAAATCAGTTTTTGCAGTTTGCTTGGGATAAGCTACTATTTGTCTAAGAGGACTTTTGCTGAAACACTCAACACTATTTCATGTATTGTGCCAAAAGGTAGTGTTATTATTTTTGATTATCCAGATGAGGATTCATATACCACGAAAGCAGGAGAACGAACAAAAAAACAAGTAGCACTGGCTAGTGGGGCTAATGAGAAAATGCTTGCAAGCTATTCCTATTCAGAGCTTAAAAATTTATTAGCTGATAGTAATTTCTTGATTCATGAGCATTTGACACCAAATGAAATAACAGAGCAGTATTTCAAAAAATATAATAAATTAAATCCAGAGCATCCTATAACAGCATTTGATAATGTAAATTATTGTTTGGCAGTGAAAAGCTAAAATAAGAATAATTTAATAATAGCTAAGTATAAATGGAAGTAAAAATGAGTAGCCCTTGAGAATATTCAGGGGCTACTCATTTTCTATTGTAGTAACTATTTCCAGAAGCTAAAGTTCATTTGTGTTGGGATTTTGTTTGAAGTAAGTTCTTGTCTCATTTTTGCCATAGCACTATTAACTTCTGATCTAATAGCTGTCTGATTTGCTGTGCTTGCAATTGTGATATTTCCACCACTAGGAGCTTTTAGGCTCTTTGAGGAGAATGCCTGTGCATTTATGAATGTACCAGCTTTCATAAGGTCAAGTACATAATCTCCACTTACATTACCTAAACCCATACCATTTGTAAGGTTTATTGTGCCAGTACCATTATTTTCATCAAAGCCCTTTGACATATTGTCTACTGCTAAACAGTTAGTAAGATTTTTAACACCATTTGTCTGTGCACCATATTTTGATGAACCTGATCCCATCTTAAAGCCATTACCGTTACCTTTGCAAGTACCTACCGTCATATTTGTATCCACGGGAAGTCCTTGTGCTTTGTCATATGCTCCACTGAATACTGTAGCATCACCACAGTGATATGCTACGCAGTATTGATAAGTTACGTCACTGCTACCTATAGCAAAGCTGTCCCAAGCGTCATCAGAGTTTTCAGCAGATACACAGTATGAGAATACAGTACCTGTTCCAAGGTAAAGTTTTGCTGCAAATCCGTCCGCATTTCCGCCAGTTGTAAGTATGTCAAAGTTTCTGTAAGATACACACCCAGTTACGTGAGTGTTGTTTGGACGTACACTAACTCCTGCTGATTCAAGTGATTCACTACCTGAAATCTGAAGACCTGCATCTCCATTGTAACGGAATACGCAGTTAACAATTGAATTGTTATCAGGCTTTCCAGCATTTGCCACAGTTGGTTTTACACTGGCATTATAATATGGCTTTATGAGCATACCGTTGTCATATGCTTTTTGGATTATTAGTCCTTTTATTGTGTAGCTACCGCCAGTGATTCTAAAGCCTGTATATGCATCACCTGTTGTTTTTGGACTTAATTTCTTTGATGCTTCTTTGAAAGTTGTAAAGTCAAGTACTGGAGTGTAACCAGCTGCAGCTTGGATAGTAATACCAGAAGCTAATTTATCAAGTACAATCTGACTTGTACAGTCAAGCGTATTTGCTGCAATTTGTATTGTTTCACCAGTAGTTGCCGATGCAATAGCGGTTTGTAAGCTATTAAAGTCTTTAACTGTAACAGTAGCGGGTGTTACTGCAAATGATTGGCTAACAGGGTAAAATGCTAAGCTGCACACCATGGATAGTGATAGGAAAACTCCTGATAATGATCTCATTCTTTTCATAAATAATTCCTCCGTATTTTTTTATTTATTCTTAAGTTAAGGTTGTACCTAAAACTTATGGAATCATGTTTGTATTTTTGTACCAAGAGAGAAAATCTTTTGCTAGATAAAACGTTTTCATTGTTGTCATCTCTGATATAAGAGTGCCTTTAATATTAATGCTACTTTATAATAATTTTTATTCAACATTTATACATTATAGTTTAATTTTCAATGTTATGTAATCATTTACTTATATGTATTTTATCTTATGCAATTTTGAAATTCAAGACATTTGTTCTAAAATTAAAAAAGATTCGTTAGTGCTTATATTACATATTAATGTAATATATGTTATCATAACCTATATTTGCATAACCTTACAACTGAGAGTATAATTTAATTATTCTTAAACCAGTATATAATGAGGGCTATTTATAATAAAAAGAATTACTATATCTGGATGTGGTAATAACCAAGACAAAAAAGGGAGGTTACTATTCAATTTACTTTAAAATGGAAATATTTAGGAGGAACTATATGAAACAGATTTTGAAAACATTTGTAATTATGATTTTAGCTTTAATTGTTTGTATACCTATGCAAACAATAGTAAAGGCTAGTACATTTACTAGTATGGATTCTAAAAAAGATGTGGCAGTAAGTAAACCTTGGACAGTGAGTTTTAATAAAGCTTTAGATGCAAGCACTGTGAACAACACAAATATTAAGGTGCTTTCTAATGAAAATGTTTACATGGAGATTAAGGTTAGTTTAGGCAGTGGCGATAAAAATATAGTAGTTCAGCCAGTAAATAGTTATGAATATAATAAGACATATACATTGATTGTGACAAACCAGGTTAAATCTTCTGATGGCAAATTCCTTCCAAGTGAAGTTAGAATGGATTTTACTACTAAAAGTGCACCTGCAAACGCAAGTGGGTTCACTGTGTGCATTGATCCAGGTCAGTACTATAAAGTAATTACTGATGCGAACGGTGTTAAAGCTAAGGATATAAATCTAAGCACAGCGCTGAAACTCGGTAATATATTAAAAGCAAGAGGCTTTAATGTAGTATATACAAGAAGTACTGATGCAGTATCATGGACTCAGGGTGGTGAGGATGATGCAAAAGCTTTAATTGCTAAGAACGCAAAAGCAGATGTGTTTTTAAGTATTAATACTAATTCATATACAACAAACACTGTAAATGGAATTGAAACATATTATGCAGCTGATGATAGTAAGAATAAAGCGATTGCAACCTCAGTGCAAGCTGAACTAATAAAAGCAACACAAGCTAATGATAGGGGCATAAAAGTAGCAGGCAGTGATAGTAACTTTGCAATATTAAGTAAGACAAGCTGTCCTACCATAGTTACAGAATTAGGATTCCTTACCAATCCAGGAGAGGGGGTATTATTAAGTAGTGAGCAGTATCAAAATAATGCTGCAAAGGCTATAGCGAATGGATTGATGACTTATGCTGGCTTTGCAAATACTGATACCACTTATGATAATACTTTAAAGATATCTTCAGTACTAGATATTACCGGTAGTTTAACAGTTGGAGACACATATTCATTACCCAAAACTGTAACCGCAATTATGAGCAATGGTTCAAAACAAACTGTTAGTGTAGTATGGCTTAAAGCAGTTACTACAAGTATGGTAGGTATCACTACCTATTATGGAACTGTGAATGGAATAACTACCAATGTGAAAGCTATTATTACTGTGAAGGCGGCAACCACTACGGCAGAGTATAAAATAGTGTTAGATGCAGGGCATGGGGAATATGACCCGGGTGCAATAGGACCAACAGGTGTTCAGGAGAAGGATGTAACCCTAGCAATTACTTTAAAGGTGGGGGAGATATTAATTAAGAATAACGTTGACGTTGTATATACAAGAACAACTGACGATATAGCGTATACTGATAATAAGGATAATCAAGTGAAAAATCTTCAATTAAGGTGTGATATTTCTAATAAGGCTAAACCAGATTATTTTGTAGCCATACATGCAAATGCTTCCGATATTCCAGCGGCACATGGTATTGAAACCTTTTATTATGCTGGAAATTCAGCTGGATCAGAACTAGCACAGAACGTTCAAACTGAATTAATCAAAGCAACTGGAAAAGCAGATAGAGGAATTAAAACTGCCAATGATTATGTTTTTAGAAATAGTAGCGCTACAGCTATACTTGTAGAAACTTCATTTGTAACTAATCCTACAGAAGAAAAATTATTAGCAAGTGATGATTATCAGAATACATTAGCTAAGGCAATTGCGACAGGTATTATTAAGACGTTAGGAATAACTACTATAAAATATTAATATCTATAAAAAGAAATATTGCAAGTATTATAAATAAGACGCCTAACTTAAATAATTAAGTTAGGCGTTTAATTTTTACATTATTAATTCGAGATATAAGGACTATTGTGCAAATGAACAATAAAAAATGTTAAATAACCAATATTAATTGCTTTATTAAAATACTATTATTAATATAGAAGTTATGAAAACGTTATACAATAAGGGGGAAGTAAAATGGCTGTGATTAATTGGAGTGGAGCAATATTTGGTTTAATAGTTGCTATAGTTTTAATATTTAGAAAGGTAAGTCCTGTATACGCAC